>NZ_CBCSJH010000008.1:164077-203444 GCF_965139195.1 Bordetella tumbae | reverse complement strand
ATTTAGCCTCGCGCAGCGAGGCCGAGGCCCCTGCTGACGGGCCGAGTCGCCGCGATAGGNCCGGTGGGGCTATTGCCCGGCAGCCTCTGGCNCCAAAAGAACTCTACAGCCCGCAGTAATGGAATGCCAACCCCACCCTCCGCATCCTCCCCCATGCTGCACCGCCATAAAACAGCCCTCCCCAGACTGTTATCCTTACACCAACAGCCGTGCCCCCCGCATCGCGCAGGCTCGAAAGCCCCAAGCGATCAGCACCATCGTAAGGTGCCCGTAAGAGCACGGCGATACGGTTAGGTATAGCCAGCATTGCATACCTAAAACACCACGCATTCGGAGACAGAACCATGTCCAACACTATCGAGTCCGTCCTGGTTGAAACCCGCGTATTCCCACCGCCTGAGCGGGCAACAAAAGGCGCCAGCATCGACAGCCTCGATGCCTATCGTGCCCTGTGCCAGGAAGTCGAACAGGATTTCGACGGCTTCTGGACCCGCCATGCGCGCGAACATCTGACCTGGACCAAACCCTTTACCGAGGTCCTGGACGAATCCAACGCACCGTTTTACCGCTGGTTCGGCGACGGCGAACTCAACGTGTCCGCCAACTGCCTCGACGTGCATCTGACCAATGGCAACGCCGACAAAACCGCCATCATTTTCGAGGCCGACGACGGCAAGGTCACCAAAGTCACCTATCGCGAACTGCTGGCGCGCGTCAGCCGCTTTGCCAATGGCCTGAAATCCCTGGGCTACAAAACCGGTGACCGTGCCATCATCTACATGCCCATGTCGATCGAGGCCGTCGTCGCCATGCAGGCCTGCGCACGCCTGGGCGTCACCCATTCCGTTGTGTTCGGCGGTTTCTCCGCAAAGAGCCTGCAAGAACGCATCGGCGATGTGGGCGCATCGGTCGTGATCACCGCCGACGAGCAAGTGCGCGGCGGCAAGACCATCCCCCTCAAGCCCGCCGTCGACGACGCCATTGCGATGGGCGGCTGCGATGCCGTGACCAAGATCGTCGTCTATCGGCGCACCGGCGGCAACATCCCCTGGACCGAAGGGCGCGACCTGTGGATGCATGATGTCGAATCCGGTCAGGCCGATACCTGCGAGCCCGTGCCGGTCAACGCCGAGCATCCGCTCTTCATCCTGTATACCTCCGGTTCTACCGGCAAACCCAAGGGCGTGCAGCACTCGTCGGCCGGTTATCTGTTGTGGGCCTTGCTGACCGTGAAATGGACCTTCGACGCGCGTAAAGACGACGTCTATTGGTGCACGGCCGATGTGGGCTGGGTCACGGGCCACACCTACATTACCTATGGACCATTGGCCGCAGGCCTGACACAAATCGTCTTCGAGGGCGTGCCCACCTACCCGGATGCAGGCCGTTTCTGGGACATGATTGCGCGTCACAAGGTCACGACGTTCTACACGGCGCCGACGGCCATCCGTTCGCTGATCAAGGCCTCCGAGGCCACGCCGTCCACGCATCCGGGCAACTACGATTTGAATAGCCTGCGCATCATCGGGACAGTCGGCGAGCCGATCAATCCCGAGGCCTGGATCTGGTATCACAAGAACGTGGGTCAGGAACGTTGCCCCATCGTGGATACCTGGTGGCAGACCGAGACTGGCGGCCACATGATCAATCCCTTGCCGGGCGCCACGCCTACCAAGCCGGGGTCGTGCACCTTGCCGTTGCCGGGGATTGCTGCCGCCGTCGTGGACGAGACCGGCAACGATGTCCAGCCCGGCAATGGCGGGTTCCTGGCGATCAAACGCCCGTGGCCCTCGATGATCCGCACGATCTGGGGCGACCCCGAGCGTTTCAAGAAAAGCTATTTTCCGCCGGAACTCAACGGCTGCTATCTGGCCGGTGACGGCGCGCAGCGCGATGCCGATGGTTATTTCTGGATCATGGGCCGTATCGATGACGTACTGAACGTGTCCGGCCATCGCCTGGGAACGATGGAAGTCGAGTCCGCCCTGGTCTCACATGAGTTGGTGGCCGAGGCCGCTGTCGTGGGCCGTCCCGACGACACGACCGGCGAAGCCGTCGTCGCCTTTGTGGTGCTCAAGGGAGCACGTCCCGAGGGCGATCAGGCACAAGCGATTGCCAAGCAGTTGCGTGACTGGGTCGGCAAGGAAATCGGCCCCATTGCCAAACCGAAAGACATCCGTTTCGGCGACAACCTGCCCAAGACCCGCTCGGGCAAAATCATGCGCCGTTTGTTGCGTGTCGTGGCCAAGGGCGAGGAAATCACGCAGGACGTTTCCACACTGGAGAACCCCGCCATTCTGGATCAGTTGTCGAAATCCGTGTGACCGTGACGCCAGCGCCGCATCCGGCGCGCCGTTCGACAGGAGTATCATCGAGTGCGCTCGATCCGATTGATATCGGATCGAGCGCTTTTTCTTTTCTTTGACGAGTTTTCCAGTGAGTAGCAGCAATTTCGATAGGACCGGCCTGGTTTTAATGTTCACCACGATTGTGGTGTGGGCGGGAAGTTGGATATCGATGAAGCTGCTGGTCGTATACATGGGGCCGTTTCAGGTCGTGGCCGCACGGTATTTGATCGGCGCGGTGGTGTTGTTCGCGTTGCTGATCGTATTGCGGCGGCCGTTGGCGATGACGCCATGGAAATTGACCTTGCTCACCGGTTTGACGCAAACGGCAGGGTTTCAGACACTGGTTCAATTAGCCTTGCTCAGCGGCGGCGTAGGCAAGGTCTCGGTATTGGCGTACACGATGCCGTTCTGGGTCATCCCCTTTGCCTGGCTCATTTTGCGGGAACGGCCGACGGCGCGTCATGGCATTGCCATTGGTTTTGCCGCGGCGGGATTGGTCTGTTTTCTGCAGCCGTGGAGTGGGGGCGGGGATTGGGCCTCGGCCGTGCTCGCGCTCGCAGGAGGCCTGAGCTGGGGCTTGGGGACGGTGTTGTCCAAGCGTATGTTCGATCTGCACGCGCCCGATTTGATGACCTTTACGACCTGGCAGATGTTGCTGGGCGGATTGTTGACGGTACCTGCCGCGATCTGGGTGCCCCATGCCCCGGTGGTGTGGGGATGGGAGGTCACTGTGGGGCTGCTTTATTCCGGCCTGATTGCCACGGCAGCGGGATGGCTACTGTGGTTGTCGGTGGTGCGCCGTGTGCCTGCATCGATCGCGGGGCTGTCCAGTTTGGGCGTGCCCATCATGGCGACATTGCTGGCCTGGTTGCTGCTGGGCGAGCAGCCGGCGGCTGTGGAAATCATGGGAATGGCGCTGGTTATGGTCGGCTTGGTAGTCGTGAGCCGAGCGCCTCGTCGTAATGCCAAGTAAACAATCGGTGGCCTGATGGCCGTGCCTCTTTTTTTCCGGCGTAGATAATGCTGGGGTATATCGGGAGCTTTTGATGATTGATCTGCGTAGCGATACCGTCACCCGGCCAACTGCAGCCATGCTGCAGGCGATGGCTAATGCACCTGTAGGCGATGATGTGATGGGAGCGGATCCTACCGTTCAACGGCTGCAGCAAACGCTGGCCGAGCGCGTAGGTAAAGAAGCGGGATTGTTTTTCCCATCTGGCACGCAAAGCAATCTGGCGGCCCTGATGGCGCATTGCGGTCGAGGCGATGAGTATCTGGTGGGCCAGTTGGCGCACACCTATAAATATGAGGGCGGTGGGGCGGCGGTGCTGGGCAGTGTCCAGCCGCAGCCGGTCGAGCACGCCGACGATGGCAGCCTGCCGTTGGAAAAATTGGCAGCAGCCGTCAAGCCCAAAGGCGACCCGCACTACGCGCGTACACGTTTGTTGGCGCTGGAAAATACCTTTCAAGGCAAAGTGATTCCCGCAGCCTACATCGATCAGGCCGCCCAGTTTGCGCGCGAGCATGGGCTGGGCTTGCACCTGGATGGCGCTCGTGTGTTCAACGCGGCAGTCGCGTCGGGCCGTACGGCACATGAGGTGTGTGCGCCTTTCGATAGCGTCTCGATCTGCTTTTCTAAAGGACTGGGCGCGCCCGTGGGATCTGTGCTGGTGGGCAGCAAAGCCCTGATTGACGAGGCACGTCGTTGGCGCAAAGTGCTGGGCGGCGGGATGCGGCAGTCAGGTTTTCTGGCGGCTGCGTGTTTGCATGCGCTGGATCATCACGTCGAGCGTCTGGCGCAAGACCACGAGAATGCGGCATTGCTGGCAGAGGGGCTGCGCGGCATTGAGGGTGTCAAGGTGCTGGCACAGAACACCAACATGGTGTTTGCCGAATTCGCGCCTGAGCATACCGAAAAGCTATCCCAAGCCTTGCAGGCGCAGGACATCATCATCCGTGCGATCTATCGCGGCCCGACGCGTATGGTGACGCACTTGGATGTGTCGCAAGACGACATCCGCAAAGTCGTCGACGCCGTGCGGGCGTATTTCGGTTGACGTCATCGATATGTGCGTGGCGTAGAAAATGCCACGCACATATCACGAGGCTGAGCGCGGGTTAACGCGATCGATCATGCACGCGGCGCAGAAAACGCAAGACGCGTTCATTGAACTCGGCGGGCTTTTCAAAATACGCCGAATGCCCGGCCGCATCCACCACAAATAATTCACTGCCGTGGATCTGTTGCTGGACCTCTTGCATCACGGCAACAGGCACCAAGGGATCGACACTGCCGACCACCAGCAGGGTGGGGCAGGTGACCTCTCGCAGGCGGTCCATGGCGAGCAGATGCTCGGGTTTCATCAGATTCATCATTGCTGCGCCCCAGGCCTCTCGAGAGTAGGTGTGCGCACTGGGATTGAAGTGATTGATCTGCGCGTACAGGGCGGCCCTGTCCGGATGATGGGCCAGAAACCAGGCACCTAACGAACGCTGCTCGACAGTCAGCGCCTGTGTAGTGGTGACGCGTTTGGCCAATAGGTCCAACAACACGGGATGGTCAATGGCCAAGGTCGTATCGCAGGCGACAAAAGCCGAGATGCGTTCTGTATGGTCCAGCGCCAGGCGCAGGCCCACCATGCCGCCCAGCGATTGGCCGACGAGACTGACGCGCTCAATGTTTTCCGCATCCAGGATAGTCAGCACATCGTCGACAAACAGATTGAACTGGAATTCCTCCAGCGGCGCGACGGAGCGGCCAAAGCATCGCTGATCGAGCGTGAGGCAAGTGAAATCCGTCGAGAATGCCGGCAACTGTTGCCACCATGTGGCGGCGTTCGAGCCGGCACCGTGGCAAAACATCACGGCGGGACCGCTGCCGTGACGCTCGTAGTAAATCTGGCGGCCATGGGAAACAACAAAGGGCATGAGTGGCTCGTGAATGTTAAGGGTTGAGTTTGAAAAGCGTAGTGGCCTAGTTGGCTTTGATGTTCAGGCTTTTGGTCAGTTGTCCCCAGCGTTCGGTGTCGCTGCGTACCAGTTCGGTGTATTGCGCGGGGCTCATCGTCATGGGGACCATACCCAGGGCCAGCAGCTGCGATTTCAAATCGGGGTCTTGCATGGCTGTTGCGATGGCTGCGTTGACTTTGTTGACGATTTCGGCGGGCGTGCCTTTGGGAGCGGATAGTCCGACCCATGCGCTGGCGGTCAGTTGAGGATAGTTCAGCTCTTTGAACGTCGGGACATCGGGCAGCGCCGGATCGCGCTCAGCCGACGAAATCGCCAGGACTTTGAGCGTGCCCTGTTTCACAAAAGGGATCGCCGTATTGGGCGGGACCACAATCGTCGGAACGACGCCGCCGAGCACATCCTGCAAGGCTGGTGCGCCGCCTTTGTATGGAACATGAGTGAGTGAAATGTTGGCCGTTCGTTGCAGCAATTCCATGAGCAGATGCGCGGTGCTGCCTATCCCGGAGCTGGCGTAATTGATTTTGCCAGGTGCTTTGCGGGCTTGTTCGATCAGGTCTTGCAAACTGTCGATACCCGCGTCGGGGCGAACGACAAGCCATTGCGGGCCTGCGCCAATCGCGCCAATGTGAGCGAAATCCTGGTTGATATCAAACGTCAGGTTGTCGTAGATGCCTGCCGAAATCGTGTTGACCATGCCTGTCATGGTCAAGGTATAGCCGTCCGGCACGGCGCGCGCGCCAGCCTGTGTGCCGATGATGTTGCCGCCACTGGCCTTGTTTTCGATCACGACAGCTTGCTGCAGTGTCTGCGATAAGGACCGTGCTACCGGGCGCATTGTGGCGTCGTAAGCACCGCCCGGAGGCGACGGGACGATGATGCGGATGCTTTGGCTGGGCCAGTTGCTGGTTTGGGCCGTGGCCATGTGTGTCCACAGCAGGCTGGTGGCCAGCAGGCAGGCTGCGCGGCGGATGCGCGAGTGCATTGAGTGTCTCCGTCTCGGTTTTATGTGTACCGCTTGCCGCATCGGCGGGCGGTCTGTTGTGTTGTTCGATTCCGAGGCTATCTTGCCTTTGCCAGGCTATAAACGATAATTAAAATTTGGCCGGAGATATTAGTATGGCTAATTCACCAGCCAGCTCTGCCTCGATCCTGCTCAACCGGTTGCTGGCGCGGGGAAAATTTCGCCACATCCAGATCCTGATCCGGCTGGCAGAGCTGGGCAGCCTCGGCCGTGCGGCAGAGGCGATCGGGGTGACTCAGTCGTCGGTTACGCAGACGCTGGCGCATCTCGAGGATCTGTTGGAGACGCCGCTATTTCATCGTCATGCCCGGGGTGTGCAACCCACCGATGCTTGCCGCGATCTGCTGCCGCTAGCCAAGCAGGTGTTGCTCGGCGTGACCGAAAGTGCCGAGGCTATCGCGGCGCGCCATCGACATGGTGATGGCCGGGTGAGACTGTTGGCATCGTTGGCCGCGATCAATGGGTTGTTGATGAAAGCGATGGGTGAATTCAATCGCCAATGGCCGGGGATCCAAGTCCATCTGCAGGAGGGTGAGCGTGATGAGCAGCTCAATGCGATTGCGCGCGCCGAGGTGGATGTGATAGTTTGCCGGCGGCCGCCAGTCATTCCGGGGGGCTGGGAGTTTCATGCCTTGCTGGCAGATCATTTCGTGATTGTGTGCCGCACTCAGCATCCGTTGGCGAACCTCGCCGCTACGGACAAGACGCCGTCGCGGACTGCCTTGCAGCAAGCGGTATGGTTGGCGCTGCCCGCCGGCTCGGCCGCGCGTGTGCATCTGGATGAGTTCGCCGCATCAAACGGCGGTGATTTCCAGATACACCCGCTCGTGACGCGCACGCCCACGATGATGTGGTGGTTGTTGTTGCAACATGATCTGCTGGCGATTTTGCCTTACACCCTGGTGTCACCATTGCTGCAATCCGGGCAAATGAAGGCCTTGCGGATGGACGGTCAGACCGCGTTGGAGCCGCTGGGGTTGCTGCAGCCGGAAAGGGAACGGGTACCGTCGGCCGAGGTGTTCAGCACGTTCATGCGTAGCCAACGTTTTCAGCTTGAGGCGTGAGAGATGAGGCGACAGGCCGGCAGATTCAGCGCAATAGTGCAGCGTAGCCAGTGCGCGAGTCAGGCCACTGTGGTGTCCAGCCGCTGGCTCGCAGCCGTGCATTGCTGAGTTTTTTACTGCCTACCTTGGCGGGCGCGGGGCCTTCGCCAGGGGGCTGTGCGTGGATCAACGCTGCCAGATGTTCGTAAAGCGTGTGCAGTGGCAAAGGCGTATCGTCGCCGCCCAGATATAGCGCGTCTGGATGTGGCAATGCCAGCAGATGCACCACCGCTGCCGCCGCGTCGTCGATATGAATGCGATTGGCCCAATGCGGTGGATGCCTGGGGGCGCGCGCGGATCCTGCGCGGAGCCGTTCGATCAACTGCAGGCGGCCAGGGCCATACAGCCCAGCCAAACGCAGGCTGATCGAGGAGACTGGCTGCGCGGCCAGCCAGTGTTCCGTGTCGAGCAAAATGCGGCCATTAAAGCCCGCTGGATCAGTAGGTGTCGTTTCGTCGATCCAATCGCCATGATGTTCTCCATACACGGCGGTCGATGATACGAACAAGACCCGTTGCAGGGCCGTGTGATCCAGCGCGGCCAACAGTGCAGGCAACCCCTCTTGAAATACCGCGCGATAGATCGCGGGATCGCGTGAATCCGGTGCTGGCAGATAGGCGACATGCGTGATGCCTGCCGGTAAGGCGTCGAGCGTTTCGGGACGCGTCAAATCACCTTGCAGCCAGCGTATGGCGGGCTCGCGCCCGTCATCGCGCGGCGGATGGCGGCGCAGCGCCCAGACTTGCGCGCCGCGCGCCAACAAGCGTTGTGCCACGCGCAAGCCCAGATCTCCGCAGCCTGCCAGCAGCACGCGCTCGGTCATGGATTACATCCCGCTATAGACGGGGCCTTCGCCGCCTTGAGGTGCCACCCAGACGATGTTCTGCGTCGGGTCTTTGATATCGCAGGTCTTGCAATGCACGCAGTTTTGCGCATTGATCTGCAGACGGTCGGCACCATGGTCGTCTTTGACGAATTCGTACACCCCGGCCGGACAGTAGCGCGACTCCGGGCCTCCGTATTTGGCCAGGTTGACCGACACCGGCACGTTCGGGTCTTTCAGCGTCAGATGGACGGGCTCGTTTTCATCGTGGTTGGTGTTCGAGATGAAGACCGAGCTGAGCTTGTCGAACGTCAGCTTGCCGTCCGGCTTCGGATAGTCGATGCGCGCGCATTCCGAGGCGGGTTGCAGGCAGGCATGGTCGGGCTTGGTGCGGTGGATGGTCCAGGGGATGTTGCCCTTGAGGACGAACTGCTCGATGCCCGTCATGATGGTGGCGATCGTGCGGCCTTTTTTGAACCACTGCTTGAAATTGCGTGCCTTGTTCAACTCGGTGTGCAGCCACGACGATTCGAAGGCAGCCGGGTAGGCTGGGAGCTCGTCTTGTTTGCGGTCGGCGACGACAGCGTCAAACGTGGCGTCGGCTGCCAGCATGCCGGTCTTGATCGCGGCGTGGCTGCCCTTGATGCGCGATGCGTTCAGGAATCCTGCCTCGCAACCGACCAGTACGCCGCCCGGGAACGTGAGTTTGGGCAACGACAGCAGACCGCCCGCCGTGATTGCACGGGCGCCGTATGCGATGCGTTTGCCGCCCTCGAAGGTCGGGCGAATGGTGGGATGCGTTTTGTAGCGTTGGAACTCATCAAAAGGCGACAGCCAGGGGTTGGCGTAGTCCAGACCCACGACCATCCCGACTGCGACCAGGTTGTTATCCAGGTGGTACAGGAACGAGCCGCCATAGGTGTCGGCATCCAGCGGCCAACCCGCGGTGTGTACCACCAGGCCGGGGCGCGACTGTGCGGGGTCGATTTCCCACATTTCCTTCAGGCCGATCCCGTAGGCCTGCGGGTCGCGGCCTTCGTCGAGTTTGTAGCGTTCGATCAGTTGGCGGCCCAACTGGCCTCGCGCGCCCTCGGCAAAGATGGTGTAGCGCGCCAGGAGTTCCATGCCGGGCTGGTAGTGTTCGGTATGCGAACCGTCGCGTGCCACGCCCATGTCGCCCGTAGCCACGCCACGTACCGCGCCATTTTCGTCGTACAGGATTTCAACAGCGGCAAAGCCGGGGAAGATATCGACGCCGGCTGCCTCGGCCTGCTCGCCCATCCATTTCACGACGTCGCCCAGGCGGACGATGTAATTGCCGTGATTCTGAAAACAGGCCGGCAAGAGCCAATTGGGCGTGCTGCGCGCGCCCGTCTGGCTCAGGAACAGGAATCGATCCTCGGTGACAGGCACATTCAGCGGTGCGCCTTTGTCTTTCCAGTCAGGGATCAACTCAGTCAAGGCCTGCGGGTCCATGACCGCGCCAGAGAGGATGTGAGCACCGAGCTCGGCCCCTTTCTCCAAGACGCACACGCTCAACTCGTGATTTTTCTGGCTGGCCAGCTGCTTTAGACGCAGCGCAGCAGCCAGGCCGGCCGGCCCGCCACCCACAACGACCACGTCATATTCCATCGACTCGCGTTCGGACATTACTCCAATCCCCTCTAATGGTGCCTTCTGATGTTGCAAGGAAGTATTATCATCGATTGTATTGCAATGCTGCGGTGCAAAAAATTTCTAGGAGTTCTCCGTGAGTCAGGAGCTTTCCGCTTCGCGCGCCCTCCAGGTGGGCGATTGCCATCATGTCGATTTACCCATGCGTTGGGGCGATGCCGACACGCTCAATCATATGAACAACACCGTCTACTTTCGCATGATGGAAGAGGCGCGTATGCGTATGCTCTATGGCAGCGGCATGGCGCTGCCATCTGCTCAGGGCTTTATCCTGGCTCATGCATCCTGTGATTTTGTCCGACCTTTTACGTACCCCTGCGATGTGCGTATCACGCACAAGGTCACCCGAATCGGCCGCTCCAGCCTGGAAACAGATTTGATATTGGGCAAGGTCGGCGACGACACCGGGGCCTATGCGCAGGGCCGTACGGTGATGGTCTGGCTCGATTATGGCGCGAATTGCTCCGCGCCGCTGCCGGATGCCGTGTTGAGGGCATTAGCCGCCGTATGCGTTCCTGCCGGGCAGGGCTAGCGTCCCGGGTCCGCCAAGCCGCTACAATCGACGCAAACATCAAAAGCAGTCAATAGTTCGATCGGGCGCGCCACCCCTCGCAGCCGCGCCTGTCCAATTTGGAATGTCATTAGGAGTTGGAGAGATGGACAAAGTGTATGCAAGCGCCGCCGAGGCGCTGGCAGGTGTCGTCAAAGACGGCCAGATGATTGCCGTGGGCGGTTTCGGCCTGTGCGGCATTCCCGAGGCGCTGATCGCTGCACTGCGCGATTCAGGTGTGAAAGACCTGACCTGCATCAGCAACAATGCTGGGGTGGACGGATTTGGCTTGGGCCAATTGCTCAATACCCGCCAGGTGCGCAAGATGATCGCCTCGTATGTGGGCGAAAACAAGGAATTCGAACGCCAGTATCTGGCAGGCGAACTCGAGCTGGAGTTCACGCCGCAGGGCACGCTGGCAGAAAAACTGCGTGCCGGTGGTGCCGGCATTCCGGCGTTTTTCACTCGCACGGGCGTGGGCACGATTGTGGCCGACGGCAAAGAGTTGCGCGAGTTTGACGGGCAGCAATATGTCATGGAACGTTCCTTGGTGCCCGATGTGTCGCTGGTCAAGGCGCATATCGCCGACCGCAGCGGCAACCTGGTTTTCCGCAAGACCGCACGTAATTTCAATCCCAACGTGGCGATGGCAGGCAAGATCACCGTGGTCGAAGTCGAGAAAGTCGTCGACACAGGATCGCTCGACCCTGATCAGATCCATCTTCCGGGCATTTACGTGCATCGCATCGTGCTGAATGCGAATCCGGAAAAACGCATCGAACAACGCACCACTCGCCCGGCCTAAGGAGAAACAACATGGCATGGTCCCGCGATGAAATGGCGGCGCGCGCCGCGCGCGAGCTGCAAGACGGCTTTTATGTGAACCTGGGCATTGGTTTGCCCACCCTGGTTGCCAACCACGTGCCTGCGGGCATCGAGGTGTGGCTGCAATCCGAGAACGGTTTGTTGGGCATCGGCCCATTTCCGACTGACGATCAGGTCGATCCCGATCTGATCAACGCTGGCAAGCAAACGGTCACGACCTTGCCTGGCTCGTCGATTTTTTCGTCGGCCGATTCTTTTGCGATGATCCGTGGCGGCAAGATCAACCTCGCGATTCTGGGCGCGATGCAGGTCTCGGAAAAGGGCGATCTGGCCAACTGGATGATCCCCGGCAAAATGGTCAAGGGCATGGGCGGCGCCATGGACTTGGTTGCCGGCGTCGGCAAGGTCGTGGTCCTGATGGAACACGTGGCCAAGAAAAAAGACGGCACCGAGGACATCAAACTGTTGCCTGAGTGCAATTTGCCCTTGACCGGCCTCGGCGTGGTCAACCTGATCATCACCGATCTGGGTGTGATGGAAGTCACGGACAACGGTTTGAAACTGCTGGAGCTGGCTCCCGGCGTGACTGCCGAAGAGATCAAAGGCAAGACCCTGGCCAAGCTGGATGTCTCCGGCGTGTAAACCACGTTATTGGTGGCAATAAAAACCCTGCCTCGGCAGGGTTTTTCGTATCGTCAGCAGCCTTTATTGCTCGATCGCTTTCGCGGACCGTAAGCAGGTTGCCGGAGTTGAATAGACAAGCGCGTGCCGTGCCGTAGAGCAGTGGGGATTCTGGGTAGGCTATCGCAATGTTCCTCCACTATTTCTCAAAGTGTGTTGGGGTTTGATTAGTTGTCCAAGTATGTTGAATTGGGCGGTTTTTCTGGATAATCCATCCAGCCGCAGCGGATTTATCGACATTGCCTTCGTGTATATGCTGAAACTCCTTTCCATCCGAGCAGGAGTTTTCCATGGCAGACCATTCCATCAAGGGTAAAGTCGCGTTGATCGCGGGCGGCGCAAAGAACCTCGGCGGCTTGATCGCACGGGATCTGGCCGAACAGGGCGCCAAGGCCGTGGCCATTCACTACAACAGCGCCGCGAGCAAAGCCGATGCCGACGCCACGGTGGCCGCTATTCAGGCTGCGGGGGCCAAGGCCGTTGCGATCCAGGCCGATTTGACAACGGCCGGTGCTGTCGAGAAGCTTTTTGCCGATGCGATTGCTGCGGTAGGCAAGCCCGATATCGCGATCAATACAGTGGGCAAGGTTCTGAAAAAGCCCTTCACAGAGATCACCGAGGCCGAATACGACGACATGACGGCGGTGAATGCCAAGTCCGCCTTTTTCTTTTTGAAAGAAGCGGGGAAACACGTCAACGACAATGGCAAAGTCGTGACCCTGGTGACGTCGCTCTTGGGCGCGTTCACGCCGTTTTATGCCGCGTATGCCGGTACCAAGGCGCCGGTTGAACACTTTACGCGGGCCGCGGCAAAGGAGTTCGGTGCTCGGGGCATTTCCGTCACCGCCGTCGGTCCGGGCCCGATGGACACGCCATTCTTTTATCCTGCTGAAGGCGCCGATGCCGTGGCTTACCATAAGACGGCCGCAGCGCTGTCGCCGCTGTCGAAAACGGGCTTGACGGATATTGAGGATGTCGTACCCTTTATCCGCCACTTGGTCAGTGACGGCTGGTGGATCACGGGGCAGACGATTTTGATCAACGGTGGCTACACCACGAAGTGAGGACTCTATGCGTACGGTGATTTTTATCGTGGTGGGGCTGGTCGTGGCGGCAGCGCTGCTGCGTTGGGTCCCCGTACCATATCGGACCTGGGCCGCGGGCGTGTTTACCGCGGCCTGGTTCGGTGTGTCGGCCTGGAATCTGCGCACAGGCTTGTCACATGGATATACCTTGGCCGAAGAGCTGCCTATCCACGTGGTGCTCTTTGGTATTCCCGTCGCGGCGGCCTGGGGGGTGTGGTGGTGGTTACGACGTTAAATACAGATCGGATCGATGCGCACGAGCCGCCCGATGAGGCCCTGGCGGTAGTGCGCTTTTGGCGCGACGCTGGCGCTGACCGCTGGTTCAGCAAATCAGACGCGTTTGATCTCGCGTTCGGCGGGCGTTTTCTGTCTTTGCATGAAGCGGCCGCACGTGGCGAATTCGATGGCTGGGCACAGTCGGCAGAGGGCGCACTGGCGCTGCTGATTTTGCTGGACCAGTTCCCGCGCAATGTCTTCAGGGGGACGGCGCGAATGTACGAGACCGACGTGCGAGCCAGAGAGGTGGCGCGGCAAGCCGTCGATAATGGACTGGATCAACAGGTTGAAAAACCGTTGCGGGTATTCTTCTACCTGCCGTTTTCGCATTCCGAGCGTATCGAGGATCAGCGCCGTGGGGTTGAACTGAATCAGCGGCTGGGGCAGCCATGGTTGACGCATGCCTTGGGGCATGCCGATATCATTGAGCGCTTTGGCCGTTTTCCGCATCGCAATCCGCTGCTTGGACGCAGTACGACGGCGCAGGAGCAGGCCTTTCTCGATGCGGGCGGTTTCGCCGGCTGATTGATTCCCTTGATTTCTTAATGCGCATGGGCGAGCTGCGTGGATAAATTCGATCAATATCGCGTGTTCGTCCGGGTCGCGGAAATGGGCAGCTTTATCAAGGCGGCCCACGCACTTGATTTACCGAGAGCCTCCGTCTCTGCGGCCGTTCAACAGCTGGAGACCCGGATGGGGGCTCGCCTGCTGCACCGGACGACGCGGCATGTGCGGCTGACGGCCGATGGCGAACAGCTGCTCGAACGTGTGCGTCCCTTGCTGACCGAAATCGAAAGCATCGATCAGTTGTTCGAGCTCAGTGAACGGCAGGTGTCGGGCCGTCTGAATATCGACGTGCCGAGCCGCATCGCCAGGCGCCTGATCGCGCCGGCGCTCCCCGCTTTGTTGCGCCGCCATCCTCGCTTGCAATTAGCGTTGGGATCATCCGATCGTGCAATTGACTTGATTCAAGAAGGGGTGGATTGCGCCGTACGTATCGGCACGCTGCATGACAGCAGCCTCGTGGTGCGGCCCTTGGGGCATATCGCATTGATCAATTGCGCCAGCCCCGCGTATTTGCGAGAGCAGGGCGAGCCCTCGCACCCTGAGGATCTCGCCGCTGGTCATTGGGCGGTTGGCTATGCGTCTGCGACGACGGGGCGGGAAATGCCATGGGAGTATATCGGGCCGGACGGGGCGGAGCATGCGCTGGCATTGCCGAGCAGGGTGATCGTAAACAATGCGGAGAGCTACATCGCCTGCTGCCTGGCAGGGATGGGATTGATACAAATCCCTCGTTTTGACGTGCAGCACTTGTTGGATACGGGGGCGTTGTGCGAGATCCTGCCCGACTATCGCGCCGCGGCCATGCCCGTGGCGTTGCTCTATCCCCATCGCCGCCAGCGCTCCCGGCGGCTGGCCGTGTTCCTGGAGTGGTTCGAGTTCCTGATGCGGCCATACCTGGGGTAATCCCGCGGTATGAAAATTAATTTTCTTGAATACAATTACAATGTAAATTAATTTACATACGTCGGCTCATTGCCGTATTCCCTACGTAGCACCCCCCGAATTCATGACTCAGGCGCCTTTGTCTGTTGCCGCGCGGATAGCCCGTGCGCAGCCCTCGTTCAGCCGCATCCAGCATCAGATGGCGGAATACGTGCTCGCGCATCAGTTTCGTGTCGCGACCATGACGATCGACGAGTTTGCGGCAGCTGCCGGGGTGTCGGTGGCGTCAGCCAACCGTTTCGCCCGCGCGCTGGATTTGCCGGGCTATCCACAATTTCGCGCTGAACTGGCGCGCGGGTTCGAGTCCGCACTCGAACCGGTAGAGAAAATGCGTGTTGAGCTGGCTCATTCCGCCACGGCGGCGCAAGTCATGGCCTCCGCGCTGGAAGAAGACATCCGCAATGCGCAGCGCACGCTGCAGGAGCTGGACGCGCAGGCCTGTGAGCATGCGGTGGATATGGTGTTGGCTGCCGAGCGCGTGTTCATTATCGGTTTTGGGTCCAGCGGCTTCTTGGCGGGGCTTTTGCAACGCGGCCTGTACATGCATTTGCATGCCTGTGAGTCGCTGGCTGGCCCCGGCGGGGTGTCGCATGCCGCCCGCCAGATGGTCCGTATGACAGCGCGTGACCTGGTCATCGCGATTGGGTTTCCGCGTTATCTGGCCGATACCGTGACCTTGAGCCGGGCGGCGCAGCAGGCCGGTGTGCCGGTGCTGGTATTGACGGACAAAGCGACTTCGCCGCTGGCGCCATTGGCGACCGTGGCGTTATATGCCCATACCTCGCGCCTGTTGTCGTCCAACTCCGAAGCCGCGGCGTTGGGGCTGATAGAGGGGCTGTCGGCTGCCGTCGCTCATCGTTCCAAAAATTCAATTCAGGCCGCCGCAGGCGTGACGCAGTCCGTCATGCCGTGGCTATTTCATGGTGCAGGAGCAGGAAAAAGATGATTCAGCCGGTGATCGCCATTCATGGCGGGGCTGGGGCCATGTCGCGGGCCGCGATGTCCCCCGAGAAAGAGCAAGAGTATCTGCAGGCGCTGCGCAGCATCGTGCAGGCAGGGCAGGCCGTGCTGGCTCAGGGCGGCAGCGCATTGGATGCCGTGACCGAGGCTGTGCGTTTGCTCGAGGACTGTCCCTTGTTCAATGCGGGCCACGGCGCGGTGTTCACCAGTGCCGGTACGCATGAGCTGGACGCCTCGATCATGGACGGTGCTACGTTGCGCTCCGGTGCGATCGCCAACGTCAATTGTGTGCGCAATCCGGTGTTGGCCGCGCGCAAAGTCATGGAAAACAGCAAGCACGTGTTCTTTGTCGGTGACGGCGCTGTCGATTTGGCTCGCGGCGAGGGATTGGATATCGTCGATCCGTCGTATTTCTCGACCGAAGCGCGTCGCGAGCAACTGTTGCGTGTGCAGCGTGAAAACCCCGAGGCCGCCGTGTTGGATCATGACGGCCAGGCACTGGTCGCGCGTGGTCAACCGGCCCCTGCCGACCCGCTGGATGCCGACAAGAAATTCGGCACGGTGGGCGCTGTCGCTGTCGATGCGCAGGGCAATGTGGCTGCGGCAACGTCGACGGGTGGCATCACCAACAAGCAAGTCGGCCGTGTTGGCGATGCGCCGTTGATCGGCGCCGGCTGCTACGCGAATAATCGTACCTGCGCAGTGTCTACGACCGGCACGGGCGAGATGTTCATCCGCATGGTGGCGGCCTATGACGTGTCGGCGCTGATGGAATACCAGGGTGCTTCGCTCGAGGCCGCGGCCAGCCGCGTGGTGCACGAAAAATTGCCCACGATCGAGGGCAAGGGCGGTTTGATCGCTGTGGATGGTCAGGGCAACGTGACTCTGCCGTTCAACACCGAAGGCATGTATCGCGGCTACGGCCGAGTGGGCGAGGACGCTGTCGTCGCCATTTACCGATGACACCGACGTCATCGAGCATTTAGTTAGGAACGGAATTCAATATGGTTGATCGCGCTCAGACGCTGGCGATGCCGGAAAACCGCGTGGTCCAGGTCGATGACCTGACGGTGCGTTTTGTGACCTCTGAACGAACGGTAGAGGCGGTGCGCAATCTGTCGTTCCATGTCGATCGTGGCGAGACCTTGGCTATCGTTGGCGAATCGGGCTCGGGTAAATCCGTGACGTCGCTGTCGTTGATGCGTCTGGTCGAGCATGGCGGCGGACGTATCGCGCAGGGCCGCATGGAGCTGCGCCGCCGCAACAACGAGATCGTGAATCTGGCTGGTGCCTCGCAGCGCTTGATGCGCAGTGTGCGCGGCGCCGACATGGCGATGATTTTCCAAGAGCCGATGACGTCGTTGAATCCGGTGTTCACGGCGGGCGACCAGATCGCGGAAACGATTCGTTTGCACCAGGGCATGGACGCTGCTGCGGCGCGTGCCGAGGCCCTGCGCATGCTGGAGCAAGTCCGTATCCCCGAAGCCAAGTCGGTGCTGGATCGTCACCCGCATCAATTGTCCGGCGGCATGCGCCAGCGCGTGATGATCGCGATGGCGTTGGCCTGCAAGCCTGCATTGTTGATCGCCGACGAGCCGACCACGGCGCTGGATGTGACCATCCAGGCACAGATTCTGCAACTCATCCGTCAGTTGCAAGACGAAATGCACATGGGCGTGGTGTTCATCACGCACGATATGGGCGTCGTGGCCGAGGTGGCCGATCGCGTGTTGGTCATGTTCCGCGGCGACAAGGTCGAAGAAGGTCCCGCCGACCAGGTATTTGCGGCACCTCAGCATCAGTACACCAAAGCTTTGCTCTCTGCTGTGCCACGATTGGGCGCGATGCAAGGCACCGATCTGCCGGCGCGTTTTCCGCTGTTGCAAGTCGATGGCCGCGCACAACCCGTGGCGAAGGACGGCGATACGAGCACGCAGGAGGTGCCTCGTGCAAAGCAGGATCCCGTTCTCAGCGTGCGCGATCTGATAACGCGTTTCGATCTGCGTGGCGGTATTTTCAGCCGTGTGCAGCGTCGCGTGCACGCTGTTGAGAAAGTGAGTTTTGATCTGTATCCGGGCGAGACGCTGTCGCTGGTGGGCGAGTCCGGTTGCGGGAAATCTACGACTGGCCGTTCGCTGTTGCGCCTGGTCCAGAGCCAGAGTGGCCAGATCCTGTTTGGCGGCCGCGATATTGTCAAACTGAAAAATACCGAACTGCAGGCATTGCGCCGCGATATTCAGTTCGTATTCCAGGATCCGTTCGCCTCGCTGGACCCGCGTGTGACGGTCGGCTTTTCCATCATGGAGCCGCTGTTGGTCCATGGCGTGGCCTCGGGCCGCGAGGCCGAGGCACGCGTGGCCGAGCTGCTTGAGCGTGTTGGCCTGCCGGCAGAGGTGGCGCAGCGCTATCCGCATGAATTCTCCGGCGGCCAACGTCAACGCGTGTGTATCGCACGGGCGCTGGCATTGAACCCCAAGGTCGTGATTGCCGACGAATCCGTGTCGGCGTTGGACGTGTCTATCCAGGCGCAAATCGTCAACCTGCTGATCGATTTGCAGCGCGACCTGGGCGTGTCGTTCCTGTTCATTTCGCACGATATGGCCGTGGTCGAACGCATCAGCCATCGTGTCGCGGTGATGTATCTGGGGCAGATCGTCGAGATCGGTCCGCGCCGCGCCATTTTCGAAAATCCCCAACATCCCTACACCAAGAAGCTGATGTCGGCCGTGCCGATCGCTGATCCGGCGCGTCGCCATCTCAAACGCACCTTGTTGTCCGATGAAATCCCGAGCCCGATCCGCAAGGTTGGCGACGAGCCCGTCGTCGAGTCGCTGGTGCAGGTCGGCCCGGGGCATTTTGTTGCGCGTCATGCAGTGGGTGGCGCGTATTGATGTTGCCGGCGGCGGCATGCCGCCGGTCTGTTTTGTTCACTAAACCGTCTCTCCTTTTTGATTTCAGGAGCTGCAATGATGAAAGTACTGCGCCCCACTAAGCTGATGGCCGCCGCCGCGCTGGCCTTTGGCGTGCTCGCTTCGCCGCTGGCCCATGCCAGCAAGGACGTTACCTTCGCGGTATCGATCGCGCTCGAAACGCTCGATCCGTACAACACGAACAGCACCCTGAACCAGGCTGTCGGCAAGGCCTATTACGAGGGTCTGTTCGAGTTCGACAAGGACCTGAAGATCCAGAAAGTCCTGGCCACTGACTACTCTGTCAGCGAAGACGGTCTGGTCTATACCTTCAAACTGCGTCCTGGTGTGAAATTCCAGGACGGCACCGATTTCAACGCCGAAGCCGTCAAAATCAACTTTGATCGCCCTGCCAATCCGGACAATCGCCTGTCGCGCTACATCCAGTTCAGCGTGATCGATCACATTGATGTGGTGGATCCCTTGACGGTCAAGATCACGTTGAAAAAGCCGTTCTCGGCTTTCTTGAACGCCTTGGCTCACCCGGCCGCCATGATGATCTCGCCTGCCGCTTTGAAAAAGTACGGCAAGGAAATCGGTTTTCATCCCGTGGGCACTGGCCCGTTCGAATTCGTCGAGTGGAAGCCCGCCGAATACCTGAAGGTCAAGAAGTTCGACGGCTATTGGAACCAGGGCAAGCCGAAAGTGGATTCGATCACTTTCCGCACCGTGACCGACAACAACACGCGTGCTGCCGTGGTGCAGACGGGCGAAGCCCACTTCGCGTTCCCCGTGCCGTTCGAGCAAGCCGCAATCCTGGCCAAGAACGACAAGCTGGACGTGGTCGATCACAAGAACTCGATCATGGCCCGCTACCTGTCGATGAACACGCAGGTCAAGCCTTTCAATGATCCCAAGGTTCGCCAGGCCATCAACTACGCCATCAACAAACAAGCGTTGGCGAAAGTGGCATTCAACGGCTATGCCACCATCGTCGATGGCGTTGTGCCCACTGGCGTGGATTTCGCCCACAAGACTGGTCCGTGGCCCTATGATCCCGCCAAGGCGCGTCAATTGCTGAAGGAAGCCGGCTACGAAAAGGGCTTCGAGACGCAGTTGTGGTCGGCTTATAACGATGGCACGTCGGTCAAGGTGGTCCAGTTCCTGCAGCAACAGCTCGCTCAGGTCGGCATCAAGACCTCGGTAGAAGTCTTGGAGTCGGGCCAACGCGTGCAACGCGTGCAGCAAGTGCAAAAGCCTGAAGACGCCAAGGTTCGCCTTTACTACGCGGGCTGGTCGTCCTCGACCGGCGAAGCAGACTGGGGCCTGCGTCCCTTGTTGAGCACCGGCGCGTTCCCGCCCGTGCTGAACAACGTGTCGTACTACTCCAACAAGTCTGTGGACGACGGCATCCAAGAAGCCCTGGCCACGACAGACCGTACGAAAAAGACCGAGATCTACAACAAGGTTCAGGAAACCATCTGGAATGACGCCCCCTGGGCCTTCCTGGTGACCCAGAACAACGTGTACGTGAAATCGAAGAACCTGAGCGGTGTGTATGTCGAACCCGACACCTCGTTCTGGTTCGGTGACATCGATCTCAAGCAGTAATCGCAAGCAAGGCTCGGCGGGTGCATGGGGCATCCGCCGACGTCTCAGGAATTTCAATGCTGACCTATATCGTCAAACGTTTATTGGGCATGATCCCGACCCTGTTGTTGGTCTCGGTGGTCGTGTTCTTGTTTGTGCACATGCTCCCGGGGGATCCGGCGCGCCTGGCCGCTGGCCAGGATGCCGACCAGGCCACGGTTGAGCTCGTGCGCCAGGAGCTCGGGCTGGATCTGCCCTTGCCGCAGCAATTTGTGCGCTACTTCAGCCATATGCTGCAGGGTGATCTGGGGAACTCGCTGCGTACCAAGCGGCCCGTGGCCACCGAGATCGCCGAGCGCTTCATGCCCACGATGTGGTTGACGATTGCCAGCATGATCTGGTCAGTCGGATTCGGGATGGTCTTTGGGATCGTCTCAGCCGTCTGGCGCAATCGTTGGCCCGATCGCGTCCTCATGACGCTGGCCGTGTCGGGGATTTCGTTCCCGGCCTTTGCATTGGGCATGATGCTGATGCAAGTCTTCTCAGTGAATCTGGGGTGGCTGCCCACGGTGGGTGCCTCGAGCTGGAAACACTATATTCTGCCGTCCATCACGCTGGGCGCTGCGGTGGCGGCAGTGATGGCGCGATTCACGCGGGCGTCGTTCGTTGAAGTCATTCAAGAGGATTTCGTGCGTACGGCACGGGCCAAGGGCTTGACGGAAAACCGCGTGGTTATCAAGCACACGCTGCGTAATGCGCTGATTCCCGTGGTCACCATGATGGGCTTGCAGTTCGGCTTTCTGCTGGGCGGCTCGATCGTGGTCGAGACCGTGTTCAACTGGCCGGGCCTGGGCCGGCTGCTCGTCGATGCCGTGACGCAGCGCGACTATCCCGTGATTCAGGGCCTGGTGCTGCTGTTCTCGCTGGAATTCATTTTGATCAACTTGATTGTCGACGTGCTGTATGGCGTCATCAATCCCAGTATCCGTTATAAGTGAGGCGGGCATGAGCAATACGACTACCGCCACGAGTGCGCAGGCCGCCAAACAGAATGCGGTGCGCACACCGCTGACCGAGTTCTGGCGCAAATTCAAAAAGCAGAAACTCGCCGTAGGCGCAGGGCTTTTCGTCCTGCTGCTGGTCGTGGTGGCGATTTTTGCGCGTTGGATTGTTCCTTTCGATCCGGAAAATTTCTTTGATTATGACGCGCTGAATGCAGGGCCATCCGCGACGCATTGGCTGGGTGTGGATTCACTCGGCCGGGATATCTTCAGCCGCATCATTGCGGGCGCGCAGATCTCATTGGCCGCGGGTTTCCTGTCAGTCGCCATGGGTGCCGTGGTTGGTACGTTGATGGGGCTGATGGCCGGCTACTACGAAGGCTGGTGGGAACGCATCACCATGCGTATTTCGGACGTGCTGTTGGCGTTTCCCGGGATGTTGCTGGCGATCGGTGTGGTGGCCATTCTGGGTTCGAGCATGGTCAACGTGATTGTCGCCGTGGCTGTGTTCAGCGTACCGGCCTTTGCGCGCCTGGTACGAGGCAATACGCTCGCTATCAAGCAAATGACATACGTTGAGGCCGTGCGCAGTATCGGCGCGTCTGACTGGACCATCATCATGCGCCATATTTTGCCTGGCACGATTTCACCGATCGTGGTCTACGGCACGATGCGTATTGGTACGTCGATCATCACGGCTGCGAGCTTGTCATTCCTGGGCATGGGCGCGCAGCCGCCCACGCCGGAATGGGGCGCCATGCTCAACGAGGCGCGTGCCGATATGGTGCTGGCCCCGCACGTGGCGATTTTCCCGGCGTTGGCGATTTTCCTGACGGTGTTGGCGTTCAACCTGTTGGGCGATGGCTTGCGCGATGCGTTGGATCCGAAAATCGATCGTCGTTGAACCGTGTGTGTGATCCACAGTGAATCGAAAAAGCCCCCACGCCGCGCCTTCGGCTTGCTGCCCCCCAAGGGGGCTTTTTTGTCTTGGGACGGCCCGGCGACAAAAAAGGGCGCGGCGCAGGCTGTGCCCTTTTTTCCTGGTGGGCGAACCACCAGGACTATTGTGTGCTTCCGCGTTGCCCGCGCAACGCAGGTACGAACAAGGAATAAGGAGGCCGCCTTGCAGCGGTAATGCCATGACGAACATTGATTCGGCTTTTCCGATGCCGCGTGTCGGCCGATTGCCCAGCGGCGCACGTGATGCGATCAGCGATGTCGCGGGTGTGACCGTAGGGCACCTGACGCTCGCGGATGGCGATTGCCAGACCGGCGTGACGGTGGTGCGCCCGCATGCCGGTAACGTCTATACCGACAAAGTGCCGGCAGCCGCCAGCGTCATCAATGGCTTTGGCAAGAGCATAGGCCTTGTGCAAGTTAGCGAATTGGGCGTATTGGAAACCCCGATTGCATTGACCAATACGTTTGGCGTCGGCACCGTGGCCAATGCGCAGATCCGTCAGGCGGTCGCAGCCAATCCCCAGATCGGCCGCGAATGGGCGACGGTGAACCCGTTGGTATTCGAGTGCAATGACGGCTACTTGAATGACATCCAGGCACTGGCGGTATCGGAGGCCGACTACCTCGCAGCATACGAGGCGGCCAACGTCGATTTCGCGCAAGGAGCGGTAGGCGCGGGGCGCGGCATGTCGAGTTTTTCTTTCAAGGGCGGCATCGGCTCGGCATCTCGCGTTGCCGAGATCCAGCCCGGCCAACGTTATACCGTCGGCGCGCTAGTGCTGTCGAACTTCGGGCGTCTGCCACTGTTGACGATTGCAGGGCGGCCGTTTGGCAAGCGCTTTGCCGAACAACAAGCGAGTGAAACGGGGCCTGAAAAGGGTTCGATTATTTTATTGCTGGCCACGGATGCGCCGTTGGATGCGCGCCAACTCGGTCGCTTGTCACTGCGGGCCGCGGCAGGATTGGCGCGCACCGGTTCGGTGTACGGCCACGGCAGCGGCGATATCGCGATGGCGTTCTCCACCGCCTATACCGTGCCGCATCAAGCCGAGCGCGCCATGCCCGCGGGCGCCATGTTGCACGAGGCACGTATCGACAAGCTGTTCGAGGCTGCCGCCGAGGCATGCGAGCAAGCTATAGTGGCCGCCTTGTGGCGTGCTGAAACCGTTCACGGCCGTGATGGGCATGTACGGCAAGCCATCACCGACGCCATCCCTGATTGGCAGCAATGGCTGATGGCGCGGGATTTCTGATCGTATGGTGTGGTCCCGAATCCGAGCCGCTAGCTGCCAGCGAGATGGACACCAAGCGTCAGGCGTATCGCATTTTTTTGACCGAATTCTTTTGAACATTTTATGAAGATTTTGATTTCCACCGATATCGAAGGCGTCGCAGGCGTCTTTCATCACGAACAGGTTCGTGCCGGCAATGGCGAATACGAGCGGGCGCGTGCCTGGATGACCAAAGAGGCCAACGCCGCCGTGATCGGCGCGTTTGCGGGCGGCGCGACAGAAGTGCTGGTCAATGATTCGCACGGCGGTTTTCGTAATCTGTTGCCCGACCTGCTGGACCCGCGTGCGCGTCTGGTGCTGGGTAAACCTCGCTATCTGGGCATGATGGGCGGGCTGGAGGAACCATGCGATGCCGTGATCATGATCGGCTATCACTCGCGTGCACAGGGGCGCGGGATCCTCGCGCATACCATCAACAGTTTTGCGTTTGCCCGCGTTCTGATCAATGGGCTGGAACTCGGCGAGGCTGGTTTGTATGGGGCATTGGCGGGCGAGCTGGGCGTGCCGGTCATCATGGCCAGCGGCGACGATGTTTTCATCGAAGAAACGCGGCCGCTGTATCCGAATGCCCAATGGGTGCAAACCAAAGTCGCACACGGACAGGGCAGTGGGGTGACCCTGTCGCCCGAGGCGGCTCGCCAGGCAATTGCGGCCGCGGCGGAAACGGCGGTGCGCGCCGTAGTGGAACACAAGGGCGGTACGGCTCCCCTGCAGATCGCGGCCCCTATAGAATGCCGGTTGCAGACCCAGACCACGGCGTTGGCCGATCTGTTCTGCATGTGGCCCACGCTCGAGCGCGTGGACGGCGTGACGCTGCGTTTTACGGTCGATAGCATGCAAGCAGCGGTACGCACGCTCAATAGCTTGTCGGCCATGTCGTCCATGCTCCGTTAAGGAGTCTTGGTCGTCCGGACGGACTGCAAATCGTTCGTCCCCACGAAGTGCTTTCGAGATTGAATCGCCTATGTATTCCGTCAATAAACGATGGTTTCAAACCTTTTGGTGCGCATGCCTGGCCGCAATCGTGAATCCCGCGTCGGCTGGCGCAGCGGTGCCCGAATCTCCTGTCAATATCAGTCAGGCGGCCGAGCAAGTCATGCGAGAGTACAACGTGCCGGGCATGGCGATTTCCGTGACCGACCATGGGAAACAAACGTTTTATAACTTCGGGGTTGCGTCAAAGACGACGCGCCAGCCGGTCACCAGCGATACGCTCTTCGAGATCGGTTCTGTCAGCAAGACGTTCACCGCGACACTTGCAACATACGCCCAGACGCTAGGACGCCTTTCTTTAGAAGATAGTCCTGCCCAGCATCTGCCTTATCTGCGCGGCAGCAATCTGGATAACGTCAGCCTCGTTCACCTCGGTACTCACACTGCCGGAGGCTTTCCACTACAGGTGCCGGACGCCATCACCAACGAAAAACAGTTGATGCGTTATTTCGCAGATTGGACGCCGCAGTACGGGGCCGGCTCCGCGCGGACCTATGCCAATCCCAGTATCGGTTTGCTGGGCGTAGTCGCCGCCAAGGCCTTAGGTCTGCCGTTCAAGACTGCTATGGAACGACAGCTCTTTCCGCTGTTGGGGCTGCATGACACCTATATCGACGTGCCACGGGCAAAGCTGGAGAACTATGCCCAGGGTTACAACAAAGCCGACGCGCCTGTACGCGTGAATCCGGGCATCCTCGCGGATGAAGCCTACGGCATCAAAACAACCGCCAGAGATCTGATCCGTTTCGTGCAGTTGAATATCGATTCGTCCCAAGGCGGGAGCGATCTCGACAAGGCGTTGCGCAACACCCGTGTCGGGTACTTCACGCTTGGCGCCATGACACAGGACCTCGTCTGGGAGCAATACGAGGAATTCGTCGACTTGAAAGACTTGCTCGACGGAAACTCCGCCAGGATTGCGTATGAAACCCATCCCGTCGAGGCCATCGTGCCGCCTCGTCCCCCCATGCAAGCGGCTTGGGTCAACAAAACCGGGTCGACCAACGGGTTTGGGGCTTACGTCGCGTTTCTACCTGCTCAGCAGAAGGGGGTCGTCATCCTGGCAAACAAGAATTTTCCGATTGAGGCCCGTGTCCGGCTCGCCTATCTCGTCTTGAGGCGTTGACGCACATTGAGACAAGCGTAGTATCGGTTGCCTTTATGGCTACGGCGATACGATCGCCGTCGCATCACCGGCTCGATAAAATGCAGGCAGAAACTCATTCACGTTGCGTTAAGGAATCTCATGTCTTTCACTGATACCCGCATTGCCCAGTTGCGGCAGGCCATGCGCCGCCTAGGCCTGGATGCTTGCATCGTACCGTCTGCCGATCCACATCTGTCTGAATACCTGCCTGCGCGTTGGCAAGGCCGTCAATGGCTCAGTGGTTTTACGGGCTCGGTGGCGACGCTCGTGGTGACGGCAGATTTCGCGGGGCTGTGGGTCGACAGCCGCTATTGGGTGCAGGCAGAAACGCAATTGGCTGGCACGTGTGTACAGCTGATGAAAATTGCTACGGCATCGACGCCGAGTCATATCGACTGGTTGGCCAGCAATCTGACGGCGGGGCAATGCGTCGGTGTAGACGGCCACGTATTAGGCCTGGCGTCGTTCCGGGCCTTGTCTGCCGCCTTGTCGCCAGTGGGTGTGCATCTGGACATCCAGGCCGATCCGCTTGGTGAGATTTGGCGGGATCGCCCCGGCCTGCCTGACGCACTGGTCTATGAACACACGGCGCCGCAGGCATGTGTCACGCGCGCCGACAAACTGGCCCAGGTCCGCAGCGTCATGCAAGCCAAGGGGGCCGACGTGCATCTGTTATGCACGCTGGATGATATCGCCTGGCTGTTTAATCTGCGTGGCGCAGATGTATCGTATAACCCCGTGTTCCTGGCGCACGCATTGATCGGCGCCGACTATGCCACGTTGTTTGTGGCCGACGGCAAAATCGACGAATCCCTGCGCGCCGTATTGGCTGCCGACGGCGTGGATGTTGCTCCCTACGACCAAACGGCAGAGGCCTTGGGATCTATCGCGCTCGATCAAACCCTGCTGATCGATCCCGCACGCGTGACCTGCGGCGTGTTTCACGCGATGGACCCTGCGGTGCCGCGCGTCGAGGCGATCAATCCGTCGACCTTGTTCAAGTCGCGCAAGACCGAGGCCGAGCTGGCCCAAGTCCGCCAGGCCATGGAACAGGACGGCGCGGCGCTGTGCGAGTTTTTTGCGTGGTTCGAGCAGGCGGTCAATGGCGGCGACGCCGTTCCTCTGGCCGATCAACAGGACGGCGACGGCTCGGCTCGTCAGGCCGGCCAACAGGACAGGGGAGATGCGNCGGCCGTTTCTGCGGCCGACGATCGTGATGTCTCCGTGACTCAAGGCACTGCCGCAGAGCCTGTTACCGAATTGACTATCGATGAGCAAATCACGGCGGCGCGCGCGCNCCGGCCGGGATACGTCTGCCCCAGCTTTGGCACGATTGCGGGTTTCAATGCCAACGGCGCCATGCCGCATTAC
The DNA here is from genome assembly GCF_965139195.1 of Bordetella tumbae. Classification (GTDB taxonomy): domain Bacteria; phylum Pseudomonadota; class Gammaproteobacteria; order Burkholderiales; family Burkholderiaceae_B; genus Bordetella_A; species Bordetella_A tumbae. Next base: position 176,356 of record NZ_CBCSJH010000008.1, on the reverse strand, counting down.
CGCGCCACGCCCGAGTCGCACGCCGTCATCGAAGGCGACGGCCTGTTGTTGATCGACTCGGGGGGCCAATACCTCGGCGGCACCACAGACATCACCCGCGTGGTGGCGGTGGGCACGCCCAGCGCCGACCAGAAAGTCGATTTCACGCTGGTACTCAAGGGCATGATTGCGCTCTCGCGCGCAGCATTCCCGCGCGGCACGCCGTCGCCTATGCTGGATGCCATTGCCCGGGCGCCGATCTGGCAAGGGGGCGTGGAATATGGCCACGGCACCGGTCACGGTGTGGGGTATTTCCTGAACGTGCACGAGGGGCCGCAGGTCATTTCCTATCGAGCAGCGCCGGGGCTGCACACGGCGATGGAGCCTGGGATGATCACCTCCAATGAGCCCGGTCTCTATCGGGCAGGCCGTTGGGGCGTGCGCATCGAGAACCTCGTCGCCAATCGCAGTTGGCTGGAGGGCGAGTTCGGTGAGTTCTTGTGTTTTGAAACCTTGACGCTGTGCCCCATCGATACCCGTTGCATCGAGGTCTCGCTGCTGCGCGAGGACGAAATCGCCTGGCTGGACGATTATCATCGCACCGTCCGTGAACGCCTGGCTCCGCTGGTCGAGGGCGCCGCCTTGGCCTGGTTGCAGTCCAGCACGCAGCCGTTATCAGCTGCGTGAGCGAAATCCCTGCTGGCCGAAGCGTCCTTGCTGCCCAATGCGGCGGGCCGCTTCGATCAGCGCCGTGCTGTCGGGGGTGCTTTCGCCGGCAAAGGCATAGAAGCGCGCTTCGGGCAGTTCCGGCAGCCCCTCTTCGACGCCCAGCACACGCAAGCTAGCGCTGCGCTGGCTATCGGCGACCACGGTCACGGCAAAGCCCGAGCGTGCCGCGGACAAGCACCCAGCCATACTGCTGCTTTCAAAAACGATACGCCAGGTACGATCCGTGTTGCCCAGCGCGGTGACGGCTGCCTCTCGATAGACGCATGGCTCCGGAAAGACGGCCAGTGGCAGTGGTTCGGCCATCGACAAGGGCTGATCCGCCGCAAATACCCAGACTAGCGGTTCTTCCCACAACAAGGTGCCGTGGCCCTCGACGCGGCTGCATTGCTTGCCGAAGACGAGATCCAGGCGGCCACGCTCCTGCTGGCGCAACAGATCAGCGGTGATGCCGACTTTCAACTCGATCGTGGCGTCGGGATGCCATTGGCGAAAGCGCTGCAATACGTGGGGCAACCAGGCTCCGGCAAAATCCTCGGAGGCGCCGACCCGCAGCCGTCCGCGCAGCGGTGCGCCCCGCAGCTTGGCACGCGCCTCGCGTTCCAGATCGAGAATATTGCGACCGTAGGCATATAGGGTGTTGCCTGCTTGGGTCAGTTCCATGCGGCGCGTTGTGCGGGCCAGCAGGCTCGCGCCCGCGATCTGTTCCAGCCGCCGCATGTGTCCGCTGACGGCCGATGGTGTCAACGCCAGACGTTCGGCTGCCGCGGCGAAGCTGCCGCTGTCCACGATCTCGAGAAAGGTGCGCAGCAACACAGTGTCCAGCGGCGGGCCGTCAGCCAGGAGAGGGTAGTCCATTCGAATTCGGTATAAAAAATCATCAATTAAGGATGATTATTTGTTAATCGAGTTGAATAGTCCAGCTACGCTGGCTTTTCTTTCCTGATGCGAGACCACGCCATGAATCCCTATCTTTATGTCTCTACCGAACGGCTCGACATAGGCTATCTCGAGTGGAACCCGCAGGGCAGCCCAACGGCCATCCTGCTGCATGGATGGCCGGACAGCCTCGAGTGCTGGCGGGACGTGGCTCCCGTCCTGGCCGATGCCGGCTACCGTGTGCTGGCGCCAGCATTACGTGGCTTTGCCCCCACGCGATTCCGTGACCCTGCCACGCCGCGCAGCGGCCAGTTGTCGGCGCTGGGCCGTGATCTGCTGGACTTTATCGATGTTCTCGGCCTCGAACGTCCAGTATTGATCGGCCATGATTGGGGCGCGCGTGCTGCGGCCAACGCGTGCGGCCTGCACGATGGCGTGGCCTCACACCTGGTTCTGCTATCGGTCGGCTACGGTACCAATGACCCGAACCAGTCACTGGCGCTGCCTCAGGCGCGCAACTACTGGTATCACTGGTATATGGCGACGCCGCGCGGCGCGCGCGTGGTCCGAGAGGAACGTGACACGTTCGCCCGCATGATGTGGGACACCTGGGCACCCCCTGGCTGGTACGAGCCCGCGGATTTCAGCGAGGCAGCGCGCGCATTCCGGGGGGAGGACTGGCCCGAGGTCGTGCTGCACTCATATCGTCACCGCTGGGGCTTTGCCGACGGGGATCCAGCCTATGCGCAAGACGAGGCCCGCCTGCATCCGGCACCTGTATTGTCGGTGCCTACCCTGGTCCTGCACGGCGGGGCTGATACTTGCAACCATCCCGACAGCTCGGATGGGCGGGAGGCATTTTTTCGAGGCGCCTACGAGCGGCAGGTACTCGAGGGTGTGGGTCATTTCCCGCAGCGGGAGGCGGCGCAGGCTGTTGCCCGGCGCATCTTGCGGTTTTGTCAATCAGTGTAGGGCGGCGCCACAAGCGCACACCGTAATACCATGAGGGGAAGGCCGTGCCGGGCAAGGTGTTTTTTCGAGTTGTTACGTGACAACGGTCAGGGAAAACCCCTGATCTGGTCCGCGCCCGGCTATAATCCAAATTTCCCGCATGCGCCCCTTCGCCCGGGCGCCTATTACGATGACCAAATACGTATTTGTCACCGGCGGTGTGGTGTCATCCCTGGGCAAAGGGATCGCCGCCGCGTCCCTCGCCGCGATCCTAGAATCGCGCGGCCTGCAAGTCACTCTGCTCAAGCTTGACCCCTACATCAACGTCGACCCCGGCACGATGAGCCCGTTCCAGCACGGCGAGGTGTTCGTCACTGAAGACGGCGCCGAAACCGATCTGGATCTAGGCCACTACGAGCGCTTCATCTCGGCCAAGATGCACAAGGTGAACAACTTCACCACCGGCCAGATTTACGAGTCCGTGCTGCGCAAAGAGCGCCGCGGCGACTATCTGGGCAAGACCGTGCAGGTGATCCCTCACATCACCAACGAGATCCAGGACTTTGTCGCCCGTGGCGCCGATGCCGCCTGGAAAGGCGCCACCGATGTGGCGATCGTCGAGATCGGTGGCACGGTCGGTGATATCGAGTCGCTGCCGTTCCTCGAGGCCGCCCGCCAGATGAGCCTGCGCCTGGGCCGCAATAACGCGGCCTTTGTGCACCTGACGCTGGTGCCGTTCATCGCCTCGGCCGGCGAGCTCAAGACCAAGCCCACCCAGCACTCGGTGCAGAAACTGCGTGAGATCGGTATCTATCCCAACGTGCTGCTGTGCCGCGCCGATCGCCGCATTCCCGACGACGAGCGCGCCAAGATCTCTATGTTCTCGAATGTGCCGCTGGACGCGGTCATTTCGGTATGGGATGCCGACTCCATTTACAAGATCCCTGCCATGCTGCACAAGCAGGGCGTGGACAACATCGTGTGCGAGGCCCTGGGCCTGACCCCGCCGCCTGCCGACCTGTCCATGTGGGACAACCTGGTCGATGCGCTGGAACACCCGCGGCACGAAATCACTGTTGGCATGGTCGGTAAATACGTCGACCTGACCGAATCGTACAAATCGCTGTCCGAGGCGCTGGTCCACGCCGGCATTCACACGCGTTCCAAGATCAACATCGAATATATCGATTCCGAGGATCTGGAAACGCGCGGCACCGATCAGCTCAAGCATCTGGATGCCATCCTGGTGCCGGGCGGTTTTGGCAAGCGCGGCACCGAAGGCAAGATCGCCGCGATCCGCTACGCCCGCGAAAACGGCGTACCGTACCTGGGGATCTGTCTGGGCATGCAATTGGCAGTCATCGAGTTCGCGCGCCATGTCGCGGGCCTGGGCGGCGCCAACAGCACCGAGTTCGATCCCTCGGCGCCGCATCCCGTCGTGGCGCTGATCACCGAATGGATGGACCGCGAAGGCAAGGTCGAAAAGCGCGACAACAGCTCGGATCTGGGCGGCACCATGCGCAAAGGCGCACAGCGTTGCCCCATCAAGCCGGGCACTCGCGCCCAGGCCATCTACGGCGACGACGTCAACGAACGCCACCGTCACCGTTACGAGGTCAACAATGTCTACGTGCCGCGCCTCGAAGAAGCCGGTATGGTGATCAGTGCGCGTACGCCCACCGAAAACCTGCCGGAAATCATGGAGTTGCCGAATCATCCGTGGTTCGTCGGCGTACAGTTCCACCCGGAGTTCACCTCCACGCCGCGTGATGGCCATCCGCTGTTCTCGAGCTTCATCGAAGCAGCCATTGCTCACCACGGCGCACGCAAGGAAGTCTGATGAAAGCCTGCGGTTTCGATATTGGTCTGGATCACCCGTTTTTTCTCATTGCGGGCCCGTGCGTCATCGAGTCGCGCGAACTGGCCTTCGACACCGCGGGGCGATTGAAGGAAATCACCTCGGCGCTGGGTATCCCGTTTATCTATAAAAGCTCCTTCGACAAGGCCAATCGCAGTTCCGGCAAGTCGTTTCGCGGCCTGGGGATGGACGAGGGACTCAAGATCCTGGCTGATGTGCGGGATCAGGTGGGCGTGCCCATCCTGACCGACGTCCACGAGACCGAGCAGGTCGAGCCAGTGGCCGCGGTGGTGGATATGTTGCAAACGCCGGCCTTTCTGTGCCGGCAAACGGATTTCATCCGCGCCTGCGCGGCCTCGCTCAAGCCTGTCAATATCAAAAAGGGCCAGTTCCTGGCGCCGCACGATATGGTGCAGGTCGCACAAAAGGCGCGTGAAGCCGCCATCGAGGCCGGTGGCGACGGCAGCAACATCCTGGTCTGTGAACGCGGTGCTTCTTTCGGATACAACAACTTAGTGTCCGACATGCGTTCGCTGGCTATCATGCGAGAAACCGGTTGTCCCGTCGTTTTCGATGCCACCCATTCGGTACAGTTGCCGGGCGGGCAGGGCACGTCTTCGGGCGGGCAACGCGAGTTCGTGCCTGTGCTGGCGCGTGCAGCAGTGTCTGTCGGGATATCGGGCCTCTTTATGGAGACTCACCCCAACCCGGCTTGCGCATTGTCCGATGGCCCGAATGCGGTGCCGCTGGACTTGATGTCTGCGCTGCTCACGTCGCTGGTCGAGCTCGATCGCGTGACCAAACGCAACGGCTTCATCGAAGATCAGTTCATATGAACTGAGCCGATGCAGCCGGCATGAATTTGTTTATCGTTCAGGGAATCAAAAAATCATGAGTGCAATCGTCGATATCATCGGTCGCGAAATTCTCGATTCGCGTGGCAACCCCACGGTCGAATGCGACGTGTTACTGGAGTCCGGCGCCATGGGCCGCGCTGCCGTTCCGTCGGGCGCGTCCACTGGCCAACGCGAAGCCATCGAGCTGCGCGACGGTGACAAGTCCCGCTATCTGGGCAAAGGCGTGCTGCGCGCCGTGGAAAACCTCAATACCGAGATTTCCGAGGCCTTGATGGGGTTGGATGCCCAAGAACAGACCTTTGTCGATCGCACTCTGATCGAGCTGGACGGCACCGACAGCAAAGAGCGCCTGGGCGCCAATGCGTTGCTGGCGGCCAGTATGGCAGTGGCTCGCGCCGCAGCCGACGAGTCGGGCCTGTCGCTGTACCGTTACTTCGGTGGCAGCGGCCCAATGAGCATGCCCGTGCCGATGATGAACGTCATCAACGGCGGCGCGCACGCCAACAACACGCTCGACCTGCAAGAACTGATGATCCTGCCGGTGGGCGCGACGAGCTTCCGCGAGGCCCTGCGCTGGGGCGCCGAGGTGTTCCACAGCCTGAAGAAAATCATTCACGGCCAAGGCATGTCCACCGCCGTGGGCGATGAGGGTGGTTTTGCTCCCAACGTGCCCAACCACGAGGCTGCCATTCAGTTGATCCTCAAGGCCATCACCGAAGCCGGCTACGAGCCGGGTTCGCAGATCGCATTGGGCCTGGATTGCGCCAGCTCGGAATTTTTCCGCGACGGCAAGTACACGCTGCAGGGCGAAGGCGGCCTGTCGCTGTCCTCGCAAGAGTTCGCCAACCTGTTGGCCACCTGGTGCGACAAGTACCCGATCATCAGCATCGAAGACGGCATGGCCGAAAACGACTGGGACGGCTGGAAGCTGCTGACCGAGCAATTGGGCAAGAAAGTGCAATTGGTGGGCGATGACCTGTTCGTCACCAACACCCGCATCCTGCGCGAAGGCATCCAGAAGGGCATCGCCAACTCGATCCTGATCAAGATCAACCAGATCGGTACGTTGACCGAGACCTTTGCCGCCATCGAGATGGCCAAGCGCGCTGGCTACACCGCCGTCGTGTCCCACCGCTCGGGCGAAACCGAGGATTCCACCATCGCCGACATTGCGGTGGCCACCAACGCCATGCAAATCAAGACGGGCTCGCTGTCGCGCTCGGATCGCATGGCCAAGTACAACCAGTTGCTGCGTATCGAAGAAGAACTCGCCGAGGTCGCTTCGTATCCCGGCCTGGATGCGTTCTACAACCTGCGTTGATCTGATGTGGGCCGGACATTGCTATCCCGGGTGTCTGGCCCTTTCGCTGAGTTGACCTTCGTCACGGTATTCCCATAAGGGTTTTTGCATATGCGCCTGTTGTTCCTGGTGCTGCTAGTTCTACTGGCCTTGATCCAGTATCCGCTCTGGTTGGGCAAGGGCGGCTGGTTCACGGTCTGGGACTCGCAGAAACAGATCGCCGCGCAACACGAAACCAATGAGGGCCTGCGCGCGCGCAATGCGGCGCTGGAAGCCGAGGTGCGTGACCTGGAGACTGGGGTCGGGGCCATCGAAGAGCGCGCCCGCAACGAGCTGGGCATGATGCGCGATGGCGAGGTCTTTGTGCAGATCGTGCCGCCGGGCAGTCCGGCTGTAAATAATCCCACGCCAAGCGGTACCACCGCGAATTCGCCTGCGCCTGCTGGCGCAACGGCTAATCGTCCTGCATCGAATCCTGCGCGAGCCAATACTCCGCGTCAATGATCGGCTTGCCGTCGTTTTTCAAGTGCCGTCTCGATGTGATCGGCTGACGATGGCATTCCCCGAGCGTTGTGCCAATTGCTAACCATCGCAATTCCATGCGCCGTAGACGACTCTGTCGTGGCGCGCGGGCGGTGTGGTTTCCCATTGCATCGGGTGCGAGTGCATTTCAATGCGCAAATTCAATCGGATTGCCAGGAATCCGTGTGCCAGCGCGGCACGCGTAGAACAATCGTCTGTGAACCGCGCAACACGGCGCAATAGCGTACGTGTCAATGTCGTAAAAGGTTCATGCAGATACGTCAGACGCGCATGCAGCGTCGGGGTGTGGTCCGGCGGCAGTATTTCGATCCGCCATGCCGGCAGGCCGGTCGTCTGCTGTACGCGATGCCAGGTACGGTCCTGCGCTGTGCGTGCGTTGCTGCCGGCATAAACGAACCGCGGCAAAAACGATTGCGTAAATGCCTGCTCCATCACGTCCCGGCGGCCATGCTGAGTCGCGCCAGCCCGGGCGCTGTCCAGCAACGCCACATACGCCAGTTGCCGCACGATCTGCCAATGGGCAGCTTCGATAATCAGCAGGCTCAATAACAGTAACGGGACGGCAACAATGCTGAATTCAACCATTGCTGCCCCGGCTTGACGTGACGGCGCGGCTCGATGTGCGGCATACCTGCCCGATGTCGTGCAGACATGGGCAAATAGCGCTGCGTACGGGGAAAAAGAAGAACACTGGGGCATGGCCAGCAGTGTGCCTGGCTCAGGCTGCAACGTCGATTGTGGGAACTACGACTGCGGTAACTACGACTATCCTGGCTAGTCGAGGCGAGGCAGTGTCCAGCCCATCATTCGCTGACGCCAACGTTCGATCAATGTACCGTAGGCGGATCCTGTTCCGGCATCGGCTTTGCCGCGGCAAATAGCCCCGAGCAATCCACGGCATCGAACGTATAAGGTTTGCCGCAGAAATCACAGGTCACCTCGACCTGTCCACGTTCTGCCAGGACGTCGTTGAGCTCGGTTTCACCGAGCGACCGCAGCATATTTGCCACGCGTTCGCGCGTGCACGGGCAATGCCAGCGCACCGTCGACGGGTCGAAGGCAATCAGCGTTTCTTCCCAATACAGCCGATGAATGACGGTATCAATATCCGCGGCCAGCAGCTCACCGGGCTCCAGCGTTTCGGCCAGCACAATCGCACGCGTCAGCGAATCTGAGGTATCAGATTCATGCGCCTTGCCGCCCTCGCCAGGCAGGCTTTGCACCAGCAGCCCTGCTGCATATTGCCCATCGGCCTGCAGCCACAACCGGGTGTCCAGTTGCTCCGAGGCTTTCATATAGTGCTGCAACGCCTCGGCTACCGTGTCGCCTTCCAGCGGCACAATGCCTTGATACGTCTGCTGGCCCGGCACCTTGCGCCGTGGGTCCAGCACCACGATGAATCGCCCTTCGTCATGCGTATTGAGCAGGCTTTGCATGGTGCCATCCTCGGGGACCTCGTGGCCTTCGCGGATCTTGACCGTGGCGCGCAGGCTCAAATCCGACTGACATTCGACCACCAGCAGCGCAATGGGTCCCGATCCCTGGATCTGCAGCACCAGCGATCCCTCGAACTTGATATTCGCCGCCAGCAATGCCGCAGCCGCCATCAGTTCTCCCAGCAGCCGCTGTACGGAGGGAGGGTACTGATGATGTTCCTGGGCCTGCAGCCACGTATCGTGTAACCGCACGGCCTGGATGCGCACCGAGCGGTCTTCGAGGAGGTATTTCTTGAGTTGATCAGTCATGCATGAATGTTAGCCGATCAACTCGACTCAGAGCTATTACCCCGGCATGTGCCGAGGTCAGGCCGGTCAGCCGATCCGCTTGAGCGCCTGCTTGTAATGCTGGGCTCGCGTCTGATAGTGGACGTTATTTTTGTGCATGTTGGCAATTTCGTCCGCGGACAGCTCTCGGACGACCTTGCCCACGCCGATCACGAGGGAATTGTCGGGAATGATTTTGCCCTCGGGGATGATCGCGCCCGCGCCGATCAGGCAATTACGTCCTACCACAGCGTTATTCAACACAATGGCCTGCATGCCGATCAGAGCACCCTCGTGGATGGTACAGCCGTGCAACATGGCCTGGTGGCCTACGGTCACGCCTGGGCCTATCGTCATCGGGCAGCCCTCGTCGACGTGCAAGACGGAGGATTCCTGGATGTTGCTGCCGGTCTCGATCACGATGGGGGCATTGTCGCCGCGGATCGAGACGTGCGACCAGATACTGACACCGGCTTGCAGCGTGACGTTGCCGATGATATCGGCGCTCTCTGCAACATAAACACTCGGATCAATGGTCGGGATCAGGTCATCAAGTTGGTAAATAGGCATACAGCAGTTGTCTCTGGCAGTGTCAGGCAGGATTGGCGGCGCGGGTTTCCTCGCGCAGGCGCAGCACGCGGCGTTGAATCTTGCCTGTTGTCGTCATAGGGAGTTCATCAATGAACTCGATTTCTTTCGGATATTCGTAGGGCGCCAAACGGTCCCGTACATGTTCTTGCAGAGCCTGAATCAACTCGGCGGGATCGCGCTCGGCATATTCCGGCGTCAGGACGACATAGGCTTTCACCAGCGCCCCTCGTTCGGCATCGGGCTTGGGAACGACGGCGGCGTTCGCCACGGCGTCGTGACCCAGCAGGCAGTTCTCGATTTCGCCCGGACCGATACGGTAGCCAGCTGACTTGAACACATCGTCGGCCCGGCCGGCATACCAGAGGTAGCCGTCGTCATCGACGCGCGCCAGATCGCCGGTGCGGCACCAGTCGCCCGTGAATTTTGCCTGGGTGGCCGCCTCGTTGCGCCAGTAGCCCAAAAACAGGATAGGGTCGGGAAAACCGCTGATATCGTAGCGATTCAACGCGATCTCACCGGTTTCGCCGGCAGCCACGGGTTGACCGTCATCATCGATCACCGCGACCTGGTGGCCCGGGTAGGGGCGTCCCATGCTGCCTGGTTTGGCCGGCCAGCGCAGATGGCTGTTGCCCACCACATAATTCAGCTCAGTCTGACCGAACATCTCGTTCGGCGTGATACCCAGCGCGGTCTGGCACCATTCGAAGACCGTTTCGCCCACGCTTTCCCCAGCACTCATGATGGCGCGCAACGCCAGCCGGTATTGGCTGGCCGGCTCGGGTACCGTCTTCATCATCATTTTGAGCGCGGTGGGGAACAGGAATGTGTTCGTAACCTGATAGCGCTCCATCAGCTCAAAGGCGCGTTCGGGCGAGAACCGTCCGCGCGTGCCGACAATGGGGTGGCCGAAATACAGCGTGGGCAACAGAGCGTCCATCATGCCGCCCGTCCAGGCCCAGTCCGCTGGCGACCAGAATACGTCGTTGGCTTTGGGGAACCAGTTTTGCGAGGCGACAAAACCCGGCAGATTGCCGATCAGGACGCTATGCGGCAGCAATGCGCCCTTTGGGGCACCCGTGGTTCCTGAGGTGTACAACAGGATGGCAGGGTCGGCGGCACGGGTCATCACTTGCTTGAATTCACCTGGCTGGCGTGCCAGCAGGCTGCGCCAGGGCAGGACGCGCTCATCGACAAAACCGATCCCGATGATTTGATTCAAATTCGGGCAATTGTCGCTAATAGCCAGCAAGTTGGCGCTGGAAGCATAGTCGACGATAGCGACCCGGGCATCGGAATCGCGCAGCCGGGTTTCCAGAGCCTCCGGACCGAACAACGGCGACAGCGGTACGACGATCGCCCCGACACTATAGATGGCCATATGGGCCACCACGGTTTCCGGCCGTTGTCCTAAAACCACACCAACCCGATCGCCGCGCTCGACACCCATCTTGATCAGGCCATTTGCCAACTGATTGGCAGCTTCGCCTAATCGTGCATACGTCCAGACTTCGCGATTGCCCGCTTCGTCTTCGTAGTAAATGGCAATACGCCGGGCGTCCGACGAACTCGCCGCCCAGCGGTGGCAGCAGGCTTCCGCAATATTGAATTGGGTCGGAACCAGCCAGCGGAATGATTGGTAGAGCGACTGATATTGGTCGTTCATGGCCCTATTTTGTAAGCGCGCTGGCGATCATCCCGAGGGATGCCGCCCGGGGGCCGGAATGCCCCCAACAGGTGCAAGCATGACCTAGAGGGCCGCGAACTGCAATATCCCTGTGTCGCTAAAGGGGACGTATACGGGTTATTACGGATGCTTACTTTGCCGGCGCAGGGCCGAGGGCAGGGCAGGCAAAGACAGGGGGCGACGGGGGCGTGTCGGGGGAGAGCCGGACTCCCGCCGTGCGTATTGTTCTGCCCAGTCCAGCAGCACGAGATTGCCATCGTGGTTTTCTGCCAACGCTGACAGGCTTTCCACCCAGTCGCCGTCATTGCAGTACAGGATGCCATCGACCTCGCGCATTTCCGGTTTGTGGATGTGGCCGCACACCACGCCGTCCAGTCCCCGGCGCCGGGCTTCGCCTGCGAGCGTCTCTTCGAAGTCGGTAATAAAAGACACCGCGTTCTTCACTTTGTGCTTCAGGTATTGCGACAGCGACCAGTAATGCAGGCCCATGCGATGACGCAGGCGATTGAAGTGGTGATTCAGCCAGAGGGCGCTCTGGTACAGCGTGTCGCCCAGGCGAGCCAGCCATTTGCCGTGCTGAATGACGCCATCGAATCGGTCGCCATGCAGTACCAGCAACCGTTTCCCGTTGGCCGTGACATGCACGTCTTCGTCCAGGACTTCGATATCCCCAAAGGCATAGCCCACGAATTCCCGGGCAAATTCGTCATGATTGCCCGGCACGAACACCACGCGCGTACCATTGCGCGCCTTGCGCAGGATGCGTTGAATCACATCATTGTGAGCGCGAGGCCAGTGCCAGTGTTTGCGTAATTGCCAGCCGTCAACAATGTCACCTACCAAATACAGCGTATCGGATTCGTTTTGATCGAGGAAATCCAATAGAAAATCCGCCTTGCACCCGGCCGTACCCAGGTGAAGATCGGAAATCCAAAGTGTGCGCCAATGCGTCGGTCGGGTCTCGTTCACGTGAGCATCCCTCTGGCTGTGAAGATGCCCAGAATGTAACCATGACGCCGTGACGCCTACGTGACCAAAACATGACGCAGTTGTGACGGTGGCATGCGTAGTGTGGAGTTCTTTTGGCGCAGGAGGTCGGCGTGTAAAAGCCCCGCCGGGCCTATCGCCGCGACTCGGCCCATGAGCAG
>NZ_CBCSJH010000008.1:142930-164067 GCF_965139195.1 Bordetella tumbae | reverse complement strand
GGCCCGCTTCGCGGGCTAAATCGCGGCTCAACGGCCCGGCGGGGCTTTTACACGCCGACCTCCTGCTCGCAATGTCTGCCATTGACGGATGTTCGTATGCTTCTCGTTGTTGAGTAGACTCCGTTGGTTTGTGTCCAGTTTGGGCACATGACATGAACCTGCCNATCGCATTNGCAAAGACAGCTTCAAAAAACAGCTGATGGCAATCAGCCCTCGTTGCATTCCCTCATCATGAGTCCCTGTCGCGTGCCTGGGCGTGGNGCCGGGCCGTTGAGCACGGATTTAGTCCGCGCAGCGGACCGAGGCCCCTGGTCACGGGCCGAGTCCGTGCGATAGGCCCGGCGCCACGCCCAGGCACGCGACAGGGACGCCTTCAGAGAGACAATCAAGAACAGCAAACGCCCAACACCAGCAGCCATAAAAAAGCCCCAGTCTCGGGCCTTTTCTATCGCCGCTTGTTGCGCGGCGGCGCATTGCGCAAGCGTGTGCCTAACAGCCGATCATGCAGGAACTGCCCGTCCGGATCGAACCACGACCAGATGAAAATCGCGAATGGCGCTACGACAATGAACATGTCCACGGATTTCCAGCCCGTCGCTGACGATGCTGCGGCGACCAGTCCTGCGGCGGCCAATACGAGCGGCCAGGCCAGGATGTAGCGCAACATCAGCCGGGGGACCGAGGGCGGCCGACCATCGCGATCCACCAGCCGGATATTCCAGGTTTTCATCGGCAGCGTCTGCCCATTGCGGCGCCAGCACAACACAAAATAAATGCCGATGACGACGAACAGCCATGCCTGACGCGCGTGTCTGAGCATCAGCGCATGTTTACTCTGCGTCAGCGTGTCAAACAAATAGCCCGCCAGAAATACGACACCGAACAACAGGACGGCTTCATACATCATGCAGGCAAACCGGCGTAGCCGGCTGGGCGTCAGCGAGAGCGCATCGGTCATCAGAACTCCGGGAAGCCTACGGGTACGCACAACACCATAGGCTGCACAAAGAGGGAATCCACATACTTCAGAATGTGGACTGGCCAAGGGGCGCTATTATCCCGGGCATCCCGGTCCTTGGCTATAGAAATGTCCCCAATTCGGATTCAAACCAAATGGGGAACATGCCGTCTTGGATACCGATTACGGGCTAGCCCGGCTAGGGCAGCGAAAATTCTCCAGCTGCGTCGATGGTAGTAGAAGGCAGTCCAGCGACCAGACAAAAAAAACCCACCGAGTTAACGGTGGGTCTTAAAAGGGGCTGTAGCAGCCCCCAAGGGGAAAATCGTTGCTTGCCTGCTGTTTACTTCAGGCGGCCGAGTGAGCGGTCTTTGTCTCAGCTTGGCGGGTAATCAGTGTCTTGACGCCTTTGCCCAGTTTGCCCAGGCTACGAGCCAGAGCGCGAAATGGACGGGGGCGGAACTGCTCTTCAATCGCTTGCAACATCAGCTGGCGTTCGAGTTCGTCAGTCAGCCGGATATGAGGGTTAATGTAGGGCACGATAAATCCAGAACTTGCGTGTATTCGTATGCAGTCATTGCATCCCGGCTACCTGGCGTCATCATCACGGTGAGGTGAGTGTCTACCTAGCAACCTGGGGATAACCCCTATTTTAGGGTTAACCCTGAATTTACGCAAGCGTCTAGTGCATCATGCGTGCTCTTGGTGCTGATAATGCGCCAGTTTTGAGCCTTGTGATCCTATTGCCACAATAATGGCGCATTGTTGCGGTGTTTTTACAACAACTATCACTTGGGATCCCGGTATCCGGCCGCCACCAGTTCAAACCCGAACAGGCGGCAATCCAGCGAGCCATTGTGTAAAGGAATCCGGCGCAGGGGTTTGAGCCGCAGGCGTTGCGGCAGGTCCAGGTCGCTGGAGATCACGTGTAGCTGCCAGCCCGAATAGGCGCGCTTCAGATTTGCCGACCAGGCTCGCCATAGCTCGGTATCATCCGTCGGCAGGCGTTCGCCGTAGGGAGGGTTCGTGACGATCCAGCCCTGTTCGGCGGGAGGCGGTACCTCACGGGCGTCGCCGACCTCGAATCGAATCGTGTCGGCTGTGAGCCAGGCGCGTTCGGCGTTATTGCGGGCATACTCCACCACCTGAGGGTCCAGGTCATAGCCGACCAGGGGTGCGTCCAGCTTGGGCAAAATCCGAGCGCGCGCGTCTTCTTTCAGATCGCGCCAGCGCCGCGGATCGTGGCCGCGCAAGCGCTCAAATCCCAGTGGCCGCGAAATCCCGGCAGGCACGCCCAGCGCAATCCAGGCCGCCTCGATCAAAATCGTGCCGCTCCCGCAGAACGGATCCAGCAGCGGTGCGGCAGGATCCCAGCCTGCCAGGGCCAACATCCCGGCAGCGAGGTTCTCGCGCAGGGGGGCATCTCCTTTATCCAGGCGCCAACCGCGCTTGAATAGCGATTCGCCCGAGGTGTCCAGATACAGCGTCGCGGTGTGTCCCGTCAGGAACAGATGAACGCGAGCATCAGGCCGCACCGTATCGATGCTGGGACGCGCGCCCTCGCGATCGCGCAGGCGGTCGCAGATCCCGTCTTTCGCACGCAAATTGCAGTATTGCAGGCTTTGCACCGGGCTCTTGATCGCCGAAGTGTCCACGCGCAATGTGTGTTCCGCGCCAAACCAGCGTTCCCAGGGCACGCTGTAGGCGAGATCGAGGATATCGTCCTCGTGCGAGATTTCCTCGTGCGCGACCTGCACCAGAATGCGCGTGGCCAGACGGGAATACAAATTGGCGCGCTGTATGCCCGGCCAATCGGCGCTGAAATGGCAGCCTGCACGTCCTACCTGAGCATCCTCGAACCCCAGCGCCTGCATTTCTGCGGTCAGGGCTTCTTCCAGCCCTTGGGGGCAAGGCGCAAAGACCTCGAACGTTTCTGCGTCTCGCAGTGCACGCGGTGCGTAGTGGCGAACCTCGGGTTCTGCCGCCCACTCGATATCTGAGGGGAAGGCATCATGATCGTCAGCGGTGGCTGGCGTTGAATCGGCCCAGGTAGCCTCATCGCGCGCGGAAGCCGTCGATGCTGAATCAGACCATCTGTCCTCATCACGAGCACGCGGTGTCCGCGGCCGCCGTGGAGCATCGAACGTGTCCGATTCACTCGCACCACGGCGAGCATACCCGGGTGCACGCGAGGCACCAGGCGAACGGCGCGGGGACTCCCCACGATCGCCCGTTGCCGATCCGCGTCGCGGGCCAGAATTTGTCCGCGACGATTCAGGTCTCGGGGCGTCGAATCCGCCGGGCGCACGTGAACGCGACGCGGGTTTGCCGCGTTCGGCCGACGCGTCGCCCCGTGGCGCGGCAGGCGTGTCGTCGGCGTCTCGCCGTAGACGTTGTACTTGATCTTTCGATCGTTCAATCAGGGCAGCCGTGCGTGCACGCGCGCCGCTGCGCTTGCGTTTGGTATCGCCAGCGGCGGCATGGGCGTCACGCGCCGTTTTTTTGACCGTCAGTGTTTTACGGCGGTCTTGATCATCAGAAGACATTCGAATCCTGGCCTAGGGCCGGGCAGTGTGGTCAGAAGGGTTTGAGCACCACCAGTAGTACCACCACCACGAGCAGTAAGACGGGAACTTCGTTGAACCAGCGGTAGAACTTGTGCGAGCGAGTGTTGCGGCCTTGTTCGAACTTGCGCAACATGACGCTACAGGCGTGATGGTAGCCGATGATAAGCAGGACGAAGAGCAATTTGGCGTGCATCCAGCCGTTGCCGGGGCCCATGCCGACGCCAAAGCCGATATACAGCCATAGGCCCAGTGCGATGGTGACGATGGCCAGGATGGTGGTGAATCTGAACAGTCGACGCGCCATGCCGATCAGACAGGCTTGTACCGAGGGGTCGGAGGTCTGGGCCAGATTCACGTAGATCCTGGGCAGGTAAAAGAGACCTGCGAACCAGGAGGCGATGAATACGATGTGGAAGGCTTTGACCCAGAGGTACAGCATGGTGGGTGGCTACTTGAAATAGGTGGATGGTTTGATTGTAGTCGTCTCTGTGGGGATCTGGGGGCAGGGATGGGTGTGGGTATCGCCATGCAACGGGTGTCTCNATGGAGGCGTNNCTGCCGCGTGCCGGAGTGTNANNCCGGGCCTATCGCGGCGACTCGGCCCGTCAGCAGGGGCCTCGGCCTCGCTGCGCGAGGCTAAATCGCCGCTCAACGGGCCGGCGCAACACTCCGGCACGCAGCAGCGACTCACAATGGTGGCATGCGTCGAAGGCTGATTGCCATGTGTTGAGCTTGCTCGTGGCGGTATGGAATGCCTCGGCACGACCGAGGATTTGTCACGCTCAGGTCATTACGGATCGTACGATTAATACGAAAGTACCGTCATTCAGGCCGCCTACGATAGTGATGGCATGCCCATCACAGATGATCTTCCCTGCAGGAGCATCCTCGAACAGCAGAACTCAGTCCGAGGCAAGTCACGAACACAATTTCGCGGCAACCCAAAGCGCAGCAACGCAGCAACGCAGCAACCGACCAAGAGCTCTAAATCACATACAAATCCACGTATTCATGCACCGGCATTTCCTCCAACACCCTCTGATCTAACGAGACCTCCAGAATCCGCGTCTGCTGTTTCGCTGGAAAGACCCGAGCCAGATTCGTCCTGAACTTCGCTTCGAGCAACGGAATCCCATCGCCGCGCCGCCGTTTGTGCCCGATCGGGTATTCGCATACCACCTCGTCCAACTGCGTGCCGTCGTTAAAAATCACCGTCAGCGCATTAGCGATCGATCGCTTGTCCGGGTCGTGATAGTCGCGGGTATAGGCGGGATCCTCCACGCAGATGATCTTGTCGCGCAGGAGGTCAATGCGCGGATCGTGCGCGATGTCATCCTCGTAGTCCGCGGCGGTGAGGCGGCCGAACAGAATGGGGATCGCCACCATGTATTGGATGCAGTGATCGCGGTCGGCCGGGTTATTGAGCGGGCCCTTCTTGTCGATGATGCGAATGCATGCCTCGTGGGTGCGGATGATGATCTGCTTGATGTCGCCCACTGATTTGCCAGCAGCGCCGAGCTGATCATGAATCGTCATGGCGCATTCCACTGCGGTTTGCGCATGAAACTCGGCTGGAAACGAGATTTTGAACAGCACGTTTTCCATGACGTAGCTGCCATACGGGCGCTGAAACTTGAAGGGCTGGCCTTTGAATAGGACGTCGTAAAACCCCCAAGTTTTTGCGCTGAGCACCGAGGGGTAGCCCATCTCGCCTGTCTTTGCGATCAACGCCAGTCGTACTGCGCGGCTGGTGGCGTCGCCCGCGGCCCAGCTTTTGCGGCTGCCCGTATTCGGCGCATGACGATAGGTGCGCAGGCTCTGGCCGTCGACCCAGGCCAGCGAAACCGCGTTGATGGTTTCCTCGCGGCTCAGGCCGAGCATTTGCGCGACGACGGCAGTGGAGGCGACTTTGACGAGGACGACATGATCGAGGCCGACTTTGTTGAATGAGTTCTCCAGGGCAATGCACCCCTGGATTTCATGGGCCTTGATCATGCCTGTCAGCACATCGCGCATGGTGAGCGGGGATTTGCCCACGGCAACGGCATTGCGCGACAGCCAGTCCGCGGTGGCCAGGATGCCGCCCAGATTGTCCGAAGGGTGCCCCCATTCCGCTGCGAGCCAGGTGTCGTTGAAGTCCAGCCAGCGGATCATGGCGCCGATGTTGAAAGCGGCCTGGACCGGGTCGAGCTGGAATTGGGTACCCGGGACCTTGGCACCATACGGGACGACCGTGCCCGGCACGATCGGGCCGAGCAGTTTGCGGCACGCCGGGTATTCCAGGGCCTCCAAGCCGCAGCCCAGCGTATCGATCAGGCAATTGCGGGCCGTTTCATAGGCCAGGCTGCTCTGGATTTGATAGTCGAGAACATAATCGACAATGTCTATGAGGACCTGATCGGGTTCGGGGCGGACATTGGAGATATGAGTGGACATGTGGGCTCCTTCTGTGCAATCCGCGCTATGTGCGCGGGTGGGGCCAGGGCGTACGCCGAAGCCCCGTTATCGGGGACAGGAGACGATGGGTCGAATCAAAGGCATGGCAATCCACATGAAATCACGGTGGCAGGGCAGTGTGTCAACACGCCAACGTCAAGACTGGCGAGTCCAGCACATGGCGGATGGGAAATGTCGGGCGCGAATTTCAATGATTGTTGACAATCTAGCCAATAAATCCCCTCATGGCTATAATTTAATCCGAAATAACCTATGAATTGTCGACATGGTGGAAAAAGTCCTCACGTTGCCCGTACCTGCCGCGAGCGAATCGGAAACGCTCTCCGAGCATGTGTTCCGCAAGATTCAGTCCGCCATCGTCAAAGGCGACATCTCTCCCGGCAGCAAGATTTCCGAGCCGGAATTGGCGCGCACCTATGGCATCAGCCGCGGACCGCTGCGCGAGGCTATACACCGGCTAGAGGGACAGCGCCTGCTGGTGCGCGTCCCGCACGTGGGGGCCCGCGTCGTGTCGCTGAGCCAACAAGAACTCTGCGAGCTCTACCAGATCCGCGAGTCGCTCGAGGGCATGGCCTGTCGCCTGGCTGCCGAGCGGATGACGCCGGCGGCCGCGGATGAGCTGCGTCGCGTGCTCGAGGCTCACGAGCGCGATGAGGCATTCCAGGCAGGCCGTGGTTACTATCAACAAGAGGGCGATTACGACTTTCACTACCGTATCGTCCAGGCCAGCGGCAACCAGATGCTGATTCGCATGCTTTGCGACGAACTCTATCAGCTGGCCCGCATGTATCGTATTCAATATTCGACGACGCCCAATCGGCCTCGTCAGGCATTTACCGAGCATCACCGCATTCTCGACGCTATCGCTGACGGCGATGGCGAGTTGGCTGAATTGCTGATGCGCAGACACATACGCGCATCCCGTCTCAATATCGAACATCAGATCGCGCAGAGCAACCTGCCGCAAACGGAGGCATCTTGAACACTCAATTCCGCAAGCCCTTGCCGGGCACTAATCTCGACTATTTCGACGTGCGCGCTGCGGTCGAGGCGATCGCGCCGGGCGCCTATGATCAACTGCCGTACACCTCTCGTGTGCTGGGGGAAAACCTGGTGCGGCGTTGTGATCCCGCTTTGTTGAACGATGCCTTGCGCCAATTGATCGAGCGCCGCCGGGATCTGGATTTTCCGTGGTTTCCGGCTCGCGTGGTCTGTCATGACATTCTGGGGCAGACCGCGCTGGTCGATCTGGCGGGTCTGCGTGATGCGATCGCCGATATGGGCGGCGACCCCGCCAAGGTCAATCCCGTGGTGCCGGTGCAGTTGATCGTGGATCACTCGTTGGCGGTCGAGCACGGCGGTTTCGAGCCCGATGCGTTTGCAAAGAATCGCGCTGTCGAAGACCGTCGCAACGAAGACCGTTTCCATTTCATCGACTGGACGCGCGAGGCCTTTCACAACGTCGACGTGGTGCCGCCGGGCAACGGGATCATGCACCAGATCAACCTGGAGCGCATGTCTCCGGTAATTCATGCTCAGGATGGCGTGGCGTATCCGGATACCCTGGTGGGTACGGACAGTCATACGCCGCATGTGGATGCCTTGGGCGTGATCGCAATCGGCGTCGGCGGCCTGGAGGCCGAGAACGTCATGCTGGGACGCGCGTCCTGGATGCGTCTGCCCGATATCGTCGGGGTAGAGTTGACGGGACGTCGTCAGCCCGGCATTACGGCCACGGATATCGTGCTGACCTTGACTGAATTCCTGCGCAAGGAAAAAGTCGTGGGCGCGTATCTGGAGTTCTATGGCGAGGGCGCTGCGAGCCTGACGTTGGGCGATCGCGCGACGATTTCCAATATGGCGCCCGAGTATGGCGCGACGGCGGCCATGTTCTCCATTGATCAGCAGACGATCGACTATCTGAAGCTCACGGGCCGAGAAGACGCGCAGGTACGCTTGGTGGAAACGTACGCCAAGGTAGCAGGCCTGTGGTCAGACAGCTTGAAACAGGTCCAGTACGAGCGTGTGCTGCGCTTCGATCTGTCGAGCGTGGTGCGCACCTTGGCTGGTCCCTCGAATCCGCATCGCCGCCTGCCTGTGTCTGATCTGGCCGAACGCGGCATTGCCGGCGTGGTGGAAAACGAGCCCGGCCTGATGCCGGATGGCGCCGTCATCATTGCCGCGATCACCAGCTGTACCAACACCAGCAATCCACGCAACGTCATCGCGGCGGGGCTGTTGGCGCGCAACGCCAACCGTGCCGGCCTCACACGCAAGCCCTGGGTCAAAACGTCGCTTGCGCCTGGATCGAAGGCTGTCGAGTTGTACTTGGACGAAGCCGGCTTGACGACCGAACTGGAAAAACTGGGTTTTGGCGTCGTCGCGTTTGCCTGTACGACGTGCAATGGCATGTCGGGCGCATTGGATCCCAAGATTCAGCAAGAGATCATCGACCGCGATCTGTACGCCACCGCCGTGTTGTCAGGCAACCGCAATTTCGATGGCCGCATCCATCCCTATGCCAAGCAGGCCTTTCTGGCCTCGCCACCATTGGTAGTCGCGTATGCCGTCGCTGGGACTATCCGCTTTGATATCGAGCAAGACGTGTTGGGTCAGGACGCTGACGGCAAAGACATTCGCCTGAAGGACATCTGGCCCAGCGACGAGGAAATCGACGCCGTGGTCCAGGCGGCGGTCAAACCCGAACAATTCCGCAAGGTCTATGCGCCGATGTTCGGTATTCGCGATCAGCGCCGCGAGGCGGTGAGCCCGTTGTATGCATGGCGCGAGCAAAGCACGTACATCCGCCGTCCGCCGTACTGGGAGGGCGCATTGGCCGGCGAGCGTACCCTGCGCGGCATGCGTCCGTTGGCCGTGCTGGGCGACAACATCACGACGGATCACCTGTCGCCTTCGAACGCCATTCTGCTCAATAGTGCGGCGGGTGAGTATCTGGCGAAAATGGGATTGCCCGAGGAAGATTTCAATTCCTATGCGACTCACCGCGGCGACCACCTGACGGCGCAACGCGCGACGTTTGCCAATCCCAAGCTGTTCAACGAGATGGTGCGCAACGACGATGGCAGCGTAAAACAAGGCTCGCTGGCTCGTGTCGAGCCCGAAGGCCAGACGATGCGCATGTGGGAAGCCATCGAAACCTATATGCAGCGCAAGCAGCCGCTCATCATCGTGGCTGGCGCTGATTACGGCCAGGGCTCGTCGCGCGACTGGGCCGCCAAAGGCGTGCGTCTGGCGGGCGTCGAGGCCATCGTGGCCGAGGGCTTTGAGCGTATCCACCGTACCAACCTGCTCGGCATGGGCGTGTTGCCGCTGGAGTTCAAGCCGGGCACGGATCGCAAGACACTCGCGTTGGATGGCACGGAAACGTATGACGTCGTGGGCGAACGCAAGCCGCGCGCTGATTTGACGTTGATCGTGCATCGTCGCGATGGCGAAACCATCGAGGTGCCCGTGACGTGCCGGCTCGATACGGCAGAGGAGGTCTCGATTTACGAGGCAGGCGGCGTGCTGCAACGCTTTGCACAAGATTTTCTTGAGGCGTCGTCCACGGATGCTGCCAGCAAGGCGGGTTAAAGTGCCTGCTGCATGTATCGAGCAGAGCATTTGAGACACAACACCGGCTTGGTTTGCCCGTTAGCGTGGTGGCCAAGCCTGAATCCTATTGCGCAGATGGCGCTATCTATTTTCAGGACTGGTCGATGACTCACGCACCACAAATCAAGATACCCGCGACATATATGCGCGGAGGCACCAGCAAAGGCGTGTTTTTCAAACTGACGGATTTGCCCGAAGCGGCTCAGGTACCGGGGCCCAATCGCGATTCGCTGTTGCTGCGCGTGATTGGCAGCCCCGATCCCTACGGCAAGCAGACCGACGGTATGGGAGGCGCCACGTCCAGCACGAGCAAGACCGTGATCTTGTCCAAGAGTACTCGTCCTGAGCATGATGTGGACTACCTGTTTGGCCAAGTGTCGATTGACCAGCCGTTCGTGGACTGGAGCGGTAATTGCGGCAATTTGTCCGCGGCGGTAGGGCCGTTTGCGATTGCGAATGGTCTGGTGGATGCCGCACGCGTGCCCGAGAACGGAATCGCGATCGTGCGGATCTGGCAGGCCAACATCGGCAAGACCATCGTCGCTCATGTGCCGATAACCAATGGTCAGGTGCAGGAGACCGGAGACTTCGAGCTCGATGGCGTCACGTTTCCGGCGGCCGAGGTTCAGATCGAGTTTTTAGACCCTGCGGACGAAGGCGACGGTGATGGCGGTTCGATGTTCCCGACGGGGAATGTGGTCGACGAGCTGGATGTGCCGGGTGTCGGGAAATTCAAGGCGACGTTCATCAATTCCGGTATTCCCACGATTTTTCTGGATGCCGAGGCGCTGGGCTACACCGGTACCGAACTGCAGGACGACATTAATAGCGATCCGGCTGCGTTGGCACGCTTTGAAACGATCCGCGCTCATGGTGCGGTACGTATGGGCTTGATTGCGTCGCCAGATCAGGCCGCCGGCCGTCAACACACGCCCAAAGTTGCATTCGTGTCCAAGCCCAAGGCGTACACCGCATCCAGCGGCAAATCCATCGGTGCCGGGGATATCGATGTGTTGGTGCGTGCCTTGTCGATGGGTAAGTTGCACCATGCGATGATGGGCACAGCGTCGGTGGCTATTGCGACGGCGGCAGCGGTGCCAGGGACGCTGGTGAACTTGGCGGCAGGCGGCGGCGAACGCGATGCGGTGCGGTTCGGGCATCCGTCCGGGACATTGCGGGTGGGAGCAGAGGCACGCTCGGTTGATGGTGAATGGACCGTTACGAAAGCCGTGATGTCGCGTAGTGCTCGTGTGTTGATGGAAGGGTGGGTGCGCGTGCCTTGGGAGGCTCGCTGAGATTGCCGAGGTGATGTAGCGCACTCAAGCTGAACTAGCGTCAAGCCACGACTTACCTCTGCAATATTCCAATATGGCAAAAAAAGTAATGACGCATAGAATGATTGAAGCCTTTCGCGCGACGATCATGCATGGTGGCATCAGCGCCGGTGCTGACGCTATGGAGATTTCACAGCCGTCCATGAGTCGATTGTTGGCCGACTTTCAAAATGTCGTGGGCTTTCCGCTTTTCATGAAGGTCGGACGAACAATGAAGCCGACGGATGAAGCCCTGGCAATAATGATGAAGGTTCAGCAGTCGTTCGTTGGACTCGAGGACATCACGCGATTTTCCGATCAACTTCGCAAGCAAAAGATGGGGCGACTTTCCATCTGTGCGATTCCGTCAATCGGGCATTCTGTTATGCCTGAGATTATCGAGCATTTGCATGCGAAATATCCTGATGTCATTATCAGCCTGACTGTGGCGTCGTACGCGGAAGTCGCGCGAAATGTGCGAAATCGTCAAGCCGATATCGGATTCACAGCCGACACACTTTCGATGGGTGGGCTGGAAACTGTCGCGACATTCACGGGCGACTGTGTGTGTATTGGCAGCGCCAAGTATCTGTCTCCGGACATAGGTTCTGTAGGCCCTGAGGACCTTCTCGATAAACCATTCATTGGTTTCACCGGTACCTTCGAAAAGCGGCTGGACGCATGGCTAACGACTGAAGGGAAACAATTAGACAGCATGGTGGAGGCGTCACTGGCACACTCTGTCAGTGAACTTGTCCTTCGAGGTATGGGTATTTCCGTGGTTGATCCGCTGTCAGGCGTACACCACAGACGCCGTGGCGGAATTACGTTGCCATTGCATCCGCCGTTGCGTTACACGGTCTATGCGGCGGCGATGAGTGACACAAGACTGAGTGAACCTGCACGCGATCTGGTGCAGTGCATGCGAGCAGCCATCGAAAACGCCGAGATACATAGCATTTCCGAATAGATAGACCAAACTTCACGCATGGATTAATTATGCGTGACTCCATACCATCTCCTGAACATCAATTAGAAAAAGGGATGGTGATGACACATGTACTACCTAGTGCTTGCAGCGCCACACTTTTCGCGCTACTCGCGTCCTTAGCCACCACACAGGTGGCACTTGCGGAATACCCTGAGCGGGCGATTCGATTCATCGTGCCCGCTGCACCGGGCGGTGCGGCAGACTCGACCGCTCGTGTTCTCGCGGCGTCTCTGTCGCAACGGCTTGGTCAGTCCATCATTATCGAGAATAAACCAGGAGCATCGGGCGCTATAGCCCTCAATGAGATCGCCAAGGCGCCCGCCGATGGCTACACCATAGGAGGCGCAAATCTCGCCACCTACGTCGTCGCCGCACTGTCTGCCAAGAATCTCCCCTACAAGCCTTTGGAAGACTTCACTCCGATCGCGATGCAAATGACGGCTCCCAACCTGCTTGCGGTCACACCGAGCCTTCCTGTTCACTCTGTGAAGGAACTGGTTGAATACGCCAAGGCTCACCCTAAAAAGGTTTTCTATGGGTCGACCGGTTATGGCACTTCATTGCATGTGGTGACAGAGCTGTTTCGGACTAGCGCCGACATACAAATCGAACACGTTCCCTATAAAAGCGCGCCAGCTGCTGAGTCTGATTTAGCCGGAGGACAGATCCAAATGATGATCGGCAATCTCACGTCCATGCAGCCTCAAGTCAAAGCAGGGCGCCTTCGTGCGCTGGCCATCACGGGTCCAAAGCGCTCAGCCGTTTTACCCGATGTGCCGACGATCGCCGAAGCGGGCTTTCCCATTGTGGAGATGGAGACGTGGAGCGGAGTGATCGGCCCTGCCGGTTTGCCTGCCAGCGTGGTGGATAAGCTCAATCGTGAAATCAACGCCGTCTTGGCAGACGCGAGTGTCGTGAAACAGCATGAAGACCTCGGCGTCGCTGTAGCACCAGGATCGGCGAAGCAGTTTGCCCAGCGGATCAGCGCGGATAACGCCAAGTGGGGCAAGGTTATCAAAGATAACAACATCGTTCTGGAATAACGGCACACACATGAGCAAAGAAGAAATGATTGTTGTGGGTGGTGGTGTGGTCGGCGCTGCAATAGCCTTTGGCGCCGCCCGAGCTGGTATGTCTATCACCCTCCTTGACCAGGGTGACATCGCCCATCGCGCATCGAGGGGCAACTTCGGGTTGGTCTGGGTACACAGTAAAGGGGATGGGTTTCCGCGATATGCACGCTGGTGCCGTGATGCCGTTGATTTATGGCCCGCGCTGGCCAATGATCTGCGCGAACTCACGGGCGTTGATGTGGATCTCAAGCAACCAGGTGGTTTCTGGATCGGCTTTAACGATGCCGAATTGCAGGCACGCGCGAGCATGTTGGCAAGAATCAAGGATGCCGGTACGGATGTCCCATATGAAATGCTAAGCCATGCAGAACTTAAAAATCGCCTGCCGGCGATTGGCTCGAAAGTCGCAGGCGGTAGTTACTGCCCATTGGATGGCCACGTCAATCCACTCAAGCTTCTGCATGCACTACACGCGGGACTGCACGCTCTGCACGCGCGCGTCATATCCAATGTCGACGTCGCTCGGATAAGACATCAGGATGTTGGACGCTTTGAAGTCGAGAGTGCCTGTGGCAGAACCTGGCATGCATCGCGTGTGGTGCTGGCGGCCGGACTGGGAAACTGCGAACTCGCAAGACAGGTGGGTCTGCATGCTCCGGTAACCCCGAATCGGGGACAGGTGCTTATTACCGAACGGCTCAAGCCATTCCTGTCCTATCCCACGAACAAGGCAAGGCAGACCAGCGAAGGTACGGTGCAACTGGGTTTCTCGGTGGAGGACGTCGGATTGGATGATGGCACGACAGTATTGGCCACTGAAGCCATCGCCAAGCGGGCTGTGACTACCTTTCCCATTCTTGGTGATGCTCGTCTCGTTCGGGCCTGGGGCGCGTTGCGCGTAATGACCCCTGACGGCACGCCTATCTATCAGGAGTCTGCGATGTACCCCGGTGTGTTCGTTGCCACCAGCCACAGTGGCATCTCGTTAGCAGGTATGCATGCCTACGTGGTGGGGCCGTGGATGGCAGGTCGCATAACCGCGCCGGATGACATCAATGCGTTTGCGGGAGATCGATATCTCGATAGCAGCAGGAGCCATGCAAATGCGCATTGATACGTCCTTGCTCACGCATGCGCTGTTTACTTCCACTCCTTCTGATGAGTTGGGCACTGTCACATTGCGATTCGACCACGAGGTCCTCGTGGTACCCGCGGGCATTACGGTAGCGGCAGCGCTGCTCATGAGCGGCGTGGATCATTTTCGAACGACTTCGATTTCCGCCGCCTCGCGCGCGCCGTATTGCATGATGGGTGTCTGCTTCGACTGTTTGGTCGAGATCGACGGTAAACCCAGTCGCCAGGCCTGCCTGACATTGGTTCGTGACGGAATGATCATTAGGCGTCAGCACGGTGCCTCGGCACTCCCCACTCTGCAAGAGGACGTACGGCATGGAGATTAATGTCATGGACGTGGTGATCGTAGGCGCTGGTCCTGCAGGCCTCGCTGCAGCGATTCAAGCACGAAAAGAAGGGCTTAGCGTTGCATTGCTTGACGAGCAACCGGCAGTGGGAGGGCAGATTTACCGTAGTGTCGAATCGGCCGGTGCAGGGCGTCGCACAGTACTGGGTGATGACTACGCGGCAGGGGCTGCACTTGCCGAGGCATTCGCCCGCAGTGGCGCGGACCACATTGCTGGCGCTTCCGTTTGGAATATTGGGCGGGACCTGCGGGTCAACTATCTTCGGCAGGGGGCCAGTATGGCGCTGCAGGCGCGCAATATTGTGCTAGCCACCGGTGCTATGGAGCGCCCATTCCCTGTGCCGGGCTGGACGCTGCCTGGGGTGATGGGCGCGGGCGCAGCACAGATTTTATATAAGACAGCGGGTGCTGTCCCTCGCGAACCAGTTGTGCTCGCAGGGTGCGGACCATTGCTGTACTTGTTAGCCGATCAATATTTGCGTGCCGGTGTGACGCTGAAGGCTGTCGTGCATTGCACGCAACACGGCGACTATATGAGATCGGCACGCCATCTGTCCAGC
Organism: Bordetella tumbae; assembly: GCF_965139195.1. Lineage (GTDB taxonomy): Bacteria > Pseudomonadota > Gammaproteobacteria > Burkholderiales > Burkholderiaceae_B > Bordetella_A > Bordetella_A tumbae. The sequence continues at coordinate 149,053 of NZ_CBCSJH010000008.1, read as the reverse complement.
GCGTTCAAGGGATGGCGTGATCTAAGCAAGGGACTACGTATGCTGGCCAACTTGCGTCACCATCGCATTCCCGTTTATGCCGGTGCGCAAGACTTCTCGATTGTTGGCTCGGCGCGAGCGGAGGCATTCTGCTTCACTCACGACAATCGTGAACATCGCATCGATACGCCGTTGGTGCTATTGCATCAGGGAGTTGTGCCCAACACGCAGTTCAGTTGGGCGCTTCGAGCCAAACACTCCTGGAACGCCCGGCAGCTTTGCTGGGTGCCTGAGACGGACGCTTATGGACAGATCGAAGATTCCGGCATTTATATCGCTGGCGACAGTCGTGGAATCGTTGGCGCGAAGGCGTCGGCTTGTCAGGGGCGTATAGCCGCCATCGCTATTGCCGCGAAGCGGCATGGGGTAAGCATGACGGATTACCGCCTGAAGGAGGCAGAAATACGCAAGGAAATGCGCCGTCAACTTCATATCAGGCCGTTCCTTGATGCACTATACAGACCACCGGATTCGCATCGAATACCTGAGGACGATTCCGTGGTCGTCTGTCGCTGTGAAGAGATCACAGCAGGACAGATCAAGCAGTACGCCGCACTGGGTTGCGTGGGCCCGAACCAGACCAAAGCGTTCGGACGTTGTGGGATGGGGCCGTGTCAGGGACGCTTGTGTGGGTTGACGGTGTCTGAGCTTATTGCGAGTGTACGGGGAGTCTCTCCAGAAACAGTGGGCTATTACCGTATACGTCCTCCCATCAAACCCGTGACGCTTGGCGAACTGAGCGCTTAACGAAGGATTCAAATGTCAAACATCGTGCGCATTGCAACGGACAAACGTCGCAGTCGAGTCGTGATCTACAACGGTATAGCGTTTGTGAGCGGCCAGGCTGCCGATGATCGCAGCCAGGATATCCGAGGGCAGACGCAGCAGACTCTGGCGAAGATAGACTCATTTCTCGCAAGGGCTGGGACAAGCAAGCATCACCTTCTCACAGCACAAATATGGCTCAAAGATATCAAAAACGACTTTCAAGGCATGAATGAAGTCTGGGACAGTTGGACCGCGCCGGATGCTGCTCCTACACGTGCCACGGCGCAATGTCTGATGGGGGCCGAAGATGTACTCGTCGAAATCATCGTTACCGCCGCGGTGCCGGACGTTACGATGACTCAAGTCTGACGCCCCCTGTCGAGGCTGTGAAAGTCATGATAATCGAAAGACATTGACCAGTATCAGCCCTCATTGTCAGCACGTCGTTCCAAGGGAATAATCAGGCCACTGTTTTCTAAGGTCTCGTATGATTCCCTTCAAAGGCAAATTGCGGGTACGCCATTTGGAAATTGTGTTGATAGTCGCCGAGTTGGGCAATTTGTCCAAAGCGGCCGCGCAACTCAACACGACGCAATCGGGCCTGTCCCGGGCAATCGCGGAGATCGAAGAGCTCGTCGGCGCCAGGCTGTTTGAACGGGCTGCAAAAGGAACGTCATGTACGCCCTTGGGAATGGCGATGTGCCGTCACGCGCGGCAACTGCTCGTGGACTTCCGGCGCGCAGAGATCGAGTTGGCTGCGATATCCCGTGGCGATGAAGGCAGCTTGACCGTTGGGGGCTTTTCGATGTTTGCTGGCTGGCCTATTGCGCCTGCAGCTCGTCGTTTTCAAGCAAAGTATCCACGTGTCATGCTGACGATTGAAGTTGGGTCACATGAGCAACTCATAGAACAGTTGGATGCCGGTGCCATTGACGTACTGATCAGCCGATATAGCGCCGCCGTGAATCCTCAGATCTATCGTTCGATAGCGCTCGTGCATGATGCCGTGATATTGGCGTGTTCGAATCGGCACCCTCTGGTCGATCAACCACAAAGTACGCTTGAGGACTATGTCCGCTATCCATGGATTACGGCATTGCCTGGCAGCCGCATTCGGGGCGAACTTGAGCGCCGTTTGATCCAAGATGGATTTTCGGTGCCGGACATGGTGGGCGCGCTGTCACCAGAGTTCAGTATGGAAATGCTGCAAGGTGGTCATTATCTGTGGCTCATGCCAGGCAGTGTGGCGGCGATCAGGCAGGCGCGGGGTGAGCTCATCATGCTGCCGGTGCTGCCGCCCGTACAGCGTTCGCCGCTATCGGCTATCTGGCGGCGGGATCGCCCTAGCACCAGGCCTGTGCGCGCGTTTTCTTCTGTGCTGGCGCAAGCCATCCGCGCAGACAGGGATGTTCTGCAGCGCCAGCAATACGAAGTGTTCTAGGGCATGCGTAATACGCATGACATTTGTCGAAAGTTGCATGTCTTAGCTAGACGAATCGCCCCTACCATAGTCTCTCGTTGATGAAGAGAGCGGGCGATGAGTGACGCAGTCGAAGTTGGTTTGCCTCAAGGTACGCTGCGCGGCTTGCGCGCAGCGGGTATCAGTCGTTTTTGCGGAATCCCTTATGGCCAAGCGCCCATTGGCCCATTGCGCTTTGCCGCCCCTGAGCCCGCGTGTTGGAGCGGACAGCTGAATGTGACAGGCCCCGCGCCGATTGCCCCGCAGTTGCCATCTCGATTGCGCGATGCAATGGGCGACTTCATCGCCACGCAAGACGAAGACTGTCTACGCTTGACGATATGGACGCCCGGCACTGATGCCGCGCGCCGTCCGGTCGTGATTTGGCTGCATGGCGGTGCATGGCAAAGCGGAGGCATCTTGCCTTGGTATGACGGCGCGCGATTGGCGGCGCAAGGGGATGTGGTGGTCGTGGCTGTCAGCTATCGCCTCGCTGCGTTGGGATGGTTGGCGTTGCCGGGAGGGATGCCCAACGCCGGTTTGCTTGACCAGGAATTGGCCGTGGATTGGGTCATTAAGCACATCGCAGCATTTGGTGGAGATCCTGCGGCATTGACATTGATGGGGCAGTCGGCAGGGGCTTCGTCTATTTGCGCGATGCTTGCTCGGCAACCGCGGTTTTCTCGCGCGATCTTGCAAAGCGCGGCGTTGGGCCGAGGTTGGCGCAGTGCCGCTCAAGGCGAGAGACTGGCGCAAGCCTACATGAATGCTTGTGGCGTGCGTTCACTGGACGAGGCCCGGGAATTACCTGTCAGCACATTGTTGGCCGCACAGCAGCATCCTGTCGTATTACAGGCATTGCAAGACGAGGGCAGTGGCCGCTCGCTGTTTGCTCCAGTGCGCGACGGCGCCATTCTGCCCGAGGACATGGACGCCGCGTTGGCGCGTGCGGTAGCGCGCGCAGACGTCCTGGTCTCTTATACCCGAGACGAAATGGCAGCGTTTCCGGGGCAGGGTGTCAATGCAGCGAGTGCTGCGCTGGGTGACGAATTTTTTGATCAACCCGCTCGGGCCTGGGCTGCCAATGCGGCCAGGCATGGCCGACAGTCCTGGCTGGCTCGCTTTGACGTTGCACCGACGGCTCGTTTCGGCGCGTGCCATTGTATCGAGTTGCCGTTCGTCTTCGGCAATCTGGATGTGTTCGCCCATGCGCCTATGTTGCAGGGACTCAGCGCCGGCGCAGCCGCATCACTCTCGCAACAAACGCAGCGCGCCTGGATTGCTTTTATCCGAGGCCAGTCGCCCGGCTGGCCGCCAGCGCCGCATCAACAAGCGTTGACTGCGCACTAAAACGATGACGAAAACTTCAAAGGGGAACTCATGTTGCGACGTGTCTTAGTCATGTTGGCTGCCGTGCTGTTGGCGAACGCAGCCCATGCGGAATATCCTGATCGTCCTGTACGTATCATCGTGTCCAACCCGGCAGGCGGCCCAGTAGACGTCATGCTGCGGGTGTTGGCCACCAGGCTGTCCGAAACATGGAGACAACCCGTTATTGTCGAGAATCGTCCGGGCGCATCGGGCATCATCAGTACAGGCGCGCTACTGAAGGCGCCACCCGACGGTTATACCTTGGGCATGGTGGTGGCATCGGCCATCACTATCGTTCCCTTTGCGGTTGACGATTTCGATCCCATCGATGACCTACAGCCTATCTCGCTGGTTGCGCGCACGCCGTTTCTTTTTGTCGTCGCCGCAGACAGTCCATTAAAAACATGGGACGATTTCGTCCGTGAGAGCAAAAAACGCGAACTCAATGTCGGTTCGTTTTCCATCGGCACTGCCTTTCATTTGGTTTGGGAGCAAACGGCGCGCAGGGCGGGCATCAAAGCACTTTATGCGCCATCCTCCTCGTCCGGTACTACTCTCAACGACTTGATCGGAGGGCAGTTGGATGTGGCGTTGGATGCCCCTTCGAGCGCCAAAGGTTTAGTGGACAGCGGGAGATTGCGTGGTTTGGCCATCACTAGCCCGCAGCGTTTTGCCGGTATGCCTGATACGCCGACGTTGCAAGAGTCCGGTATGAGCGGTTATGCGCCGCAACCCTGGATCGGCCTGATGGCGCCAACGGGTATTCCTGCCGAGCGCGTCACTGCGATTCAGCTCGCGGTCTCCACCATCCTGCAAGAGCCGGCGATGAAAGCGCAAATGCAAACACTCGGAATGATCCCCATCGGCAGTACGCCGGAGGTGCTCGCGTCAACGATCAAGACGGATCGTGCCGAGATGGCGCCTCTCATTAAAGAGTTGGGAATACGCCTGAAATAAGCTCGCGACAGCTTATCCCCGCGCCGCGGCCTTGAATGCTGCGGACAGCGCAATCAGCGTATCGGTCGCTCGCGGCGATTTGACTCGGGTATGCAACAAGATCGGCAGGCTGGGCAGTGCAGGCAGGCCCAGTTTGGAACCTATGTCGACAGCGCCGAAAGGCAACATCCGGGGGGCCAATGCCGCGATGCCTAACCCCGCCATGACCGCTGCGGCGACGGCCGCTACGCCACCGCCAACAAACACTTCGGTCCAGGGCACTGCGGCTTCATCCAGCAGCTTGCCGGCTAGCGCTCTTACGCCGCACGGCTCGGCGAGGGTGGCTAGCGGTAGTGGCTCATTTGCTCGCGGCTGCCAACCAGGTGCTGCAAACCAGCCTAGCGTTTCTTCCGCGAGCACCTGCCCGTCAGTGCGTCCCAAATGTTGCCGGACGATCACGGTATCAAACTCTCGTCGTTCGTACCGCTGAATCAAATCGCCGGATGAACCGATGCGAATTTCGATCACCAAATCGGGGTCTTGCGCATTCATGCGCGAGATCAAGGCAGGCAGCTCCGGCCCGGCGACATGGTCGCTGATGCCGATGGTCAGACGTTGCCGGGTTCCAGAAAAAACCGATAGCGCGCGATCGTGGGCGTCCAGCAATGCGCGTGCATGCTCCAAGAACGCATTGCCTTGTGCAGATAGCTCCACATATCGGGGCGTGCGCTCCACCAGTCGGAATCCCACTCTGTCCTCAAGCCGCTTGAGTTTCAGGCTGACCGCAGCCTGAGTTATCTGCAGCGCTTCGGCGGCACGCGTGAAGCTGCCCAGCTCGACGATTTGCACGAACGCCCGCACTGCGTCTAGGTCTAGAGAGGTCGCTATCATTTCAAATATTTATTAATGAAATAAGTATAAATAGCTTATCAGAATAGATACGATGAGTGCGTCCATCACCAGGAGCACTGCTATGCCATTCGTTCATGTTTCATTGCGCACGGGAAAGCCAGAAGCCTATCGGCAGGCAATTTTCAACAATGTGTACCGCGCATTGCGAGAGACGTTCAACGTCCCTGAAGACGATCAATTCATGATCTTGACCGAGCACGAGGCGGCGAACTTTCGCTACAGTCCCTCGTATATGAATGTCGCCCGCAGCGACGACCTGGTCTACATCCAGATGACTGTCAGCAATACACGAGACCTGGACCAGAAAAAAGCGCTGTTCCAGCGACTCGTGAAATTACTTGGCGAGGATCCAGGCATCCGTCCTGAGGACGTATTCATCAACCTCGTCGAAGTCGTCAAAGAAAACTGGTCCTTCGGCCACGGCCACGCCCAGTACGCCTCAAACCAAAATTAACGCGCATCGCCGTTCTCAATCAGAGCAACCGCAAGCAGGAGGGCGTCGCGCGATAACTCTCGTCAATAAATGCAGTTGCAAGCCGGGGGCCGTCGCCTATAAGCCCCACCGGCCCNNTNACGCGGGCNNGGCCCATTAGCAGGGGCCGAGGTCCCCTTCGGGGACTGCCCGCCGCTCAACGGGC
>NZ_CBCSJH010000008.1:111270-142920 GCF_965139195.1 Bordetella tumbae | reverse complement strand
GCCGCGGTNNNANGGGCCGGTGGGGCTTATAGGCGACGGCCCCCGGCNTCTAAAGAACTCATCGATCCGCGAGCAACTACTACCCCAACGCTCGCATGATCAACACCTACCCGTTATTTACGCTTTTCCAACGGCACATACTTCAGATCATCCGGCCCGATATAGTTAGCCGTAGGACGAATGATCTTGTTATCGACCCGCTGCTCAATGATGTGAGCCGACCACCCCGCCGTACGCGCAATCACGAACAGCGGCGTGAACATGGCCGTAGGCACGCCCATCATGTGATAGCTGACCGCCGAGAACCAATCCAGGTTCGGGAACATCTTTTTGACTTCCCACATCACCGTTTCCAGACGCTCGGCGATGTCGAACATCTTGGTGCTGCCGGCCTTCTTGGAAAGCTTGTGTGCCACTTCCTTGATGACCTTGTTGCGCGGATCCGAAACCGTATAGACAGGGTGACCAAAACCGATGACGACTTCCTTGGCTTCGACGCGGCGGCGGATGTCGGCCTCTGCCTCCTCCGGGCTGTCATAGCGCTTCTGGATTTCGAAAGCCACCTCGTTGGCGCCACCGTGTTTCGGGCCGCGCAGCGCGCCGATCCCGCCGGTAATCGCCGAATAAATATCCGAGCCGGTGCCGGCAATGACGCGGCTGGTGAACGTCGAGGCGTTGAACTCATGCTCGGCGTACAGGATCAGCGACGTATGCATGGCGCGGACCCATTCGTCGGACGGCTTCTTGCCATGCAGCAGATGCAGGAAATGGCCGCCGATGCTGTCATCATCCGTTTGCACATCGATGACGCGGCCGTTGTGGCTGTAGTGATACCAGTACAGCAACGAGGAACCCAGATTAGCCATCAAACGATCGGCGATGTCACGCGCATCGGGGATGTTGTGATCGTCCTTTTCAGGCAATACGCAGCCCAGCACTGAGACGGCGGTACGCATTACGTCCATCGGATGGCTAGCGGCGGGCAGGCTTTCCAGCACGTTTTGCAGTTGCACCGGCAGGCCACGCAGCGCACGCAGTTTTTCCTTGTAGGCTTTTAGCTCAGCCTTGTTCGGCAGTTTGCCATGCACCAGCAAATGCGCGATTTCTTCGAACTCGGCCTCGCCGGCAAAATCCAGGATGTCGTAGCCGCGATAGTGCAAATCGTTACCCGTGCGGCCGACAGTACACAGCGCCGTATTACCGGCCACGACACCCGACAACGCGACGGATTTTTTAGGTTTGAAGCCCGCCTTTTCTTCTGTCGGAGCCCCCGTTTTGGTGGTCTCGGCCGTAGCGGCTTGTTTCTTCGATGTGCTCATGTCTCTGACTCCTTTCCTTTGTTGGCGTCAAATGGGGCGAAAGTAGGACTTGCAGTACTGGCCGGTGGAAAATCCAGGCCGGCCAGTACGGGAATTACTTGTTTTTGCCTTGCTGGAATAGCGCGTCCAATTGCGATTCGAATGCGTGATAGCCGATGCGATCGTACAACTCGTCGCGCGTCTGCATCGTGTCCAGCACGTTCTTTTGGTGGCCGTCGCGGCGGATCGCCTGGTACACGTTTTCAGCAGCCTTGTTCATGGCGCGGAAGGCGGACAAGGGGTACAGCACCATAGCCACATTGACGCTGGCGAGCTCTTCCACGGTGAATAACGGTGTCTTGCCGAACTCGGTGATGTTGGCCAACACCGGTACGTTGACGGCTTTGACGAATCGATCATAGGTCGGCAGATCGTAGGCGGCTTCGGCAAAGATCGCGTCAGCGCCTGCTTCGACACATGCCAATGCGCGTTCGATCGCTGCATCTACGCCGTGCGAGGCAATCGCATCGGTGCGAGCGATCAGATAAAAATCCGAATCCGTGCGAGCGTCGGCAGCGGCTTTGACGCGATCGGCCATTTCCTCGGTGCTGACGATTTCCTTGCCGGGACGATGGCCGCAGCGTTTGGCGCCGACCTGGTCTTCGATATGGCAGGCTGCAGCGCCGAATTTGATCAGGCTCTTGACGGTACGGGCAATGTTGAATGCGGACGGACCGAAGCCCGTGTCGATGTCGACCAGCAATGGCACGTCGCACACATCGGTGATGCGCCGTACATCCGTCAGCACATCGTCCAGCGTGTTGATGCCCAGGTCGGGCAGGCCGAGCGAACCGGCAGCGACGCCGCCGCCAGACAGATAAATGGCGCGGTATCCGGCACGCTTGGCCAGTAATGCGTGATTGGCGTTGATGGCGCCGATGATTTGCAGCGGGCTTTCTTCTGCCAGCGCCTGGCGAAAGAGGGCGCCAGGAGAGGTAGGACGGGTCATGAGCGAGTCTCCGTGAATGGCTGGGCGCTCAGTCTGGCGCCAGGGCCTGATTGATGATGCAGAAACGCCGTCCGTGGTCTGATGCCAATGAAAGGCCGGCGGCGCATACCGCATACGGATCAAATGAGCAGCAATGGGCTGCGCAATAAATCTGTTTCCTCGTGCCAGGCTGCATCGAGGCCTGATCGGGTGTTCCAGCGGGTCTTTTTGTCCGACAGTCGCGGATGGCTTCCGGTGAGGAAAGTCATTTTTTTCGGACGAGTGACCACTGCGTGGACGGGGAAGCAACAGATTTATTACGGCGCGGCAGTGTCGCCGCGCCGCCCNCCCGCCAGGCCTGCGGCCTGGCAGCTTGCGGAGATTACTTCAGCAAGTCTTTCACGCCGTCGCGCTCTTCGAGCAACTCTTTCAGCGTGAAGTCCATGCGCTCGCGCGAGAAGGCGTCGATTTCCAGGCCTTCGACACGCTTGTATTCGCCGTTTTCGGTCGTGACCGGCACGCCGTAGATGATGCCTTCGGGGATGCCATAGGAACCATCGGACGGAACACCCATGGTGACCCATTTGCCGTTGCTGCCCAGCACCCAGTCACGCACGTGATCGATGGCGGCGTTGGCAGCCGACGCTGCCGNCGACAGGCCGCGCGCATCGATGATGGCGGCGCCACGCTTGCCCACGGTGGGGATGAAGGTGTCACGATTCCAAGCGTCGTCATTGATCAGCTTGGTCAGGCTCTCGCCGCCAACGGTGGCAAAGCGGAAGTCGGGGTACATGGTGGGCGAGTGGTTGCCCCACACGACCAGTTTTTCGATATCGGCGACGGCTTTGCCCGACTTGGCGGCCAGTTGCGACAGGGCACGGTTGTGGTCCAGGCGCAGCATGGCGGTGAAGTTCTTTGCGGGCAGATCCGGCGCGGACTTCATGGCGATGTAGGCGTTGGTGTTGGCCGGGTTGCCCACGACCAGGACCTTGACGTTGCGGCTGGCGACATCGTTCAGGGCCTTGCCCTGTGCCGTGAAGATCTGGGCGTTGACGCTCAGCAGGTCTTTGCGCTCCATGCCGGGGCCGCGGGGGCGGGCGCCGACCAGCAGGGCCACGTCAGCGTCTTTGAAGGCGGTGCGGGGGTCGCTGTGAGCGGTGATTTCCTGCAGCAACGGGAAGGCGCAGTCATCCAATTCCATGATGACGCCCTTCAGGGCCTTTTGCGCTTTTTCGTCAGGGATTTCCAGCAGTTGCAGAATGACCGGTTGGTCTTTTCCCAGCATTTCGCCCGAGGCGATGCGAAATAGCAGGGCGTAGCCGATTTGGCCGGCGGCGCCGGTGACGGCGACACGCAAGGCGGGCTTGGACATGAACGTTCTCCGTGATGAGTTCGACGAGAAAAAATCTCGCAATCAGTGTAATCGCTGGGCGCCGCTGCGTGCGTCGCCATCTATGTCTCAGGTAACTGCAAATCCTAGATCGAATTTACGTTTGCGTCAATTGCTCTTATATCTTATATAAGACATAAGACGTTGGACAGTGCCGCGCCTGTTATGCCACAATACTGCGTTTGCCCGGCACTTTGATCCTGCCTTCGCAGGGGTCGACAGGCCGACAGACAACGCTGATAAAACCACTATGGCAGACCCTAGGCCCGAACCTCCGCTACGACATCGCACCGCTCGTCCGGCGAGCGAGGGGGCCGCTTTCAGTCCGCTATATCGCCAGATCAAAGAATTACTGGTGCAGAGCCTCGAACGCGGCGAATGGAAGCCCGGCGAGTTGATCCCCAGCGAGATCGATCTGGCTTCGCGCTTTCAGGTCAGCCAGGGCACGGTACGCAAGGCCGTTGACGAGCTGGCTGCCGAACATCTCCTATTACGACGCCAAGGCAAAGGCACCTTTGTCGCGACACATCACGAGGCGCGCGTGCGCTATCGCTTTCTGCGGCTCGCTGCCGACGAGGAAGGCGAGGGCGGTCGCGCCGAGAGCTGTATCCTCGAATGCCGGCGCCTGCGTGCGCCTGCCGAGGTTGCCCGCGCGCTTGAGTTACGCGCCGGCGAGACCGTCGTGATGATTCGCCGCCAATTGTCCATGAACCTCCGTCCCACCGTCATCGACGACATCTGGTTGCCAGGCTCGGTATTCCGTGGCCTGAGCCTGGAGTTGCTGACGGCAAACAAGGCCCCGCTCTACGGCCTGTTTGAAACCGAGTTCGGGGTCAGCATGGTGCGTGCCGATGAAAAATTACGCGCCGTCGCGGCGCCGGCTGAAATTGCGGGCTTGCTGGGCGTCGAGCCCGGCGCGCCGTTGTTACAAGTCGACCGCGTGTCATATACCTACGGAGACCGTCCGGTGGAAATCCGCCGCGGTCTCTATCTGACTGATCACTACCATTACCGCAATAGTTTGAATTGATGAGCTTTTTTCCCACCATTTGATACCAACCGTTCTCTAGGCGAAAATAGCGTGTTTGTCCGCAAGGGCAACTCCAAATTTCGTTGTCACGAATCCCTAGCACCGTAACACCGAGGCCGTCATGTCCGACACCGCTGCCAAGCCACGTCCGCAGTTTCGCAATATTGGCATTGCACAAATCGCCAAATACCGCCTGCCCCTGGCAGGAAAACTGTCCATCTTGCACCGCGTTAGCGGCGCGCTGCTGTTTGTCTGTCTTCCCTTGGTCATTCTGCCGCTCTTCGCGGCCAGCGTGGCCTCGCCCGAAAGCTACGCTCAGATTGCCGAATACGCGGGTAACCCGTTGGTGAAACTGGTGTTCCTGGTGTTGGTGTGGGGGTATCTGCACCATTTCTGCGCCGGTATCCGCTACCTGATGCTGGACCTGCACATCGGTCTGGATAAAGTCTCGGCCCAGAAAAGCGCCGGTGTGGCTTTTGGTGTCAGCCTGGCGCTGACGCTGGTCTTCGCTCTCAAATTGTTCGGAGTTCTGTAATGGCTGATACCAAAAACTACGGCCCCAAGCGCCTGGTTGTGGGAGCCCACTACGGCGTCATCGATTTCATCGCACAACGCATCACGGCTGTCATCATGGCCGTGTACACCCTGGTATTGATCGTCGGCTTCCTGGTGATGCCGTCGTTCTCCTACGAAAACTGGAAGGCCCTGTTTACCTTCCACGCAGGCCCGATTCCGGCTGGTCAGATGCTGGCCAGCTTGTTCTTCTTTGCGTTGGCCTGGCACGCCTGGATCGGCGTGCGCGACATCTGGATGGACTACGTCAAGCCCACGGGCGTGCGCCTGCTGTTGCAAGTGCTGACGATCCTCTGGCTGGTTGCCTCGGTCGTCTATTTCGCGAAAATCCTCTGGAGTATCTAAGCCGTGGTCTCTGTCATGAATTCCCTGCCACGCCGCCAATTTGATGTGGTGGTCGTCGGCGCCGGCGGAGCCGGCATGCGTTGTTCGCTGCAACTGGCCCAGGCTGGCCTGTCCGTAGCTGTTCTGTCCAAAGTATTCCCGACCCGTTCGCACACCGTGGCAGCCCAAGGCGGCGTGAGCGCCTCGCTGGGCAACATGAGCGAAGACAACTGGTACTGGCACATGTACGACACCGTCAAAGGTTCGGACTGGCTGGGTGACCAGGACGCCATCGAATTCATGTGCCGCGAAGCCCCCAACGCGGTCTACGAACTCGAGCATTTCGGCATGCCGTTTGACCGGAATGCCGACGGTACGATCTACCAACGTCCATTCGGTGGACACACTGCGAATTTTGGTGAAAAACCCGTGCAGCGCGCCTGTGCCGCTGCCGACCGTACCGGCCACGCCTTGTTGCACACGCTGTATCAGCGCAACGTGGCGGCCCGTACGCAGTTCTTCGTCGAATGGATGGCGCTGGACCTGCTGCGTAACGAGGCGGGCGATGTCGTCGGTGTGACCGCGCTCGAAATGGAAACGGGCGAGGTCTACATCCTCGAAGCCAAGACCACGGTGCTGGCCACCGGTGGCGCTGGCCGTATCTGGGCGGCTTCCACCAACGCCTTCATCAACACCGGTGACGGCCTGGGCATGGCGGCTCGTGCCGGCATCCCGCTGCAAGACATGGAATTCTGGCAATTCCACCCGACCGGCGTGGCTGGCGCGGGCGTGCTGATTACCGAAGGCGTACGCGGCGAAGGCGGCATCCTCTTGAACAAGGATGGCGAGCGCTTCATGGAGCGCTACGCGCCCACGCTGAAAGACTTGGCCCCGCGTGACTTCGTGTCGCGCTCGATGGACCAGGAAATCAAAGAAGGCCGTGGTTGCGGTCCCGACGGCAGCTACGTGGTGCTCAAGCTCGATCACCTCGGCGCCGACGTCATCAACAAGCGTCTGCCCTCGATCCGCGAAATCGCGATCAAGTTCGGCAACGTCGATCCGATCAAAGAACCGATCCCGGTCGTGCCGACCATCCACTATCAGATGGGCGGTATTCCGGCCAACTACCACGGCCAGGTGCTGAGCCGCGTCAATGGTGAAAACAAGGTCATCAACGGCCTGTACGCCATCGGTGAATGCGCTGCCGTGTCGGTGCACGGCGCCAACCGCCTGGGCACCAACTCGCTGCTCGACCTGATCGTGTTCGGCCGCGCCACGGGTAATCACATCGTGAATTCGCATCCCGAGCGCCAGCACGCGCACCAGCCTGTGCCCAAAGAAGCCGTCGATTTCTCGATGGACCGTCTGGCCAAGCTCGAGAGCCGTACCTCCGGCGAAAAGACGCAAGACGTCGCCAACGCCATCCGCGTGTCGATGCAGCGTCACTGCGGCGTGTTCCGTACGCTGGAATTGCTCAACGAGGGTGTGGGTCAGATCGAAGACCTCGCCAAGCAAGCCGAGCACATCTACTACAAGGACAAGTCCAAGGTCTTCAACATGGCTCGCGTCGAGGCCCTCGAGGTCGCGAACATGACCGAGGTGGCACGCGCCACCATCAAGTCGGCGGCCAATCGTACCGAAAGCCGTGGCGCACATGCGCTGGACGACCACCCGACCCGCGACGACGAAAACTGGCTGAAGCATACCCTTTGGTACTCCGAAGGCAGCCGCCTGGACTACAAACCCGTCCAGATGAAGCCCATGACCGTCGAGTCCTTCCCGCCCAAAGCGCGTACTTTCTAAGCAGGATGCTGTGATGAGCACCAAGAGAATCGTCAAATTCGAGATTTACCGCTACGATCCGGACAAGGACGAGCGCCCGTACATGCAAAAGCTGGAAGTCGAGCTCCAGCCCACCGACAAGATGCTGCTCGATGCACTCGTGCGCATCAAGAACGACGTGGACGACAGCCTGTCGCTGCGCCGCTCGTGCCGCGAAGGCGTGTGCGGTTCCGACGCCATGAACATCAATGGCAAGAACGGCCTGTCCTGCACGACCAACCTGCTCGAGCTAAAGGAACCCATCGTTCTGAAGCCGCTGCCAGGCCTGCCCGTGATCCGCGACCTGATCGTGGACATGACGCACTTCTTCAATCAGTACCACTCGGTGCGTCCGTATCTGATCAACGATACGCCGCCGCCCGAGCGCGAGCGCCTGCAGTCGCCCGAGGCGCGCGAAGAGCTCGACGGCCTGTACGAGTGCATTCTGTGCGCTTGCTGCTCGACGTCCTGCCCGTCGTTCTGGTGGAACCCCGACAAGTTCGTCGGTCCCGCCGGCCTGCTGCAAGCCTACCGCTTTATCGCCGATAGCCGCGACGAAGCCACGGGTTCCCGTCTGGACAACCTCGAGGATCCGTACCGCCTGTTCCGTTGCCACACCATCATGAACTGTGTCGATGTCTGTCCCAAGGGTCTGAACCCGACCAAGGCAATCGGCAAGATCAAGGAACTGATGGTTCGCCGCACGGTCTAGTTAACACGGTATAGAGATCGATATGAGCACCCTGACTGAACTTGAAAGGGCACGCCTGCGGTGGCGGGCACGCCGCGGGCTGCTCGAAAATGACTTGATCATTACCCGTTATCTGGATGCGTACGAAACGCAGCTCACGGACGAGGACGTCGGTGCGTTGACGCAGCTGTTCGAGATGGGCGACAACGACCTGCTCGATCTGCTGCTGGCACGCAAAGAGCTCGAAGGAGCCCTGGACACGCCGAGATTACGCACCATCGTCGCGAAGATGCGTGAGCTTTGATTAATTGTGAGGAAATTAGCGATGAATCTGTCTGACAAAAAAGCCACTCTATCGTTCTCGGACGGCGCCGCGCCGATCGAGTTCCCTGTCTACAAGGGCACGGTTGGCCCGGACGTCATCGACATCCGCAAGCTGTACGGCCAAACGGGCATGTTCACGTTCGACCCCGGCTTTATGTCGACGGCGGCGTGCGAGTCCGGTATCACCTATATCGACGGTGACAAGGGCGAATTGCTGTATCGCGGTTATCCCATCGAACAGTTGGCGGTGAATTGCGATTTCCTCGACATTTGCTATCTGATCTTGAACGGCGAGCTGCCCAACCAGGGCCAAAAAACCGATTTTGATTCGCAGGTCACGAACCACACGCTGGTAAACGAACAGCTGCATTTCTTCCTGCGCGGTTTCCGTCGCGATGCACACCCGATGGCTGTGTTGACCGGCCTGGTGGGCGCGTTGTCGGCGTTCTACCACGACTCGACCGACATCACGAATCCCCAGCACCGTCACATTTCGGCTATCCGCTTGATCGCCAAGATGCCGACGCTGGTCGCGATGGCGTACAAATACTCGGTTGGCCAACCGTTCATCTATCCGCAGAACAATCTGTCGTACACCGGCAATTTCCTGCGCATGATGTTCGCCACCCCGTGCGAAGAGTACAAGGTCAACGACGTTGTCGAACGCGCCCTGGATCGTATCTTTATCCTGCACGCTGACCACGAGCAAAATGCTTCGACCTCGACCGTGCGTCTGTGCGGTTCGTCGGGCACGAACCCGTTCGCTGCCATTTCTGCTGGCGTGGCTTGCTTGTGGGGCCCGGCTCACGGCGGCGCCAACGAAGCTTGCCTGCAAATGCTTGAGGAATTGCAAGCCAACGGTGGCGTGGCCAAGGTCGGCGAGTTCATGGAAAAGGTCAAGGACAAGAACTCGGGCGTGCGCCTGATGGGCTTTGGCCACCGTGTCTACAAGAACTACGATCCGCGCGCCAAGCTGATGCAAGAAACTTGCAAAGAGGTGCTGCAGTCGTTGGGTCTGGAAAATGATCCGCTGTTCAAGCTGGCCATGGAACTCGAACGTATCGCTCTGGAAGACGACTACTTCGTGCAGCGCAAGCTCTACCCGAACGTGGACTTCTACTCGGGTATCGTGCAACGCGCCATCGGCATTCCGACTTCGCTGTTCACGGCCATCTTTGCGTTGGCACGTACGGTGGGCTGGATCGCTCAGTGGAACGAAATGTTGTCGGATCCCGATTACAAGATCGGCCGTCCGCGTCAGCTGTTCACCGGTTCGGTCACGCGCGACGTGCCGTCGATGGACAAGCGTTAATTCGTCATGTGGCGCCGCCTCTTTTTGGGGCGGTTTGCTGGTGATGAGGGAAAGCCATGCGTCTTTGGATGCTTGGCTTTTTTTGTTGCCGGGCCGTCCCAAAACAAAAATGCCCCCTTGGGGGGCAGCAAGCCGAAGGCGCAGCGTGGGGGCTTTTTTTATGGGTTTGGGGCGTTTGGCTGGTGGGGATTGTCTCTGTTTAGGCGTCCTGGTTGCGCGCTGGACGGGCNNNNCCGGCCTAATCGNAACGGCTCGGCGCAAGACCAGGCGCCGAGGTCCGCTGCGCGGACTGCCCGTTCCTCAAAAGGCCGGCGCGACCCGTCCAGCGCGCAACCAGGACTCGCAATCGTGGCATGCGGCGAGAAAAAAGCAGGGCATGGTGAGGGCGAAGCAGGGGCGCTGGTTTGCCGCCATGATTATGATTTTTGCTGATCGATGAATCTCAGGCCTACGCCGGGCTCGGTGATGATGTAGCGGGGGGCCAGGGCGTTGTCGCCAAGTTTGTGCCGGAGTTTGCCGACGAGGATGCGCAGGTAGTGGGTGTCGTCGGTGTGCGTCGGGCCCCATATTTCTCGCAGGATTTGGGTCTGGGTGATTAGCCGCCCGGGCTGCTGGGCGAGCAGGGACAGGAGTGAAAATTCCTTGCGTGTGAGGGTGACACTTTGCTCGTTGAGATGGACTTCCCGTCGGGCCCAATCGATGCGCAGATGGCCATCGTCGTATGCCGTGCTGTCATCCGTGTTTGTTCCCGCCATGCGCAGAAACGCGCGAATGCGAGCCATCAGTTCTTCGATGCCAAAGGGCTTGGTGACGTAGTCGTTGGCGCCTGCATCCAGCAGGGATACTTTCTGGTCTTCGCTGGATCGTACTGTCAGCACGATGACGGGGACTTTGGACCATTGGCGCAGTTCTCTGAGCACTTCGCTGCCGTCCATGTCGGGCAGGCCCAGGTCTAGGACAATGAGGTCTGCACCTTTGCTGGCCAGTAATGTCAATCCTTCATGGCCGGCCTCTGCCAATAATGTCTGGTAGCCCTGGGCCCGCAGACTGATATCGACAAACTTGCGAATTTGCGGCTCATCGTCGATGACGAGAATGCGGGCGGGGGAGGCTCCTGTGTTCCCTTCATTAGGTTGTTGCATTTTCTTTGGCTTCCTGGCCAGGGGGCTCACCCCAAGGCAAGATCAATCGGATCGTTGTGCCGCGATGTTGCGGACCCGGCAGAGCCTGAACGCTGCCCATGTGTGCGCCTACGATACCCTGAACGATCGTCAACCCCAAGCCCGTGCCCTGTTTGCCTCGATCCCCGCGTTCGACGCTATAAAACATGTCGAAAATGGATTTTCGCTCTGCTTCCGGAATGCCGGGACCCCGATCAGAGATGTCGATCTGCGCGTGATCATTATCCAGGCGTTGGACGTGAACCCGTATCGGTTCTCCGGGAGGGGAGAATTTGGCCGCGTTCTCCATGACATTAAATAGGGCTTGTTCAATGAGTGCCGGGTGTACGTGGATAGGAGGCAAATCGGACGGGATGTCGTGCTCGATGCGTACTGCCGGGCTATATCGTTGTAAACGCTGACAGGCTGAGCCCACCAGCTCGTCAATGCCGATCCAGTCTCTTTTCAGACTCAGGCCCTGGTGTCCCAATCGGGTCATGTCGAGCAGGTTCTGGATATAGCGGTCCAGGCGTTCGCCTTCCACCTGTATGGTCTCGAGCAAGGCCTTTTGATCGTTCTGATCCATATTGCTGCCATAGCGCATCAGGCTGTCTGCGGCGCCAATCATGGACGACAGCGGTGATCTCAGATCGTGTGATACCGACGATAACAATGCTGATCGTAACCGCTCGGTTTCTCCGGTGACGCGCGCGGATTCCAGTGCGGATACCAGATTCGTACGCAGAGCTGCCTGGCCGATGTCTTCCACCATGCTTTCGACGAGTCGCCGTTGTTCGAAAGAAAGGCGTTTTTCATTCGAGGGAAATCTCAGGCCCACCACGCCGAAAGTTTCCTGGTCAGAGCGTATCGGCAGAAACCACCATGGGCAGTGGCTCAGCGTGTCGGTGTAGCGGCCGCTAGGTTGCCCATGTTGCCGAGCCCAGTCGGCGGCGATCCTATCCTTTTCCGTCAGTTGACTGGCGGGAGAGGCAGGGCCCGTCTCTCCGTTGATTTGCATCCATATGTCGGCTCGTAATGTCGATTGCAGTGCTGCCGTGCCTGCGGTGATCACTTCTCCGAGATCGGCTGCTTTGGTGAGCCGGCGTCCCAGCATTTGCATGGCTGTGGCATGGATGTTGGCGGCGCGCAGTGCGATAACCTGGGCCCTCAATCGGGATGCGAGGCGACCCGCTATGAGTGCCGCGGCGAGGAACAGCATGACGGTCGCCACACCGCGATGTGCGCCGATCAACAGCGTGAATCGAGGTTCGATAAAGAAAAAATCATAAGCCAGAAAGCAGAGCAGGGCGGTGATGACGGCGGGCACCATGCGCGTGCGTGCGGCAACCCAGATCACGGCCACGAGAAACACTAATGACAAATCCTGCAAACCCAGGAAACGCTCTGCCAGTGTCGCGACGCCTACTGCACCTACGCTGGTCAGTACAGCAAGCAGGGACTCCCGCCACAGCAGGCCTTTGCCGTTGATGCGGGATGCCCAGAACGACTTTTGTTTTGCGTGTGGCGTACTGATGATGGTCAGTTCGTATCGGACGCCGCGCTGCAGAAGCTGTTGTGTCAGTGTTCGATTGAAAATCCGTGCAATAGGACGTTCGCGGGTACGGCCGATCACGATCGATCTGGCGCCTCGTGCGGCAGCCGCGTCCAGCAGGGCTTGGATGATGTCGCTGTTGTGGAGGATCTCGGCTTCTCCTCCCAGCGTACGTGCCAGCGCAAAGGCTTTGTCTATTTCCAGCAGACGTTGTTGTTCTGCACGAGCGGCCGTTCTCGATGTCGTTTCCAGTGATTCATCGCGGCGTTTGGCGGGCAATGTCGCGTCGGCTGCCGTGCCCGTCTCTACCGTGACGACCGACCATGGCGCGCCGCGGCGCTCGGCAATGCGTGCGCCGGCCCGCACCAGATATTCCGATTGCCCTTTACCATCGATGGCAATCAGCACATGATGCTGGATGGCCAGTGCCCCCAGGCCGCGGGCCGCACGGGTTTCACGCAGGTCGGCATCAACGTGCGCAGCCACGGTCTGCATCGCCAGCTCGCGCAGCGCCGTGAGGTTGGACGGGGAAAAGAAGGCCTGCAAGGCACGAGCGGCTTGCTCGGGTAAATACACCTTGCCTTGATTCAGGCGTTCGATCAGTTCGCGCGCAGGCAGGTCGACCAGACGAATGTCGCGCAAATGCTCGAAAACCGCATCGGGAACGGTTTCGCTGACTCGAATGCCGGTGATCTGATGCACCACATCGTTCAAGCTTTCCAGGTGCTGGATATTGACGGTGGTGTACACGTCGATGCCGGCGTCGAGCAGCTCCACGACGTCTTGCCAGCGCCGTTCGTGACGGCTGCCGGGGACGTTGCGATGGGCCAATTCATCAACGAGGGCAATGGCGGGCTTGCGGGCCAGGAGCCCGTCCAGATCCATTTCCTCTAGTTGCCGTCCTTGGTAGTCCAGCAATTTTCGCGGCTGTATCGGCAGTCCCGCAACGAGGGCCTGGGTTTCGCTGCGGCCATGCGTTTCGATAATCCCGATCACGATGTCCGCGCCCTGGCGGTGCAGTTCGTGTGCACGCACCAGCATGGCGTAGGTTTTACCGACCCCCGGCGCCGCGCCCAAGAACACGGTCAACCGGCCAGCTGCCTGGCGGTTGAGTTCGCCCAGCAGGGCGTTGGCTTGTTCAGTCTGTTTGGCACTCATGGATCACGGGGCACTCACAGTCTCGTCGTGGGCCTATTCTCGCATTTAGTGGGCGGTTATGGCAGCACGGCAGAATCGTCGACGCGAACCGGGACTTGCCTCGGTATGGATGCTGGCGTGTCGCCTTTGCCTCATTCAGGTCAGAAACGCAGGCAACGTTGGAGCGGCGCCAGCGTGGTGCATGGCTACCGCGCTATTTCGTTAACGCGGCGTTTTTGTCCCGACTGAATCCAGTGCCAGATTCAGTTGCAGGACATTGACCCGCGCCTGCCCGAACACGCCCCATTGCTTTGCCTCGGTGTGCTGCGCCAGCAGATTGGCAATCTCGTCACGCGGCATCCCGCGGGCGCGGGCAATGCGATCCACCTGAATAGCGGCGCTCGCGGCAGTGATATGCGGATCAATGCCTGCACCGGATTGCGTGAACAGGTCGCCCGGCACCGAGAGCGGAGCTGCGCCTTCGCGTTGTGCGATAGCGGCGCGAGTGTCTTCCAGACGCTTGCGCAGTTCTGGGTTGGTGCGGGCCTGATTGCTGCCCGCCAGCGCCGTCGGGTCGTAATTGCTGGCTGACGGGCGAGGATGAAAATACTTGTCGCTGACAAACGGTTGTGCCACCAGTGCGGACCCGATCACTGTGCCGTCACGTGCGATCAGGCTGCCATTGGCAGTGTGGGGGAACAGGGCTTGTCCAATGCCTACGCCAGCCAGCGAGTAGAGAAATCCGAATCCCGCTAGCGTGATGAGTGTCAGGGCAATGGCGCCGCGCACGATACTTGTGCGGGACTGAGCGGTGAATGTGCCGTGCGTAGTAGTGGTTGTAATAGCTGTCATGGCAATTGTCTTAGATACTGAATAGCGTTGATAACATCAAGTCGATGAGTTTTATCCCGACGAACGGGAGCAGCACGCCACCCACGCCGTACACCAGCATGTTGTTGCGCAAGAGCGCCGTTGCGCTGGCGGGCTTGAAACGCACGCCACGCAAGGCCAACGGGATCAGCAGCGGGATGATGATGGCGTTGAAAATCAACGCCGACAGCACCGCGCTCATCGGACTCGACAGTTGCATGATGTTCAATGCCGCCATTTGCGGGATCGATGCTGCGAATAGCGCGGGCAGGATGGCAAAGTATTTGGAGACGTCATTCGCCAAGGAAAACGTCGTCAATGCGCCGCGTGTGATGAGCTGCTGTTTGCCTATCTCGACCACGGCAAGCAGCTTGGCTGGATCGGAATCCAGGTCCACCATGTTGCCTGCCTCCTTGGCTGCTTGAGTTCCAGAGTTCATCGCCAGTCCGACGTCGGCCTGGGCCAGAGCGGGTGCATCGTTGGTGCCGTCACCGACCATCGCCACTAGCCTGCCATCCATTTGTTCGGCGCGGATACGGGCCAGCTTGTCCTCCGGTTTGGCCTGTGCAATGTAGTCGTCGACGCCGGCTTCGGCCGCGATGCTCGCTGCGGTCAGCGGGTTGTCTCCCGTAATCATGATGGTCTTGATACCCATCGCCCGCAGGCGGGCAAAGCGTTCCTTGATGCCGTGCTTGATCACATCGGATAACTCGATGACCCCGAGTATGGTGTTGTCGTCGCATACCACCAGCGGCGTCGCGCCTTTGCGCGCGACATCGGCGACGCGCGTCTGCAAGGCTGCCGGGACGTTGCCTCCATGCGTTTGCACATACTCGGCGATGGCATCAATAGCGCCTTTGCGGATGATGCGCCCATCTGGCAGGTCGACACCAGACATTCTGGTTTGAGCGGAAAAAGGTATGAACTGCGCGTCTTTGGGGGCATCGCCGAGGCCACCTTTACTGACGGCCAGTTTGACGATCGATTTGCCTTCTGGCGTAGGATCGGCGAGCGAGGCCAGCCACGCTGCCTGGCGCAACTGCGGCTCATCAATGCCCTCCAGCGCATGAAAGGCGGTCGCCTGCCGGTCACCGAGCGTGATGGTGCCGGTCTTGTCCAAGAGCAGGACATCGACGTCTCCTGCGATTTCCACGGCTTTGCCGGACTTGGCCAGCACATTGGCTTTGAGTGCGCGATTCATACCTGCGATGCCAATGGCGGGAAGCAGGCCGCCTATCGTGGTTGGAATCAGGCACACCAGCAACGCCACCAGCAGGACGACGTCCGTTTTGATGCCTACGAAGTTGCCAATAAAAGGCAGCGTGATGACCACGATCAGAAACGTCAGGGTCATGACCGCCAACAGCAGGCCCAGTGCAATCTCATTGGGTGTTTTTTGCCGGCTGGAGCCTTCGACCAAGGCGATCATGCGATCCAGAAAACTGTTGCCGGGTTCGGCCGTAATGCGGACGATGATGCGGTCCGATAGCACCTTGGTGCCGCCGATCACGCCTGAGCGGTCTGTTCCTGCTTCGCGCAGGACCGGTGCGGATTCACCCGTGATGGCGGATTCATTGATGGATGCCAGCCCTTCGATGATCTCGCCATCGGCGGGGATCAACTGACCTTCTTGCACGACGACACGGTCATCAGGGCGTAAATCTGCCGCGGGAATGATGCTGGTGTTGCCCGACTGGTCCAGACGATGTGCCACCAGGTCTTTGCGGGCGCGGCGTAGTGCGGCGGCTTGACCGCGGCCACGTGCCTCGGCTACCGCCTCGGCGAAATTGGCGAATAGCACGGTGATGAATAGCACCGCCGTGACGGCCCATCCAAATCCGGCAGCGGTCCAGCCTGATAGCGCCGCTATCGCTGTCAGCAGGGTGCCTGCCCAGACAACTGCCATGACGGGATTTTTCAAGACATGATGCGGAGCCAGTTTGATAAACGAATCGATGAGCGCGGCTTTCAGCGGATGCTCCACGGTGGCGCCCTCAGTGTGGTGCTCTATTTGCGCAGTATGCATGGTGTTCATGTTGAATTCCTTTTAACGGGCGAGCAGCGGCATCAACGACAAGTGATCCGCAACGGGTCCCAGCACCAGCACGGGCATGAACTGCAGCAGCGTGAGAATGATGACAATGCCAATCAAGGTGAGCGCGAAGGTCGGCGTTTCTATTTGCAGGGTGCCGGGGCCTTCGGCGGCCCGCCGTTTGCGGGCGAGCATGGCGGCAATGGCCAGGGGAATAATCAGGGCAGGGTATCGCCCGGCAGCCAGCACGACGGCGCAGGTGACGTTCCACCAGGGGGTGGCGTCTCCGAGCCCTTCGAATCCGGAGCCGTTGTTGGCGAAAGCAGATACGTATTCATAGAACACCTGACTGATGCCATGGAATCCTGGGTTGGAGTTGCCGGTCAACGCAGGTATGGAAAGCGTCACGGCGGTAAAGGCCAGGATGACCAGCGGCTGCCATAGCACCAGGATGCCCAGGAGCTTGACTTCGGGACCTTCGATCTTGCGCCCGAACAACTCTGGCGTGCGGCCCGTCATCAAGCCTGCGAGAAAGACGCTCAGCAGCAGATACACGATGAATTGCTGCAGGCCGCAACCTATGCCGCCCCAGATGGCATTGATCAGCATGTTCACCATGGCAACCATGCCCGTCAACGGCGCGGCGGAGTCCATCATCATATTGACAGACCCGTTGTTGACCTGCGTCGTCGCAGCAGCCCATAGCGCCGAGGCATCGGCGCCCAAGCGGACTTCTTTGCCCTCCATCAACGCGATGTCGGCCGTGGTGTCGGATCCGCTCTCGGACCATAACGCCAGGCCACTGGAAATCACGGACAGGGTCAGCATCGTGCCAAAAACCATTGCGCCGAATCTGCGGCGGCCGGTGAAAGGCGAAATCATGAAAATGACGGCAACAGGAATCAAGGTGATGCCCAACATTTCCAGAAAGTTCGACAACGGCGTAGGGTTTTCCAGCGGCGTCGCGCTGTTGGGGCCGTACCAGCCTCCGCCGTTGCTGCCCAGTTGTTTGATCGCCACCATGGGTGCGACGGGCCCTACTGGGATTTTTTGTTCTGTCATGGCTGCGGGCATGTCCATCGGAGCGGCAATAGCTGCACCGTTCAGCGTTGCAGGCACGCCTTGCCAGGTCAGCAGCGTCGACCAGACCAGGCATAGCGGCAGCACGAATCGCAAGGCGGCACGAATCACGTCGGCCCAATAGTTGCCGACATCTATCGTGGCCGCCGTGGTGTCTGCGGTATCGTCAGACGGGGCTTTGGCCTGACGGCCGCCGAACAGTCCTCGCAGTGTCGCGGCGGCCAATGCCAAACCCATGATGGGCGTGGCCACCTGCAGGCCGACAATGCCCGTCATCTGCGAGAAATAGGAAAGCTGGGCCTGCCCGGAATAATGCTGCTGGTTGGTATTGGTGAGAAACGACACCATCGTATGCAGCGCCAGATCCCAGCTCATGTTTGGGACATGATCAGGGTTGAACGGCAGCCACGCCTGGGTCATGAAAATAACCCATACGACCAAGGCCAGAAACAGGTTGCTTACTAGAAACGCAGCGGCGTAGCTGCGCCAGCTCATGCCCTGATCGGAGCGCGTGCCGAGCAAGGCATAAAGAGGTCGTTCGATCCAGTTGAACAGGATGTCGCTGCGCATGGGCGCGCCACGCATGACGGCAGCGAGATAGCGGCCCAAAGGCCAGCCAAGCGCGATAAGCAGCGCCAGGAATAAGAGATACTCAGACATGTTTTGATTTCGCAAATAAATGGCGAAACAGCCATGCCTAAGTATTCAGCGCAGATGCGTAAACTCTCTATTACGGAAACGCGCAGGCGTATAAATTCTGCGTAAATTTTTGCACGCATGCCTGCTACCTGCAGGCGTATGCCTGGCGATTACATACCGATGCCGCGTGCCATCAACACGGCAAATAGCGGCAGCAACACCAGCAGATGGGCCTCCAGCATCACCCAGCGCCGCGCGCGTTTGACTTGCTGGGCATCGGGGACATAGCCGGCTTCGTTGCGTGCTTGTTTGTTCCACCGTAGAAAAGCCAGTGTCGGTGGAATGGAGCACAAGGCGATCAGAACAAACAAGCCGATCTTGGCGTGAAACCAGGGATTGGCCATATAAAAGGCCGCCCCTTTGGCGCCCAGGCTCAAGCGCAATAGTCCGGTAATCAGTACGGCGATCGCACAGGCCAGGTACAGGCGGTCATACAAGGCCAATCGGCGTACAACAGAGGGAGTGATATCGGGCCGCAGCAATACTGTCTGTGCGGTCATAGCGACGATCAAGAGAAAGATCGCGAGGTAGTGAATCCAGGCGAGCAGGGCGTCTTGCAACATGAATGGGCTCCGGTAATCGATGCGCGTCGTGTTGGCAGGACCTGCTAGCCAACTGGCGGATCAGTGTATCTGATCCGCCAGCGGTCAAACAGCACGCGCGAGGCGTGCTTGCTGCATGCAATCAGGCCGAGCGTTTTTCAGCGGCCTCTTGCTGTGCGTCGACCACGGCCAGTGCGGTCATGTTGACGATGCGGCGTACGGTGGCGCTGGTCGTCAGGATATGCACCGGACGGGCCGCACCCAGCAGGATGGGGCCCATGGCGATACCGTTGCTGCCGGTCATCTTCAGCATGTTGTAGGTGATGTTGCCCGTATCCAGATTGGGCATTACCAACAGATTGGCCGGGCCTTTGAGCTTGCTGTCGGGATAGGCCTTTTGACGGATTTTTTCCGACAGAGCCGAGTCGGCATGCATTTCGCCTTCGACTTCCAGCTCGGGCGCGCGTTCTTCGACCAGGCGGCGTGCTTCGGACATCTTGCGCGACGATTCGGTGACACGGCTGCCGAAGTTCGAGTGCGACAGCAGCGCGATCTTGGGCATGACGCCAAAGCGGCGCATTTCGTCAGCGGCCTGGATCGTGATGCTGGCGACTTCTTCGGCGGTCGGATTTTCGTTGACGTGCGTATCGGTGACAAACAGCGTTTGGTCCGGCAGCATCAACACGTTGAGCGCGGCAAAGGTCTGGCCCGGCTTGCGGCCGATGATTTCCTCGACGTACTTCAACTGGTTGTCGTATTTGCTGGCCACACCGCACAGCAAGGCATCCGCATCACCGCGACGCAGCAGCATGGCGCCGATCAAGGTGTTGTGTTTGCGGATCATGGCCTTGGCGATGTCGGGCGTGACCCCTTCGCGGCCTTTGAGCTGGTAATACGCGTTCCAGGTTTCGTTGAAACGGTTGTCGTCTTCGGGATCCACGATCTCGATGTTCTGGCCGTTCACCAGACGCAGGCCCGCCTTTTGGATACGCATTTCGATGACGGAAGGGCGGCCCACCAGGATCGGCTGCGCCAGCTTCTCGTCGACGACGGTCTGCACGGCGCGCAGCACGCGTTCGTCTTCGCCGTCGGCATAGATCACGCGCTTGGGCGCTTTCTTGGCCTGGGCGAACAGCGGACGCATCAGTTGGCCCGAGTGGTAGACAAAGCCCATCAGCTTTTGGCGATAGGCTTCGATGTCTTCGATGGGGCGTGCGGCCACACCGGAGTCGGCGGCGGCCTGGGCTACCGCAGGCGCAATCTGCACAATCAGGCGCGGGTCGAAGGGCTTGGGAATGATGTATTCCGGGCCGAACGACAGTTCCTGGCCAGCATAGGCCAGTGCGACTTCGTCATTTTGTTCGGCTTCGGCGAGCTCGGCGATGGCCTTGACGCAAGCCAGCTTCATTTCCTCGGTGATGCGCGAGGCGCCGGCATCCATGGCGCCACGGAAAATAAAGGGGAAGCACAGAACGTTGTTGACTTGGTTCGGGTAGTCCGAGCGGCCAGTCGCAATGATGCAGTCCGGGCGGGCAGCACGGGCGACTTCGGGGCGGATCTCGGGCTCGGGGTTGGCCAGGGCCAGGATCAGCGGCTTGCCGGCCATGGTCTTGACCATGTCGCCGGTCAGCACGCCAGGCGCCGAGCAACCCAGGAATATGTCCGCGCCGCGCACCACATCAGCCAAGGTGCGTGCGTCGGTTTTTTGCGCGTAACGCTTTTTGTTGGGCTCCATGTTTTCTTCACGGCCCTCCCAAATCACGCCACGGGAGTCGACGACGTAGATGTTTTCGAGCTTGATGCCCAGACCTACTAACACATCCAGGCAGGCGATCGCGGCGGCGCCAGCGCCGGATACCGCGAGCTTGACCTGGCTGATGTCTTTGCCGACGACCTTCAGGCCGTTCAGAATGGCGGCCGAGGAGATGATGGCGGTACCGTGTTGGTCGTCATGGAAGACGGGGATCTTCATGCGCTCGCGCAGCTTCTTTTCAATGTAGAAGCACTCGGGCGCTTTGATGTCTTCGAGGTTGACGCCACCCAGGGTCGGTTCGAGGGCTGCGATGATGTCGACCAGTTTGTCCGGATCGGTTTCGGCGAGTTCGATGTCGAACACATCGATGCCGGCGAATTTCTTGAACAGGCAGCCTTTGCCTTCCATCACGGGCTTGGCCGCCAGCGGGCCGATGTTACCCAGACCTAGAACGGCGGTGCCGTTGGTGATCACGCCAACCAGGTTGGCGCGCGAGGTGTACATGGAGGCAGCGTCATCACCTTGGTCGAAAATCGCCATGCACGCTGCGGCAACGCCGGGCGAATAGGCCAAGGACAAATCGTCTTGGTTGGCCAGGGTCTTGGTCGGCGTGACCGAGATTTTGCCGGGGGTGGGGTAGGCGTGATAATCAAGCGCCAGTTTGGTTAGGGTTTCGTCCATGGTGGGGAAGGCCTATGCTGCACTGCTGACAAAGTAGAAAACGGGCCCGCAAGGGGCCCGTTTGGGGATCGCGAAGGCGTATATTTCAACAGAAACCGCGCATCAATGTTTGCTGCAGTGCAGCGAATTGATGGTCAACGCCCGCCTAACGATATCGGCGGTTTAGTTCAGCCATGGCACGACAGTGCGTTGCTTCGTGTTTAACTGGTCTCGCAACTGCTGCCGGGCGGCCTCATGGCGCGCGTCTTGTTCGGCCAGCAAATCGAGCGCATGCAGCGCGATCCAGTCTGCACTGACTTCAAAGAAATCCCGCAGCCGGGCCCGGGTATCGCTGCGGCCAAAGCCGTCGGTGCCCAGCGTGCGATACGGGGCCTTGATCCATGCACCGATCTGGTCCGGCACTGCGCGCACATAGTCGCTGGCGGCGACTACGGGAACCGTACCGGGCAGGCATTGTTCCAGCCAGCTCTGCGCAGCCGGACGGCTCAGGCCGAGTACGCGATCCCGTTCGCAGGCCCGGCCATCGCGGGCCAATTCGGAAAAGCTGGTCACGCTCCAGACTTCGGCCGCGATACCAAAGTCCTGCTGCAGCCGCTCTGCAGCGCGCAGGGCTTCGTTGAGCATGGGGCCAGCCGCGAGCAGGCGCACGTGAGGCAGATCATCGTTGTCTATGTTGTTCTGCGCCGTTGCAGCACCCGCCGCAGAAGATTTTCCCGACTCGGATCCCCTTGCTCGTTCGCCAGGAGACGTTGCAGTTCGGACGCGATGCATCCCGCGCAGGATACCCTCGCGCGCGTTTTCGCTGGGCAGATTAGGTTGAGCGAGATTCTCGTTGGTGACCGTGATGTAGTAGAACTCGTCGCATTGCTGATCCAGCATACGCTGCATGCCGTGTTCCAGGATGACGGCGACCTCATAGGCGTTGGCCGGATCGTAGGCGCGGCAGTTGGGAACCGTGGAGGCAATCAGATGGCTAGAGCCGTCCTGGTGCTGCAGGCCCTCGCCGCCCAGTGTCGTGCGGCCCGACGTGGCGCCGATCAGGAATCCGCGCGCGCGTTGATCGGCCGCGGCCCAGATCAGATCACCGATGCGTTGGAAGCCGAACATCGAGTAGTAAATATAGAAGGGCAGCATCGGCAGGCCATTGACCGAATAGCTGGTGCCCGCGGCCGTCCACGAAGAAATCGCGCCGGCTTCGGTAATGCCTTCTTCGAGGATTTGCCCGTCCAGCGCCTCGCGGTAGTACAGCACCGAGCCGATGTCCTCGGGTTCGTACAACTGACCCTGTGCGGAATAAATCCCGATCTGTCGGAACAGATTGGCCATGCCAAAGGTACGTGCTTCGTCGGCCACGATGGGCACGATGCGCGAGCCCAATTGTTCGTCCTTCAACAATCCGCCCAGCATGCGTACGATGGCCATCGTGGACGACATTTCCTTGCCATCAGCCTGCAGCGCGAAACGCGCCCATTGCTCGGCAGGGGGCACGGGCAGACGAGGCGATTCGGTGCGCCGGCGCGGCAGATGGCCGCCCAGGACAGCCCGGCGTGATTCTAAATAACGCAGTTCGGCGCTGTCAGAAGCGGGTTTATAGAACTTCAACGCCAGGCAGTCATCGTCCGAGATCGGCAGTGCAAACCGGTCGCGAAACGCCAGCAGTGCCTCGTCATCCAGCTTTTTCTGCTGGTGGGTGGTCATCTTGCCCTGACCAGCCGTGCCCATGCCAAAGCCTTTCTTGGTCTGCGCCAGGATGACGGTCGGCTGGCCGCGATGGCGTACGGCGCGATGATAGGCGGCATGGATCTTGACGATATCGTGGCCGCCGCGACGCAGCCGGTCGATGGCCTCGTCTGACCAGTCTGCGACCAGGGCCGCCAACTCGGGGTTTTGATTGAAGAAGTGCGCACGGTTATAGGCACCGTCATTGGCGGCAAAGGTCTGGAACTGCCCGTCCACGGTGTGAGCAAAAGCGCGTGCCAGGGCGCCATCGGCGTCGCGCGCCAGGAGCGCATCCCAGTCGCCGCCCCACACCAGTTTGATGACGTTCCAGCCGGCGCCGGCGTAGAGCGTTTCGAGCTCGTCGATGATGCGGCCGTTGCCGCGCACTGGGCCGTCCAGGCGTTGCAGGTTGCAGTTGACGACGAACACGAGGTTGTCGAGCTTTTCGCGCGCGGCCAATGTCAATGCGGCGATCGATTCGGGCTCGTCCATTTCGCCGTCGCCGAACAGACCCCAGACCTTGCGGCCAGAGGGCTGCGCGAGCGACCGGTGTTCCAGATAGCGCATGAAACGGGCTTGGTAGATCGCATTGATCGGCCCGATTCCCATCGATCCGGTGGGGAATTGCCAGAAATCAGGCATGAGCCACGGATGAGGATACGACGACAGTCCACGCAGGCCACGTTCGCGCGCAGTGATCTCCTGACGGAAATGGGCGAGATCGTCTTCGCTGAGAAAGCCCTCGAGAAACGCCCGGGCATAGACGCCGGGCGCCGAATGCGGTTGCAGGTAGACGAGGTCCCCGGCGAATCCCTCGCAGGGGGCGCGAAAGAAATGGTTGAACCCCACTTCGAACAGATCCGCCGCCGACGCGTAGCTGGCAATGTGCCCGCCCAATTCGCCGTGTGCCTGGTTGGCGCGTACCACCATGGCCAGGGCGTTCCAGCGGTTGATCGAGGCAATGCGTTCCTCGATCGCCAGATCGCCGGGAAACGGCGGCTCATTGCGCAACGCGATCGTATTTAAATAAGCGCTGCGCGTCTGGCCGCCCGCACGCACCCCCAGCGCGGCTGCCTGAGCGAGCAGGGCCTCCAGGACATAGGCCGCGCGCTCGATGCCGGCGGTTTGTACCAGCGATAGCAGCGCGTCGCGCCATTCGCTGGTTTCAATTGGGTCGATGTCGCTGGTCTGGGGCGTGGCCACTATGTCGAGCATGATGATGAAGTCTCCGTATAGACGTTCATCCTAGCGCTTTCACTGTGGCATAAGTGATCGAATATGCGTCGCCAAACCCAGGTTGGCGGCATAATAATCTGCA
This sequence comes from Bordetella tumbae, assembly GCF_965139195.1. Taxonomy (GTDB): domain Bacteria; phylum Pseudomonadota; class Gammaproteobacteria; order Burkholderiales; family Burkholderiaceae_B; genus Bordetella_A; species Bordetella_A tumbae. The sequence continues at coordinate 118,626 of NZ_CBCSJH010000008.1, read as the reverse complement.
ATTGTTAAATACATAGGATAAATATGCCGAGCGCCTCGCTAGATAGCATTGATCGCCGCATTCTGGGCATCTTGCAAACAGATTCCAGCCTGACCAATGTCGAGCTCGCACGCCGTGTACACCTGTCTCCATCGCCCTGCCTGGCGCGGGTCAAGGCGCTGGAGGCGGCGGGCGTGATACGCGGGTACGTGGCGCTGGCCGATCCGCTGCAATTGGGCCTGAGCCTGAATGTGTTCATCCAGGTCAGCCTGGAAAAACAGGTCGAGACCGAGCTGGATCGCTTTCAGAACGCCATGGCCGAATGCCCCGAGGTCATGGAGTGCTATCTGATGAGCGGCGATGCGGACTATCTATTGCGTGTGGTCGTGCCTGACATCCAGGGGCTGGAACGCTTTGTCGTCAGCCGATTGTCGCGGATTTCCGGCGTTCGAAATATCCGATCGGGATTCGCGTTAAAGCAGGTCAAATATCAGACCGCGTTACCCTTGGAATAGATTTATTTTCCAAGCAGGGCGGTAGAATCCGCGACACTCTAAAAATCATCACCCTTTTTGGCAAGGACATGTTGACTCATGGCAGAACCTGCGCGCGTTCCTGATTCGATCACGCTGCCCGAACTCACCGTTCGCGGCGTCCTGATTGGCGCATTGATTACCGTAGTGTTCACCGCATCCAACGTGTTTCTGGGCCTGAAGGTCGGATTGACGTTTTCGTCGGCGATCCCGGCGGCGGTCATTTCCATGTCGGTGCTCCGGTTGTTTCGAACCTCGAATATCCTCGAAAACAACATGGTGCAGACGCAAGCGTCAGCCGCGGGCACCCTGTCATCCATTATTTTCATTTTGCCGGCACTTGTCATGATGGGGCACTGGCACGGCTTTCCTTTCTGGGAAACGCTGGGCATTTGCGCCGCGGGCGGGATGCTGGGGGTGATGTTCACCATCCCGCTGCGGCACATCATGGTGGTGCAGAGCGATCTGCCGTATCCAGAGGGTGTCGCGGCGGCAGAGATCCTGCGCGTGGGTAGTGGTACGGCCGAGGGAGGCGCCCAAGCCGACGGCGCTGGTCAGGCGTCGCGTGGTTCTTCGCCGTCAGCACGCGGCTTAGACGTCCAATCGGTCTCGACGGACGCCGCTGCAACGGGAGCGAGCCGAGCTAAACCGGCGGCTACGGGCATGGCCGATATTCTCAGCGGAGCCGGCATCGCCGCTGCAGTGAGCTTTGCTTCCAGCGGCCTGCGGGTCTTGGGCGATGCCGTCAGCGTGTGGCCGACGATCGGCGCTGCGGTGTTTCGCCTGCCGATGGGTTTCTCCATGGCCTTATTGGGGGCGGGGTATTTGATCGGTATCGTGGCGGGTCTGGCCATGCTGACGGGCTTGGTCATCGCCTGGGGTATTTCCGTTCCTGTGCTGACCGCATTGGGGGACCGCCCGGCCGATTTGTCGGTAATGGACTATGCCACCGGGCTGTGGAGCTCACAGGTCCGTTTCATTGGGGCAGGGGTGATAGGCGTAGGTGCGATCTGGACGCTGGCCACCCTGTTTGTCCCCATGATGCGCGGTATCAGAACCTCGTTCTCGGCATTCAGCGCGACGCGCAGAGCCGATCAAGGTGGGGCATTGCGTACTGAACAAGATCTGTCCGGGCGCTGGATTGCTGTCGTCACCTTGGTGCTGGTGGTGATTCTGGTGGTGACGTTTGCGTCGTTTTTACGGGCCGAGCCGGTGACAGCCGGCAGCGTAGGACTGCTGGTGACGTACGCCGTCGCATTTGCCTTTATTTTCGGCTTTCTGGTCGCTGCTGCCTGCGGTTATATGGCTGGGCTGGTGGGATCATCGACCAGCCCGATTTCCGGGGTGGGTATTGTGGCCATCGTGCTGGTGTCCTTGCTGATGCTGGGGCTGGAGCGCTCGACCGGCCTGCTCGGCAGCCAGGAGGGTGTCCAGATGGCCATTGCCCTGGCGATTTTCACGACTTCGGCCGTGGTCGCCGTGGCCTCGATTGCGAACGACAACCTGCAGGACCTGAAAACCGGCTGGCTGGTCGGGGCCACCCCCTGGCGCCAGCAGGTGGCGCTGTTGATCGGCTGCGTGGTGGGAGCGGCGGTGATTTCCCCGATCCTCGAGTTGCTCTATAACGCCTATGGTTTTGCCGATGCCTTGCCGCATGCCGGCATGGACCCCGGCCAGGCATTGTCGGCACCGCAGGCCACCCTGATGTTGGCCATTGCGCGCGGGATTTTCACCCATCAGTTGAACTGGGTCATGATTCTGATTGGTATGGCGGTGGGCGTGGGGCTGATCGTGGTGGACGGGATCCTGAAACGCACCTGCCGGGTTGCCCGGATGCCGGTGTTGGCCGTAGGGATCGGGATTTATCTGCCTCCGACGGTCAGTGCGCCGCTGGTCGTGGGGGCGTTGCTGGCCTGGTTGATCGAGCGGGCGCTGCGCCGCCGTGCGGAGCAGGCGGGGCAATCCTATGACAGCTATGCTGAGCTGCCGAATCGGCGCGGCACCTTGTTGGCCTCCGGGTTGATCGTGGGAGAAAGCCTGGTGGGGGTATTGATGGCGGCCATCATCGGGGCGTCGGGCAGCGAGGCGCCCCTGGCCGTGGCAGGAGCGGACTTCGCGCCGATCGCCAACTGGCTGGGGCTGGCGGTCTTTGCTAGTGTGGCGGTACTCTTCTATAGACGTATCGTGTCAGCAGGACGAGTGTCATAAAAGCGCGGAAAAATAGTGCAACAGGCGGCCGTCGTGCGGTTAGATCGTATAAACCGGCTTTCCCGCGATGGCTTCGTGGTTTTCGCGTCACAGCCCGGCCAGGACTTTTCCCAAACTGGATCAAGGAGACTTCGAGCGCATAGCCAGCATCATGACGGATGTTGGCGGGGACTTCTGAACTATCCCAGTCTGCGGCCTCGCCCGGGCACAGAGGGGTCGTGCCGCAATGCGGCAAGACAGGTGCAATCCCGGGGAGTATACTTTTGCGCCATAGGCTTTCAGGGCTTGTACGTGCCTTCTGCCCCTGCTATCCGCTAACGGGAAGCCCGTGTCGCGGAAGGTTTTCCTGCATCGTATCGAGTGAAGCACTCGCAAGGTGAAGCAATATATGTCTTCCGAATCAGAATCTCTTTCCACCTCATATCTATTTGGTGGCAATGCCCCCTACGTCGAAGAGCTGTACGAGGCGTATCTGGACAACCCTGGCTCTGTGCCCGATAACTGGCGCGAGTATTTCGATCAGTTGCAGCATGCTCCTGCGACCGATGGCCAGGAAACGACGCGCGACCGCGCGCATGCCCCCATCGTCGAGTCTTTTGCTCAGCGCGCCCGCAGCAATGGGTTCGTGCAGCAAGTCTCTGCCCAACCCGATCTGTCGATCGCCAGCAAACAAGTCTCGGTACAGTCGCTGATCGGCGCCTATCGTTCGCTGGGTTCGCGCTGGGCCGACCTGGATCCGCTCAAGCGCCAGGAACGTCCCCCGATCCCTGAGCTGGACCCGTCGTTCTACGGCCTGACCGAAGCCGATCTGGACCAGACCTATTCGGCTACCAACACCTACTTCACGACCGCCAGCACCATGACGCTGCGCGATATCCTGAAGGCCCTGCGTGACACTTACTGCCGCAGCATCGGTGCCGAATACACCCATATTTCCGATCCAGCCGCCAAGCGCTGGATCCAGGAACGCCTGGAAAAGACCTTTGGCGCGGCGTCGTATAGCAACGAAGAAAAGCGTCACATCCTGCAGCAACTGACCGAATCCGAAGGTCTCGAGCGTTTCCTGCACACCAAGTACGTGGGCCAGAAGCGCTTCTCCCTCGAAGGCGGCGAAAGCTTCATCGCCTCGATGGACGAGGTGGTCAACCACGCTGGCGAATCCGGTGTCCAGGAAGTCGTGGTCGGGATGGCTCACCGTGGCCGCCTGAATCTGCTGGTCAACATCATGGGCAAAATGCCCGGTGACCTGTTTGCCGAATTCGAGGGCAAGCACGCCGAGGGCCTGACCGACGGCGACGTGAAATACCACAACGGTTTCTCCAGCGATCTGTCCACGCGCGGCGGCCCGGTTCACTTGTCGCTCGCGTTCAACCCGTCTCACCTGGAAATCGTCAACCCCGTGGTCGAGGGTAGCGCCCGCGCTCGCCAAGAGCGCCGCGGCGACCCCGAAGGCAAGCAAGTCTTGCCGGTGCTGGTGCACGGTGACGCGGCCTTTGCCGGCCAGGGTGTTGTGATGGAAACGCTGAACCTCGCACAAACGCGTGGCTACGGCACGGGCGGCACGCTGCACATCGTCATCAACAACCAGATCGGTTTCACGACCTCCGACCCGCGCGATACGCGTTCGACGCTCTATTGCACCGACGTGGTCAAAATGATCGAAGCGCCGGTATTCCACGTCAACGGTGATGACCCCGAGGCGGTTGTGTTCGCGACCAAGCTGGCGCTGGACTACCGCCTGGAGTTCCACCACGACGTGGTTCTGGATATCGTCTGCTTCCGTAAACTCGGCCACAACGAGCAAGACACCCCGGCGTTGACCCAGCCCCTGATGTACAAGCGTATCGGCCATCACCCCGGCACGCGCAAGCTGTACGCCGACAAGCTCACCTCGCAAGGTGTGCTGGCCGACGGCGAAGCCGACCAGATGGTCAAGGATTACCGTCAGCTCATGGAAGACGGCCAGCGCACGATCGAACCTGTGCTGACTGACTACAAGAGCAAGTACGCGATCGATTGGTCGCCGTTCCTGGGCGCCAAATGGACCGATCAGGCCGACACGGCAGTGCCGTTGGCTGAACTCAAACGCATCGGTGAACGTATTACCACGGTGCCCGATAGCTTCACCCCGCACCCGCTGGTCAAGAAACTGTTGACCGAGCGTCGCAAGATGGCCGAGGGTGAGCAAAACCTCGACTGGGGCATGGGCGAGCATCTGGCGTTCGCGACGTTGGTGGCTTCGGGCTATGCGATTCGTATTACCGGTCAGGATTCGGGCCGCGGTACATTCACGCACCGCCATGCCGTATTGCACGATCAAAACCGCGAACGTTGGAATGACGGCACCTATGTGCCGCTGCAAAACGTCTCCGACGGCCAAGCGCCGTTCACGGTGATCGACTCGGTGCTGTCCGAAGAGGCCGTGCTCGGTTTCGAATACGGTTATTCCTGCGCAGAACCGAACACGCTGACCATCTGGGAAGCTCAATTCGGTGACTTCGTCAACGGCGCTCAGGTCGTGATCGACCAGTTCATCAGCTCGGGCGAAGCCAAATGGGGCCGCCAGTCGGGTCTGACGTTGATGCTGCCGCACGGTTACGAGGGCCAAGGTCCCGAGCACTCGTCGGGTCGTATCGAGCGCTTCCTGCAACTGTGTGCCGACAACAACATTCAGGTGGTTCAGCCCACGACCGCTTCGCAGATTTTCCATCTGCTGCGTCGCCAAATGATCCGTCCGTTCCGCAAGCCGCTGGTGATTTTCACGCCGAAGTCGCTGCTGCGTAATAAGGATGCAGGTTCGCCTCTGACCGAGTTGGCCGGCGGCAGCTTCCGTCCGGTGATCAGCGAGTTGGACGATACGATCGACGCGAGCAAGGTCAAACGCGTACTGGCGTGCTCGGGCAAGGTCTATTACGACTTGGTTCACGCGCGCACCGACCGCGATGCCAAGCACGTGGCAATCGTTCGCGTCGAGCAGCTGTATCCGTTTGCCCACAAGGCTTTTGAAACCGAGCTGCGCAAGTACGCGAACGCAACCGAAGTGGTCTGGGTGCAAGACGAGCCTCAGAACCAAGGTCCGTGGTTCTATGTTCAGCATCACCTCTACGAGAATATGGCCGACGGTCAGAAACTCGGCTATGCCGGTCGCCCGGCTTCGGCGTCGCCTGCGGTAGGCTACCTGGCCAAGCACCAGGAACAACAGAAAGCACTGATCGAACAGGCTTTTGCCGCGAAATACAAAGGCTTCATGCTGACTAAGTAAGTTCAGCCGCCGATATCGAATCTCTCTATTTAGGAACTTATTACCATGGCTATTACTGACGTTGTTGTCCCCCAGTTGTCCGAATCCGTGTCGGAAGCGACTTTGCTCACCTGGAAGAAACAGGCTGGCGCTGCTGTCGAGGCAGACGAGATCCTGATCGAAATCGAAACTGACAAGGTGGTGCTGGAAGTGCCGGCTCCGGCATCGGGCGTGCTGGCTGAAATCGTGGAAGCCGATGGCGCCACGGTGACGTCGGGCCAACTCATCGCCAAAATCGATACGGCTGCCCAGGCTGCTGCTGCCCCGGCTGCTGCTCCCAAGGCTGAAGCCGCTGCGCCTGCCGCGGCTCCGGCTGCTGCCGCTGCTGCACCGGCCTCGTCGGGTTCGGCTGGTATTGCTTCGCCGGCCGCTGCCAAGATCCTGGCCGAAAAGGGCGTGGACGCTGGCAGCGTGGCTGGCACGGGCCGTGACGGTCGTGTGACCAAGGCTGATGCTCAGGGCGCCAGCGCTGCGCCGGCCAAGGCCGCTGCCGCTGCACCGGCGCCGACCACGTTGTCGCTGGATGGCCGTCCGGAACAGCGCGTGCCGATGAGCCGCCTGCGTGCCCGTATCGCTGAGCGTCTGCTGCAATCGCAACAAGAAAACGCCATTTTGACCACGTTCAACGAGGTCAACATGCAGGCTGTGATCGATCTGCGCAACAAGTACAAGGAAAAGTTCGAGAAAGAGCACGGCGTCAAGTTGGGCTTCATGTCGTTCTTCGTCAAGGCTGCTGTTGCCGCCCTGAAAAAGTACCCGTTGATCAACGCGTCGATCGACGGCAAGGACATCATCTATCACGGCTACTTTGACATCGGTATCGCGGTGGGTAGCCCCCGTGGTTTGGTGGTGCCGATTCTGCGCAACGCGGATCAGCTCTCGCTCGCCGAGATCGAAAAGACGATCGCCGATTTCGGTAAGCGCGCTGCCGAAGGTAAGCTGGGCATCGAAGAGATGACCGGTGGTACCTTCTCGATTTCGAACGGTGGTGTGTTCGGTTCGATGCTGTCGACCCCGATCATCAACCCGCCGCAATCGGCGATCCTGGGCGTGCATGCGACCAAGGAGCGTCCGGTGGTTGAAAAAGGTCAGATCGTGATTCGTCCGATCAACTACCTGGCGCTGTCTTATGACCATCGGATTATTGATGGTCGCGAAGCGGTGTTGGGCTTGGTTGCGATGAAGGACGCGTTGGAAGATCCGCAGCGTTTGTTGCTGGATCTGTAATTTCTAGCGTTGAATAGTTTGACGGGCGTGAGGATGGGTTCTTCTGTCGCGATGTGCCGGGGCCAAGAGGCTTCGGTGCGGCGGGCCCGTTNGGCCGGTCTGGCCGCC
>NZ_CBCSJH010000008.1:0-111260 GCF_965139195.1 Bordetella tumbae | reverse complement strand
ACTCCCCGTCGCCTACCTCGCCAGGCGGGGCGGCTGGGCAAACTCGCTCCGCTTCGCTACGCTCAAACATGCCCAGCCGACTTCCCCCCGCCTTCCTTCGGTAGCGCTCGGCGGCCTCAACGGGCCCGCCGCACCGAAGCCTCTTGGCCCCGGCACATCGCTGGCGTTCATGACTCATCTGCGTCTGCTCGCCTTTAAAGAGGCAGGCTGTACCTCTGATGCGATGTGCTCCGTGGTGTTTACATCGGCTGGCGCTTCTTTAATTCCCAAATTTCGAGATCATTATGTCCAAACAATTTGACGTTGTTGTCATCGGTGCTGGCCCCGGCGGTTATATCGCGGCGATTCGTGCTGCGCAGTTGGGCAAGTCCGTGGCTTGCATTGACGCGTGGCAAAACGGCCAAGGCGGCCCGGCACCCGGCGGTACTTGCACGAACGTGGGCTGCATTCCGTCGAAGGCGTTGTTGCAGTCGTCGGAGCATTTTGAACAGGCCAACCACCACTTTGCCGAGCACGGTATTGAAGTCAAAGGCGTTAGCCTGAAGCTCGATACGCTGGTTGGCCGCAAGAACACGGTGGTCAAGCAGAACAACGACGGCATCCTGTATTTGTTCAAGAAGAACAAGGTCACGTTCTTCCATGGCAAGGGTGCGTTTGCTGGTCAGGTTGACGGCGGTTATGCGATCAAGGTCACCGGCACGACCGAAGAAGACCTGGTTGCCAAGCACGTGGTCGTGGCAACGGGTTCGTCGGCGCGCGAGTTGCCGGGCCTGCCGTTCGATGAAAAAGTCGTGCTGTCCAACGACGGCGCGCTGAGTATCGATGCTGTGCCGAAAAAGCTGGGCGTGATTGGCGCTGGCGTGATTGGCCTGGAGCTGGGCAGCGTGTGGCGCCGTCTGGGCGCTGAGGTCACTGTCCTGGAAGCCATGCCTGACTTCTTGGCGGTCGCTGATCAGCAAGTCGCCAAAGAAGCTCTGAAGGTGCTGACTAAGCAAGGCCTGAATATTCAGACCGGCGTGAAGATCGGTGACGTCAAGGCGACGGCGAAGTCGGTCAACGTGTCGTATGTGGATGCCAAGGGCGCCGAGCAAAAGCTGGCGGTGGACAAACTGATCGTGTCGATCGGGCGTGTGCCGTACACCGGCGGTTTGAACGCCGAATCCGTGGGTCTGCAACTGGACGAGCGCGGCTTCATTGCTGTCGATGATGACTGCAAGACCAACTTGCCCAACGTATGGGCAGTGGGCGATGTGGTGCGTGGTCCGATGTTGGCGCACAAGGCCGAAGAAGAAGGCGTGGCGGTGGCCGAGCGTATCGCCGGTCAGCATGGCCATGTGAATTTCGCGACGGTGCCGTCGGTTATTTACACGTCGCCGGAAATCGCCTGGGTGGGCAAGAACGAACAGCAACTCAAGGCGGAAGGCCGCGAGTACAAGGCGGGCAGCTTCCCCTTTATGGCGAACGGCCGTGCGCGCGCGTTGGGTGATACGACGGGTTTTGCCAAAGTGATTGCGGATGCCAAGACCGATGAGGTGTTGGGCGTGCATATCATTGGCCCGATGGCATCGGAGCTGATTTCCGAAGCCGTGACCATCATGGAATTCCGTGGTGCGGCCGAGGACATCGCGCGTATTTGCCACGCTCACCCGACTCTGTCGGAAGCCGTGAAAGAAGCCGCTCTGGCGGTGGACAAGCGCACGCTGAATTTCTGATTCTGAGCGATGTATAGATGGGCGCCGGGCTGCAACGGCTCGGCGCTTGTCTGTGTAGTGATGGTTCGTTCGGGCCTGTGCGTGTTGGCCGATACGATGGCAAATGTTTGTTCGCCTATGCGCGATGGTGTCCCCTTGCCGGTGGTGCATACGACAGATTGCCAGATGAATAGTATGAGGCGGTTGACCCGCCTTTTTTCTTTTAGGTTTGCAGCTGCGATATGAACGTCCGCGAATACTATGAACAATCCCTGGCGGAGCGGGGGTATCACCCTGATGTGGCGCAGAAGCAAGCCATTGACCGATTGCAGGCGTATTACGACGACTGGGTGCGTTTCAAGGCCCTGCGCTCGAATGCGTTAAAGAAGTTATTGAACCGGCCCGATGTCCCGCGCGGTGTGTATCTGTGGGGGGGAGTGGGGCGCGGCAAAAGCTTTTTGATGGACGCGTTTTATGCCACGGTACCCGTGGTGCGCAAAACGCGGCTGCATTTTCATGAGTTCATCCGCGGCGTGCATCGCGAGCTGGAAAACGTCAAAGGGATGCAAGATCCCCTGGATGAGGTGGCGCGCCGGGTGGCCAAGCGTTATCGCTTGATTTGTTTTGACGAGTTCCACGTGTCGGACGTGGCCGATGCGATGATTCTCTATCGTTTGTTGCTCAAGCTATTCGAGTACGGCACGTCGTTTGTGATGACGTCCAACTACGAGCCATCGACCTTGTATCCGGATGGCTTGCATCGCGATCGGATTTTGCCGGCGATCGAGCTGATCCAGAAACGCATGGATGTCTTGAACGTGGATGCGGGGATTGATTATCGGCGCCGCTCGCTGGAGCAGGTGCAGTGCTATCACTCGCCGCTGAATGAGCAGTCCAAGGCTGCTTTGCAGGACGCTTTTGATCGGCTGGCCGACACGCCGCCGCAAGAGCCTGTGTTGCACATCGAGCATCGCGAGCTGCGTGCACAGGCGTTGGCCGGGTCTGTGGTGTGGTTCGATTTTGCGACGCTATGCGGTGGTCCGCGCTCGCAGAACGATTACCTGGAATTGGCCAGCCGTTTTCACGCGGTGATTTTGTCGGATGTGCCTCGCATGGGACCACGCCAAGCGTCCGAGGCTCGCCGGTTTACCTGGTTGATCGACGTGTTTTACGACCACAAGATCAAGCTGATCATGTCGGCGGAATGCGAGCCCGAGGAGCTCTACACCGAAGGCGCGTTGGCCAATGAGTTTCACCGCACTGTGTCGCGCATCCTGGAAATGCAGTCACGCGAGTATTTGGAGTCCGAGCGCCGTTTGACGGTCGGGCTGTAAGAACTGCAAGCGGTCGCTTCAGGAAGGAGGGCAGGGTGACGTGTTGTTGTGCCAACACGTCATGGCCTGGGTGCGGCAGCATCTCTGCGTAATCTGATTGATAATAATAGTAGTTATCAATTACCATCGCGGTTTGCGCTTTTTCTCTGCCCGCCGTGAAAACCTCCATACCGAGCGTGGCCGTCGCGCCCGCGGCGGCGCCCATTGACGAGCTGTACCGTGATCATCAGCCATGGCTGTTCCGATGGCTGCGGGGCAAGCTGGGCAATCCTTTCCGGGCAGAGGACCTGACTCAGGACGTGTTTGTGCGGGTCATTGCCGGCCGCAAGCAAGTCCGGGCCGAGCAGGCCCGTCCATTTTTACGCACGATCGCCCAGGGCTTGCTGATCGATCATTATCGACGCGCCGGCCTGGAGCAGGCGTATCTCGATTATCTGGCCGCCTTGCCGGAACCTCATCAACCCTCCGCAGAAACGCGTGCAGCAGTTTTGCAGCAGATTGCCATGCTGGATCGGATGCTGGCGGATCTGCCCGACAATGTGCGGCGGGCATTTGTGATGGCCCAGATTGACGGCTTGAGCTATGCCGAAATCGCCGAGCGGCTCGGCGTGTCCTTGAGTGCAGTACAGCAATATATGACCCGCGCGTTGATGGCCTGCTATGTCTGCCTCCAGGATTGAGACGATGGGCGATCCCATTGCCCAGGCCGCCATCGCGTGGTGGGTCAAATTGCAATCCGGTGAGGGCGGGACTGCTGCATTGAATGCCTGTCGGCAATGGCGAGCAGCAGATCCGCGTCATGAGCACGCCTGGGCGCGCCTGGAGGGTCTCGCTCATGCCGTACGTGATATTCCCTCGGACTTTGCGCATGCGCATTTAGTGGAGGCGACAACCGCTCGGCAGGGCAGCCGTTCGCATGGCCGACAGCGGCGCGCCGTGCTCAAGGGACTGATTGCAGGCGCCGTCCTGGGTGGTACCGGTGCCGCCACGTATGAATGGACCCCTTGGCAGCGTTTGGTGGCCGATTACAGTACGCGCGTGGGCGAACGGCGCCGTGTCGTGTTGCCGGACCATGTCCGGATGGATTTGGCCAGCGATACGGCGGTGTCATCGGCGTTTCGCGACGGGCAGCGTGAGTTGACGTTGTGGCGAGGTGAAATGGGCATCGCTGTCGATCGCGACCCAAGCGTGTCTCCTTTGTTGGTGAATGTCGACGGCAGCCGCCTGGAGGCGATCAACGCGCATTTTTCGTTGTGGCGGCAGCCGTCTGGAATACGCGTCGATGTCTACGAGGGCTCACTTCGTGTGAGTGCGCAGGGCAGCGAGCCTCGAGTACTGAATGCGGGCGCAGCGTTATATCGCCAGGCCGACGCCTGGCATGAGACAGCGGCGCAGAGCAGCCGGGCCGCCTGGATGGACGGGTTGCTTGTCGCTAATGATGATCGATTGGCCGAGGTCGTTGCCCAGCTGGCGCGCTATCGCCACGGGGTGCTCTCGGTCAGTCCCGATGTGGCGGATTTATCGGTATCCGGCGTATTTCCGTTGGATGACACGGATGGTGCGTTGGAAATGCTGCAGCACGTCTTGCCGATCACGATCAAACGCTGGGGATCGTGGTGGGTGCGAGTCGATGGCGTTGACGAGCACTCTCAACAGCGAAGCGTGTAGATCGTCGCAGGCACTCTGGATTTACTTTTGGTTTCTATTCAGTCGTCTCATCGCCTGCAGGTTTTGCGTGCTCGTGCGGAATGGCTTTTGTAACCCGTTCATTTCCGCAGGAGTCTTGTTTTGTCTTTTCTTGCTTCCTTGTTCTCATCCCGGGCGGCCCGTCGCATAAGCGCTGGCTATGACATACGAGGCGCCCGGCATCCTGGCGCATTGCCCGCGCTGGTGTTGGCGTTGGCGGGCGCAGGGCTGGTGTCGGTGCATCCGGCTGTGCTGGCGCAGGCGGCTGGCGCCCAACCAAGCCAATCGGCAGCCGGCGCACGCAGTGTTTCGGTGCCTGCTGGACCACTGGGTGAGGTATTGACCGCATTCGCGCGGCAGGCCGGCGTACTGATTTCATTCGATACCGGCCTGGTATCGGGATTGAGCGCATCGGGTTTGCAGGGCAGCTATTCCGCTGGCGAGGGTTTTCGCGCCATCTTGCAAGGAAGCGGCCTGGAGGCTTATCCCGGGACGGGTGGCTGGCATTTGCGGCGCTCACCGTCGATGGCGGGCGACACGGTGAGCCTGGCTCCCGTGGTGGTGCAAGGGCAGGGCGAGACCGGCACGGGCCAGACCTATGGTGTGGTTTCCACCGTCGCGTCCACTGGCACCAAGACGGACACGCCGTTGTTGGAAACGCCGCAATCCATTTCGGTGATCACGCAGACCCAAATCGCTCAACAAGGCGCAAACACGTTGAACCAGGTGCTGCGTTATACCCCTGGCGTAGCGGTGGAAACGCGAGGTGCGACCGCGACTCGACTGGATCAGTTCACGATCCGGGGCTTTTCCGCTACGTCCTACCTGGATGGGCTGCGTGTCTTCGGCGGCCGGGATGCCTTGCCGCAGGTGGATGCCTATCGGCTGGAACGGGTCGATGTCCTGAAAGGCCCCTCGTCCGTCATGTACGGCCAAGGCGGCCCTGGCGGCGTGGTGAACCAGGTCAGCAAACGGCCGGTGGCCGGGCAGGTCAATGAGCTCGGTGTCGAAGTCGGCACCAACTCGTTGTTGCGCGGGATGGCTGATGTCGGCGGCAGTCTGAACGACGACGGCACCTTGCTATATCGCGTAGTCGGCGCAGGCTATATGGCTGACGGCCAATTGCACGATACCAAGGAACGCCGCTATTACGTGTCGCCGTCGTTCTTGTGGCAACCCACTGCGGATACCCGCTTGACTGTGTTGACGCATTTCCAGCGCGATCCCGATATGGGGGCGTACGGGGCCCTGCCTGCGATGGGTACGGTGCATGCCTTACCGGATGGCAGCCGTTTCTCACGCAGCTTCTACGATGGGGACAAAGGTTTCGAGCGCAGCGACCGCAAGCACTATTCCTTGGGCTATGAGTTTGAGCATCGCTTTAACGACACCTTTAAAGCAACCCAGAAATTACGCTATGTGCACGCGGATGCCGAATATCGCAGTATCTATAACAGCGGTTGGGCAGATCCAGGCACCTATCGCTACCTGAAGCGCGGTCTGACCGGTACCGACGTCAAGTTCGATGCCTTGACGCTGGACAACAATCTGCTGGCCAATTTCTCCACGGGGCCTTTCGATCACACGGCCTTGTTGGGTTTTGATTATCAGCGCGTCAATACGGATACCTTGTCGGCCTCGCAGACTGGTGATTTCCTGAATCTGGACACTTGGAATCCAAACTACGACATGGGCTTTACCATGCCGGCCTTCACCAGCGACCAGACCCAGACGCAATATCAAGCCGGCCTGTATTTCCAGGACCAAATCAAGCTCGGCCGTCTGTCGGTGCTGCTGGGCGGGCGTTATGACTGGGCGCGTACCAACACCAACGCGACCAATCTGAACACCGGGGTGCGCACGCATACGCCTCAGCGCGCACAGGCCTTTACCGGTCGCGCGGGGTTGCTCTATCTGTTCGACAATGGCGTGGCGCCGTACTTCAGCTATTCGCAGTCGTTCGAGCCGCAAAACGGCACGGGCTGGGATGGGGCTCCGTTTGATCCGGTCGAGGGCGAGCAATACGAGTTGGGCGTGAAATACGAACCCGCCGGTTCGCGTACCTTGTTGACGGCTGCGGTCTACGACATCCGTCGCAAAAACCTGACCACGACGGACCCGGATCCGACCCATATCTGCAGCGGCGGACGTTGCAGTATCCAAGCGGGCGAGGTGCGCACCCGCGGTCTGGAGCTTGAGGCCAAAACCGAGCCGGTCGACGGGCTGAGCGTGATTGCGTCGTACAGCTGGATGCAGAACGCCTATACCAAAGACAATCCCAATGCCGCAGGTGTCAGCATGAAGGGTACACAACCGGCCGGCGTACCCAAGCATCAGGCGTCGGCATGGGTGCACTATGAAATGCAAAGCGGGCCGCTGGCCGGTCTGGGAGTAGGGGCCGGTGTGCGCTATCTGGGCGAAACCTGGGGCGATGCCAACAATACGTTCAAGGTATCCAGCGCCACACTGTTTGATTTGGGACTGGACTACGACCTCGGCCGTTATCAGCCGGCACTGAAAGGCTGGCAGGTCAGCCTGAACGTCGCGAACGTCTTTGACAAGCGTTATGTGGCCTCGTGCTTGAGCGAGGCTTGGTGCTGGTACGGCTATGACCGCACCGTCAAGGCTGCGGTGCGCTATCGCTGGTAACGCCGAGGCGGGCGCCTGCTGGACGGCCTTCATTCTACGAAGGCGGGAAAGAAGCGCCCGTTTTTTCTCGTAATGATTATAATTCTCAAATTATCGAGTTCGCAGGATTTGCAGTGAAACCTATTCCCGGCGCCGGGTTGGCGCGCTATCGATGGGCCGTCGTCTCGCGCATTATCGCTGCGGTATTTGGCGGGTATGCGTTGGCATCGGCAACGGCCGCCAGTCTGGCCGTGTGGCTGCCCATGGTGCGTGTCGATGCCGTCGTGACGGCGAGCATGCTTGCGTTCGTCGCCTATACGATTGCCGTCATGTGGGTGTTTGCCGCCCGTAATACGTGGCGCGCGTGGGCCGGGATCCTCGTGCCGACGGTGCTGCTGGCAGGGCTGTTCTGGCTCAGCCGGTTGGCGGGGGCCGCATGACAAAAGCCTCAAAATCCAGCGCTGCTCAGGCCACGTCCCCAGTGACGCCAGACAGTTCGGTGTCGTCCAAGGCTTTCGCGAAGTCGAAATCCATGCGCTCTCCTTCCGAACAGGGTGAGGGCTTTCGGCAAGCGATGGCGTGGCTGCACACGTGGGCCGGGTTGGTGTTCGGATGGATCTTGTTTGCGATGTTCCTGACTGGGACATTGGCATTTTTCCGGCCCGAAATCACTACGTGGATGCAGCCAGAGGCGCCAGCGCAGCAGCAGGTATTACCTGCAGACCAGGCCGCCGACATGGCGCAGCGTTATCTGAGCGCACATGCGCCGGACGCCTCGCGCTGGTTCATTGATTTGCCCTCGGCACGCGAGCCTTATCTGAGTTTGTTGTACCAAATTCTCAAGCCCGCGCCGGGCGAACGGGGGTTCAAACGCGTGACACTCGATCCCGCGACCGGTCAGGAAATCAAGGCCCGTGAAACGCGCGGTGGCGATTTTTTATATCGCTTTCATTTCGAATTGGAAATGGCCCGTCCATGGGGGCGTTGGCTGGCTAGTATCGCGGGGATGTTCATGCTGGTGGCCATCATCAGCGGCATCGTGACGCACAAGAAAATCTTCAAGGACTTCTTTACATTCCGGCCCGCCAAGGGCGGGCAGCGCGCGTGGATGGACGGGCACAACGCCTTGTCAGTGTTGGGATTGCCGTTTCATCTGATGATTACGTTCAGCGGGCTGCTGCTCTTTGTGGTCATGCTGTTGCCTGCGGGGATTTCGGCTGCCTATGACACGCCCCGTGCATATTTTGACGAGCGGTTCCCGGGCTCGCCTCAGCAGCGTCCGACCGACGGCCAGGCCGAGCTGTTGCCGCTGGGTCCGTTGGTGGCACAGGCAACCTCGCTGTGGCAGGGCGGTAGTGCGGGACGCCTGGTGGTGACGAATCCCGGCAAACAGAACGCGATGGTATCGGTGTCTCGAGACTCGGGCGAACGCGTATCGTATGGCCGCAATGCTCCCAGCATGCAATTCAATGGGATCGATGGTGCGCTGCTATCGCGGCACGATAACAACAGTGCTGCGATGACGACTGCCGATACGATCATCGGTTTGCATCTGGGTTTTTTTGCTGCGCCGCTGCTGCGGTGGCTGTATTTCCTGGTCAGCCTGGCAGGGACGGCGATGGTCGGCACCGGCTTGGTGTTATGGGTTGCCAAGCGTCGCCAGAAAGTCGGCGCCGCGGCTCAGCAGAAGTTTTCGCTGCGCTTGGTCGATGCCCTGAACGCCGCCAGCATCGCCGGTTTTTGTCTGGCGGTGGTGGTGTACTTCTGGGCAAACCGGTTGGTGCCCGCTGACCTGGTTGGGCGAGGCGCTTGGGAAACCCGCGCGTTCTTCATTGTCTGGGGCTTGAGTTTTATTTATGCCTTTGCATTTCGTACGCGCAAGTGGATGGATCTGTTGTCGTTGACTGCGGTGTTGGCGCTGGCATTGCCAGTGTTGAATGCCTTGACGACGGACCGGCACTTGGGCATGTCGTTGCCGGCCGGCGATTGGGTCATGGCGGGATTTGACCTGACCTCGCTGGCTGCGGCCGTCCTGTTTGGCTGGATGGCTCACAAGGCGCGCAAGGCGTACCAGAAAAACAAGACAACATCGGCCCGCCCAGTTCCGGCAGGCCGCAAGGCCGTTCGCCCTGATGCGGTCAGTACAGCACGTGCTGCAGCCACCTCCGTCACCGCCAGCTGTACTGTTAATGAGGTGACGTCATGATGAGTATTGCCGCTTTCTGCTTGGCCTATGCTGGCTTCTCCGCGTTGTGCCTGGGTATGGATCGCCACTACGAGGATGTGTTCGACCGCGAATTGCCGCGCCGTCATCGTACCCCCCTGCGTATCGTTGGTTGGACCGCACTGGCGTTGTCGCTATGGGCGTCGGCTGCGGTATGGGGGTGGTCCTATGGCACCGTGGAATGGATCGGTATCTTGAGTTTTGCGGGCTTGATTCTGATTTGGTTCGTCAGCTATCGGCCAGTCGCTGCACTGTCCGCCGGGGGGCTATGCGCAGTGGCGGCCCCCGTGTTGGCTTTTTTCTGATCTCTAACTCCTGTCCGATTTTCGTTTCCAGCATTTCGATATCAGCGGAAAGAGCACCACTGATGCGGCCAGCAGGAAGAACGCCAGAGAGATCGGGCGCTCGAAGAACACGCCCAGTCCGCCTTCGGACAGGATCAAGGTTCGGCGGATATTGTTCTCCAGCATGGGGCCGAGCACCACTCCCAGCACCAGTGGGACCGCCGAATACTCCAGCTTGAGCATCAGATAGCCCAGCACCCCTGCACCCAGCGCCAGCAGGACATCAGACATCGAGTAATTGATCGAAAATACCCCGAACAGAATCATGCCGATTACAACCGGGTAGAGCAGCGCCGTAGAAACGAACACTACGCTTGCCAGCAAGGGAATCATCAGCAGTGTCAGAAACAACAGCATGACGTTGCCTATCCAGAAACTGCCGAACACCGTCCACACGAAATCCGGATTGTTGGTAAACAGCAAGGGCCCTGGTTGCAGGCCCAACATCAAGAGCCCTCCCAGCATGATGGCAGTGGTCGCCGAGCCGGGGATGCCCAGTGTGAACATAGGCACCATGGACACATAGGCTGCGCTGTTGTTTGCTGCCTCAGGAGCCGCAACGCCCTGCATGGCGCCTTTGCCAAACTCTTCGGGAGTACGTGATACCTTTTTGGCGGCCGCATAGGCCAACATCGTGGCCGCCGTCGCGCCCACGCCAGGCAGCACGCCCACGAGAAAACCCATGATAGATCCCAGCACCACCGCGCCCTTGCAGCGGATCATATGGCTCACGCGGGGCAGTAACGAGCGCAATGAATAATTGGCTGCAGCTCGGGTGCCTTCAGCCTTTTCCGACAGATTGAAAAATATCTCGGCGAGCCCGAATATGCCAACCGCAATGATGGTGAAATCCACGCCATCCAGCAGGTCCATCGACCCCAGGGTATAACGCGGCGGTCCCGAAATGGGATCCATGCCTATCATGCCGATCCAGATACCCAGAAACAGCGCAGTGAATCCCTTGATGATGTTGCGTCCACCCAGCACGCTCACCAGCGAAAAGGCCAGCACCATGACGGCCGTCATTTCGGTCGGTCCAAATTCAATGGCTACGCGCGCGATCGCCAGCGCCAGCAGTGCCATGACCAGCAGACCGAATATGCCGCCGGTGAACGAGGAAAACACACTGATGCCTAACGCCTCGCCCGCCTTGCCTTGCTTGGCCATTGCATAGCCATCCAGCACGGTCATGACTGATGCGGACTCTCCAGGGATCCCCAGCAGAATGGAGGTAACAGCACCGCCAAACATGGCGCCGTAATAAATCCCGCCCAGGCCGGCGATGGCTTCGACACCGCCAAAGCCGACCGCTACCGGCAGCATGATCGCTACACCGGCAGCGGGACCCAGACCCGGCAATACACCGACGAACAATCCGATCAAGACACCGATCAGTGTGGCTGCCAGCACCGACCATGACAGTGCGTTGACTATACCTTCGAGTAGCAGGACGATGGAGTCCATGTTGTTCCCTCATTTAATGTGTGTACAGTCAGATTCCCAACAACCCTTTGGGCAAAGGCACGCCAAGATACACGCCGAAGGCCAGTTCGCCGGCGACCGGAAACAGCACTGCCGTTGCGACGATCTTTGCGGTAAAAACCCGGTCCCAGTGCGGGCGGATGATCCAGCCTATCGCGAACACGAGTGCCGCGCACGCCAGCATCATGCCCAATGGCTCTGCCAGAAAAACAAAGGCCACCAGGGCACCCGTGAGGGCCACCGGTTTGATCAGGCTGGACAATGCGATTTCCTGAGCCAGTTTTTCCTTGCCTGCTACGCTGCGCACGAAATTCACCATGCTCAGTCCTGCGATGGCTAATCCCACCCATAGCGGAAAAAATCCTGCGCCAGGATTGCCATCGGTCATGTAGCCATACGAGGGTGCAAAATAAGCGATGCTCAGGCCCAACAGAAACAAGAACATCGCAAAAACACGATCCAGTGTCTCGATTTTCATTATTGGCGTTCCGGTAGTTATTTGATGATGTCCAGTTCCTTCATGATGGCGACATAGCGCTGGTTGGTTTGCTGGATCAGCGCCGCAGTCTGTTCCGCGTCTTCATAGCGCGGCTCGTCCTTGTAGCGATCCAGATAGCGCTCTTTCCATTCTTTGCTCTCTGCGACTTTACGCAGCACGTTTTCCCAGTACGCGACGACCTCCGGTTCGACGCCCTTGGGCATCACGACGCTGCGCAGCATGGTGTGTTCGATGTCGTAGCCTTGTTCCTTGAACGTCGGGACATCAGGCATCGAGGACAACCGCTGACCTGCACTCACGGCCAGGGCGCGCATCGTGCCGGCCTCGATCTGAGGCATGACTTCGCTGGGATTGCCAAACATGAAATCAATATGCTTGCCCAACACGCCCGTGGTGATTTCCCCTTCGCCATCGAAAGGCACCACGTCTACTTTGACTTTCATCTGCTTGCTCACCATGTCAGCCAACAGCCGTGCGTCCGAGACCACGCCTACCGTACCCGTAGTCAGCCGTTTGGACTGAGCCATGTCTTTCAGGGATTGATAAGGCGAGTCGCTCTTTACCACCAGCACATACGGTGACATCGAAATCGCTGCAATAGGCGTGAAGTCCTCTTGTTTGAACGGCGCACGGCCCAAGAGCGGCGTCGTGAAAAAACTCACGCTGACCGTTGCCATCGTGTATGGATCGCCCTTGCGGCGCGACGCTTCCTTGTACCCGCGCGCACCGCTGCTGCCGGGCAGATTCTCATACATGAAATCCACCGGTACGAGCTTGAGGTCCTTGATGACCGAGCCGATCGTGCGAGCCAGCACATCGCTGCCCCCGCCCGCACCAAACGGAATGATCATGCGTATGTTCTTTTCTGGATACTCCGCATGAGCCGAGACAGGTGCAGAGAGTAGTGCGAGCACTGCGCAGGCCGACGCCATGCGAGCGGCGATAGAGATACTCATTTGTCTTCCTCCAGGATGTATCCGGTGCCATGGACCGGATTTCGTTTTGCTGCCGAGTCTGCCTTACGGTAAAAGTGCTCGTGGGCGAGTAGTCAGCCGCAGGCGTGATGTGAGGCCTTTTTTTGCAGAACTGCGAAAACTGGGGTGCTCTATGTCGCGGTGATGGCCTCACGCAGCAAGTATCCGTGGCTATCGCGCCCTTCGAGTCGGCTTTGAGATGGGTCCGTGATACGGGCTGCCTCCAACGCGTCGTAATTCGGCGTAAATCCCAGTCCAGGCTTGCCTGACAAGGTCATGCGGCCGTTCACAGGGTCTGGCGTGCCGTAAAAGAAATGCTTGCCCGTTTGCCACATCCCGTAATGGAATTCGACCGGTCCGCCATTCATCAGGCCGCATAGCAAATGCATATTGAAAATCGGCCAGCCGCCTCCATTGGCCATGGGCAGGTTGTAGGCCTGGGCCAGGTGCGCCACCTTCAGCGATTCGGTATAGCCGCCGTTATAGAGCACATTGGGTTGCAACACATCCACCGCATGATGCGAGACCAGTTCGCGATAACGCCAACGATGACCTTCCATTTGTCCGGCGGCAATCGGTATGGAAGTATTGGCCCGCAGGTCTGCCAGCGCGCGAGCATCATTCTGCTGGATGGGTTCCTCGAACCACATCAGTTCGCAATCCTCGATCGCGCGGCACAACAAGCGCGCCTCATAGGGGTTGAACCAGCAATTAGCGTCTATCATCAGCGCCGCGTCCGAGCCGATGGCCTCGCGCGCGGCGTGCACGCGCCGAACATCGTCGCGCCAAGTGCGTGACGGTTCTCCACCGACCACCATCTTCAGCATCGTGTGCCCATCGTCGATGAACTTGCGCGCGTAGTCAGCGAGTTGCCGTTCATCAAAAAACGGATAGCCAAAGGTCGCATAAGTCGGCGCCCAATTCCGAAAGCCGCCCAACAACTCGTGCACAGAGCGCGACTCTCGCTTGCCTCGCAGATCCCACAGCGCAACGTCGATAGCCGACAACGCATTGGAGATCACGCCGGTATACGCGCGGCTGTTCAGCTGTTTCCACACGTGCGCATGAATCGCTTCGGTGTGCAATACGTCGCGTCCTTTCAGGGCCGGTGCCAGATGATTTTCTATGCAGGCGATGACGGCCCAGGGCAGGATTGAACCCGTGATGCCAAAGCCGCTTTGACCCTCGTCGGTCGTGACTTCGACAAAGACAAACATGCGGCTCTCGATCGATTTGCCGATATCGGGCAGGTCGATCTCATGCCGATGCAGCGTGGCGGTGATTTTTTCTATCTTCACTTTCTGTCTCCTATTTCCTGTTGCAGGGCGTCGGGGTAGGCTGGGTGAAGATCAGCGGCCAGCGAATACGGGTGGCCGTTTTTCCTGAAATGCCGCTTGGCCTTCTTTGTAGTCCTGGCTGGCAAAGCACGTGCGCAATGCTTGTTGGCAGGCATCGTCGCCGTACTTGCCCGGTTCGACGGCTTCGTCGATGGCCATTTTGCTGGCGCGCAGACTCAGCGGCGCCAGGCTCGCCATCCTGGTGACGAGTTCCAGTGTTTCGGCCTCGTCGCGCACATCGTTGACCAGGCCTACCTTCAACGCCTGGGCTGCATCGTACCGGCGCGCCGTGAACATGATTTCCTTTGCGACGGCAGGTCCCACGAGCGATGACAGCCGTTTAAGCCAAGCAGGGTAGTAGCCCACCCCCAGCTTTGCTGCGGGGATGCTGAAGCTCGCATCAGGCGTCGCAAAACGCAGATCGCAATGCAACGACAGCCCGACGCCACCTCCAAAACATAATCCGCGTATCAGCGCTACGGAGGGCTTGCCTAGGCGGACCAAGCGATCTGCAGCGACCACCACCGTGTCGTTCCATAGCTTTACGCCGGCTTCGGTGCTGCGGCGTTCGCCGAATTGCGAGATATCGGAGCCGGACGAAAAGGCTTTTTCGCCTGCGCCGCGCAACACCAATACGCGTACATCGGGATCGGCGTCCGCCTGTTCAATCAACCCGGGCAACGCCGCCCACATGTCGAACGTCATCGCGTTATGCCGCGTGGGATGATCAATGGACAATGTGGCTACGCCGCCATCTTTTTGATAACGCAGCATGGGAGTGTGCTCAGATGACATGCTGATTCCTTAGCGTCTGGAGTTCGGACTGGTCGATGCCCAGCCCTTGCAGCACTTCGGTATTGTGTTCGCCCGGCATCGGCGCCACCGTCCGTAACGTGGGTTGGTGCCGACTGCTCTTGATCGGCTGACCGACCAATTGAATATCACCCAACTGGGGATGCCGTACCGGCCACGCGATACCCAGATGCTGTACTTGCGGGTCGGCAAAGGCCTGATCCACCGTGTTGACGGCGCCGCAGGCCAGGCCTGCAGCATTGAGTTTTTCGATCCAGTATTCACGAGGCTGCTGCACAAATATCGCGTTGATTTCCTGATTGAGTGCTTCGCGATGGATGGATCGATCCCGATTGGTGCGGTATTGCGGGTTGTCCAGCCACTGCGGCTTGTCCAGCGCCTTGCACAGGCGTTCCCACATCAGTTGACCTGGCACCTGCAACGTCATCGGGCCATTCTGGGCAGTGAACAAGCCCGTCGGGATGATCGTGGGGTGATTGTTGCCCGCCTGGACGGGAACCTCACCTGCCACGAGCCAGCGGGCCGCCTGCAGGTCGAGGATCGCCAGTTGGGCTTCCAACAGTGATGTCTGCACCCATTGACCCACACCCGTGCGCTCACGATCGAGCAGGGCGATCAAAATGCCGATCGAGCAATACAGGCCGGCAGTAGTGTCGGCGATGGCAATACCTGCACGCACAGGCCCGGACTCAGGCAGACCCGTGACAGACATCAAGCCGCCCATGCCTTGCACGATTTGGTCGTAGCCGGGGCGCTTGGCATAGGGGCCATCCTGGCCAAAGCCGGAGATGCTGGCGTAGACCAGACGTGGGTTGATCTGCCGGAGTGTCTCGTAATCAATCCCCAGTCGATGTTTGACGTCGGGCCGGTAGTTCTCGACGATGACGTCGGCGTTTTTCACCAGTTTTTCGAGCACGGCTCGCCCCTCGGCGCTCTTGAGATTGAGCGTGAGGCTTTTCTTATTGCGTTGCAGGTTCTGGTAATCGGGGCCTAGCCTCATTCCCCCCATCTCCGTCTCGGTGGCAGGGTTGACGGGCTCTTCGATCTTGATGACCTCGGCCCCCCAGTCTGCCAATTGGCGTACGGCCGTCGGGCCGGCTCGTACCCGGGTCAGATCAATGACCCGGTAGGGCGACAAGGGCAGCGAGTGTTGCGTGTCAGACATGGGCGAGTGCTCCTCTCATGACGTGGCGGACCCATCCTTTACCGCGAGGCGATGGGCCAGGCGAGAGCCGAGCCCCAAGGGCGCGGCCGGTTTTTGCTCTTGTTTTGTGAAGTCATGGTATGAAGTCACTCAAAAAGTGTCAACAATTTTATTTAAATCGAATACGATTGTTTGAAATTTGTCTTCGATGTGGGGCGGACTGACAGGCGCGCAGGTACAATTTGCCGTCATAATCGCCTTGTCGCAGCGACACTTTCCTGCTCACTTTTCCGTGCCTATGACTGAACCATCCGAACAAAAGCTACCGTTGCTCGCGGCGACCGCGGCCGAGGAAATCAAGCGTCTGATCTATTCGGGCGACATTGCGCCAGGGTCACGGCTGAACGAGGCCGCGCTGGCACAGCGGATGGGGTTCAGCAGGGGGCCGATCCGTGAGGCTATACGCATCCTGGCCGGCAGCGGCCTGGTCACTGCGGTGCCGCATCGAGGCATGTTCGTACGCCAGATGTCGATGCGGGACATGCTCGAGAGCTATGACCTGCGTGCGTTGATCTTTGGTTATGCGGCGCGGCGCACGACAGAGTATCTGTCGCCCGAGCGCACTGCCGCACTGGAGGATCTGTTGACCCAGATGGAGGCTGCTGCCGAAATCTCCGATGGCGGCAGCTATTACGAGCTGAATCTGAAATTCCACGACTTGATCCTGGAATACAGCAACAACCGCCATGCCGCGCGTGCATACACGGAATATGTCAACGAGCTGCATCTGTTTCGCCGTAAATTTTTCAACTACACCGCCAAAATGAATCGTTCCAATGCAGAGCACCGCGGCATTGTCGACGCCATCAAGGCGGGTGACGTGGTTCGCGCTGGCGAGCTGGCCGAACAACACGTACTGGCAGGCAAGCAACGTCTGTTGGCCGATCTGGCCGATTGATTTCCCGTTTGTTCTCTTATTCATTTCAGGAGCCTCCTATGTCTGTAGATGCATTGCCTATTGAACCGAAGATCAAACAAGCCCTGGAAGGCGTCACGACCGCGACGCTGACCACCGTTCTGCTCAAGAAGGGCCTGCGCAATGTCTGGCTGCGCGGCGCGTTTCCGCTGGCTCCTTTTGCCAAACGCATCGTCGGCCGCGCGTTTACCTTGCGCTTTGTACCTGCTCGCGAGGATCTCGCCACGCCTGCATCATGGTCCTCTCCTATATCCACGCGTGCGGCAATCGAGGCTATGCCAGAGGGCGCGATTGCCGTCGTGGATGCAATGGGCGTCAATGATGCGGGGATTTTTGGCGATATTCTCTGCGCGCGGATGAAAAAGCGTGGAGTGAGTGCATTGGTGTCAGACGGTGTCGTGCGTGATCTCGAAGGGGTATTGGGAACAGGGTTGCCTGTGTGGGCAAATGGCGGCGCAGCGCCTCCATCCGTTGCTGGCCTGACCTTTGTCGGTTGGCAAGAGCCCGTGGGTTGCGGCGGCGTGGCGGTCTTTCCGAACGATTACATCGTGCTCGATCGCGACGGCGCCGTGTTGATTCCCGCAGATCTGATCAATGATGTGGTCGAGGCCTCTGTCGAGCAGGAGCGCCTGGAGGGCTGGATCATGTCCGAGGTCGAAGCAGGCACGCCGTTGCCGGGTTTGTATCCACCTAACGAGCAGAATGTGGCGCGCTATAAGGCGTGGCGCGCAGAGCAGGGCTGATCCGTCGTTGTATCTTTTTTTGCCCCTGAGCAATCTTGCTCAGGGGCGCAATACTGGTTGTCTCCAGGAAATGACCGGTCGCATTGGGTGCCTCTTTCCTCAAGGCGTTGGCGTCGTATTTCGTGATCGCATGCTTCCCTCGTATGGAATGCAGGAGCACGCGAATTTCAGACTGATAGACGTGTTCAGAACTGGCTAGGGTACGAATAATAAGACTCGACCACAGCCCACACCAGTTCGATAGATCTTCTGTGGTGTTCTGTCCTGTTCGTTATTTCTCCTAATGAGCCTTCCGCATGACACAAGCACACAGTCTGGCTTTCAATTCATCATCCGCAATGCACGTAGTCGATGTCCTGTCTTTGTCGAAAAATCCCTCTGATGATGTCCATCAAGTCATGGATGATTCAACCACCGGAGATGTGCCATTGGTACGGCAGCCGTGCCAGAACGAAAAAACGGTAGCCAGGGATCTGTTAACGCGTTTCGCCATGCAGGGTGATGTGACGGGAGTCAAAGCGTTAATTGATACTCGGGAATTCGATCCAGTGTTGCTGTTGATTGACATTGCTGGCAAGGAAGAGGAAGCGCATCCGGAAAAGGTAAGTGCTATGAAAACAATCCTGGCTGCTGCGAATATTGATGTTGCCGAACCCATGCTTGGGAATTTATTGTTGCTCTGGGGGAGAACGGACATGGAGAGCCTTAGGGCTGTAGTCGGAATGGTTGCCGCTCGCACATTACTGAAGATGGCTGCCAAACGCGAGATGTTGCCAATGCAGATATTGATCGCATTGGGGGCCAATGCCACTGCTGCGCTGAAGGCGGATGCTCCATTAGAATCAAAGGCCCTCATTGCCTATTCGGCGATAAAAGTCCTCGTACTTGCGCCCAAAAATCTATCCGCTTCAGACAGAATAACGTTACTCAGAGAATTGTTGGCGCGTGACGACGCGGTCGTGCACGGGGCCAAACGACTTCTTCAGGATGAACTGAAAGGCGGGAATTTCAACGCAGTCGAGATCCTGAGTGCTGCCGGTGTGTGCGCTGACGAGTCTCTCCCCGCGCGGTATGGGCCAAGCGAGCTTGCCCATCTCGGTGACTCGAACGGTCTCGACCACTCGGGCAAGCACGCCAGGCAGTACGTATAGCCGGGACAGAGATCGTTTTTCCCGTGGCCTGATTGGATGTCAAAAAATTTTAGACGGAATACATTCGGTTCTGCCGTTACCTTGAGGGCGTATTGGGAACCGGGTTGCCTGTATGGGCAAACGGCGGCGCAGCGCCTGGAGGGCTGGATCATGTCCGAGGTCAAGGCGGGCACGCCGTTGCCGGGTTTGTATCCACCTAACGAGCAGAATGTGGCGCGCTACAAGGCGTGCGCGCAGAGCAGGGCTGATTTATCGCCGATTCCCATTTTCACCCTTGCTCAGGAAGTATCAATACGGGGAGGACTCGAACTTAGGTCACTAAGATCGCATCAGCAGCGCTGGATGGAACGCACCTGGCGCTGTAGTTACTTATTGCATTCTTGGAGGCTTCATCATGGAAACACTACAGAGTTCTATCTCCCAAACGGCACCTTCCATGCCGTCGATCGACACGCCGCCTGCGCCGGAAATGATTACGGATGGCGCTTTTCACGCCGCGGAAACGGGCGATATCGACGCGCTTGTGCATCTGCTTGATGAATATCAGTTCGACTTGACCACTATTGACGAGCGTGAGGGACAGACGGTACTCCATCAGGCAATCGCTGGCGGTCATGATGCAATGGTAAAGATGCTGTTGGGCCGGGCGGGTAATGATCCGCAGATTCTTGACGCCAAGGATCGCGATGGATATACCCCATTAATGCGCGCGACGGAAAAGGGCAATGTCGCGTTGATGCAAGCATTGATCGATGTGGGCGCTCGCACAGACGACAGCGTGGCTCTCGGTTCTCTGGCAAAAAAAGGAGGGAACTATGAGTCGCCGGCCAAGCAGGCCACGATCACGGCGCTGATGCTGATCGAAGCGCGAGGCGATATATCCGAAGCCTTCGCTCTCGCCATGGAGCACAGATCGAGATATGCCGCAAAATTATTTTTTGACGCCGGGGCAAGTACGCTACCCGCCATGCAGCGCCTGCCCTTCCGGGACGTAATTCATCAACTTGTTCTGCGCGAGCACATCCGTGCCGATGATGTCTTTGTCGTTCTAGACCAAGCCGAGCGCGCGGGCAAGAACGACGTGTTAAAGAGACTTGCGCAGCACGACATGGTATGCCTCATGTTGGATGACATGCAAAGCCGGTCTGATGACGAGAAGATAAAGACGCTAAAGCGCCTGATGGCTGTGCCGGGTGCGGAACCCGAGCGTTGGCTAGGAGGTGGCGCCATTCTGTACAAAAAAGGTGTCACCCCAAATGAACAAGAATGGGCGGCGCTGTTTAAATCCCCGAGATTTGAGCGCGTGCGATTGCTGATTGCAGTCGGGCTGGATAGTCGAGAGTTACTTGTGCATCACTGTGTGTGGGAGGGAGGCGAGAAACTACTACAAAAACTGATCGAGTGGGGCGGTGACGTTGTCGGCGCGTTGCAGATTCTGCGCCAGCGTAGCGCTCGGTGTTTTGCTAGCTGGCCTGCAGCCAACCTTCTAGCCTATGTTGAGTTAAAAAATATACTCCAGGCGGACGGTATATCCGAAGAGGAGAAGCGATCAGCCCTAAAAGCCGTGGTTCTCGAGGGGGCAGAGCCGGCAGCGTCTGCTCTGCTACGGGATATGGCGAAAACCAGTAAATCACTCGACGAGGTGAAGCTTCTCTTGTCTGTTGGCGCGTCGCCTACCGAGGCGTTAATGGATCTAGGACGATTCAATTATCGAGCAACAGTGCAACAGTTCATCCGTCTGGGCATCGACTTTTTTCCGGCGATGCACGCGCTGCTTGATAACGGAGAACAAGAGGCAGCAAACGTGTTGGCATTGGCGGCGGCCTTGGAGCATGCGCCTCCAGGACCAGGAAATCCGGCAAAATCGTAACGCTGTGCTTGAGGGAGCGGCCTCGGCACTTCGGGAAAGCCCGTTAGGTAGGCAACTGATCCATTTTTTTGGGCTTCACGATAGATCAGTTGCTATAGAGCACGAAGAGCCGCTTTACCAGCGGACTTCCAAGGTATGCGCATGGGCATCGTCCCACCCCTCTGCGAATCCATATAGCCCCGCTGCGGTGAGGACGGCGGCTTGGCGAAGCCTTGCAGAGATCGCCCCAGCGTCCATACAGCGTAAGACGGAATCGCTGGCGAGCGGTACGATCAAGCTGTCTTTCGTTGATGTCGCTGCGTCTCCAAAATCAAACTGCCCACCCAGCGTTTGACCCATTGCGTAGCCTGCCGCATGAGCCGCCATACTCAAGAACAGTGTTCTCTGTAGCTCTACATCGCCAGAGTCCGGCGTGATGCCGCCATATACATTCGAAAGATCATATAAAGAAAGTTTGCGCATGATTGCCTCCAAAATTCGCAACATAGGGAAAGTGGAAATCTGAGCATCTGAGGATGTTGAGAAACCACGCACCTTATCTGAAAGGTGGCTACTCAGCATAGCTGTAACAGGCGGATGAGGGAGGGCGGCCGCTCACAGTGCTGTCAAAAATAAGACGCGGCATCGTTGTCTCTATTTGCGCTTCTATTTTTTGTATGCAAAAATATATTTAAGAATATATAGAGATGCTCATGCCTATTCCGCAAACCAGTTCGCAGGCGTTCGCCGCCTATAACGAGATCAAGCAGCGCATTTTCATGGGCGAATTTACGCCCGGCATGCGGTTGCGCGAGATCGAGGTTGCGGCCTTACTGGACATGGGGCGTACGCCAGTGCGCGAGGCGCTCAAGCGCATTCAGGACGAAGGACTGCTGCGCCATGAGCCCGGACGAGGCATGGTCGTAGCCACGATGGATCAGCAAGAGGTGGGCGAGCTCTATGCCATGCGCGAAGTGCTGGAGTCGGCCGCTGCCGCAATGGCGGCACAGCATGCCACGGATGCCGAGATCGCCAATATGCAGGCGATTCTGGACGAGGGCGATGCGGATCCGGTGGCGTTGAATCTGCGTTTTCATGACGCTATCTACAGCGCCGCGCATAACCGGCATTTGATCCGGTCGTTGCGCTCTTTGACCGATACCACCTATCTGCTGGGACGCAGTACGTTGAGCTCCAAAGCGCGTGCCAAGGTCGCGATGAAAGAGCACAACGATATTGTGGAAGCCATCCGCAGCCGCGACCCTGAGCGTGCCGCAGCCGCTGCGCGGCATCACATTCACCAGGCATTGCTGGAGCGCCTCAAATTGCTGCGGCAGCGCGGCTGACGTAGTCGCATATCAAATCATTTCGGCGGGACCAGAACAAAAGAGCTTGTGTCATTTCACCAAAAGAATCCAGTCCATTCAGGCAATCAGGAGACATCGCCTTATGCGTTACTTAAAGCACATCCGTCGATATGCAGCTTTAGCGGTTGCATGCGTCATGCCCGCCTTGGCCGGCGCGCAGGGTTTTCCTACTAAACCCATCAAGCTGGTGGTGCCGTTTGCCGCAGGTGGCGGTACGGATAGCATTGCGCGCGATATGGCCCGCACCTTGAGTGAGCGCCTGGGGCAGCCTGTCGTGGTAGAGAACCACGGCGGCGGCGGAGGCTCTATTGGGGCCAATAACGTGGCTCATGCCAACCCCGATGGATACACCTTGCTGTTCGCGACGTCGACGTTCGTCACCAACGCCGCGGCTGAGGTTTCCAGCACCTATGACGTGGAGAAATCTTTCGCGCCGGTGGCGCTGATCGGTCGTGGCCCCTTGCTGGTGGTGGCTAACAAAGACCTGGGCGTAAAGTCGATCGCGGATTTGCGCAAGCTGGCCACTGAGCGTCCCGACGAAATCAATTTCTGCTCCGCCGGTGCGGGCAGTATCAATCATTTGTCCGGCGAACTATTCAAGCAAAAAGCCAATGTGCAGATGATGCATGTGCCATACAAGGGCAGCGGCCCCGCAACGGTGGACCTGCTGGCCGGCCGGGTGCAGGTGTTCTTTGCGACGGTACCGACGATTTTGGGGCAGGTTAAAGAAGGGCGGGTGCAGCTCTTGGCTGTGACCGGGGAGAAGCGCTCTCCCTTGTTCCCCGATGCGCCGACTATGGCGGAAGCGGGGGTATCTGACTTCAATATTTCGACGTGGTGGGGCATTCTGGCGCCTGCTGGCACTCCGGCATCGATCGTTCAGCAATTGAATACCGCGGTAAATGAAGCCGCGGCTGCAGACCTGGTGCGTCAACGATTGACGAACGAGGGTGCAGACTTGTTTGCGGGTACACCCGGTGATTTTGGCAAGGCGCTGTCTGCAGAACTGGCATTGTGGCGCGGTGTGGTGAAGCAATCCGGCATGCGCCTGGATTGATGTATCGGTGCAGGAGATTCCCTATGTCTAATAATTCCTCGCTACAGCAGCCGGCTCGCCGCCGCCTGCTGGCTAGCGCGGGCGCTGCCGCTGCCTGGATGGCCATCGGCGGGCGTACTGCATTTGCCCAGGCGGACTATCCCTCGCAGCCTGTGACGGTGATCGTTCCCTATGCGCCGGGGGGCCAAGGCGATGTGTTTGCGCGTCTGATCGGCGAAAAACTCAGCAAGTCATTGAAGCAGACCGTGGTGGTGGAAAACCGGCCCGGCGCCTCCGGCGCGATCGGCGCCCGCATGGTTGCACGCGATGATCCCGATGGATATCGCTTGCTGCTGGGACAGACGGGTGAAATGGCAGTGAACCCGTTTGCCATGCGAAACCTGGGTTATGACCCGCAAAAGGATTTTGTGCCCGTCGCGCTGGTGGGCGACTCTCCTTTAGTGCTCGTTGTGCCAGCGGACTCACCGTACAAATCGCTGGCGTCATTGATTGACGCTGCATTGGCGAAACCGGATAGTGTGACGTATGCCTCGTCCGGTACGGCAACACCAGGCCATCTGGCAGCGGCGGCATTGGCGTTGGGGACCAAGAGTACGATGGTGCATGTGCCTTATAAAGGGGCGGGCCAGGCGATGACGGATTTGTTGGGGCAGCACGTCGATTTCTTCTTTTCCAGCGCCGCGGCAGCGATGCCGCATATTTCTGCTGGCAAGCTGAAGGCTTTGGCGGTGTCCACACCCAAGCGTATCGCCGCGTTACCGGATGTCCCTGCGGTAGCCGAAAACACGGTGGCCGGATTCGAGTTCAGTTTATGGGGCGGATATTTTGCGCCCGCTGCGACGCCGTCCCCGATTGTGCAAAGGTTGAATAAAGACATTAACGCTGCGCTGTCCGATGCGTCCATACGTGAACGTTTCGAGGAAGACGGCGTCGTTATTCGGCCGAATACGGCAGATGAGTTCGCGGCGTTTGTTCGTCGCGAAATGCAAAAATATCAACGCCTGGTCGCGCAAACCGGCGTATCTATCGAACCTTAACGTCATTTATTTTCGAGGTGTTCTCATGAAGATCGTTGTATTGCCGGGCGACGGTATTGGCGCTGAAACGATGGCGGTTGCAGTAGATGCGCTAGAGGCTGTGTCGCAACGTTTCGATCTAGGCTTGCAGTTGGATCACGACGTGGCGGGCCACGACAGTCTCAAGCGTCATGGTGCGACGGTGACGCCCGCGTTGTTGGAAAAAGTCCTGGCTGCCGATGGACTGATGCTGGGTCCTATGGCTACGTACGATTTCAAGGATGAATCCAAAGGCGAAATCAATCCTTCGAAATTCTTTCGGAAAAATCTGGACCTGTACGCCAACATTCGTCCAGCCCGCACCTATGCGGGTATGCCTGCACGATTAGGCGAATTTGATCTGGTTGTCGTGCGTGAGAACACCGAAGGGTTTTACGCGGATCGCAATATCGAATCGGGTGGCAGCGAGATGCTGATTACGCCGGATGTGGTCGTGTCATTGCGTCGTATCACGCGTCAATGTTGCGAACGTATCGCGCGCTCTGCGTTTGAGTTGGCGATGACGCGCAAGAAACATGTGACGATCGTGCACAAGGCAAATGTGTTGAAAATCGGTGATGGCATGTTCATCGATACGTGCCACGAGGTGGGCAAGGAGTTTCCCGAGGTGCGCGTGGATGATGTCATTGTCGACGCAATGATGGCGCATGTGGTCCGCGCACCGGATCGCTATGACGTGATTGTCACGACCAATATGTTCGGCGATATCTTGTCGGACCTGACTGCGGAGCTTTCTGGCAGTCTGGGATTGGGGGGCTCGCTGAACGCTGGACGTGATCATGCCATGGGGCAAGCTGCACACGGTTCGGCTCCTGATATCGCAGGCAAGGATCTGGCTAACCCCGCATCGCAACTGTTATCGGCTGCCATGCTGTTGACCTGGTACGGCCAGCGCAAAGGAGGACAAAAATTCCTCGACGCCGGTAAAGCAATCGAAGCTGCGCTCGCTACGAGCATTGCGTCGGGCCAGTGCACGGCCGATGTCGGTGGCAAGCTCGGTACGCGTGCTGCCGGCAAGGCCGTGGTCGATCAGTTGCGGGCGGCATGATCATGGCCACGCCAGCACTGCCGCCGGGAGCTTGCGATTGCCACGTTCATATCGTGGGCGATCCAGTCCGTTATCCCATGGTGGCGGATCGCCACTACACGCCAGGGGCCGCTTCGGTGACGGACCTGAAGCAACACATGAGCTCATTGGGTGCCACCCGTGCAGTGATCGTGCAGCCTAGCGTGTATGGCACGGACAATACTTGCATGCTCGATGGTTTGCGCGATCTGGATGGAGCAGGGCGTGGTGTGGCGGTGTTGGATGACGGCGCTTCTGATGTGTTGCTGCATGATTTGCATTCATCGGGTGTGCGCGGATTGCGGCTGAACCTGGAAAGCACAGGTAGCCGCGATACGCAGCGCATGCGTGATGATCTGCAGGTGTGGGCGCAACGGTTGGCGCCGCTGGGTTGGCACGTGCAGGTGTATGCCTCGTTGGACGTCATCGCAGAGGTGATCCCCATTCTGCAGACCTTACCTGTGCCTGTGGTGTTGGATCACTTTGCTGGCGTGCCGGCAGGTACTGCGTTGACAGACTCGCGGGTGCAATCGGTGTTGGGTTTGGTTGCCTCAGGCGCGGCCTATGTCAAGCTGTCCGCGCCATATCGCATCGATGCATCGGGTGCTGCCGTTGAGGCTGTGGCACGATTGGCGGCGGCATTCATCGAGGCCAATCCTGATCGGATGCTATGGGCCAGCGATTGGCCACACACCAATCGCGAGCCGGGCAAGTCACCGCACGAGGTCAGCGCCTATCGGGAGATAGGCCGCGAACGATTGGCGCAGGGAATCAGCACCTGGTTGTCTGACGAGGCGCTGCGTACGCGTGTGCTGGTTGAGAACTCGGTGCGCTTGTACGGGTTTTAAGCAGTCTTTGTGCCAGAGCAGCCTCTTGAATCCCGCACGTTGGTGCGGGATTCAAGATCATCCTTGTTCGGGAAAGGCTTCGTTCGCGTTTTGTCAGCCTTGCGCAGCCAAGGCTAGACGCACTTGAGCCAACAACGCATCGCGCTGCGCTTCATCAGCAACGGCGGGTCCTTGAGCGATGGCCGAGCCATCCAGCACTGCCGTGTAAGTCAGCCCATCTACCTGCAGAATGTCCTGGTCGCTGCCGGCCTGCAGGCGTTGTACCAGGGCGCCCGCTTCTTTGGGATTATCAAAGCTGCGTGATAGCAAGAGCTCTTGGCCATCTGCGCCGAGCAACCGGAAACGGAACGTGCCATCGTCATCGCGGAAACTGACAAAGCGCGCTGCTTTGCTGGATTTCTTGGTGGCGGTTTTGTTTGTTGCCGGGATGGCGGTATGGCGGCGCAGACCGACGGCCTCGCGCAATTGCGCCATGAACGGCGTGGCCAGTTTGCGGGCCTTTTCGCCGCCCGCTTGCAGAATGTCCTCGATACGCTCGGGATGCGCCATCAGGGCCTGATAGCGTTCGCGCATGGGGGCAATATCGCGCTCCAGGCGCTCGTAGAGGGCTTGTTTGGCGTCGCCCCAGCCCATGCCGGCCTCGAGCTCCGCGCGAAAGGCTGCGGACTCATCCTCGGTTGCAAAGGCGCGGTACAGCGTATACAGATGCGAACCCTCGGCATCCTTGGGCTCGCCCGGTTGGCGCGAGTCCGTCACGATACGCATGACGGCAGCGCGCAGCGCGGCCGGGTCACCCTCGAACAGCGGGATGGTGTTGTTGTAGCTCTTGGACATCTTGCGCCCGTCCAGACCCGGGAGGGTGGCGACGGATTCTTCGATGACGACTTCCGGCAGGACGAAATACTCGCCGTTGTAGAGATGGTTAAAGCGTTGGGCGATGTCGCGCGCCATTTCCAGGTGCTGGATCTGGTCGCGCCCCACCGGGACCTTGTTCGCGTTGAACATCAGGATGTCCGCGGCCATCAGCACCGGGTAGGAAAACAAGCCCATGGTGATCCCGTCATCGGGTTCGACACCCTTGGCGGTATTTTGATCGACCGAGGCTTTGTAGGCATGCGCGCGGTTCATCAGGCCCTTGGCCGTGACACACGTCAGGATCCAGCACAGTTCGGGAATCTCGGGGATATCCGATTGGCGATAAAACGTTACGCGTTCGGGGTCCAGGCCACCGGCGAGCCACGTGGCGGCGATTTCCAACCGGGACCGCGCTACGCGGGCGGGATCGTCACACTTGATCAGCGCGTGATAGTCCGCCATGAAGTAGAACGCGTCGGTACCCGGCTGGGTGCTGGCGTTGATGGCCGGGCGGATAGCGCCAGCCCAGTTGCCGAGGTGAGGAGTGCCAGAGGTGGTGATGCCGGTTAGAACGCGGGTACTCATGAGTCGAGGCGGAAAGCATGATTGGACAATCGTCCAGTGTAACGCGTTGGCGCGGTAATTCGGCAGAGGCTTGGTCAGAAGGGGCCGGATGATGGCCTGTCCTGGGCGCCAGAACGTAAACACCCCAAAGGTTGAACGCAATGTCAACGTTTGGGGTGCGGTTCAGGGGCTGGAGGGCCGGCCCCCGAGGGCTCGGTGAGACGAGCGCTGGGCTGACGTGCCTTAGCGTTTGAGCTTGGCGAAGGCATCCGCCATGGCACTGTTGCGCGGCTCGTTGTTACGGCCAGCATCGCCCTGGGGACGGCGTCCGCCGCCTGCGCCGCGTGCAGCGCCACCACCATTGCCACCATTGCGCGGCACATCGCTACCACTGCGGCGTGCGGGCTGGGCCGTGTCATTCAAGCGCATGGTCAAGGCGACACGCTTGCGGGCGGCATCGACTTCCAGCACTTTGACACTGACGGTTTGGCCCACGCGCACCACATCGCGTGGGTCCTTGACGAATTTCTCTGCCAGGGCCGAGATGTGAACCAGACCGTCCTGATGCACGCCGATATCGACGAATGCGCCAAAGTTGGCCACGTTGGTGACGACGCCCTCCAGCACCATGCCGGGGTACAAGTCGTTCAGCGTTTCCACGCCTTCTTTGAACTGGGCGGTCTTGAACTCGGGACGCGGATCGCGGCCGGGTTTTTCCAGCTCGGAGAAAATGTCGCGCACGGTAGGCAGGCCGAAACGATCGTCCGTAAAGTCCGCAGGCGATACGCCTTTCAGTGCCTCGCGTTGCCCGATGATCTGTTGCACGTCGGCCTTGATCTTGGCCACGATGCGTTCGACGACGGGGTAGGCTTCCGGGTGCACTGCCGAGGCGTCCAATGGGTTGGCGCCATTCGGGATACGCAAAAAGCCGGCAGCTTGTTCGAAGGCTTTTTCGCCAAAGCGCGGGACCTTGCGTAATTGGTCGCGAGTGGGAAATGCACCGTTTTCATCGCGCCAGGCAACGATGTTTTTGGCCAGCAGGGAATTTAGCCCCGACACGCGCGCCAATAGGGCGGCCGAGGCGGTGTTCACATCCACTCCCACTGCGTTCACGCAGTCCTCGACCACCGCGTCGAGCGAGCGCGCCAGTTCGCGTTGGTTGACGTCGTGCTGATATTGGCCGACGCCGATGGCCTTGGGATCGATCTTGACCAGTTCGGCCAGCGGGTCTTGCAGGCGGCGGGCGATGGAGACGGCACCGCGCAGCGTGACGTCTAAATCGGGGAATTCCAGAGCGGCGGTTTCCGAGGCGGAATACACCGATGCACCGGCTTCGGAGAC
This sequence comes from Bordetella tumbae, assembly GCF_965139195.1. Lineage (GTDB taxonomy): Bacteria > Pseudomonadota > Gammaproteobacteria > Burkholderiales > Burkholderiaceae_B > Bordetella_A > Bordetella_A tumbae. Next base: position 82,211 of record NZ_CBCSJH010000008.1, on the reverse strand, counting down.
GACCACGCGAGTCAGTTTCAGATCGGGGAACTGGCTCATCATGTCGCCCACCAGTTTTTCGCTTTCGCGCGAGGCGGTGCCGTTGCCGATGGCGATCAACTCGACTTGATGGCGGGCTGCCAGGGCTGCCAGTGTGGCGATCGTGCCTTCGCGGTCACGGCGCGGCTCGAACGGATACACGGTGGCGGTATCGACGACCTTGCCGGTGCGGTCGATGACGGCGACCTTGCAGCCGGTACGGATGCCGGGATCCAGGCCCAGCACGGCCTTGGGGCCGGCCGGCGCGGCCAACAGCAGATCTTTCAGGTTGGCGGCGAATACGCGGATCGCCTCGGCTTCGCCTTCTTCGCGCAGACGGCCGAACAGTTCGCTTTCAAACGTGGTCAACAGTTTGACGCGCCAGGTCCAGCGGCAGACTTCGCCCAGCCAGCGCGCGCGTGGCGAGGCATCCAGGGCGAACAGGCCATTGCCGAGCTTGAGGAAGTTGGCCACGCGTGCCACGCACGGATGCGGCGTCTGCGCTTCCAGTTCCGCCTCCAGTCCCAGGCGCAGTTCCAGCACGCCTTGTTGGCGGCCGCGCATCAGCGCGAGGATACGGTGCGAGGGCAGGGTGCGTACCGGTTCGTTGAAATCGAACCAGTCGCGGAAATTTGCGCCTTCGGTTTCTTTGCCTTCGGCGACCTTGGCGTACAACAGGCCGGTGGACCACAGGTGCTCGCGCATGTCGGCCAGCAGGTCGGCATTTTCGGCGTAGCGCTCGGCCAGGATGTCGCGCGCACCGTCCAAGGCTGCCTTGGCGTCGTTGATCGAGGCCTCGGGATTCAGGTATTGCGCCGCCAACTCGGCCGGGTCGCACGCGGGGTCGGCCAGAATGCCGTCGGCCAAGGGCTCCAGGCCGGCTTCGCGAGCGATCTGGGCACGGGTGCGGCGCTTGGGTTTGTACGGCGCGTACAAGTCTTCCAGACGCTGTTTGGTATCTGCGGTGGCAATTTCCTGTTGCAATTCAGGCGTAAGTTTGCCCTGTTGCGTGATGGATTCCAGGATGGTGCCGCGCCGCTCTTCGAGCTCGCGCAGATAGCCCAATCGGACTTCTAGGTTACGCAATACCGTGTCGTCCAGGCCGCCGGTCGCTTCTTTGCGGTAGCGTGCGATGAAGGGCACGGTGGCGCCGTCGTCCAGCAACTCGACGGCGGCGGCGATTTGGGAGGGGCGGCTGCCCAGCTCGGTGGCAAGCTGGGCAAGGATACGGGCTTGGTCGACGCTGGGCGCAGTGCTCGTGGTGGCGGAAGTGTCAGGCATCTCGATACGGCTGCAAAGGGAAATCAAGGGCCGGATTTTGCCACAAGGCGGCGACAAGGCGCATGTCGAGGGTTATTTTGAGCACGGTGCCCTGGGGGCTCGGGGTATCATTGAGCGCCCCTAATCGTTGATGTGATTGATGCTAGATCTGGATATTTCCGAGTTTTTTGCCGCTGACGGTCCGTTGAGCAAGGCCTTGCCTGGCTATAGCCCCCGTCCGGCCCAGATCGAGCTGGCGCAAGCAATTGGCCAGGCCATTACCGATCGCGCAACGCTGGTGGCCGAGGCCGGGACCGGCATTGGCAAGACCTGGGCCTATCTTGTGCCCGCCATGGTGGCCGGGGGGAAAGTCGTTATTTCGACGGGAACCCGCACGCTGCAGGATCAGCTGTTTGCCCGCGATTTGCCGCGGGTGCGCGCGGCCTTGGCTGCGCCCGTGACGGCGGCTCTGCTCAAGGGGCGGGGGAACTATGTCTGTCACTATCATCTGGATCGCCTGCAAGGCGACGAGCGCGCCCTGAAATCACGTACCGAGATTTCGCAGTTGCGCCAGATCCAGGTCTTCGCAGGCATCTCTAAAACCGGCGATCGCACCGATCTGGGAAAAATCCCCGAGGATGCCGATATCTGGAACCGGGTGACGTCTACGCGCGAAAACTGCCTCGGTCAGGAATGCCCGCGCATTCGGGACTGCTTTGTGCTGAAGGCGCGGCGTCAGGCCCAGGAGGCTGACATCGTCGTCGTCAATCACGCTTTGTTCATGGCCGATCTGGTACTGCGCGAAGAAGGCGTGACCGACTTGTTGCCCGAGGCGGACACGGTGATCTTTGACGAGGCACATCAGTTGCCCGACACGGCGACCCGATTCTTGGGCAGCAGTGTGTCGACCCATCAGTTGCTCGATTTCGGCCGCGCTCTGGAGGTCGCAGGCCTGGCCTATGCTCGTGAAGCCGCGAAATGGGCCGATGTCAGCCGGCATGTGGAAACCGCAGCTCGCGAACTGCGCCTGGTCTGTGCGCCATTGGACCAATTGCCGGGGCGCAAGGCGACCTTTGAAGCCATGCCGGACGCAGAGCAATTCGATGCCGCGCTGGCGGCCTTGCGCCACGCGGTCGAGGCTGCCACGAGGGCATTGGCGGGCGTCGCGGAAAAGCACCCCGATCTGGCCGCTGCGGCCCGCAGCGGCGCAGACATCGCATTGCGTCTGGCAAAGTGGGCGACACCTGCCAGGGATGGTTCCAACGCAGGCGCTGTCGTTCAGGGCGACGATGCAACGGCCAACAGTGGATCAACACTGGCTGACGAAGGCTGGGGGCAGGATCTGCAAGCCCTCGCGTCGGCTCAGCCTGCGGACGATGACGAGCCGGCTCGGGCGGATGATGATTCGTCGGGCCAATCCTCTGATGATGGCCTTTCTACCGCTCGCGCCCTGCTGCAAGGTGCTGCGGCGGCGCGGTTGTTCAGCGGCCCGGCCGTGCGCTGGGTCGAGCATGGGCAGCATCATGTCCGGCTGCATTCTGCACCGTTGTCGGTGGCCCAGGCGTTCTCAAAATTTCGCAAACCTGGCCAGGCCTGGATCCTGACCTCGGCGACTTTGTCGGTGCAGGCGGACTTTGGCCACTACACTCGTCAATTAGGACTAAATGACGCCCGAACAGGGCGTTGGGAGTCCCCTTTCGACTACACCAACCAGGGATTACTGTTTGTTCCGCGCGACATGCCCGAGCCGCAATCGCCGCGTTTTGCCGAGCGTTTTGTTCAGACGCTGATGCCGCTACTCGAGGCCAGTCCAGGCGGGACGCTGGTGTTGTGCACGACCTTGCGCGCCGTCGATCGGGTGGCCGCGCTGTTGGCCGAGACGTTCGAGGATCAGGGGTACGACTGGCCGTTGCTGAAACAGGGCGACGCGACCCGGCGCGATCTGTTGGATCGTTTTTGCAAGCTCGAGCATCCGGTGCTGGTCGGCAGCGCGACATTCTGGGAAGGTATCGACTTGCCTGGCGATGTGCTGACCCTGGTCGCGATCGACAAGCTCCCATTCGCGCCGCCGGACGACCCGGTGATCGAGGCCCGGCTGCGTGCGTGTCGAGAGCGCGGCGGCAATCCCTTTGCGGAATATCAATTGCCCGAGGCGGCAATTTCCCTGAAACAGGGGGCTGGCCGTCTGATTCGGACGGAAAGTGACTGGGGGGTGCTGATGGTCGGGGATGCCCGCCTGGTCGAAAAACCCTATGGCAAGCGTTTGTGGCGGGGCTTGCCGCCATTTTCCCGCACGCGCGATATGAACGAGGTCCTGGCGTTTTACGCCCGCCGCGAGCAGGGCGATTAGTGAGTGTTCCCGGGCGGCCACATTGTGGTCCGCCTGTAGATAAATGAAATGTGCCGCCTCTCGGGCGGCACATTTCATATCGACTACGCGGAGATTATTTCCACGAGAACGGGTTCCACCAGCTCTTGTCGGTCAGCAGCGTTTTTTCGTCCATGGTGCTGTCCGGGTAGTTGGTCTTGAGCACGCGCTGGGCGTCGTTCTGCAGGTCAGTCATGCCGAGCTTGCCATACGAGGCCGACATGATGATCAGGGCTTCCTCGGAGGCCGGGGCGCCCTCAAAATCCGTGATCACGGTCTGGGCACGGTTGGCCGCTGCGATATAGGCGCCACGCTCGTAGTAGTAGCGCGCGACATAGACCTCGTTCATGGCGATGGCATTGACCAGCCATGTCAGGCGCTGTTGGGCGTCAGGCGTGTATTTGCTTTGGGGAAAGCGCTTGATCAGCTCGTTGAAGGCATCGTAAGAGGCCCGCAATCCCTTGGGATCCCGCTCAGCAGGATCCTGGCCCGTCAGGTTGCTCATGAACGCACTGGCAGGGGTGAAATTGATCAGCCCCTTCAGGTAGAGCATGTAATCGGTGCCAGGGTGATTGGGGTACATCTGCTGGAATCGATCAATGGCGGCCAGCGCCTGTTCGTTTTCGCCGTCTTTCCAGTTGACGTAGGCCAAGTCGATCAGGGCTTGCTGAGCGTAGACCCCAAACGGATATCGGCTTTCAATGGCGGTGAGCCGGTCGCGCGCTTCGTTCCAGCCGCCGGAGTCCATTTCGACTTTGGCATCGGCGTACAACTGTTCCGCGCTCCAGCCAGCGGTCTTGTCATACTTGGTATCGGTGCCGCTGCAGCCTGCGACAGTCAGAGCGACGGACAGCGCGATGGCCGCGCGCAGGAGCGAGCCGCGTAGAGCAGGGCGGTTCGAGAGGGCAGCAGTACGGAAAATCACGAGATACGTTTCCTTGGTGTTAGGATGGCACGGCTGAATTATATGATCTTGCTTCATGTCCCATACAGACGCCCTTGCCGATGACAGTGCCAGCTTCGCGGCAGATGACGAACCTCAGTGTATTACTGTGCCGCCCGGCACGCGAGCCGACCGCCTCGACAAGGTACTGGCCGCCTTGTTGGACGGGCATTCCCGCAGCCGTTTGCAGGGATGGATCGAGGCCGGCTGGGTCCAGGTCAACGGCGCTGCAGCCAAGGTACGCCAGGTGGTCGGCCCCGGCGACGTCATCGCCGTCTGGGAGCAGCCTGCCCCGGAAAGCCTGGCGTTTACGCCCGAACCGGTCGAGTTCGGGGTGGTGGACGAAAGCCCCGACTGGATCGTCGTCAACAAACCCGCGGGCCTGGTGACGCACCCTGGCGCCGGTAATTGGCACGGCACGCTGCTCAATGGCCTGCTGCACCGCTACCCCGAACTGACGCGAGTGGCGCGCGCAGGGATCGTGCATCGCCTGGACAAGGATACCTCCGGCTTGATGGTGGTCGCCCGTAACGACTTGGCACAAACTCATCTGGTTCGACAACTTCAGGCGCGCAGCATGGGCCGGGAATATATCGCCCTGGCGCATGGCTGGCTGAAGACTGCGGGTGTCGTCAATCGCGCGATCGGCCGTGATGCGCGCGTGCCTATCCGCATGAGCGTCGAGCGCCCGATTGCTCCGAAACCTGCTGTTACGCATTATTCACCTTTGCGGCACGGCCGCGCCCCGGGGGGCGAGCCGGTGACCGAGGTGGTTTGCCGTCTGGAAACGGGGCGTACGCATCAGATCCGTGTGCACCTGGCCAGCCTGGGCCATCCGCTGTTGGCCGATACCATCTACGGGGGACGCGAGGCTACGGGCGCGACACGGCAGATGTTACATGCCCGCGCCTTGCATTTCGATGATCCGGGCGGCCGCGGCGAAGCCGTCTTTCGTGCCGATCCTCCCGAAGACATGAGACAAGCCCAGGAAGCCACGCAATGGAGCACGTGATTCACGGATTACCTGTTATTACCGGCCCCCAATGGCCGGGCGTTCGCTATTTCTGCACCACGCGAGCCGGGGGCGTAGGGGTCGCTCCGCATGACACCTTGAATCTGGGGCTGCGGGCCGACGATGTGCCGGAAACCGTACAGGAGAATCGCCGCCGCGTGCGTGCAGCGGTCCCTGCCGAACCCTTGTGGCTGCGCCAGGTCCATGGCGCCGAGGTAGTCGATGCCGACAGCCCGGCGGCCGATGCGGGGACAGTAGAGTTTGCCGCTGACGCCAGTGTGACCTCAACCCCCGGGCGGGTGTTGGCCATCATGGTGGCGGACTGTTTGCCCGTATTCATGACGGATCTGGATGGCACCGTGGTAGGCGCCGCCCATGCCGGTTGGCGGGGGCTGGCTGGCGGTGTTCTGGAAAATACTTTGCGGCAACTGCGCACCAAGGCGCCGGCCGCACGCGGCTGGCGAGCGTGGGTCGGGCCCGGTATCGGTCCGGACCATTTCGAAGTCGGAGAGGATGTACGCGAGGCTTTTGCCTCCGGCGGTCCGCAGGCCCTGGCCTGCTTTACACCTCGTGCCGGGCATCCTGGCAAATGGCTGGCAGACCTTCCCGCGCTCGCGCTATTACGGCTGCGACGGGCAGGGGTTGAGGACGTACATGCTTCTGGGTTGTGTACGGTTTCCGATCCCGGGCGTTTTTTCTCGTACCGGCGGGACGGGACGACTGGCCGCATGGCCCTGCTGGCATGGCGTGACAGTTCGTTTTCGGTATAAACCCGAGTTCTTGTATACCCGCATTGACAGCCTCTGGGGCGCCATGCACCATCGGGCTGTCACGCAGGTGATTTAATCTCGCGGGGAGGCAGGTTGATGCTGCATTCCTGCCTTAGACCATAACAAGGTGTCGAAGTGAACGCCCCTATTTCCGCTGCTTGGCCCGTCCCGGTTAGCGTGGCGCCGGACGCGCTGGCAGATATCCAAGCCGACTTTTCGCGAGAGTGGCTGCGTATTTGCGACGAGGCGCAGCGTGGCGTACTGGCGCCACCTGCGGATCGGCGTTTTCGTGGCGCGGCGTGGGCTGCCAGCCGCCAGCATCTGCTGATGGCGCACGCGTATTTGTTGTCGGCACGGGTGCTGTCGCGCATGGTCGATGCCGCGCAGGTGGGCGAGCCGTTGCGCAATCGGCTGCGCTTTTCCATCATGCAATGGGTGGATGCGCTGTCGCCGTCGAATTTCCTGGCCTTCAACCCGGATGCGCAACAGTCGATCATTGACACGGCAGGCCGGGCGTTGAGCGACGGCCTGGCCAATCTGGCCAACGATCTGCGCAAGGGCCGTATCAGCCAGACCGACGACAGCCGGTTCGAGATCGGCCGCAATGTCGCTACGACGCCGGGCCAGGTCGTATTTCAGAACGCGTTGTTCCAGCTGATTCAATACACACCCCAAACGGATACGGTCTACGAGCGTCCATTGGTGATCGTGCCGCCCAATATCAACAAGTTCTATATATTGGATTTGCAGCCGGCCAACTCGTTTGTGCGCTATGCGGTCGCTCAGGGTCACACGGTTTTCATGGTGTCGTGGCGCAATCCGCTGTCGACCGATCAGGATGGCGTCGACCAGGCCACTTGGTCCGAGTATCTGGATAATGGAGTGCTCAAGGCTCTGCAGGTCGCCAGTGACATTTCTGGGCAAGACCAGGTCAACGCACTGGGGTTCTGCGTCGGAGGAACAATGCTGGCATCGGCGTTGGCCCTGGCACAGGCCCGCGGCGAACATCCTGCCGCATCGTTGACGCTGTTGACCACGCTGCTCGACTTTCATGACACCGGCGTACTGCAGGTTTTCGTCGACGAAGCTCATGCCATGCTGCGCGATCAGCAGATCGGCCAGCGCGGCTTGATGGCAGGCCGCGATCTGGCGACGACATTCTCGTTTCTGCGGCCCAACGAGCTCGTGTGGAATTATGTGGTGAGCAATTACCTGAAAGGGCAGACGCCACCTGCGTTCGACTTGTTGTTCTGGAACGGCGACAGCACCAACCTGCCGGGGCCTTTTTTTACCTGGTATTTCCGCAATACCTACCTGGAAAATAATCTCAAGGTGCCCGGACGCGCCCGCGCCGCAGACGTCGCACTGGATCTGACGCGCTTGAAAATGCCGGCCTATTTATACGGCTCGCGCGAGGATCACATTGTGCCGTGGACCTCTGCCTATGCATCGACGCAGTTGCTGCGTGGGCCGCTGCGTTTTGTGCTGGGTGCGTCAGGCCACATCGCTGGTGTCATCAATCCGCCCGAGGCTGGCAAGCGCAGCTACTGGGTCAGCGACGATGCCGCCTTGCCCGGAGATCCTGGCGTATGGTTTTCACAAGCGGCCGAACGTGCAGGCAGTTGGTGGCCCGATTGGTCTCAGTGGTTGGCGGAACGTGCCGGCGTCAAGCGCCGCGCACGTACCAAAGCCGGAAATACCCGCTATGCGCCGATCGAACCGGCGCCAGGCAGTTACGTTAAAGTCCGAGCAGCTTGAGCCGCTCGAGCAGGATTTTTGTATGGACGGACGGGAGTGTTTTGAACCAAGAGTGAGTATGCACAGCAAGCAGTGGTTATCGAATAAGCAATCCGGCAGTATCAGTAGCAGGTAGTACGTTATTGAGGCGCTCAGTGCGCAGGAGGAAGGGATATGAGCGGGAAACTGGCATACGTTACGGGCGGCATGGGCGGCATAGGCACGGCGATCTGCCGCCGATTGGCCAAAGACGGGTTTCGCGTAGTGGCCGGCTGCGGCCCCAGCCGCAACTACCAGCAGTGGCTCGATGAGCAGGCTGCCCAGGGATTTACCTTCCATGCATCGGTCGGCAATGTATCCGACTGGGACTCCACCGTGGCCGCGTTCGAACGTGTGTCCAATGAGCTGGGGCCTGTCGATGTGCTGGTCAACAACGCGGGGATCACTCGCGATGGCTTGTTTCGCAAAATGTCCGCCGATGATTGGCGTGCAGTGATCGATACCAATCTGAACAGCTTGTTCAATGTGACCAAGCAGGTCATCGAAGGCATGGTCGAGCGTCAATGGGGCCGTATCGTCAATATCAGTTCGGTCAATGGGCAGAAAGGGCAGTTCGGCCAAACCAACTACTCAACGGCCAAAGCCGGTATTCACGGCTTTACGATGGCATTGGCTCAAGAAGTCGCCAGCAAAGGCGTAACGGTCAACACGATCTCGCCCGGATATATCGGCACGGATATGGTGCGCGCCATCCGTCCCGATGTGTTGGAGAAAATCGTCGCGACGATTCCCGTGCGTCGTCTGGGAACCCCCGAAGAAATCGCATCGATGACGTCATGGTTGGCTTCAGACGAATCCGGTTTTTCGACGGGCGCTGATTTTTCGCTCAATGGCGGCCTGCACATGGGTTGATGAAAGACGAGCCGGAAAGCATGTGCAGGCTTTCCGGCTTACACTAGGAATACTTCAAAGCTAAAGAGATCGCCCGATCTCGGGGACAACCATGACGCAAGCTCAAACTGGCGCCGGTCAGCGCCTGATTAAAAAGTACCCCAATCGTCGTTTGTACGATACCCAGACGAGTACCTACATCACGCTGGCGGACGTCAAGCAACTGGTGTTGGCCAACGAGGAATTCCAGGTGATCGACGCCAAAAGCGGCGACGACCTGACGCGCAGCATTCTGCTGCAGATCATCCTCGAAGAAGAAAGCGGCGGCATGCCGATGTTTTCCTCGAACATGCTCTCGCAGATCATTCGTTTCTATGGCCACGCCATGCAAGGCATCATGGGTTCGTACCTGGAAAAGAATATCCAGGCATTCATGGAAATTCAGCAACGCATGGCAGAGCAGTCCAAAGGCTTGTACGGTAGCCAATTCGGTCCGGAGGCCTGGGCGCAGTTTATGAATGTGCAGACGCCGATGCTGCAGAACATGATGAACAACTATATTGATCAGAGCAAAAACCTGTTCGTGCAGATGCAGGATCAAATGCAAGACCAGACGCGCGCCATGTTCTCTTCGTTTCCCTTTACGCCGGGCGGCGGTCAGGGCGGCAGCGGTCGGAAATAGTTGGCGTCAGACCAGACGCGGTTCATGTCGTAGTCTGACGCCTCTATCAACTATTTCTTTTCAGCTTTGCTTGGATCGACCTTGATGTCGTTCTGCACTTGCTTGACGCCTTCGACGTCACGGGCCACACGGGCGGCTTGTTCGACTTGGGCTTCGGTGCCCACGGTGCCGCTGAGCATGACGGTTCCATCAGTAGTTTCGACGGAGATGTCCAGCGCGCTGAGTGTCGAGTCGGCGACCAGCGCGCCTTTGACTTTGGTCGTGATGACTGTGTCCGATGCGTACTCACTAACAGATTGTTTGCTGGTATCGCCCTCGGCAGCATGAACTGCCGTACCGACGGCGCCGAACATGGCACCAGCTCCGATGGCCGTGGCAATGATCAGTTTACGCATGTTCATAGAAATGCTCCTTCTACATAGCGATGACGTGGCATCGGGTGGAGGGCGCGGCCGAGCGTGGCCGCGCGCGGTCTATTTCTTTCTAAGTGCACCGCTCAATATGGATAGCACCGCCAAAATCAGAAATACGAAGAACAGAATCTTGGCAATGCCGGCAGCGCCGGCGGCAATACCGCCGAAGCCCAAGACAGCGGCGATGATGGCAATCACGAAGAACACGGCAGCGTAGTACAGCATTTTTAGTTCTCCTCGAAGAGTGCAATTAGCCCATTAGCGATTGGCGTCGAAAAAAGTGCGGACTTCTTTTTCGGCTTCTTCCTTGGTTTTGCCGTAACGTTCCTGGATCAAACCGCTCAGCCGTTCAGCATTGCCTTCGACGCGAGTCAATTCGTCGTCGGTCAGTTCGCCCCAGGCCGCCTTGGCTTTACCGGTCAATTGTTTCCACTTTCCTGCAACGATATCGTTGTTCATAGTGATCCTCCGGGTTGATGAGCGTGTTACCACCCTACGAGCCACCCCGGCGGGCTGTCAAACGATGCTGTTGGTAAATGTAAATAGGGCCGTAGCGATTCCCGCACTGAGATGCGGGAGCGCGACGGCCCCAGGGGCAGTTACTGATTAGTAAAGTTTTATGCGATTTTGACGGAAAGTTGTAACGACATTTCGGCGAATTATGGGCAGAGATAGGGTGCTATTCGCAGCCGGTTGCGACGTTGGTGCAGGCCTGCACGGGATGTTCAGCTGCCGCGATTCTGCGCTGCAGGTGTGCCAGCGCCTCATCGACTTGATCCACCAGCACCAGGCACAAGTCACCCTCTGATAAACGATCCAGCGCAGTATCGATGGCCAGGAATTCACCATGGATTTCCTGCACATGCCGGGTACGGCGCGCGGCGCTCAAGCCCTCGCGCAAGAGCGCCAATACTTCTCCATCGGCCCGCCCACGCTGACATTGATCTTCGTACAGCACGACTTCGTCGAATGCATCGCCCAGGATTTCGGTCTGCAGCCGCAGGTCCTCGTCTCGCCGGTCTCCGGCGCCGCTGATCACTACGCTGCGCCGTTGCGCAGGCATGGCGTCGATCGCCTGCACCAGCGCCTGGATCGCGTCAGGGTTATGACCGTAGTCGGCAATGACCGTCGCGCCCTTGTAGTCGAACACATTAAAGCGGCCGGGTACGGTCGACGCATCACTCACAAATGTCGCAAGCCCCGACCGGATAACCGCCCAATCAATGCCGAGAGACCATGCGGCGGCCATTGCCGCCATGGCGTTATCTACCTGAAACCCGATGCTGCCGTTGCGCGTCAACGGAATATCACTGAGCGCAATTGTGATTTCGCTGTCCTTTTGCGCAGCGACAATGAGGGGGCCATCACGGTAAACCACGCGGTGCCCTTGAGCGCGATGCGTACCGATCAACGGATGCGTCGGATCATTGGAAAAGTACACCACCGTTCCGGGACATGCGATCGCCATGTTGGCGACGGCAGGATCGGTGGCATTCAGTACTGCAGCGCCGCCCGCATGCACGTATTGCACAATCACGCGTTTGACGACCGCCAGGTCCTCTACCGTACTGATATAGCCCAGCCCGAGATGATCGCCCATGCCCAGATTGGTCACGATGGCGACATCACAACGATCAAAGGCCAGGCCCTCACGCAAAATGCCGCCACGTGCGGTTTCGAATACGGCCGCATCGACATCGGGGTGCGCGAGAATGCGGCGCGCGCTGCGAGGGCCGCTGCAGTCGCCCGTATCGATGCAGCGCGAGCCCACATAGACCCCATCGGAATTCGTCATGCCGACGCGATGTCCCGCGCTGGCGAGCAAGTGCGCAGTCAATCGTACCGTCGTTGTCTTGCCGTTGGTGCCGGCCACTGCCACGATGGGGATGCGGCCGTTATCGCCGTCGGCGAACATGCTGGAAATAATCGCCTCACCGACAGCACGGCCTTTGCCGAACGAGGGATTCAAATGCATGCGCAAACCCGGCGCAGCATTGACCTCGACGACACCACCATGCTGTTCCTCAAGGGGCTGGTGCACCGTCTCCGCCACCACATCCACGCCGCAAATATCCAGCCCTATCATGCGCGCTGCCGTCACAGCACGGGCCGCCAACTCCGGATGGACCTCGTCGGTCATGTCCGTCGCTGATCCTCCCGTGCTGAGATTGGCGTTATTGCGCAAGGTGATCAAAGTCCCGGCCGCAGGGATAGCATCGGCGTCATAGCCCTGATTTTGCAGGGTGGCCAACGCAATGTCGTCAAAACGGATTTTCGTCAAAGACGTCGCATGGCCATCGCCGCGCAGGGGATCGGCGTTCACCTGTTCGACGAGCTGGCGGATAGTGTGGCGTCCGTCGCCGGTCACTCGAGGGGGATCACGGCGCGCTGCGGCGACCAGACTATCTCCCACGACCAACAGCCGGAAATCGTGGCCGGGGATGTAGCGTTCAACAATGATTTCGTCGCTGATCCCGGCGGCGACCTCATACGCGGCAATGACCTGTTCGCGGCTCTCGATATTGACAGCAACGCCGCGGCCTTGGCTGCCGTCCCGAGGCTTGACGACGACAGGGCCGCCAAGCTCCTGTGCTGCTTGCCATGCGGATTCGGCGTCTGACACAGAACGCCCTCTGGGAACGGGGACGCCCGCTGCATGCAGCAGCATTTTGGTCAGGTCTTTGTCCTGCGCGATGGATTCCGCGATCGCGCTGGTCGCATCCGTCTCAGCGGCCTGAATACGGCGTTGCCGGCTGCCCCAGCCGAATTGCACCATACTGCCTTGCGTCAACCGCCGAAAGGGAATATTGCGCGCCAGCGCTGCATTGACAATAGAGCCCGTGCTGGGCCCCAGGCGCACGTCTTCGTCCATCTCATGCAACTCGGCCAGGACCGCCGGCACATCAAAGGGCGAGCCCGCCAGTACCGCCTGCAGCAGTTGCGTGGCCGCCTCCATGGCGCGCCGCCCCACGTCTTCTTCGCTGTATTCGACGACGACCTGGAATACGCCGGGCTCAATGGTGGCTGCTGTACGCCCGAACGTTACCGGGCAGCCAGCATGGGCCTGCAGCGCCAATGCGGTGTCCTGCAAAACGTGAGCGATCGAGAGGGCGCCCTGATGGCCGTCAGGACGCAGCCGGCCAATCTGCGGAAATCGAGCCCGTAGCTCGGCCTCGAAATTGGGTAGATATTCATCGATGGCGCACTCGGCATCGTCGCAGGTGACGATGGCTTCGATAGCGGTATTGCGGCTCCACAAATTGGGGCCGCGCAGGGCGCGAATACGGGAGACTTCCATAGTCTAGAGTCCTGTGCGAGGCGTTGTTATTTATTGTTGAATCCAGTGACGCACGCGATCGATGGTGGGACCGGAATAGCGCTCGTCAGATTGCAGGAGGACAAAGTCGCCTGACTGAATAGCATTCAGCACCTGATCAATGGCACGAGCATGATCCGGTTCTTCTTCGATCCTGATCGTTTTAGAGAATTCCAATGCGGCTTGCGCCAGTCCCCGGCGCAATAGCGCACGCGCCTCGCCAGCCGGCCGGCGGCTATTCACAGTGGCGTCGTCATACAGCACCACGTGATCAAACGCCTGGGCGAGCAATCGCCCCTGTTCGACGAGGTCGGCATCGCGCCGATCTGCTCCCGCGGCATAGACCGCGCAACGCCGCTCAGCGGGAAAATTCTCCACGGCATCGAGCAATGCTTGCAGCCCCGACGCGTTGTGAGCGTCATCCACCACCACCGTGACACCCCTGCGTTCAAACAACGTGAATTGCCACGGCGCATCAGCCTGGTCGACGTCAAAAGCCTCGATACCCGCGCGGATGATGGACTCCGGGATGCCCAACGCCCAGGCAGTTCCTGCCGCTGCCAGAACGTTTTCGATCTGAAAGCCAACGCGGCCGCCATGCGTGAGCGGGATGTCGGCCACGCGGGCCAGCAAGGTTTCATCGCGGCCCGTGGCGAGCACGATGTTGCCGTCCCGCACGAAAACCGCGCGGTGGCCCAGCTCGAGATGCGCGCGCAGCACCGCCAGATTGGCATCCGGGCTGAAATACAGCACCTCGCCGTCACATAGCGGAGCCATTTCCGCGACCAGCGGATCTCGTGCATTCAGGACGGCAGTGCCCGTGGGAAGCACAACGTCGACTTGCGTGCGAAACACATTGGCCAGACGCTCGGTGTCCTGAATGTCAAAATCGCCCAGATGATCGCCCTGGCCTATGTTGGTCACCACGCCTACCTGGCATCGATCGTAAGCCAGCCCTTGACCGAGTATCACCGCGCTGTCGTTCTCGATCACGGCGGCTTCGGTACGACGATTCATCAGCAGCCGCCGAGCGCTTTCCCAATTTGCGCAGTCGCCGGTTTGCACGTGCTGGGGACCAACATAAAGTCCTTCGCTGCACGCCAAACCCGTTTGCCGGCCGGACAAGGACAGCAGGCGAGCTACCAATCGCGCCACCACGGTTTTGCCGTTGGTGCCTGTGATGCCGACAACAGGAATACGGCCGTCGTCATTCTCTGGGAACAAGTGGTCAACAATAGCTCGGCCGACCGGGCGTGGCGTCCCGTCGGCAGGCCTCAGGTGCATGAGCAGGCCGGGGCCGGCGTTGACTTCGACGATGGCGCCGCGTTGTTCCTCCAGGGGCTTTGAGATGTCTTCGGCGACCAGATCCACGCCAGCAATATCCAACCCGACGATCTTGCTGGCCAGCACCACGGTGTGGGCCGTATCGGGATGTACGCGGTCGGTGACATCGAAGGCCACATTGCCGCTGCGCTGGATCAGGACGCGCCTGCCGTGCTCGGCAATGCTGTCGGCCGACAGAGATTGCCGCGTCAGTTCCAGGCGGGCGGCGGAATCCAGCCGTACCTTGTTCAGAGGGTGGTTTTCCGTGCGGCCGCGCCGGGGGTCCGTATTGAGTTGCAGCTCGACCAGTTCGTCGACGGAGTGCTGGCCATCGCCGGTCACCCAGGCCGGTTCGCCCGCGGCGGCGGCAACCAGGCGGTCTCCTACGACCAGCAGGCGGTGCTCATTACCCTGCACAAAACGCTCCACGATGACGCCGCTGCCTTCGTCTACGGCGACAGCGTAGGCGGATAAGACCTCGGCTTCGGTGGTCAGGTTGGTGAAAACTCCCCGGCCATGGTTGCCGTCGCAGGGTTTGACTACCACGGGCAGGCCGATATCCTGGGCGGCTTCCCAAGCGGCTTCGGGGGTGTCGACCTCACGGCCTTCGGGCACGGGTACACCGCACTCGGACAGTAAGGATTTGGTCAGGTTCTTGTCGCGCGAGATGCCTTCTGCGATCGCGCTGGTGCGGTCAGTCTCGGCTGTCCAGATGCGTCGCTGGCGGTTGCCGTAGCCGAACTGGACCAGATTGCCTTCGAATAACCTTATGCAAGGAATATCGCGATCGTCGGCGGCGTCGACAATACAGGCGGTGCTGGGGCCCAGGCAGTGCGTATCGACCAGATCATGCAACCGCGCTACCGCGCGA
Organism: Bordetella tumbae; assembly: GCF_965139195.1. Lineage (GTDB taxonomy): Bacteria > Pseudomonadota > Gammaproteobacteria > Burkholderiales > Burkholderiaceae_B > Bordetella_A > Bordetella_A tumbae. The sequence goes on along the minus strand of NZ_CBCSJH010000008.1, from coordinate 66,607 downwards.
TCAACGTCAAAATCATGGTCTTTGATGGCAGCCAATACCAGGGCTCTCGCCTCGTCCAGGGCCGCACGCGTGACGTGTTCCTGCCAGGCTCGCACCACGACTTTATAGACACCGCGCCGCGAGGTCTCCCGCGCCTTGCCAAAGCCACCCGGCAGACCGGCCAGCGTTTGCAGCTCCAGCGTTACGTGTTCCAGGATATGGCCCGTCCAGGTGCCTTCGCGCAGGCGCTGCAAAAAACCGCCCCGTACGCCAGGGCTGCATCGATGCTCGATCAGGCCTGGCAGCCAGGATGAGAGCCGTTCGTAAAACCCAGGAATCAGGTTCGACGGATAGTCCTCCAGGGCGCCAATGTCCACCCAGGCTTCAAGAACCGGGCGGTAAGTCCAAATGTTCGGGCCGCGCAAAGCCACGACATCGAGAAATTCAATGTCTTTATCGTTCATGGTCGAGGAGGGGGGAGGAGCGTCGGCGGACAGGGGGCCCCACAATGTGGCGGGGATGTCGTGCAGAATGCGAAGCCGAAGCCTGGGCTGGGATGATTCCTAGTAGTGGAAATTGATAAATCCGGCTGCTACTATACGCCGCCTTTTTACGCCGATAAACTCGTGCTGTTGTAAGGAAGGGACAGGCCGCCTTCCCGGCCTCGCCGGACCCCCATTCATGAAAAACAAGCCGCCTTTTTTGGGCATTTCCGGGCAGCCTCACGCTGCCCTGTACGACGCAATGCGGTCCCGCCTTGCGCCCGGCGAAGCCATTCTGGCCTGCTTGGAAACCGATCTGGACACTCGCCTGCGTTTCCGGCCTGGCCTGGTTGTATTGACCAATCAACGATTGCTGGCGAAATCCCCCGACCATGAGCAGTGGCGCGAATGGGGGCTGACGTCGACGTTGCGGTTGAGCTTGCATGATCATGCGGGTGCTGCGGTCTTGTCGCTGAATGAGGGCGATGTGGGGCTAGGGGTTTGGTGCTTTACGTTGGCAAATAATTCCGCAGCGTTGCGTTTACTTGCAAAGTTCGAGGCGCGGCAGCACAGCACGGTACTTGACGACAAACCGCGCTGTTCAGGCTGTGGTCAGCCGCTGTCAGCGGAGGATGCCGAGTGCCAGACCTGTGAGCAGGCGATCGAGCCGCCCACGTCGACGTGGGCGCTATTGCGCTTGTGGCGTTTTGCGAGGCCTTATCGTGCAGCCTTGATCGTTGGATTCATATTGACCTTGCTGGCGACGGCCGCCACGCTGGTGCCGCCTTATCTGACGATGCCCTTGATGGATGATGTGCTCATTCCATTTCAGAACGGCACGCCGATCGATCATGGTTTGGTGCGCTGGTATCTGGGCGGCTTGTTGCTGTCGGCATTATTGGCGTGGGGCTTGGGATGGGCGCGCACGTACATCCTGGCCTGGGTGAGCGAGCGCATCGGCGCCGATCTGCGCACCACGACCTACGAGCATTTGCAGCAACTCTCGTTGCAGTATTTTGGCGGCAAGCGCACCGGCGATCTGATGTCCCGCATCGGCAGCGAGACCGATCGCATCTGCGTTTTCCTGTCTTTGCATCTGCTGGATTTCGCGACCGATGTGTTGATGATCGCCATGACGGCAGCCATCCTGGTGTCGATCAATCCCTGGTTGGCGCTCGTCACGCTCGCACCGTTGCCCTTTATCGTCTGGATGATTCACGCAGTGCGTGATCGGCTGCGCCATGGTTTCGAGAAAGTCGATCGCATCTGGGCCGAGATCACGAACGTATTGGCCGATACGATTCCCGGTATTCGCGTGGTCAAGGCCTTTGCCCAGGAAAAGCGCGAGGTTCAGCGTTTCCGGCTGGCGAATAACCGCAACCTCGAGGTCAACGATCGCGTCAATAGCTTGTGGTCGCTGTTCTCGCCCACCGTCACGCTATTGACGGAAATCGGCTTGCTCATCGTATGGGTGTTCGGTATTTGGCAAGTCGCCAACAAACAGATTACGGTAGGGGTGCTGGCAGCATTCCTGGCCTATATCGGCCGTTTCTATACGCGGCTCGATTCGATGAGCCGCATCGTGTCCGTCACGCAAAAGGCGGCTGCAGGCGCCAAACGGATCTTCGATATTCTCGACCATGTATCCAGTGTTCCCGAGCCTGCCGTCCCTGCACGGCTGGAGCGAGTGGATGGTCGTATCGAGCTGCGAAACGTGGCGTTCCGCTACGGCAATCGCTCGGTGATTCGAGGGCTGAATCTGAGTATCGAGCCCGGAGAAATGATCGGGCTGGTAGGCCACAGCGGGTCAGGGAAAAGCACTTTGATCAACCTGATCTGCCGCTTTTACGACGTGTCCGAGGGCGCCATCCTCGTGGGTGATACCGACATTCGTTTGCTGCGCATTGCGGATTATCGGCGCAACATCGGTCTCGTATTGCAAGAGCCGTTTTTGTTCTTTGGTTCCATCGCGGAAAACATTGCCTACGGTAAACCGGAAGCGACACGCGACGAGATCGTGGCGGCGGCGCGTGCGGCGCATGCACATGATTTCATCTTGCGCCTGCCGCATGGTTATGACTCGTTGGTCGGCGAGCGAGGCCAAGCGCTGTCGGGTGGCGAGCGTCAACGCATTTCCATCGCGCGGGCGTTGTTGATCGATCCTCGCGTACTGATCCTGGACGAAGCCACTTCATCGGTCGATACGACGACAGAAAAAGAAATCCAGAAAGCCTTGGACAATCTGGTTCGTGGACGGACGACGATCGCCATCGCACACCGTCTCAGTACCTTGCGCCGTGCGGATCGTCTGGTGGTGCTGGATCACGGCAGCGTCATCGAGCAGGGCGGGCACGAAGAACTCATGGCTCGACAGGGGGCGTACTACCGGCTGTATCAGGCCCAGGCTCGCACCAACGAAAATGATCTGCCCTCGGAGGACGACGATGCACAATACTAAGCCGGCGTTTTCCTTGCGTCTCAATGTCTCGGGCCGCTGGGTATACGTATCATCCGATGGTCAGGCACACGAGGACGTTCAAGTCGTGCGGGCGTTTCCGATCAGCGATCCGCTGCATGGCATCTCGATTGTGAGTGCGGACGGATACGAGCTGCTGTGGCTGGACACGCTGGACGACTTGCCTCGCGAAACGCAGCAGCAGGTAAATGATGCTTTGGCCAGCCGCGAATTCATGCCGGAAATTCTGCGCATTAACGCGGTGTCCACCTACGCCACGCCCTCTGTATGGGACGTTCAGACAGATAGGGGAGACACGTCGTTCACGCTAAAAGGCGAGGAAGACATCCGCCGCCTGGTTGGCCAGACCTTGTTGATCGACGATAGCCATGGCATTCATTATCTGATCCGCGATGTTGCCGCGCTGGACAAACACAGCCGGCGCTTGCTCGATCACTTTCTGTAATCAGGGTACGCGCCGAAAGGGTGTGTGGGCTTCCAGTTCGCCCAGATACCCGTCTACAGCCTGTGTCTCGCGTTCCAGAAAGTCCTCGATTGCTGCGGCGAATCTGGCATCAGCAATCCAATGCGCCGACCACGTAGGCGTGGGCAGCAGGCCCCGCGCCATCTTATGCTCGCCTTGCGCGCCACCCTCGAAACTGGCCAGTCCATGTTGGATACAGTAGTCGATCGACTGTAAATAGCAGGTCTCGAAATGCAGGCCCGAGACAAATTCCAGCGATCCCCAATAACGCCCATACAGCGTGTCGCCGCCCCGCATGTTCAAGGCTGCGGCGATGGGTTGTCCGTCTCGTACTGCCACAATCAATACCAGGGTGTCGGGGATCTCGCGATGCAGGCGTTCAAAAAATTCTGCGCTCAGATAGGGTGCATTGCCGTGCGCAAAATAGGTCTGCTCATAGCAGCGATAGAAAAAATCCAGGGACTGCGCATCGATTTGCGTGCCGTGCAGCCAGCGATACTCGACGCCTGCCTCAAGGACCTTTTTGCGATCCTGGCGGATTTTTTTTCGTTTGTCGTGATTCAACGCCGCCAGAAAATCATCCAGATGCGCATATCCCGCATTGCGCCAATGAAACTGCACCCCTTCGCGCACCATATAGCCGGCCTCGCGCAGCGCGAGCAAATCGTCTTCGTCAGGGAAAAGCATGTGCAGCGAAGAGACCTTCAATCCCTGTGCCAATTCAATCAAGCCCTGCGCCAAGGTCAGACGGTCTTCTTGCGTGCCGGCCAATAGCCTCGATCCTCCGACCGGTGTAAACGGAATTGAACTCAACAGTTTTGGGTAATAGCGCAAACCATGCCGCTCAAAGGCATCCGCCCAGGCGTAATCAAAAACGTATTCGCCGCGTGAGTGGGATTTCAAATAGAGTGGTACGCCACCGACTAGACGCTCGTCGCGGCGTAGTACCAAGTAGTACGGTGCCCAGCCCGTATCGGGGCACGCGCAGCCTGTCTCATGTAGTGCCGACAAAAACTCGTGGCGCACAAATGGCTGATTGCCCGCCAACGCGTTCCATTCGGACGGGTCTATTTGGGATAACGAGGTGGCGATGCCGAGGCGAGCGGGAGAGGTCATGGCGTAATGATAAAGTCTGGCCGACGAGTTGCCGCAATCCGTGATACCGGCATTGTGGTTACTATGGAGCACACCCATCGCACGGTGATGATTTTCTCTCTTTTTGTATGACCGATACTGTGATTTCCGCCATGATTCGCCCCGATCTGCGTAGCCAGGCACTGTCAGCCTTGGCTGCGAGAGCCTGGCCGGACAAATTGGCTGCTGTCCGAGCTATTTGCGACGATGCCGTGCTTAGTACCGACCTGGTGTTGGACGAGCCTGTCAATTTACCCGGACGCCCTGACGCGCCCGAGCTCGTACCGCCTCAACAGGTCAAACAGCGCTCTGTGCAATCCCGTGAGGGCCGCGCCGTGTTGTTGCATGCGCTCGCGCATATTGAGTTCAATGCGGTGAACCTGGCGCTGGATGCCGTGTGGCGGTACCCGGGCATGCCCGAAGGTTTCTACCGCGACTGGCTGCGGGTGGCGCGTGAGGAGGCCTATCATTTCGACCTGCTCAATACCCATCTAGGCACCTTGGGTCACGTTTATGGCGACTTTCCTGCGCACAACGGGCTATGGGAAATGGCGGAAAAAACCCGCGATGATCTGCTGGCCCGCCTGGCGCTCGTGCCGCGCACCCTCGAGGCCCGCGGCCTGGATGCGTCGCCGCTCATTCGTGACAAGCTGATCAGCGCCGGGGACAAGGACGGCGGCGCTATCCTGGACATCATCCTGCGTGACGAGATCGGGCACGTGGCGATTGGGAATCAATGGTTTCGTTATCTTTGCGATCAGCAGGGGCTGGATCCTGTGGCTTGCTATGCTGAGTTGGCGCAGCGTTATAGCGCCCCAAAGCTGCGCGGACCGTTCAATCTCGAGGCGCGCCGGTTGGCGGGGTTCGACGAGGCAGAGCTGGCAGCGCTGCAGGGGACTGTCCGTTAACGCAGCGGAATCGTGGGATTCAGGTCATTATCCGCGCTGGGGTATTCCGGCCTGCACGAAAAATCGCATAGCTCGATAGCCTTGTTGACGACCAGATCGACGGCGGGGCTGCGGCTGTCCTCGTGGCACACGGCGCTGTAGATGGTCTCGGGCGGCATGGGATTGCTGCGTACGATTTTCAGCACACCGCTATCGATATCCTGCCTCACATAATCGAGCGGCATCTGGCTGATGCCCAGGCCACAGGCCACCATTTCACGCCGCACCACCAGGCTGTTGGTCGTGAATACCGGGCCAAATACAAAACCGTTTTCCGCTCTCCACGCCGCGTAAAAACGATTCTTTGCAGAGTCTTCGACTTGTTCCAGCACGGGATAGTTGGCGAATTCCGCAGGTTGCAGCGGACGGTTGGGGATGGACACATGCGCACCTGCCATCCAATAGTCCTGAGTCTGGCCGACGCGTACGGTGGTATAGCCGTTTTTCCAGTAGGTCCCGGCCATGATGGCCAGATCCAGCCGCCCCGACTCCACCTTGCGAAATAGGGTGACCCCAGACTCCACGAGCGGCTCCAGCCGCAGCTCAGGGTGGCTGATATGCAATTGTTGAATCAGGCGGCTGAACCATGTCAGCGCGATCAGCTCTGTGACGCCGATGCGTAATACGCCCTTGATGGTCTGCTCGGTGCCGGCCAAGTCTTCGATTTGCGTACGCAGCTGTATGGATTGGGTGGCGAGCGGCAATAAGCGATGGCCCAGGCTGGTCAGCGCCAATCCTGCCGGCCTGCGGTGCAGGACCAGGCCGTCCAACATGGTTTCGAGTTCGCTCACGCGCTTGGAGATCGCGGACTGCGTCGTATGCAATCGAGCGGCCGCAGCATTGAAACTGCCCAGCTTGATACTGAAATAAAACGCTTCGAGCTGCTTGAATGTGGGATTCATAGGTTTGAGAGGGTGGGTCGGCCGCAAAACAATCAGAACGAATTTCACGCAAGTGATTGTCAGCCAAGGCAGGAAAAAAAGGAATAGCCCGGACTGCCGATTATTCGTTACGCCGTTGGCGAGGACCTGCCACATACTTTTGTCTTTTCCATGACAACGGTCCGCAAGCATGATTGCCATATCTTCCCGTCTGCAACGCATCAAGCCTTCCCCGAGTTCGATGGCTGGCGCACGTGCCCGAGAATTGCGGGCTCAAGGGCGCGATATTGTTGGCCTGACGGCGGGTGAGCCGGATTTTGATACGCCCGAACACATCAAGGAAGCCGCCTGGCAAGCCATGCAGCAAGGCAAAACCCGCTATACCGATGTAGGCGGCACGCCAGAGTTGCGCGAGGCCATTCGGCAAAAATTGTTGCGTGAGAACGGGCTGGATTACGCCGTTAACGAAATCGTGGCGGGCACGGGCGCCAAGCAAATCGTGTTCAACGCGCTGATGAGCACGCTGGAGCCAGGCGACGAGGTGATCATTCCGGCACCGTACTGGGTGTCGTATCCCGACATCACGTTGCTGGCCGATGGCAAACCGGTTTTCGTCACGGGCAAGTCCGAGCAGGGATTCAAGCTGCAACCCGAGGATCTCGAGCGCGCCATCACAGCACGCACACGTTGGTTGCTGTTGAATTCGCCCAATAATCCCAGCGGCGCGACGTATACCCGCGACGAGCTGGTGGCATTGGGTGAGGTATTGAAGCGCCATCCCCAAGTATGGGTGATGACCGACGATATTTATGAGCACTTGCTTTACGACGGCCGCGAATTTTGCACGATGGCTCAAGTCGTACCCGAACTAAGGGATCGTACGCTGACCATCAACGGCGTCTCGAAATCCTATGCCATGACGGGCTGGCGTATCGGCTATGGGGCCGCGCCTATCGAGTTGTGTAAAGCCATGGTCAAGCTGCAATCGCAGAGCACGTCCAACCCCAACGCCATTGCACAGGCCGCTACTGTTGCCGCGTTGAATGGGCCGCAGGACTTCATTGCGACCAGCCGCCGCAGTTTTCAGGCACGGCGGGACCTGGTGGTTCAGGCGCTGAACGAGATCGATGGTATCCAGGCCTATCGGCCCGAGGGCGCTTTTTATATTTTCGCCGCTTGCGATGCCTTGTTCGGCCTGAAAACGCCGGACGGGCGTGTGATCAACAACAGCGATGAGTGGGTGATGCATTTGCTCGATACAGAGAACCTGGCCGTGCTGCAGGGAAGTGCTTATGGAATTCCCAGCCACTTCCGTCTGTCTTTCGCGGCCAGCGACGCGCAGTTGCTGGAAGGGTGTCGACGTATTGCGCGCGCTCGCGCAGTGCTTTCTTGACGGTGGGCGTTTTGCGTCCACATCCACATGTTTGGCTACAAGGGGAATCAATGAAAACCAAACGCAGCATGTTACTGATCAAGACGATCGGTGCGGCACTATCGATGATGGCGGCCAGCGCTCTTGCGGCCGAGTTTCCAACTCAGCCTATTCATATTCTGGTCGGTTTTTCGCCCGGCGGATCGAACGATCTGATTGCGCGTTTGATTGCGCCGGAGTTGAGTAAAGAACTGGGCCAGCAAGTCGTGATTGAAAACAAGCCAGGGGCCAACGGCAATATCGCTGCCGATGCGTTGCTCAAGGCCGAGCCGGATGGGCATACCCTACTGGTTTGCACAACGGGTTTCATGTCGGTGCAGCCGTTTCTATATCCCAGCCTGCGGATCAAGCCCGCAACCGACATTGTGCCCGTGACCTTGGTTGGGATGACGCCTTATTTGGCGTTGGTCAATGCCAAGGTGCCTGTGAAAACCATGCAGGAGTTCATCGACTATGCGAAGCAGAATCCGGGCAAACTGAGTTTCGCGTCTTCGGGAGTCGGCGCGGCTGGCCACCTGGTAGGCGAGGCCATGCAGCATTTGGCAGATGTGAAAATGCTGCACATCCCGTACAAGGGCACCGGTCAGGCGTTGAGCGATCTGGTGTCGGGCGAAGTCCAGGTCATCTTCGACCAACCCATCAGCTCGTACCAGTATGTGCAAAGCGGCCAGTTGCGTGCCTTGGCGGCCGTGAACCCGAAACGGTTGACGGCGTTTCCGGATATTCCATCTGTGTCGGAGGTCGGCCTGCCCAAATTGGATCTGGTGCCATGGACAGGGCTTTGCGCGGCAAAGGGCACGCCTGCCGAGGTGCTGGACAAGGTGCAACGGGCGGTCAGCAACGTGCTGGCAAAACCAGAAATCGCGAAGCGTCTGAGCAATGACGGGGTTGAGGTAGTAGGTAATACACCGGCAGAGTTTGCTACCTTTTTGCAACAGGATCGTGAGCGTTGGCATCGGGCGGTAGAGAGCGCGGGTATTCCTCCGACTTGATCGATAGGCATCGGCAGGCGGCCCGATATGGTCTGTCAACTATTGGGCCGCTGTTACGGTGAAAAGGGGGGAGGGCAGATCGAGCGTGTCAGGCCGGTTACAGCGCGATACTATGGCGTCACCTCGCCAGTCGGCTATTTTTTGCGCCAGCTTATAAAATCCCGCCCATGACACTACGATATTCCTTGCCCTTTATCTCTCTCGCGCTGTGGGCGGGCGCTGCACCGCTGGCATCGGCCGCTACGGCCGGCAATGCCGCGGTCGAGGCCGCTTCGGCAACCGCCTATAGTTCGGCCGATTTCGCTCAGTGCCTGTCGCAATTGCGTGGCCAGGCGATCAAGCAAGGCGTATCGGCCAGCACCTACGATACCTACACCAAAGACCTGGAACCAGACCTGAGCGTCTTGCCTCTGCTGGACGCGCAACCCGAGTTCAAGACGCCGATCTGGGACTACATGGCTTCGCTGGTTGACGACGAGCGCGTTGCCGACGGCAAGCTCGCCTTGCAGCAGTGGCAGGCCGAGTTGTCTCGTGCGCAGTCTCAGTTCGGTGTAGATCCGGCGACCGTGGTCGCCGTGTGGGGCGTGGAAAGCAATTTCGGCAAAATCCTGGGCGGACGTCCGTTGCTGACATCGTTATCGACATTGTCATGTGTCGGCCGCCGGCAAAGCTATTTCCGTGGCGAGTTCTTTGCCACGCTGAAGATCATCCAGCAGGAACACTTGGGCGTCGAGCGCCTGAATGGTTCGTGGGCGGGCGCATTTGGCCAGACGCAATTCATGCCCTCAACGTATCTGCGATTGGCCGTAGACTTTGACGGCGATGGCCGTCGCGATCTGGTCGATAGCGTACCCGATGCGCTGGGCTCCACCGCCAATTTCCTCAAACGCGCCGGCTGGAAGCCCGATATGCCTTGGGGCTTTGAGGTGAGTCTGCCTGATGGCATGGATACCTCTGGCGCCGGACGCCGCAACAAACAGCCCATATCCACCTGGGCGGCAAAGGGCGTCAAAAAGGCCGATGGCAGCGCATTGCCAACGGGCGATATGCAGGTCGCGTTGTTATTGCCCGCAGGCCCTTCGGGTCCGGCGTTTTTGGTGACGCGGAATTTTGACGCGATATATTCCTACAACGCGGCGGAAAGCTACGCATTGGCGATCTCGCACCTGTCGGATCGTTTGCGCGGCGGTGGGCCGTTTGTACATGCGTGGCCGACCGACGATCCCGGCCTCTCACGCGCCCAACGGCGCGAGCTGCAAACCCTGTTGATCGCGCGCGGCTTCGATATCGGCCAGCCCGATGGCCTGATAGGCGCGCGTACCCGCGAGGCCCTGAAATCCATCCAGCGCGACGCCGGCCTGACACCCGATGGCCGCGCGGGGATGAAGTCACTGCAATGGCTGCAGCAGAATGCGCCCGCGGGGCAGCCTACGACGAGCGGCGCTGCATCGCAGTAGTCCAGTCCTTGGCAGTGGGCTTGCGTTCATGCTTGCCAAGGCACGGGGCGACGTTCCGAGTGTCAATGTCATCCCCGTTCTTGGCGAGGTCGCCGATGCGCGGCAAGACCTCGGCATGAAATGCACTGATTAATCAGTGCACAGCGGGCGCATTGAACACATAGCTGTCCATGGACAACACGCCATGGGCGATGCCGCCGTCCAGCACATCGACCTCGGCATCGGGCGCAGCCGCGCCTGCGGCGATCAACAGCGGCAGATAATGTTCGGCAGTAGGATGCGCACGCCGTGCTTGTGGTGCGTGTTCCAAATAGCCCACCAGCGCATTTTGATCATGCGTTTGCACGGCTTGGCGAGCCCAGTCCGCGAACGCCTTCACATACGGTTCATCCGCGCCATGCTGACGAAACTCGTACAAGTTGTGCGTCAAACTGCCCGAGCCGACAATCAACACGCCTTGTTGCGATAGCGGTGCCAAAGCCTGTCCCAGCGCCCAGGTCTGTTCGGGGCTGATATGCATCGGCAACGAGAGCTGCAGCACGGGAACTTGGTGTTCGGGGAACATGTGCATCATCGGCACCCAGGCACCGTGATCCAGGCCCCGTTCGGTATCCAGGTCTGCGTGGTACCCCGCGTTTCGCAGCAACGCTGCGATGCGTTCGGCCAGTGCGGGGTCGCCCGCGACGGGGTATTGCAACGTATACAGTTCAGCGGGAAAACCGCCAAAATCGTGGATGGTTTGAGGATGCGCCGAGGCGGTAATGCTCAGGCTGCGCGTCATCCAGTGAGGCGAGACGATCAGCACTGCGCGCGGAGATTGAAGGCGCTCGCCCAGCGCCTTCAATTGTGGGCCGGCCAAACCTGGCTCGACCGCAAAAGTCGGGGCGCCATGAGATACGAAAAGAGTAGGTTGGGCTTGCATGGCAGATCTCTCCAATAAAACAGGGGCGGCAATTCATTGGAAATGCCGTTTTCACTACTGTAATTCTGTTGTTATTCGAGATAAATCTGCATTTGGTGGACAGATTGTTCCAGATCTAGAGTCAATCTGACCGCGTTAGCCCGTCGTCAACCAGCCAATCGACAACGAAACACGCTCAGTGGCTCCAGGCGCTACCGTCAATGCATCGTCAAGCACCCGTGCGGTTTCGATGCAGGCCATGTGCGACCACGAGTCGTCCGCCATATCGGCTAATCGAGCGGCTTTGGCTGCACCAGGGTTCCACACAACGGTGGATCGAGAGCCGTTCGCTTGCAGGCGGATATCGCGTTTCCAACCAGGATCATGCAGCGTGAGTGGCGTAGCCGTGTCCAGATATATCCGGTCGGTTTCGCCGTTGAATCTGACTGCACCTTGTTGTTGCCGAGGTTCCCAATTTTCCACGGTGTCCAAATAACGGTGGCCCTCGAGTCCCTGGATGGTGACATGCTGGCTGTCTGAGACGGCCAAGTAAGTATGCAGCGCCAGCGTTGTGGTCAGGTCCTGGACCCCTCGGTTGCGCACGGACAGCGTGATTTCGATGTTTTTGCCGAACCGCATCAGTAGTGTGAGCTGCGCATGATGTGTCCATCCAGGGGCATGGTCTCGCGGCGCCTCGAAAGTGAACTCCAGTCTCGCCGTGTCATCCTCTATGAGTTGTGCCGACAACTGCCAGTCGACCTGCCGCACCCAGCCGTGCGATGAGGCGCCCGGCGCGGCGGCCACACTGTCTCGCACTGATTGCGGGTTGCGGTCATAGACGCCGAACCATGGCCAGCAAATCGGAATTCCGCCACGTACAGGAGTGCCGGGTTTGAAGACTGCTTGTTCAGACAGCCAGATCAATGGCCGCCCGCCTGCTGGCGTGTAGCTCAGCAGTTGTGCGCCTTGTTGAGAGATCAACGCGCTGCCATAAGGCGTGGTGACACGCCAGCCGGCCAGCGCACCGACGGTGGTGGGTTCGATGTGCGTACGAGAGTTCATAGTGATATGAGCCATGAAAGTGCTAATGCTACCCATGATCTGCGCAACTTTGCGAGGCTTGATCGCATACGGACGTCGCATTTCGTCCGTCCACGGATAAATCCAAAGATTGCAGCTGTGGGCAGCAAACAATACAGTCTCGCATTCCATAATGTAAACAAATGGTCCATGCGGGGATCAACAAGCGTTCTCTGAAGTTATACAGAACGATAACGTGCGTTTTCGCGAGTTGCTGGGTAAATTAGAGACGTTGGCCGCAAATAAGTGATGTGTTGATCACTGCGGTTTTTCGCCAGCAACAGGAGAACGTTGATGAGTTTCATTATGACGAAATATCTTTTGCGCACGGTTGTTGTCGCTGCACTGGCTCTGTCCGCCGGTACCGCCGCAGCGGCAACGAGCGAGGCGCAGCAAGAGGCTAATCGCCAGACCGTGCTTGCCTTTTATGAAAAAGGCTTGAACCAGAAGGACGCCGACGCGGCACTTGCTTATGTGGGTGATCGCTATGTGCAGCACAATCCGAACGCTGCCGACGGGCCCGAAGGTTTTCGGAAATTCATCGCGTTTCTCAAAGAGAAATTCCCCAAATCCCACAGCGAGATAAAGCGTTCATTTACGGATGGTGATTACGTCATCTTGCATGTGCATTCGGTGCGCGAGCCCGGAACGCGTGGTAACGCCATCATTGATATTTTCAAGCTGGAGAATGGCAAGATCGTCGAACACTGGGATGCCGTTCAGCCGATTCCGGAAAAATCGGCCAATAACAATACTATGTTCTGATAGCGGGCCCGGATGGCGAGAGCACATCCGGGTCGTTTCGACGGGGCGCCGATTGCATGGCCGCATGCGAGTACGGCCCCGTCGTTGAGGTGAAATCAACGGGCCGGGTACACGCCGCCCCGTTTTGATGACGTCTACGACCTCTGGCACGTCACTTGCTGGACCATCGGTTTGTGCGGTATCGAACAAGGAACATCATGCCTACACATTCCCTCCCCGAGGCTTCCATTTCCGCTCGAGATGCCGGCTCGATGTTGAGAGAGTTGAAATCCTTTGACGACGAAAGGCCCGGTTTTCCGGGCGAGCATCTGATCGTGTTCAGCCTGGGTGCCTTGCTGATGGTCGCGGGTATGCGTAGTCGTACCGTGCTGCGACGCGGCATTTTGACTACGGTCGGTACCGCGTTAATCGGCCGCGCCGCCAGTGGTAAAGATGGCATCGCGCGCGTGGCGCGAGTGGTGAAGCGGTTGAGCTGATAAGCAGTCCCGGCCAATGCGGAGCGCCGAATGCATATCAAACGTTTCTACGGTTTAGCCAAACAGGCCGTTAATAGTTGGCTGGATGATTACGCGCCGAGTATGGGCGCAGCGATCGCCTTCTATACCGTGTTTTCTTTGGCGCCTTTAGTCATCATTGTCATCGCGATTGCCGGCTTTTTCTGGGGCGAAGAAGCCGTACGCGGCCAACTGTTTCAGCAGGTCCATGCCATGATCGGCGCAGAAGGCGCCAAGACGATTGAAGGCGTCGTCCGAGGTGCCCAAGAACCATCGCAAGGTATCGTGGCCACCGTTATCAGTGTTGTTGTATTGGCGGTTGGCGCGACGACAGTATTCTCGGAACTGCAAAGCGCGCTCGATCGCATTTGGAAAGTCGGTGCAAAGAAACAGTCCGGGATATGGAGCATGATCCGGGCCCGTTTGTTGTCTTTCGGGCTGGTCCTGACACTGGCTTTCTTGTTGATGGTGTCACTGATCATCAGTTCGATACTCGCGGCATTGGGCAGCTGGGCGGGCGTCATGATGCCCGGCTGGGAAATCTTGCTACAGGGGCTGAATATCGTCGTGACATTGGGGACATTGACGCTGCTGTTTGCGTTGATCTATCGATTCATGCCGCAGGCGCCAGTTGCCTGGCGGGACGTCTGGACCGGCGCTTTCGTGACGGCGGTGCTATTTGAGATCGGTAAATCCTTGATCGGACTGTACCTGGGGAGAGCCTCGGTCGCGTCCTCCTACGCGGCCGCAGGCTCGCTCGTAATCGTACTGATCTGGGTGTATTACGCCGCGCAGGTATTCTTGCTCGGGGCGGAGTTCACTCGGATATATGCCGAGGCGCATGGTTCGCGCCGGGAAAGTGTTCGCGAACCATCGCTCGAAACGGAATCAGCGCGGAAATCCTGACACCGTCAAATAAGCCGCCAGTCGTGCAAAACTGATATGCGCGTCGTGAACACGTGCTTCGCGCATCAGAAAATTGACCGTTCCCAGGCATACATCGCCCACGACCACCGGCACATTGATCACCGACTGCAGCCCCAGTCCCAAGATCGCCGAATGATCGTCAAACGAGGCCCGGATCGCGTCCGGGCCTTCGCCGACATAGATACGCCGCTGCAATAGCACGTGTTCGCCCCAGGGCATGCCGCGTTTCTGCTTCGACCCGCCAGGCGGATAAGACACCGGATCCGAACTATAGAGCCGCACCACAGCCATATTGAGCGAGTCGAAACGATTGACGGTGCATAGCGCTTGTTGCAACACGGGTTGAGACCATTCATCCATGGCGGCAAATACCGCCGCAGGATCGGCGCTGGTCAGCGCATCGGTCACGGCGGCACTGTCGCGTACTGCCCGGGCGATTCGAACGTCCAATTCCGTCATTGCGCCTTGATCCCCAATTCGCGCACGATGGCGGAGTATTTCTGTGCATCGGCCGCCACTGTCTTGGCAAAGCCTTCGGGTGTCGATTGCATGACCAGCACTCCCATATCGCCCATTTTCTTTTTCACCTCCGGCAGTTCCAGGATGCGATTGATCTCTTTGTTCAATTTGGCAACCAACTCAGGATCCATGCCGGCCGGCCCAAAGGCGCCATACCAAACCGCCATCGAATAGCCAGGCACGGTTTCCGCAACGGTAGGGACATCGGACAGCAGCGGCGAGCGCGATTCCTCGGTCACTGCCAACAGCTTCAGTTTCTTTGCCTGCACGTGCGGCAAAGTCTGCGTGCCCGCGCTGAACAGCACCTGCGTACGATCCGCGACAGTGTCCAAGACCGCTGGTGCGCCGCCGCGATAGGGGATGTGAACCATCTTGATGCCGGTCGCTTTCTCGAACATGGCCGCGCTCAAGTGATTGGTCGAGCCGGGGCCTGCCGAGGCATACGCGATTTTCTCGGGGTTCGCCTTGGCATAGTCGATGAACTCTTTGACGTTATTGACCGGCAGCGAAGGATTTACCACCATCGTGTTCGTCACCAGCGCGAGTTCTGCGATCGGCGTAAAGCTTTTCACGCCATCAAATGGCATGTTGTCGTAGAGCGCCTCGTTCATCGTATGGGTGCTCATCGACCCGACCAGCAAGGTATAGCCATCCGGTTCTGACCGTGCCACAAACGCCGATCCAATATTGCCGGAGGCTCCCGAGCGATTTTCCACGATCACCGGCTGGCCATATGTCTTGGTCATCTGTTCGGACAACATGCGCGCCAGAATGTCTGTCGAGCCGCCTGCTGCCCACGGCACGATCAGCGTAATCGGTTTCTCTGGCCATGCCGCCATTGCTGCAGCGGGCACGATGCCTGCCGCTAAAACGAAAGCGCGTAATGCGCTGCGAAATGAAAAAGTCATGGATCAATCCCCTTGTTATGTGCGGCCTGCGCCGCGATACAAAATGCGAGTCCCGAATGCGGGCCCGCTTGTTGAATAGCGATCAACGTCCGGCGGCATAGCTCTGCATGCCGCGCGGATTTGCCCCTGCGCGCAGCAGTCTCGTGCCATTGCCGGTCGGTTCCCGCGTACATACGCTGATGCGGCCCTCGGACCAGGGCGCTCCGACCTTGACCTCGTGACCGGCCGCGCGCAGCGCGTCCAATGTGCTCTCCGGCATGCGCGATTCCACCGTGATACGGTTGAGTGTTGTCGTGCGCGGCCAGAATGAGCCTGGAAAGTGATCGATATGCCAGGCCGGTGCGTCGATGGCCTCTTGCAGATTCATTCCGCATAGCGCATGGCGCAGGAAAAACGCCACCGTCCATTGATCCTGTTGATCTCCGCCGGGCGTACCGAACGCCATATACGGCTGGCCATCACGCAACGCCATGCCGGGCGATAGTGTGGTGCAAGGCCGCGCACCTGCCTGCAATTGTCCTGCCAGACCTTCGTCGAGCCACGTCATCTGCAATCGCGTCGTGATAGAGAACCCCAACCCTGGTACGACTGGACTGGACGACAGCCATCCCCCGGATGGCGTCGCGGCGACCATGTTGCCGTCCTTGTCGATGACATCGATGTGGCAGGTATCCCCCACAAACAGCTCGCGCTCCAGCCATTGGTCCACGGGCGGTAATTGGGCAAAGGTCGGTTCTCCCACGCCAAAACGCGTATCGGCCTGCGCCAGCGCACGGCGTGCTGCGTCCAGATCGGGTAACCGTGGCGTACGCCCGCCAGGCGATCCGGGTATGAGTTCGCGTGATGCCTGGTCACGGATCAATGCCGCGCGCGCTCGCGCATAATCATCTGACAGCAAATCGGCCAACGGCACATCATTGCAACGTGGGTCGCCGTACCACGCCAGTCGATCAGCAAACGCCAGCTTTGCCGCCTCTGCGATATGGTGCACGAACGCGGGCGAGTCCGCTGCGAGTCCCTCTAGCGGCAAATGCCGCGCCATCGCCAACTGCTGCAAAAACACCGGCCCTTGCGACCACACGCCGCATTTGGCGACGGTATAGCGGCCAAAATCCACCATGGCAGGGTCTTCGTATGTCGCCTGCCAATCCGCCATATCCTCGCGGCGCAGCAGGCCAGCATTCCGTTCACCGGTGCAGTCGCGCATCGGGGTACGGTATGCGGCGTCGATCGCCTCGGCGACAAAACCGCGATACCAGATCTCCAGTGCGGCATCGATACGGGCACGCCGATCGCTACCTCTGTTATTGGCCTCGCTAACGATCCGCGTGTAGGTATCGGCGATGGCAGGCGTACGCATCAGATGCTCGGGATGCGGCACTTTGCCGCCAGGCAGCCAGACATCGGCCGAGCTGTGCCATTCCTGGCGAAACAGATCCTGTACCGAATAAATCGCCTGCACGATGCGTGGCACCAGCGGAAAACCATTGCGAGCGTAATCAATCGCCGGACGTAGTACATCTGCCAGTTCCCAGGTGCCGTGATCGCGCAGCATCGTCAGCCACGCGCCAAACGCGCCGGGCACGGTGGCTGGCAGCAGGCCCACGCCGGGCACCAGATCTACGCCCATATTCCGGAAATAGGCGGGCGTTGCCAATTGAGGCGCGGTGCCCTGACCGCATATCGATTGGATACGCGGATCGTTTTCGTTCCAGAACAGGATAGGCACCTCGCCGCCAGGGCCGTTCAAATGTGGCTCGACAATCTGCAGCATGAAACCGCCCGCGACGGCGGCATCAAACGCGTTGCCGCCGCGCTCCAGCACGCTCATGGCGACCTGCGTGGCCAGCCAATGCGTAGACGATGCCACGCCAAACGTGCCACGGATTTCCGGGCGGGTCGTGAAACTGGGGGAGGACATAGGCGAATACCGGAGGAAAGCGCGGGGAAGAGGAGGTCAGTATAAAGAGTGCAAATAACGGTAATATGCGTATTTCCAATCAATGCATAACCATTTGGTTATGCATTTGTGGGCGTTTAGCGGCGCTATAGGCCGTTTTTTCCCGGCTCCACCACGGTTTTTTCGTTCGGTTCTTTTTCACCCAGACCGGTCTTTCTTCTTCGTCATTGCCATGACAACTGCGCGTTCCTCCCATTCCGATACTGCCGGCCGTCGACCCGGCGCACGATTGTTTTCACGGCTGAAATTGCGGCACCTGACGTTGCTGACTCGATTGGGGCGTCTGCGTTCATTGACGCGCGCAGCGGACGCGATGGGCATCAGCCAGCCCGCCGCGACCAAGGCTCTGGCCGAAATCGAAGACATCTTCGAGGCCCCCTTATTCGTGCGTTCGCGCCAGGGGCTGGAGCCTACGCCGCTGGGCAAGCTGGCCCTGGTGCGAGCGGAACGGATGATGCTGGACCTGGACCATTGGGGCCAGGAAATGGAGGCCGTACGCTCAGGCCGAGCTGCCCAATTGCGGGTAGGGGCGATTCCCTTTGTTTCCGGCCGCATTCTGACGCCGACGCTGGAGCGCCTGTGCGCCGAAGGCATCAACGTCGTGCTGCACCGAGCGACCACCGATCAGCTGTTAAAGGAATTACGCGCCCACGAAATCGATTGCGTCATCGGCCGCGCCGCAGCAGCCGTTGGCATGAACGACATGTGGCACCAGGTGCTGTACACGCAGCGGCCTGCATTGATCGCCCATCCTGCGCTCGCCCGGCGCATCGCGCGCACCAAACCCGACTGGCGCATGTTGGCCGACGTAGACTGGATCCTGCCGTCGTCGGCGACCCCTATCGGCAACATGGTGACCGAGCTCTTCACCCGCGAACAAGTCCGCCCACCCGTCGCACGTGTGGAGACCTATTCCATCGATGTGATCTCCGGGATGTTGCGCAACAATCAAAACCTGCTTTCCATCGTTCCAGAGGATATTGCGCATGACATGGAGCAGGGCGGAGGCGTTGCGCGCGTGGCCTGGGAATGGAACTGGGAGCTGCCGCCAGTCAGTTTGATACGCCAGGTACGCGACCTGCCGCTGGACGCCGAGGAGCGGTTTGCGCAGATTGTGCGAGAGGTGTGTGCGACTGCTTTATCTGGTCCAATTGGAGTACAATAGAGAATCTTGGGGCCGATCCGGATTCGACGTGGGTCGCGAAACAACTCAGGGCATGCCGAGCACCAGTAAGCTCGTAAAACCACTGGAACACTTTAAACGCAAACGAAGAGCGTTTCGCTCTCGCCGCTTAAGCGGTGAGCCGCTGCACTGATCTGTCCTTGGGTCAGGCGAGGGAAGGCAACTTCCTAGGGGGCAACCTCGAATCGCAGCAGCGTCCTTTACAAGGAATCGGGCTGCACTGGGGTCACACGGTTCAGTCTTAAATTACGTGAATCGCCATGGTCCGGCCTGTCGATCGGCTAAGTCCATGGTTAAAACTAAATAGGTCGACTACGCATGTAGAACTGGTTGCGGAGGGCTTGCGGACGGGGGTTCAATTCCCCCCGGCTCCACCAGATTGGCAAGTCTTAGACAGTGACAGACAGGGGCGGACGGGAAACCGATCCGCCCTTTTTTGTCTGGAACTGTCTACCGTTTCGCACGGAATTCGCACCGAATTCGCACCGGATCGGAATGAGGCTGTAACATACGATTACTATGACCTATCCGATCCCCGAATCTCTATCAGATACACATGAGGGCGCCGAGTGGGCGCTTGCCGCAATCCTTGGCGATCGCCTCGTTGGCCTACTCTATCTGTCTACCGTCGCGCCTGCGCTTGTCGAGCATTTAGACACTCCCTCCTCAGAGTTCGTGATCAAGCGATGGGTTCAGACTGCGCCAGCAGATTTGCGCGAGTTGCAGGCGCTGGGGGATGTGAGCGCTGGGATTGTCACAGAGGATGGTTTCGAGGCGCGCTGGCAGTTGGCTGAGTGGCAGCCTGGCGATCAGTTGCCGGAGCGTAGCGCCAGCTAAATTCATCACAAGCGACTCTGTGGCTGACGATAAGAAAAGAAGAAAATCCGCGCCGGTTGAAATCGTGCTGGCCACAACCCAATGCGAGAAGATATGAGATTAGTTAAGAGTTGCAGGCCCGAACATAACGTTAGGACTACCCTAGCGGCACAAATTCAGCTAGGAACCTTCAATTATTATCGTGCACACGAAAATCAGGAGATCGCGGATTCGCTCGAAGCAAGCAACAGTCTGGCGGTCAGCATACGTGGTCCAATAAAGATTCCAGCTCGCTTCTACAATGCTCTAGTGGGCGAGAGATTCTCATTCGAAGCTGAGCGCTATCCTCCGATTTGCAAGCTCCCCACTGCCCTCGAAACTCATGTAAAAATCCTGCGAGTTCGACTTGGCGATCCCGTTTTAGTATTTGAGGCGGAGTTTGATATACACCGAGCGCTACCCAATGGCTTCACATTTTGCATGTCGCAATTAGACGATGCAAGCATTAGGCCATTTCAGTCTTATGAAGACTCTTGGTCTATCCCGTGGGAAAAAGCTGATCTCTTCGCGTGGCATTTGGGAAGGATGGTAGCAATGCAGCACGAGCCGGGCTGGTTCGAGCCGAGATTTCTAGAGGACTGGGAGTCCGGAAAGATCGCCGCTGGTAAGCTCGTGTTCAACACACATCATCGGGCAGTTCTTTATTCTGATCGCGAATTAAAAATACTATCTGGAACAGAAGACGAACTAAATAAAGTTTTTACCAGGATTCGTACTCTAGCCTTTACAAAACCCTCTCATTTTGCTCCTGAAAGAGAGTACCGCTTTCTAGTAAATGCTGTCTGTGAGCATCCAGACGGTACGAGAACAATATATCTCGCTGGAAAAGACTATATAAGATTGAACTGCGACATTCCTTGGAGAGAATTATCGTAATTGCAGGTTTTTGGCGACGAGATCAGACTTTAGCGCTTTGTGTTCTCACTTAGGCCACGCCGATATGGTTTCACTATGCCGTTTTGCGCAAATTGCCCACAGCACTAATACCTCTTCCTGCATCCATAATTGCCATGCATCATAGTCATCAGGGTTCGGAGGGGGATCTGGAATTGGAGGGCATGGCGCTGCCAGTTCGCTGTCCAGTGGCGGCACGATTCGCGGCACGTACTGAATCGGCGAGGCTGCGCACGCGGTCAGCATCAGGGCGACACCCATCAGGAAGAGGTTGCGCATCTTTTAAGGCCTTTGAGATTTTTCCTATCTGGTCCGGCAATCGTTCGGCCGTTTCCCTGGCACGTTGAGCCGCGGTCGCAATGTTCTGTATGTCGTTGGTAATCTGATTGAGCGACGCCGTAGCAACGTCAGATTTCGTCTGTGCTTGCTCGCGCTGGCATTCGGCGATCTGCGATCCTAATCTCCACTCCTGACCAAGTCCCACGACCACGCTCATTACTAGCCCTCCACCCGCAGCAGCAGCGGCATAGCCTTTCCAGCTGATTAGTGCAGTCCCGATAGACATTGCTTTCTCTCATCAAGACGACGGCTGTATAGGCCAGGTACATACTTGCCATCAGCCACGGACCAATTAGGCCGCTTGGTCGGCACCTTGTGAGCGATCGCATCACAGGCCTCGGCCACGCGACCGGCATTGAGCAAGCCCATGGCCACACTCACACAGGCATTGGCGTTGCCCACGTTATGGCCGAAGCTGCTGAACGCGTCGAATATTGGCTGCGTCACGTAGACCTTGATGCACTTGGCCAGCTCGATCTGGCCCTCACTGACAACGATCTGCTCCACCTCTAGGCATTTCTCGTCTGACCAGTAATCGCCCAAGATGACCGGCTCGGGACTCGTGTATTTGGTGATTCCTCGACAGACAGTCGGGAGGTTCTTGGCCAGCTTGTCGGGATAGACGACGTTCTGGCCGTCGCCTTCCCAGCGGCTGAGCATCTGTTGCAGGTCAGGCGTAAACAATGCCAATGCGCCAGAGGCGATCAGGGCCAGCGCACCGCCTGCTACCTTGGTACCGATCTTCATTGCTGGCGTTCCTTGACCCAGGTGGTGATAAGTTTCCAGTACTTGGGCAGCAACAGGCCGATTTGCATAGCAAGGTAGACCAGCGTTGCTAGTGCTACCCATTCGTTCAGCGTCAGCCCGTAAAAGACCGCGCCAGAGGCCCCGATACCCATTTTCACGAGCGCGGCTTTATCGTCAGGCATTTCTGTGATCCTTTGAGGCATAGGGCCTCCCGTATTGATGATCTGGATCGGGCGATTGATGGTTGTCGTGCATCGCGCCACACTCAGATGGTCACGCCACGCGAAGCCATCGCACGCTTCACTTGCTGATACGTGGCAGTGATCTCAGCATCAGACAGCCCGCGAGAAGCTATGCCCGCCCAATGCTGTCGGCTCGTGCCGTACATGGTCGTAGCGTTCCCAGATGATCCGATACGCAGGTTGGTGCTGCTGGCCAACGGAGTCGCTCGGTCGTCAGTCGCAGAGGCAGAAATATCCTGCGTCTTGTCATGCAACGTGATCGTGCCACCGCTCAACCGGGCGGCATAGAAATGCGGCGCGGTTTGCGTGGTTGCCAACGTCACCGCCTTGCTCGCACCCGTGTCGTTACCGAGGATGAGAACGGCCCCGCCAGTCAGGTTGAAATAAACGCCAGCACCCGAATAGGATTCGGATGAGCGGGTGTAGTTACCGATGAAGAAGGGTCGATCGTTATTGACGGCAATGGGGTTGGGGGCCATGCCAACAAACATCATCGTCCATTCTTCCGGCTCGACAATCCCCGTTTCGAAGCACGCCAAAGGGGTAACCGATTGGCAATCAACAGAAGTCGGGTTGATGGTCAGTGTTCCCGTGGGCGATACATTGGGCGTCAGCGGCGCACCGCCCGCATAGTTGACGACCGACTTTTCAAGCGTGCCACCGAAGTAGTTAAATACCTGCAAGTCGGGCACCGGTAGGATCATGCCCAAACCAGCGCCAGAGAAGTCCGCGTTTTCTGCGAGACGAATTGAAGTGGCCATAGTGTTACCTCACTAAGTGAATTAAAAGCTCGTAATGCACACGCGATACAAAACGTCGGTGATGACTTGACCGCCGGTGGGACCATTGGGGTGAACCGGGTCCTCCAACAAAGGAAATATGCCGTCTGGGCCATAGTCCAGCGTGACGCCGAAGAACGGCTGAAGATCGATGAAAGGCACGTTGTTATCGGCGCAGAATTTCCGAATGGCCTTGGTGTAGCCAGCCATCGGGTACGGTGCGCGATCAGGATCGACGTTTTCCTCTGGCATCACAATGAAGATGTCCGCGGCAGGCTTGGCGGCACGCACTCGGTTGTAGATCGTCGTCATGCTGGCAAGAAACTGCTCTGCCGACTGCGCTTGGCCTTGGTCATTGGTGCCGAGCAAGATGCCGATCGAGTCCAACGGGAGGTTGGCTAGCGACGCTACGAAAGTGCTCTCTGGCGTGTTCGCCCATTGCCGTGCGCTGGTGCCGTTTGCGCCGAGCTTTGACACAGCAATCCCGGGCGTTGTGGAGTATGCATAGCAGCCAAACGCCGTGAGCGTGCCGCTTGCCACCCGCGCCCGTACCCATGCCTTGCCTGTCGGTGGTGCTCCCAGGTCAATGACCGCAGGGCCACCAGATGCCGCCAACTCTAGCGGAGTCCAGACACCCGAATCGTTCCACTGGTATTCCAGCGTGCAGGCCTGGATCGCGTTGTAGTGCAACTCCAGGCGGCTCATGTTGATCGGGTCTCCCCCGACCATAGCCACCGCATTGTCTGGATAGTAGGCAACCACAAACTCAGCGCCGACCGCTGTCGATGTCACCGAGCTGATATCAGGGCCCCCACCGCCCGCGAAGTCGCACGTCCAACGGCCATCAGTACTCAGGTTACTGACGCCATAAGCGGCTTGCGTGCCGTAAGTTCCCTCGGCAGTCGTCCCGCCCGTTGCTCCAATTCGGGCATTCCCGTGGCTGTTCACACCGAGAAAGCCAAAGCCGATCCACGCGCCTCCGGCATCGCCCAGCAAGCGCATCATGCGGTTGGTAAACCGCATCACATACCGGCCCGCGCCATCGGTGAACGAATCACCGAGAAACCCGACGCGCAGCTGCGTGTTGTTCGATCCTTCCTTGTATTGAATCCGAGCCACGCGCATCCGGGTCTGGCGCATGCGAGCTAAATTAAATGTCGGCGTGTCTGGAGCCGTGTCAGGCGTAGGCGAGTTCCCATTAGAAATCCATTGGCCATCGTCACGCAGACCCGCACCGATAAAGCCCATTGGATCAATGACGACCTCCGCCCAGCCTTCGAGGTTTGCCGCCAAATAGGACACAACGGACAGACCGCTCGGCCCGAGAATGGAAGTGGTGCCGTCGATCTGTGCAAGTGATCCTGCACCACTATAGATGCCATCGCCCGATACCAAGAATCCGATATAGCCCATAGCATCCACGACGCAAAAGAAATCAACCGGTGAAGACACAGCGAGAAGACCGCCAGCTTGAGCGCCATCTGTCGTTATGCCGCCGCCAATAAATCCCATCAGATCGACTACCACCTCTGCCCAATCCCGGTCGTAGACATGCGGGACATAGGCAACAAGCGGCGTACCGTCGATATCCTGAATCTCGTATTTGCCGGACGTGCGCACTAGCGATCCACCGCCAGTACGTAGGGCATTGCCGGTAAGACTCAATCCAATGTTGCCGGACGGATCGATGATCTCCACAGCGTCGCCGTTGCCAGTCCAAACCATGGATTCCAGACGCTCGATACGAGCGATTGCGTCGAGCACGGTATCCAGACTTGGATAACTGCCTAGGTACTGGGCTATGCCCGCGTTGTTGCGGTACAGGTCGTACAGAGCTGGAGGGTAGAGGGACGGCGCGACAGTAAAGTAATCACCGTCTGTCGTACCAGCCATGCCCTCGGCAATCGTTGGGAACGGGTTTGAGATAGCAGCGGCCGACGCCGCCGCAGCTTCAGCGCGGTCGGCATCAGCTTCCGCACTGTCGGCCGCCGTCTCGGCGCGATCAACTGCTGTTTCCAGATCGCCAAATTCGTTGGCGATTCGTACTACCTCGTCGCGCGCTTCGTCAGCCTCGGTTGCCGACTGTGCAGCTGCTGCAGCGCTCGCGGCCGCATCTGCTGCTTGGTCCTCGTAATCGTCTTTGCCGACAGTGACATTGCCGTTGTCATCAAAGATGAGTGCCTTGCGGGCACGTACCGACACAGGGGGCACGAGGCTGGAGCGGCGCGGATACTCGACGGGTAAGTGCAGCACTCGCCCCATAGAGCCCGGCAACGTTCCCAACCAGTTCTCGAACTGCTGAGAGATCATCGTCAGCTTGTCGAGGGCACGCTCATGCGCACGCTCTGGAAAAGGGTCGTTGCGCTGGTACGCGGTTTCCTGCGTGACATCTACTAGGCGTTCGCCGCGAAGCTTCAAGCCAGCTGGGTAAACCGTGGACGTGATAACAGCCCCGCCGGCAGGGTCCCCGGCACCGGTCACGTCATAAGCTGACCCAAGCACCAAATCCGTGGATGTCTCTGTCGCAGGGTCATAGAGCGTCACATAAAGATCGCTCTTTGCCAGAAAGTAAAAGGGGGCAGGAAACGATGTGGTTACACCGTCCGTGTCATATTCGAAGGAAGAAACGTCAGTGGAGACAGTCATGGCGAGCAATCCGGGGAGATTGCCCGCCACTTTCCTCGCGCGCGCGCGCAGACTTCTGCGAAACTTGCGTGAAAGGCGCTATGATCGGCTGGCACACAACACAGGAGACACTCGTCATGTCAGCCCAAAACAGCCTGCGAAACGCCCTGAGCAGCATCGACGATGCGAAAACTAAATTGCGTCGACTCCGTAGTAGCGACGACCCAGATGTGGCAAAAAACGTCCGCCGAACTTTGAGCGAGTTAGAGGATGCAGAGGCGCAGATCCAACGGGCGCTCAATGAGCTTCGGCGCGGGTGACCTACTGACCTAGCGCTGCCCCTAGATCCGGCGCTCTTAGCCTGCGCCCGTCCGGCGATGCGAAGTACTGCTGCTTGAACTCGCGGCGCGCCCGTTGCTCCATGCGGCGCAGGTAGCCTGGCGACGCGAGTTCCTGCAGCTGGTTGAAGATCAGCCGATCGGTGGCCGCTTTCGTGTACCAGAGGTTGGCGAATGGGATCTTGCCTTTCAACAGTCGCACCGCAGCAGCGCCGGATGCATCCTTGCCGTCGGCGGATCTCTGGATGTTCCCCATGGTGGCTTGCATCAGCGTCTCAACGTCGCCTGCTATTGGGCCGCCAAAAACTCCCATCAACGTGCCGCCAAACTTTGTGTAGTCGGAAAACAGGAAGTCCCCATAGATCCCTAGGGCTCCACCCTTCATAAAGGCATTGCCGATGAATCGAGGGTCTGTCATGTCCATAGGGTCTCGGCCACTGGCCAGCTCGCTGAGCTGCAGTGCAAAGCCGCCCATTACGGTGGTCAGACCTACCAGGCCTGCAACGTAGGCGGCTTTTCCAGTTCCCGTGGCCTGTCCCATGGCTCTAGCACCATGGCGCATCATCATGGAAATAGGAAAGCTCTTGAACTGTAATGCCGAGCGGTAGATCTCGGTGGGAAGACTACCTCGGTCTTTACCAAACCGGCCGTAAATGGCTGCACGCTCACGAGCTCCGGGCTCGATCACTGCCATGCTGGTTTCGGCCTCCACCACGGCCATCAGCTTGGTCGCTGCACGCTCCCGGAGTGACGCCGGCGTGGTGCTGTTCCGAGCTGCCAGGGATGCCAGGGCTTCATCCGGAAGACGGTAAACGCTCTCGGCGGTGAGAACGGTATCGCCCAGGCCTCGCCAGTCCTCGGGCTGGGCCAGGCGCCAGACGTCAAACTCGGCTTCGCCAATGCCATAGGACTGCAATCGACGCGCCAGGCGGGCATCATCGCCCTTGGTGCCAGCGGCAATTTCCTCCAGCCGGCCGGAGAGCCGCGATAGAGTGCCCAGTCTGTCCATCATGACCGTACCGAATGCCTGCTGGCCAGCTCCGGTCAGGGCATTCATGCCAGACAGTTTCATGACGCCAGCGGCGGCCCCCTGGGCGTACCGAGCGATTCGACCGGATACCTGCGCGTCTTGCGCGAGGCCATCCACACCCCAGCGGTTCACGGCGCCGATGAATTGCTGAACGCCCAAGCCAGCGCGCAGTGCCTGCCGCCGATCGGCCGCAGAGGCCGGGTTTAGCGCGCGCAGCTCGTTCATGAAAAGCTGGGTAATGGGCAGACCGTTATAGACAGCGGTCAGGGCTTGTGTGCCAACGTCCGTTATTGCAGTGATTGCCGCCGAGCCAAGTCGCGCTGCAACGTTCAACGACCGGTAGGTATCGAACCCTTCAGCTACCCGGACGTTGCCAACGCTCTTGCGAGCTCCGGAGACCTCGTTGTACAGGGTTTCGAGCTTGGCGATTTCGGCATCGATGGCGTCAGCCTGGGCCGGGTTTGCCTCGGTCATTTGTTTCTTGGCCACGTCCGACCAGTACTGCATCATCAGGTTGGGGTCCGGGCCCAGTGATTCAACCAACGCCACATCGCGTGCCATGCGATCGACGTGGTTCAGTAGCGTCTGCAGCATAGGCGTGTCGCTGTACCGCTGCTGATACTCGAGATAGGACTCGGCGTCACGGAAATGGATTTGCCGCTCGGCACTCCCACGGTTCGCGCGCATGCCGATGCCGCTGGGGCGGCCCGGCTCGAGCTTGTTCGCTCCGTTCATGGCAATGCTGTCCCATGCCGCATTAAAGAACTCAGTGAGCTGGGCGTCGTCCATGAGCGTGCCATCGGGATTCACGTAGCGCTCTCGATCGGCAAAGCTCAGTGCGTCCTGCGTCCATCGTTCTTTGCCTGCCAGAGCGACTAGGCGCTGGCTGTGGGACTGCGGCATACCCCAGTCTTCCAATCGGCCAATGTCGCCGCCGGCACGATTGAATCGCTGCCGCAGGCGCTCGGCCACATCCTGGAACGAACGGGCAGCAGCCTTGGCCTCGGCACTCCCCGAATCCTGGCCACGCAACTCGCGCACCAGGTTTACAACGCCTTCCTGGTTGGTGAACAGGCCGAGCACCTTGCCGCGCGTCACGTCGAACACATCAAGCATTTGGCCGATGGACTCGTTGCGGATTGCTGCGGCAGTACTTTCGATGGAGATGGTGCCGCTGCGTCCGTCGCTGTAGAAGGCGAGGGCGCGGCGTAATGCGTCGACCGGGGTATGAGCGGATCCATTGAGATAATTCCGCATCGCGTCATGTCTCAGGGCCGTCAGCGCTACGCGACGACGCTTGAGTGCTGCATCCGCTGCAACATCCCGAGCAGCTCGCTCAGCTGCTGCCATAAAACGATCGCCTTGCGACATGCCCAACCATCCTTGGCGATCCTCGGCCGCCACGCGCCGCATGGCCTGTGCGATCCGGTTCTCAATGTTCTGAGCCTCGGTCTGGGTGATAGACCGGCCCAAGGCCTGGGAAACTGCTTCGATACATTCAGCGCGCATTACGTGCCCCTGGTCATGGCGCAGACCACTGCGGCGTTGAACGCCTCGGGCCGGCCGTATTGAAGTTCTGCATCTGCCTCGGTCAATGCCTGGCGCAGTGAAATGTTTGCCTCGGTGCCGTCCGCACCTATTACCGGCACGACGATATCGCCTTGTTCGTCCAGCAGGGCGATCCCGGCTTGAGTTTCCGGATCATCCATGACCTGCGCAGGAGAGGGCTGCTCACCTCCGTCTTGAGCGGGACGCTCGCCATTGGGGCGCCCGTCTTGGGCCATGGCCTGCCGTGGCTCACGAGGCATAGGTGTCCTTGGTTGCACTCCCGCTCGAGCAGTCGTCGGACTGGCGTCTGATGGCCGACCAGCGTCTATAGCGGTAGGAGCGGGCCGATCCAAACCCATATCCGCCAGGGCGCTGCGGACTGCTTTCACTGACTGGCGCTCTGTGGCCGCAGGCTCTGCGATCGCGGCGCGATTGATGCGCAAGTTATCCAGCTCGCTGTCAATGCTGGCCAGCCTTTGTGCTGCGCGATCGGCGTCAGCATTTCCTCGAATGACGCCCTCGAGGCGTGCAATTCTGGTGTCGAGCTCGGCAGCTTGGCTGTCTCGCTCTCGCCGTGCGATTGATACCGCCTGTTTGTAGCTGGTCTGTGGCGTGCTGGTTTGAATCTCCTTTGCGGCAGCTCGAAGCGTGGAATCATCGTCCAGTGGGGCGCGCTGGGCCTGCAAGTCGAGCAGGTCGGCACGCACAGTGCTGATCTGACCCAGATCGGCCGCGTTGCCAGCAGTGGCTAGCAGATCTGCGCGTTCGGTTTCCAGTGTTTGGATCTCGGACTCAATAGCTGCCGCCGCTCGAGTTTGCTCGACCGGGACGGTCGGGAAGTCGTCGGCCTGTCGGGCGGCTATTGGCAGATCTGCAGCCCGGTCTCTTCCGAGCCACTCACGGACGCGGGCTAGGTATTGGCGTGTCTCTGCAGCTCGAGGTTGGCGGCCGGCCAACACCTCCCGGGCCTGCCTCGGACCGCCGTTGTAGTCCGCGATCATCGCGTCCACGTTGCCGCCGTATTGGCGCATCGTGTCGCGCAGGTAGCGGCCAGCGGCGTCGATCATTTGCACCGGATCTGTCGCGTCTGAGACGCCATACTTGCGCAGGTTCTCTGGCATGAACTGCATCACGCCTCGAGCGCCGACGGGACTGGTCTGATTGCTGTTGCTGCGCTCGCCAGCGTTTTTCAGTGCATTGATGAGGCCTGGCGGTAGACCGTACTGTTGCTCAACTTGTGCGGCATATTCGTTCAGCTCCGGTGCGTCGTAGCGCAGGGCGGCACGCTGCGGCGCAGGTAGTTCGGCAAGACGGTTGCTGGGGCTGTAGCGCATCGAGACCGGCAACTCGTTGCCGTATTCTGTGCGGGCAGCATCGATGGCGGACTGATCGCGTCTGCCCATCACATATTGACCATCAACCACACCTGTTCGCGAGACATCGACGGGGCGGCCGGCCATCAGGTTCTGGATTGCTCCATCCAGGGCACGGTTATGAGCGCTGGCCGTTTCGGGATCTGCTGGCACACCTGGCGCCGTGTCGATTGCCGCGTGTTTTGCGTCACGTGCGGCGAGCGCGGCATCTGCAGCGGTTTGGGCCCGCATAGGTAATCCTGCTCGAGCGCCGAACGCGCCGAACACGCCACCCAACACGCCTTCGGCCGTCACGGCTGCGGCGTCCAGCGGCGCGTATTGCTTGGCCATTGCGGTGTAGCCGCCGGACTCAAGCAGGTCATGAGTCGAACCGCGTTGGGCAACGCCCATGGCGACGTTGGCACCAATGCCATAGGCCGTATTGGCGGCGTAGTACGCGCCCCGGCTCAGGCCTGCGCCAGTCGCAGCAAAGGGCGCAGCCAGGCTCTGGTAGCCGATCGCGCCAGGCAGCAGCACACCGCCGCCGGTCGTAACGGCATCGACGAACGCCGCGTTCATAGCTGTGCTTGCATCTACGCCCTTGCGCTGCATTTCCTGGAACGTCGCGCGCCCGGTGGCCGTGCCAGTCGTTACTGCCCCAGCAAGCAGGGTGGAGCCTGCCGCTCCGCCTGTGGCAGCGGTCGCCGCTGCACCGATGCCTACCTGAGTCATGACTCGTGACACGTCGAACATGATTTGCCCGACCGTGCCGGTCGTGAGCGGATCCGGTTGATACTGTTGGGACCAGGTATCGGCTTGCTCTCGGACCGCAGAGAACGGGTTCCAAGGCGTGACGCCCGTCACACCCTCAATGGCGTTCAATACGGGTTGATACGCACGCTCGGCGGCACCGGCCACCAATCCCTCTACCTGGGCGGTACCAGTAACAATGCCTTGAGAAATCGCCGATAGAGATCCGGAGAGTGCCCCCGGATCCGCCTGGCCAAGAATCTCCGCCGGCGTCTTGGCCGCTGCGTTGATTTCACGCAGACGGCGAGGATCTACCGTCATCATGGCGTAGCTCCCGGGATCTGGTCGCTCAAGCGTTGGCCAAATTCATCGCGGCCTGCGTCGGCATCCGGCGTCATCTGAATGATCACCGGCTCGCCGGTGGCGGGATCTCGAATAGGAAGCCCGCCCAGAGTCACCGCATACGCGCCGGCGCCGACACCAATCAGTCCTGTGTTGGACATACTGCGGCCGAGTTGCTCTTGCATGCCGCGCGACGAGATCTCGCGGAACACCGCCTTGTTTGCTCGAGCGAGAAAGTTTTCCTCGTTCATGCCCCAGGGGGCAAGCACCTGGCCATTCCCATGGAAATCGACCGGTTGGCCAAGCACCGCGGTGACAGCCTGATTCAGGCGCTCATCATTCACGTCGGGAGACAGGTCGCCTTCTTGAGCTGCCCTACCCACGTAATACGCTTTCACCGCATAGGCATCCTGCAGGAATGCTTGGCCGCCGCTATCGCCGGCAGTTGCGCCCCGATAGAGGTTGTCAACCTTATCCGCGATCGCCTGCGTGAACTCGGCGTCTTTAGGCAGCGGGTAGCTGAGCGTCCCGGACTTTCCGCCTGCGCGCAGGATTTCGTCTCCCGCGATCGCGGTCGCGGCTGCATCGCCCGCAGACTGCACCACATCTGACGAAAGCCAATTATTCGTCAGCTTGGCCTCTTCATAGCTGCCGGCCAGGCGGCCCAAGCGGGCCATGAATGGATCAATCCCCTCCACCTGGTTGACTATGCCCTGGTACGTATCCGGAGATCCGGCCGCCCAATACAACTGGCCGAGCAGTTGCCGCTTTTCCCGAGCACCGGCGCTCTTGAATGTCGTCGACAACTGCTCTGCCTCTGGGGCTAGAAGAGGGCGCATCTGCACGGCGCCAGGCGGATTTGCAGCTTGCAGGCCGCGGATAACGTCAGAGCGATCGCGCAAGGTCTGGCCGATCGTCGCAGGGCCATTGGGCGCGGCCAACTGGCTTACGTCCAGAGGTGTAATTGGCGAGCCCGCGCGGTTCTCAACCCATGAGAGCGGACTTTCCTGCAGCATCTTGGTGTTGGCTTCGAACGCACGGGACAGGCGATCGAGGTTTGCGATATCCGTGGTGCTGGCTCCGCCCCGCTGCTGGGCAAGGCGCTTTTCCTGGATGTAGGCGGCCTGCTCAGGGATGGGCAGGCGCAATACCTGTTGCACCTCTTCCTGCCCGCGCATCATCTCGCGGTACTGCGGCTCAAAGTCCGTACCTGCAACCATGCCTGCCCAGCGCAGCATGTCATCAGTGCGCGCCGGGACGCCGGTGGCGATCTGTTTATCCACCTCGCCAATTGCACGCTGGGCGCGTGCCGTGGCGCGGTCCTGTTCAACACGAGCTCGATTGTCCAAACGATCGGTCTGGGTCTGCGCTCGAGTGCGTAGTTGCTGGATCTTGTCGGAGTCCAGGCGAGCAATCCAATCGAACCCGGTTGACACCTCGCCGCGGGAGGCCGCGTCGAAAGCTTGAGCTGCTGCGTGCGGATCTCGATCAATGAGTGCCGCGCCGGCGGCGTACGCCAGGGTCGATTCAGATTCCCCGAGCAGCTTGGCCTTGACGCCATCGGGCAGGCTGGACGAATTCAAGGCCGCTACGCGTGCAGCGCGGCGTTCCTGGTACAAGGCAGGATCCAGGGCGATCGCGGCTGCATCAGACTCCATGCCCGTTTGATACTGCGACGTGATGTACGCCCGCTGACTGCCTGACTCAAATTCGACAGCCTTTAGGCCAAGATACGTGCGCTGCCGCGTCAGCTGCTCACGATAGAACGGACGTGCGCTCTCGGGCGCATTCTCGATCGCCTGAGAGGTGTAGTCGTCGAACTCCTTTAATAGGTTGGGGGTAAAGTCAGGCGCACCAGGTGCAGCGCTGTCCTGCAGCTCGTTTAGCCGCTGCATCCACTTGATGGAGTCGTCACTGGCCGCTTTCGATACCCAGGCGGTGGATTGCTCGCGCTGCAGGCGATCGGCAGCGGATGCGATCTGCCCCAGGCCTGCACCCAAACGCGAGACGGCGTCGCCGGTCGTATTCGCGCTTGCCACCATCGGTGCGCGCGCGGCCGGCATGCCCACTGGTACACCTTGGCGCTGCTGCGCCACTTGAATCGGAACTCGAGCTGTGGCCATGCTTACCTCCAGTATTGCGCAACGTTGCCGACGCGAAGGCCTAGCCCGCTGCCAGAGCGAAGACCTGTACCACCGATGGCGCTAGCGGATCCTGCTTGCTGGGCCAATCCATAGCCTGTTGCCGCCGTCAGCAGTGAGGTCGCAGCACCAAGCGTCCCAGATCGACGTGCATCGCGTGCAGAGCCGCGCAACGTCCTGGCGGTATATCGGTTCATCGCGGCCTCTTGCTCGTAAGCGCTGCCCTGCAGCAGCGTCTGGTACCGAGTCGTCAGCGCGTCCATTTCCAGGTTCTCGACGGACTGCTGCTGGAGCATGAGCGCCGATCCGCTGCTCGGATCCAGCCCAGATTCGGCGACAGAGGCGCGGATATCTGACTGCTGCTGTGAAGCGCTGCGCCGCTGCGTCAGCTCGTTCTGCAGGCCGGCGTCATAAGCCTGACGGGCCTGAACGTCTGCGATCTCCGCATTGCGCTCGGCAGCTGCTGCCTGTTGTCGGTACCCGCTGGCGGCAGATTCGCCTTGCATATACGAACCAACGGCGCTAACGCCGCCGGACACAGCAGCAATTGTTCCTGCATTGGCAACCAGGAATGCTGAGATAGGATCCATTACTTCACCTTCGCATAAAGAAAACAATCCCGGCCATCCGGGGTTACGGCGCGCATCAGGCCTTCGCGCTCGAATCCCAGGCGCTCCGCCCAGGTGATGGCCGCTTCGTGACGTGCGTCCACCGTCATTTCGATGCGCCGCCATGGGGCGCTGGCCAGCACGTGACGGGTTACCCGGTGGATGAGTTTGAATTGCTGTAGTGCCCGTTGGGAAAACATGGCCCAGGCCATACCGCGTTGAGCGTGGGCTTGGACAATGCCGGCGCAGGCAATGACGTCGTCCCCATCCAGGGCGGCCCAGCCGACTCCCTCAGATTCAACAAGTTGGCGTGCATGCCCGATATCGATCATGGGCAGCGCGAAAGCTTGAGCCTCTTGCAGCTGGACGGCGAGAACGTGCTCGGTCTGCAATCGAACAATCTTCATCGGTCATCGCTCGTGCCGACCACCGGCATTAAGGCCACCAGCGTTACCGGCAAGGGCTGATCGTTCGTGTACCAGACCTGCGTATTACGCGAATAGCCGCCAGGCCATGGGATTGGGTCGCTATCGCCGGTATAGAGCGGCGGTGCTTTGCCCATGGGTTGAGACGGACGCCGAAAGTTCAGCGTGTTCATTTCGGTGCGCGACGGGCCCACTTGGCCGCCCAGGCTGCGCAACATCCGGACGATGAGGTTTGTGATGCGCTTGATCTTGCCCTGCGCCGTACCGCTGGCTGCGCCGGCCTCGATATTCATGGTGGCCATGGTGCAGGACGTCGGTAGGCCGACATGCACAATCTCAGCCTCGAACTGCAGCTGCACCTTGCCATCAGCCACCGTGCGGCGAGGATGTGCCGCGCCGTTGGTGAGGATATCGACTGCCTGACCTTCCAGGTGGGACAGGCCAGAAACCTCGGCGGTGGTCGGGCCGCGATACGTCAGGCCGCTGTCCACATAAAAAGCCTCGGCCTGGTCCTCATCGTCTTTGAGCGGAGCACGCAGCAGCTCGACATACCGAACGGTCTGGCCGTTGACCTCGCGCCGGATAATCATCCACACGTCATCGGCAGATCCGTCGGGCGCCGGCATCGTCTCCACAGATTCTACCCACCCGTTAACCATCGGGTGAGGGTGCCAGGCATACACGTCGCTACGGCCGGTTTCCTGATCGTAGGTGCAGCCAACAAGGCGACCATCGGCTCGTGCGGCCCAAATGATCGAATCCGGCTCTTGTTGATAGGCCATATCGATCACGCCACTCTGCAGGATACTGGATGCCAGCTTGGTGGTGTCGGACGATGCAAAGTTATTGGTGTCGTAGCTGTATTCGTAGTCCCGCAGCTTTCGGCCCGAGGATTGGATAAACAACACACGGCCACCGACCTCGACCGGCTGAATGGACCGAGAGCCGTAGGCAGTGCGCCGCTCGGCGCGAAGATTGGCAGGTCCTACTGCCTGGTTCGTCTGGATCGGTCCGACAATCCATTCATCGCCGTCGGTGCCGATGATGAGATTGTCCGACTCGACCAGCCATACTGCGCGGTTGATCTGGCGGGCATTAAGGCGAAATACGATGCTCGAGTCCGTTTCCTGCTCACCACCGGGCGACTTAGCGGAAAAGTTCTCGAAATCGCTCGTCACAGACATCGCGCCCACGCGGCCGCTCATCAGCACAAGGCGCTGACGCCAGAATGCTCCATGCTCCGGCCACCCGTTGGCATCAGAGAACAGGCTAAACGCCCATTTCCAGGACGGTGTGTGGCTCGTGTAGTTGACAGTAATGGTTCGTGTGGCCACGCCCTCGGAATCTGGGTCGTAAGCGTAGGTAGATCCTGGATAGCTGACGCCGATTCGAAAGCCACTCGAGGAACGATCGCTGACCACATAGGAGCCGTCACGGGTTTTATCTGTTCCCACGCTGTCCGTGTCAAAGAACGCGGTTCCCGTGATGACGACAGGATCGTCATTTGCAAACGGGTGCCCAGGTGCACTGACAAAAGTGTCGTTGAGATTGGTCCCAACAGGGCTTATTGAGCTGATAGGGTAGGGCGTGACGGTCGTGCTCGAGCCTCCGCCTGGTTGGAGTTCAGTAGGCAGGCGCTTGATGATGGTGCCAGTGACATGCCGGGCGTCCGTGTATCCCTGGATGCGGACAATGCCATAGCCCGCGTGCAAGAACTCCCACTCCACGCCAATGGATCCGCGCTGATCGTTCTCTACAGGCTGGCCGTCACCGTCCCACGCCTTGCCCTCGGTGTGAATCGGCGTCTGGTTGCCCGTCACCTGATGACCTTCGGAGTTGGTAGGCCCGACCTGCGTGCATTGGTACACGCGATTGTCAACGCGACGGCGATCGCCTACAGACACCTCTTGATATACGCCCCAGGGTTTGACGGCAGATAGGTCGGCGGTTTCCAGATAGAACAGCGTACCGACGTGCTCGGGCTTGAAGATATCAGCACTCGCCGTCAGCGTAACGGGGCCTGTCTCTGCGTTTGCTGTGACGGTGATGCTCTCGTCAGAGTTCACGTCATCGAAAGGGCCTTCGGTGAACTCTGCCACTGTCAACGAAAACGCGTTGGCCGCGTTGCGCAGCAGCTTTCTCGGCTGGAATTTTCCGTGAAAGATGTACATGGTGTCAGCGCTTTGAACGACGCGCAGGTTGCATGTTCCATCGTCATTGGTCAGGTCCCAGGCGGCGTAAGGAGTTTGGACCTCAACGGGTACGCCACCGTCGATCAGTTGACCGCGATTCGTATAGAAGCGGATATAGGTGTGGCCGAACTCCAGCATGTACGAGACCCGCTCAGACACTTGAAATCGCACGAGCCACGATCTATCCCATGCGACTTTGATCGGCGCAATGAATTGAGTGCCCCCGCGGCGCACGAGAGGGCCTTGCACGGACGGCAGGAAGTTCTCGAGCACCGCGCAGCCGTTGAAGTACTTGGCCAAGTCTGTGCGACCGGCGAGCATGGGGCTAAGCACACCGCCATCGAACGTATTCTGGATCGGGGTATCTTTAGGCATCAGTTGCGACTCTCTAGCCAGGAATCGTCGGAAATGGCCTGAGCAGGGCGCTCGATCGCATTCATGCGCCGTGCATCCTTCAATGCCACCTCATACTCCTGCGCGGCGGTCTGTTTCTTGGTGTTGGACTGGGTCAGTGTTTCGCACGCCTCAAACGCCAGCTTGCAGGCAAAGGCCTCGACAAACAGTGCATCGAACAGAGTGGGATCTTCGACGCGACGGACATAGCGGATACGCAGGGGCCCGGCCTGGTCAATCAGGATCCGGCCCGCCTCGATCGAATACCATCCATCCAACTGCGGTTTGGGATGGCAGCGGCGGCCGTTGACCTCGATGAGACGCAGAAAGTCTGACGGCAGTTGGAATTGATGCGTAAAGCCAAACTGCGGCGCTTGGCTCAAAGCAGGCAACTGCGCGCGCGCTTTGGAGAAGTGCCACAAGTTCTTGCGCAGCTCGGCATCTCGCACGATATCGAACATGGACGACAGTGTGTTCGACGCCTGCGAATCGTCGTCCAAAGAAATGATGCGCCCTGCACCAAGTTTGGTGAGGGCGCGGTTGGCGATGTCTACTTGGGAGACGGCCATGGGATCAATCCATTACTGCGGCTTGGCGCCGGCGCCGCTTCCCGACTTCGTAGCGTTCGTCTGGCGAGAGCCAGCGCCACGACCGTTTCCCGCGTCAGCCTCGGCTGTGCTACCGCTCGAGGCGGGAACAAACCATTTCGCTTTGCTGCCGTCTTTCACTTCGAACACTTTCCCAGGCTCTTTCAGGTCGCCACCATAGAAACCCTGCTTAATCGCTCGGACTTTCATCTGATGTGCTCCTTAAACCTGGGCGGGGTACGGTTCCCAGGATTGCGGCTCCTGGTCCGTCAACCACGCCGAGAGCGTGCCGGCCGCGCTGTAATTCATGCGCAGATAGCGTTGGTTGGTGTAGGGGAACCCAATCACCAAGCGAGTGCCGATCGGTGCGTCCTGAGGAATGACGACACTTCCGATGGTGCTAGAGGTGCCAAAGCCTTCGGCAGCGGACGTTTGAATCGAGGCGGTGATCGCAGCCGCGGGAACGGCGTCAACCTGCACGACGACCCACATAGTGCGGCCTGGACCGATCTTGCGAACCGGTGCGCCGAGATCCACGACATTGGTCGAAGGGCCGGCGGCAGCGACCACCTGCTTGACGGAAAACTCCAAACGAGAATCGATGTACATAATTTGCTCCAGTTGGGGCCGAAGCCCCATACTCAGTTAATCAATGGGCCCAGACTCTGTTAAACGACTTGGGCTTCGGTGTTCAGGAGCGCATCCGTGCGACGGACAGGGATGTCGTCGAACATCATCACGCGCTTGCCTGCTACGGATTCCCAAGTCAGGTTGTTGGCGATCTTGTTGAGGATGCCCAAACGCAGCTTGGTGCGAACGGTACGGTTGACATACCAGGCAGCGCGACCCATGCCGAAGTTGGGGATGCGCTCGGACGCTTCGATCATCAGCTCGATCAGAGCGGCCGTGGCATCCTTGGCGGTGGCCGGATCGGAAAGAGCGGACACATCGATGTTGGCGATGCGTGCGCCATAGCGCCAATCGCGAACCGTCAGGCCGATGTCCCACTTGTAATGAGAGCGGTAGCCTTCCATACGCCCGCCGTTGCCATCGACGTTCTCGATGGTGACCTGGCCTTTGTCCTCTTGATTCAAACCAGCCTTGGAGCCTTTGGGATAAATGGCGTGGATGGTGTTCTCGCCCCACGTCACTAGCCAAATGCTGGTGTTGTCGCTGCCAGTGCCGCCGGCGTCGATGATGTTCTCTCCACTCTCGGCGGTTAGCGAGTTGTAGCGAGGAGCCAGGCCGGTGAACTTGGCAGCGTCGGTACCTTCATTGCCATAGATGACCGTGCGGGCCGCTTCCTGGTTCATGCCCTCGACGTGAGCGCGATCCTCGGAGAGACGGAACGCAGCGGTGTTGCCGTTCAGATCAGCCAGGGCCTTATCGACCTCGGCGTACGCTTCCAGCATGCCGCAGTTGTCGGTGACCTGCGCCGTGGTGCTGCGAGTCGGCTGGACACCGCCGTACAGCTTGCGCCAGGTCGGCAGAGGGATACCGGTACGCACTGTGGTACGGTGACCGGTGGGCAGGTTACCTTCGATGAACGTGGCATCCTCGAGAATGCCGTTCGTTTGGTTCAGCAACTCGACAATTCTGTCGATCTTGC
Source organism: Bordetella tumbae (assembly GCF_965139195.1). Classification (GTDB taxonomy): domain Bacteria; phylum Pseudomonadota; class Gammaproteobacteria; order Burkholderiales; family Burkholderiaceae_B; genus Bordetella_A; species Bordetella_A tumbae. The sequence continues at coordinate 27,810 of NZ_CBCSJH010000008.1, read as the reverse complement.
CGTTGGGATCCAGGCGCTTGGCCACATCGGCCAACGTCGGGTTCTGGGTGGAGAGAGTAGCCATTTTAGCTCCTTAGAGTTGGCCGTTTAAGTTGCCTTTCGGCGGTTATGGGCCAAGGCCCTAAATCTGTGCGTCCTGCTATTTCTTTTGCGCCATGCTGGGGTAGAACAGGGTCGCGGCATCCGCCGGCTCGCCAGATCCACCAGCTGGGCTGTCTGTCGGCGTCAGGGTGCCTTCGCCCATGCTTTTGCCGATGCGCTGGAATAGGCGGAGCGTCTCTGCTGCTCCAATCGCACCTTCGATCTTTCCGATCAGCTGCTCTGCGTCTCCGCCTTCACCAGCGAACGTGCGTACAGCACGCTTGCCGAGCTCGACGTTGGCGTCGTACTGGCCGCCCCATTCCTTGCGAAGGGCGGCCACATCGGCCTCGCCTTGCTGCTGTCGAGCCAGATCTGCGGCCTGCGCCTGTGAGGCCTGGTATTCGTTCCACTTGGTGGCCAGGGCTTGAGCCTGCGCGATTGGCACACCGGCCTCGTGCATCCACTTAGCGGCCTCGGTGACGAATGCACCGTCCTGGCCATCCGGCACAGGCAGTTTGTAGGCGTCGGCGGACTCGGGAACCGTGGTTTTGCCTTCTAGATCCTGCAGGGCTTTGACCGCCTCACCGGCGTCTTTGAATCCCTTGCCTTCGATGAACGCCTTCAATCCGGCGTCTTCGATACTGGCGTGCCAGGCCGGCGGTGCCGTTTTAGCCTGAGCCTCAGCAGCTGCGGCCTCGGCAGCAACAGCCGCAGGATCCGCGACCGCGCCGCCATCACCAGCGGGTGGAGTATCGGCCGCAGCCTCTTCGCGAAGCAACCGGGCAAACAGGAAACGTTTATTCAGGGCGTGCATTTTCTCGCTCCATCAATTGATAGATGTCTTGTTCACTGAGATTGAGGTAGTAGGCGAGGCGGTTAAACACCTCGCGACGGCCCTCCGCCTGTAAGGAGGCGTGGGTGTCTACGGTGCGCGTGATGGGCGAGACGATCGTGATGGACTCGCGGACGCGGCAGAACTTGGCCAGGTCGGCCATGACACGTTCACCGGCGGTCGTGAGTTCGCCTTTGTCGTCGAGGAAGGCGCGGCGGTATGCGCTACGGCGCCCGAACATCATGCGGAATTTGAAAGGGATGCTCATATGCGTGCGTTGGAGGCGTTGAGGGCGGCTGACGAAAGGTCCTTGGCTGCACCGGCGGCGACAGGAGCGGCCTCGAGCAGCTGGGCGGCCTGCTGTTGTTGTGCAGCAGCTGCGTCTTGCTCGGCCAGGTCATCGTCAGTACGTAGACATTCGGATGGCACGCTGAATACGTCGGCCAGGCGGCGTAGGATCTTCACGCCGTCGAACACTCGCGCTGCACTCGGATCAGCCTGCACAAAAGGCGCAGACGCTTCAGCCAGGCGCAACAGGCTGGTGCCTTCTTCTGCACGCATGGCCTGGTTGAGCGGGCTGTTGTACTCGACCTCGACGACGCCACCCGCTTCTTCCAGTTCCGGCGGCATGGGCGGCAGTGCGCCTGCCTGGTTAAGGATGTCGAGCTCGCGGCTGATCTGTGCGCCGAGCTGCTCGGACTGCACGCGGCCCATGGTCGGGCCGAGCAGAATTCCTTTCTCCTGGGCGCGCTGCAGCACTTCGGTGGCGGTCATCTGGTGGTTGTCCACCAGGATCTGGAATAGCGTCACGTAAAACGCCAGGTTGATGGACTCGCGCTTCTGGCTGGCGTAATCACTGCCCAGCGGGACGTTCTTGCCCAGATTGAGCGGCTGCACCAAAGGCGTGCCCTGTTCGTTCAGATAGCCAAAGTTCAGGGCGCCAGAACGCAGGTCAAAGGCCTCAAGGGCACCGTCATCGGCCAGAACCAACGGGGGATCAACGGCCTTTTCAGCGCCCTTGATGTTGGTCTTTTCCATGCGATTGAGCATGCGCGTGTCCGGCAGGGCCTCCATTGCAGGGGAGTACCCGTAGGCCGAGTCGTCGGCCGCATAGAAGCGCCCGATCGCAGCCGGGAACACCCGAAAGCCGCCGTGCTCGACGATCTGGGACTCAGCAGTCAACGGGATCCAGACCGACTGGATCGGCAGGTTGCGGGCATCGACCTTGCCGTATTCACGATCGCGGCGCGGCCGGATCGCATGCAGGAAATCGAACTTGCGCTCGAGGTCGTTGTGGTCGAGCGCGTTGCGGATGAACAAAGGCAGGGACTTTGCTCCCCATTTCTGAGCAGCTTGGCGCGCCGTCAGCGTCCAGACGATATGCGCCTTGTCGACCACGCCGAATGCATCCTCGGCGAACCACAGGCGGTTCATACGCAGGTTTCGGTACCGGATGCCTTGGCCAAGAACGTCATCGATCATGATGCCACCAGCACCGAATGCACCATAGCCAACATAGCTCTCACCAGACTGGGAGGCGAAATTGGCGCGCCAGCGGTACCGGTGGGAAAACAGGATGTCGGTGACCGTCTCCAGGTACTTCTTAATGGCCGGGTTGTCCCGCAGGTCAGGATCGGAGACGGTCAAGCCGTGCCATTTCTGCGTGCGCGGCGTGATCATGGAGTCCATCGCCGCCGCAAAGTGCCGCAGGGCCAGCATCGGCGTAGAGTCGAAAATGTCCTGCGTGCGTTTGTCGCCAGGGTTACTGTCGCTGGTCTGCCCGAATTTGCGATAGCGTGGCAGCACCGTTTCAATCACTTGGTCCCACTGGGACTCAAACGACTGGCGCGCCTGCTTCATGGCCTCATGGTCGGCCAGGATCTCGCGGATCAGATCAACGTCCTGGTTTTCCATCAGGAGCCCAATAACGTCTTGGTGGCCACTGAGCCCGGGCGGGCGGTGGTATCGGACGTCAGAATGGTGCTGGCCGTGCCGCGGCGACGGCGTACACGATCGGCCTCGGCCTGACCAGCGGCGGCGGCATCAGTGGTTGCCGGCGGAGCGGCTGGTGCGGGAGGGTCGGGCAGCTTGGGTTTGCTGCCACCGAGAAAGCTGGACATGGCGGGCCTTGTCGAAACAATGTGCCGCCAGTGTGGTTACGCGCGCGCGCAGTAGTCTGCGAAAATCTGGGTGTTCAATGGCCGGGAGAGCCGATATGAGTCTAGAGTACCAATTCGAATTGATGCGTGCCGGGCAGGAAATGCGCGAGAAGTTTGCCTATTTCCTACTTGCCGCGGTGGGTGCCGGTGTTGGATTTGGTGTCACTCAAACGCGCGAAGCACTCCTCACAGTTCGGCTGATCCCCGCCTTTGTGGCGCTTGCGTTATGGGGAGTCAGTTTCTATTGCGGCTGCCGTTACCTACACAAGAGTTCGGTAATGAAATTGACCAACGCCAAGATGATAGGCATTTACAGTGGTACAGACCCACATTGCGGCCGAGATCCTGAACGGCAGCGCATTGCAGCCGGTGTCTTACAAGACGACTTTGACAAGAACAACTCGGTTGCTGCGAGCCTATATCGTTGGCAATTGCATATGTTCCTCGCTGGCTGCGGTAGTTTCATTATCTGGCATAGCTGGGAGATCGCTTTCAGGTCAGGTATTGACCTGAGTATTCAATCCATAATGGCGCGTTTGGGCCTGTTATAGCCAGCCGGGCGCTTGATGCTCACCAACGGCTTATGTTCCCCGCCACCGACCAGCAGATACTGTGCAGCTTCGGCTACGTGGGAAAACATGTTTTTGAGCGGAGCATCGGCAAAGCGCTCACCGGACACGGCTAGACGCCGATAGCAGTAGCCGCCGGCCAAGGCTTTGCGCAGGGTCTTGCAGTCGCTGTGTACGATCAGCCCGGGTTCGCCATCGATGATTCGACTGAGAGCGCTGTCCACGGCGCCACAACGCAGCACGGGATCATTGGTAGGTGCAGGCTTCGCCGGCAGATTTGCCGCCTTGAGGATGCGGAATGGGGTGTTCTCGTCGGCCTGCGACCGGTTGTCCCCCGATGGGTCGCCCCAGAAGCCCCCAATCTTGAATCCCTGGTATTGCTGAGCCAGGTGCAGATGGATCTCGTGGGCGAACTTTTCGGCCCCCATATCAGTGGCTACGAGTTCAGTTCGAATGCGCCATCCTCCCATGGCTCGACGCTGACCAAACACGGCCGCCGGCGTTAATCCAAAGTCCATGCCGATCATGAGAGGCAGGCGCGGATCCAGCTCGAAGTCACGGCAGTGCATCGAGTCCTGGTAGTCAGGGTGAATGGCTTTGCCATCGACCACGAAACCGTACTGATTGCCCAGGTTGACCTTGATCCAGTCCTCTTTCTTGCCCTGCATCCCGCGTTCGTAATAGCCCGGCGGCAGGTTCTTCAGGTTCTCGGCATCAGGGTTTACCTGCCACTTGTCGCCGATCTTGATAACGCCACCGGGCTGACGCAGGAACGTCCAGCCCTCGGGCCTGTCCTCTTCGGCTAGCTTGTAGTACCAGTGATCGCTATCGGGCGCGTTGGTGTCGCCAAAGAGACCAAACCAGGTCGGGCGCACATCTTTGGGAAATCGACCTACCCGCAGGTCCAGCATGTCAACGATGGCCTTGACCAGTTCCTTAACTTCGTTGAGCCAGGCGAATGTCAGCTGCAGACCACGCAGCTTGCGCTCGTGTTCCGGCCGGTCCAAGGCGATGAATACCAGCTCAGCCTCGACACTCGTGCCATCGTCCAGATCGAACGACAGGTAATGCGTAGGAGGCTCCAGGCCGCCTGCGACCCAGCGGCCCAGATCTCCGAACATTTCCAGCCAGTCTTTGGTCGTGGTGCTCATCAGGTCCGGATAGGTGTTCCGGATTGCCGCGCCTCGAGTGCGCCGAACGCCGTATTCGTCTGGCTCCTGCTGACACATAATGTCCATGGCGCGCCAGCAGCTGGCGTTTGTTTTGCCGCTGCCGAGCGGGCCCATGATCATCGTACGGGGCGCACGGCTGGCGATGTATTCGGCCAGCACCACCCCCTGCGCGGCGTAGTCGTAGTGGATTTCGGGCTGCATCAGGAGTTGTCCTCGCTCTTGCGGCCTGTCAGGTCTCGCCGTGTCACTCTCGGGCGCTGGATCGTCAGCTTGTCGTTAAGCATGCCAAGGTGCCGCATGGCCAGCGTGGCGGCTCCCAATTTGTCAGCCAGCTTCAGCGTGAAGTTGCCCGATTTGTCCCATGACCAGCCAACGACACAGCGCCGTAGGCGTTCCGGTAGCTTATGAACGTCTTCGGGGCTTTGGATCTTGTACTGCCCGATCTCGCCGGCGTCGTAGAGCGTCATGGCGGACAATTCCTGCAGCACGTTGTCTTGCGTGATGCGCGTACGCTCAGACCTCTCGGCCATGGCTGACTGGATCGCAGCTTGGACCTCAACATCCCTCAACAGCCGTTCGGCCTGCGAATGTGCGGTTCTCTTGCTGTACCCAGCGCGTATGGCGGCCTGCGTGGCGTTCAGGTCCTTCAAGTACTCCTCGGCAAATCGCCACTTCTTCGGGGTCATCATTCTTCAAATCCAGGAAGCAATAGGCTTTCGCCCATGTTCTTGTTCCGTCTAGGCCGCTTATGCAAAAGTTGCAGCAGATCGGGCACCGTCATGCCGTAGGCTTGCGCCACGGCGGGCAGGTGTTCGGTGGGCATAAATGCAGTCTGGGCGCTGTGGGCCCGCCTTTCGGCGACGCGGCGCAGCTCGGCGGGTTTGCGTGGTGCCGAGGGGCGCTCGCGCCCTGTCTTTGCCTCCCATAGATCCAGTAAGAGCTCGCCGCGCCAATGGGTTGGTGTGGCGCCCGCCAGGTACTGCCGAATCATCGATTCGCTCGCAGCCGGTCCGAGCGCCTCACAGATCTCGCGATGCGCCATCCCTGCACGCTTGAGGTCGAACACAATCTCCGACCAGTCGAGATCCATCACTGCACGGGTCATGCGCCTCCAGAACTGGTCAGCAGGTCCTGGGCCTGCACGGTCGAGATCCGTACGACTACGCCGGGCACAAGGGCATAGCGCTTGCGTACGACCATGTCCACGACCTGGGTGTCATCCACCCACACGACGCCGTTCATGGCGTCGAAAATGGCCTTGATCACGTTGTCCGCATCCGGCTTCTTGGTGGGCAGCTCGGTACCGGCCAGCGCTGCAGCTTGCTTGCGCTTGGACCAGGACGCCGGAATCGGCAGCTTGATCGTCAGCATGGCCATAACGGGCCCCTCGATCGGCGCGCGGCCGGCCATTGCCTTGTACCCGGCCAGCGAAACAGTGCTCTCGTACGTCGCGGTCTTTTCCGGCGTGTACAGGCGGATGTGCTTGCCACGCATTGCGGCGCGCGGCCGGCCTTTGCCTTGGGGTACACCCGGTATCACGAACTCGATCACATCAACCCTCTTCGCGCTGCGCTTGCAGCCACAAAACTCGTTTTTCGATCACCGCGGGCAAGGCCTCGGCAAAGTCGGTACAACGCCGCTGGAACGTTGCGCTTTCAAATCGGCCCGGGTGAGTGTCGGCCTCGAGGAGACAGACGCCGAAGCCTTGCTGGGCCATGCCGCCGTGCTTCTGCAGGGAGAACATGCGGCACTGGACGCATTGCACCGTCGTGGTCATATCCGCACCTGGTAGTCGGCCAGCAGACGCGCTCGGTCGGCATCGGTTATCCCTGCCGCCGTGTGCACCCGGGCCTTGAACGCTGGGAAGATCTCGCCGGGCTCCTGCACGATCCCGAGCTCCGCGCCCTTGGCTTCGATGCCCGAGGCAGTCAGTGCCCAGGTCAGCGGATCTGCAGGGGCAGGGCGCTTGCCGTTGACGGCGCTGTTGGCCGCCGGCGGGTGCAGCACCTTCGCGACGAAGATGTCCAGGAACCCGGGGCCAATCGGGCCGGAATCACCTGTGGCATCGCGGTCGAGCAGGGCGAGCGAGTAGGCCTCGGAGATCTGCAGGCCGGTTACGCCGGCTTCGATCCAGGCGGCAATGCGCGGGTCGCTGGCCTGCGTTCCTCGAGGCTGCTTGCCGCGATCCTTTTCCCGTCGTCGTAGCCAGACGGCCACGGCCAGGGCTTTTTCGTCGGGCGTCTTGTCGCCGTCAAGCGGCGGCGGCGTGGCCTGTGCCTCGCACGCGCGTGTGTGCGCGAGAGATGCCGCCGCCGCTATTTCTTTTTCTTTTTCTATTGAAGATGAAGATGAAGATGAAGGGGTTGGACTTTGCTTGATGGTTTGGTTGGATGTTTGGTTATCCTTTTGCTTAACCTTACTTCTAACCAAATTCGGATTTCCCCCTTTCTTTCCTGCTTCAGCGCGTACATTACGGATGTGTTCATCCCTAACCATGCGTCTTGAATAAATGGAGCCGTCGTCGGCCACGGAGGGCACACCAGCATCCTCCAGCTCCGCTAAAAGTTTCAGATATTCTTTTTCGGCGACACCGACCAGACGGGCTACTTGAGCCGGCCGCATAGGTTTGCCGTTGACCGACAAATGGCCATAAGGCTCGCATTCATGCATCAGACACATCATCTCGTGCCAGAGTCCGCGGGCGCTCAATGAGCAGCTCTGCAAGGCTGCGTCCTTACGCCAGTCAGCGGGATAAAACTGGAACGATGGCCGCTTCATAACTGCCGACTCTCAATCTTCGTTCGCAGGTACTCGTACGTGAACAGCTCCAGCGCCTCAATGCGGGCCTTGCTCACCACCATGGCGTCGAGCGGTGCGACCTGCAGCCCGAGCGCTGCCAGCAGCTGGCACACGGAATCCAAGTCCTGTACCGCCCGGCTTACCGTGCTCGCAGAAACGCCCATGCAATCCGCTGCACGGGCTTGAGTGACTGTTGCAAGACGCTGACCGATCTCGGCACGTATGCGTGCACCGGTCTTGCGTGTGCTTTCAACGTCCTCGGCTGAAACTTCAGGGATGGACATCACAACCACCTATCGATACTGGCGAGAACCCCTGCCTGCGGCTACGATCAGCAGTGCCCGGGTACAACGGGCGTGGCGACCAACCACAACCCACTTTCCCCACAGGAGGGGTTCTTATGAGAGACCACGATTTCAAGCGTGCGTTGTCTACTTTCATCGAGTTGTCCAAGTCCCAACCGGGACTGCTTGTCAATGCATCACACACTTCCAAGAACGGCGAACTCGTAGCCCAATTCGTCTGGGGGTTCATCGACGAGTTCAATCGGCAGTACCAGGAAAAGGTAAGGGGAGAGGCGATCAAGACGTAATCCCGTTTGTGGCCTGCCACGCTCGTACGCCGGCCTCGGCTGTCGTGCGGGCGTGCTCAGTGGCCTCTGTAGTTTCTAGACCTCTCACCAAAGCATTTGTCGCTGCTCTCAATGCGGCATCGACAATCGCTTGCTGGATTGCGTCGGGAATCTCGCCCCGTTTTATTGATTCGCTCATCGTTTTCTCCAGGCAGGTTCAAACATCGGTCGGTCCGATCGGGATCCGCTCGTCTTTGGGATCTGGGTCATTCATGAGGCGACTCCTGAGCGCTCGAATCCTTGAGGTTTCGAATTTCAACTTGTGCTACAACTTGTGTCGGATCGGAGTTGCCCCGGACGACGGTTGCCGCCGTGAGTTCGTACGGGATGCCGCCGATCTTGATCAGACTTCCCTCAGGAAGCGTCCATTCGCGCAGCGAAATATCAGGAGACTTAGTCATCATGGCCCTTTACTTTTTGAGTTACGACTTGAGGAAAGCTCGGAATTACCAGCCGCTGTACGACGCGCTCAAAGCCGTCAACGCAGTGCGCGTTCTGGAATCGTTGTGGGCGTTCAAGCTGGATGGAGTTACGTGCGCTCAATTGCGCGACCACTTCAAGCAGTTCATCGACAAGGACGATGGGCTTTGCGTCGATCAATCGGTAGATTGGGCGACATACAACGCGCTCGCCACCCCTCCACAGTAAGTACGCATAGAGAGGGAGGGGTATCAAGCCACCTCCCGCTGCTGGGCGAGTTCGGGAACCGCCTGCCGCAAAACCGACCAATCTACGTCGGGACGCAGCGCCTCGCAGGTGACAGCCTCTCCTCGAGCTTTTGTCTCTCGCTCGATGATCGGACAGTGCTCGGCCGGAATGCGGCGCCCCTGTTCTTTGTATTGAGTCACCGCGCCGCGGGTGACCCCGAGCAGGCGGGCCAATGCAGCAGCGGACCCAATAACGCGGGCCGCTCTGTCGAGAGGATGTTCAATAGGTGGCTTCATGCATGAAAGTATAGAAATTCTTGACTTTGAAAGTCAAGAAAAACTAGACCTGTGCCGTTTAGGTTTTCTCTACACTCCCCGCATGAACATAGGACATTGGGTCAAGCAATGCCGTAATGAGGCAGGGCTCACGCAGACCGAACTAGGCGAGAAGTTGAGCGTTTCCAAAGGAAATGTCTCGGCATGGGAGACCAATAAGCATGAGCCCAGCTACGTGCAGATGGTGGAAATAGCCAAAGCTGCCTTTTTTAAAGTCCCGCTGCCTGGAATTGAGATGCCTGGCTGGCCCTTTAAGGAAATTACGCCAGATCAGTTTGCTCTGCTTTCAGAGGCTGACCGCGCCAAGGTGGAAGAACGCGCCCTTACCCTGATTGAGGGCAAGGCGGGAAAAAGCCCTGCGACAGGCGCGGCCGCTGCCTAAACCGAAATACTTAAAACTGATCTGGTCCGAGGGAAAATATTTGCCATGAGTGTGACTAAATGAGAATGGTGAAACAACTATTTTTATTGGGGATGTCATGAGAGCACTGGTACCTCTTATCGGGTTTCTGGCATTTACGGCCTATGGAATAGCGCAACTCGTGGCCGGCTACATCGGCATTGAATATCACCTTGGTGTGGGCTGGGCTTGGGCAGCGCTAACCGTAGGTCTTGTATTTCGCTTCACTCTTCCTGTGACAATCGGGGCGTTCTTTGGGGCGATGGACGTTTGGCATTGGCATTGGGTGATGGCTTTGGTGTTTGCCGCTCCAGGTCTGGCTCTGATTGTTCCTGGGGTAATTGCAGCCGTCATCGGTTCTTTTCGTGATCTATTCACGCCGTCAGGAAGTTCTAAGCCAGCGCGGACAGTTCAAGCTCGAGATGTTGTCGGACCTACGGGAGTCGGCGGGTGGCTCTGGCTTCCAATAGTTGGCCTGATGATCTTTCGTCCCCTAGGTAGCTTTGGAGCGACGTTAAGAAATATCGATGAAACGGAGAAACTGTATCCGCAAATAATTGGCATCCCTGATTGGTCTAACTACAAAACTGCCACTTGGTGTTTAGTGGTCGCAGGCTGCGCTATATCGATCGCCGCTGGATATCGGTTGTGGAAAGACCACAAACCACAATCTGTAAAGCTAGCAATGTTTGCATTATGGCTGCCCGTAATTACGTTGCTGCTGGACGCTATCAGCGCGAATGTGTTCTTGGGACTTCGTTTGAATGATTACTTCGATCCTCAGGGAGTCGGGTCTGCTCTCGGTGGAATGATCGTTGCAGCGCTGTGGACTTGGTATTTCAAGCGATCGAGGCGAGTCCGTAATACCTATTACAACAGGCTATATCCAACCGATGATTTGCACGGAAGAGTGACCTTCCCAGAGCGCAGGGATCCGACGCTCTAGTCCGAAAAGCCCAACATATCAGCCGACGAGGTAATGCATGGAATTGATCGCGGGTTTCTACATGCTGGCAATACTCATTTTAGGTTTTGTCCTGGAGCGCAAGCGCGGCACTCCATTTCCTCTGACGTATTCGTGGGGCATTGCCCTCGCGTTCGTCGGCACAGCGGTCTATCAGAGTACAACGCGTGCCGACATCGATTTAACAACGGTCACGTTGGCCGTGTTCACCACCATGTTTGCTGCCTATATCACTGCCAATAAAGGTATGTGACCAACCCCCCCCCACCGAGAAGCCGACGAGCAAGGAGCGAAAGCATGAGAGTTGTCTATGTAGATGAAGCTGGAACCTCTGACTCCGAACCTCATCGCATAGTTGTAGGAGTTCAGGTTGCTGACAGCGAAATGTCAGCGCGAGCAGAAAACGCGATTCGAGCTGTTGTTAATAAATTTGTCCCCGCAGATCTAGGTAAAGATTTTATCTTTCATGGGAAAGAGATTATCAACGGCGGTAAACGAGTCCCTCGCGAACGCTGGCCGCTAAGCGATAGGCTGGATTTTTTCAAATCATTTGTCTCTATCCCACGTAGCTTGGGAATGCCAATCCATGTGGGCGCTACGAAGGCAAACGCACTAAATGGAAATTTTCCGGAAGATAAGATCAGTGCATCTGAGCGCGACCATATGATGGCTTTCGCCTTTATGCTTCAAGCGGCAAATCGAATCATTAAACGCATGGCAGGCAAAGGCGAGCGAATACTCGTTGTACACGAAAGTATTCCAGAGCGGCAACAATTTTTGAGCAAAGTCTATCAAGTTGCGAGGCAGGTGAGTGTTCAACTATCGCCGGAGCAAGTTCAACCTTTACCGTTAGGATACTCCCATCCAGATGGATTACTTTTCTCTGCTGATCTATTTGTAGATGCTCCTGCATTTGCCCAAAAAAAGGAATCTCCGATGTTGCAATTGGCTGATGCATGTGCGTATACCTTTCGTCGATATTTAGCCGGTTCTAACGGGGGGGCAGAGCTCTTAATGGCCATGATCGGTCGAGATGCTTTGCACCCAAACTGGTGCGAACCTTGTGCGAGCGTGACTTACTATGCTTCCAATGCTGTTTAGACTTCCATCGACGGTGCGCCGCACAGAATGAAGAGTCTTGGGTAACATGGTCCCACACGAGCGATGGCCACGTAATCCATATACATGGGAGTAGCGCTGCATCCGGCGGTCCGCTGAAAACTGTCGGTAGCTGAGAGGGAACGGGTTAGCCGGCCTCACACAACAACCGCCTCCGGGCGGTTTTTTATTGCCTACGCCCGCCGCTGAGCGGCTTTTTGTTGGATGTGTGCCGCATCAGGGTTTGCTCTAGTCAAGATTCTCTAGCCATTGTCTAGATTTTCTTGACACATAAAGTCTAGTTTTTCTATACTTTCTCCCAAGCCCATCACAACCGCCGGGCAGGGAGAAAGAAATGCACACCAACCTAGCAGCCTTACCAGATGACGCCGCCCGCGTCGGTGAAGCCGACCAGGCTGACGACACCGCAGTTTCCAAGCCCGATGACGAGTGCATCCTGGGCCCGATCTATGACCTATTCGCCGGCCGCATCACTCGCGCCTATGGCGAGGATCTCGAGTGGTGGGCCGAGACGTTCAGCGATATCGGCGCCGTCACCATGGGCCAAGTCGCGTTGGTCTGCATGAGCAGTTGGCCATTCGATCGCAAACGGGGCGAACCGGGCATTGCCGAGCTGAAAACCGAGCTCGTCAAACGCGCACGGCAGCTGCTCACCAACATGACTGCCGAGGACCTGGAGGTACTCCAGTGATCGCCACGCTGACTTTCATCGTATCCGGCCTTGTTGCCGCATTTCCTCTCGCCCTGTTGGGCGATCGCGTCATGACTCATTTCAGGGGCAAAGCATGACTATCCAAGTGCTGGGTATCGACCCACGTAGCCGCAGCAAGAACAAGCTGCAGGCGCCCGCGCCACTTCCTCATGTCTCTCGCCGTGCGCTTGCTCGAGTGCGCGATCGCATCGAACCGCCGAAGTCGTGCCACTGCTGCGGCGGTCCGGTGCGGCTCAGCGACAACAGCGTGATCTACAACGGCCGCTCGTATGGCGACTGGCCGTTCGTGTATCGCTGCACGCAATGCCAGGCGTACATCGGCCTGCATCCGGACACTGATTTGCCGCTGGGTCTGATGGCGGATCGTGCGACTACCAATGCACGCAAGCATAGCAAGGCCCCGTTTCAGCGTTTGCTGGTAAGCCGCTTTGGCGGCGATCGCAGCCGCGCTTACGCATGGCTCGCTGAAGTCCTGGGGATCTCGCGCTCTATCTGCCATTTCGGGATGTTCACGAAAGAGCAGGCCGAAAGGGCAGGGGAGATCTGCCGCCTCGAGCTCGGGGGCTTGGTATGACGGCCGTGACGATCTGGGTGTTGATGGCTTTCATTCCGCCGAGCCATAACCGCCCGCCGGTGATGGTGATTGAGCGGTTTGCCTCACAGGCTGACTGCGAGTCGCGCCTGGTCATCTTCCAAGCCCACACCGTGAAATTCGCGTGTCTGCCGTCGCGGCAGATCAGCACACACCCTTTGATTGAGCCAAAGCAATGACACAAGAAAACCCCAGGCACGTTATCGGGCCATGGTCGCTTGGATTTGATCCTGTTCCGTTCTCCGAGCTCGTCGGTAGTGAGGGTGGATGGGTCGAAATCAACAGCCCAGAGCACTCCGGCTTCGCGTTGGTTGTGTGGCGCATGGAAGACGACGAACGCTCCCCAGAATTGGAGGCCACTGCCCACCTGATCACCGCCGCGCCTGAATTGCTCGAGCAGCTCGAGAAGCACTCGGCTTGGTTGTCCAAGTTGACCGACTGGGCTGGCGTGGGAGATCCCGATCTAGATGGTTTGCGTGCCGCCATCGCTAAGGCCAAGGGGGAACAGGCATGATCGGCCGCGTCTTCAAATTCCTAGCTGACCACCGTGACGCCATTGTCGCGGCCTGGGCTGTGAGCTGCGCCACCGTTGGTCTGTGCATCGGTACCGGCGTTATCGGGCCGACCCTCGATAGCCAGGCCCAAGCCAAAGCGGCCGGCGACAACGCGGCCTATGCCGCACGCTGAGAGGACATCGAACATGCAATCTAGCGTATTCACTGTCCGCGCCAGCAGCTGGGGTTCTTTGTTCGACTGCGCACATGCCTGGGAAGGAGTGCACATCCTGGGTATTCGTAAACCCTCCGGTATGCGCGCCTTGCTCGGCACTGCTGTGCACGCCGGTACCGCTGCGTTTGATCGCGCGCGGTTGGATGGCACGCCGTGCACCCCGGACGATGCGGCCGGCGTACTGGTGGACACACTGAAAGATCCTGGTTTCGAGGTTGACCAGACCTCAGACGGGATCTCGATCAGCCAGGCCGAACGCATTGCGCTGCCCTTGCTGGTTCGCTACTGCGCCGACGTGGCGCCGCAGTTCGATTTCATCGACGTCGAAACCCAGCTCAATCCGTTGGATATCGATTGTGGTGGCGGCATGACCGTGCGCCTCACAGGATCGATGGACCGGGCGCGCGTGGCCGAAACCGGCGAAGGCGTCGTGATACCTGACATCAAAACGGGCCTGCGCGTGGTCACGAAAGGCGAGGCCAACATCCACGGCCGATCACCTCAGACCGGTACCTATCAGCTCATGTACGACGCGACCAAGGGTTTGCGTACCGCTGGGGCTCAGATCATCGCACTGTCCACCAGCGGCAGCACAGACACCGCCGTCAGCAAGGTATTCGACGCGCGCCGCGTCATGGTCGGTACCGATTCAGAACCCGGCCTCATCGAGCACGCCGCGTCGATGTTTCGTACCGGCCTTTTTCCTCCCAACCCCTCCAGCGTGTTGTGCAGCAAGAAGTATTGCGCCCGTTGGAACAGCTGCATCTTTCACGAGTAATTCCTGGAGCCATCAATGTCCGACAACACCACCTCAATTGCCAACCTGAAACAGACGTCCAAGATGGTCGCCAAACAGGTCGGCGCCGGCACGATCAAAACGTTTTTCGAAAGCCAGAAAAGCACGCTTGCCGCGGTGCTGCCCAAGCACGTCAGCCCCGATCGCATGCTGAAGATTGCGCTGGGCGCAATGCGCACGACGCCCAAGCTGATGAACTGCACGCTGGAGTCGCTGCTCGGTGGCGTGGTGCAGTGCTCGCAGTTGGGTCTGGAGCCCAATACGCCGCTGGGCCATGCCTATCTGATCCCATTCGATAACCGCAAGAAGGGAGTCACCGAGGTCCAGATCGTACTGGGCTACAAAGGCCTGATCGACCTGTCGCGCCGTTCCGGCCAGGTCGTAAGCATCGCCGCGCACGAGGTGTGCGAACACGACAAGTTCGACTATGCCTATGGCCTGGATGAACGCCTCGACCACCGTCCTGCGATGGGTGAACGCGGCAAGGTCATCGCTTTTTACGCGGTGGCCAAGCTCAAAGACGGTGGCCATGCCTTTGAGGTCATGAGCCGTGCCCAGGTCGAGAAGATCCGCGACGAGAGCCAGAACTACAAGTTCGCCAAAGACAAGGCTGGCAGCGTGTGGGGTCAGCACTTTGTTGAAATGGGCCGCAAGACGGTGTTGCGTCGTCTCTTTAAATACCTGCCGGTCAGTATCGAGTTGGCCACTGCCTCGGCACTGGACGATCTGACGACACGCGGCGTGTCGCAAGAGCTGGATATCAACACGATCGATGGCGAGTTTACGGTTATCCCGACCGGCGATGAGGACGGCGTTGACGGTGCCGACGACAGCATCGATCCAGAAACTGGCGAAGTACTGAACTCCTCCCCAGAGCAGGCGAAAGCCGAGGCCGGTAACCCGGCGCAGGGCGCGACAGTGGCCGCCCCTGCAGACGAAGGGCAGGATGCTCCAGCGGACGATGATCCGGGCCTGGATCCCGTGAAGGTCGCGGCTCAGCTCAATGCCGCCAAGGATCTGCAGGTGCTTGAGATCGCCGCCGATTCCATTGAGGGAGTGGCAGACGCCGCCGCGCGCGCACGACTACATGAAATCTATCAGCAGCGTCGTATCGCTATGGCCCGCCCGGCACAAACGACGCAGGCTGATCCCGTCGAACAGCAGCAAGCACCGCGGACCACGCAACGCCGCCGTATGGCGGCGCCCGAATAAGCCCCCACTTCATCCCACCCGGAGCCCCACAACATGACACACCAAGATCCTCGCGAAATGACCGCGACCACCATCGGCAAAGATCTCTTATCTGCTCTCGTTCAAGAACTGAAGCTGCTGCCCGACACCTGGCCGAAGCTGTCGCAGGCCAAGCAGGACGACATCATTGACCGCCTGCGCGATCGCGTTGAGTACAACATCAAGATGGCCGTCCACCTGATCGCCAGCGAAGGCCGCACGGTCGTGCAAGGCGACCTCGAGCAAGTGACGATCAAAGACGGTGCCAAATGCGTGATCAAGGTCGGCCGCGGCGCCGAATCGCTGCACGAGTTGTACGACTCGCAGGGCAAGGCCGTCTTGATCGTCGTGGCCGATAGCCAGACCCACACCAGTGGGATGGGTGCTGTGCGCGGTGAGAGCGATCAGCGCTCCATGGATCTCGGCAACGAGTACACCGATGAGGACGGCGACGGCATGGACGACCAGGACGACGATGACGTGGTCGATGCTGAGTTCCGGGATATGCCGCAACTCGAGGGACCTCAGGGCCCTACGAAAGAGGATCTGGACCAGGCTTGGAACGATGGCTATGCCGCTGGATCTGAAGGCCAGCCAGAGTCGGCGTGCCCGGTCATGGATGGCCAGCTCTGCATTCAGTGGGTTAAGGGCTGGAAGGCTTACCACGAAGACAGCGAACCTGTGCGCACAGTCGCTGGCGAACTGCCCAACGAGAATGGCGTTTATGAGGCAGATCCAGATCTCACCATCGAATGGTCTCGTCTGAAGCATTCCGTGATCATTGAGTTGATTGAGCTCGAGAACGGGAAATGGTTGTACGCCGTCGAGCTCAATAACATCAATGGCCAGTACAGCAGCAGCCCGTTGTCATCCCACGCTTCGGCCGACAGCCGCGAGGATGCGTTGCGCACTATTCAAAGCCGCCTGATTCAAATCTATGCCAAGGGCAGCGACAGCGGCCTGAAGGGCCGGGCGTTCGAAAGTTTCCGCCAGTTTGTCGATGGCCTGGTTGAACCGGCTGACGCGGAGGCCTGACGCCATGCGCTTGACCAATCTATCTATCTCGAATTTTCAGGGCATTGCAGCAGCGGATCTGCCGCTGCCCACACCCGTGGCGTTTATCACTGGCCACAATGGCGCGGGCAAGTCCACCATTGCGGACGCGGTACGCGCTGCCCTGTTCGGTGCCGCCGATCGCGTGACCTTGAAAAAGGAACTCGGCCTGGTCGTGCACGAGGGCACCAAGCTGGCCGCCGTTGAGGTCGAAGTGGACGGTGCACCAGTGTCGATTGCGCTGCCCAGTGGTAAGCGTTCTGGTGAGGATGCTGTGCCGACCAGTCCCGCGTTGCCCTACGTGCTGTCGCCTGAGCTGTTCGCAGCGGCAAAGCCCGACGAGCGCCGCCAGCTGTTGTTTACTCTGACCGGCACTCGCGCTACGCCTGACGAGATCGAGCGCAAGCTACTCGAGCGAGGGTGCGACAAGGCGTTGGTGACGCAGATGAAACCCATCTTGCGCAGCGGCTTTTCCGCCGGCGCCGAGTTCGCGAAAAAGCAGGCGACCGAGGCTAAGGGCGCCTGGCGGGGCGTGACCAGTGAAACCTGGGGCAGCCAAAAGGGCGAGAGCTGGCAGGCCGATGTTCCTTCCTACGACCAAGCGGCGGTGGACGCAGCGCAGGCCGAGCTCGCCGGCGTTGAACGCCGTGCCGAGATCGTCGCGAAGTCACTAGGCGGCATGGAACAGAAGCTCAAGGCCTTTCAAGCGCAGAAGGATCAGTTGGCCAGCCTGAAGGAGCGGGCAGGGCGGGTGAGTGCGCTGCGCGCCAAACTCGAGTGTGATCAGCAGGATCTGGCGACGTGGACGAGAAAGGTCGAAGAGTTGCAGGCCAAGGCCGGTACCGGGCCACGTGACGGGTTGGTGCATGACCTGGCAAGAGGTCTCGATCATCTGGCCAGCAAGGCCATCGGAATCAAATCGGAGATGGCGGACGACGGCGACCGTGCTGCGTTGAAAGCCTTGAATGCCTACGAGCTCCAGTACGGCGCATTAGACGCCGTAGGCGACGCCGAGTCGTCTGCCGCGCTGCCCAAGGCCATCGAAGCGCGGGATCTGTCTGCTCGTGCGGTTGAGAACACGCGGCGCGATATCGCTGCAGCTGAAGCTGCTGCAGAGCAACAGAGCGGCAGCGCCGCACCCGAGGCGATCTCTGAAAGCGATGTGGCAACGATCCGCACAAACCTGGCCAGCCTGCATGGCGAACGTCAGGAACTGCGCGCCCGCGTCGATAAGCTCCTCGAGGCCAAGCGCGCCGCCGTCAGCGCAGACCAGCGCACGCAGAACGCCGCCTCGTACCACGCCGAGGTCATGGCATGGGATGCGATCGGCAGCGCGTTGTCGCCCGACGGCATCCCCGGCGAGATTCTGGCCAAGGCACTCAAGCCGTTCAATGACGAGCTGCTGTCCATGTCCGATTGCGCTGGCTGGCGTGCAGTGCAGATCGACGGCGACATGGCCATCACGGCCGGAGGCCGTCCGTATCGTCTGCTGTCGGAATCGGAACAGTGGCGTGCCGATGCGCTGCTGGCCCTGGCGATCGCATTTCTATCTGGCCTGCGCTGCGTGATCCTTGATCGCTTTGACCATCTCGACCTGGCCGGCCGATCGGAGGCCTTGGGCCTGCTCGACGCGATCGCCGCCGACGGGGACATCGACACCGTTCTGTTGCTTGGCACGCTCAAAACCGCGCCCGCGGCGCCCAGCGATGCATTCACCGTTTATTGGGTAGAGCAGGGCCATATCGGCGCACAGCCATTGCAAAAAACCGCCTGATCCGCCGACCGCCTCACGAAAGGACCACCATGAATACCGCTCTCTTTTACGACACAGAAACCTCGGGTCTGCCGATTTTTAGCGCGCCATCCGAGGATCCTGGCCAGCCTCACATTGTGCAGTTGGCAGCTGCATTGGTGGATCTGGACACCCGCGAAACGTTGGCCAGCCTCGATGTGATCGTCCGCCCGGATGGTTGGGAGATCCCAGACGCGGTCGCAGCTGTCCATGGCATCACGACTGAGCGTGCAGCCGCGCTGGGTGTGCCCGAGTCGCTGGCCCTGTCTCTGTTTCTCGAGATGTGGTCAGCGTGCAGCCGTCGCATTGCCCACAACGAACAGTTCGACGCTCGCATCATCCGCATCGCCCAGCATCGAGCGGGCGAGCTGGAAGGCGAGCTCGAGGCCTGGAAGGGGGGAGCCGCAGAATGTACCGCACGCCTGGCCACGCCGATCGTGAAATGCCCCCCCACGGCCAAGATGGTCGCCGCCGGCCGGAATCATTACAAGACCGCCAACCTGAGCGAGGCGGTGCTGCACTTCACCGGCAAGCCGCTGGAGAACGCGCACAGCGCCATGACCGACGTGAAAGGCTGCATGGACGTGTACTTTGCCATCCAGGATCTGCAGGCGGCGGAGGCGGCTTGATATGAGCAACCCGCACCGCAAGGCCAGGCGTATTAAGCGCGGCGTGCCGCGCTACCCGAAGCGAACGCCGCTCTTGGGGCGGTCGTGCGATCGCATCAGCATGGATATGCACACGGCCTTAGCTCGGCTGTTTGTATATCCATCGTCTGATGCACGGGACGATGTCGCAGACATTCTCAACGTGGTCAGCTTGTGTATCCAGGGAGATCGGCGTTTCCTCGAGGAGCAGGCTGTGCTTGAGCAAGCGGCCACCGTGCTCAATGCCTACCGCGCGCCGGCGGTACTCAGTGATGACGACCGCCACATCCTGGCGAACACGGCCAGCGTCATCGATACGATTCTCGGCTTGCTGGACACGGAGACCTTGGCGGAGTCAGAACATGCGTACGTTGTTGCGGCGAAAGCTGCACGCATGAACGGTGCAGGGGCCGCGGCATGACTCGTAAACCTTGGACAGACACCGAAATCAAGGTGCTCAAGCGCTTCTATGCTGACATGCCCGGCGCTGCGATCGCCGCTGCGCTGGGCCGTCCAATTTCCCAGGTCTATGGCAAAGCCAGGAAGTTGGGCCTGGCCAAGTCCGAATCTTTCTACAACGGCCCTCACTCTGGGCGCCTTACCGATGGGACGCTCGGCGTCTCCGGCCGGTTTCAGCCAGGTATCGTCCCGTGGAACAAGGGCAAGCCCGGATCCGCGGGACTCCATCCCAACTCGCGACGGACGCAGTTCAAGAAGGGCGAGATGTGCGGTGCTGCACGCCATAACTACGTGCCGATCGGGACCACCCGTATGAGTAAGGATGGCTACCTCGAGGTCAAGACCAACGACGATCATCCGGTGCCTGTCCGGCGCTGGGTGGCCGTGCACCGAGTGGTCTGGGAGGCCGAGCATGGGCCAATTCCCAAGGGCCACATTGTCTGCTTCAAGCCAGGCATGCGCACATCCGTCCTCGAGGAAATCACTGTCGATCGCCTCGAGTGCATCAGCCAGGCCGACAACATGCGGCGCAACACCCTTCACAACTATCCCAAAGAAATCGTGGACGTCATCCGCGCCCGCGCCGTCCTCAATCGGAGAATTAATCGTGTCCAGAAACATCAGTGATTTACGCGAAGCCATGTTCGATACGCTGGCCGATCTGCGGGCTGGGAAGATAACGGTCGAACAGGCCAAGGCGATCAGCGACGTTGGCCAGGTGATCATCAATAGCGCCAAGGTCGAGGTCGATTACATCCGGGCCAACAACGGTGGCCATGAATCGCCTTTCCTTAAGGAAAAGGAAGATTTGCCACCGGGCGTCACTGGCATTCGTCAGCATCGGATAGCGGGATGATCATGACGGCCAATCCAAACCAATGTACCCACGGTAGAACCCATCCCGCTAATTGCTGTGTGTGCACCGAGATTGCGCACAAAGCGGAAATTGCGCAGATCAACGAAGAGATATCCAAGCTGCGCCTGGCGGGTGACCGAGAGCCCACTGGATTCGCCCATCGTTATCAAGACACCTTTGGCGATCTTGCTATACGACATGCCTCCGAAGTTGCTGGCGTCGAGCGCGAAAGACTTTACGGCCTGGCTTGCGGAACTCCGCTGCTAGCGCAAGATGCCATCCACCCATTCCGCAGCGGCATGACCTACCTGGTCGATGCGTTTGGCAACATCGGAGCAGCGTGGGATGAGGACGGGAACCAGCTTTATCCGGATTTGCGTGAATCTGACCCACTGTATCGTTTGGTCAAGGACAAATTTACCAGTGGTAATGCCATTCCCGTCGAACGCATCACTATCGTGCGAGCGGAATACGACGCCGCCATAGCCGAGCAGGGCAAGGAGGCGAAGCAATGAGCAATCCGCCCACCTATCTATTGAGGTACCCAACTCACGTTCGAAATTGTCATAAACGAACTGGTGTCGCTTACGTGGTTCCTGGCGCGAGAATTGATGACCACTCGACTCTCAGTGGGGTTGAGGTTGCAATAAAGGTTGTTCTTCGAGATCGACGGCGCACCATCCTCTCTCGCTATGAGCAAGTTGCACGAATTCCCACTCTTGGTCATCGTAACAACGATCCAGCGTTGCTGGAGTTCAGCCAGGGGCACGGCGAAGGCCTGCCCCGGCATACCAAATTTGGCTACCCCCTCTTCGACATTAGCAACGATCAGGTCCAACTCTTCCTCAGATTCGAATGGCACTGGAGATGCGTTTATCGTATATACCCCGTCGGATGTCGCGATATTCGAGTGAATGTACAGGCGAGCAGAAAACACTCCATCACCTTTTATCGTCGAAGAAAGTCTCGTTGCACAGCGACCTCCATGTGCGTTTGTATCGTCCACCCGCTGGAACCTCAGCCGCCATGTGGAGCAATCACTGTCCGGGCTGCATTGCCAGTTTTGTGCAATGGTCACAGTCCTTGTGTCGCTCTCGTAGTCGTTAGAGTGTCCATCCACTCTGTTGCACACGGCAGGATATCCCGGCGGTGCGCCGATGTGTACTCGAAAGATCGGATCTTCCTGCGCCACGACGTTGGCCGCAAAACCAATCATCAACGAAGCCACTACAACTCGTGCAATCGACATGACACTCTCCGTGGTAGATGGAACGGGGCAATGCATTGTGGTTCAACTTTATCTCAATTTCGACGTCATGAAGCGTGGTCGGTATCCGCCACGCTGAACCGGGCTGAAGGAGGTGAGTCATGAAATGGGTCAAACTTGCCAAGTACTGCGAGATGAGCGGCGACACCCCTGACGCCATCTATGCTAAAAATCGTCGCAGGATCTGGACGGATGGCGTCCACTACAAGAAGGCGGCTGACGGTTGCCTGTGGATCAACACCGAGGAAGTGGATAAATGGGTCGAGCAGGATCAGAGCCAAAGCCGCCGCGCGGCGTAACGATCCGCGATCTGAAAGATGGCCAGCGGCTGCAGATCGCGTTCAGCTATAAGGGGGAAGAGTGCCGCGAGTTGCTCCCTCCTGGCAGGATCACCAAGTCATATATTGACTACGCGGCAGGCTTGCGAGCTGAGATCAGGCGCAAAATCAAAGACGGCGTGTTCAGCTACCGGGCATATTTCCCGGAGTCTCCCAGAGCCGCTCGCCTGGACCCCGCTGACGATGGTGGTCGGCCAGGCGGGAAAATACTTCTGGGGGCTATGTTGAAGCGTCAGAAGGCTTTGTACGAGAAACAGGCTGAAAACGGGACCCTATCCGCCTCTACGCTCCTGGGCTACGACAAGGCCATTCGGATCTATCTATTGCCTCGCTGGGAGAACACTCCGCTCGATGAGCTAACACCCTCGATGTTGAGAGAATGGATTGCAGGGATGGGTGTCACCAGCAAGAGCGTGCGCAATCGGCTGACGCCCTTACGATCTGTCCTGGACGATGCTGTAAATGACGAGCTGCTCGAGAGCAACCCGTTGAACCGGATTGCCCTGAAAAAGCTGATTAAGCAGACTGCCAAGAAGTCGGAGTACGTTGTCGATCCGTTCGACATGGACGAGGTGGCCGCGTTATTGAATGCCGCTCGATCAGATGAACGGCCGATGATCCAATTCTGGCTGAGGGCCGGGCCAAGGCCTGGCGAGATGTTGGCTATGCCGTGGACCGGCACGGACTGGGTGCACGGTCGCATGCGCATCGAGGACAACATGGTGACCGGCATGGTGGACGGCAAGGTACAGCAGGTCATCAAAAAGCCCAAAACCGAGGCCGGCGTTCGCGACGTGGATCTCGATGCTGATGCCATGGCCGCGCTCCAGGCGCAGAAAGCATACACATTTTTGGCTGACGGCCGGATCTGGCATGACCCCAGGAAGAACGCCCCGTGGGAATCAGAAGCGCAGTTCCGCAAGAGTCTATGGCAACCACTGTGCAAGCGGGCAGGGGTCCGATACCGTAACCCTTATCAGCTGCGACACACCTACGCCAGCACACTTCTGACGGCCGGTGCGAACCCCTATTGGGTGGCTAGCCAGCTCGGGCACGTCGATGTTGAGATGGTGTTTAAAATCTACGGCAAGTTCATTCCCCGGAATTACCAGAAGGCCGGCGCATTCGCACGGGATTCGCACGGCGAAGAAGAAAGCCTGAAGGGCGCGTCCGTAAAGGCTTGATTCGTAGGATAAATTCCCCCTTGCAATTTGGGGTTGCCGGCGGTTCAATTCCCCCCGGCTCCACCAAATTAGCAAGTCTTGGACAGGGGCGGACGGGTTAACCGGTCCGCCCTTTTTTTGTCGGTCAAGGACACTAACTTCCATATATTGACTTCAGGGCTGGAGAATTTCGATGCGGCCCTGCTACCCGCTTCAACGTAGATTTTCTGACCTGTTGGTCTCCCTCCCATCGACGCCCGGTTGTGTGATGAGCGAAGACCGGGCCGCCAGCTAGGAACGCAGTTGCCTTCTGTTGTGACAGCGTGTGCAGTGCCGGTCCGAGTAGCTTGATCTCGCCCCATTTCAGGGCGACCATCTCGCTCGTTCTCAGTCGGGTCCAAAACATGAACTGCCATTGATTGAGAAGAGTGGGCGGGCAACATGAGAGAATTCGTGCCCGCTCGTCCGGTTTAAACGGGTCTATCCTGTCTCGTGATTTTGGTGCCTCTTTGCGCCTATACGTCCAGCTGCGCATTGGATTCGCGTCGATCAAATCGTCATCAATGGCGGATGTCAGAACCGCTCGCAAATTGAAGGGTGCCTTATCGTAGTCCCAGCAGAACGCCAAGCGCCACCACTGCGGCGGCGCATATAGCTATCATTTTCCATGGATTATCGCGCACGAATTCGGCTGAGGCGTCCGCTGCGCTTTCCAGATTATGCTTCGTCGCGGCGTGCACAGAATCAAACCAACGATTACTGTCGTCACTTGGCGATTCGCCACTTCCTTGAGGAAGGTTCTTGACTTCATTATCCGAAGTTACCGGAGATGTATTGCCCTGGGGTTGTGATTGGGAATCGGTGCTATTTTGGCTATTCATTGAGTGCTCCTAGAAAGAGCAGAAGTACTTTTTTCGTACGACCTCGATGTCGTCTATTGCAGTCATCTCGCATTACGTGCTTTTGACGCTTTGAGTTACCAGGATGTCCTGTTGCTGCCGACCCTCGTGTTCAGACGATGAGTCAGCACACAACGGTGCCCCGCCCCTTGCCACTCGGCGCTCCCCCAAAGAAACATTAGATCTAGTACCTACGGTCTATCTTCGATTGGGGGCAATATGGACATAGGATCGGGTTACCTAACCCAGATCTAGGCTATTGGGGGGTGCTTTGTTTGTTCGGATCGCTTTGAGCCTGCTTGCGCGCAGCATCCTCTTTTTGCTGCTGCGTTTGCTGGTCTTGCGATTGGTTGGGTGCTTGCTTCTTGTCCGGCTCGTCTGGGGTGACGGAAGCAGCGAAGCGGGTGGGAAATGTCATGATGGTACCTCTTAGGTTGCTGTGGCAGGATGCCACCTCTTCACGGTGCGCTCTTGCTGCCTTATCCCCTAGCGTTTAATTGAAACAATTAATCATTTGGTGAGCTGTACACTAATCGTGGACTTCGGGAGACCAATATGACCAAGTCAACACAGCAGTCTGACAATGAGCGATGGGATAGTGAGGGCGGGTCGCAAATTGCTGAGCTAGCTAAATCATTAGCAATAGATGAGTTGGAGGAGACGGATCGGCGCATTCTTGCGTTTTTGGGCGCGTCGGTTCTTTGCTTGTGGGACGAGCTCCCAGACGACGCGCGCCAGAAGGTTCTTAACGGAGAGTTGGTTCAAAGAACGTTTGATGAGTCTGTCGTGAAAGCTCGACTTGCTCTCTTATTCAAGTAGCAGAGGATGCCGCCGATCGATGTCCAGGAGGGGAGATGTGGATTTGCAGACATTGTGGAGTAGAGGCGAAGGCCGGAGAAACTGACGCCGAGCATGACGAAGACGGATTCTATTTTCGGTGTCGTAGATGCCAGTGCCGCAATGGTTTAATTGACGCCGCGCGTAGAGACGTCGGCAGCGCTGTTGGGTTGATTCAACCTGACCCGTAAATTAGCCTTCTTTGACCGATCTCGCCCTTAGGCGTAATTGCCATACTCCCTACCATAATTATGGGCGCCGTATGGGTTGCCCGCTTGCGCCCCTTGATGCCAAGGCAATCGCGATAAGAGTCGCTCGATAGGATGTGTGTGGGATACTAGGCGTTTGATCCATGTCTGGATCAATGCCTTAGTCACGGGTTCCAGTGATACTACTAGAGGTTGCTATGGACCTGGACATCAAATCTATCATGGGGCGCCTCCCGCATCGTTACCCCATGCTCCTAATAGATTATGTCGTCGAAATTGTTCCCCGGAGCAAGATTGCGGCCACTAAAAATGTGTCAGCTAATGATCCATTTATCGCCCATGGTCAATGCATGCCGGCCGTACTCATTGTCGAGGCAATGGCACAGTCGGCAGCTTTGTTTTCCTTTGCGGATGAGGGAGATGAGCGACGTCCGGAGCAGGGGAAGGCCGTCTACTATTTTCTTGGGATCGATGATGCAAGGTTTTTGAAGCCGGTCGTCCCTGGAGATCAGTTGTGCATCGAGGTAAAGGCATTGAGGTTAAGCCGCGCGATTTGCAAGTATCATGGGCAAGCATTTGTTGATGGAGAGCTCGTGGCTGAAGCCTCGATACTGTGCGCCATACGCAACTCTCCCGAGTTGCTTGCGTCTCGATAAGAGGGGGTCTGCTAGATCCAAATGCCAATGCAGACGTAAGGTCACAGCGGTTGCTTAGCCGTTCTGCAGGTCGGACCCACGCGATACTGTAAAGGCTCAACATACCAGTCTGAGGCGTCGTATCATGAGCAAATCAAAGGGCGACGCGCAAAGCGTCGTCAGTATTCGGGTAGGTGCACTTGCGGGCCCCAGCGATGTCCTGATGTTGCGTATAGACTATGTCACAAATGGTGTCCACGGAGAGAATAGTGCCACCACCACTTCGCGGGTGAAGGTCTTCACGCTGACCAATGGTCAAGCAGAAGATTTGGCAATGCAACTTAACAACGCGCTTCGTTGGATCGAAGGTAAGCCGCGTGATCGTTTCCATTGACAGACGCTGATTCATGGCGGCTTTTCAGTCGAAGGCCGCCTTTATGGAGTTAGCCAGCACGTTGCGTAGCGCCAGCCATCTGAAGGTCGACCGAAAAGCGCGCGAGCTGCTGGTGCAAAAATGGACCAGGATCGCACCGCGCAGCAAGGCGTCGACGGCGGCGGTGGAGGGACACGCTCGGCAGATTCGAGCGTTTTCAACTGGCATCGGCGTAGCTCGCACCGAGGGGCCACGCAAAGATCGTTATTTACACGCTAGAGGTGTATGCTGGATGCAAGCGTGCATGTTGCGGTGCACTTCATCATTGCCGGACTACATTCAAGGCGCGAATGATCATGAAGATCCTGGAACGCTTCTTGGCACGCGTGCTGCACGTTTTTGTGAAATTGCTGCCACGCGCCAATGGCCCCACACGAAGTGAAACTCCGGTGTCGTCGCATTCGCGACGTCATGGCGACGCTATGCGGTCGCCGTGGCGGATTTATCGCTTGTATGCGATCAATTCAAGGCTCCTGTTGCGTGGAGAAACTGGCCGAATCATCAGCATAGGGACTTATGCCGGTGATGCGCCAATAATGAAGTACAACCTGGGGGCGGGCGCCACGCGTGGGCCATGCTCATCGTTGCCCTTGCTGTTGGCCGATGTCTCCGAACATTTGACTGCGTCCAAACTTGAACTGTCCCTGGCGCAAGCCTCAGAACATGTGATTGCGTCAGCCGAGTTGGATCGTAGTCCTCACCTTGATGTATCGCTGCCCCTGCAACCGTGAGAATCGGGGGCCGCATTGGCCGGCGGGCAAGTGACCGCTCATTTAGGAGGTGGCTATGAAAATTCCGTCCACTCAACAGGCCCGAGCGCTAGCAATGGCCGATCATCCATTGACACTGGCGGCACTATTGAAAGCGCCCAAACGCGATTACATGTCGGAGCGGCAATTGCAGTTCTTTCGCCTGCTTTTGATCAAGTCTCGTGCGCAGCTGTTGGCGTCCGCGTACGACATGCAGATTCGGCTTAAAGAGGACGAGGTCCACGCTGACCCCTCTGACAAAGCGTCAATCGAAGAAGAGCATACGCTTGAACTGCGGTTGCGCGATCGAGAACTCAAGCAATTGCGCAAGGTCGATCAGGCCTTGGAGCGTATCGAGGAGGGTACTTACGGGTGGTGCCGAGACAGCGGGGAGCCCATCGGACTAGGTCGGCTATTAGCTCGGCCTACTGCGGAGCTGTGCATCGAAGCACAGGAACGCCACGAGCGGATCGAAGCAGGCAGAGCGAAGCCGCGCTGATTCAGACTTGCGGAGCGTGGCTGAGTCGTTATAGGAACCCGGGCGCGTTGCTCCTCGCCGGCACGGCCCTGCGCAAAGTCGTAGATCACCGCCTTCAGCGAGTCAAAGGTTAGCGTCCGGGCAACCCATCTTGATACGTTAGGGCGTATCGATGAGCATAAGTCTCCATTTATATAGGTGGAGCAATGCACTCTTCAGACCCTCTT
>NZ_CBCSJH010000007.1:113012-211166 GCF_965139195.1 Bordetella tumbae | reverse complement strand
CCTCGCCAGGCGGGGCGGCTGGGCAAACTCGCTCCGCTGCGCTGCGCTCAAACATGCCCAGCCGACTGCCCCCCGCCTGACAAGGCAGGTTCGGCGAGCTCTACGGGCCGGCACAACGCCCACGCACCCGGCAGGGACTCACAGTGGTGGCATACCGGGGGTGTTCAAGATTTGTTTCGGGTTGCAGCCGTGTGCCTCGAGTGGACACGGGCTGATGCTGAGCGCGGCCGTCGTGCCTTCGATCAGACGCCGATGGAGCTGGGGCGACGTGTGATCAGGCCGCTGTATTGGATGGTGTGCTTTGGCGTTCTACGGCCGAGAGTGGAGCAATACTGTGTGCTCGGGCGTTCAAATGCCGGTATTGGGGTAATTGGGGCCGGCGTCATGGAAGCCGCCGTTGCTGTACGGGTTGACTGCGCCGGGGTGTGGAGGGCCTGGGTCGTTGAGCGATGCGCAGCCGGTGAGGAGTGCGGTGAGGGCGATTAGCGCGAGGGTAGTGCGCAGGGCTGGCAGGGTTGCACGAGAGGATTTCATGGCGGGTCTCCGGGAGTTGCGGTGCGCAGAGGTCTGCTCACCGCAACTCTAGGGGTTAGCGCATCAGGCGTGCCAATTCGGCGCCGGGGTCTTCGGCGCGCATGAAGGCTTCGCCTACGAGGAATGCGTCGACTTTGTGGCTGCGCATGAGCTTGACGTCGTCGGGGGTCAGGATGCCGCTTTCGGTGACGACGCGTTTGCCGGCCGGGATGTGCGGCAGCAGATCCAGGGTGTTTTGCAGGCTGGTTTCGAAGGTGCGCAGGTTGCGGTTGTTGATACCCAGCAGGGTGGTCTTGAGGCTGAGGGCGATGTCCAGTTCTTTGGCATCGTGCACCTCGACCAGGACGTCCATGCCCAGCTCTATTGCCAATGTTTCCAGGTCGCGTAGCTGGTTCGGCGCCAAGGCGGCTACGATCAGCAGGACGCAGTCGGCGCCCATGGCACGGGCCGAGATGACCTGATAGCAATCAATCACGAAATCCTTGCGCAGCACGGGCAGCGGGCAGGCCGCACGGGCACGACGCAGGTTGTCGTGCGAGCCCTGGAAAAATTGCACGTCTGTCAGTACGGACAGGCAGGCCGCACCGTGTACGGCATAGGTGGCGGCGATCGCGGCGGGGTCGAAGTTTTCGCGCAGGACGCCCTTGGAGGGCGAAGCCTTTTTTACCTCGGCAATCACGCCGGCATGGCCTTGGGCAATCTTGTCTTCGATAGCTTGGGCAAAGCCGCGTACGTCCTGGCGAGCCTGCGCTTCGCGCAATAGCTCCGCTTCGCTACGCAACTGGCGTGCCGTGGCGATCTCCTCTGCCTTGACGGCGAGGATCTTCGCGAGAATGTCGTTCATTTTTGAAATTTCCGGGTATAAGCGCAGAATTCTTCCAGCTTGGCGCGGGCCGAGCCGTTGGCAAGTGTTTCAAAGGCCATCGATAGTGCCTGGCCGATGGTATCGGCTTTGTTGCCGGCGTAGATCGCCAGCCCTGCGTTCAGGGCGACGATGTCGCGGGCAACGCCTTCGACATTGTCTAGGGCCTGGATGACAAGTTCGCGAGACTCCTCGCGGTTGGTCACTTTGATTCCCCGATTAGACACCATTGCCAGCCCGTAGTCTTCTGGATGGATCTCGTATTCGCGGATTTGCCCGTCTTTGAGTTCGCCGACCAGGGTGGCGCCGCCCAGCGATGCCTCGTCCATGCCGTCTCTGCCGTGCACGATCAGGACATGCCGCGAGCCCAGGCGCTGCAAGACGCGTACCTGGATGCCGACCAGATCGGGGTGGAAGACGCCCATCAGTTGGTTGGCAGCGCCCGCGGGGTTGGTCAGCGGTCCCAGGATGTTGAAAATGGTGCGCACGCCCAGCTCTTTGCGGATCGGGGCGACGTTTTTCATGGCGCTGTGGTGCGCGGGCGCGAACATGAAGCCGATGCCGGTGGCCTGCAGGCATTCGGCGACTTGTTCGGGGCTCAGGACCAGATTGGCGCCCAGGGCTTCCAGCACGTCGGCGCTGCCCGATGACGATGATGCGCTGCGGCCGCCATGTTTGGCGATGGGTACGCCAGCGGCGGCGGCGACAAACATGGCTGTGGTCGAAATGTTGAAAGTGTGACTGCCGTCGCCGCCTGTGCCGCACATGTCCAGCAGGTCGTTGGGATTAGGGGTAATGACAGGCGTGGCGAACTCGCGCATGACCTGCGCCGCGGCGGTGATTTCTCCTACGGTTTCTTTTTTGACGCGCAGGCCCATGATGAGCGCACTGGCGATTTGGGGCGACATCTCGCCACGCATCAGCATGCGCATCAGGTGCAGCATTTCGTCGTGGAAAATTTCACGGTGTTCGATGCATCGGGTCAGCGCTTCCGTGCAGGTGATGGTCATGATGGTTGTCCCCTGGTTATTAGATGTTCAAAAAATTGCGCAGCATGTCATGCCCGTGCTCGCTCAGGACCGATTCAGGATGGAACTGTACTCCGTACAGCGGCAGCGTTTTGTGGCGAACCCCCATGATGTCGCCGTCGGGAGCAGTGGCGGTGACTTCCAGGCAGTCAGGCAGGGTCTTGGGGTCGATGGTCAGCGAGTTGTAGCGGATCACGGTATACGGCGTCGGCAGGCCGGCGAATATGTCGGTGCCGGTATGCGAGACCTGTATCGTTTTGCCGTGCATAATTTGCTGCGCTCGCACAATGTCGCCACCGTAGGCCGCGCCGATGGCCTGATGGCCCAGGCATACGCCCAGAATGGGAACTTGTCCGGCAAAGCGCTGGATGAGCGGGACGGAGACGCCGGCTTCGGCCGGTGAGCACGGGCCGGGCGATACGCAGATGCGATCGGGTTTCATGGCCGCGATTTCGTCCAGGGTAATCTGGTCATTGCGGACAACCTGTACGTCTTCGCCGAGTTCGCCGAAGTACTGCACGAGGTTGTAGGTAAAGGAATCGTAGTTGTCTAGCATCAGCAGCATGGGGCACCTGCGAGGATGAATGGCGCGGTCGCTTGGAATCCGTGCATTGTTCTTTAAGAGGCGGCCTTGGACGCGTCGTTCAAGGGTGGCCGTCGGCCGCTGCGTATTTGGTTCGATATCGGTAGTGACTGGCCTTAGATCGGTTCGTCCAATCCGTGTTGCACTTGCTCAGCTGCACGCAACACCGCGCGAGCCTTGGCTTCGGTTTCGGCCCATTCCATCTCGGGGTTGGAATCGGCAACGATGCCGGCGGCAGCCTGGACGTACAGCATGCCGTTCTTGATGACGCCGGTGCGGATGGCGATGGCGACGTCCATTTCGCCGCCGTAGCTCAAGTAGCCGGCTGCGCCGCCATAAATGCCACGGCGCACAGGTTCGAGCTCGTCGATGATTTCCATGGCGCGGACTTTGGGGGCGCCAGTCAAGGTGCCCGCGGGGAACGCTGCGCGCAGCACGTCCATGCTGCTCATGCCGGGATTCAGATTGCCGGTGACGTTCGACACTAGATGCATGACATGTGAATAGCGTTCGATGGTCATGGTGTCGGTGAGCTTGACGGAGCCGACTTCGGCGACGCGGCCCACATCGTTGCGGGCCAAGTCGATCAGCATGACGTGTTCTGCAATTTCCTTGGGGTCGGCCTGCAGTTCTGCGGCCAGGGCCAGATCCTGCTCGGGCGTGGCGCCGCGTTTGCGGGTGCCTGCCAGCGGGCGGATGGTGACTTGGGATTTGGCGACGCCGTTGTCCTGGATTTGCTCTTGGCGCACCAGGATTTCGGGGGATGATCCGACCACCTGAAAGTCGCCGAAATTCCAGTAGTACATGTAGGGCGAAGGGTTCAGCGAACGCAGTGCGCGATAGAGCGAGAGCGGCGAGTCGCGAAATGGTTTGGAGATGACCTGACCGATCTGGACTTGCATGAGGTCGCCGGCGGCGATGTATTCCTTGGCGCGATGTACGGCGGCGAGATAGTCTTCTTTTTTGAAGTCACGCTGTTCGTCGGTCAGCATGCTGGGGTGGCTGTAGGGAATGTCGACGGGGCGGCGCAGGCGGGTCCGCAAATCGAGCAGGCGGCGTTGGGCGCGGCTGTAGGCTTCGGGCTGACGTGGATCGGCGTACACCATCAGATAGGTGCGGCCCGCCAGGTTGTCGACGATGACCAGTTCGTCGACGTGCATCAGCATGATGTCGGGGGTGCCTCCGTCCATGCCGTCGGGAAATGGCTTGACGGCGGGTCCGAGGCGCGGCTCGATGTGGCGCACGGTGTCGTAGCCAAAATAGCCGGCCAGGCCGCCGCAGAACCGCGGCATGCCGGGGGGCAGGGCGACTTTGAAGCGCGCTTGGTATTGTTCGATGAACGCGAGCGGGTCGCCCTCGTGGGTTTCGGCGATCTGGCCGTTGTGCAGGACTTCGGTGGTGGTGCCGCTGGCACGGATCACTGTATGGGCCGGCAGGCCGATGAATGAATAACGCCCAAAGCGCTCGCCGCCCACGACGGATTCCATCAGGCAGCTCATGTGGCCGTTTTGCGGGCCGCTATGGGCGAGTTTCAGGTAAATGGCCAGCGGCGTGTCCAGGTCGGCGTAGGTTTCCGAGATGAGAGGGATCCGGTTGTATCCCTGGGCCGCCAGAGCTTTGAATTCGATTTCGGTCATTTTCAGATTTCTCGTTGGTGACCGGGCGCATCAACAAAAAAGCCCGGTCCAGTGTGTGGGTCCGGGCTTTGGCGCTGTTTTTATGCAGCTGCGGCGCTGGGATGCTGACGCGTCCAGGGCCGGGAAGGAACTATCGCCACCCGGAAGACAAACGCCACCAACGCCACGAGGCGTTGCGCATTTGGTTCGAGAGGCGAGCGTTCATATGAATCGGGTCGAAGTAAAAATCAAGCCTGTTGCTGTTCGGCGTTTTTGCGGGCGATCCACTCGGCCGCTTCAGCAATGCTGGCAACTATACCATCGACATCCAATCCGTGCACGTCCTGGCCTTCGTTGTAGCCGTACGGTACTGCCAGCACCTGGATGCCGGCAGCGCGGCCGGCTTGGGCGTCGTTGACCGAGTCGCCAATGGCGAGCGCCTGGTCAGGGGTGACGCCCAGGCGTTCGCAGGCGTAGAACATCTGGTCAGGATCGGGTTTGCGGCGCTCGCAGGTGTCGCCGCAGACGATTTCCTGGAAAAAGCCCGCCAGGCCTGTGCGTTGCAACAACGGAATGGTGAATTCGGTGGGCTTGTTGGTGACGACGGCCAGCTTGAGGCCCTGCTCGCGCATGGCTTTCAAGCCCTCGATGACGCCGTTGAAAATGGTGGCCTTGTCGCCGTTGACCAGGTGATAGTGCCGGTAGAACGACTCGCGGGCGCGCTCGAACTCGGCGGGCTCAGGGTCGGCTGCGTGCAAGGATCCGGCTAGGGCGCGGCGTACAAGGTTGTCTACGCCTTTACCTACGAAGGTCGCCACGATGTCTTCGTGCAGGGCGGGCATGCCCAGCTCGATGCGCATGGCGTTGGCGGCATGGGCTAGATCAGGGATGGAGTCTAGCAGGGTGCCATCTAGGTCTAGGAGGACGGCTTGGAAGGTGGGCATGAGGGGGGTCCGTCGTAATAAGGTTTATGGCGTTGAAAAGGGGCCAGAGGTGAGTTCTTAAGGCGTTTGTCCCAGCCGGTGAGCGGTGGCGGGCCGGCCTGGTCGGCTGACTCNTCCCCTCAACGGGGACTCGGCCTACGTCCACATCCCATCGGCGGGCCGGGGGCCAAACTCGCTTCGCTCAAACATGGCCCCCGGACTGCCCCCGCCGATGGNNTGCGGACTCGGCAGCCTCCGACAGGCCCACCCGCCACCGCTCACCGGCTGGGACAAACTCACGTCAGAGGCACATTGACGGGTTGGCACGGCTTTTTGGCCTTTTTTCCGCCCGGAGATGTGCGACGGCACGGGGCTTAAACCGTCAGTGTTCCGGCTTTGGCGATTTCGTCGCGCAGGTCCTGGATGACTTTGGTGTAGTCGGGTTTGCCGAAAATGGCCGAGCCGGCGACAAAGGTGTCCGCGCCGGCGGCGCGGATTTGTGCGATGTTGTCGACTTTGACGCCGCCGTCCACCTCCAGCAGGATGGGCTGACCGCCGGCCTGGACCCAGCGGTCGATGCGCTGGCGGGCGTCGCGTAGTTTGTCCAGCGTGGAGGGGATGAAGCTCTGTCCCCCAAAACCGGGGTTGACCGACATCAACAGGACGACGTCCAGCAAGTCCATCACGTGGTCCATGGCGTCGAGAGAACTGGCCGGGTTGAACACCAGGCCGGCCTGACAGCCGTGATCGCGGATCAATGACAGGGTCCGGTGCACATGACGCGAGGCTTCGGGGTGAAAGGTGATGATGTTGGCGCCAGCCTTGGCGAACTGGGGGATCAGCTCGTCCACGGGCTCGACCATCAGGTGCACGTCGATCGGCACCTGGACGTGGGGCCGGATGGCGGCGCACACCATGGGGCCGATGGTCAGGTTGGGAACGTAATGGTTGTCCATCACGTCGAAATGGATCCAGTCGGCGCCGGCGGCGACGACGTTGCGGACTTCCTCGCCCAGGCGGGCGAAGTCTGCGGACAGGATACTGGGGGCGATACGGGTGAGGGCCGAGGATGAGGCGGGCATGATGATCAGGTTTCCACGGGCATAATGTGCCATTATTGTAATTTGCCGCGCGTGACGGTCGCCTGACAGGGCTATTTGTCGCTCGGCGCGTTGTCCAACCGCCTTTGTGCTCCTCGGAAAAGGCCCGTGAAACCGTACGACCTGACCGTCTCCGTTGCTCCGCGATTCGTGCCCGAGCAATCTGATCCCGCCGAACAGCAGTATGTGTTCGCCTATACCATCCGCATCACCAACACCGGCGAGCATCCCGCGCAGGTCATCAGCCGTCACTGGATCATCACCGACGGCAACCAGCACGTCGAAGAGGTCCGCGGGCTGGGCGTGGTGGGCCAACAGCCCTTGCTGGCTCCCGGCGAAACGTTTGAATACACCAGCGGCTGTCCGCTGCCTACGCCTGTCGGTACCATGCGAGGGACTTACCATTGCGTGGGCGAAAACGGCATCCCGTTTGAGGTGCCGATTGCCGAATTCCTGCTGGCCATGCCGCGTACCTTGCATTGACGGATTGACCGTCCCACTAGATTGCCCATGAATCGTTTTCTGAAATTGTTGTGCCTGCCGCCCTTGTTGGCGGCGTTGGCGTCATGCACCACGCCGCCCCCTTCCGGAGGCGGTGAGCCTGGTCAGCCCGGCTCGGTTAATGTGTCTGATACGGGGCCTTTGGTGGTGCCGCCGTTGACCGCGTTGCGGGATACGCCCGCGCGGACGCTGGCCGGCCGCTTCCAACGCGCCGCCTGGGCTGAATTGCCGGGGTGGAGCAATGATGATCTGTCGCGTTTCTGGCCGCTGTTTTTGCGCAATTGCCAGGGCCTGATGCGGCAGACGACCGGCAATCTGGCGGCCCCGGCGCGTGCGACGCCGCGTGCATGGCAGCCGGTGTGCGCGGCGGCCGTCAATCTCGGCAATACGGCCCCGGATGCAGCGACGGTGCGTCAGTTCTTGCAGACCCAGTTGCAGCCCTGGCGCTTGAATGGTGCCGATAACCGGCCTGCATCCAATACCGTGACCGGATATTACGAGCCCCTCGTGACTGGCTCGCGCACGCAAGGTGGTCCGTATCAATGGCCGTTGTACGCGGTGCCGGACGATTTGCTGACGATTGATCTGGGGGCGGTGTATCCCGATCTGGCCGGCAAACGGGTGCGCGGCAAGCTGGTGGGCAAGCGCGTGGTGCCTTATGACACGCGCGCGGCGATCGAGTCTTCGGGCAACCGTCCGCCGGTGATTGTCTGGGTGGACGATCCGGTCGATAACTTCTTTTTGCAGGTGCAGGGCTCCGGCCGCGTTTTGCTCAAAGACGGCCCCGACGCGGGTACGACGATACGTGTTGCGTATGCGGATCACAACGGTCAGCCTTATGCGTCGATTGGCCGTTGGCTGATTGACAAAGGCGAGCTGCGCGCCAATGAGGCGTCGATGCAGAATATTCGCGCTTGGGCACAGCGTAATCCCGCACGTGTTCAGGAAATGTTGAACGCCAACCCTGCCGTGGTGTTTTTCCGTGAAGAGGCGGTGATTGATCCCGAATTGGGGCCCAAGGGGGCGTATGGCATCGCGCTCGCCGCGCATCGCTCTATTGCCGTGGACACCAGTTTTGTGCCGTTGGGCACGCCCGTGTTTCTCGCGACCACCTGGCCGGCGTCGGACCGCCCGTTGCAGGGGCTGGTCTTTGCCCAGGACACGGGGGCAGCAATCAAAGGCGCGGCGCGCGCCGACTTTTACTGGGGGTTTGGCGATGAGGCCGGCGCCCAGGCCGGCCGTATGAAACAGCGCGGCCAGATGTGGGTTCTGTGGCCGAAGCAGGCTGGGGAGCCCTCCGCGCGATGACTAGCCCGATTGTGATTTGCGGTGCCGGGATTGTGGGGCTGGCCAGCGCCTTGGCGCTGGCTCGGCGCGGTCAGAAGGTGACGTTATTGGCACCGCCCACGACAGTGCCGGCCGCCAGCGCCGATGTCTACCATCCGCGGGTCTATGCGATTTCTCCGGCCAGCCAGCGCTTTTTGGCCGAGCTTGGCGTCTGGGATGCCATACCTGTCTCGCGCATTACGCCGGTAGAGGCGATGGAAATTCATGGCGATGCGGATGGGCGGGTAGAACTGAACGCCTGGCAGGCGGCCCAGCCGCAGTTGGCGTGGATTGTGGAGTCCGGTGAAATCGAGCGTGTGCTGCTGCAGGCTGTGCGCATGTTCGGGATCCCCTGGTTGACAGAGCGTTGTGTCGATTACCGCCAGGGCGCGGTGCAAACCAGCGCTGGCGGTTGGATCAAAGCCGAGTTGTTCGTGGGCGCCGATGGCGCCTCGTCGCCGCTGCGTACCGCTGCAGGTATGCAGCACACGTCGGTGCCGTATAACGACACGGGTCTGGTGGTGCATCTGAATGCCGAGCGGCCGCATCACGGCACGGCATTTCAATGGTTTCGCGACGACGGTGTGTTGGCGTTGTTGCCCTTGCCCGATACGGCCGATGGGCCTCAGGTATCGATGGTGTGGTCCATGCATGACGCGCAGGCCGAAACGCTGCAGGCCTTGGGCCCGGATGCGCAGGCGGCTCAGTTGGAGCAAATGCTCTTGCATGCAACCCATGGCCGTCTGGGCCGGTTGCAGGTGCGCAGCAAACTGCACGGATTCCCGCTGACTCTGGATCAAGGGCGCATGACGGCGCCTGGCATTGCCTTGGCGGGCGACGCGGCGCATCGCGTGCATCCCTTGGCCGGCCAAGGCCTGAATCTGGGCTTGGGCGATGTCGAGGCATTGGCCCGTGTCGTGGCCGAGCGCGAGCCTTATCGCCAGGCCGGTGATGAACGCGTGTTGCGCCGTTATCAGCGTGCCCGTGCGGAATCGGTATTGGCGATGCGTGTGGCTACCGACGGCCTGCATCGTTTGTTTGGCGCACGCAACGCGCCGCTGGCATGGCTGCGCAACGCAGGGATGCGTTGGGTGGATGCGGCGCCGCTGGTGAAACGTTATTTGATCGATGGCGCCTCGCGTAACTGAGACGCCCGAAGGAGCATGAATGAGTTTCCGTTTTTCGTCTTGCGTGGCCAAGGTATTGTGTGCCGCTGGGCTCGTATGGTCAGTGGGCGCCTGGGCGCAGGCTGCATCGTCGGCACCGGCAGATGCGGCTTCGGCCGGACAGTCGGCCAAGAGTGATGCCTCCGCGTCGGATCCTGCCGCCCAGGCGGTCGCCAAACGTTTTGGTGAGTTGTTTACCGATTTGGAGGTCACTGCCGCGCGCCGTACGCCGTACGGGATTTACGAGGTGCAGATCGGTAGCGACCTGATCTACACCGACGAAAAGGTCACGTGGGTCATGGAAGGTCCGCTCATCGATGCCGCTACGCGTCGCGACGTGACGCGCGAGAGCCTGGAAAAACTGGGCTCGGTGTCGTTCGATCAATTGCCGCTGGACTTGGCCGTCAAGCAGGTGCGCGGCAACGGGGCGCGCAAAATGGCGATTTTCGAGGACCCTAACTGCGGCTATTGCAAGCAATTGCACAAGACGCTGAAAGACGAAGACAACGTCACGATTTATACGTTCCTGTATCCCATTCTGGCGCCGGATTCGACCACCAAGTCGCGTGATGTGTGGTGCGCCAAGGATCCGGCCAAAACTTGGCAGGATTGGATGCTCGACGGCAAAAAGCCGCCGACCGCCGAGTGCGATGCGCCGATTCAGCAGGTTCTGGCCTTGGGCCAAAAACTGATGGTGCGCGGCACGCCCGCGATTTTTTTCCAGGACGGCAGCCGGCTTAATGGCGCTGCGCCGTTAGAGATGGTTCGGAGCCATTTGGGCAAATAACCGGAGACTTACCGTGAGTACGGATACGATCAGCATTGCGTTACTCGATGATTACCATGGCGTGGCCGAGCGTTACGCTGACTGGACGACGCTAGGGCCGCAAGTGCGCGTCCAGGCGTTTCGCGATTATTTGCCCGAGAGCGATCGAGTCGCGGCCTTGCAGTCTTTTGATGTGATCGTTGCGATGCGTGAGCGCACGCCGTTTCCGGCAACGCTGATCGAATCCTTGCCCAAGCTGCGCCTCTTGGTCACCACCGGGATGCGTAATCTGGCGATCGATCTGGACGCCTGCACGCGTCGCGGCATCGTCGTGTGCGGTGCGCCGGGCAGTCCGGATGCCAACACCGCGACCTCGGAGCTGGCCTGGACGCATATTCTCGCCTTGTTCAAGAACTTGACGATCGAGGACGCCAATATGCGCCGCGGTCTGTGGCAAACTGGGATGCCGCGGCCTATCGCGGGCAAGCGGCTCGGTGTGGTCGGCCTCGGCAAACTCGGTACCGCGGTGGCCCAGGTGGGCAAAGCGTTCGGGATGAGCGTGCAAGCCTGGAGCCCGAATCTCACGCCCGAGCGGGCGGAGCAGGCAGGCGTCGAGTACGCGTCCAAACAGACCTTGTTTGCCGAAGCCGACGTGATCAGTTTGCATCTGATCCTGAGCGATCGTACGCGCCACGTAGTGGACGCGGCTGCATTGTCGGCAATGAAGCCCTCGGCATTTCTGGTCAATACGTCGCGTGCTGGGCTGGTGGATCAGGAGGCTTTGCTGGATGCGTTACGCAAGGGGCGTATCGCAGGAGCCGGGTTGGATGTTTTCGAAGAAGAACCGCTGCCGCCCACCGATGCACTGCGTGCGTTGGACAACGTCGTTCTGACGCCGCACCTGGGATATGTCAGCCCCGAAAACTTCACTGCGTTCTATCGCAGTGCGGTCGAGTCGGTGCAGGGGTGGATGGCAGGCAAGCCGGTACGCGTGTTGAACGCTTGAGTGAGGCGTGGCCGGGGCCTGGTGAATGCGTACCGCTCGCGCAACGACTTCTCCGGCAGTTTTTTTACCTGCGCGTGAACACGATTTTTTGCTCGGCTATCGGCTCGTCTGTCGAGCGATGGCTGCGCGTGGTGTCGCTATCGTCAGCATCGTCATGACAGCCCTGATCTGTGTTCGACGCGGCATCATTGGCGGGGTCTACTGTGTCAAACGCGGTATCGCCATTGACGTCCGGCACGCCCGTGGGCTTTAGCCCCACGAAATCAAACAAGTCACGATCCATCAAGTGTGAAGGCACTACGCTGGACAGCGCGCTGAACACATTCCACGAGCGTCCTGGATGTTGGCGATCCCAATCGCGGATCATGCGCGCGACTTCCTGGCGTTTCAGGTTTTCCTGAGAGCCGCAGAGATTGCAAGGGATGATGGGGAACTGTTTGAGTTTCGCGTACGCGATCAAGTCGCTTTCGGGCACATAGGCCAACGGCCGGATCACCGTATGGCGGCCGTCGTCCGAGACGAGTTTCGGTGGCATGGCCTTGGCCTTGCCGCCGTAGAACAGGTTCAGGAAGAACGTGGCCAGGATATCGTCGCGATGGTGGCCCAGCGCGATTTTGGTAGCGCCCAGTTCGTCGGCCACGCGATACAGAATGCCGCGCCGCAGGCGCGAGCACAGCGAACACATGGTCTTGCCCTCGGGGATGACCCGGGTCACGATCGAATAGGTGTCCTGCGTTTCGATATGAAAGGGCACGCCGAGCGAGGTCAAATAGGTAGGCAGCACGTCGGGCGGAAAGCCCGGCTGTTTCTGATCCAGATTGACCGCGACGATATCGAACGGAAAGGGCGCGCGTTTACGCAGGCTGATCAGGATATCGAGCAGTGCGTAGGAGTCTTTGCCGCCGGACAGGCACACCATGACGCGGTCGCCCGCTTCGATCATGTTGTAGTCGCTGAGCGCGCGCGTCGTTTCGCGCGCCAGGCGTTTGGTGAGCTTGTTGCCTTCGTGGCGGATTTTTTCTTCGGCGCGTGTGCGAAAGGTCGCCGGGGTGTCGCTGATAGCTTGCATGAGAGTTACGCCGTCACAGCGGCTTAACGATTGATCTGAATTTCTACGCCGACGGCGGCGCAGTCCGAAAACGCCATGGGCTTGCTGATGCGCAGTTTCACGGCGCGTACCTCGGCAAAGTCGCGCAGCAGCCGGCGGGCAACTTGTTCGGACAGGGTTTCGATCAAGTTCACATGAGCCTGAGTGCATTCCTCGACGATGGCTTCGCGCAGGCGGCGGTAATCCAGCACACTGTGGATGTCATGGTCGTCGACATCACGGGTGATATCGACGTCGAATTCCGCATCGATGTGCAGCGGCTGTGTGGCCCGGCGTTCGTGTTCCAGAATGCCAATGCGGGCATCCAGGGCCAGCCCGGAAAGGAAAATGCGGCGTGTAGGCATGATGTCTACCTGGTAGAGAGAACCGGAATTGTAAGGCGACCGGCGCCTATCGCTACAATTCCCGCTATACGCCCCTCGGTTTGGCCGGGAGGGCGCAAGATAGCAACACACGGAATACGACAACCATGCAGCAATATGACGCGATCATCGTGGGCGGCGGTCCGGCCGGCGCCTCGTGCGCGATTTGGCTGGCTCGCCTGGGTTTGTCCCCCTTGCTGGTCGAGGCGAGTTCACGCCTGGGAGGCTTGGGTAACGATAACCCCTTTGCCGACGATTGGATCGCGGTGTTGCCGGGGGTGACTGGTCAACAGACGGCGGCCAATATCGCCGAAAGCGTGCGGACAGCTCAGGTGCCGGTGCGTTTGACGGCTCGTGCGCAGCAAGCCCGCCGTATCGAGAGCGGTTTCGAGGTGGACATTGGTATGGCAGGCGGGGGCACGGAGACCGTGTCCGGCCGATCCTTGGTGATTGCCTCTGGCGTGCGTGCGCGTGGCCTGCCCGGACATCCGGCTGGCGTCACTTGGCCTGGCGTATTTATCGGCCCGGGCTCGTCCATCGTGGCGCAAGACTACACGGGTCTGTCTGTCGCCGTGCTGGGCGGGGGCGACAATGCTTATGAGAACTTCGTCTACGTGCGTAATCGAGGTGCGCGCGACGTACATCTGTATGCGCGCAGTGTGCGCGCGCAGCAGCAGTGGGTGGCCCGTGCCGGACGCGAAGGCGTACACGTGGGTCCGTATCACGTCGATCCCCTGGCGCGTACGGTGGATGGGCGCACCTACGATCTCATTCTCGTGTTTTATGGCTGGGAGCCGCAGGCGGCGTTCGCCAATGGGCTGGGACTGCAACACGGCGAGCGAGGCTACATCCACACCGACAGTGCCACGGCCGAGACGACAGTACGGGATGCCTATGCCATCGGAGAGGTGGCCAATCGCATGCATCCTTGTGTCGTGACGTCGATGGCCGATGGCATCGTGGCCGCCAAGGCGATCCAGCGCCGCTGGGAGCGCGGCATGGTGTGATGCGGTGCGTGGGCGAGCGCTACCGCACCCGCTTGTCGCGCTCGTGATGCGCCTGGCACGGCCTTGCCCGATGTGCCGTCTCGCGTCTCAGTATTTGCCGGTCAGGAGTTCACCGGCGTCCGGGACGCGGGTCTCCAGCTCCAGCACCTGCAACATGCGATAAACCGTCGCGGCAGCAGCCGTGATGACCGGCAGGCCCAGCCGGTCCTGCACCGGCTGAATCGACGCCAGCGACGGCATTTGTACGCAGGCCGACAGTACGACGGCATCCACGCCACGCGTGTTCAGGCGGTTGACGTGCTCGGCTGGCGCCAGCGGGTTTTGGGCGCCGACCTGCAGATTGTCCGGAATTTCCAGGGACACACTGTCGAGAACTTCGATGCCTTCGTTTTCGATGTAGTCCACGACCAATTTGGTCAGGGGCTTCATGTAGGGGGTCAAAATCGCGACTTTGCGCGCGCCGATGGCATGCAGGCCTTCGACCAGCGCACCTGCGCTGGAGATGACCGGGGCAGGCCCCCCGTTGTCGACGGTGGCCTGGTGTAAACGTTCTTGGGAAACTCGGTGATAGCCCAGGCCTTGGCTCATGATGGCTACCAGGCAGGCATAGCCCAGAACGTCGACGCGGGCATCCGACAGTTCTTGTGCGCAGCGGTCGGACTCCTTGTCCATCGAGGCTAGTTCCGCGGCGGTGACCTGCTTCATCCGCATCCGGCTGGAATGAAAGGTGTAACGCTCGGGGGCAAAGGCCTCGCGCCGCCGCAACATCGCGGGGATTTCCGTTTCCATGGTTGTATTGGAGCTCGGAACGATTTGGCCGATACGAATGGTACGGGGCGACGAGGTCATATGAAATCTCCAGAAAAAAGGCGCAACGCGCCCTGCCGCCCAGCAGGGCGGAACACAGAAGGTGTAATGTCAGAACGGACGGAAAGGGCGGATCGCCGGTGCGTTATTCGGCGCTGATGCCTGCCTCTGCCACGGTACGTTTCCAATAAGCCAGTTCAGTATCGACGCGTTTTTGCAGTGTCGCTGGCCCTTCGAAACGAGCCTCGATGCCGGCAGCTTGCGCGTTTTGCTGAGTAGATGCTTGTTTGAGTGCGGCCTCGACGCTGGTCGCCAGCTTGTCGATGACCGGCTGTGGTGTGCCAGCCGGCGCGAACAATGCGACCCACGACTCCAACTGATAGCCGGGCAAGCCGGCTTCGGCCGTTGTCGGTACGTCGGGCAACATGGGGTGGCGCTTGTTGCTGGTGACGGCCAGCGCTCGCAGTTTGCCGGTTTGCACGTGACCCATGACGGAAGGGGGCGTTGTGATGAAAACCTGGACATTGCCCGCCAGTACATCCTTGATCGCAGCGCCAGAGCCGCGATAGGGAACGTGCGTCATGTCGGCCCCGGTCTGTTGCTTGAAAACCTCGGTTCCCAGGTGCGATACCGAGCCTACGCCCTGCGAGGCATAGTTGATTGCACCCGGGGACTGTTTCACCTCGTTGATAAAGTCCGTCAGCGTGGCGGCCTTGATTTTGGAAGGATTGACCGCGATCACATTGCTGGAGATCGTGATGAGACCCACCGGCACAAAATCTTTCGGTGCCCAAGGCAGATTGTTGCTCAGGTTGGGGTTGCCCACGTGATAGGCGGAGTACGAGACCAGCAGCGTATAGCCATCGGGCTGGGATCTGGCCACGGCTTGATAGGCGATATTGCCGCTGCCACCGTCCTTGTTTTCCACGACCACGGTTTTGCCTAACGCGGTGCTCAGAGGTTCGGCGACGATGCGTGCCGAGGTATCGACCAGCCCGCCGGGAGGGTTGGGGACGACCAGTGTCACCGTACGGGTAGGGAAATCGTCGGCCGCCTGGGCTGTGAGGGTCATCGCAACGAGGATGGTGGCTGCAAATAGCTTCTGCATCGGCGTCTCGTAGTGTTTTTCTGCGTTCTATAGGGAAGATTCAGGTTCATTTTGCACCCGCGGAACAATAGTTTCCAATATCGTTTTTGTCTTATTTGATATCTTTGGCAAATTATTCCTCGTGATCGTATGGTACGTTCGCCGCAGCGATCTCCGATCTTGTTTGACATCACCTCCTTGACGGTTCATCTCATGGAACTACGCCAACTCCGTTATTTCGCCGTATTGGCAGAAGAGCTGAACTTCACCCGTGCCGCCGCGCGGTTGCATATTTCACAGCCGCCGTTGAGCCTGCAGATTGCGCAGCTGGAACGAGAGTTGGATGTGCGTCTGTTTGATCGGAATAACCGGCGTGTGGCTTTGACCGAAGCAGGCGCGGCGTTCCTGAATGATGTGCGTCTCACGCTAGGCCGTCTTGCCGACGCGACGCTGCGGGCGCGCGATGTGGATCAGGGGTTCGCGGGCCGCATCGAGATCGGCCTGTCCGGTTCCCACTTCATGGGGCCGGTGCCGGCATTGATCGCGCGTTACACGCAGAGGCATCCTCAGGTTTCGGTATTGCTGAACGAGATGAATCCGGCTGCCCAGCTTGAGGCCTTGCGAGGCCATCGCATCGACGTCAGCATCTCTCGGACCAAAGTCGATGATGAGGTGTTGCAGTCCGTGCCCTTGTGGTCCGATCCGGTGATGGCGGCATTGCCGCGCGGGCACGCACTATCAAACCGCCGACGTCTGAAGCTTGCGGATCTGGCGAATGAGACATTTGTGATGTTGCGCCAGGAGACCTCGGGATTCGCTCGTGCGTTGGTCCAGGCTTGCGCGCAGGCAGGGGTGGCGCTTCGAGTGGCCCAGACGGTTGCCGAGGTGCCGGCGCAATTGGCGCTGGTCGAAGCAGGCCTGGGCGTGGCCCTGGTGCCACGTTCAGCCTGCCAGCAGTTCGGTGATCGTATTGCGGTGTGTGCCTTGCCCGCCAATCTGGTCAATGGCATGGTCTATGCCGTGACCCACAGACAGGGCGAGCGGCGAGCGCTGGAGCCCTTTTTACGGGCCGCAGTAGAAATAGGGCAAGAGCAGCGCCCCATCCCGGGCTGTGGATAGCCTGGGCGGCGCCTGCGTCTATTGCCCTCCGGCGAGGTGTTACGCCGCCGTCGTCAAGACACAATCCAGCAGTTCGGGCGCGGCCAGCCTGACCTGGAATGCGCGCA
Source organism: Bordetella tumbae (assembly GCF_965139195.1). Lineage (GTDB taxonomy): Bacteria > Pseudomonadota > Gammaproteobacteria > Burkholderiales > Burkholderiaceae_B > Bordetella_A > Bordetella_A tumbae. Next base: position 194,158 of record NZ_CBCSJH010000007.1, on the reverse strand, counting down.
ACTCGTCGCGCCGGAATACGTGAATAGTCACCCGTTCCCCGGGCCGATATTGAGCGAGCAACTGGTCCAATCCCGCGGGGGCATCGACGCGCAGACCGTCAACCGCAACCAGTACGTCGCCCGCGGATAGGCCGCCTTTATGGCCAGCCCCGCCCTCCAGCACCGTTGCCAGCGTCAACGTGTCGCCTTGCTTGCGCGTGCGCACATCCAGCGACGGAATGTTGAGCGCGGCTTTCCAATTCATGGCAATACCGTGAGGCTCGAGCAGTTCGGCCAGCGGTACGTCGGCGGTGCCGTAGGCATAGCGCGTGATAAAGCGGCGGGTATCGACGCCCGTGGCTTCGCGGATCAGGGCAGGCAGGTCATCCTCGCCCAGACCTTGAGCCTGGCCCTGATAAAAGGCCCGGCCATAACGTTGCCACAGCAGTCGCATGACATCATCCAGCGAGTGCGTCCCGGCGCTGTCGCGCCGGATCAGCAGATCCAGGCCCAGCGCAACCAAAGAGCCCTTGGTGTAATAGCTGACCAGCGCGTTCGGCGAGTTCTCGTCCTGCTTGTAATAGCGCGTCCAGGCGTCGAACGAGCTCTCCGCCACAGATTGTTTGTGGCGCCCTGGCGAGCGCGCCACGCCGGTGATGGTCTTGCCCAGCAGGCGCAGATAATCGGGCAAACCTATCGTTCCCGAGCGCAGCAGCATCAGGTCGTCGTAATACGAAGTAAATCCTTCGAATACCCACAACAGCCTGGTCAGGTCCGGTTGCTGCAAACCGTATGGCACAAAGGCCGCTGGTTTGATCCGTTTGACATTCCAGGTGTGGAAGTACTCGTGGCTGACCAAGCCTAGAAATGTGCGATAACCTTCGCCCTGGCCTTGCTGGCCGATGACGGGCAGATCCTTGCGCGACGCCATCAACGCGGTGCTGGCGCGATGTTCCAGTCCGCCGTAGCCATCGCCAACGACCATGGTCATGAACACATAGCGATCGCTGCTGTCCAGGAATGGCGCGCGCTTGGTCCGAGGCTCGAAAAACGCGATTTGCGTTTCGCAGATGCGGCGGGCGTCTTCGGTGATGCGCGCCAAGTCCAACTTCGGGATCACGCCCGTAAAGACCAATTCGTGTTCGGCGCCGTGAGCAGTAAATCGGGCAACCTGGGGCGTACCCATTTCCACGGGGTGGTCAATCAGGGCATCGTAATCGGGCGCGCGGTACAGGCCGAATCCGTGCCGGCGTGCCGCGCCGCGATAGCCTTGCGCCTCGGGCAGACTGGTATAGACCTTCCAGCTCTCGATGCCGCGGGGCGGCGCCAGATCCAGCAGGCACGGCTTGTGATCCTGGCCTTCTACGCGCAGAAAAACACTCGTCCCATTGAAAAAGCCGTGAGTTTCATCCAGATGCGCGCCGCGCACGGACAAGTCCCAGGCATAGACAACGTAGTCCACCTGCAGCGGCCCCGTACACGGAGAGGCTTGCCAAGTATGGTTGTCCGATTTGGTGACGGCGACCGGCCGGCCGCCGGCGCGGGCACGCAGCGTCTCGATCTGGCGCGAGAAATCGCGGATCAGATAGCTGCCTGGGATCCAGGCCGGCAGGGTCAGGCGCTGGCCGGCCGGATCGGGCTCCGGTATCGTCAGGGTAATCCGGTAGCGATGGCCGGCGGGATCGTGGGGCTCGAGGCGGTAAATTACGGATGTGTCCATTCCATTATCTTACTTGCACTTATTCAGGAGACAGTTGATGAGCGAGTCGTTTGTGTTGGTAGAGACCCGTGGCCGGGTGGGCTTGTTGACGTTGAATCGCCCCAAGGCGCTCAACGCGCTGAACGACCAATTGATGAATGAGCTGGGCGCCGCCCTGCTGGCGTTCGAGGCCGACGAGGGCATCGGCGCAATCGTCATCACCGGCAGCGAAAAGGCGTTTGCCGCCGGCGCCGACATCGGCGCCATGAAAGACTGGTCGTACATGGATGTCTACGGCAGCGAATACATTACCCGCAATTGGGAAACCCTCAAGCGTATCCGCAAACCCGTCATCGCCGCGGTTTCGGGCTACGCCCTGGGCGGCGGCTGCGAGCTGGCCATGATGTGCGACATCCTCATTGCCTCCGATACGGCGAAATTCGGCCAGCCGGAAATCAAGCTGGGCGTCATCCCCGGGGCCGGTGGGACGCAGCGTCTGCCGCGCGCCGTGGGCAAGGCCAAAGCCATGGATCTGGCGCTGACGGCCCGTATGATGGGCGCCGAGGAGGCCGAACGCGCGGGGCTGGTGTCCCGCATTGTGCCGGCGGACAAACTGTTGGACGAGGCGATCGAGGCGGCGACAGTGATCGCCTCGATGTCATTGCCCTCGGTCATGATGGCCAAGGAATGTGTCAACCGCGCGTTCGAGTCCTCGCTGAACGAGGGCCTCTTGTTCGAGCGCCGTGTATTCCATTCCCTGTTTGGTACCGAAGACCAAAAAGAAGGCATGGCAGCCTTCGTGGAAAAACGTCCACCCGCCTTCAAGCACCGCTAATGGCGCCTCACAGTAGTTGCGGCCTGTAACCTTTGTGTTACCCCGGATGATCGCATCCGGGCCTATTCTGTTAACGCGTGATGCCGAAGAGGCCGTCCTGGAGACGGGATGGCCGGCTCGTTTTCCTATAACGAACAAGGAGCCCTCCATGCCTTACCGCGTTGTCTCCCGGTCTACACACCGGTCCCAAGCCATACTCGCCATTGCATTGAGCGCCGGTTTTGCTTGCGCCGCATGGGCACAGTCGCCGCAGCCGTCGATGCGGATGGTGTCTCAGGCACCGGTTGTCAGTCCCGCCGTGTCGGCCCAAGAGCTGCATGAGATTGCCGTTGATGCCTATCTCTATGCCTATCCGATGGTCTTGATGGAGGCAACGCGGCGTGCCTCGACGCAGGTACAAAATCCGCTGGCGGGCAGGGCGCCGATGAATCGGTTCGGTCATCGCACCGCATTTCCGGAGCCCGGTGCGACCGATGTCGGTTGGCCGAGTGCCGATATGTTGTATTCCAATCTTTGGTACGACGTCAGCTATCAGCCCCTGCTCATTCGCGTGCCTGCCTCGGGTGGCCGTTACTACGCGCTATCACTGCTGGACATGTGGTCGGACGAATATGCGTCACGAGGCACCCGCGTGACGGGTAATGGCGAGCAGGCTTTCATGATCGTCGGCCCGAACTGGCAGGGACACGCGCCATTTGGCACCGATGTCGTGCGCAGTCCTACCGGCACCGGCTGGTTGATCGCACGCATTCAGACCGGTGGTCCGGCTGAGTACGGGGCAGTAAATCAGTTTCAGGCGAGTATGACGGCTACGCCTGTGGCGGCGGCTGCTCCTGCGCCCAGCCTAGTGACACCGCTCCGGCGCGGCGCAGCCAAGCCGGCGACATGGCCGCAGCAACAAGTCCCCGGTACCGGGCACGCATTGACCGGATCTGCGTCGCCCTCCATGACGTCCACGTCCTACGTGACGTGGGAGCCCCAAGGGTCTGCCGGGCAGCAGGTCGCGTCGATGTCTCCTGCCACGTTCTTTACCCTGTTTGCGGAGTTGTTGCGCACGAATCCGCCGCACGATAACGACAACGCTATTCTGACCCGCATGCAACGCATCGGCCTGGCGGGGTCGCAGCCGTTTTCTTACGACCGGCTCGATCCGGCCGTGAAGCAAGCGCTGGACGATGCCCGGACGGTGGCCGGCCGCCGTATTGCTGACACGGTGACCCGACTGGGCACCCCCTTGAATGGCTGGAATACCGTGTTGTCGGGCATTGGGACGTATGGCACCGACTATGTCCGCCGCGCGGCCATTGCCTACGCCGGGTTGGGCGCAACCACGCCGAGCGAGGCGCTGTATCCGGTCACAGCCGTCGATGACGACGGCAGGCGGTTGCGCAGCGACGATGACTACATCCTCCACTTTGACAAGGGGCAATTGCCGCCGGTCAATGCCTCGTGGTCGCTGACCTTATATAACGAGGCGAACAACCTGGCTCCGAATCGTGCTGGCCGATATACGGTGCGCAGTACGGATCCGTTGAAATACAACGCGGACGGGTCGCTGGATATCTACATCTCGCCAGACGATCCGGGGGACGGCAAGAGGGCGAACTGGTTGCCAACCCCAGACCAGGGACATTTCAGCCTCAGCATGCGTCTGTACTGGCCTAAAGATCTGGCTTTGGACGGCGAGTGGGCGCCCCCGCCTGTAGAGCGCGATTGAGCTCTCCGGAGGCAACGGTGTTGTATCGTTGCCTCCGGCACCAATTCCTTGGCCGCCGACTATCTTTTGATTTGCTCGACTAGGGAAAAACCCGCTATACTTTACGGGTTTGACGCTTGCGGGATAACACGTGTGGTGAACCACCGCGCACGTCTTTAGCGCAAGAGCGGGGAATCCTGATGCAACAAAGCCTGGTAGAACAAAATCCGGTGCTTACTGATGCCGATCGCGCGGCACTTGATGCTCAGGCTTGCCGAGGGCTCTTGAGGGTATTGGCGGCGCAGGGGGCCATGGGGCTCGCAGCAGCGGCAATTGCGGGGATCATTGCGGGGACGGCGGCTGGTTGGTCAGCGCTGGCGGGAGCAGGGGCGTATTTTGTACCCAACGCATTATTTGCGTTGCGGTTACTCGTGAACGTGCTCAAATCGGGCCGGGCGAGTCCTGTTACCTTTTTCCTCGGTGAGATGGTCAAGCTGCTCATGACGGCATTGCTGTTGTGGCTGCTGGCTCGAGTTGCGCACGACTGGCTGGTTTGGCCGGCGGTGCTGCTGGGCTTGGCTTTCACGCTCAAGGGCTATCTTCTGCTGTTGATGTTCCGCAAGTTGTCGTAGTTGCTTAGAAATCATGCAAACGGTCGGTTCGCGAGAGCCGGCCACACAGCAAACAGGGTAGGGTTCAAATGGCAGCCGCCAGCGACGTATCGCCTCAGTCCGCGTATATACAGCACCATCTGGTGCATCTGAACAATATTGGCGAGAAACAATCCGTTATCGCCCAGTTCGACGTCATCAACTACGACTCGATATTCTGGTCCGTGCTGATGGGGTTGGCTGCCGTTCTGTTCCTCTGGGCTGCTGCCCGTCGTGCGACCTCCGGTGTACCCGGCCGTTTCCAGGCTTTTGTCGAAATGATCGTCGACATGGTCGACGAGCAGGCCAAGGGCATCGTCCATAACGCCAAGAGCCGTCTGTTCATCGCGCCGTTGGCGCTGACCGTTTTCATCTGGATCGTCCTGATGAACGCGCTCGACTTGATCCCGGTTGACCTGCTGCCCTCCCTCATGCGCTGGACGGGTCTGGGTGCACACCACGGCGATCCCATCTACTACCACCGTATTCTTCCTACCGCTGACCTGAACGTGCCGATGGGCATGGCGCTGGGCGTGTTGCTGCTGATGTTCTACTACGGCATCAAGATCAAGCATCCGGGCGGCTTCCTCAAAGAACTCTTCACCGCTCCGTTCCATGCGCATGGCATCGGTGCGCTGCTGCTGGCGCCTGCCAACTTCCTGCTCAACCTGATCGAATACGCCGCGAAATCGGTGTCGCTGGGGATGCGGTTGTTCGGCAACATGTTCGCTGGCGAACTCGTGTTCATGCTCATCGCTCTGTTGGGCGGTGCCTGGACGGGCCTGAACGCTGCCAGCGTTGGTTTCGGTATTGGCCATGTGCTGGCCGGTTCGGTGTGGGCCATCTTCCACATCATGATCGTGCTGTTGCAGGCTTTCATCTTCATGATGCTGACGCTGGTTTATCTCGGCCAGGCTCACGAAGGGCATTGACCCCTTTTTCCCGGCACGGGCAGCCTTGTCCGTGCCGGGACGCAAGATTTTCTTGCATTCCAAGCAGTATCCGTTTTCTTACAATTTGACTTCAGATTTCTAACCAAGGAGTTGTCATGACCAACGTCGCTTTCGTTGCTCTCGCTTGCGGTCTTATCATCGGTTTGGGTGCTATCGGCGCTTGCATCGGCATCGCATTGATGGGCGGCAAATACCTGGAAGCTTCGGCTCGTCAGCCTGAACTGATGAACGCCCTGCAAACCAAGATGTTCCTGTTGGCAGGCCTGATCGACGCGGCGTTCCTGATCGGTGTGGGTATCGCCATGCTGTTCGCTTTCGCCAACCCGTTCGTAGGCTAAGCCCCAACGGCTCATGGCAACGCCCGTCGCTGCGGTGACGGGCATGACGCCGGCGGTACGCGGAATCCTCCGCTGCAGGTCGGCAAAGTATCGAGTGCTCCGCGACGCCACTAGTGCGCCCGGGGCCGTAAGGTGTTAAAGGAACGACCGTGAATCTGAACGCGACGATCTTTTTCCAGATGCTCGTGTTCTTCGTTCTGGGTTGGTTCACGATGAAATTCGTGTGGCCCCCCCTGACGAAGGCGATGGACGAGCGCCGCCAAAAAATCGCCGACGGCCTGGCCGCCGCCGAGAAGGGCAAGGCCGATCTGGCCCAAGCCCAAGCGCGCGTCAGTCTGATCGAGGCTTCTGCCAAGTCTGAAAACCATGCCCGCATCATCGAGGCGGAAAAGCAAGCTGCCGCGCTGATCGAGCAGGCTCGCCGCGAAGCCGAAACTGAACGCGCCCGCATCATCGCCCAAGCGGCGCAGGATGCCGCGCAGGAAGTCCAGCGTGCTCGTGATGTCCTGCGCGACGATGTTGCTACGCTGGCAGTCAAGGGTGCTGAACAGATCCTCAAGCGCGAGGTTGACGCCCGCGCTCACGCCGAGCTGTTGACCCAGCTCAAGGCGCAGCTTTAATCCGGGAACGCCATGGCTGAACTTTCCACTGTCGCCAGGCCCTACGCCGAAGCTTTATTCAGCGCGGCACGCGACGACAAGGCCGGCTTGCCGGCCTGGGCCGATCTGATCGGCGAGCTGGCCCAAGTAGCCGACAACACCGACGTGCGCGAAGCAATGTCCGATCCCCGATTGGAAGACGCGCAGCGCGTGGAGTTGTTTACCGGTTTGATCAAAACCCAGCTGCCTCAGGCGGTTCGTAATTTCATCGAACTGCTGGTAGCGAACGATCGTCTGCTGTTGCTGCCCATCATCGCCAAACAATTCGTCGCGCTGAAAAATCGCCACGAAGGCACGGCGCAGGCGGAAATCACCAGCGCGTTCGAACTCAGCGATGCCCAGGTCAAAGAACTGGTCGATGCGCTCGAAACCAAATTTGGTCTCAAGCTCAGTCCCAGCGTCACTGTCGACAAGTCGCTCATCGGCGGCGTGCGGGTGGCGGTCGGCGACCAGGTGCTCGATACTTCCGTACAAGCCCAATTGGCCCGCTTGCGGGATACGCTGGCCGCGTGACGCGCGCACGGCCAGATAAACAGGATTCCAGGAGTCAATATGCAACTCAATCCCTCCGAGATCAGCGAACTGCTCAAGAGCCGCATCGAGGGCCTGGGCGCTTCGGCTGACATTCGCACCCAGGGCACCGTCGTGTCCGTGACTGACGGCATTACCCGCATTCACGGTCTGTCCGACGTGATGCAGGGTGAAATGCTCGAGTTCCCCAACAACGTCTTCGGCCTGGCGCTCAACCTCGAGCGCGATTCCGTCGGCGCCGTGATTCTGGGCGACTACACCGGTGTGTCCGAAGGCGACCAGGTCAAAACGACCGGCCGTATTCTCGAAGTCCCCGTGGGCCCCGAGCTGAAAGGCCGTGTGGTCAACACGCTCGGCGTGCCGATCGACGGCAAAGGCCCGATCAACGCCAAAGAAACCGACATCATCGAAAAAGTGGCTCCGGGTGTGATCGCCCGTCGCTCGGTGTCGCAACCGCTGCAAACCGGTATCAAGGCTATCGATTCGATGGTGCCTATCGGCCGCGGCCAGCGCGAACTGATCATCGGTGACCGTCAAACCGGCAAGACCGCTGTTGCCGTCGATACCATCATCAGCCAAAAAGGCAAGGGCGTTACCTGCGTCTACGTCGCCATTGGTCAAAAGGCATCGACCATTAACAACGTGGTGCGCAAGCTCGAAGAGCACGGCGCCATGGAATACACCATCGTCGTGGCCGCCTCGGCCTCTGACTCGGCCGCCATGCAGTACCTGGCCGCCTACGCCGGTTGCACGATGGGCGAATACTTCCGCGATCGCGGCGAAGATGCCCTGATCATTTATGATGACCTGACCAAGCAAGCCTGGGCCTATCGTCAAGTCTCGCTGCTGCTGCGTCGTCCTCCTGGCCGTGAAGCCTACCCGGGTGATGTGTTCTACCTGCACTCGCGTCTGCTCGAGCGTGCTGCTCGTGTCAACGAAGACTACGTCGAGAAATTCACCAACGGCGCTGTCAAGGGCAAGACCGGCTCGCTCACCGCGCTGCCGATCATCGAAACCCAGGCAGGCGACGTGTCGGCTTTCGTGCCGACCAACGTGATCTCGATTACCGACGGTCAGATCTTCCTGGAAACCGACCTGTTCAACGCCGGTGTCCGTCCCGCTATCAACGCCGGTATCTCGGTGTCGCGTGTGGGTGGTGCCGCGCAGACCAAGGTCATCAAGAAACTGTCCGGCGGTATCCGTACCGACTTGGCGCAGTATCGTGAACTGGCCGCCTTCGCGCAATTCGCCTCCGACCTTGACGACGCGACGCGCCGTCAGCTCGAGCGCGGCAAGCGCGTGGTCGAACTGCTCAAGCAGCCTCAATATCAACCGCTGCAAGTGTGGGAATTGGCCGTGACGTTGTACACCGTCAACAACGGTTACCTGGATGACGTGGACGTGGCACAGGTTCTGCCCTTCGAAAAAGCGCTCAAGGATCAACTCAAGGCCAAGCATGCTGGCCTGATCCAGCGTGTCGAAGACACCAAGGAACTGTCCAAGGACGACGAAGCCGAATTGGCTGCTGCCATCCAGGATTTCAAGAAGCACGGTGCTTTTTAAGGCAATGTCTGGCGTAGCGGCGGGGNNNGTCCCCGCCCTACGGTAGGGCGGGGACAAGCCCCGGCCGCCTCCCGCCGAGCCGTTACAACAGGAAAGCGCAATGCCCGGAATCAAGGAAATCCGAACCAAGATCAAGAGCGTGCAAAACACGCGCAAGATCACCAAGGCCATGGAAATGGTCGCTGCATCCAAAATGCGCAAGGCGCAGGAGCGGATGCGCGCGGGCCGTCCGTACGCCAACAAGGTGCGCGAAATTGCTGCGCACTTGATGCAGGCCAACCCCGAATACAGTCATCCGTACCTGATCGAGCGCGACGTCAAAGCGGTCGGCGTGGTGCTGGTCACCACCGACAAGGGGCTGTGCGGCGGCTTGAACACCAACATCAGCCGCGTCACGCTGGCCAAGCTGAAAGAATTCGAACAGCGCGGCATTGCCGTGCAGGCGACGGCTTTCGGCAACAAAGGCCTGGGTCTGTTGACTCGTATCGGCGCCAAACTGGTTTCGAACGAAGTTCAACTGGGCGACAAGCCCGACCTCGACCGATTGCTGGGCGCGATCAAGGTTCAGCTTGACGCTTACCTCAATGGCGAGATCGACGCGTTGTATGTAGCGGCCACCCGCTTTGTGAACACCATGAAGCAAGAGCCGGTGTTCCTGCGTCTGCTGCCGCTGTCCAGCGGTTTGGATGATCCCTTCCAGACGGGCGCCGAGACTTTGAGCAACATCTCTGAAGTCAAATCGAACTACAGCTGGGACTACATCTACGAACCCGATGCCAAGGGCGTGATCGACGATCTGTTGCAGCGTTACGTCGAAGGCCTGCTGTACCAAGCCGTGGCGGAAAACATGGCTTCGGAGCAGTCGGCCCGGATGGTTGCCATGAAGGCCGCATCGGACAACGCTAAAAAGGTTATCGGCGAACTGCAACTGGTCTACAACAAGACCCGTCAGGCGGCGATCACCAAGGAAATTTCGGAAATCGTAGGGGGCGCGGCCGCTGTGTAAGCAGGCTGCATCCCGTCAAAAAGCTATCAAGCAAGGAATCGACATGAGCAACGGAACCATCGTTCAGTGCATCGGCGCCGTGGTGGATATTCAGTTCCCCCGCGATCACATGCCCAAGATTTACGAAGCCCTCACGCTGACCGACGACTCGTCGCCGTTCGCTGAAAAGGGTCTCACCCTGGAAGTCCAACAACAGCTGGGCGACGGCGTGGTACGTACCATCGCCCTGGGCTCCAGCGACGGCCTACGCCGCGGCATGACGGTCGTGGGCACCGGCGCGCCGATCTCGGTGCCCGTCGGTCACGGCACGCTGGGCCGCATCATGGACGTGCTCGGCCGTCCCATCGACGAAGCCGGCCCCATCCAATCCGAAGAAAAGCGCGCCATTCACCAGGCTGCTCCGCGTTTCGACGAGCTGTCGCCTTCGGTCGAACTGCTCGAAACCGGCATCAAGGTTATCGACTTGGTCTGCCCGTTCGCCAAGGGCGGTAAGGTCGGTCTGTTCGGCGGCGCCGGTGTGGGCAAGACCGTCAACATGATGGAGCTGATCAACAACATCGCCAAACAGCACAGCGGTTTGTCGGTGTTTGCCGGGGTGGGCGAACGTACCCGCGAAGGCAACGACTTCTACCACGAAATGGAAGAGTCCAACGTGTTGGACAAGGTCGCCATGGTGTTCGGTCAGATGAACGAACCCCCGGGTAACCGTCTGCGTGTGGCACTGACCGGCCTGACGATGGCCGAGAAGTTCCGCGACGAAGGCCGTGACATCCTGTTCTTCGTTGACAACATCTACCGTTACACCCTGGCCGGTACCGAGGTTTCGGCACTGCTGGGCCGTATGCCTTCCGCCGTGGGTTACCAGCCGACGCTGGCTGAGGAAATGGGCGTGCTGCAAGAGCGCATCACCTCGACCAAGACCGGTTCGATCACCTCGATCCAGGCCGTGTACGTGCCTGCGGATGACTTGACCGACCCGTCGCCTGCCACGACCTTCCAGCATTTGGACTCGACCGTGGTGCTGTCGCGTGACATCGCTGCACTGGGTATCTACCCGGCCGTGGATCCGCTGGATTCGTCCAGCCGTCAGCTCGACCCGCAAGTCGTGGGCGAAGAGCACTACGCCGTGGCCCGTGGCGTGCAGCAAACCCTGCAGCGCTACAAAGAACTGCGCGACATCATTGCGATTCTGGGTATGGACGAACTGTCGCCCGACGACAAGCAAGCCGTGGCCCGTGCGCGTAAGATCCAGCGTTTCCTGTCGCAGCCGTTCCACGTGGCCGAAGTCTTCACCGGCTCGCCTGGTAAATACGTGCCGCTGGCCGAAACCATCCGTGGTTTCAAGATGATCGTCGACGGCGAGTGCGATGCGTTGCCCGAGCAGGCTTTCTACATGGTCGGTACCATCGACGAAGCCTTCGAGAAGGCCAAGAAACTGCAATAAGGATCTGATATGGCTACCCTGCATGTGGATGTCGTCAGCGCAGAAGAAGCGATCTTTGCCGGTGAGGCAAAGTTCGTGACCCTGCCTGGCGAGGCGGGTGAGCTGGGCATTCTGCCCGGCCACACCCCGCTGATTTCGCGCATACGCCCTGGTACGGTCAAAATCGTCCGTCCCGATGGCGCCGAGGAAAACATCTTCGTCGCCGGGGGCATCTTGGAAGTGCAGCCGGGTTCGGTGACGGTGTTGGCCGATACGGCCATTCGCGCCGCCGATCTGGACGAAGCCCGTGCCGTTGAGGCACGCGCCAAGGCCGAAGAAGCCCTGCGCAACGCCAAGGACAAGGCCGATATCGCCGTTGTCGAAGCCGAGCTGGCCATGTTGGCAGCCCAGGCCGTGGCAGCACGCAAATTGCGCCAGACTCGCAGTACGCACTAAGCACGACGGTATGCTTCCCTGACGTTGATCGTCAGGGGCAATACTTTCGAGCAAGCAGAAAAGGCAGCCTCATGGCTGCCTTTTTTATTGCTGCGTGCATGCGAGGGCATGTTGGTATGAAATCATTGCGTAGCGCTGCCGCCCAACGCCAGATACAGCGTGACATCGTTCAGTAATTGATCGCGTCGGCGCTGTGCCAGCGATAGCTCCGCATCGCGCAGCGTTTGCTGCGCATCCAGCCAGGTGCGCAAGTCCGCTGCGCCTGAGCGATAGCGCACACCGTACATTCGCTCTACATCTCGCGCGGCATCGAACGACGCTTGCGCAGCGTCGACCTGCGTGACGAGTTGATCGCGCGCGCTCAGTGCGTTGCCTACCTCTTTCAGTGCCGTGTACAGCGTCGTCCGAAAATTGCTCGCGGAGATCTCATATTCCGTCTTGGCGATGTCGGTGTTCAACTGCATCTGAGGCAGGTTCAAGAATGGCAGTGTCAGACCCGCACCCAGTGTGCCCAGCGGGTTTTGCAGGACATCAGATAGCGCGCTGCTGCTGGTGCCTACGCTACCCGTGAGCGTGAGCGCAGGATAGTAGCTGCGGGCCGTAGCCTTGATATTGGATAACGCCTCGCGCAAGCGCAATTCTGCGGCTCGCAGATCCGGCCGCCGGCCCAGCAGTTCCGCAGGTACGCCGGCCTGCAGGGGCGGGCTCTGGGCGTCGTCCAGATTCCCCGGCTCATCGCTCAAGGGCCAGGGCGCGCCATCACGCAAGACGGCAATGGCGTTGCGTGTTTCCACACGTTCTTGCAGCAATTGGCTCTGCGCGATCTGTTGTGCTTGCACGTTCTGCTGTGCTTCTCGCAGCTCGAGTTGCGAGACGGCGCCTGCGCCGAATTGCACCTGCACCAGTTGCAGGATCTGTTGCAACTGATCGAGATGTGCCTGCCCTGACGCGATGCTTTGATTCAGATAGGCCAAGGTCCAGTATTGTTCGCAGACCTCTGCGACCAATGACAGGGCTGTGTTTTCTTTGTCCTCTGCTGTCGCGCGAGCTTCCCAATCCGCGACATCGCGCGCGGCGCGCAGACGTCCCCATAGATCGATTTCCCAACTCAATGACAGATTGGCGTTACTGCTGCGTTGTACTGAGTCGTGCGTGTCCAGATAGCGGCTGCCGTTGGTGTTGACGCTGCCACTGGGTTGCGGCCAGAGATCGTTGCTGGCCAGGCCTGCCTGCAGACGGGCCTTGCGCAGGGTCAATCCGGCTGATGCCAGGTCGGCATTGACCGCGAGGACATCGGTGATCAGCCGGTCCAATCGTGCATCGCCAAAGCCCTTCCACCACGCCTGTTTGGCGATGTCCACGGCGGGATGCGTAGCATGCAGGGTAATGGGATGTTGCGAGCCATTTGCGGTGGTGATGCCCTGGTTGTAATTCGCAGGGACTTGCAGCTCGCGCGTTGGCGGTGCATCGGTCGAGGCGCAGGCCGACAGCAGCGCGACGCCGGCCATGACAACAGAGAAACGGAAAAATGACGATTTCATTCGCGTGCCAACGCCTCTACCGGATCCAGTTGCGCAGCATTGCGTGCGGGCAGAAAACCGAACACCACGCCTATCAGGCTGGAACATACAAAGGCCGCAATAATGGAAAAACTCGAAAACGACAGACTGAAGCCGCTGCCTGCATGGATCAGCCAGCCAACACTCAGCGCACACAACACACCAAGAACACCGCCCAGCATGCAGACCACGACGGCTTCGATCAAAAACTGCTGCATGATGTCGCTCTGGCGCGCACCCACTGCCATACGTACGCCTATCTCGCGAGTACGCTCGGTGACAGAGACCAGCATGATGTTCATCACGCCTATCCCTCCTACGATCAACGAGATCATCGCAATCGCGCCGACCATCAAGGTCATGGTTTGCGTCGTTTTCTCGATGGTTTCGCGGATTTCTGCGGTGTTGTTCAGAAAGAAATCCTGCGTGCCGTGACGCAGCAGCAGTACCTTGGTAATGGCCTGCGCCGCAGCATCCATCGGCGTATCGTCACTGACCCGTACCGTGATGCTGGACAGATAAGATTGCCCCAACATGCGAGACATGACAGACGTATATGGTACCCAGGCACGCAGGTCGCTGCTGTTGCCAAAGCCCGTCGTTTGTTTCTGTGTCACGCCTATCACCATGCAAGGCACTTGACCTAACAAGATGATCTGACCGATAGGATCTTCTCCATGCGGAAAGAGCTGCGCGCGGGTGTTCGGATCGATCACGACAGTTCGATCGATACGATCGACGGCCTGGGCATCAAAGAAAGCGCCTTCGTGGATCTTCAGTCCCTTGGCCCGGAAATATTGATCGCCAACGCCATAGACTTGCGTGGTCACCGAGATGTTTCCCCGGCGAGCGGTGACGGATGTCGACACGTTAGGCGTGACGCTATCGACATAGCTCTGGCTGGCCAGGGCCTGCGCATCCGTGGCTCGCAATGTCTGGACTTTGCCCGATCGCATGTCGCCAAATCCACTGCCCGGATACACGTCAATGGTATTGGTGCCCAGCGAATTGATATTGCTCAGTACTTGTTCTTGCGTGCCTTTGCCCAATGCGACGACCAGCACCACTGATGCGATGCCGATCACAATCCCCAACATGGTCAGCAGGGTACGCAGCCGATGCGCGTTCATGGCCAGCAACGCCATGCGGAAGGCTTCGGCAAAGCGGTCCCATTGCGCCAGCAGTTGAGTGACCAGCCCTCGGGGTGCGGTAGCGGCTGGCAGATCCTCGTCATGTTGATCTGTGCGCGATACGTTCGGCACCGCGTCGCGCACAGGCATGGACGTCGAGGTCAATACCGAGGGATTTTCCCGGTCGGCAATCATCGCGCCATCGTGCAGCTCGATAATGCGCTGCGCATGCTGCGCGACCGACATGTCATGAGTCACGAGAATAATCGTGTGCCCTTGGGCATGCAGCTCTTGCAGAATGCCCATGACCTCTTCACCCGACCGGCTATCCAGCGCACCAGTAGGTTCGTCGGCCAGAATGACCTGCCCGCCATTCATCAAGGCACGCGCAATACTGACGCGCTGCTGCTGTCCGCCAGACAATTGGCCCGGACGATGGCCGATACGATCCGCCAGCTTCAGGCGCGCCAATAACTGATGTGCGCGCGCATGCCTGGTACTGCGGGCTTGTCCTGCATACACTGCGGGTACTTCGACATTGCCTTGCGCATTCAGATCGCCCAGCAAGTGGTAGCGCTGGAACACAAACCCGAAATGCTCGCGCCGCAATTGTGCGAGCTCATCCGGTGACATCAAATGCGTCTCGCGTCCCGCGACGCGATAGACGCCTTCGGTGGGACGATCCAGGCAGCCCAGGATGTTCATCAGGGTCGATTTGCCTGACCCCGATGCGCCGACAATAGCGACCATCTCGCCTGCGTGGATATCCAGATCCAGATGCTTGAGCACCGTCAGGGTTTCGTCGCCCGCAGGAAAGCTGCGGCTCAGCCCGCGCAGTTGCAGCAGTGCGTCGGACATATCAGAAACCCATGGGCGGAGGGCCGCCGCGTCGGCGATTGTTCGCAGCGGTGGCGTTGAGGCCTGCAGCGGCTTCGCCCACCACGACGCGCTCGCCCTGCTTCAGGCCAGACAGCACTTCGACATTCGCACGATTATTGATGCCGATCTTGATGGCGCGGGGCTGCGGACGTCCGTCCTGGCCGACGACCTGCACCATGTAGCCGCCATCGGGACCCTGCGGCCCGAGCGCCGTTGCAGGGATGATCAAGGCGTCCTGGGCATCGGCGAGCACGACGTGGACTTCGGCCGTCATATACGTGCGCAGCTCATTGGACGGATTGGCGATGTCAAACAGCCCGTTGTAATAGATCGCCGTGCTCGTCGAACTCGAGCTCGAACTGGAGGCGCTGGACGAACTGGTGGAGTCTTCGCTCGTGATCGATTCCGGCGCGGGCTCTATTTTTCGCAGCGTGCTTTCGTAGCGTTTGCCGGTATTGCCCAGTATCGTGAAATAGACCTTCTGGCCCGCTTTGGCGCGTACGACATCGGCCTCGGATATCTCGGCATAGACCGTCATGGTGCTCAAGTCGCCCAGCATGACTATCGTAGGGGTGCTTTGATTGGCGTTGACCGTCTGGCCCTGTTTGGACACCACGGCCAACACCGTGCCATCCATCGGGGCCGTGATCTTGGTGTAATCCAGATTCGTCTGTGCGGTAGAGACGCTGGTCTCTTCGCTGGCGATGGACGCATTCAAGGCGCGGATCTGCGCCCGAGTGGCGTTCAGATTGGCCAGCGCCGTATCGTAGTCCGCCTGGGATGAGGCCTGTGCAGCGAGCATGGTTTGTTGCCGCTTATAGGCCAGTTCGTATTGCCGCAGGTTTGCTACCTGCACGTCGCGCGAGGCTCGGGCATTTTCCAATGAGGCTTGAGCGCTTTTCAGGGCATTGACCTGGGTCCGAGAATCAATTTCGGCAATCAGATCGCCGGATTTCACCTGATCGCCGAGTTCGACCTTGAGTGATTCGATGCGGCCGGAGGCCTGCGCGCCCACGCTGACCAGTTTGGACGGTTTGATGGTGCCCACGGCCACGACCGAGTCTTCTATGCTGCCTCGGGTCACCGGCGAGGTCGCCAGGCTGGGGGTGGCAGGCTTGGGCCAGAATAGCATCGCGGCGACAGCGGCGATAAGCAGGCACACGACAATCAGCCAGGTGCGGGGGCGGCGAAAAAAGGAGGACTTCACTTGATTAAGCTCAGCGGATGAGGCCGAGAAAGGGAGGAGGGCATGTTGTGCGGATCGAGGCAGAGACTAACATCAACAGAAGCGAACGGCGCCGATCTTAGCCGTTTCAGCATGCCCGGGGTGGGCTTCGAAACGCCCTGAAGCTGTTACAGTCTGAAGGCCCGCATGCGCAGCCGCAATGCTCAGAATATGTCGTTCTTTGTCAACATGGCCTTGGGGTATGTCGTAACATATCAATCGCATAGAGGACCTGCTACGTCGCGACAAAAAAAACCGCGTGCAATTCAGGTGAATAAAATGGATGCTCCTTTCCATGAACGAGGAACTCTGCGTGCACCGCTTACTCATCGTCGATGACGATGTGGACATCCGAACCCTGCTGGCCGAACAACTAGGCCGCGCGGGCTATCGGGTGGTTACCGCCAGCCAGGGCACTGAAATGCGCTCTATCCTGGACCGAGAACACATCGATCTGATTGTGTTGGACTTGAACCTGCCCGGCGAAGACGGCCTGACCCTATGCCGGGATCTGCGGGCCAAATCGAGAACGCCCGTCATCATGCTGACGGCGCGCGGCGAGGCCATCGACCGGGTGCTGGGCCTGGAGATGGGGGCCGATGATTATCTGGCCAAGCCTTTCGAGCCGCGCGAATTACTGGCGCGTATTCGCAACGTGTTGCGCCGCACCGAGGCGCTGCCCGTCAATCTCGAGCCGCTCGCCATCCGCCGGGCTCACTTCGTGGGCTGGATGTTCGATCTGGAGCGGCGTCATCTGGTGGACCCGGGCGGACGCGTCATCATGTTGTCGGGGGCGGAATTCCGTTTGCTGCGCGTGTTTGTCGGCCATGCCAACAAGATCCTTTCGCGCGAGCAGCTGGCCTCGCTGACCTCGCGCCGCGAATACGAGGGACAGGAGCGAGCCATCGATCTGCAGGTCAGCCGCTTGCGTCATAAATTCGGCACGGCGGGCGGCAGCATCGGTCCGATCAAAACCGTGCGCAACGAAGGCTACGTCCTGGCCGCAGCGGTTACGTTGGAATGAAACGCCTGCGCCGGTTCTTCGGTACGATGGCCGGCCGGCTGTTTCTGATCTTGCTGTTGGGAATGTCAGCCGCAGCGTTACTGGCGACCGTCCTGGCTGAAGCCCGCCGTCAACAAGACGAAGAGCACCAGAATATGGTGCGTGCAGCCGATCGTTTGCATGGTTACGTCAACATGCTGGACAACAGCCCGGCAGAATTGCGGCAGCGTCTGATCGAGTTAGGTGGACCCGGTATTCATCGCGCGCCCTCTGATGTCCAGACAGAGGAGCCGGACACGAAGTTTGCCCAGGTATTGGCCTCGCAGTATGCGCGCTTTTCCCAGGTCCGTGTGCAGACGGCGGACGAGTTCGTATGCCGTCCCCCGCTGCCCGATTTCGTGCCGCAACCTGGGCGAGATGATGAGTTCGATCCCGACATGCCAGAGCCGACGTGCCGCATTGTCCAGATTCAACTGCAGGACGGTACACCGCTTGTGCTGGCAATGGGCGGTCCGCCCGTCATGCGGGTCAAGGCGCTTGCGGCAGACCCGATTTATATTTCGCTGCTCACCCTATGCATTGGATTGCTGGCATTTACGGTGGCGCGTCTGGCCAGCCGGCCTTTGCGTCAACTCGCCGATGCGGCCGATGAGCTGGGGCAAAATCTGGAGCGGCCGCCGTTGATATTACGCGGCCCGCTCGAAGTCCGCCGTGCGGCCGATGCATTCAACGCCATGCAACGCCGCTTGCAACGGCACCTGGAGGAACGCACGCACATGTTGGCGGCGATCACGCACGATCTGCAGACGCCCATGACGCGTTTGCGCCTGCGCTTCGAGGACGTTGCCGACGAAGCGTTGCGCGAACGATTGATTGCCGATTTAGGCGCGATGCGGGCGCTGGTCCGAGAGGGCCTGGATCTTGCGCGCAGCGCCACCACGTCAGAGGCGCCCGTTGCGCTGGATCTGGATTCTTTGCTGGAAAGCATCATTGAGGACGCGGCAGAGACCGGCCATGACGCGGTATTTGAACAAGGCTGTGGTGCAGTACTGATGCTGCGGCCTTTGGCCATGCAGCGGCTTTTTTCGAATTTGGTGGACAATGCCTTGAAGTACGGGCATCAGGTTCGAGTCTCTGCCCGCGCCGACGAGAGTGGTGTAACGGTTGAGGTGTGCGATGCCGGGCCAGGCATGCCGGCAGACATGTTCGAGGCGGTATTCCAGCCGTTTGTCAGGCTAGAGACATCTCGCTCTCGCGAGACAGGCGGGGTAGGTTTGGGGCTGACCATCGCTCGCACCCTGGCTGCCAACGATGGTGCCACCGTAACGTTGAGCAACCGCACAGAAGGAGGATTGCAGGCGACGGTCCATTGGTCGCGTCCGCGCTATGCGGACAAGTCCTAATCGTTGCCCCTCAAAGCCCCTCAATTTTCAGGATAGGCGCTATGTTGGCGCCACCCCTATCATTTGGTGTCAAATAGGTGGCGTTTTCGCGCGTGAGCGATTCAATGCCAAACTGGCTCTGTCCAGTGAATAAAAAGAACAACATGCCAAATGTAGAGAGAGGATTCATGTCTGATGTCATCCTGCCGACGGTCACCTCGGCGCAAACGCCTGAGGTGCGCCAGCGATTGCTGACCTCGCTGTCCACTATCGTGGGCGCTTCGCAGGTGCTCACGGACGATCGGGCGATGCGCCGCTATTGCACCGGTTTTCGTTTCGGCCGGGGCAAGGCACTCGCGGTCGTGCGCCCTGGCTCGCTGGTCGAGCAATGGAAAGTCCTGGAACAATGCGTGGCGGCAGGCGTGGCCATCATCGCCCAGGCGTCGAATACCGGCCTGACGGGCGGCTCTACCCCGCATGGCGAGGACTACGATCGCGATATCGTCATCATCAGCACCAGCCGCATCAAGAAAGTGCACGTGATCGAAGACGGCCGCCAGGTGGTATGCCTGCCGGGCTCGACGCTCGATCAGCTAGAGCGAGTGCTCAAGCCATTGGGGCGTGAGCCGCATTCGGTCATTGGATCATCTTGTATTGGGGCGTCGGTCATCGGCGGCGTGTGCAATAACTCGGGCGGCTCTCTCGTCAATCGTGGGCCCGCCTATACAGAGATGGCGCTGTACGGGGCTGTTGATGCAGAGGGAAAACTGCATCTGGTCAATCACCTGGGTATCGAGCTTGGGGCCGATCCGGAATCGATCCTGGCCAAGCTCGAGAGCCGTGGGTTTTCGGACCAGGACGTCGTGCGTGACGCCGGCGCCGCCTCAGATCATGGCTACGCCAAGCATGTCCGTGATATCGATGCCTCAACCCCTGCTCGCTACAACGCCGACCCGCTGCGTTTGCGCGAGGCCTCGGGCTCTGCAGGCAAGGTCATGGTCTTTGCGGTCAGACTCGATACCTTTCCCGCCGCACGTGGCGCCAAGGTGTTCTATATCGGTACGAACGACACCTCGGTGCTGACTGACATTCGTCGTCATGCATTAGGCACGTTCGAGCATCTGCCCATTGCTGGTGAATACGTGCATCGAGATGCTTTTGATGTGGCGGCGCGCTATGGCAAAGATCTCTTCTGGATCATCGAGCATTTCGGCACGGATCGCTTGCCGGCGTTCTTCAACCTGAAAAATCGCTGCGACGCATTCTTTGAACGGCTCGGTATTTTTCCCGCCAATCTCAGCGACCGTCTGATGCAATTTTTCAGCCGGCTGCTACCCAATCATCTGCCGGCTCGGCTGCTGGCTTATCGCAATGAGTACGAGCATCACCTGATGCTCAAGATCCCGGCCGAAGGGGTCGCCGAAGCACAGGCCTTTTTATCCCAGTATTTTGCACAAGGCCGAGGCGGTTATTTCGAATGCACCGAGGAAGAAGGCAGGAAGGCCTTTCTGCATCGCTTTGCGGCAGCCAGTGCGGCGGTCCGCTACCGGGCTGTGCATGGTTCGACGGTAGAAGACATCGTTGCATTGGACATCGCATTGCGGCGCGACGACCGCGATTGGTTCGAGCGTCTGCCGGCGAAGTTCGATGATGCGATCGAGATGAAACTGTACTACGGGCATTTTTTGTGCCACGTTTTTCATCAGGACTACATCATTCGCAAGGGGCACGATTGCATGGCGATCGAGCACCAGATGCTGGAACTGCTGGATGCCAGAGGCGCCGAGTATCCCGCCGAGCACAATGTAGGCCATCTATATCAGGCCAAGCCGCAGTTGCAGGCTTTTTATAAGAAGCTGGACCCGTGCAACTGCTTTAACCCGGGTATTGGATTTCTGTCCAAGTACGTGAATTATCGGGAGTAATGCCGCGACGGCTAAGGTGCCCGCATTGTCGGCTACCACCGTCCTCCAGCGCCGCCACCGCCGCTGGAGCCACCGCCAAAACTCCCGCTTGATGAACTGCTGCTGCCTCCGCCGCCACTACTGGAACCGCCGGAACTGGAGCTGTCGCTGTCGCTCAGTACAGCGAGCGCAATGAAGCCCAGTGATTTTTTATAGTCGCAATACGCGCACGTCTGGATGCGCTCGCCTTTTCCTTCCTCGGAATAGGTCGAGGGTTCTATGACTTTGATCGCTGGTTTTTTCAGAGTCTGTGCATGGCATTGCGGGCAGATGCTGAACGACTTGGCCTGCTTCCCGGCAAAGCCGCTGAGCTGATTGGCGCCGGTTTTCTGGTTGATCCAGATCTCATACGATTTTGACTCGATTTTCTCTTCGCATTGCTGCTCGCTGGTGAGATAGCGCATCAAGTCCTTCGGCGTCAGCTTGTCGCGGCTCTGACGTGACCAGTCTCCCGAGTTGTCGGGTGGCGTCGCCCGCAAGCGCGCCAGTCTGCCGTTTTTCACGACTCCGGCGTAGGCCAGATAAGCAAACGGTGCGAGCACCAGTGGCAATAGACTCCAGCGCGTGAATGAGGTGCGCATGTCCAAGGCTGTCTTTTTATCCTTGGTGCTGCGCTCAAGCAGGGTGGAGCAGGCGTGGTAATGAAAACTCAATATCAACGCACAAAACGTCGCGACAAAGTAGGGCAGGTTCTTGAATTGATAGACCTGTTCGATCGTTTCCGTCAAAAGAAAAACAAACAGGCTCATAAAGAGCAGGAACACATAGGTGAAGAGTCCAAGCCAGAAAGGATGGCCTTCGTACTTGGTGCTCTTTATGGCAAATCTCTTCAGTACGCGTTTACGTGCCAGGCTCATCCACAGCATGGCGACGGCAAACAGCACGATCACAAAGCCGGATTTATCGAGTGCCTCGCTGTGTCGGTTCCAGAAGGTCGGTTCGTAGGCTTTTAGGCCTTCCAGCTCCAGTGCGTGCTCAGGTGACAGAAACACGCTTTCTATTGCCTTGGCCGCAGACAAGACTGCCATATCCGTATTGCCGGACTGCAAATACGGAACGAGATAGCGTTCTCCGATCTGCTTTAACAAGGCATCCGGAAATATACCTTCCACGCCGTAGCCGCTGATAAACCGGTATTCGTGCCGGTCCATCGCGAGGAAAAGCAGCAGACCGTTATTGGCCCCTTGTTTGCCGATGCCCCAATGATTAAAGAGATCGAGCGCAAATTGAAAATCGCTGCCGCCCTGATAATCATTGACCACTGCGATGGCGAATTCGCTGCCGTTCGTTTGTTCGATGGTGGCGCTGATGGCATCGAGTTCTGCGACGGTGCTGCCTTGTAGATTGCCGTCCGGGTCGCTGACGTAATGGCTATCGCCGCGGTCTTTGGGATTGGGTAGCGACTCGACGGAATACTGAGCATAGGTATTGATGCTCAAGAGCAGGCCGATGAGTGTAGAAACCAGCAGAAGAAATTGCCGAGGCATCGCGTATTCCGGCAGCGTTGTGACGAGAGCTCGCATCATAGCGTGGCAAACTTTCGGGGTTCGCCGGGTTCGTAACAACTTTTTGCACGGCGTCAGCGTTTGCCGGAAGGCGTGCACGGCCCGTGACTGTTGCGATAATTCGATGTGTTATGCAGATAATTCGAAGTTACGCAGATAATCGTCACGGTAGCATGCCTGAAATTCTGATAATTCCAAGGAGACGACATGCTGTCGCGATACTGTCGGCGCTGGGTGGCCGCGTTTGCTTTGACGTGTACAGTCTCGGCCCCGAGCGCCTGGGCCGGGCCTGATGACGATACGCTAGTGGTGGCTTTTCAGCGCGAGGTGGTGAATCTGGATTATCTGTACACCACGTCGCAGGAACACGTGATCCTGTCGGATCTCACTGATGATCGTTTGTTTGATGTCGATACGCAGACCAACGAGATCTCGCCCATGCTGGCGACCTCGTATACCTACGTGGACGACACCACAATCGATGTGACGTTGCGCGAAGGAGTGCATTTCCATAGCGGTGCTTCATTCTCGGCTGACGATGTGGTCTACACGTATAACTGGGTGCTGTCGCCAGACAGTGGTACCCGTGCGTCAGGCACGGTGAGCCGCTGGCTCGAGCGTGTCGAGAAGCTCGGCCCGTACCAGGTTCGCTTTCATTTGAAGGATGTATACCCCCTGGCATTGCGCGATATGGCGCGTCGTATCCCGATTCGTCGCGATGGCGCTTATCAAGTCGATGGTAAAGACGATCGTGGTGCCCAGGCGCTACGTCCGGATGGATTGGGGCCGTACCGCGTTGAGTCCTTTGAGCCAGGGCAGCGTGCTGTGTTGGTGCGGTTCGACAATTACTATGCCGGCAGCCCCAAGGGGCGTGCTGCGATTGGCCGCATCGTTGCACGTACGATTCCCGACTGGGGAACGCAGCAGGCGGAATTGATGAGTGGTGGTGTGGACTGGGCGTACGACATGCCGCTGGATGTCGCGCAGAGTATGGCGGCAAGTGGACGCGCAGTCCATCAGGCCGGTCCCAGCTTGCGCGTCAGCTTCGTCGTGCTGGACGCAGGGGGTGTGGCAGGTCCGAGTTCGCTGACCGATCTCAACGTGCGACGCGCCTTGAACTACGCTGTCAATCGCAAGGCCATTGCGGAATTTCTGGTGGGGGGAGTTGCCCAGCCGTTGTTTACGGCTTGTCATCCCGCGCAGTTCGGTTGTTCGCAAGATGTGCCGCACTACGCTTATGACCTGAACAAGGCCAAGTCCTTGTTGGCCGAAGCCGGATACAAGAAGAGCGAACCGCTGGAGCTGTGGGCCTACCGTGATCGTGCCGTGGCAGAGGCCGTAGCCGCCGATCTGTCGGCTGCCGGTGTCAACGTCAAGCTGCGCTATGGTCAATTGGCGTCGTTGGATCGTGCGCGAGCCGAAGGCAAGATTCGCGCCTATATCGGTTCATGGGCCAATGGCGGCACGGCTGACACGGCGATGATCGCACGCGTCCATTTTGGTGACACCGATCGCAATCTGTCGCGCAATCCACAGGTGGCCCAGTTCGTCATGGATGCCGAGCGCACGAATGACAAGGCGCGTCGCACCGACCTGTACCATCAGGCCCTGCAGATCATCGCCGACCAGGCGTACTGGATTCCGCTATACACCTATTCAGTGAACTACCTGATGTCGCCCGTCCTGGATTTCCCTATTCCTCCTGATGGTCTGCCGCGTCTCTACGAGGCGCGCTGGAAACAACCCTGAACCGGGCATGCCGTATACCGCCTGATGTGGCGGAGCGTATTTTCCTAGACGGAGACTATCCATGTTGCGCTTTGCGCTGAGACGCCTTGGTTTGGCGGTTCTAGTGGCGTTGGCGGTGTCATTTGCCACGTTCATGCTCTTGAATCTGGCGACCGATCCTGCCCAAGCCATTGCAGGCGAGAATGCCGAACCCGAGTTGGTCGAGCAAATTCGCCATGAGTATGGTTTCGATCGGCCATTTCTCGAGCGCTACGGGAGTTGGCTGTCCGACGCCGTGCGCGGCGATTTCGGCCGTAGTTACTACTGGCACGATTCGGTGGGGCAACTGGTTGCCAAGCATGCACCGCCGACGATTCGTCTGGCTTTGATGTCGATTGCGGTGACGGTGCTCCTGGCGATTCCTTTGGGCGTGGTGGCGGCCTTGAGGCCGAACTCCGCGCTGGACCGGCTCTCGCTGGGCGTGGCCGTATCGGCGCAGGCGATCCCGAATTTCTGGTTGGGATTGATCCTCGTAATTTTGTTCAGTGTGATGGTTCCGATCTTTCCGGTCTCTGGTGATTCGACCTGGTTGCATTATGTGCTGCCGGCTCTGGTGCTGGGGACCAGTTCGGTACCCGCTGTGATGCGATTGACTCGTGCGGGGCTGATCGAAGTCATGGGGTCTGATTATGTGCGCACAGCACGTGCCAAGGGCTATCGTGGCGCGTCGCTGTTGATGCGGCATGCCATGCGCAACGCCATGCTGCCCATCGTCAGTGTGTTGGCGGTGCAGTTGGGGCAGAAGTTCGGTGGGTCGGTGATTGTGGAGTCGATCTTCGCGATCAATGGCCTGGGCCGGCTGACGCTGCAATCAATTCTGGGGAGTGATATTCCGACCGTGCAGATGTTGATCTTCATCTTTGCATTGGTATTCATAGTGATGAACTTTTTGGCGGACATGCTCAATGCTGTGCTCGATCCGCGCATACGCATGGGGTGAGGCACGTGAATCGAGAACAGACTTTGCGAGTTGATACGGTGTCGATGCCGGTGAGCGATGCGCCGGACGTTGCCGATGACCTTGACGCGCAACGTCGCCAGGCATTCTGGCGACGTGTGCGGGGACATCGCGGGCTGCAGGCGGGTGCGCTGATTTTGTTGGTATTGACGGTAGTAGCTGTCGGTGCGCCGTGGCTGGCGCCTCATGATCCCTATGCGCAATCGCTGGCCCACCGCCTGCTGCCTCCGGTCTGGCAAGCCGGGGGCTCATGGGACTATGTGCTGGGTACGGACCAGGTCGGTCGCGATTATCTCAGCCGCCTGATCTACGGTACGCGCATTTCACTCATCGTCGGTTTCGGCGCGGCGAGTGTCGGCTGTGTGATCGGCGTGACACTGGGTGTGTGCGCGGGATACTTCGGCGGACGGGTCGATTCGCTGGTCAGCTTTTTACTGACGTGCCAGTTGGCGTTACCAGGGTTGCTGCTGGCGATGGCGCTGGTGTTCATCATTGGGCCATCGCTCTGGGTGGTGATCGGCATCATCGGGGGACTGCACTGGACGTATTACCTGGTAGTGACACGCACCAGCACGCTGCGCTTGCGGCAACTCGATTTTGTTGCGGCGGCACGAGCCGTCGGCAGCAATCGCCGCCAGATTCTGTTTCACGAAATCTTGCCCAATCTGCTCAATCAGATCATCGTGGTGTTTACGTTCGAGATCGGCATTGCGGTGCTGGCCGAGGCAGCACTGTCGTTCCTGGGGGTCGGTATCCAGCCCCCTACGTCTTCGTGGGGGTTGATGATATCCGAAGGAAAGATGGCCATTTTCCATCGTCCGTGGCTGGTAGTGCTGCCTGGCATGGCGCTGTTCCTGTTGGTCATGGGAGCCAACTTGCTGGGTGATGGACTGCGCGACGTGACCTCGCCGGACAAGCGCAACTAGGCGCAATACGATTTGCGGGAAGCTATTCAAATATGTCTACCAATTCGTTATTGAAGATCGACGGACTCGACGTCACGCTGCCTACCCCCGGCGGGCCGCTGCACGCAGTCCGCGGCATGACTCTCTCGTTGGGGCGTGGCGAGGCATTGGGTATCGTAGGCGAGTCCGGCTCGGGTAAGTCAATGACGGCACTGGCGCTGATGCGTCTGCTGCCTGACGGGGCCGAGCTGCGTGCTCGGTCCATCCGTTATCGGGAAGACGATCTTACTGCGCTGTCTGATGCACGTTTTGCCGCGACTGTGGCAGGCCGCCGCATTGCGATGATTTTTCAAGAGCCCATGACGTCGCTCAACCCTGTTTATACGATTGAACGGCAGATGACCGAACTGATGGTTCGCGACGGCAGCAGCCCGTCTCAGGCACGTGAGCGGGCACTATATCTGTTGGACCGTGTCAAGGTGCCCGATCCGGTCCAACGTCTGCGCAGCTATCCGCATCAATTGTCGGGTGGCCAGCGCCAGCGTGTGATGATTGCCATGGCGCTAATGACTGAGCCGCAGTTGTTGATCGCTGACGAGCCTACTACCGCATTGGATGTGACTGTACAGGCGCAAATTCTGGATTTGCTGGCAGAGCTGCGTCAGGACCTCGGCATGGCGATGATCCTGATTACGCACGATCTGGCCGTGGTGGCCAACGCGGTGGATCGAGTCATGGTCATGTATGGCGGGCAGCCGCTGGAGTCGGGGCCGACTCGCGCCGTGCTGAGCGACCCGCGTCATCCCTATACGCGCGGGTTGTTGGGTTGCACACCCGGAAAAGGTGCACGAGGCGCCCGGTTGAACGCCATACCCGGTATTGTCCCTTCGTTGATCGGGCCCCAGCAGGGTTGCATCTTTGCGCCGCGCTGTGCCTATGCGAGCGCCTCGTGTCGCGTTGCAGACATTGTGCCCGCGAAACGGCAAGACGACGGCTGGTACCGCTGTCTGCATCCACGGGGACTGGATGCGCCACAGGATGATCGCAGCACGGCATCTACGTCGTCTCGCTTGCCGAATGATGAGCGCCTCACATCGTCTCCCGTCTCAGCCGCCGAACCAACCTATGTGTTGGCGGCGCAGGACGTCGTGCGCACATTCAGTCAACGCAAGGGACTATTCGGTCAGCCATTTACTGTGCGTGCGGTCGATCACGCATCGCTGGTGGTGGGGCGAGGCGAGACGCTGGCCGTGGTGGGGGAATCTGGGTCCGGCAAGAGCACATTGGCTCGCATCCTGTTGGGCCTGGATGAGCCGGATCAGGGGCGCATCATGCTGGGCGGGCATGAGATCGGAACTCTATCGCCACAGGCTCGCGCGCGTTTGGTACAGCCCGTGTTCCAGGATCCCTATTCTTCTCTGAATCCACGCCGGTCGGTGGGAGATATCGTTGCCCGTCCTTTGGCTTTGCACGGCGAGATCGGTGCGGCCCAGCGGCGTACAGAAGTCATACGGATTTTGGAGCGTGTCGGCCTGCCGCAGCGTGTGATCAATAGTTTTCCTGGGCAGTTATCAGGCGGACAGCGGCAGCGTGTGGCGATTGCCCGTGCGCTTATCCTGAGGCCGCAACTGCTGCTGTGCGATGAGCCGACCTCGGCGTTGGACGTATCGGTGCAAGCGCAAATACTCAACCTGCTGCAGGATCTGCAAGAGGAGTTTGGATTATCCATGTTGTTCATTACTCATGATATCGGGGTCGTACGCCAGATTGCCGACCGGGTAGTCGTGATGCGTGCTGGCCGCATTGTGGAGGAGGGAGCGGCAGGCACCGTGTTGACCCGGCCGTCACACGAGTACACGTCATTGTTACTGGATTCAGTGCCGTCACTTGAACGTGCTTTTGCAGGGGCTGCAGCATGAGCGCCACACGTACGACAGATGGGCAGGGATCGGCTCTCTCGCTTGGCAATGACAACGGGACACAGCAATCGGGGCGTACGGCGAGCCGTGAGGCTCTACCCGATTCCGTCACCGACCTGTTTTCCACCGAGCAGACATGGCAAACCTGGCTGGACATCGAAGCCGCGCTGGCGCTGTCCCAGGCCAGTCTGGGTTTAATTCCAGCAGCGCATGCACAGCGTATTGCAGCACATGCGACCTTGCAGCATCTCGATTTGCCCGCATTACGCGCGGACATACAGCGCACTATGGCGCCAGTGTTATCGGTCGTGCATGCACTGGCTCACGCGTGCGGAGATGAGGCAGGCGGCTACGTGCACTGGGGTGGAACTACCCAGAATATTATCCTGGGTGGGCGAGTGCTTCAGATGCGGCGTGTGCATCGCCTGTTGCTGGCCCGCATCGGACGCGTCTTGGAAACCCTGGCGACGCTGGCCGAGGCCAGTTCTGGTGCAGTGATGGCGGGCCGTACCAATCGCAAACACGCATTGCCGATCACCTTTGGATTCAAGGTCGCGAGTTGGATTGAGGAGCTGACGCGTTGCGTACAACGGTTGCGTCAGGTGGAGCCCCGCACGTTTTCGCTGGTATTCGGTGGCGCCATCGGCGCTATGCATACGTTCGGGCCTGACGGCATGCTGTTGGCTAATGTGATGGCCAAACGCCTTGAACTGGGTAGTCCGTTAGTGCACTCGCGTGCCATGCTGGATCCCTTTTGCGAATATGTGCTGGTCCTGTCGCTGTTTGCCATGACGTGCTCGCGTATCGGCAATGAACTTTACACCCTGATGGCCGATGAAATCGGCGAAGTAGCCGAGTCATTGCCTGAAGGGGTGGTCGGCAGCAGCACGATGCCGCATAAGGATAACCCCAAGCACGTGGTCAGTTTGATCGCCCGTGCAGCGCGATTGCGTGCATTGGCTGCTCCAGCGCTTGAGGCTGGGCAGCCCAGCCATGAAGGTGACTCTGCCACGAATCAGCAGTTGTATGGCCTGATCGACGAGGCGTGTCCACTGGCGTATGACGTGGCGGTAAGACTGGACGATCTGTTGGCACTGATTCGTTTCGATGCGACACGCATGCTTGAAAACTTGGCGCGTTCGGCGGATGTGATTGCTTCTGAACATCTGATGATGGTGTTGGCGAGGACGTTAGGCCGTCAAGATGCCCATGATCGTGTACATGCGGCGATCCGGCAGGCACGTCGCCAGGGGTGTTCGCTGGCGGATGTGCTAATGAAGCAATCGGACGTGGCGGCGCACTATACGCGAGAGCAAATTGCGCAGGCGCTGGACCCTGCGCAATATACCGGCAATAGCCGCGATATTGCGCTGCGGTCGGCGACGCTGGCGCGTGACGTGGCGGCAGAGATTCACGCCAGCGGACTTGGATCGCACAGCTAGGCAGGTCCGCCCGGTTTCAACAGTCTAAAGCTGGGCGCCGCCTCGGCGTCTTCGCGGCATAGCCGGCGGACATAGGCACGCAGACAATCGAGAAATAAATCGACCAAGGGCGGCCGGCCCGAGGGAGGAAAAATGCAGGCATAAGTGACCCAGCGCTCAGGTGTGATGGGCCGGAAAACGACACTGTCTGTTGGCAGCAGGCGCGCACAAGTGCGATCCATGATGGAGATTCCGTTGTTGTCGCGCACCAGTTGCTGGACCATGAGCGTGGAGGTGGTCTCGATGGCGATACGTGGCGTGGCGCCGACCGTAGCGTAGATTTCGTCCAGACGCCGACGCCACAGCTGGTGAGGTTGTAGCGATACGATGGGTTGGTCCAGCAGATCTTCGGCGCGGATGGCATCGTGCGTGGCCAAGGCATGATGGCGTGGCAGCAAGGCCTCCATACGTACTTGCAGCACAGGTTCGACCTGTAACTCGACGATGGCGTTGCTGATGGGCAGCGAAATCAATCCCAGGTTGTAGCGGCGCCGCGCGACTTTGTTTTCGATTTCGAAGCGGCCCTCAATGTGGATGCGGCAATCGAAATCGGGGTCTTGGCGCCGCATATCGCTGATGGCAGGTGATACCAGGCAAGTCCCTAGCGGGACCGAAGTCACCAATGTGAATTTCTCGCGATTCTTGCTGCGTATGTCTTCTGCAATGCGCGGGATTTCGTCCACGCCCATCAGTATCTGCTCGGCCTCCTGGAAGAACAGCTCTCCTTCCGGAGTCAAAAGCAATCGGCGACGCGCCCGCGTGAACAGCCTGAGGTTGATTTCGTCTTCCAGCAGGGAAATCAGGCGGCTGGCCGCGGATTGACTCAAGTGCAGACGCTCCGCAGCCGAGGCCAAAGAGCCATGCAGCACGATCAGCCGAAACAGACGCAACGATTTCAGATTCATGGCGTGGATGGGAAGTCGGGATGCTATTTCATTATTTCGAAGACATCATTACTTAATTCGAATAATCGGTTCATTCAAGAGCGATAGGATGCCAGAAGACTTCGGATACATCCATAAAAAAGAACGCGGAGGCGACGCCGCCCCACGATTACAGGAGACAAACTTGAAACGATCCCTCGTCGCAGCATTGGCCATATTGGCCGCCACTGGTGCTGGCGCCGCGCGCGCAGACCTCGCATCGGGTGCAGGCGAATATGAGTTCCGTAATACGGATACTGGGCAGCCGGTCCATGTGTACTACTTCAAGCCCGAGGGCTATAGCGCCGATACGCCGGTGGTAGTGCTGCTGCATGGCATCAAGCGTAATGCGCAGACATATCGCGATGGCTGGATCGACATCGCACGTCAACGCAAACTGATGGTGCTGGCGCCGCTGTTTACCCGCGAGACCTATCCCGGAGCCAATGGTTATAACCTCGGCAACGTATTTCACGCAGTATCGCACCCTGAGATCACTGGCAAGGCCAAGCCTGCCGAGAGGAATCCGCCAGCGCGATGGAGTTTTGCCCTGCCTGATGCAGTGTTCACCGACTTTGCTCGGCGTGAATCTACCGCGCAAGCAGGCTACACGCTATACGGCCATGGCGCCGGCGCGCAATTTGCACACCGCTATGCATTATTTCGGCCGAAAAGTCTGGCCTGCCGCATCATCGCCGCCAATCCGGGTTGGTACACCTATCCTGATGCCAGTGCCGATTGGCCCTATGGACTGCGCGATGTGACCGGCGTGGACGGCCAGCAGGTGGATGCCTATCTGGGTGCACCGCTGTTGTTGATGTTGGGCGATGCCGATGTGCATCAGGCAGGAGTGATGCGTAAGACTGATGACGCACAGGCGCAAGGTCCGAATCGCAAGGCGCGTGGCGAGCGTTTCTATGCGCACGCACAACAACTGGCGAAACAGCACGGCACGGCGTTTACCTGGCAGTTGCAGCATGTCACCGAGGCAGGACACAGCAACGATCAGATGGCCGCTGCGGCAGCCGCGCGCGTTGCTGCTTGTCCCATGCGCTAGAGCTTTATCTACGAACGATTTCGTCGCGGCCATGTTGGCCGTGGCCGGGTGCGCACATGCGCGGCGCCCGAGACGGGGCGGTATTTAATGGAGGAGAAAATAGATGAAAAAAAACGCGATAACTATGCGAGTCCTGGCGTTTGCCACGATCGGGCTGGTTGGCTCGGCGCACGCCGAAAGCAGTGTCACTTTATACGGTCTGGTCGACCTGGGCTATATGTATGACTACGACGAAAGCAAGGGATCGTCGCAGAGTATCGATAGCGGCAACGAATCCGGATCGCGCTGGGGGATTAAGGGAGAGGAAGATCTGGGCAACGGGCTGAAGGCGGTTTTTCAATTGGAAAGCGGTTTCGATGCCGACACCGGTATGGCGGCGCAGTCCGGTCGATTGTTCGGCCGCTGGGCATACATTGGCTTGGCAAGCGATACGTTGGGTGAGGTGCGTCTGGGCCGTCAATGGGTATTGGGCCGTGAATGGGGCGGCGTAGCGACACCATTCACGATTGCCTGGTCGCGCTCGGGGTTGGGCACCACATTTGGCTACAACGATGGCGATTTCGGCGCCAGTGGGATAGCGGACAACATGGTGATGTGGCGTTCGCCCAAGGTACGCGGTTTCGAGGCGGCGGTGGGATATAGCTTCGCCATCAACGGCGACGAGGAGTTCGGCACAGGCAACAACGATCGCATGGTGACAGCTGGTGTGCGCTACAGCCGCGGACCGTTGCGCGCCGCGCTGACGTACGAACATTCGTATGCGGATCAACGCCGGTCCGCCAGCAACGCCAGTAATTGGCAGCTCGGGGCGTCGTACAATTTTGAGGTGATCCGTGTCTACGCCGGAGCCGGGCGCATCAGTGACGCCAACAAAGGTCCTGCCAAGGACTTGGACAAGGATTACGCCTGGACGGCAGGGGTGAGTATCCCCGTGGGACCAGGGTCGCTGCTGGCGTCCTGGCAGCAGACGACGAACTCGAAGATAAAGGGGTACGCGGTCGGTTACCAGTATGATTTGTCCAAACGCACAGATCTGTATGTGTTTTACAACCACAGCGAAACGCGCGATATGAAGACGAGCGAGGATAACGAGCGGCGACAGGCCAGCGTGGGTATCAGGCATCGTTTTTAGTGAGCGCGATTTCCTGATATCGGAGTGTCGCACATGCTACGCAATGCCTTGTTGATATCAACAGTTCTTTGGTTCGGCGTCGGTCACTGCGCTGGCGTGCCGCAAGCCGATCTTACGATAACGGTCGACAAAGATTTGCTCAAGTACGGTGGCGTGGTGACCGTCTATCCGATTCCTGTTTCTGCCAAGACCTGGGCAGACATCGCGGGCGAGGATGCACAGACTGCTATTCGCCTCGATAGCCGATATACCAAGGTGCAATTACGATACCCCCAAGGAGGGAAGTTTTCGTATCGGTTCCGGCCTGTGGATGGAACCCCTCATGCCAACGCGCATGCCACGCAGGTGCTGAGCATCATTGGGGTAGACCAGGACGATCGAGGCCCACCCATGACGGAGGGTTTTAAAAACGCCTATTCGTCTGGTGGCCGAATCATCCGTGTGCCGCCGATGGCGGAGCTCGCCGGAGGCGATGACGCCACGAAGACGAACGCTCGGTGGGGGGTGACGGAACGCTATGATGAGCCGCCGCCCGCGGATCAGCGCAGCGCTCGCGCATTGGTTGCGATTGTCGAGTATGTGCCGCAAAAGTTGCCGCTGCAATGTCAGGGTGGCAAGCGCGTACAGGTGTGTACGATTGCTGACGATCAATGGCCCGCTCTCGAGGCGCGTTGGTGGCGTGCAATCGCAGAACAGCGTTTGGAGCGCTTGAGAGACCGCGCGCTGCGCAATTGCTACGACAGTAATCGCAGCCTTTTCGGAGGCGGGACCTGCGTGGCCGATCCAGAATCCGACGAACCTGCCTATTTTTACCGGAAATGAGATTAATCCGGCAGCTGCCCTGCAGCGCTGGCCCCCGACGGGACTGGCGCTGTGACGCGCGTGACCAGCACCTGATCCACGCGATAGGTATCCACGTCCATTACCTCGAACTTGTAGCCTCCCAAGGTCACGACGTCAGTGCGGCGCGGCACACGGCGTAGCGCGTCCATGAGAAAACCGGCGAGGGTTTCGTATTCTTCGCCGTTCAAATGTTCCTCGATGCCTAGTACACGGCCTACATCCTGGATGGGCGTGGCGCCATCGATCAGCCATGAATTGTCATCGCGCTGAATGATGAAGTCTTCGTCCCATGGCGACACCAGTTCACCCATCACGGTGCTCATGACATCGTTGAGCGTGACCAATCCCACTACCAAACTGTATTCATTGACGATCATCGCGAAATCTTCGCCGACCTGACGAAACTGCTCCAGGACCTCGGCCAGCGTGAGCCTGTCCGGCACGACCAGTGCTTTGTGAATGAGTTTGCTGTCGGTCAGGGAGATCGATTGTCCGTTCAGCAATCGCTGGTACAGGTCGCGCGTGTCCACATAGCCCACGACGTGATCGATATCGCCGCGGCAGACCGGATACGTGGAAAAGGGCTCTTCGGCGATGCGAGCGCGGATGATGTCCTCGGGCGCGTCCTGCTCGAACCATGCAATGCGGTCACGTTGCGTCATGGCGCTGGAGACCGTGCGGGTGTCCAGTTCAAAGATGTTTTCAATGATACGTTGCTCGCCGCGCGCCAGCACGCCCGAGCGTGTGCCGGCCTCGGCCAGTGCCAGAATGTCATCCGAGGTGATGCGTTCGTCACGGCGCGTCGGCAACCGCAGCAAACGCATCAGTTGATCGGCGCTACGCGAATAGACCCAGACCAGCGGCGAAAAAATCCGTACCAGCATGCGCATAGGCCCGATCACACGCAAGGCAAAGCGCTCGGGTTCGGCCATGCCCGCCTGTTTGGGAATGAGATCGGTCAGGATGATGAACAGCGATGTCACCAGCACGAACGAGCCGATAAAACCCAGTGATGCGGCCATTTCCGGCGGCAGCCATTGGCTGAGAAAACGCGAGAAAGTGGGGCTGAAGATGCCTTCGCCCACAATACCACCCAGTATCGCCAATGCGTTGACGCCGATTTGAATTGCCGTGAAGTAATGGCCCGGCTGTTGCTGCACACGTAGAACCTCCTCGGCCCGCGGGTTGCCGTCTTCGGCAAGTTGTCGCAGGCGCAGGCGGCGCGAAGCAGCGATGGAGATCTCGGCAATAGAGAAAAAAGCCGACGCGATCAGCAGCGCGAGTAGCAGCAACAGATTCTGGCCTAGGGTCATCTACGAGAGACAGGGCGGCTTGAGCCCTCAAAATGGGACACACCTTGATTCTACCTTGTGCCTCCCACGCGCTTCATGACCTCGATGCTGATGACGGGAATCGGCAAGCCCGATATCCCGGGCTCGGCGTGACGATTTGATGGTCGAAAACCGATTCGTCGAGCCAATCGGCGGTTTCGTCGAAAAAAAATGGTACGCCGTATCGTTTCTTGTTAGGTTTCGCCGGACCCACCCCTGCCCGGAGAGACTCATGCCGTACCCGCTCGCACGCAAACGCCGCCAATTGATGCGCAAAACGCTATTGACCGTGAGCCTGAGCATGGTCTTCGGACCGCTGGCGGCCCGGGCCGATGACATGGTGTGCAGTTCGGACGCGGCGTGCATCGAGCTGGATCAGGGCGCAGTCCTCGACGACAAAGAGGGCTTGGCCTACCGCGGGGACGACGGGTCACACGATGGCGATAGATCCGGAAAGAACGGCGCCAGACTCGAATTGCTGGACCATGGCGCCAATTTCAACCTGGATCCCGTGGTCGGTGGAACTGCGCTGTCCAACGTGCCGGGCGCCATGTATCTCATCTCGCAGGGTGGCGATGGGCATGACGAGGGTGACGGCGGCCATGGCAATACCGTGCGGCTGGAAAGCGCCGGCAGAGTGCAGATGGTGGTAGGTGACAGCAACGACGGGCTGGGCCAAGTCGACGCCGTTCTGTTTGCCGCCAGCGTTGGCGGCAATGGCGACGGCGAAAAACACGATACCGATGACGATGGCGGAAATAACAATAACAACACCTATGGGGGCGATGGCGGCATGGGGAGCCGGGCCGAGGTTCGCACATACGATACGAGCGAATATCGCGTTGCGGGCGAGATCCGCAGCCATATGTACGGCATCTATGCCACCAGCGAGGGCGGCGACGGCGGCGATCAGAACTCGTCGGTGTTCGGTGACCAGTACGGCGGTACGGGTGGCGATGGAGGCGAAGTCAGCATTACCAACCGGGGCTCGTTCTATTT
Source organism: Bordetella tumbae (assembly GCF_965139195.1). Classification (GTDB taxonomy): domain Bacteria; phylum Pseudomonadota; class Gammaproteobacteria; order Burkholderiales; family Burkholderiaceae_B; genus Bordetella_A; species Bordetella_A tumbae. The sequence continues at coordinate 158,387 of NZ_CBCSJH010000007.1, read as the reverse complement.
TTCCGGCGCGGCGCTGGCAGGCAGTGTTGGCGAGAAACTGACAATCCATGACGGCGTCCAGGTAGCGATTCTGCGCGCCGAGTCCAAAGGCGGCGATGGCGGTTATGGCAACGGCAAGGCGGGCGATGGCGGCAACGTGAGCGTCGACCATCAGGCCGGCCTGCTGTCACTCGATGGGGCCACCGGCGACAACGTGTCGATATATGGCGTCCGTGCCACATCCGAAGGCGCGGAGGGCTATGGCTCGGAAGATAATTCGAATCAGGGCGGTTCAGGTGGCGACGGTGGCCGGGTTGATGTCACGGTTGCCAGCGATATCAGCATCGACGTGCCTGTCGCATCGGGCGCCATCGTCCAAGCCGTATCCGAAGGCGGTAAAGGCGGGGAGGCACCGAAGAAAGATCATAGCGGCGGAGAGGGCGGCGACGCGGGCAACGTGACGGTGACGTTGGCGCCAGGTGCGGCACCCTACGTGCTGCGTACTACGGCTGACGGTATGGTCGGCATACAAGCCCAATCGAAAGGGGGCTTCGGTGGTGACGGTGAGGACTCTCTCGCACTGGCCGGCAAGCCGGGCGGCGCCGGGTTCGGCGGAGATGCCGGTCGCGTGACGGTGAATGTTGATTCGGGGGCCTCGATCGAAACCACGGGCACTCACGGAACAGGTGTCGTGGCTTGGTCCGTGGGTGGAGGGGGCGGCACGGGCGGCGATTTCTACGCCATTCTGGGCGGCTCCGGCGGCAAGGGCGGTGATGGCGGCCTTTCTGGAGACGTGAGCGTCTACAACGCCGGGAATATTCGCACGGACGGTGACTGGGCCTTTGGCATCGATGCGCAATCGAATGCGGGTGGCGGCGGTGCAGGCGGTATCAGCACCGGCATCATCGCCAGTGTCGGCGGCGATGGCGGCGTGGGCGGTCAGGCGGGTACGGTGGTGACCAGTAATGCTGGCGACATCACGACCGCAGGGTACGGAGCCATCGGGATCAGTGCGCAAGCCATCGGAGGCGGCGGCGGCAATGCCGGCGTCTCGTTCGGACTGGTGTCGGTCGGAGGCACCCCGGGCGAGGCCTCGGGTGATGCGAATGGCGGCACGGTGTACATGTCGAATGCGGGATCGATCGTTACTGTGGGCGACGCTGCGCCAGGCATGAGCGGACAGTCGATTGGTGGCGGTGGCGGTAATGCCAGCGGCAATGTCGGCATTATCACCATCGGCGGCGTTGGCGAGGCCGCCGGTGACGGCGGTGAGGTCCATATCGACGGCGGCGAATCGGGCTCCACAGGGCAACTGGGGACGATCTGGACCCAGGGCGATTTCTCTTACGGGGTGATCGCGCAGTCGATCGGTGGCGGCGGCGGCAACGGCGGCAACAACTTGAATTTTGGCGTCACCGGCTCGTTGGGGGTCGGCGGGGCAGGCGATTCAGGCGGTGACGGGGGCAGGATCAATTTTTCTGGCACGAGTCCGGCCTCGATCACCACATCAGGCGAGAATGCACACGGCATCCTCGCGCAATCGATCGGCGGTGGCGGCGGTGCTGGCGGCGACATCTTGCATGAAGGGTTCGATTTTTTCTCCCTGTTGGTAGGCGGGCGCGCGGGTGATGGCGGGGATGCCGGCGACATCGGCTTTTCCTGGGAAAACCTCGCCGTGGACACGTCCGGCAGCGCTGCACGCGGCGTAACGCTGCAGTCCATTGGCGGCGGGGGCGGCACGGGCGGCGGCATCCGCACCGCCAACTTCGCCATCGAGGGGCAACTCGTCATTGGCGTGGGCGGCAATGGTGGGGACGGTGGCGACGGCGGCAAAGTCGAGGCCCGAATAGGCAACTCTTCCATCACGACGCGTGGCCCGGGCGGTGAGACGGACGGCAACAAGGTGTCCGATTCCACGGCGATTTCCCTGCAGTCGATCGGCGGCGGCGGCGGCTCCGGCGGCAGTGTGACGGATCACAGTCTGGTGATTGGCATTATCTTCACAGAGGTCGGCACTGCTGTGAGCTGGGACAACCTGATCATGGTGGGGGGACACGGCGGCAAGGGAGGCGATGGCGGCGATATTGCGCTGGATGTCTGGGATTCCTCTGTCAGCACGCAGGGCGAATTTTCAAACGCTATCTTGACCCAGTCAATCGGCGGCGGTGGGGGCGATGGAGGGTCTGCGCACGCCTTTTCGTTTGATCCTGTGATCGGCCTGGAAAGTATCAACATCCAGGCTGAAGCCGTCGTGGGTGGTCAATGCCGCGATGCCAACGAGACTTGCGTGGGAGGTGACGGCAAGGATGTGAGCGTCAATCTGGGCGACTGGGATGGTGTGGGTCAAACGGTCGTGCAGACCGATGGAGATTATTCCAACGGCGTGCTGGCACAGTCCATTGGCGGCGGCGGCGGTGATGGCGGCTCGGCCAATGCGTATTCTTTCGATACCGAGACGGGTGTGGCGTTCAGCGTCAACTCGCTGATCTCCGTGGGCGGCAAAGGGGGAACCGGGGGCGAGGCCGGCGACGTCTACGTGAACACGGATGACAGCGTGCTGATTGCCACCCATGGCTCCGGTGCGCGTGGCATCGTCGCGCAAAGCGTGGGCGGTGGCGGTGGCACTGGCCAGGGCACCGATGTCTATCTGAGCGTGGACGGTCAACTCTCCAAAGAATTGCCGGGCGGCGTGGCCCTCGATGTCGGCGTTGGCATGAGCGGCGGCGAGGGGGGCAAGGGGGCGGCGGTCACCGTGAACAACGCGGGCGATATTTACACAGATGGCCGCGACAGTGATGGCGTGCTGGTGCAGTCCGTTGGTGGCGGAGGCGGTGTCGGCGGAACGATGGGGGCCGATGATGGCGACATCCTGGATGCCGTGTTCAATCTGTACAAGGCCCACCAGGACAGCGACATCGTCGTCGCCAATGGCACGCTTGCCGTGAAGGTCGGCGGCACGGGGGGCAAGGGCGGTGATGGCGGGGCGTCCAGCCTGAATCAAGATGGTGGCGTCTACACATCCGGTGATTATGCGGACGGCCTCGTGGTGCAATCGATCGGCGGTGGCGGCGGCATCGGCGGTGCGAGCATTGCTTCGACTTACGAGAACTGGCTGGACGTGAATATTTCCGTAGGCGGTCAGGGCGGCATAGGCGGCCAAGGCGGTCAGGCCCAGGTGGCCTTGGGGGCGAGCGCGGACATCGGCACGCAGGGCTACGGCGCCTACGGGGTGCTGGCGCAATCCATCGGTGGCGGAGGCGGCCAAGGCGGCACCGGCACACTGGCGACCAAGGGGCGGATCATCATCGGCGCCGGTGCCGGCGGAGGCGGCGGTGACGGTAATAACGGCAGCGAGGTGGGCTTTACCTCGACTAGTAGCAACGCAATCCAGACCTACGGCGACACCGCGCATGCCGTGGCTCTGCAATCCATAGGTGGTGGCGGCGGGGCGGGCGGACTGACCATGGGGTCCGGCGGCACACCGTTCGGCGCCTCGCTAGTCCTCACGTTATCGGTCGGGGGCATGGGCGGCAACGGCGGCGATGGCGGCAACGTGAATGCTTGCACAGGGAACGATTGTGCCGTTGTCAACATTCTGACCGGCGGCGATATGGCGACTGGCCTGGTGGCCCAGTCGGTAGGCGGTGGTGGCGGTATTGGCTCGATGGGCGATCCAGATGAAGAGAACACACACACGCTCAAGCTGGATCTCGGCTTGACGCTGGGCGGTGCGGGGGGNGACGGCGGCAATGGCGGCGCCGTCGCCGTCCAGGGTGACTACAACATCGTTACCGGTGGCGCTTTCTCGCACGGTATCGCGGCGCAATCGATTGGCGGTGGTGGCGGGATGGCTGCGGTGACGGACCCGTTGGGTACGTTGCAGCCCACTTACGAAGAAGGCCAGGCCGGGATCGGCGTGCGGGCTTCGCTAGGCAGCCTGGCTGACGGCGCAGGGGGTGACGGTGGCGCCGTGTATGTGTCGGCTAATGGCACGCTCCAGACCTGGGGAGATGGCTCGCACGCCATGGTGGCTCAATCGGTCGGCGGTGGTGGCGGTATGGCGGGCAGTGTGATCAATAGCGATACGCCTGCCCCCAGCGATCTGCTTATCGAGCGGTCGCTCGTGCTGGGCGCCGATGGCAGCGCCACAGGTGCTCCCACGGGCGGTACCGGAGGCGAGGTCACGCTGGAGACAGGCGCCACTATCGAAACGTATGGCCGCGGCTCGGTTGGCGTCATTGCACAGTCCGTGGGCGGAGGCGGAGGCATTGCCAGCGTTAGCCAAGCCGTTGATCCGGGCCAGGTACGCCTGGGCGGAGGCGAGGGCACCTGGGGCGATGGCGGCGAGGTGTCAGTGACGTTGTCCGGTGGTGAAATCAACACCCATGGCACGGGCGCGCACGGTGTCGTGGCGCAATCGGTCGGCGGTGGCGGCGGCATCGGCGGCGACTTGGGGCAGGCCCTATCGGTGGACGGTGCGGCGTGGGCTGGCAACGGCGCCCAAGTGACCGGCAGCGGCGGCAAAGTCGGCGTGTCGGTGCAGAATCGGGTCTTTACGAACGGCAACAACGCCCATGGCGTAGTTGCCCAATCCATCGGTGGCGGCGGCGGATTGGCCGGTTCCGCGCAGGGCGGCTTTGCCGGCAGCGTGAGCGCCGCCATGGACAATGCCGATAATCGGGCCAGCGAGGTCGACGTGAACGTCAGCGGTATGGTTGGCGCGAGCGGAGACGGCAGCTCGGGTGTCTTTGCGCAGAGCGAAGGCGCATCCCGGCAAGGCGGAACGGTCACCGTCACGGTCGACGGCAGCGTCGCGGGCGGTTCGGGCAATGGTGCCGGTGTCTGGATCAGCAGCAACTCGACCGACCGGAGTTCCCTGGTCATCAACAGCGCTGGCCAGGTATCCGCACTATCCGGCACAGCCGTGCGTTATGACGGCGAAGCCGGTCTTGCCATCCAGAACAGCGGCCTGTTGTCGGGTAGCGTGTATTGCAGCACGGCGGGAACGTGTGACCTCGCCAACGCGCCGGCCGGCAAAATGTCGGCAGCGACTGTCTATCAAGCCAACGTGACGAATGCAGGCCAATTGATTGTGAATCCGCCTGCTGATTTGTCCGCCCGCTTGACCGCAGCTAACGACACGCCGGCCGGTTCGTTCGGCCGCCTGATCGTGGCCGGCAATTACACACAAGTCAGTTCAGGCGTACTGGTGTCCTCGGTCGATTTTGCCAACATGCGTGCGACGAGCATGACCGTGCAAGGCAATGCGACATTGGATGGAAGGGTTGAACTCAGCGCTGTCAGTCTGCTGCCCGGACGCGAGCTGACGCTGCTTGACGTGCAGGGCAGTTCGACCGGTACGCTGCAGGCCAGTGACACACCGATTTTTGATTTTGATGTGCGGCGAGTGGGCCAGCAGCAGCGCGTCAGCGTCAAGGGCGCCGATTTCAATGCTGCGAGCCAGGGGCTGGCCCGCAATCAGCGTGCGGTTGCCGGTCACCTGCAAGACATCTGGGATCGTGGCGGCAATGCCGAGATGGCGCCACTGTTCGCTGTGTTGAACACCGCATCGAGTTACGGGGCAGGGACCTATCGGGACCAACTGGAGGGTTTGTCGCCGGGCGTGGCCTTGGCGCCAGCTGTGCAGATGATGGCAGGCATGTCGAACTTCGCCAGTTCAATGATGTCGTGCCGCGATATGGAGCGCACAGGGACGGACGGGCGCGAACAGGATTGTTTCTGGGGCCAGGTCTCCCGGCGCAGCGCAGACCAGGATGAGGCCGAAGGCACATCGGGATATTCGTTCGACAGCAATACTTACCAAGTCGGCGGGCAGCACGAATTCCGCCCGGGCTGGTTCATCGGCGGATCGATGGCTTATCAGAACAACAGTTTGCGTGCCGACAATGGCCGCACGGGCGGCAGCGGGGATGCGGGCTACGCTGGCGTTGTGCTCAAGCACCAGGATGGACCGTGGGTATATGCAGCCGCCATCAGCGGTGGCTATGGGTCGTACGATCTGGATCGCACCATCGGCATCGACGGCTATGACCGCGAAGCGAGCAGCAGCCCCGATGTCTACAGTGCCGGCATGCGTCTGCGTGTGTCACGCCATATCGGGGTCTCTGAGCAGTTTTATCTCAAGCCCTATGTGGACCTGGATGCGCTCTATGCTCGTATGCCCAGCTACACCGAGTCAGGTGGGCCCTTGAGTCTGCATGTGGATAGCAGTGATCAGTTTGTCGTAGGTTTGTCGCCGATGCTGGAAATCGGTGGGCGAGTCGATCTGCCACAGGGCGCCACCATGCGGCCCTATGCCTACGCAGGTGCGTCATTCCTCAGCGATGACTCATGGGATGCCCAGGCGCGCTTCAAAGGCGCTCCGGCAGGCAGCGACGGGTTTACGACCTCGCTGCCTGGCGACAATGTGATCGGACGTTTTGGCGTGGGGCTGCAGGTCAACAACCAGTCGGGGCTGGATTTCCGGCTGCAGTATGACGGCGAAGTGTCCAGCAAGACCACTAGCCATGCCGGACAACTCAAGGTGATGTATCGGTTCTGACGCCGCGCTAGCCGGTCGCCCCGTGGCGCTTTGCAATACTGCGGTGGATAATGTGCGGGCCATGAATCCATGTGTCTTCGACGTGTGCCAGGCGGTGTTCCTCCATGCCTTGCACGAGCTGCTGCGTCGAGACATCGATGTCGTCGGTAATGGGCTTCGGATCGATACCGATACCGAGCACCAGCAAGGCCATGACACCGAGCAGCGCGAATTCTCGGCGGCTCAGATCCTGGAGTGCGGCTACGCGGGCGTTAGTCACGACACCGAAAATTACGCGCTTGTACATCCAGAGCGTATAGGCCGCGCTCAGGATCAAAGTCAGCGCAGCGATCGCACCAATCCAGAAATTGGCTTTGATCGCCGCCATCAGGACCAGGAACTCGCCGACAAAACCTGAGGTGCCAGGCATGCCGATGTTGGCCATCGCGAACAACATTGCGAATACCGCGAACTTTGGCATGGTCTGCACTACACCGCCATAGGCGTCGATCGTCGCACTGTGCGTGCGATCGTAGAGCATGCCTGTACACAGCAGCATGGCGCCCGAGACGATACCGTACGAAATCATTTGCATGACTGCACCAGCCGTGCCCATATCGGAAAACATGAACAGGCCGAGCGTGACCAGACCCATGTGGGACACCGTCGAATAGGCCAGCAGCCTGCGCAGATCAGTTTGCATGAGCGCGACGATACTGGCGTAGACCACGGCGATCAGCGAAAGCACGATCATCATTGGCGCCAGATAATGACTGGCATCCGGCAGCAGCGGCAGATTAAAGCGCATCAGGCCATAACCGCCCATCTTGAGCATGCCCAGCATGACAGCAGCGCCGGTCGGACCATCGAGGTGAACATTGGGCAGCCAGGTATGCACCGGCCACATAGGTACCTTGACCGAGAACGCACCTAGAAAACCGATGAACAGCGCGATCTGCACGCTAAACGGCAGCTGCAGTGCATGCCAGCGGGTCAGGTCGAAACTGTGCGCTTCGAAATAAAGGTAAAGCACCGACACCAGCATCATCAACGAGCCGGTGAACGAGAAGAAGAAAAACTTGATCGCAGCGTGATTGCGATTCTGGCGTCCGTAGACCCCGATCAGCAGGTACAAGGGTAACAGCGTCGCTTCGAAAAACACAAAGAACAGCAAACCGTCCTGTGCCGAGAACACGCCTTGCATCAGGCCCGAGAGCACCAGGAAACTACCGTAATAAGCGCCCATGCGCGTATTGATCGTGCGCCAGGATGCGAGCACCACCACGATCGTCGTCAGCGCCGTGAGTGTGATCATCCATAGCGAGATGCCGTCAACACCCACATGCCACGCAGCATCAAATGATGGGATCCAGCGTGCATACTCGACGAACTGCAAGCCTGGTACCGAGCCTTGGAAGCCGTGTACGAGAGGGATGGCAGGGAGTGCGCTGATCAAAGCGGCAATCAGCGATAGCCAGCGGACAGCATTCGGATGCCGGTCGTTGCCAAGCGCCATGACAAGCGCGCCGGCCACGATGGGCACCCATATCAATAACGACAGGGTGGGAAACATTTAAGCGGACGTATCCTTGTGTGCTGCACAAAAATGGGGAAAAAATCTCCTCATTGACGCGACCAAGAACGAATCATGCCTGTGCGATCCAGAATGCCTGGACCGTGGGAAACCATTGTGAATAAATGATTACAGGAAAAATGCCAGATGTGGCGGCGCCAACAATGACAGAAAAAATCCGTGGTTGAGGGACTTTTTTGCACCGCAGCGAATGGTACAGGGATTTTCTTTCAACGGCCTGACTACGCCCGTGTTGATCGACGTGACGAGTCATCGCCTATAAACGGCCGTCAACTGCCCGAGGCTGGAAAGTGTTTGTCGAAAAGCACCTTCATTGCGCCGATGAAGTCGTTGACCACCTTGGACCGCGGCTGATGTGATGGCAGGACCATCGAGAACGTATAGTAAATATCCGGAACGAGCGGGCGGCAGACGATACGCGGGTCCCGCAGTTGGGTGGCAGTGAAGGGATCCGAGATAGTAATACCCAGCCCGGACGCGACGAGGCTGCAGGCCGAGTGCGCGAACGTCGTTTCCATGACATGCCGGCATCGTACTCCTGCCGAAGCCATCGCCATATCGACACGTAGACGAAGCGGGCTATTCGAATGCAGCGAGATCAATGGCTGGTCGTGCAGATCCGTGATGCGCACGGCTTTCTTCCGAGCAAGCACATGACCTCGGGGGAGTACGCAGACTGCTGCAACCGAGGCTTGCTGGAATGCATCGACGCCCGGGTACTCCGTGCCCATGAAGCCGATATAGCCAACGTCGACTTGATTTGCTGTCACTAATTCCAGCACGTCCTGTGATGGGCAGACATCCATGGAGACGGACACTTTTGGGTGCGCTTGCGAGAATGCCTGAATACCCTCGCTCATGAATCCCAATCCCAATGCGCTGATGGTGGCGATGCGCAGGTTGCCGACCCGCGCCGCCTTGAGATCAAGCGCAACGCGTTCGATCGACTCCATGCCCTGATAAAAACGCTCTACCTCCCGGAAAAGCCGCCGGGCTTCTGCTCCTGGGATGAGGCGGTTGCCTTCACGCCGGAACAACCGGATGGACAGCGCTGTTTCCAAGTCCCTGATCAATCGGCTGACGGCGGGTTGGCTGATTTCCAGCAGTTCCGCCGCGAGCGTCATGCTGCCTGCAGACATGACTTTACGGAAGGCTTCGAGCTGTCTTGGATTGAGTGACATAGGTGAATGGGCCACCGGTATCTAAAGCAGATGAGAACGGCTTCAGCACTTTGAAAAGGACGCCACGGATGAAGAGCCTTGCCTGGGAAAGCATAACATTTAATTATGTGCGTCCAATGATTTGTGCAGTTGTTTATGAATGGCAGGCGCGCCAAGATTCACACATCGACGTTCATTGAATCGGAAAAGGCATGGTTCGGATAGGTATTGATGTGGGTGGCACGTTCACGGATTTCGTGATGGCCGATAGCGAGACGGGGTCATTGTGTTATTTCAAAGTGCCATCGTCTCCTGCGGATCCGTCGATAGCGATTGCGCAGGGCGCACGCGAAATGCTGGAGCGCTTTTCAGTTGAGCCACGCGATGTCGCGTATTTCGGGCATGGCACTACGGTGGCGACCAATATGGTGATTGAACGCCGGGGCGTAACAACCGGCTTGGTGACAACCAAAGGTTTTCGCGATGTCCTGGCAATCGGGCGCCAGACGCGCCCCGCGCTATACGACCATGCTGTTCACAAGCCTGAACCGCTCGTTCAGCGGCGTCATCGTGTGGAGGTAGACGAGCGCCTTGCCGCCAGCGGTGATCTGCTGCGGGAGCTGGATGAGGAGTTATTGGCTGAGCAGGTCAGAAAATTAGTAGCCGATGGCGTGCAATCCATTGCGGTGGCGTTTCTCCACTCCTACCGCAATCCCGTTCATGAAGAGCAAGCGCGTCGCGTGATCCAGCAGGTGGCGCCGCAGCTGCACGTCAGCATCTCTTATGAAGTGTTGCCTGAATTCCGGGAGTTTGAACGAACGTCGACGACCGTGCTCAATGCATACGTTGCACCTCGCATGCAAACTTACCTGGATCGTTTACGCACTCGACTTAACGACGTCGGCGTGGGCGTTGAGCCGCTGACATTCCATTCCAACGGCGGTTTGATGCCGTTGAAAACGGTGGAAAATCTGCCGGTCCTCACCTGCCTGTCCGGCCCCGCAGCAGGCGTTGTCGGCTCTACGGTGATTGGCGCGGCCGCGGGAATATCGGAGATCATTACGTTTGACGTTGGGGGCACCAGTACCGACGTGTCGCTCATTACGGGCGGCCATCCCAGTTTCACTTCGGACCGACTGGTAGCTGGGCATCCCGTAAAAATGCCAATGATCGATATCCATGTCGTCGGTGCCGGAGGTGGCAGCATTGCACAACTCGACGATGTCGGGGCTCTGAAAGTCGGCCCCAGGAGCGCTGGTGCGGTGCCTGGACCCGTCGCGTTCGGGAAAGGTGGAGAGGAGGTCACGCTCACGGATGCGAATATCGTCCTGGGCCGGCTCAACCCAGAGCGGTTGCTCGACGGACGTATGACGGTGGATCGAAGTCGGGCGGTAGCTGTCATTGATGAGCGGATTGCACGGCCTTTGGGATTGAGTGTGGAAGAGGCCGCCCATGGGATTTTGAAAATTGCGACGGCAAATATGAGCCGCGCCATCCGCGCCGTCTCGACCGAGCACGGTTACGATCCGGCAGATTTCACGTTGTTCGCATTTGGTGGTGCAGGTCCGCTCCATGCTGTAGAAGTGGCACAGGAGTGTGGGATCGGCCAGGTGTTGGTACCGAAAGAGCCGGGTACGCTGTGTGCACGTGGCATTCTGCTGGCTGATGTCAGCCGCGATTTTGTGCGAACGCAGTTGGTTCCTTTGAACGGAGATACCTGGCTTACTGTGGGACGTGTTTTGCAGGACATGCAACAGGAGGGCGACGCGTGGTTGGCACAGGAGGATGTTCCGCGGGCTAGTCGTCGATTCCATTTCCATATAGACGGCCGTTACCGCGGCCAAACCCACGATATCCGAGTCCTGGTGGACGCCGAGCGTGACGGCAATATGCAAGGGTTCGTCGAGGCATTTCATCAGGCGCATCGCGCTCAGCACGGTCACGACAATCCGGGGCGCGTCATCGAAATCGTCAACTGTCGAGTACAGGCCGTTGGTCTGGTTGCCAAGGACAGTCTATCGAATCCCACACAGCCGGCGACGGCGCCCTCATGGGATCAGCGGCGAGTATATTTTGGCGGCGACACGGGTTGGTTGATGACCACGGTTTATCGGCGTGATTCGTTACCCGCCGGTATGGCATTGGCGGGCCCCGTCATCATTGAGGAGATGAGCTCCACCACGGTCGTGCTCCCTGGTCAATCCGCAGTGATTGACCTGCTCGGAAATATCCTCATTCGAAGCTAGAACGTTATAGGGAGCATATTCATGAGCCAACAACATGCTGTTTCGCCGGAACGGGACTTCGATCCTATTGCTGTCGAGGTATTCACCAACCGTCTCCTTGCCATCACTGAGTCGATGGCGAGCAACATCATGCGCGCTTCGTTCTCGCCGCAGATCAAGGAGCGTAGAGATTTTTCTGTCGGTATGTTCGATCGCTGCGGACGCTTGATCGCGCAGGGCACGCATATCCCCGTGCACCTGGGGTCACTGATGGGATCCGTCGAGGCCGTGCTGGACAGGTGGTCGGTGACCGAAATCCACGAAGGCGACGTGTATGTGTGCAACGACCCCTACGCCGCAGGCGGAACACACCTACCCGATATTTCCATTATTACGCCTGTTTTTGTCGATGGCTTGCTGGCGGCCTTCGCTGCCAATATCGGGCACCACTCCGATGTGGGAGGTGTGGTGCCCGGATCGACATCCGCGAGTGCACGCAGTATCTATGAAGAAGGGCTGCGGATTCCTATCATTCGTGTCGCACGGGCTCATCAGGTCGATGATGATCTTATCGGGATGATCGCGCTGAACTCCCGGCTGCCGGAGGAGCGTGCGCTCGATCTGCGTGTTCAGATCGCCACCAATGAAAAAGGATCGATTGCCGCTCAGACACTGATCCGCCGTATGGGAGGCGTCACCGGCTTCCAGCGCGCCGTGGATGACTTGTTGCTGTATACCCTGCGACGGACCGAGTATCGCATCGCTGCGCTGCCACAAGGCAGCATGGCCTTTACCACCTGGCTCGATGATGATGGCACCGGCCAGGGCGACCGTGTGCCGTTGACCGCTGCGGTCTACAAAGACGGTAAGCAGCTGGTCGTTGATTTGGCGGGCAGCGGCGCGCAATCGCGCGGAGGTCTCAATGTATCGGAAAGCGCGTTGCGTGCGACGGTGTACTACTGCGTAAAGGCGATGCTGGATCCTGATCTCATGGCGAACCGGGGGATGGCCGACGCCATCGTTATCCGGGCACCCGAAGGGTCCATCGTCAATCCCCGATCACCCGCAGCGTGCGGTGCGCGCACGATTACGTGTCAGCGCCTTGCCGGTGCCATCATCGGCGCGTTTCGAGGACTGGTGCCGCGCGAAAGATCGATCGCTTCAAGCATGGATACCATGCCGACGATTTCGTTCTCTGGTGTCCATCCCAATAGCGGTGGCATTTATCTCTGCGGTGAGACGCTCGGCGGTGGAGCGGGGGCCAGCGATACTGCCGACGGCATGGACGGTATCCATGTACATATCACCAACTCCCGCAATTTACCGACGGAGATACTCGAGCATGAATTTCCCTTGCGCGTCGAATATTACGGATTCGCCGTTGACTCTGGTGGTGCCGGCCGTCATCGCGGAGGTCTGGGAATCGTGCGCGAAGTTCGAGCGCTGCAGGATGACACGATTTTCTCGGCACGCTCGGACAGTCATGTACAAGGGGCTGTCGGGGCAGAGGGCGGTTGTGAGGGCGGGCGTGGCACGTTGTTGCGCAACCCTGGCCGGGATAACGAAGAAATCTTGTCGTCCAAGGTGAGGCATCTCGTCCTGGCAAAAGGTGAGACCGTTCGCATTCAGACCCCTGGGGGAGCCGGATTTGGTGATCCCGCATTACGGTCGTACCAAGCCCTGGCCGCTGACCTATTGGACGGTTTGGTCTCTACAGACACCGCGCGTCAACTGTATGGTGAGGATCTGACCAGCAAGGCTTTGGCTTTTCAATAATCACATCTCAAGGGGATGAAATGAAAAAGATCTGTTCAGTCATGTCGCGGTGTGCGACATGGCTCGTTGCAGGCATTGGGCTCATCTTGATTACAACGAGCCCATCGATGGCTCAGACGGACTATCCGGCTCGTCCTGTCAGGATAGTCGTTCCTTTCTCGGCCGGCGGCTCGACTGATCAGATCGCCCGTTCCCTGGCCGAAGGTTTGAGCAAACTCTGGCAACAGCCCGTGGTCATCGAAAATCGCGACGGGGCGAGTGGTTTGATCGGATCGCGGGTGGTCGCTGAGTCCAAGCCCGATGGATACACCTTGCTGTTCGGCACACAGACCACGCAATGCGTGTTGCCCCACATTGTTTCGCAGATGCCCTACGACGCTGAGCGCGCTTTTGTTCCAATCACTGAGCTGGTCTCCATTGCCCAGGTATTGTCGGTGCCGCCTTCGTCTCCGTTCCGTTCTTTGGAAGAATTCGTGACCTATGCGAAAGGCCATCCGGGCGAATTGACCTTTGGCGGCGGCGTGGGAGCCACCACCCATATGGCAATGGAGCTATTCATGTCGCAGGCCGGTATCCAGTTACTGGGTATCCCTTATAAGGGATCTGCTCTGTCGATGAATGACTTGCTGGCGGGCCGTTTGGATTCGATGTTCGACGTCATTATGACGAGTCTTCCACATATCCAGGCAGGGCGTTTACGCGCATTGGCGGTGACCAGCGCGCAACGACAGCCTCTCTTGCCCGATGTGCCGACGGTAGCCGAACTGGGATATCCCGGGTTCGAGACGAACGTTTGGTTCGCATTGTTTGCTCCACAGAATACGCCGGCCGAGATCGTCCAGAGAATTGCCGAGGATAGTCGCAAGGTAATGACCGAACCCGCGCGTCGCCGCATTTTCAATGAATCGGGTTTTCAGATTGTCGCCAGTGATCCGGCTATCTTTGCAAAACGGGTCCAGCTCGAGAACGAAAAGTGGGGGCAGGTGGTCAGAAAGGCCAATATCAAGCTGGAGTGAGCGCCCTGGAGGCTATTACTGGACGCGGCAGTGAGCGGACAAGTCGTCACAAAGCAGTTCGCTCGAGCCTGCCGCCGGAAACATGGAACTTCGTATCTGCTACTCGCACCGCGTAGTTTCCCATTGTTTGAACCTGTTCTCGGTCGATTCCTTCACACAGCAATAGCCCATTGTCCGTGATCGCATACACACGGCACGCATCCGCTGCAAAAACTCGGTTCAGAAATTGCAGCGTCGAGGGATCGATACCCGCGATAGGCTTGCGATAGCTCCCCCCGAACAGCATGTGGCCATGTGCGTCGATCAACAGCTGGTCGTGGACGCCGCGTGCGCTGGCGGGATCGACCTTGCCGGGTTTGGTGACGGGCTTGCCGCGATAGAGCAGGGTATCCCCCAGGCGCGCGAATGAATGCCCGAGGGCGTGTACTGCTGAAGGGTCGTCAATGCCACGCTTGCGCACGCCTTCCACGATCAACCCCTTTGCATCGCGGGCGTAGCTGTCGCCTAACACCTCGAAGCTCTTCATATCGGCCTTGACGATGAAAAACTCGGGCATCGGTGCATTGCTGTCGAGATAATAAGCCTGTCCTTTGTCCCTGAACCAAGGGCCGTCGGCCTTTTCGAAGCTCGCCGCATTTGCTCCCCTTACAGGCTCGCGTCCATAGCGTTCAAGGCCTGGAATGAAATAACGCAGACCGTGCCGGTCCTCGCCGAAGACATCGGCGATATGGCGGAAACTGTCGTGGTCGATGTGATCAAGCGATACCCATTCCCCGTCACGAGGGCGCAGCGGTCTCACCAGGATTCTGTTGCCATCACTGAAATAAGGACCACCTACCGATACCGGTTGGTCGGTAGAGGATGGCGATGCTTCGCGTCTGGTCTTTTCCCGATGCCACCAGCTATCAGCGATCTCGGGGTGGGCCTCGAAATATTCTTTCCAGTGTTTGAATTCGCCCGAGACGGATTGAGGTTTTCCAGCGTAATAGGGCCGGTCTTTGTCATAGGCGCAATACTGACCGGCCTCCGAGGCGCAGGTAAAGCTCTCCCTATCGGCGTCGAGGATGGGTTCGTTTTCCCAATAGATATGACGCTTGTCCGCGAAATACATGCCCTCATCGCCAATGGAATGGAACGTCGATGCATCCGCGCCATCTATCGCCATGCCATATGCATAAACCTTGCGGCTGTCTTTTGCATAGTGGCTTTCATCGACGTGGATGCCGGGCTTTTGTCCGCGTCCATAGTAGTAGCTGACGATTTCGAATGTGCCGGGTTCCTCGGTCGGCAAGCGGCGGTTGGTGATGTAGTAGGCCGCAGCTTTGTCGGCGCCATAGCGCTCGTTCAGTACGGCGAAGCTGTCAGGATCGGCGCCGCGGGCGACAAACCAGAATAGCTTCGTGGGCGTTTCGCCCTGACCGTAGACACGCTGGTCGTCGCAAAACCACCGGTCGCCAAGCTGCCGGAAAGTCAACGGATTCACACCGTCAAGCGCGGTGCCCTTGCGGTCCGAGATCGGCGCGCCATCGACATAGACGTGGCTGCCATTATGGACATAGCGAATGGTCGGGAAACGCCGCTCGCAAATGTAGTGCGCCGTCCAATCCACGTTTGCAAAGGGGCCGATGTGCGGATTGCCATGGATTGCCTGCCTCAGGGCGGTGAGCGCGCGGCGCATGCTGAAAGGCCCTGGTTGGAGTGAGGGCAGCGAGATGCCTCCGTGTGCCATCAGATGGTCGAACAGCCTGCTGTCCTGTTCCGGTTCGGCAAGCCCGTCGCGCTGGTAAGCGCCCGTCACCCAGCCGGTGTTGGCAAAGTGCAGCTGCCGATAACGCTCGTTGCACTGCTTTAAACGCACAGCATCAATGCCGAGCAATGACAGTATTTCTGCGCGTGGATATCCGGCGTCTCTAAAGAGACTGGCGGCATACCAGTGTGCATAGGCGAGCGGAAAGAATTCGGTCAGCTCTGTTTTCTTCAATTTGCCTCATCCTTTGCTTTGTCTGTTGATGTTGATCCCCTCCGTGCCGGCCCTCGACATTCATCAAGAGTACGCTAATCAACGAGCATACTTGGTTTCGCTGCCAACTCTCGTTGACGGTTCGAGTCACGAGTTGTCACATTGACGGTCAAGCTCGGCACAAAATGCAATGTACTTGTCATTATGAGTCGTGATAATCGTTTCAACCAGTTGGAGAGAGAAGTGCGGGTGCCAGCACGATCATGGCGGGATCTTTGCGGCTTGATGGCCGCAGCGTCAATCGGTTTATGGTTTGTATCGTGGCCAGTGTGGGCGGCACCGGAAAGTGAAGATGCCGTGCTGCAGAGCGCATATCCCTATGTCGTCGTCGAGCAGGATCTGAAAGAGGTTCTGCGTGAATTGCGGCGCAATCTGGGCATCCCTGCGGTGATCTCGGATAAGGTCGGCGGCGTTGTTCGCGCGGGTGCGCAGCACGACGGCACGGTAGCGACTTTCATGCACCGTTTGGCGGCTGCGCATGATCTCGTCTGGTATCTGGATAAGGGTACGTTGTTTGTCACCACGCAACAGGAGAGTGTCACGCAGTGGTTGGAGGCAGCGCATCTCGGTGCGCAACGGCGCGCAGAGATCGCCAAGCTGTGGTCTCAAAAAGGAGAGGGTGTCAGCGTTACGGTGGATGATGCGTCACGTAGTTTGATTGTGACGGGGCCTGCCGAATTTCGTGAGCGCGTGGCTTCCGTAATCTCCACAAAGCCGTCTCCTCCTGCCGCACGAGGTAGCGGCATGGGCGTAACGGTGTTTCGCGGTGCATCGGGCGGCCAGCATGTCGTGGTGCCTCGTTGAGTTTTGCTTGGGGCCATGGGCCCGAGATTGATTAAAGGAGTAAGGCGATGTCGATTACCCCCGTAGATAGTTCATCGATTACCGAGCCGGTGACTAACGATGCAGCATTTGATGACGCCGTGAAAAACGCCAAGGAAGATCCCGAATCGTCCGAGGCGTTGGATCAGGTGATCGAACAAGGCGTCGGGTTCCTGATGCAGACCATCGTGTCGCCGCGTATGAACGAGATCCTCAGCGAAGCGACGTCCGACGAATAATCCGGCAACTGCCGTCATACGAAACGCGATGGAATTGCCCAGTCATCTTGGCGTTACGCCGAACGCGGTACTCCCTACTGACAGCGTGAGTCCTGTCTCGCAGAATCTATTTGAGGCGATGGCCGAGCTCGCCCGTGACAGACATCTCACCGATCTGGGGCAGGTTGGCCAAGCATTGTCTGGGCATCTGGACAGCTATCTGGAACGCACCAGGTCGTTTTCCGAACGCGTCAAGCAGATGTCCAGCGGCGATCCTGTTTACAGCGATTCGCTTCGGACCATGAATACCGGCGCCGAGCGTACTGACCCACGCGTGATGACTGTCCTGCAATCTTTGAGTGTGATGTTCGATTACTCGATCGAGACGCAGGTGGTCGTGCGCAGTGCCACGCAAGTCTCGGGCGCAGTTAACACATTGTTGCGAGGACAGTAAGTGTACAAACGGCTCTGGCGCTGCACGATGCGTGTGGCCGTGGTGCTTTTCAGTGTCGTGGTGCTGCAAGCCTGTCAGGCGGACCTGTATTCGGGCCTGGACGAGCGCCAGGCCAATCAGATGATCTCGGAGCTTTCGAAGCATGGTGTGCAGGCGGGACGGAAAGCGGCCAAGGACGGCAGCCTGACGGTCACCGTTGACGAGAGTCAGTTCGCCACGGCGGTGCAGATCCTGGAGGCGTCAGGATTGCCAGAGGCGCACTTTGCATCGCTGGGAGATGTATTCAAGAGCAACGGGTTAGTGGCTTCGCCGACGCAGGAACGGGCGCAATTCGTATACGCCATGAGCCAGGAACTCTCGAACACGGTGTCGCAGGTCGATGGCATTCGTACGGCACGCGTACATGTGGATCTGCCCGATGACGATGCAAGACGCCGCACGAACAGAGCAGCCTCGGCGGCCGTGTTTGTGCGATATGACGCCGGTGTGGACATCGAGCCGCTAATCCCCAAGATAAAGTCGCTGGTCGCGGGCAGTATTTCCGGCCTGGATTACGAGCGCGTCTCTGTCATTCCCATCGCAGCACCGGCGCAGGCTGGCTCAGATATACCGAGAATGACCACGTGGATGGGCATTTCGATTCCTGAGCAAAGCGCAGGAAAACTGACGCAGCTGGCGGTCTTGATGGTCTTGCTTATCGCGGGGTTGGCCGCTGTTGCGACGTGGTGGAGAGCCCGCCGCTCATTACGATCAGTCCGCACCTATCGTCAATCTCCCGGCAATGGCTGATTCCACTATCGTGAGCCGGCCCTGGAAGGATTTTCAGGACGACCCATTGCCGGGGGTGCATGCCGATTACATCGCGGACTGTCTGCGGCCGCTTCGCATGCTGGACGAAGCAGCGTTTTGGACCGCCGTTGGGCAACAGCGTGAACGCACACTACTTGTCAGGCTGCTGCAGCAACAGTATGCATTACCGCCCTTATCGGTCTTGCAGCCTGCGTCGCATGATGCGGCCTTGATGGCGTTGAGTGCCGAGGCATGGCGAGATGCCGCAGCTGCCTGCGGCTTGATGTATTGGTCGCGGAGTCTGGCACGCGAGGTGCGTGGTCCTGTTTTGAGGCAAATCGAACAGCGCTTGGGCAGAGCTTGGTGGCATTGGGTAGAGCTAGGCTTGGCGGAGTCTATAGAGGCAGAAAGGGTTCCCCAATCTAGCGCGACGCCTGATGAGCCATTGGCATGGCCGTCCTGGATACAGCGTACAGGCCAAGAGATATTGGAGGCCTGGCGAAATGATTTGGATCCCGGCCTCTTGGCGTGGGCCGGGCTCAAGAACGCGCCAGGCGACGAGGTCACGCCCCATGTCCGGCAACTGGATCATCCGTACGGAAAACGTCTGTTGCTTCGTCTGAGCGCGCTTGTTGCCATAACGCCGGAGGCCGCATGAGCATTCAGAGAAAGCCCGAAATCGAAATCCCCATTCTGCGCGCCGAAAGCGTCGCGGCTTGGCGCGAGGGTGAGCAGTTCCTCGAGCGGGCAAAACGGGACGCTGCAGTGACGATGCAGCAGGCAGCGATCGACGCACAGCAAGTGCAAGAGCAAGCACGGCAGCAGGGATACGACGACGGCCGGCAAGCGGGGCTGGAAGACGCCGCCCGTCTCGCACTGGAGATTACCCGGGCGCGCGATGACTACCTGCAGTGTCTGACGCCGCAGCTGATACAGGTGGTCGATGCCGCTGTGCGCAAGATTCTGGGGAGTCTGGATGATATTGACCTGATCGAACGTGTCGCAGCCAATGCCATGCAGGGTCTGCGCGGACCCCTGAAAGTCACGCTGCGCGTACCGCCAGGGTTCGCTGACGCGTTGCGCGAGCGCGGTGCGCTTGCAGATAAATACAAGATCTGCCTGGTCGAAGACGGCATCCTGCAAGGCTCAATGTGTTTTCTGGAAACGCCGTTAGGCACCATCGAACTGAGCGCTCAGACCCAGTGGGAGCGGATTTTTCGAACGGTGTCTCCTGCGGAGGGAACCGAACTGTGACCGCGGCCGTTGCGATAACAGCAGAACGCGATCCGATGGCTGCCCTCAAGGCCGCCATTGAGCACGCCGATAGCCGGCCATATCAAGGCAAGGTGCTGGAAGTACGAGGGCAGACTATCCGGGCCTGGTTGCCAGGCGCTCGTCTGGGCGAGTACGGTCATATCGAGCCGTTATCCGATCGAGGGCAGAGCATCCCTGTGGAAGTCGTCGGCTTTGAGAGCGAGCATGCATGGCTGGCGCCGATGGCCAACGTGAACGGGATCAGTGCCGGCAGCCCGGTGCTCCGAACGGGCCGTGAATTTCATATAGCTGTGGGACACGGCCTGCTGGGCGGGGTCATCGATGCTTTTGGCCGCAGCCTGGATGCTCGCTCGCCCATCCATTCGAGCGAGCTTGAACTGCGTCCCGTCGATGTGCCCGCGCCGCCTGCCATTCATCGCAGACGGATTCAGCGACCGTTCTTTCTAGGGGTGAGGGCGATCGACGGCATGCTGACGGTGGGTCAAGGGCAGCGTATCAGTATTCAGGGCGAAGCCGGAGCTGGCAAATCCTCATTGCTGGCGTCCATGTTGGCGGGGGCCAAAGCAGACGTGATCGTCCTTGCCTTGATCGGCGAGCGCGGGCGCGAGGTGAGGGAGTGGGTCGAGGATGCCATGACAGCGCAGACCCGATCACGTACGGTTACGGTGGTGGCAACATCGGACCGGCCGGCCATGGAACGGGTCAAAGCGGCAGCAACGGCAACCAGTGTGGCCGAGTACTTTCGCGATTTGGGAAAGCATGTACTGCTTTTGGTCGATAGTGTGACGCGTTACGCACGTGCCTGGCGGGAAATCGGCCTGGCCGCAGGAGAGCCTCCGACGCGCCGCGGTTATCCGCCTTCGGTATTTGCTGCATTACCGGATCTGATGGAGCGCGCGGGGCCGGGCCGAGTGGGCAGCATCACGGGGATCTACACGGTTCTGACAGAAAGCGAAGGCGAGGCCGATCCCATTGCCGAAGAAGTGACGTCTATCGTGGACGGCCACATCGTATTGGATGCGCAGCTGGCGCGCCGCAATCGTTTTCCCGCGATCGATATCCTGAAAAGCCGTAGCCGGTTGATGGAGAAAATCGTCTCCAGTAATCATTCAAAGGCTGCTGCGCAAGTGCGTGAGCTGATGGCACGCTACGCTCAGATCGAACTGTTGATGCGCCTGGGTGAGTATGTGCCAGGCACTGAGCCAGAGACGGATCGCGCTATTGAGCGCCACGAAGCGATCGAGCGCTTTCTGCGGCAGGATAGGGATTCCATTTCTACGTTTGCCGAGACCGAACGCCAACTGCGAGGGTTGATCAGTTGAGTCTGGACGTAAACGACCTGATGGCGCTGAAAGAAGTACGTGCCCGGCGAGAAGAGCGGATGTCGATATTGCGTCGTCAGCATGCGCATCGATGCGCGCAACTCGAACAAGACGTGCAGCAGGCACGCCTGCGTGCCGAACGTTTGGCGCATGAAATCAAGGGGCGGCAAGACAAACGATGGCAAGTGTTGCTCAGCGGGTCGTTTGATCACATCGATCTTTTGTCGGTGTCTGTACAGGACGAGGCGGATGCTGAGCATGTCGAGCAGGCAGAACATCATCTGCAGGGCCTCTTGGCGGCATTGCGCGAGGCCATCGCACGTTGGGAAGAGATTGTCGATCGCCATATCACGGCTCTGCGCAAACTGGAAAGCTGGGGGCAGTTCGTAAACGATGAAGGCCGGCAGCGCGCGAAGCGCGATGCGCTGCGTGCGGAGATGATCCAGGACGACATGCGCGGAGCTCGACATGCTGGATGATGGCAACACTCAGCAGATCAGGGCGCTCTGGCCGTCGCTGCCCGTCTATGACAAGTCCTGCGCCGCATTGACGGGGACGGGCGATACCTGGGCATTAACGGATTTCCCCGTATTGGGCCAGAACCTGTCATGCCGTGTGAGTCGCGCCCTTGATACGGCACTGCCCCCGTCATGCAGCGTAAGCCTCACGTGGAAACGAGGCCAAGGCCGGTTGCATGTCGATGGTGGCTGGCTGAATGCCCTATGTGTCAAAGCAGGGTTGTCAGCGCCCGAACAGGATGGATGGTCATGCACAGGTCTGCCATTGACGGAGTTTCTGCTGCGCTGGCTGCTATCGGGCCTGTTCAATCAATTGAGTATGGCATTCGAGGGGGATCCTATCGTCGAGGCGCCGTCGGCGTGCTCCGGCATGGACCGCGGTGCACGCCTGGCGTTGACATTGCGCGCCGCAGACGCGTCGGAAAAAACCTGCATATGGTTGGATCTGCCTCAATCGTTGTTGGCGGTCCTGCCTCGAAAAAAAGAGGACGAGTGCGACGCATTATGGCAACGCGTGCCTTTCGTTGCGAGCCTTCAGGCCGGACATCAGGCGCTGCCGCTGCATCAGTTGGAATCGTTGGCGTACGGCGATGTTG
Source organism: Bordetella tumbae (assembly GCF_965139195.1). Classification (GTDB taxonomy): domain Bacteria; phylum Pseudomonadota; class Gammaproteobacteria; order Burkholderiales; family Burkholderiaceae_B; genus Bordetella_A; species Bordetella_A tumbae. The sequence goes on along the minus strand of NZ_CBCSJH010000007.1, from coordinate 136,082 downwards.
TGCTGTTGTGTAAACCGCTGGACGCATTGCAACTGGTGCTGCCTTCTGGTCAGCAGTCCGATGTCCGGATCGATGGCAACCATTACGTCGTCACCAACGGTTGGTATGTGGATGAAAGAAGAGAGGTCTCTGTGAGCACGGTCAATGAGCAGGTGAATAGTATTGGCGACGATATGTTCGAGCACATGAATGTTCAATTGGTGTGCGAGGTCGGCCGGATATCTTTGACGATAGCCGAGTTGAAGTCCCTGAAGCCGGGAGCCGTGCTGCCCATGGAACGGCGCGCGCAGCAAGCTGTGGATCTGATCGCGAACGGGTTGAAAATCGGACAGGGGGAATTGGTCCGCCTGGACGACACGCTGGGTGTGAGAGTGACCAGGCTGGCGAAATCGAATGGCTGAGAGCTCGCCGAATCTCGCGCTGATTATTCTGCTGGTCGCGACGGTTGGTCTGCTGCCGTTGATCATCGTGACGATGACGGGCTTTCTGAAAATCTCCGTTGTGCTGTTTCTGATCCGTAATGCGCTCGGAGTACAGCAGACGCCACCGAACCTGGTGCTATACGGTATCGCCCTGATCCTCGCCAGCTATGTGACAGCGCCGCTGATAGGCGAAATCGGATATCAGTTCCAGGACACGCAGATACAGCTGAACTCCGTCCAGGACTTGAAAGACATCGCCGAACGAGTGCGTATCCCGTTGCAGGCACACTTGGCCAAGTATGCGACGCTCGAAGAGCGCGAGTTTTTTCTCAATGCGACCGATGGGCTCTGGTCCGAGCAGGCCCGCCATAACCTGAAAGACGACGATCTTGTGGTTCTGGTGCCGGCCTTTGTCGGCTCGGAGCTGGCTCGTGCCTTTGAGATTGGGTTCTTGCTCTATATCCCGTTCCTGATCATCGATTTGATCGTATCGAATCTGCTCATGGCGATGGGGATGATGATGGTATCGCCGACGTTGATCTCCGTGCCATTGAAGATTTTCTTGTTCGTCGTGGTCGACGGCTGGTCGAAACTGATGCACGGACTTATTTCGAGTTATGGGGGGTGATCCCGCATGGACAAGACGCTGATCATTTCCATCATGAACAAGGCGTTGATGACCGTACTGCTATTATCGGCGCCGGCGCTGCTCATTGCCATTTTGATAGGTTTTGGCGTGGGCTTGCTGCAAGCCTTGACACAGATTCAGGATCAGACACTGCCGCAGGCGGTCAAACTGGTGGCCGTCTTGCTTGCCTTGATCGTCGGGGTGCCTATGCTGGCGGGACAGGTGTCCAGTTTCGCGGATCAACTGCTGACTGGTTTCCCTCTGTGGACGCGCTAGCGGTTTCTCCGATCTCCAGTTGGGTATCGATCTGGGTAGAGGTTGCGTATCCAGTATTGACGGCGGCGTCTCTCGCTATGGCCCGGTGTTTGGGGGTGGTGCTGATTTCACCGGTCTTTAATCGCCTCGGCATGACGGGGCTGCTGCGGTCGGTGGTCGCCCTGGTGTTTTCGCTGCCGGCGGTTCCCATGCTGTTGCCGCTGGTGACCGCTGAGACGTCACACTCGCCGCTCGCATTCGTCGGGATGCTCGGGGTGGAGATGATTGTCGGCATGCTCCTGGGCGCCGTCTATGGCGTTCCCATTTGGGCTGCGGAGGCGGCCGGTGAACTGATTGATCTGCAGCGCGGCTCCACCATGTCGCAACTGCTGGATCCGATGTCTGCCACCGAGTCCAGTGTCACCGCCACGTTGTTCAGTATTTTGGTTATTGCGCTGTTCTTCCTGTCGAACGGTCTGTTCGTGTTGTTGCGCGGTATCTATGACAGCTATGCCATTTGGCCCGTTGGCGAGTTGTTCCCGGCACTTCAAGAGGGGACGGGACTGGCAGTCCTCGGGCTGCTTGATCACGTCCTTGCGTTGGCGGTACTGATGGTTGCACCCTTGATGGTGGCCATTCTGGTAGCGGATCTGTTGCTGGCTTACTTGTCCCGGATGGCACCCAGTTTGCATGTGTTCGACTTGTCCATGCCGGTCAAGAATCTGCTATTCGTGGTGTTGATGGTGTTGTACATGGCGTTTCTGATACCGGATATGTTGACCGCTCTCGATACGGTGACGAGCGTTTCCGATTGGGTTGCCCAGGACGTGGTGCATCCATGAGCGGCGATAGCAGCGAAGAGAAATCACAGCCCGGATCACAAAAGAAAATCCAGGACTCGCGCAGGAAAGGCCAGGCGCCCAAGAGCCAGGACATGATCACGGCGCTGGTCGTGTTGGTATGTACGATTTATCTGGGGTTCTCCGCGCCGCAGATCGCGGCGCGTGTCAGATCGCTGTTTCAAGAGATCTCGGATGCGTTGGGGGATCGGCACCAGGTGTTTGCGCAGGTATGGCCTACTCTCGTTGCAAAGGCACTGGACGTGCTCATGACGGCTACGTTTCCCATATTGATTATTGTTGTCTTTGTCGTTGTGCTTGGCAATCTGGTGATCTTGAAGGGATTTATATTTTCGGTAGATCCAGTCAAACCTGATTTCAAGCGTTTGAACCCCGTCGAAGGGTTCAAGCGCCTATTCAGCGCGCGTAATCTGGTCGAATTTCTGAAATCGCTATTCAAAGTGCTGGTGCTGGGCGCCGCCTTCATCCTGGTCTACAAGACAAGCCTGCCCTATTTATTTGGCGCACCTTCCTGCGGCCGACAATGCATCTATATGTCGTTCAGGCAGCTGTTTATTCCCCTTTCGATCACGGCGATTCTGGCGTTCTTCGTGACGGGATTGATTGATTTGCTGTTGCAGCGATGGCTTTTTGCACGAGATATGCGCATGTCGCATAGTGAACTCAAGCGCGAGCGGAAAGATACCGATGGTTCCCCGGAAATCCGCAAGGAGCGCACGCGGCAGCGCAACGCACTGCAGAGCTCGTCATCAGCTCGCGGGGCGCATATGGCTTCGATACTTGTCGGTGCAGACAATGCCTGGACGGTAGGGTTGCGTTATCGCCGCGGAGAAACCAAGGTGCCCGTCGTTGTGTATGTTGCTGCACCGGAAGCGTCATCGCAGATATGGACTGCGGAGAACAGATACAGCATGCCGTATATATACGATCCGGCCCTGGCCAGGGAAATTACGCGGCGGACCGCAGTAGGAGAAGCCTTGCCAGAGCAGTTCTTTGATCGTGTGGCGAGGATCCTGGTCAAAGAGGGCTTGATATGACGCATATGCCATCCCCAACACGAAAGGCAGTCTGTTCATGCTGAACGCTCGTGATCCGTGTTGTAACGATGTGAAAACGTAATGTACGCGTCACGAGTGAACGACACAATGAATTGCTCGTTGTGAATCGAGTCCGGCCTTGACGGCTGGTTCATTGATGAATGTTTTGTCCAATTTTTTCTGGAGTTAGCTATGAGCAATGTGACCCCGACCTCTGGTGGTGCTGAAGGTTCGATCGAGAAAATGGAAGCCGCGTTCGATCGCGCGATCGAACTGTCGGCCAAAGTGACTGAAATCACGACCGAAAAAAAGGCTGAGCTCGACGCCTCCAAACAGCGTCCGCAGAACTAATCGCTGCCTCGAGGCCGAAGTCTTGGCTTCGGCCTTTCCCTATTTCCACATATGTCCGTTTTCGTGAGCGAAACGCGTACACCACAACTCATTATCTTGAGCGGCGTGCACAAAGGCGCAGCCGTCCCGCTCGAGGCGAATGCCGCGTATCGGCTTGGGGCAGATGTTGCGTGTGACATTGTGCTGCGCGATGCAGGCATTGCCTCCCACCATGTCACGTTGAACATCGCAGAGGGCGAGCTCAGTCTGGCATCGCATGCCGATCTCGTTCAGACGGATCGAAAACTGAAAATACTAGACGGCCATGTCTGCGAGAGCCGGCTGCCGTTGTCTTTCAGCATTGGCGATACCCGTATGCAGGTCGCGTATTCCCGCGATGGGCATGCATCGAGGTCTTCGGCAGTGTCCTCGAGGTTGAAGGTCTTACTTCCCGCCATGGTGGGAATATCGGTCGTGCTGGGCTACATGTTGTGGTATCCCGTTGGCGTCGCCAGCGAGGCGAACGCACAAGCAAGCCTGAATGCGCTAGCAGAGCCTGCAAAAAAATTGCCCATCGACCTCGTGCGGCGTCAACTGGAATCCCGTTTGAAGGCATCGGGACTGGGACAACTGCAGGTAAGGGCAGGACAGAGCCAGATGGAAGTCTCTGGCGAGCTGCCCGTCGATACCAGAGCGCAATGGCATGAGATTCAGATGTGGTTCGATCGCGCCTATGGCAAAGACTATTTACTCCGGTCGAAGCTGACAGAGGCGCAAGCAGTGCGGATGGCGATCCAAGCCGTCTGGACCGGCGCATCACCCTACATTATCGATGGCCAGGGACAGCGCCGATATCCCGGATCCGTGGTGGAAGACGGCTGGGTGCTGGAGAAGATCGACCGGCACGAGGTGGTGCTGGTCAAGAATGGTCAGCAGCATATTTTCCGCCTCTGACGGATAGAGACGAGTATGCGGATAACCCGGGCTGATATCGATCTGTGGCGCGCTCGCGAAATGCAGGGCATGCGCCGTTTGCGCGAAACGGCGCCCACCCCTGCGCTGGAAAGACGATTTGAAGCCGAGGCGAAAAAACCGGCAGCGCGACGCCGCGGCCAGGTCGGAAGTATCGATGCGGGAAACGCCATTCCACCGTTGGGAGACGTCCTGGAGGAAACCAGCGGGAATGTCGTGGTTCTGCGTCATCTGATCAATCGTGTGCTGCCTGCGCTGCCTATGTCAGAAGACGTCAGGCAATGCGCCAGCGCGTTGTTCGCCGAGGATATGGATCATCATCTGCGCGTGCTGGATGCGGTGCCGCGGGGCGATAAAGAACAGGAAATCGATGGAGAATCTGGACAATCTGAGCCTGCAGTGGCTGTGCCGCCGAGCTGAATTGTTGTCGGAAAACGGTTATGTTCATCGCGGACTGGTGTACCAATTGGTCGCATATCACATGCAGCCCGATGACGAGAACGTGCTGCATGGCTTGGCGAGAATATTCGCAGCGGCGGGCGATGGCGCGCGTGCGCTGGACGTCGTTGGCAAGTTAGAGGCCATGGGAGTCGATGCAGCGGACTTGTCGATGGTGCGGGCGAATGCATTTCTGGCAATGGGTAATACAGAGGAAACCGCGAAGATACTGGCACAGCATCTGGACACGCTGGGGAAAATAGAATGAACGGAATGAACGCTCAGTTGAATCGCATTCTAGGCGCCGCTGCGCGGCGCAGCGATATGATCGTCGCTTCTTTCATTCTGACGGCAGTCGTCATGATGATCATTCCATTCCCGACCTATGTGGTGGATGTGATGGTCGGCTTTAACATCGCGTTTGCTGTGCTCATTCTGATTGTTGCGTTTTATAGCGCCCGGGCGGTGGATTTTTCCGTTTTGCCCCCAGTGATTCTGTTGAGCACGTTGTTTCGCCTGTCTCTGTCGATCACGACGACACGGCTGATTCTGCGCGATGCAGACGCCGGCGAGATTGTTGCCGCATTCGGCGAGTATGTGATTGCGGGTGACGTCGTGGTGGGTATTGTTATTTTCTTGATCATCACGATTGCGCAATTCATCGTCATTACCAAAGGCGCAGAGCGCGTGGCAGAAGTCGGTGCCAGATTCACGCTGGATGCGATGCCAGGCAAGCAGATGAGCATTGATGCCGATCTGAGAAATGGCGATATTGACCAGACACAGGCCAAGGCGCGCAGATTGAATCTGGAGCGCGAGAGCCAGCTTTTCGGTGCAATGGATGGCGCGATGAAGTTCGTCAAAGGTGACGCTATTGCTTGTCTTGTCATCCTTTGCGTCAATCTGTTCGGCGGTATTGTGATCGGCACGATGCGGCATGGGATGTCGTTTGCCGAGGCGACGCATACTTATTCACTCTTGACAGTGGGTGACGGCCTGATTGCTCAGTTGCCGGCACTGATGACGGCGATCGCGGCAGGCATTGTGGTGACCCGCGTTAATTCCGATCGCGGTGTCGACCTGGGAGCGGAAATCGTTGAGCAACTCGGCGCCAACACCAAAGTGCTCTCGCTCTGCACGGCTATTCTGATTTTTCTAGCACTGGTGCCGGGTTTTCCAGCCTATGTTTTTTTGGGATTGGCATTGATATCCGGAACAGGAGCCTATGCGACATGGCGCAAACAGCGCGCCGATATGATCGATCATGCGCATCCTCAACAAGACGAGGTGGTCGCGGCCGCGCAAGCGCTCGAACCGCAACCGGATCCTTCCCGGCAGACTGCGGCTGATTGGGACGATGCACAAACGGGGCGTCTATTGCTATGCTTGAATCCATTGACGGCCCAGACACTACCGCTGAGATCACTGCAATTGTCGCTCGCCGAGGCGCGCGCGCGGGCCGAGCAGGCGTTGGGAATTCCTTTTCCTGCGGCGGGGCTCAAGCTTGATCCTGCGCTCGCAGATGCCACGTTCAGTATCTGCATAGACGGCATCCCCGTGGCTGGCGGCCTATTGCATCACGACTGCGTTTTTATTGTTGGTGATTTGACGGCTGTTGACATGTTGAATCTGCCCGGGCAGGCGAGGCTCACTTTTGATGGTCGGGCCGCGGCCTGGGTCTCGGATGACCATATACAGGATTTGGAGCGCCTAGGAGCGGTCTGCCTGGCTCCGGTGGAGGCACTGGGTGAATACGTGTCGATGGCGCTGATTCGCCATGCGCCTGAGTTTCTGGGTGTGCAGGAAACACGCCAGCTCTTGAACGAGCTCGATCAAAGCCATCCCGAATTGGTTCGACAGTCGTTGCAAGTCGTGCCGTTACCGCGTCTGGCGGAGGTGTTGCGTCGATTGTTGGAGGAACGTGTCTGCATCCGGAATTTGCGCAACATTCTGGAGGTCGTTGTGCAGGTCTCCGACGCAAGATCGTTGCCTGTCCTGGCAGAGAACATACGCGTGGCATTGGCGCGTCATCTTTGCCATCAGTACGCAGATGTACATCGCACGATTGGCGCGTACGTGCTGTCGCGTGAGCTGGAACAGAACATTCGCAAAGAGACTTTCCCTGATGACAAGAAACAGATTCATACGTTGTCCATCGACTTGAGCAGCACGTTGATCGATGGCCTGCAGTCTGCGCCTCAGGGGGCCTCTGCCTCAGCCCAGCCCGTGCTGATGGTCGCTGCAGATATCCGACGATATTTGCAGCAGCATCTGGCAAAGCACGGGGTTGCCATTCCTGTGCTGGCGTATACAGAGCTGGCCTCGGGGTATGTGTCGCATCCATTGGCTGTCCTCGGCGCAGATGGGGTGGCTCAAATACCGGAGTCCGGCGCATTCCAATCGGATCATGCCCTGAGGGAGGCAGCGTGACCTATTTTCGTGGTGTTGTCATGGTGCTGCTGAGTCTGATGCTCTCGACATCATTAGCCCGAGAGACGGGCGAGTCCTCTGCTGTGTCGGTGGCTCAGGGGGACGGCCGGATGCTGCGTTTTAAACAGGCAATCGATTCGATAATGATCGCCGACGAGGCTGTGGCGGATGTCCAGATCATCACGAGCCGTGCTGCCTATCTGTTCGGAAAATCGATTGGCACGACACGGATCACCGCTCTCGATGCTAACCAGAATATCGTCATGGATACCGCAGTACACGTCGGGACCGGGGCTGGGGACGGCAATGTACAGGAGCGTGCCGCAGGCAAGCGCGTGGTAGCTCGCGGTCGTGTGAAAGATCTCGGGGATGCCGTCGAACAGGGTGCGTTGCTATCCGGCTATGCCAGCGACGGCGTGCAGCCCGTGAACATGATGACGCAATCGGATTTGCCTCAGATCAATTTACGCGTGCGTTTCGCGGAGGTATCCCGCCAGGAGCTGCTGGCGTACGGGGTGAACTGGAGCGCCTTGTTCAATTCGGGCTCGTTCTCTTTTGGCTTGGTGACGGGAGGCCCGCTGGCCGCGGCACAAGGGGCCACCAATATCGTGTCGGGAGGATTCAGCTCGGGCAGCGCAACGGTTGATTTGCTGTTGGATGCGCTGCAAACCAATGGCGTGCTGGAAATTCTGGCGGAGCCGAATATCACCACCGTAACGGGGCGTACGGCGAGTTTTCTGGCGGGTGGAGAGATCCCGGTGCCGGTGCCGGTGACGAATGAGATGATTGGCATCGAGTACAAGCCCTACGGCGTGTCGCTGGTCTTCAGGCCGGTCCTGTTACCCAACGACCGGATCTCGCTGCAGGTTCGTCCAGAGGTCAGTACGCTGTCCAGTGCAGGGCTTGTCGAGGTATCGGGGGTTGATATTCCGTCGTTCAGTGTGCGGCGGGCCGATACCCAGGTGGAGATGGCCAGCGGCCAGACGTTTGCGATTGCGGGTTTGTTCCAGCGAAACAGTTCATCGGACATCGATAAGCTCCCGTTGCTGGGCGATATTCCCATCCTGGGACAGCTTTTTCAGTCCAAGCGGTTTCAGCGTAACGAGACTGAGCTGGTCATCCTGATTACGCCGTATCTGGTCAAACCCGTGTCGGGTAAAGCCAGTGCGACGCCCTTGGATGACGCTCACGAGAATCCCGCCCGCTTGGTCGTCGGCGGCCCGGCCGGACTGCAGGGAGCTTCTGATTTTGGTTTTTATGTGTATTAGATCGAGACGGTCATGCGAGTAGCGATGCGTGGGTTTATGGCGGTGGCTCTGATGTATTGCATGTACGGATGTACGAGCATGTCCCAGTCGGGATATTCCGACAGCTATCGTCCGTTGCAAGCAGGGCCGCAGACAGATTTACGCTACCTACCGCAGGCATGCCTGGCCGACGACATGATCGGCACGGTGCCGCGGCTACCCCCTGGCTGCGCCAATGCGTTGAACCTGGCTGAGATGGTGATCGATCAACGCGATCTGAGCCGTGGCCGCGAAATGGGACCGGCCCTGGTCGGGCCAGCGGCCTCTGCCGTTGAGCAATATTTGGGGGTCAGGGAAGACCAGGAGGCCGATCGCCGTAAACAGCTCGAAAGCGAATCGGCGATCACGAATTAGGAAGCGGCGCGACGGGGGCCGGCGCAGAGGTCGGGATAATACCGATCGCCGATGCGCGTTGGATCGGATCTGCGATCGCCCGGATGCGTTTGGCCCGGGCTATCAGCGCCTTTCGAGCCGGAGCGGGCATGCCTTGCAGCGCCTTCTCCGCTTGCTTGTCCTGGCGGGCAAGCACCAGGATCAACGCTTGCCGCCGGAAATGATGAGGCTCTGCAAGCGGCGATGCTGTAACGGCAGCGATCTGCTCAATCGCGGCTGGCATGTCATCGCTCAGAGCATAAACCATCGCTTGGTTCGCTTTGATTTCCAGATTGCCGGGCGCCAGTGATTCAGCGGTCTTGAGTGCCTGATGCGCCTGCTCGAACTCGCCGTTCAGTGTGGCGGAAATTCCCAGCAAGTTATAAGCACTGTAGGTGTTGATCTTGGGAGCGGCTGTCGCGATGAGTGCCTGGGCGCGCTCGGTATTGTGTTCGAGCAGTGCGGCATAACCCAGACCGAGAACTGCCTCTGGATCTTCCGGGCGCAGTTGATAGACTTTTCGAAAGGCCTGCGACGCCGCTTGCGGGTTGCCATTGCGCAACTGCGCCTGACCCAATGCCAGCTGTATGTCGGGATTGTCCGGCATGGTGGCGGCCGCTCGTTCGTATAGGGTGACGGCCGAGGCGACGTCGCCGCGCCGGGACAGGTCTTGCGCGAGACGCGTCAAACGCGCTTCTTGGGTCGATAGTGTGGGCGCTGTGGTGCAGCCACCTAGTAACGCCAGCGTCAGGGCGACGGGCAGCCAATGCCGGGTCAGGTCTGTCACGTAGAGTCTTTCAGCAGAGTCAGCCAACAATTAGAGCAGCCCAGCATGACACAGCGATGAAAAAACACAGTCCTTGCACACCTAGTACCGCGTAGGGTGACAAGTGTGCAAGGATCTGGGTAAAGACTTAGTTCTGCGGGCGTTGTTTGACTGCGTCCAGCTCGCCTTTGAGTTCGGTCGTGAGTTCCGTGACCTTGGCCGATAGCCCGATCGCGCGATCAAAGGCGTCTTGCATGTTGGCGATAGACTCGATGGTCGTGCCGTTCAGCCCGCCTTGGGCTGCCCAGTCGAAATTCCACGAGCCCGACAAGCCGTCAGCACCCGCGACGTCATGTGTCTCGATTGCTGTAAAGACATCTGGGTGGCTGATCATGTATTGCGCGGCAGCGGACACATCGGCAGGTACGTTGCCCGACGTGTTATTGGCCAATTGCTTTAGCTCGTCTGCATTGATGGCCGATTTACCGTTGCTTTTGAGATAGTCGGCGATGATCTGGCTCGACTTGGAGATGTTGAGCTTTTGTTCAAAGACCAGAGCTGAATTGTCTCGAACGAAGGACGAGTTTCCTACGGCTTGAGTGGGGGCTGTCACGAACATCTCCTTGATATGGGGGAGGGGATATGCAGATTGTGATGAGGTGTTGTTGCGTGGACATGTCACCACCGACATGTCCGATACTCATATGTCAGGTCACGAGGCGATGGTAGAGTCTTCGCCCGGCCATTCGTCATCGGGGATGTCGCCGATGTCGCCGTTTTTCACGCCATCAATCTCGTACTTGGTCAGATAGGTGCCGAGCGTATCGCCGAAGTCATCGGACCGCTTCTGATGCTTGCCCTCTTCGATGAGGCCCGGCAGCAGCGATACGATCACTCCTATCCCTGCCGCAGTCCAACCCAACGCCCCAGCAAAGACAGGGACAATGTTGGGGACTTTGCTGATGAGATTCGGCAATAGGGCGTTACCCAGTCCCCAAGCACCTTCGACCATGGAGGCCAATCCGGCGATGGCGCCGATAGAGCTTGACGTGATGGTCAGGCCACCGGTAACCGTGTCTCCATTCCGGATCGATTTGACCCCGTCAAAGATGCCATAGGCGCCCATGACGACGCCGGCGGCGCCGCCCAGGCCCTTGGCGCCTTCTTCGAACTTCTTCGCCAGGTCGGCCCGTTTATCGTACAAGGCCGGCTTCGTATCTTTTGCGTCCTGGGCGGCCTGGTTCTCGGGCGAGACGTCGTCCAGCAGCGATCCCACGCTATTCATCAGGTCGTCGTCGAGCTTGCCCTTCAGGCCTTTCAGGTATTGGGTATAGCCCTTCATCCCGCCTTCGGTCAGCAGGGTCGCAGTCAACACCGAGCCTGCGGTGATGTTGACGATATCTTTCTCCGTGGGCTTGCCGTTGGTGCCAATTCCACGCGCGATTGTCATGCCAGCAATGAAGAGCCCGCTCACGCCATGGAGGACTCCCTTGTCATAGGCTCCCTTGGCGTTATTGTTGGGATCGAGATTGTTGAGGCTGCCGGTCTTGTCCAGCGTCTTCGTCCCTTGGCGGTAAACATCCCAAGTCGCTCTGAAACCAGCCAAGATCTGGTCTGGTGTGGACTTCTTGCCATTGTCGTTGACGAAAAGCTCGGGGTTCTCCTTGACGACCTCTTCAATATATTTTTTTACTTTTTTCTCGTCGAGCTCGTCGCCGCCATTGATCCCGAATGCCTTCTTCATATCGTCGAAGGAGGCATCCTTGAGGATGTTTTCATTGCCGATTTTCGAGAAATTCTCTTCGAGCTTGTCGTCGAACTTACCGGTGAATTCGGGGTCGAGCGCAGAGTTGTAGAGCGCGACCTCCATGTTGAATACGCTGGCAGCTTCTTCAAAGGAGTTATCTTTCAGCAGCTCCTTCAGACGGTCTCCAGACACCAGGGACTTCTCGTAGAAGTCCTTGAAATCTGTTTCGTGGTCAGATTTCTTGATGGCTTCTTTGATGTCTTTGGGTTCCTCGATCCCCAGCGCGTTCTGATAGGATTGCGCGGTTCCGATGAACTCTGCCAATACTGCCTGCTGGGCGGACTTTCCGTCCTTCATGTTCGTTTCCCACGACGTGTTCAGAGCATTCCCGCTCTTGATTTCTTTGTCGTAGGTATCTTGTACAGCTTCCTTGAGGCCTTTATTGTCTTCCATCAGGCCTTTCAAGGCACTGGCGGTTTTTTCGCTCAGCGTTTTGGTGACTTCCTTGTCGTCCTGCAGGATCTTGATGTGATCATTCAGGTCCTCGAATACCTTGTCCTTGTCCGGGTGGACGCGTGCACGGTTAGCGATGGAGACTTTCGAGTAGTCATCCTTCCACATGCCAGCGGATGCGCCATCCACCATCAATTGCTGGGCATGTAGCAGGTCCTGCAGAACGGCTGCTTTTTCGTCGCTGGAATATTTCTCTGGATGCTCGAAAATATCGCCGTCGAATTTACTGACATCAATATCCGAGAACGCGCTCCGTTCCGCAGCATCGGAAAGAAAGGACATCAATGACGCAGCATCCTTTGGCGCCGACTTGCTGAGCCAGGTCTGTATGTCTCCCTTGCTGAGGTCGCCGTCTTGTCTTTGTGCCAGGGAGTGCTTCGCGTTGTCGACGATATCGAAGGCGCCAGGTTGAGACCAGAACTCCAATGCTTCCTTGGTCTCGTCGCTCAGATCCTTGGCGGTATCTGTATATCGCTTCAGCGCGTCGGCATCCAGATATTTACCTGCCCCCGCTTTTTCACGAATTTTGTCGTAGTTTTCCTCTAGGATGGCGGCATATTGGGCTATCTGCTTTGACCCTTTGTCGGCATCAGGATTGGCTTTCAAGTAGTCTTTGTAGCTCTGGATGTCCTCTACCTTGTCGTTAATTCCAGACGTCTTTGAGAGATCGCCCTTGAGTGCGTCGAAACCGTATTTGCCGAAATCCTGGAGGCGGCCTGCCTCTGTGTCGGGCTTGGCCTCGCGACTCGACGTGAATCCATTGATTTTTCCATCGCCGACACTTTCGCCGGTGAGTTCTTTGCCATTGCTGTCGAATTGTTCGACATGCCTGAGAAGCTGCGTCGCACGATAGGCGGCATCTGCATTCGTGTCAAAGTCTCCGATACGCTCTTTCAGCAGATCGCGTACGCCGCTATGATCACCGAGTTCCTTCAGCAGAGGATCGCCGTCGATGATCTCTTTCGCGGATCGATCATCGCCTTCGGGGCGTTCCCACTGAATTCCCAAGTCTTCCGCCTTTTTGCGCGCGTCCTTGTCGTTGGCCACGTCTTTATAGTCAGTAAGCTTGCCCTTGAGCGCGGAAAAGCCCTCTTTGCCAAAGTCCTGCAGACGGCCTGCTTCCGTGTTCGGTTTGGCCTCACCACTGTTGGTGAATCCGTTGATTTTCTGGTCGCCGACATCACCACCGACCTGACGCTTGCCGTCTTTGTCGTACTTTTCGATATGGTCCAGGAGCTGCGCGGCCCGATAGGCAGCATCTGCGTCTTTATTGAAATCGCCGACCCGCTCTTTCAGCATATCTTTCACGCCACTCTGATTTCCCAGATTCTTGAGCAGCGGATTGTTGTCGATAATGTCCTGGGCTGAGCGGTCATCGCCTTTAGGGCGCTCCCATTCGATTCCAAGATCCTCTGCCTGTTCACGTGCTTTCGAGTCGTCGGACACGGAAGAGAGATCTTTCAGCTCGCCGTTGAGGTTCGAGAATCCGTATTTGCCGAAATCCTGCAGGCGGCCCGCTTCCGTATTGGGCCGGGCCTCGTCACTGCTGGTAAAGCCGTTGATTTCACCATTGTTTACATCTTTGCCGGCAAGGCGATTTCCGCTCGCATCGTATTTCTCTACGTGTTCAAGTACCTGCACGGCGCGGAATGCAGCGTCGGCGTCTTTGTCGATGTCGCCGCCCACGCGTTGTTCGAGAGAGTCTCTGACGCCGCTCTGATTGCCCAGGTTTTTGAGTAGTTCGCTGTCTTCAATGATTTCCTGTGCGGAGCGTTTGTCATCATCCGGCCTTTCCCACAGAATGCCTGCATCTTTTGCATCTTTTTGTGCCTGTTCCCATGCGGCTGTGTTGTCGGGATCAACCGATTTCGGGTCGACAGGGCTTGATGCAGTGACGTTAGACATAGAGATTGTTCCTTTCTGTCATGGGATTCGGCACGGACATGGCAATGCATTGCTCATGGAGTCCTTGGGGATTCGTATGAGCATTGTTATGTCTTGCGATGACAGTGGGATGAACCCGGCTGCATTCTTTGGCAGCAGGTCAAAAGGAACTCAGGAGGCGTGGGGTGTCAGCCCATTGGCACGATTGACGCTAATGGAGAATCGGCCGCGGTACGGTATCAAGGCGCACGCCGCGCCAAAACCTCATCACGCGGCCCTGCATCCACCACGCGTCCCGCCTCCATGACGACGATCGTGTCAAAGCGGCTGAGCAGGCTGGGCCGATGCACAGAGGCCACGATACACGCCGTGGGAAACGCGGCATACATGCGATCGAACACCTGGCCTTCGGATTGCGGGTCCAGCGCGCTGGTGGGCTCATCCAGCAGCAGCAGGGAACTGCCCTGCGCCGCCAATGCCCCTCGTGACAGGGCCAGGCGCTGCCGTTGCCCGCCAGACAGATTGCTGCCGCGTTCGTTGACCGGGCTGGCCAGGCCGTCGGGCATGCGTTGCAGCACTTCGTCGAACACGCCGGTATGTACGGCGGACTGCAGTGCTGCTGACGTGGCAGGCTCGCCAAAGGTCAGGTTTTCCTCCACGCTGGCTTCGAACACCTCGGCTTCTTGCGGGATCAACGTAGCCAATGTGCTCAGTTCGGCCCAGTCTACTGACTTGCCGTCGCGCAGCAGTTCGCCTTGCTGCGGCGGATATAGGCCGGCCAGCGTGCGCAGCAATGTGCTCTTGCCACCGCCGCTGGGTCCGATCAACGCGATGCGCGACCCCCGGCGCAAGACCAGATCGACATCATGCAAGCCGCCGCGCCCATCGGCGGAATAGCTCCAGGTGAGGCCACGCAGCGCCAAGGTTTGCCATGGCGCATCGGGCACGATGGCGGGCACGGTGGCCTGCGGGTCGCCCGGCGCCCGCCAGATGGGCTCGGCGCTGCTGAAGTCGGTGTGGATACGTGAGAAGCTCTGGAAGTTCGACGCAATGGCGCTGACGACTGAGGCGACCTGCTGGGCATATTGATAGATCATGAAGATCGTGCCCAGCAGCACGGCTTGTCCGGGCTCGCGATGTTGCAGTACGTAGTGGACCACGAGTATCCAGGTCAGGCCCATGCCCATCAGGTCTACCACGCACCATTTGACCTCGTTGACCCAGAGCGCTCGGCGCAGCGGCACCATCATGGTTGCCAGGCGACGGCCCAGAATTTTGCGCGAGGCAGCTTGCAGCCGCAGGCCAATGACCGTCCCGGCATTGCTGACAAAATCGAGCAGCGCCGCAACATAACGGCGTTCCTCATCGTTCTCGGAACGCGCCAGCCGCATCAGCACGAGGTCGAAACGCAAGGTGATGAGTGCAATCACCAGATAGCCGCCAACGGCAATGCTGCCGCTGGCCTGAGACAGCAAGAACAACGCTACCAGAGGGCCAACGAAGTTCAAGGCACTGTGCAAATAGCCATACATGCCCCGCGCGAATGTCGACAAGGCACGGCTGGATTGCAGCACGCGGTGCTGCAAGTCGCCCGAGTGACGGCCATCGCGCCAGGTCAGCGGTGCGGCAGCGATACGGGCGTAGAGCTCGTCGGCCAGTTGCTCCCGTGCGCGTACGCCAACTTGGCCCTCCAGTACGCGTCCGGGGCCGTGAAATACCCAATGCATCGCGTAGCAACTGACCAGGAACATGATCCACAGGCCGGCCGTCGGCATATCGTTTTGCTGCAGGGCATTGATGGCGTGGCCCGCCAGCCAGGGCAAGGTCAACTTGATCAGCTGCGCGCCGGACAGCAGGGTGATGGCGCCGATCAGGTGCCGCCGTTTGCCATCGGCATAGCGCCACAGCGCGCCACACAGCTCGAGCGCTGCGCGGGTCATGCCGATAGAGGAAGATGAGGAGGATGAATCAAGCTTCATTGTGCAGGGGCGGCAGGTCGGAGGTTGGGACTAGTGGGTCAGCAGACGGTTCAGCGCATCTTGCGCTAAATCATAGGCGGTGAGACCGGGCAGTCGGGCCATGAATTTTTCACGATTATTGCCGGACACGGGAGCAGACCATAACGCGACGGCATAAAGCATGTGGCCGCTGTGCGTCAGCGTTGCCAAGAGATCTCCCGCCTCGCCACCGGATTTCGACCGAATCTCGAAACGAAAACGATGTTTCGTGCCGCTGGCCCCCTCGGATAGAGGAAGGGCGTCGTTTGAGAGCAGCTTGGCGTCGCCAAAGTCAGGAGACTGCTTGGCCATGAAATCGCGCAGCAGGCTCTGCCCATCACGAGTCATGTCAAAACCGTTGGGTGTCTCAAGGGCGGCAAGCCACACGAGTCCGGCATTCTTGCCATCGCGTTTACGCACCATGTGCATTTCTGCCGGAACCGCGCCGTTGAAGTCATTGATGACCACCTGCCACGCGGGCGAGACGTTCAGCGTCGCGGCATGCTGGCCGAGTTTTAACGGGATATCCTGCATTTCCGCCCAATGGCTGGCGGGCTTTCCATCGGCAAAGCGGATGTCGTCGAGCATCGTCCGGGCGAAGGTCTCCACACTCTTGCCTGTTCTCATTGCTGTTCGCTCATCGTGTTTTCCCGTCGTCGCCGTCACAAAGTGAAAGACGAGCAGCTTTGTCCCGCGCGTCAGGCAGCGAGTGAAGCCTACCTGTACCGGTTTGCCTTCGTCAGCCTTGAGGCTACGCAGGTCCGCCGAGGCCGAGTCGTCCGAAACGGAAAGAGAAATCACATCCAGCCCTGTTGCTTGCACCTCATACGCGCAAAGGCGCACAGCGGCAGCGGGATACTCCAGATCGAAAGCGACGATGCTGACGTCTGCTGGGACGGTCTTGGATGGCGTCACTTTGCCCACTACCACCGAGCGTCCGGCCGTGTTGGGCTGGCGAGGCTCATAGTTCACGGTTTGAAGGGTGGCCCCTTTGGGCAGGGCAATGTCCGCGCGCAGGTCGGGGGCGCCGAAATTCAGCGTCTTTGTTTGCCAGCCTGTCGGGGGCGAGGCGGCGACGCACCAAGTTGTTGTCATCAGGCCGATGAGCATGCTGCCAAGGAGGCGCAGTGTGGTGTCGTTGATTTTTTTTCTCATCATTTGTGTCTGCTAAAGGTCGTCGATATGGGCGATGGGAAACGTCGGGGGGGATGAGAATCTTGACGCAAAAACTTCTGCTATATACAATAGCTATATACTATTTCTCCCCAAGGAGTAATGACATGTCTATAGGCACTGTGTTTATCAATAATCGCACACAAGCCGTCCGGCTCCCTCTAGACGTGCGTCTGCCCGAAGGCGTGCGCAAGGTAGAAGTGCGTGTCAGAGGGAATGAACGCATCATTGCACCCGTTGGCCAGACCTGGGATAGCTTTTTCATGGACGGGCCTGCTGTTACTGATGACTTTATGTCCGAACGAGCCGGCCAACATCAGTCAGAACGAGAGTCGCTCTGATGCTGCGTTACCTGTTAGATACCAATATCGTTATCTACGTCTTGAAACGGCGCCCTATAGAGGTACTGTCTACTTTCAACGCAAATGCCAGTCGCATGGCGATCTCGTCTATTACGTTGGCTGAGCTCGTACATGGAGCAGAGAAGAGCAGCCGAGTCAGCGAGAATTTGTCTGCTGTCGAGGATTTTTGTAGCCGGCTTGAGGTGCTTCCGTATGGTGCCAAGGCTGCCCAACACTACGGCGCTATTCGAGCGGTTCTGGAAAAGCAGGGTCAACCTATTGGTGTAAACGACTTGCACATTGCAGGGCATGCACGAAGTGAAGGCCTCGTGCTGGTAACGAACAACGAATCGGAGTTTGCCCGCGTTCCCGCGCTTGAGGTGGAGAATTGGGTCGTCACCTGAGAGGGTTTACAGTGTCCCGGATCGTGGGTCCAACTCACGTTTGTGCTGGATGATGCTCGACACCAGGCCATAGGCGACGGCATCTTCAGCTGGCATCCACAGATCGCGTTCGATATCCATGCGCACTCGTTCGATGGGTTGGCCGGTTTCGCGCGAGATGACCTGCGCGATACGTTCGCGCGCTTTGATGATCTCCTTGGCCTGTAGCGCCATGTCACTGGCGGGGCCAACTGCTCCGCCACTGGGCTGATGAATGAGAAAACGGGTCTGCGGCAGGCAGTAGCGGCGCTCGCTGGGAGCTCCTAAGAAAAGATGAGTGGCCGCGCTGCCAACCCATCCGGTGCCGACCATGTTGACGGGCGCCGAAATAAAACGCACCACATCATGAATGGCGTCACCCGATTCGAGATGCCCTCCCGGGGATGAGACGATAACGGTGATCGGTGCGTCCGAGTCGGCATCCAGCGCCAGCAGTTTGCGCACCGTTTCGCAAGCAAGTGCGTCCGTAACGGTACCGAATACCAAGACTGTCCTGGAACGAAATGCCTTTTCTTCCAGAAAGGTGCTGTCGCGCAGTGTTGAGGGGCCGGGTTGCGTGTCTATCTGTTGTGCAAACATATACTATGGTTCCTTGGTGTTGATTCATTTAGTAGACGAACGAACAGGTGTTTGCGTGACATATCCAGATGACTCTGCTTTCTCAATCGATGATGAAGTACTGCACCGCCGCCTCGTTGCATTAGCTCGCCACTGGTTGGCCGTTGGCGAAGAGGCTGACGAACTGGTGCAGGACACATGGGAGCGCGCCCTCGACGGCACGCTACCTTCCGACGCCAAAAGCCGCGAAGCCTGGATGATTACTGTGCTGCGCAACCTCTGCATCGATGCCTGGCGGCGTCAGGAACGGCTACGGATCATCAAAGATCGGCTTTTGGAGGAGGACTCGCAGGCATCTGGCGTGGATTCTCCCGAACGATTGGTCGACCAGGCGCAGCGTGTGGAGCAGGCCCTGCGGCATCTGATTCGCGTCTTGCCGGCAGGCGAAGTCGCGATGGTTCTTCTGTATGAGGTGTTCGATTACAGTCACGCCGAACTTGGCGCATTGACGGGGCGCAACGAGGTTGCCTCACGCCAGCAACTGCACCGTATATTGCAGCGGGTACGCCGCATCGACCCAAAGGACGACCCCATAGACGACGATTCAAGCGACTTGCTCGTCCTATGTTATTGGACGTTGGTGCAACGCGACCCTGCCGGGTTGGTCGCTGTGTTGCGGACTTCTCAGCCTCAGGCGATGGCGCTTTCGGCTCAGGCTGCTGGGTATGAGGCCCACGACACGGCGCCATTGCCAATGGCCACACCGACTCGGATCGCAGGTTTGTTTACCCCGTCGTTTTGGGCCGTCAGCGGCTTTTATTTTTATCAGCCAAGCATTGAGGAGGTCGCTGAACTCGCCTGATCGCTTTGGGCGATGGCTGTCAATCAGGTCATATCCCGATCCCATCCACCCGACACCCGGGTATATGTAGTCTTTCCTATAGCAACAACCCGGGAGACGGATTTGAAGAAACTACCATTCTTGATAGCGGGAGTAATGGCGATGGCGGCACAAGCGTATGCGCAGGACAAGCCCACAGTCCAGTTGATCGCCACAGGCGGCACGATCGCGATGAAGATCGATCCGGTCAAGAAAGCGCCGGTGCCCGCGATTTCCGGCGACGATTTGATGGCCACCGTGCCCGACGTCGCAAAGTACGCCAAAGTCGAAGTCAATAACCTATCTAACGTCCCGTCCGACTACATGGACCCGGTGCGCTGGACAGCCCTGACCAAGGCGGTCGAAGAAACGCTGAAACGGTCCGATGTGGCGGGTGTGGTGGTGTCGCATGGCACGGACACACTCGAAGAAACCGCGTTCTGGCTGGATACGACCGTCAAGTCGGACAAGCCTGTGATCTTGATCGGCGCCCAGCGCAATGCTTCATCATCGGACTTCGACGGCCCGCGTAACCTGCTCAATGCGGTACGCATTGCGGTCGACGACCAGGCGAAGGGTAAGGGCGCCATGCTGGCCATGAATAACCAGATCAACGCCGCGCGTTATGTCACAAAGACGCACACGGCCAATGTAGAGACCTTTCAGTCGGGTAGCTATGGCTTGATCGGTGAAGTCTATGCGGACAAGGTCGTCATCGACCGCGCGCCGTTGCGCCGCCAGCACATCCCGATTGTTGCCACGGAAATGCCGCGGGTGGATATCGTCGCCATGTACGGGGGCGCCGATGACCGCATGCTGCGCACTGCGGTCGATCAGGGCGCCAAGGGTATCGTGGTGCAGGCCCTGGGCATGGGCAACGTCAACATGCCTATGTTCGAAGGGATCAAATACGCGCTGTCCAAAGGGGTGCCGGTGGTCATTTCAACCCGGGTACATAACGGCCGAGTCATGGCGAACTATGGTTTCGAAGGCGGCGGCAAGACGCTGGCCGATGCAGGCGCCGTCATGGCGGGCGACCTGACCCCACAGAAATCGCGCATTCTATTGATGTTGCTGCTGCAGCAGGGCAAGGCGGGCAAGGCAGATATCCAGGCCGCGTTTGATCTGTAGCGGGATCGGCTAGCGGGTGCCTTCTCGTAGCGCCTAATCGAAATCGATCAGGCGCTACCACTGCCACTGGGGATCGTTCCTAACCCAGTCACGCCTCGGGTGGAGGCGCCTTGCCAGGCTCATTCGGACGGACAGGACGCTTTGGTTCGTGTCGAAATGGATCGGGAGCGTCGCCCGGAACAGGCTGCTGACGTCCGGGGGCTTTCTTCCCAGGGAGATCGCCAGGGAACTGATCCGGGCGGTCTGACTCCGGACGGTCGGGCTGGCCGTTCTGATCTACGCTTTGCTGATTCATATGCATGGATATTTCCTTTTGATTGTAGGAAGCAGCATGACGCTGCATCCACATCCTAAATATCCAGCGACAAGCTAGATAGATCGCGTCATACTGATTTTTCTAGTAATTTTGGCTCACCTATCCGGCCGGCATTCGACTATCAATCGCATAAAAGGGGCGAGATGAAACAGTTGTCCACCGTCTTCACCACCGAACGCCGTCATCTTCTGGAAATCATCGATGGATTGGTAGAAGGCATCATCCTGCTGGATATGAACCGGCATATCGCCTGGGCCAATGACACAGCCTTGTCCATGCATGGCGTGGCCAATCTTTCCGATCTGGGTGGTACGGCTTCGGGGTATCGCAAGCACTATAAGCTTCGATATCGTAATCAGCGCAAATTGCTGGCCGCCCAATATCCCATGTACCGAGCACTGGCGGGAGAGTCATTCAACGATATCGTCGTGGAAGTCACCAGCGCGCGCGATTCGGATTTCTATCGAGTCCATCAGGCCAGAAACCTTGTGCTCAGCGATGCACAAGGCAATCCCGAAGGCATTGTGCTGGTGCTTCTGGACGTCACCGAGCGCTACAGCGCCGAAGAACGCTTCGAGAAGACGTTCAACACCAACCCCGCTCCGGCAATCATCTGCTCACTAGAGGACATGCGCTACGTTAAGGTCAATCAGGGCTTTCTGCAGATGACGGGTGACGAGCGTCAGAACGTCCTGGATCATCACTTTGATGAGATCGACATACTCGGTAATTCGCCACAGCGAGAGAGCGCCGAAGAACGGCTGAAGGAGGGGCGGACCATCTCACAAATGGAAACCTGCATACCGCTGCCGGATGGCACCGACAAACTGGTGGTCGTCGCCGGCCAACCGATAGAGGTCGGCGATGCTGAATGCATGCTTTTTACTTTCAACGACCTCGAGCCACGGCGCAAAGCGGAAAATGCGCTGCGCTATAGCGAGGAGCGTTTTTCGAAAGCGTTTCGGTTAGCACCCGTGCCCATGGTGCTGAGCACGCCTGAAGGCCATGTGTTGGAGGTCAATGACGCGTTTGTCGAGACGACAGGCTATGCGTTAAACGCTCTGAGCGAGAATAAAGCATTAGCCCATCTGTGTGCTGAGGCGAGTGTCTACGACGAGACAATGGCCAAGTTAGAGGAGGGCGCAGGAGTTCGAAACCGGGAGTTCAAACTAAGCACGCAAGACGGACAAGTACTGGACTGCCTGCTGTCAGCCGAACCTGTTGTTATCCAGGATGAACCCTGCATTCTGAGCGTGATTCAGGACATCACTGAGCGCAAGCGCAGCGAGACCGAACTGATGGCCGCTATCGAAGCCGTCATGCAGGATACTTCCTGGTTCAGTCAGACGGTGATCGAGAAACTGGCCCAAATCCGCCAGCCGCAGGGGGCCCCCAAGGCCGATGCTCAATTGGCCGATCTTACGCCGCGTGAACGCGAGATACTCGGTCTGATGTGTCAGGGTTTGAGTGATCCCGATATTGCGCAGCATCTGAGCGTGTCTCGTCACACGGTGCGCAATCATGTTGCGTCGTTGTACAGCAAGCTCCAGGTGCACCGGCGCAGTGCTGCGATCGTCTGGGCACGGGAACGCGGCATTGTGGGATATGAAAAGCCGCCGCGCGGCCGGCGAAAGGCCGACCGGTAGTTTGATACTAGAAAAAATAGTATTTCCTTCGCTTCTTGGGTTCGATAGCGCTTTTTATAGTGCAACCATCCGGCCTGCGCTTCGCAGAGGTGCTGCCGGGTACTTCTTCAATGCACGAATAGGGAGACCGTTATGGATAACGATCGCATCAAAGGCGCAGCTAAGGAAGTCAAAGGCAATATTAAGGAAGCTGTGGGCAAGGTGACTGGCAATCGCCAGACCGAGGCCGAGGGTAAGGTTGAAAAGACAGTCGGTAAAGTCCAGCGCAATGTCGGCGAAGCCAAGGACGAGGTTCGCGATGCATTCAAAGACAAAAAGTAATTAAGTTCGAAGCCGATGCCAAGACGCATTTTGGCAAATAAGCGGGATTCGAAAAGGACACACCATGAAAAGCAAAACATTGGCCCTGGCGATGACACTGCTGCTGACGGGCTTGATGGCGGGTTGCAACACGATGCACGGGGCAGGCAAGGATATCGAGCGCGGTGGTGAAAAGATCCAGGAGCAGGCCCGATAAGGGTCGACTTGCAAGCTCGAGAAGCGNCCCACTATGAGTGGGTCGCGTCTAAATCCGCCCAGTAAAGAGCGGCAAGCGCGACTCGATACGACGCAGTAGTTCGGCCG
>NZ_CBCSJH010000007.1:42038-113002 GCF_965139195.1 Bordetella tumbae | reverse complement strand
GTCGACAGCGGTCGGCCCAATCGCACCATCAGTTGCATCTCGGCCTGATGCAGCACGGGATGGTCGATGGGCACCAATACCAATGATCCATTGGCCACGTCATGTGTGACGCCCAGGTCAGCCATAAGCACGACGCCCGCGCCGCTCAAGGCATAGTGCCGCAGCACGCCTAGCGAATTCGTCGTCAAGGCGGGCGATATATGAATCTTCTCGGTGAATTCCAGCATGTCGACCATGCGCCGCAGTCCGTAAGGCGCCGTCATCAGCGCCAAGGGATGCTGTAGCAGTTCCTTGATCGAGATCGCCCTGCGACGCCGCGCCAGCGGATGATCGGCGCGTACTAGCGCGCCCACGGGGATACGCTGCTTCGCGCGCACTCGTACCTCGGGATGTTGCGGTGGATTGAACGCCAGGCCGATGTGTACACGGTCACTGCGTACGGCCTCTACCACCTCGTCGACCGATGCAGTATTGATGCCTATGCGTATATCGGGAAACTCCTGACAATAGGGCGCCAGCGCATGCGTCATCAACGCTTCTATCATGCCTTCACTGAGGCTGATCTCGATACGTCCGCGTCGCATGCCCCGCAGGGCGTGCAGCCTGTCTTCCAGGTGCTCGTGCTGGGCACGATAGCCTCGGAGGAATTCCTCCAGCATTTCGGCAGCTTCGGTCGGCGCCAATCCGCGCGCTCGGCGCTCGAACAGCGGCAGGCCGACCTCTTTCTCCAGCAGCTGGATCTGTCTGCTGATCACGGACGGTGACATATCCAGCTTTTCAGCGGCACCACGTATTGATCCGCAGACGATGACTTCGTGCATGTAGCGCAAACGCGCCTGATTCAATTCGTTCATTGTGCTCGCCTGTCGATGTCTGACGGCTGCTGCCTGCCGCCAGGTACCGTCGCAGCATGATTGTTGCCTAAAAGCGAACGATAAGTGATAACCAGTGCATTGTCTACAACACTCGGGTCTGCGAAGATCGCCCCTGGAACTTGC
Organism: Bordetella tumbae; assembly: GCF_965139195.1. Taxonomy (GTDB): domain Bacteria; phylum Pseudomonadota; class Gammaproteobacteria; order Burkholderiales; family Burkholderiaceae_B; genus Bordetella_A; species Bordetella_A tumbae. The sequence continues at coordinate 112,004 of NZ_CBCSJH010000007.1, read as the reverse complement.
ACAACCACTACCACAATACATAGGGAAAACTCGCATGAACCATGGCGCCTCGTTGCCAGGAACCCGCGACGTATACGCGTCTGCGGACCTGTCCTCCATCTATCGCAAGATCAATTGGCGCCTGCTGCCGCTACTCGTTCTCTGCTACACCTTTGCCTATCTGGATCGCGTCAACATCGGCTTTGCCAAGCTGCAGATGCAGGCCGACGTCGGCATTTCCGATGCGGTCTACGGACTGGGGGCGGGTATCTTCTTTCTGGGATATGTGCTGTTCGAGGTGCCCAGCAATCTGCTGCTGGTGCGTATCGGCGCGCGCAAAACAATCTGCCGCATCATGATTCTGTGGGGGCTGACCTCGGCCAGCATGCTGTTCGTGCAGGGCGAGTACAGCTTTTACGCGCTGCGCTTCCTGCTGGGCGTATTTGAGGCCGGCTTCGCACCCGGCATGATCTTCTTCCTGACCTATTGGTACTCTACCCGGCGCATGGCGGGTGTCATGGCAGTCGTGATGTGTGCCGGCCCGCTGGGTGGCATGCTGGGTGGACCGGTGTCCGCCTGGATCATGACGCGCTTTAGCGGTGCGCATGGGCTAGACGGCTGGCAATGGATGTTTCTGCTGGAGGGCCTGCCCTGTGTGCTGTTGGGGATTGTGGCCTTCATATGCCTGGCTGACAAGCCGGAAAAAGCCCATTGGCTGTCGCCGCAAGAACGTGATTTGCTGGCGGCCGACCTGCAGACGCGGCAGGCCGCACACGCGACGCATGCATTCAAGGACGTGCTGAAAGATCCCGGCATCTATGCATTGGCCATCCCGTATTTCTGCCTCATCAGCGGCCTGTACGCGGTCAGTTTCTGGTTGCCGACCTTGTTGCAGCAGTCGGGCCTGCACGACACCATGCAAATCGGCATCTGGTCGGCAATCCCGTACATCGCCGCCATCGCGGCCATGTTCGTCCTGTCGCGCCGCTCGGACCGGCGGCAAGAACGGCGTTGGCACGTGACTGCGCCAGCCATTCTCGCCGGCGTCCTTCTGGTCGGCGCTCTGTTGGTACCCGATCATTTTCTATTGTCGATGACGATGCTGTCGCTAGCGACCGCCTTGATGTGGGCGGCCTACACCGTATTCTGGGCGATCCCGTCGCAACACTTGAAAGGTCCGGCGGCAGCCGGGGGCATCGCGCTGATCAACAGCATAGGCCTGCTGGGCGGTTTTGCCAGCCCCACATTGATAGGCTGGATCAAAACGTCGACCCAGTCGTTGAGCGCCGGTCTGTACGTCATCGCCGCACTGCTCGTCGTCGGTGTCCTGCCCATACTGTTTACCCGCCACGCTCGCATGCAAGGTTGAATACTGCCATGAAAATTCTCGTCGCTGGTTTCCAACATGAGACCAATACTTTTGCACCCACGCAGACCGACTACGCAAACTTCGAGCGCGGCGAAGGCTTTCCCGCCATGACGCGGGGCGCGGATTTGCTGGCTTTCGCCGATATCAACATACCGGCGGGAGGCTTCATCCGCGCCGCGCAAGCCGCCGGGCACCAGATCGAACCGGTCATCTGGACCGCCGCCAGTCCCGCGGCACACGTCACGCGGCAAGCCTATGAACGTATTGCGGCCGAGATTATCGATGCCGTGGACCATCGCGAGTACGATGCGATTTACCTGGACCTGCACGGCGCCATGGTCACCGTCGACGCCGATGACGGCGAGGGAGAACTGCTGTCGCGCCTGCGTGCCCGCGTTGGCAACCGCGTGCCGATCGTGGCCAGCCTGGACCTGCATGCCAACGTGACAACGGCAATGTTGCGTCACGCGAGTGGCATGACTGCCTTTCGCACCTATCCGCATGTGGACATGGCCGACACGGGCGCTCGCGCGTATCGGTTGCTCGAAGATCTATTGCAGCCGGACAGCACGTTGCACACGCGGTCGTTGCGCTTGCCATTCTTGATCCCGATCAATGGAATGTGCTCCATGCTGGAGCCAGCAAAATCCATATACGCCACGCTGGCATCGCTGGAAGACCGGTTCGGCCTGGCATCCCTGTCGTTTACGCCGGGCTTTCCCGCGGCAGACTTTCCGGAATGCGGGCCGGTGGTGTGGGGACATGGTAGAGATCCCGATGCGGTAGAGCAGGCCGTGCAGGCATTGCATGACGCCGTGCTACAGGCTGAGCCGCTATGGGCCGTCCCTTTTCTGGAGCCGTCCGAGGCCGTACGCCAAGCCCAGGTCCTGGCGAGGGATGCCGGCCGACCAGTGATCATTGCCGATACGCAGGACAATCCGGGAGCAGGGGGAGACTCGAATACGACAGGCATGCTGCGCGCGCTGATCGAAGCCGATGCACAAGATGCCGCGCTGGGCCTGTTATGGGATCCGCAAGCCGTACAGCAGGCAGTGCAGGCGGGAGTGGGTAACCGGGTCACCCTGTCCTTGGGTGGCAAGTCGCGGATACCGGGAGACGAGCCCGTGAATGGCGAGTTCGACGTCGAGTACATTGGCGACGGCAAATGCCGTTTCGACGGCCCCATGATGCACGGCGTCCAAGCCGACGTGGGGCCGGTCGCCTGCTTGCGCCTGGGCGGAATCCGCGTGGTGGTCAGTGCAGGTAAATCACAAATGCTGGACCGGAATCTATTCCGTACGGGTAACGTGCAACCGGAACAGATGAAAATCTTGGTGGTGAAAAGCTCGGTGCATTTCCGAGCTGATTTCCAGCCTATAGCTGAAGATGTCCTGGTGGCGAAGGCGCCCGGTCCCATGAAGGCCGACAGTGCTGACTTGCCCTGGACACGCTTGGCGCCGGGAATGCGCATGCGCCCGATGGGCGAACCATTCGTGCCGCCGCAGTCCTGAATGCAGCATGGCTGCGGATTTCCGTGGCCGGCATCGTGACCGGCAATAGATTTCCATAGCGGAGGACCCTACACTAGGGCAAACAACTTCCTGCGCTAAGGAGCCATCATGTCGACGTTGAACGATATTTGGCTAACGGTGGTGAGCGAGTTTTCCGATATCGCGGACATTAAAGAAGCGACGGTGATAGTGCTTCGGCTGGGCCTGGCCGTCATTCTGGGTGCGGCAATCGGCTATGAGCGCGAAATGAAAGGAAAGGACGCCGGTTTGCGAACCCATATGCTGGTGTCTCTAGGCGCAGCCATTTTCGTTCTGGTTCCTAGCGCCAGTGGAATGCAGGTTGCCGATATGAGCCGGGTAATGCAGGGCGTGATTGCAGGGGTGGGCTTTCTCGGCGCAGGCGCCATCCTCAAGCAGGAAAATGATCGCGTCGTCAAAGGTTTGACAACGGCAGCCAGCATCTGGATTGTCGCCGCCATTGGTGTTGCCGCGGGATATGGCCGCGAAGCCACCGCCGTGGCCAGTACTCTGATCGCCTTATTTGTTTTGGCGGTCGTCAATCGGTTCGAGAAAAAGATACCCAAGAACGACACCCCTGCGCCTCGCTCTGAGGATCAGTAGCGAGGGTAGCAAGACGTCGACGCCGATACCTAGAACCACTACATGACCAAAAAGTAATGAAAAGCTCATTTGACGCATAGGGGTCGCCCAAACGGATAATTCGGGTCCGCAGTTTCGCGCACTGGAGCGGAGCTGAACTCGATAAATTCCAAGGAGACAACTACATGCGTCGAGTCGACTACCGCGACTTGCTCGGGGGCGGATTGATCACGGTTGCCGGGGCTGCAGCCATGTACCATTCATTGACCTCATTCACCCTCGGCACGTCCGACCGGATGGGGCCCGGCTATTTTCCCGCCCTCGTCGGCGGCGTGCTGGCGTTGTGCGGGCTCGCAATACTGATCCCCGCACTGCTGCGTGCAGGGCCCGTGCCCACATTCGAATGGCGACCGCTGCTCTGGATCAGTCTGTCAACGCTCGCATTTGCGTTGCTGCTTGTTCCGTTCGGCCTGATTCCCGCAATCATCGGGCAGACTATTCTGGCCGGTATTTCGGATTGCAAACTGTCCTGGAAGGGGTCGCTGATTCTTGCCGTGGGCGTTGCCGTCGGCGCGACCTTGCTCTTCAAGGTAGCCCTGGGCCTGATTGTGCCGGTCTTCGCCTGGCCCTGGTAGGAGAGAGTAAAAATGGAATTACTTGGCAACCTCGTCCTTGGTCTGTCAACCGCGCTCGCCTGGAACAATCTTCTTTGGTGTGTTATCGGCGTAGCACTGGGCACGCTGATCGGCGTAATACCGGGCGTCGGAACGCTGGCGACCATGTCGCTGCTGTTCCCTATCACCTACCACCTGGAGCCGACCGCCGCGCTGATCATGCTGTCCGGCATCTGGTATGGCAGTACCTATGGCGGGTCGACTGCCTCGATTCTGCTGAATCTTCCGGGAACACCGGCCAACGCCGTGACCTGCCTGGACGGGTTTCCGATGGCCAAACAAGGTCGGGGCGGCGTGGCGCTGCTCATGACGACCATTGCCTCCTTTGTCGGGGCCAGCGTGGGTATCGCCTTGTTGACGCTGTTCTCCGAGCCTATTGCCAACATCGCGTTCAAGTTCGGCCCGGCCGAGTACTTTGCGATCATGGTGCTGGGCCTGGTGGCGGCTTCTGTCGTGTCGTCCGGTTCAGCAATCAAGGGCATCACCATGGTCGTAGGCGGTGTGCTGCTGGGTCTGGTCGGCACCGACGTCAATTCGGGTGTGTCGCGCTTCGACTTCGGTTTTCCCGAGTTGCAAGACGGGGTGGGCATCGTCGCACTGGCCATGGGGCTGTTTGGCATTACCGAGATCATCGCCAGCATTAATCATGTGAAGGCGGCTGACAGCAAAATGGACGTATCCATGAAGAGCATGCTCCCGACGCGTGACGAGGTCAAGCGCTCGTGGGGAGGGATGGCGCGCGGATCGGGCATAGGGGCATGGTTGGGCGTGCTGCCTGGCGTAGGCCCCACTGTGGCAGCCTACATGGCCTACGCAGTCGAGAAACGGGTCTCAAAAACGCCGGAGCGCTTCGGCAAGGGAACCATCGAGGGCATCATGGCGCCGGAGACCGCCAACAGTGCGTCCGACATGGCCTCCTTCATTCCGACGCTGACGCTTGGTATCCCCGGCAGTGTGACGATGGCGTTGATCATCGGTGCGATGATGATCCATGGCATCCAGCCCGGCCCGCAAATGCTCACCGAGCAACCTGCCATGTTCTGGGGCCTGGTGATGAGCTTCTGGATCGGCAATATCGTCCTGGTGATTTTGAACGTGCCGATGATCGGTATGTGGATCCGTGTGCTGACGATTCCGTATCACATCCTCTATCCGGCGATCGTGATGTTCGTCTGCATCGGCGTCTATGGCGTCAACAATAATGTCTTCGACGTCTACCTTGTGCTGCTGTTCGGCATTGCCGGCTATGTGCTGCGGGTGCTCGACTTCGAGCCTGCCCCGCTGTTGCTCGGCTATGTGCTTGGCCCGATGCTGGAAGAGAATTTCCGGCGTGCCATGCTGCTCTCGCGAGGTAGCTTCCAGACTTTCATCGAACGTCCGATCAGCATGTGGGTGCTGGCCCTGACGGCAGTCTTGCTGGTGTGGGGCGTGTGGAGCAGCCTGCGCCAGCGGTCGGCCGTGGCGCTCTCCGACTCAACCCCGAAAGCAGCTTGACGTAAGCCGGCCCCCCTTGGGACCGGCGGCAATTGTGTAAGTCACTGCCTCTATCCGACGATAAGGGCGTTCTGATGGCCCTCGCAGTGTCAACTGTGTGTTGAATTCAGAGGCAGTGACAAGATGACTCGCAGGCCTGGCTGAGCATTGGCAAAAGAGAGCGTACCGCCGTGCAAACCGACAATATTCATTACGCTGGTCAAGCCCAAACCATGGCCTTCCGAGGATGGATCTGATCGGTAGAAGTGTTTGCCCAGGTGCTCATACTCGGTAGCGGGCAGCCCAGGCCCATCGTCCTCGATCGTAACGAGCCCCGTATTCCCTTGCTTGATTACGTTGACCACTACCTGACTGGTGGCATACTTAATCGCATTGTCGAGCAGATTAGCGAGCGCACTGGCGAGCAGATTGACATCGCCAGTCAGCGTGACGTTATCCAGGTCCTTGCGGTGTAACGCAATCCCTTTGTCTTCCGCTAACGCCTCGTACATCTCCATTACGTCGGTGACGATGACGTTCAACTCGCAAGGCTTAAACGAACGACGTTGTATGCCTGCCTCCATCTCGGCTATTTGCAAGAGTTTTTCCAGCAAGACATTTAGACTCTCGATGCCTTCTATTGCACGTTGATTCGCCTCCAGCACTTCAGTCACAGGTACGTCCGGCCGTTGCGCTGCGCGTAATCCGCCAACAATGCGAGTCAGCGGAGTACGAAGATTATGTGCAATGGTGTCCGAGATGTGCCTGGCGCTCTTCATCAAGAGTTCGATCCTATCCAGCATCGTGTTGATGTCGCGATTAAGCAGCGTGAACTCGTCTTCGCGTGTCGGAGGAGAGATACGTTTGGAGAGTTGGCCCGCACCGATTTGCTGCGTGGTTCGGCGGATGTGGCTAACGCGGTACGCTAATTCTCTTCTGAAGAGGTACGTTCCCAGCAGCACCAGCAGTACCGCCAAAAAAATCGCTGCTGCCGTAGCCCGACCAATCAATGCCGTGATGTCGCTAATCTCGCTCAGATCCTGGCCTACGACTAGCGTTTCTCCATTGGCCAGGATTTGGACTTTTAGACGACCTCGCGTAGGCGTGCCGTCTTGAATCACCTCGGCGTCAAAGACTTCGGTAGATGTTGCTTTGAGTGATGGGGTATCTGCGAGATTTCCGGCGAGTTTCCGACCATCTTTATCAAGTAGCAAATAGATCTCTCGGGGCGAGTCGATGCGATCCGACAGCGTCAGTTCAATCGCCGATATCAGAGCGACACGGCTACCCTCCTCATAAGTCACAATAAGGCGTTGTGCTGTCGCTGTTATTTGTCGCGCATACTCAGTGCGCAATGCTCCAATAAATTGAACATATATGAATACGATCAATATCAACGTCGTCAAAATCGCCAGCAACCCATAGTTCAACGTCAGGCGAAAGGAAATGGAGTTCCACAGGCGTCGAAAAAAATACGTCATTCTTCTGCGAGTTTTCTATCGTGGAGATCTGGCTTGTCAGAGATCGTGTATCCCGCGCCGCGTATCGTGTGAATCAGCGGGGTGGCGGAATTGGAATCTATCTTGCGGCGCAATCTGCTGACCTGAACATCAATAACATTCGACTGCGGATCAAAGGTGTATCCCCAAATCGTTTCAAGCAACATCGTTCGTGTCACGATCCTGTGCATATTGAGCATGAGATAGACCAATAAACGGAATTCCTGCGGTTGCAAGGCAATCGATTGGCCGGCACGGTGCACTTTCTGGGTAGCGACATTGACCGTCAAATCTGCAACGCGCAGTTGTTTGACTTCCAGATGGTCGGGGCGCGTGCGCCTGACTAAGGCATCCATTCGAGCGACGAGTTCAGAAAAGGAGAAAGGCTTGACCAGATAGTCATCGCCTCCTGCTCTTAGACCATCAACCCGATCGTCAACCGCCGACAGCGCGCTCAGCACCAAGACCGGCGTCTTTTTCCCTAATGCTCGCAGGGTGGATAGTATTGAAAGGCCATCGATATGATTGGGCAATATGCGGTCCAGAATGATGATGTCCCACTTTTCCTTCATGGCATTTTCAAGGCCACTCACTCCATCCCTGCTAACGCTGACCATGTGCCCGAGCTCCGTCAGGCCATTGGCGAGATAACGAGCGTTTTCCCGGTCGTCCTCAATGATAAGACACTGCCACATAGTTATTTCCAATGCTTCGGCTGCCTTCGTCCGTCACCGCGACCCTTATCGACTGAGTCAGTAACGACGTTGGCACCCTATATCAGCCTTTTTCCTGACTAAATGGTAAGGCAAGCGTAATACGCTCAGGGCTGGTTTTGACTAAGATCATTCAGCATACCCCAAGTTATTTCCTTGCCTTAAGAAGGTTGCGTAGTGAGTATTCATGTCAGCCCCAGTCTGGATCAAGACCAACTCATTTGTAAGCCGATAAGTTTCTACGAGCTGGTTGAACTCATGACGTATGGGAGATCCCCTTTCAACCCATTGGCTAGTATTCGGTTTGCTTCATTACGTTCTGCCATCATAAATAAAAAAGTGATGGCTGACATGGCTGCAACGAGCATCTCGAGTTTTCCGAATAGAACGTCTGTCCAGGCGTCTGCTGCCTCGAGCGCCATCGGATATCAGTCATGGGACCTGCTGGAGCACGAGCTCTCTATAGATTGGGGTGGTGACGATGCGTTTGCACCACCCATCTATATCGTTTCGACTATTCGTGCATTATCAGAATCATTATTTCTCAGCGCAGGCATGGAAGCGTTTTTGAATCGTACCTCACGCTTCGCCGGTGCTCCGGGGCAACGGCGGTCAGTGCGCTCCACAGTCATGCCGGTATCTGACGACGGCACGCTGACGGTGACATTGTGGTCGCGCAATCACACTGTAGAGGATGATCAACACTCAGTGCTACGGTTGCCTGTTGATTTGAGAACGCTGCTGACGAGTGTTCTCGTATCTCCGAAGGTGCCAACCCGGTTCTTTGAATTGGTTTCGGATCTTGTGCAGCGAATCAGTCGTGCCAGGGTATCTCACGCAAACTGGTCAATCACATCGGCTGCGGTGAGGACCGAAACACGGCCGAGGAACATGAGTCATATGTCCATAGATTGATAGACTGCTGATTGTAGGAACCTTCGCTATTTTGGAACCGACGAATGGCAATGGCATCACTTTTTTGCGAACCCAAACGGCAAGCCTAGACAACCGCGCGGTGCCGTTCGATGCAAACATCGAGCACTTCTCCACCGGGCCGTCGCCACCAGTCCATATCGGAAAAAATCTCGACTTCGCTGTATCCAGCGTAGCCCGCCGCCTCTACCCATCCGCGTATCTTGCGCAGCTCGATGACGCCGTCGCCCATCATGGCACGGTCCGACAGCAGGTGACGCGTAGGCAGTCGCCAGTCGCAGACATGATAGGCCATGAGCCGCCGCTTGCCGGCGCGCGCGATCTGGTTTTGCAACGCCGGATCCCACCAGACGTGATAGACATCCACGGCGACGCCAAGCATGGCAGGGACCGTGTGATCGTCGGCTGGATCGAGCTCGTCGCACAGGTCCAGCGCATGCGCCAGAGTATTGATGCAGGCGCGGTCGGCCGCCTGCATAGGGTGTAGCGGCTCGATGGCCAGCGGCATACCGATCTCTCGCGCATACGCGAGCGATGCGGCGATACCGTCGCGCACCTCGTTTCGTGCCCGAGCAATGTCCTTGTAGTGTGGTGAGCCCTCCAAGGCGCCTGGCAACGCGCCCACCACAAGCACCAGGCAGGGCGCATCCAGTGCCTTGGCCTCGTCCATGGCGCGGCGGTTGTCATCCAGCGCTGCCTGTCGCGATTGAGCCGTCGAGCCGGTGAAAAAGCCGCCCCGGCAATAACCCGATAAGGCAATGCCGGTATTCCGTAATTGAGCTCGGATTTCGGATAGACCAGCCGCGGCGACCTGATCCCGCCATGGGCTGATCGCGCGTATGCCGCGTGCGGCGCATTGTTCGATGATCCGCGGCAGAGGCGTCTCTACACCTTCCTGCTTGCGGACTGTTGCGGTGTTGACGGAGAGCCAGGAATGGTCGTTCGAGAAGTCGCGCATGCCGTTACTCGATGCCGTGCAATGCGAGCAGGGTGCGCATGCGGCGCACTGCCAGCTCCGGTTGTTCCAACAGCCCCGCTTGGTCGGCGAGCCGGAATAGTTCGGCTAGGTGCAGCACCGATCGCGCACCCTGTTGGGCGCCGACCATCGTGAAGTGATCCTGGTGTCCATTGAGCCAGGCCATGAACACGATCCCTGTCTTGTAAAAGCGTGTGGGCGCCTGGAAGATATGCCGCGATAGTGGGACCGTCGGACCCATCAGTGCGTGGAAGCGCTCGGCATTGCCCTGCGCCAGCTCACCGAGAGCGGCGCTGGCAACGGGGGCGATGGCGTCGAAAATGCCCAGCAGCGCGTCGCTGCGGTCGTGGCGTGGATGATCGCCATAGCTGTCGCCTGCAATGAGCTGGGCATAATTGAAGTCGTCGCCGGTATACATCCGTACGCCTTTGCCGTCGTTGCCGCCGTGCATGGGCAGGCGCCTGCGCATGGCGATTTCCCGCTGCGCGTCAAGTAGTGAAATCTTGATGCCATCGACCTTGCTGGCGTGTGCGGAGATGATGTCCAGTGCGGTCTGTGTTGCCTGATCCAGATTTTCCGTGCCCCAGTAGCCGGCCAACGCGGGATCGAACATGTCGCCCAGCCAGTGCAGGATCACAGGTTCGCGAGCTTGTTCGAGCAGGCGTCCATAAACGCGGGTGTAGTCGTCGGGCGAACGGGCCACCCGGGCCAGTGCACGGCTTGCCATGAGGATGATCCGGCCACCCAGTTTTTCGATCGCCGCCATCTGTTCCTCATAGGCATGGATGACGTCGTCCACGCTGGTCGCGTCCTCGGGGGCGAGGTGGTCGGTGCCGCAACCGCTGGCCACCAGCGCGCCCGGCACGTCGTGCGCTGCGTCCAGCGATCGGCGGATCAGTTCCAGCGAGGTAGGCCAATCCAGCCCCATGCCGCGCTGCGCAGTGTCCATGGCTTCGGCGACACCCAATCCCAGCGACCAGAGATGTTGCCGATAGGCGATGGTGGCATCCCAGTCGATAACGGCGTGCACCCAGGGGTCGCGGGTTGTTAGCGGGTCGGCCACGACATGGGCGGCCGAGTAGGCAATGCGGTCGAAAGAGACTGTTGACGGGCGTGCAGGCACGATTCCGCGCAAGGTGTAGGGCGCAAGCGGCGTCCTTTCCGAGACGGGAAGGGATAATGTCAATGCCATGTGAACTCCTGAAGAGAGCGGCGCAGGCGGGGCCTGTGGCGGTTAGATCGAAAGCGGTTCGAGATCGACCCAGCGCCGGTCGCGCCAGCTTTGCAGCGCGGCCTCCACCAGTTGCACTCCCTTGGCCCCTTCGGGCAGCGTCCAGGTGTAAGGTGCGTCTTCGACGACATGGCGGATGAAGTGTTCCCACTGAACCTTGAAGCCGTTGTCGTAGACCGATGAGTCGGGAATCTCCTGCCACTGGTCAAAGAAGTTCATCGATTGTTTGACGTCTGGATTCCAGACCGGGCGAGGTGTGGCGACATGTGATTGGGCGCGGCAGTCAGACAGGCCGGCTACAGCAGATCCGTGTGTGCCGTCGACGTGGAAAGTCACCAGGTCGTCGCGGCGCACTCGAGTGGCCCAGCTCATGTTCAACTGCGCGATCACCGGCTCGCCGCCATGGCCGAGCAATTGCGCTGTGGCGTAAGCGGCATCGTCCGCCGTGCAGGGGTAGGGCTTGCCAGCCTCGTCCCAACGCTGCGGGATATGCGTGGTTCCGAGACATGAGATGGACTGGACATCGCCGAACAGGTTATCCAGGACATATCGCCAATGGCACATCATATCCAGAATCATGCCGCCGCCGTCTTCGGCGCGATAGTTCCAGCTTGGCCGTTGAATGGGTTGCAGGTCGCCCTCGAACACCCAGTAGCCGAACTCCAGGCGTACCGACAGCATGCGACCGAAGAAACCGGCGCGACGCAGCATGTCTAGCTTGCGCAGGCCCGGCAGGAACAACTTGTCCTGCACTGCGCCATGCTTGATCCCGTAGTCCCGGCCAGCCTGCTGCGCTAGTCGCGCGATCTCGACTGCCTCGTTCAGATTGGTGGCGATAGGCTTTTCGCAATAGACGTGTTTGCCTGCCTGGATGGCGCGGGCGAGCAGCGCGGGGCGCATCTGCGTGGTGCCGGCATCAAAGAAAACAGTGTCCTGCGCGTTGGCCAGGGCCGCATCCAGATCGGTGCCCCACCGCTCTATGCCATGCGTACGCGCCAGGGCTTCGATTTTCTCGGCATTGCGACCGATAAGGATAGGGTCGGGCATGACCTTATCACCGTTGGACAGCGCCACGCCGCCTTGGGCACGTATGGCGACGATGGAACGGATAAGGTGTTGGTTCATCCCCATGCGTCCGGTGACGCCGTGCATGATGATTCCAAGCCGCTGCGTAGGCATGATGGTTTTCCTTCGAGTAGTAGAGGTGGCGTGCGCGCCGTTACTGCGCCGAAATGCCGGCCGCCTTGACGATGTCGGCGTTGGTGGCGATTTCCTTTTCGATGTACTGATCGAACTGCTCGGGTGTCAGCGTCCAAGCCTGAGCTCCAAGCTCCAGAAAGCGGGCCTTGACTGCATCCGATTCGAGTGCCTGGACAGCGGCGGCGTGCAGTTGGTCAATGATGGGGCGCGGTGTTTTCGCCGGCGCCAGCATGCCGATCCAGAAATTGAATTGGGCTCCGGGTACACCGGCCTCGATCACAGTGGGCACATCAGGCAGCGCTGCCGAGCGATCGGCCGAGCCTACAGCCAGCGGCAGCAGGCGTTTCTCCTTGATCTGGCCGATGACTGGGGCGATGGGCGAGAAGTAGTAATCGACGCGTCCGGCCAATACTTCGGTGACGGCTTCGGAGGACCCCTTGAAGGGGATGTTCACTGCCTCGATGTTGGCGGCGTCTTTGAACTTTTCGGCATTCAGGTGCGTAGCGCTGCCTTGACCGGCTGAGGCGAAATTCAGTGTGCCGGGATTCGCGCGTGCGGCGGCCAGCAGGTCGGCCACGGTTTTGTAGCCTTTCTCGGGAGACACAACGAGCACGTTGGGCAGCGAGGCGATCGGCGTGATGCCCGCAAAATCGGCCAGCGTATCGAAGGGCAGTTTTGCGAAGGTCGACGGACTGACCGTGTGCGAGGAGGAATGAAGCAGGAGCGTGTAACCGTCCGGCGCGGCGCTCGCCACGGCCTGCTGACCGATGGTCCCGCTGGCACCGCCACGGTTCTCGATCACGAAAGGTTGGCCCAGGTTTTCACCCATTTTGTCGCTGATGGCGCGGGCGATGATGTCGACGGTGCTGCCGGCGGCGAACGGCACGATGACGCGGATCGGTCGAGTTGGGTAGTCGGCCGCCATGGCAGGCAGAGTTGTGCAGCACAGCAGCGATGCAAAGAAGCTGCGCAGCAAATGATGGCGCAAGGACATGACCGGTCTCCTGTTTTCTCGCTCTTGGCGTCGCATCAGCATCGAGTGTTGGTGCGATTTAAATCACCAAATGGTGAATTAAGAAAATAATAGAGGCCACGCTCCGTTTTTGTCAACGGGGTGATTTGCTAGTTTCTGAGCACGTAGCCGAGGACCACATCGCAGATGTGGGAGAGCCTTTCCTGGTGTGCCTTGGGGGTCATCAGGTCGCGTCCGAATACTGCCGACAGCGTGTAGTGATTGGACAAATAAAAGTAGGCCATGCCGGCGATGGAGACGTAGAGCTGCATCGCGTCGATGCCCCCGCGAAAGAGTTGCTCGCGCCGGCCGCGTTCCAGAATTTCACCCAGTGTTTCTATTAGCGGAGAATTCATTTCGCTGATCCTTGCGGAGCGTGCGAGGTGTTGCCCCTCATGCAGATTCTCGCTGTTGAGCAGCGTGAGAAACTCGGGGTGCTCGATGTAGTAGTTCCAGGTGAATTCGGTGAGGCGTCGGATGGCCTGGGCTGGCGGCATGTCGTGCAGGCGCAGTGCCTGTTCCGCTTGGCGGATGCGCGCATACGTGTTTTCCAGGACTGCGAGGAACAGTGCGTCCTTGCTCTTGAAGTAGTAGTAAATCAGGCGTTTGTTGACATCGGCCCGTTCGGCAATGCGATCCATGCGCGCTCCAGCCAGGCCATGGCTGGAGAATTCGGCAATCGCAGCATCCAGGATGATCTGTTGCGAGCGGTCGGCATCGCGAGAGCGGATTTCGGGAGGAGCTGGATCTGGCATTGTTAACTATATGGGGAATTACGGAAAAATGTAAAGAGGGTTTGTCATAGTATCCGAGATCGAGAAATCATCCGTTGCTGCGAGAGCTCTCGGCAACTTCGGGCGTATAGTCTTCATCGAAGAAATCACGAATCGCTTTGTACGCGACGAGGCGATTTTTTTCGAGCAGGACGAGGTGCGTGGCTTCCCCAATCTCAACCCATTTCCGGTATGTCGCATTCTTCAGTTCGAGGAATAAAGCCTGAGCGAGGTCGATGGGTACGTCGATATCCCATTCGCCATGAATCAGCAGCACTGGGACCGAGATTTCTGAGGGGTTGTAATACTTGCGACCAACGGCCCAATAGTCGCGGATGTCTTGGATGGGCCCGTTGCTCGCACGCATCAAATTTGGCGTACGTTCTTGGCTCCACGGATCTTCAGCTAGGGTAAAGTCCGCCCATTGCTCAAACCAGCCATCCGGTATCAAAGTAGCGCGTCCATACTCGGGCGCGGTGCTCAGCCAGCGAGCCTTGCTTTCCCGTACCGGAACCAACCGATAGGCGCTCAATGGACCTCCCGCATCGATCGGGATCGGCTTGTCGCTTAGCCACTGAGGCGCGAGCAGTGCGAGTTTCTTAACTTTATCCGCGTTGCGGCTGGTATAAGCGCCAGCGACTGTGCCGCCCCAGGACATGCCGAACACGCAGACACGCTCCAAGCCACGAAGCGAGCGAACGTGATCCACCACCACACCCAAGTCGTGGACGCCTACATCCGTCCCGATCACTGGGGCTGAGTCGTCTGCAGGCGATTCCATCTCCGATGGGCGTGACGAATGTCCGTAGCCCCGGACATCCAGAGCGTGGACGTCGTAGCCCGCTGCCGCCAGAAAGTCGAGGAAAGACATGCCGTTGAATGGAACATCGTAAAGGCTGCCTGACGAAAACGTCGCGCCATGAACGATCACGATGGTGCGATCTGCACGGAAGCGCATCATGGCGGCAGGACGCTTGTTGCGTACGTGAATTTCAATACCTGTGTCGTTGGTCGGCACGTGGTATTGCTCGAAAACGAGGTCTGTTCCGCAGGATGAGTATTTTTTGGTCATGGTGAGTTCCCTGAAAGTGGCTTATTCATAGCGCCAGTCAAAGTGATCGCCGCGGCGCGTCACGTAGCCAACAGAACTCTCCGCGAAATGTGGCGTGAAAAAAAGCAACTGGCGATCGGCTGCATATTCGAGTGCCCATCGACGGGACGCACGTGCCTCATCCGGCCATTCACAGAAAACGGAGTTCCAGTCCGGGCGAATGACTTGCAATGGATGGTGCATGACGTCGCCACTGAGCAGTGCCGCTGTTCCTTTGGAGCGCAGCTCAATCGACATATGCCCGATGCTATGTCCCTTTGATGGCCGGAAAATAAAATTATCGAGATATTCACCGCCGTCGTTACTGATACGGTCGGCCTGTCCGGAAGCGATAATTGGCGCAACGCTGTCTTCGTAAACGCCCAGACTTGGCACGTTGACGTCGTTATGGCTTGCCGGACTACTGTAGTAGTCCTCTTCGGCATGCGAGAACACATGGCGTGCATTCGGGAAGGTAGGAATCCAGCGGCCGTCTACGAGTCTTGTATTCCAGCCGACATGATCGACGTGGAGATGCGTATGAAGAACGTAGTCCACCTCTTCCGGATTCACCCCGGCCGCAGCCAGACGCTGGAGGTAAGGTGTCTGCAATCGATGGAAAACCGTGTTTCGTGGCCGTTCCTTGTTGTTGCCGGAGCCGGTGTCGATGAGGATCGTATGGTGTTTGGTCCGCACCAGCCAAGTATGGATGCTCTGAATCAGATTTCCAGTAGCGGCATCCATGTTGCTGGGTGTGAGCCAGTGCAGGTTTCTTTCCAGCTCTGCAGCGTCCCAGTCCGGGAATAGAAAAGACGGCTGAGCGACATTCAACCGCATTTCTTCGATCTTTGTGACGGTCACGTCACCGATCTGGTACGTCTTGTTTGTATGAGGCATATTCAATAGGATCTGTTTGTCGGGTTGCTGCACGGACGTTCCGTGCTCACTTTCTTTGACGCTCGTGAAAGCTTAAGTGCGATACCCAAATGACCGTTAATTGTTAGATTCGATGGGAGGTATCGGCATGTTCGATATGAAAAGATCGGAGTTGTACCTGCTGATCTCGTTGGACACATTGCTGGACGAATTGAACGTGACGCGCGCAGCGCAGCGTCTGCACATCAGTCAGCCGACCTTGTCGGGCCATCTGTCTCGCCTGCGCGAGCTGTTTCAGGACCCGCTGCTCGTGCCTTCGGAAACGGGGCGTGGCATGGTGCCGACTGAGCGGGCGCTTGCATTGCGTTCGAGCTTGGCCGATGCTCTTGTCAGGCTCCGCGACGCTGTGGCTCAGCCGCATGAGTTTGATCCCAATACCTCGGCAAGAACCTTTGTTGTCGCTACAAATGACAGCGTGTTTACGATCGTAGCGTTGGACGTAATGGCAGAGGTGATGAGTTATGGCAATCCGGAGTTGCGGATGGCCGTCGTGCCCGCCGACGACGCCGGGCTGGTCGAGCGCATGGCGCGTCGTGAGGTCGATTTGTTTCTCGGGGATATCGACAAGGTGCCGGAGACTCTGAAGGCACGGTTTCTGCTCAGCGACGATTTCGTGCTGGCGCAACGTCATGGCCATCCTCGGGGGACCGGTACACCGGATTTGGCAGAGTATTGCGCTCTACGCCATATCGTTGTTTCATCCCGTGCAGACTTCTCCACTCCTGTGGACACGGTCTTGGCAAGACTCGGCGCGATGAGAAATGTAGTCGCTACTGTGCCCAGTTACAACCAAGTGGCACTTGTTCTGTCTCAGACTGATGGCGTGGCCAGTCTTCCGCAGAAATTGCTGCAGCGCTATGCGGCGTTTGTGGATTTGATCCCTCTCCCATTTGATATTCCATCATTTCGCCTGGCGATGGCATGGCATCCGCGGGCACACAGTGATCCTGCTGGCATGTGGATCAGAGATCGCTTTCTTGAAGTCGGTGAACGAGCAGAATCTCAGCGTTTGGACTGAGACCAGCTTCCGGTTCAGACAAGCAGTTAAGCCGGTTATATCTGTTCACACGTTGCTGGCGGATTGGTGTTACCCGTGGAACACCTCAATTCGAGGTGCTTTTGATGTTCCCCTTCGTTAGTTTGAGCCAGCAACTGTGGAACGCCATTTCACAAGACCCCGCAAAAGAGTCGCACCAGCATCTGCGATGTGCCGCTCCACCAAATGGCAGGCTTGTTCTACGTCGCGCTTTTTCACTGCTGCCAGTAATTGCCGGTGCTCGCGCTGGGAGTCAGGATCCCAGGCCACAAATGGCGCCGTCACATGCATGTAACGCATGCGTGACTCGTGCAGCATGTGGATGCTGGCGAGCAGGCGGGGCATCGCGCATGGACGGTATAGTGTTTCATGGAATGCGCGATTGGCAGCTTCCCATGCCTGCATGTCCTGTGCCTTGTCGCCTGCTTCGATGGCGGCGTTGGCTCGCTCCAGGTCGTCCGTCTCCATGGCTGGGATCGCGTGACGTAAGGCGAGCGACTCCAGCGCTCCCCGCATGCGCGTGATTTCCACGATGGATGCCTCGTCCAGCAAACTCACGCGTACACCTTTGCGCGGCTCGCTCACCAGCAGTCCGCGTGCCTCTACCCTGCGGAATGCTTCTCGCACAGGAACATGACTAGTGCCGAACTCGGCAGCCAATGCATCCTGGCCCACTTTCTCCCCGGGCTGAAGCTCGCCTGTGATAATGCGGTCGATCAGCGCGCGCGCGATTCGCGCAGGCCAGGTGGCGTCATCACGATTCGACACTGTGTCATGAGCCGGTTTCATTCGACTGAGTCCGTTTGCCATAGTGCCCCGCTCACGGACTGCACTTTGGCTGCAAGGGTGCCATCGGAGACCAGTAGCTTCAATTTGGCGATGTCATCGTGAACCCAACGGTCATCACCTAGCATGGCAGGCACCGCATCTCGGACGGTAGACCATGCCACTCTGGTCCCGACACCGACAGGGTAGGCGCTCAAGTCTGGCTCGGCTAGATCCAAGGCTTGGGCTGCAAGCATCAGTTCCGAGGCAATCACTGTCTGAGTATTCTCGACCACGATGCGCGTGCGTCGTGCTGCGAAACATGAATTACTGATGTGGTCCTCCGTATTGCCTTTTGCGGGAAGGCTGGTAGCACTGGCGGGACTGCACATGCCCATGTTTTCCAGAACCAAACCCGTACCCATGCTTTGCACGACAGAAAAACCCGTATTGATCCCGGGCCGCTCTGCGATCAGGTTGGCCGGCAAACCGAAATTGCATGCTGGATCGATGAGCCGCGCGCTCCGGCGGTCGCAGATTGCGGACAAATCGGTTACCGCCAGGCCGAGCAAATCCATTGCCTGAGCGATGTACTGCCCATGGAAATGTCCACCTGAGACGATGGCATAGCCTTCATCTTCCGGGAAGATGAGAGGGTTGTCGGTCGCACTGTTCATCTCGGTGGCAAGAATGCCATCGACATAATCAAGCGCATCAAGTACCGGACCGTACACCTGGGGAACACAGCGCAGGGAGTAGACATCTTGTATGCGCGGCGGAATTGGCGGCATGTGGGGCAGGCCGGCACGTGCGGGATCAAGCCCGGGCGTGCTGCGCAAGCACACTTGGCGGGCCGGTTCGCTGCAGCGTCGACTTTCTGCGACCATTCGGCGAATTGCTGCGGCAACCCGCCTCTGGCCGCGATGCGGGCGAGCTTGCATGACTCGGTCGTCGAAGCACGACAGCTCGCCGCGTAGCGCTTCCAACGACATGACCATCGAAATCGTGGCGCTTGTCAATAGCTCGCGAGCGTCGTGAGCTGCCAAGACGGCGTACGCGAGCGAGGCGGTAGCGCCGTTGATCAGCGCTGTGGCGTCCTTCGCTTGAACGTCGATTGTTGGTTCCAATCCTGCAAGCGCGAAGGCGCACTGCGCAGGCATTTCCTTGCCTCGATAGGTCACCCTGGATTCCGCCAAGCCCATCAGGGCACCGCTCATTAATGCGAGCGGTGCCAGATCTCCACTCGCGCCGACGCTGCCTTTGGCGGCAACTACGGGAGTGATGCCCAGATTGAGCATAGCGACGAGCCTGTCGATAATGGCGACGCGGACACCAGAATGATTGCGGGCAAAGGCGTTAACGCGTAACGCCATCATTGCACGCACGACTTCCTCCGGCATGGGCTCGCCCGTGCCAGCCGAATGCGATCGAACCAAGCTAGCCTGGAAATCTGCTATTTCCGCTGGAGCAATGCGCTGGCTCTTAAGTGCACCCACACCTGTGTTGAACGCATACATCAAGGGGGCCGAATCATTGAGCCAATGCGTCTCGATATAGCCACGTGTTTTGTTCAACGCGTCGCGTGTAGCGTCGTCAAGGGCTACCTTCGCACCGAATCGCGCAATTGCGACCACGGCATTTGCATGCAGGCGCATACCGTCCAAAACGACGGTCGATCTGTTCATCATGTCCATGATGAGGCAGTTTAGTTTATATATTATCTATTGTATACATAATCAAGTGCCCGGACGTGAGCGTTGAACGGATGCCACGAGAAGGCTAACCGATGCCGCTAGCAGAACAAGATCTTTGAGAAGAAATTGGCCAGGCGAAGCTGAAATCGCGGGAAATCCACCCGCGGTCATTTCCGCGACGCCAGGGGTCGTCAAGAAAAACGTGAGTGTGACCAGGTAGGTGCAGATCGACATCGCCGCGCCCAAGGCTGAGAAGAAAGGTTTGAAAGCGCCCAGGATCAGTGCCGCGGCCGTCGACAATTCTAGGGCGCCAATCACATAGCTCGCACCTTGAACACCAAAGAGGGTATGTAACCAGCTCATGATGGGGCTGTTCGCGATCAACGGCGCGATGCCATCGGCTTCATAAGCGGTGAATTTCATCCCGCCAAACCAAAGAAAGATGACAACCAACGCCCACCGGTTGAATGCCAGAAGCGAGAAGGATCCAGTACCCTTTTCAGCAACTTGGAGGAGAGGCCGATTTGCACCAATAGCGCCGGTTGTGCGTACGCCAAGAGGACTCGTAGCGTGGCTCATGAGATGACTCCTTACATAAAGTAGTGGATAAGAGCCTCCACTTTACGAGGCCCTGGTGCGCATATCGAGCCTAAATCTTTGCAATAAAATACCAATAAGGATCAAATTCGATAGAATCGTCTCATCCCCACCTTCTCGCATAACAGGCCATGTCTCAAAGCGATTGGCTGAGCCAACTTCTGCGTCTCCTCACCGTTACGGGTCAACTCGAAGTTCGCTGTGTCTATGACGCGCCGTGGCGGCTGGACGAGCCTGCCAGCGCGGTCTACGAAATCCCCTATCACGTCCTACTGCAAGGCCGGGCCATTATTGAAGACCCGGAAACAGAAGCAACACAGGAATTGATTGGCGGGGATATCGTGCTACTGCCGCACGGATCTTCCCACGTCCTGCACGATGGAAGCGGAAAAAAACCAAGAATGGCGCATGACCGCCAAGGCTCCGCGGGATGGATGCTGAGCGAGAACACGGGCCGTGGTGAACGGCTGGACATGTTATGTGGGCGATTTCGAATCGCCCCTCCTCATGACCGGCTGATTCGCAATTACCTGCCCAGACGTCTCGTGGTGCGAGTAAAAGGTGATCCTGACGAGACTGAAACCGGCTCCACAATCAGCCACCTGGCCAACTTGGTCGGACTGATGCGCATGGAATCCAGCGGCGAAAAAGTGGGTGGATATGCCATCCTCAACGCGTTGTCTTCGGCACTGTTCGCGCTGACGTTGCGTGCAGCCAGCGAGTCGCAGCAAGCCCCGGAAGGCCTATTGGCGCTGGCCAGCCATCCTCGACTCGCCCCGGCAATTTCCGCGATGTTTGCCAATCCTGCCCAAAACTGGAATCTGCAAAATCTGGCCGATTTATGCAATATGTCCCGCGCCACCTTCATGCGGCATTTTCAGGACAATTTAGGGCGCTCGGCTTTTGAACTATTGGTCGATATCCGTATGAGCCTGGCTGCCAACGAATTAAAGAAACCCAATATGTCGACTGACACTGTCGCCTACTCCGTCGGGTATCAGTCAGTCTCTGCGTTCCGCCGGGTATTTACCGACAAAATGGGCATGACACCAGGGCAATGGCGTCGTCAGGCACAGGAAGTGGCAAGGTAATGCCTTGGATGAATGAGTTCGTAAAGCATGTCCCAATCTGTCTCGCAAGAGGTCAATACGCACGGCGCTTAGTGGAGATCTCAGTACCTCACGAGAAACAGCAGGTCGTCGGACCCGCACTCGGCAAGCGGTGGGCTCTTAATCAGGGATATAACTCGGCCTTCACTCCCGTCTTGTGCGGTTCGTACAAATCCAAAACTGCTGCCGTGGCATCTGCAGTTGAGTTCGCTGCCGATTTGATCCGAGCCTTACGTGCGGCCGAAGGTTACCCGAGGTGTAATAGAGGCGATGGCAGGATCGACGCCCCTGCTAGGGCGGCGCATGTCGTTCATTGCATTGACTCCGGCTTACCCAGATAGCTGATGTTGAAAAAGATCTTTGATCGGCTACGTGTATCGATGAGGGATTTTGCGGAGATGACGCTAGGGGTAAACGCGAAAAATGGATACCAACCTGGAATAATTTTCAGCGGAAAAAATTCAATTTTTTATCGTTCGCAGCGCTGATAGACTGCCCTGCTACTTATGAACGAAATGCGGGAAGGGCGCAATGATTTCACGTCGGAGCATTCTGAAACTGGGCTACGGTAGTGTGCTCGTGGCGGGGGCCTCGTTGGGGCGCGTACAGGCCAGTTCTGCGCCGGTCAGCATCGTCATCCCAGGGCCTCCGGGAGGCGGCGCGGACGCGATTGCCCGTATTGTGGCGGAGAAACTCGGCTCGAAGATCAACGAGACAATCATCGTTGAAGCCCGTCCCGGGGCCGGCGGCCTGATCGCGAGCAACTACGTGAAACGCCAGGTTCCAGACGGCAAGGTGCTTTACCTCAGCTCGTCCATGCTGGTCACTGCACCCGCTGTATATCCCGAGCTACAGAAACTGGACCCGGTGGCCGACTTCACCCCGTTGGCCAGGCTGTCTGTGAACACCTACCTGTTCCTGGCACGCAATCAGTTGCCCGTTTCCGACGTGCGCCAGTTCATCGACTATTGCCGCGCGAATCCCAAGAAAGTAACGATAGGAACCGTGGGGCAGGGCTCGTCAAGCCACCTTGCTGCCGCGTACTTGGTCAAGGCAGCGAACCTGGATGTCACCATCGTGCATTACAAGGGCTCGGCGCCCGCGAACCAGGACTTGATGGGGGGATTCATCGACGCAAAGTTCGAGAATCTCGCGGGTACCCGTGCGACGCTCGATTCCGGAAAAGTCAGAATCCTGGGCGTGTCCAACGCAGAGAGGTCGCCGCTGTTTCCGGATATTCCCACCGTGAACGAGTCGGTGCCGGGTATGGTCGTCGATGACTTCTTCATCATCGTCGCGCCGAAAGGGATGGACAAGCAGCGCGCACAGGCGCTCAGCAAGCACCTTGCCGAAGTGGTTCAGATGCCCGATGTGCAAGCCAAGCTGCGCGAGCAGCTCGGCGCCATTTCCGCACCGCTCGACCCCGACGAAACCGTGAAGTACATGCGCGAGTCGTTCGACAGGACAAAGACCTGGGCGGCCGATCTGCTCGGAACGGGCGAGATGGCAAGCAGCTAGTTTTCGGAGTCCGGGCGATTTATATTTTGGTCGCACGCAGTCTGAAACGTCACGAGCGACGCGGTGCCAGCGCGCGGCGCTCGGAGGCGGCGATGCGCTACATCCCTGCGGACACCTGTCTTCGGCGCGACGTTGCGTACATTCCGGTGCGTCAGCCTGGCTGCGGGATCCATGCCATGGAGGTGTAGACTTATTCCCAATCGGTATGAACAGGACAGGTGCCATGACGACCTTCCGGGAACTGGAGGCTTTTGTCGCGGTGGTGGATATGGGGTCCTTCGAGAAAGCGGCTCGCAGCCTGGATACATCGCAGTCAGCCATATCGCGCCTGATCAATGAGTTAGAAGGGCAGTTCAAGCACCCTTTGTTCAATCGGAACCATCGGTCGGCGCAACTCACGATTGAAGGGCAGGAAGTATTGCGGCAAGCGCGGGCAATTCTGCGCCAGCGTGTCAACCTCATGGAGCGTTTCGCCAGCCCGGAAATCGTGGCTTCGACACTGCGTCTTGGAGTGACGGAGCTAGCGGCGGTGACATGGCTCGGATCTTTTGTTGTGGATTTGCGGGCTCGGTATCCCCGCATTCGCCTGGACTTGAAAGTGGATTCGTCCATCCGCTTGTTCGAGCAGATGCGAGATGGTCATCTGGACATAGCGGTTGTGCTCGAATCCACGCGTTCGGCGAACATGGCCAGGATTACCGTCGGCTCCGCGGCATTCGGGTGGTTCTGCGCAGCCCGTCGGTCCATGCCCAAGACATTGAAGCTGTCGCAATTCGAGCAGGAGACGCTTCTGCTGCAAGGCACGGGCGGCAGCTCGGGAAGCCAGATCGTGAACTGGCTGATCGATCGTGGGGTAAGGCCCGCAAACATGATCCAGAGCGACAGCCTGGCCGCGTTGTCGGGGATCTGCGCCGCCGGCCTCGGGATAGCCGGCCTCCCATATGCAATTGCCTCGGATGCCGTGGCGTCAGGGTTGCTCCAGGAGGTGACGGTTCCGCTTGGCGCAATCAGCATGGCGTACATCCTGCTGATAAAAATAGACTCGATTACCGACTTTCACCGGACGGTGGCCGATCTGGTGAAGCGCAATTGCAACTTCGACAGCGCGATGGCGACTCAGCATCGCGTGGCCAGACGTTGAGGGCGGGACATGCCGACTATCAAACAATTGCAGGCGTTCTACTGGCTCGCCCGTCTGGGGACGCTCAACTGTGCCGCGGAAAGACTGCATGTCACGCAATCGGCCGTCACTAAACGGATACAAGAACTGCAGGCCATTGCAGTTCAGCCGCTGTTCGAGAGGGACGGCCGCAAAAGCCAGTTGACCCCATTCGGAAGGGAACTGGAAGCCGAGTGTGTAAAGCTGCTGGGCTTGCTCCAGGGTCTGGACACGCTGAAAAGCCTGAGTCATCCGCCCGTCCGGCTGCTGCGGATCGGCCTCACCGAAATGGTGGCGCTGACATGGTTTGCTGACTTCCTGCGCCATATGAAGCAGCTCTATCCGTCCATCACGGTTCAGCCGGAGATTGACCTGTCGCTCCTGCTCCAAGATAAGGTGGAAGAGGGACGGCTGGATTTCGCCATCCTTCCCGATTTTCGTACGTCGGACTCCATGGCCAAGGTGGGCGTCGGCGAAGTCCAGTTCGGCTGGTTCGCCGCACCCGGCGTCTTTGGGGCCGGCGATGTGCACACCATGCACGAGTTGGCGACGCAGCCGGTGATCGAACAGTCGGAGAATTCGATCATTACGGTCGCGTGCAGCCGGCTCTGGGAAAGTGCCGGGGTGCGTCCGGAACGCATCTATGGTGGAAACAACGTGCAAGCCCTGGCGGGTTTGATCTCTGCTGGCGTGGGTGTCAGCTGTCTTCCGATTGCCCTTTTCAAGAACGAGATAAGAGCAGGCTCCCTCGACCTGGTCAAGACCTCGACGCCGGCGCCATCAGTAAGCTACTCCTGCTGCTTTCTGAAGCACCCGAATGCGACGCTGGGGCACCGTATCGCCGAGGTGGCGAGAGATTGCAGCACCTTCGCAGGCGTTTCCGGATCGGCCGCGGGTAGGACGGCCAGGCGCGGTCGCCGCAGGGCGTCGACCGCAGTGTAGCTTTCCTGGCATGCATTTGTGCCGGAGTAACTCGTTCAAATCCAGTGGGGCCGGTCAGCGGGTAGAGCCTATTCTTTTTGGCACAAAAGAAAATGCCCAGCTTCTAGGGCTGGGCATCGAATTCGTGGTGGCCTGGGGCGGAATCGAACCACCGACACGCGGATTTTCAATCCGACCCCAGAATTGGCCGGAGAACTAAGCCAGATAAGGGTTTGGCCTTAAGAATCCGCACATTTGTCTTGTCCGTTCTGCATCCCTTTCCCCAGGGAACAGTCCGTTAAAACTACTGTTTATGCGACGTTCTTTTGGCCTGGCTGGATAGAGTTGGGAGCCACAGTTTCTCGCCACCGCGCCTTGACGTATGTTTCCGTGGTGGACTTGTGGCGATGGCCGCATAGCATTTGAATACGTTCGATCCTTTCTCCCGAAAGCCATAGATCAGTTGCGCCCTTACCCTTGAGGTCACGGAACCCGAAAGATGGCATGTTCTCCAACCCTTTGCGCTTGCGGGCCTTGGCCTGGGCGCGGGTGAGCATCGACGTGATTCCGCTGTAGGTATAGGCGTTTCCGTCAGCGGTGTGCACGATGGGTTGGTGCAACACCGGGTTAGGCCCGATTGCTTGCTCGATCATTTCCAGCAGCCTCCCGGTGAGTTCTATCTCCAACACTTGACCAGTCTTGTTCTGCGTCACCCGCAAAACCTTTTGGTCCCCACGGCGCCGGACGTTTGCAGCTGTCCAGCCCGTCATGTCGCTTTCTGGCCGCTGCAAGGTACGGTATACCAACTCCATCATCAGCCGGACGGGGGCGGGGGCACAGTCATAGACGGCAAGGTACTCTTCGTCGGTCACATACCTATCCCGAGGCTTTTCAGTGTTGCGCTGAATCCCACTTGCGCGCATGCAAGGGTTAATCCGGATAGTTGTCTTGCCTTTACGGATGAGCCACGACAGGCAAGATGAGAGGCAGGCTCGTTCCCGGTTGGCTCGCACGGCGCGTCCGGCCCGTTTGCCTTCGTCTAAATACAACTGCACCAACTCAGGAGTTACCGCCTCTGGTGTCATTTTCCCGAAGAATACCTTCAGCTCGACGGCGTTTTCTTCGTAGTCGTCACGCGTTCTTTTGGCTAGGTCGTTCGACGCAACGCGGGCGTCACAATCCAATAAAAACTCATCTAGCCAATAGGCCATCGTGCCGTAATCCCTGCGGTCGCCGTTGTAAATGGCAGCTTTCCTCTTGGCCTCGGCTACATCGGTACCGACCTTTTCCCAGCGTCCGTCGCGATGTCGGTACCAGAACTTATTCCATCGCCACGACAGCCGAGTGCCTGCGAGATTTAGCGGGTCATCGCCCGCGCGCCGCCGCCCCATGTCCATTTCTCCTATTCTGCCAATGGTGCCGCAGGGCTATCACGTCTGCGGCTGGTGTTGATATCGGCACCTCGACTAGCCTAGGTGCCGGTTGTTCTGATGTCATTACGCGGTCGAAATCGGCGCGAGCGACCAGCGGGCGACCGTTGGGTTTGGCTCGTGCGTTGAGGCCGAGCCGCTTAAGGTGCCTCATCTGAGCCGCTGGCTGCGTGAGTGGCGTGCAGATATCGGCGATTTCCTCGTCTGTAAGGTATGGAGGGGTGTTCATGCAATCTCCAAAACAAAGCCCGCGTTATGCGGGCATCCAAGATTTTCTAGTTGTGTCGAGCAGACGCTCGATTACGTCGGTGGTCATGTTCCTACTTTGATTGCATAGACCCGCACCGGGTCGGGTATCCCTTGGTCAGCACAATGTGTCCATATGACCGCCCTTCGAGGCGGCGACACCAATAGGGGTTGAACAAGCGATACTCCTCGGTCTTCGTCCCAGCCTTGATCTGGTCGAAGTACTCGCCTTTTAGGGCTAGGTGCAGATCAGCCATGGCTTATGTCCTGCGCATTAGCTTCAATGGCCGTAAACTGCGGCTCAAATAGCAATGAGCCACAGGAGACGTCATGCGGAGGAGATTCAAGAACGGTTGTCGGAAATTCGTCGATTTTTGGATTGGCGAATGGATTGTGCGTCTGTTCGGTTACAACGGGGGCACAGTCATTGTGCTCCGCAGCGCTTTCATCACGGTATGGGTGATTTTCTGCGCCATTGGGCTGATTGCATGGATCGATCCAATGCGTCCAGGCCCATGGTCGTGGTACGGATTCCGTGAGCAGCTCGTCAATGTAGGGCCATGGATCGGCGCGGTCTTCGGCGGCGTTTACGTGGCGCTCTATGCACGCTTTGCTTCGCAGTGGAGTTATCTCGCTTCGGTCTATAACCAAATCAAGCAGGTTGAATCCGAGGGGCCTGTCAACTACCGCGCGTTCAACGAATGGAGGGCTGGCTATATTGAGGATGCTCTGGAATTGCACCTTGCTTTGAAGCCGAACGTGGCACCAATCGTCAAAGCTTGGGCAGGTGTGGCCGAAGTCAAAGACGCGTTCTGCGCCAATACTCCGGGGGGCGAAGCCCGACTGAAAGCTCTGCTTAAAGCAGTGGATGCCGCTTGGAGCAACGAAGAGCAACGAAGGAGTAAGGAATCCGGGTCCGGAAGGGAAATTTAGAGGCTCACGCATTCTAAGCCTCCCCATCGTTCGTTGTGGCGCGGTACCGAAAATGGAAGCCACCTTTACCATCGCCGTCATGTGCCACATATTCGACGTGTATGCCATGAGCCTTGGCTTCGCCATAACTCAGATTTCCGTGTGCCCATTTGCCCAGCAGGGTGCGCCAATCCTCAGGCAGTGCCGCCACGACATGGCTGTCGATAATCGGCCCGCCGTGACGCTTGATGATGGTGGACAGTAGTTCGGTGTACTGTGAGCTGAGACGTATAGCGGCCCTTGTTGAGTCTTCTGGCGACAATCCGGGGAACGGCCAGTCAGTGTGAGGCACGAGGGGAGGCGCAGATGGTAACGCCTGGGTGCGCGCCGTATTGACGGCTGAGAACAGGTCGATCTGGTGCATCACCCCTCCTTGCCCTGCTGGGCTATGTCGGACAGCCGTTTAGCAAGAAAATCGGTGTAATCGCCGCCAGAGTGGTAGCAATCGATCCACGCCTGATATTCTTCAGCCATCAGTTTGTGCGCATCCCTCTCTACCGGCTTCTGCGCGGCCAGGGCGGAAACGAGGCGTCCTTTGCGCTTGTCCCCATACATGTCGATCCATTCGACTCCGCTTTGCGGATGGCAAATGTTCGGCATTTGGATGACCATGCTGGTGGCATCCGGGTATGCTGCTTGTATCTCGCGCAATGCCTCTTCTACAAATTTCGTAGTCGGGTATGGACCCTTGCGCTGAGGCACCTTGCCGGGCTGCGTGAATATCACAAAAGTTGCGTGCTCGTCGTTTCCAACATCCCCGCCGCGCTGCTGGCGGTCCAGCGCATCGGCAGCTTGCCGCATGGTGTCGGCATAGTCTTGGTGGCTGTATCCGTTATTGCTGGCGTATTCCCGAAGCTGACCTGGCAGATCAGATGGAAAATCTACGCCCTCGGCGGCAGGGGCGGACTTCAGGGCGCGTAATCCCTCGGCAATTTCGGCCAGTTCGGCGCTGTATTCCTCCATTGCAATTGCTGCCGCGCCTCTGCCGAAGCTCCACGCTCCGGTATCTCGCTCCATGCGTCCGTTTTCATGGTCAAAGTTGTGGCGGCGCTTGTCTACCCAAGCTGCGGCTGCCTCGATACCGTCATCGCGGGCCTTGGCCTGTTCCGCTTGCCACTTCCGGTATCTGTCCAAACTGCCTTTGGCTGTCGCCTTCGGCGCGGTGGTGCCCAACTGCTCATCTAGCCATGCCTGGACCTCGCCGCCTGACCACATTTTCCGAAGATGGGCGGGGAATACTAGGCGGGCCTCGGCGCTGGCCTGGGGCGCGGCGTATACCGCTAACGTCCAGCCTGCTCGGGATTTCCGGCTCCACGTTAGAGCGGTCTGAACATGCGCGCCGAGTTCTCCCTTTTCGTCAAGAACAGCCGGGTCGAGATAGAACAACGGCTCACCCGCCCCGCGCAGCTTGGATATTGTTCCGCGAGCCTCATACATGAGCAATGACGTGGCATTTTCACCGCCGTTCTTGCCGATCCATTGATCCAATCGGGCGATAACCGCTTCAGGACTCATATAGCCGTGCTGATGAATCACTGAGTTGACGTAATCGTCGCTTAAAGGGTCTTGCTTGTTGTCAGTCATTGAGTAGCCTCTTTCATCTTGCGATACACGCGGTCCACCTTCTTTTGGCGCTCGTCAAGAATCCTCATGACCACCATGTGATCCTTCAGTGCCTTGTCGTACGGCTGTATCTGTTTCAACAGACGCATTCGCTCGCTGCGGTCCGTAGAATTGTTGAACTTGACGGCGAGTGCATCTCGCTTGGCAAAATCGGGCTTCTGGTCGTCCCATCGATCAAGCTCAGCTTGGAAATCTCTGGACAGTTGTTCGCTTTGCATCTTCCAGCGAATAAACAGCATTTCACGTCGGCTTACGCGTAGGAATAGGCCGTTCTCACTGATCCACTGAATGATCTCGTCTTTGGTGAATTCGCGGAGGATGTTCAGTCCGCTGTCACGTTCGGTCTGTAAGGCCTTACGGGCTGGCTTGCGTGCTCGCTTCCCGACTGAATATGTGCCGTCAGGATTAAAGTGCGCGGTAACGTCCTTGTGGGTGTTCATGTGGGGTTCCTCTTCTTAATGGCACAGCGGCGCGCTACCTCGACGAGCCAGCGGCCCAGATCGGGCGGAGTCGCCTCGCGCTCGGCTTTGGTGATGTGAGGGCGGTAGTCATGTCGTTTTCGCGATTGCACGACATAGGCCGCTTCGCCCAGGACGAGCGGTAGAGTGGGGAGGTCGTCGGGGTCACTTCCTACGATGTAGAACCAAGTGGCTTTCTCTGCCTTGTGGCCCCACCATTTCTGAGGGGCGGCGAGTGTCCACCCCCCCCACTGGTCGCGGCCAGCTCCGGGATAGGGCATTCGTTGTGCGGACCAAAGCAGACTGCCCGCTGGATGTTCAAGCACGCCGCCAAATTCTCGGACAAGCGATACGGCCAATCTGCCTAAATTGCGCTCGTCAGGGCGCGGCTTGGCGAACGCACGCAATCGGCCCCATGCGCGGCACGGCGGATGAGCCACAACAGGCAAATCGCCGTCATAGGTACGAGCATCCCGCTCCATGTCGTACACGTCGCAGCCGGGCAGCGTCTTGTAGACCGAATCTGCCCGAGCAAAAAGGATAGCTACTGTGGTCATGCTGACACTCAGATTGAGTTGAGGTACGATCCGCTCACTTACAGGAGTGAGACTATGGAAAAACAGCACGCCGGGACTCCATGCGTCAGTAGGCTGCTAGTGGAGCAAACGGGGCCGGATTGTTTTGAGTGGGCAATCATTACGGAGAACGAAGCCACGGGCTTCAAGGTTTGCGAGCAGCGGCCACAGCTTGGTTTTGTCAGTGAAGCTGAGGCGCTGCGCAAGGGACAACAGGCGTTAGAGTCTTTCCACTACTTCGGCCAAGGCAATTAGGCGACCGTTTGTCCTATTCTTTAGGGCCGTCGCTATGTGCGACGAGATAGTCTGCGATGGCGTCGAATTGAGTGGCTGTCGGCATGTCCGATGTTTCATCGACTCCTGCGGCCTTGGTCGCCTGCATCATCAGCATTGAATTGTTATCGGAAACAGACAGGCGGACGGCCCGATAACGCATTGCGTCCCGCGCATCGATTT
Source organism: Bordetella tumbae (assembly GCF_965139195.1). GTDB lineage: Bacteria > Pseudomonadota > Gammaproteobacteria > Burkholderiales > Burkholderiaceae_B > Bordetella_A > Bordetella_A tumbae. The sequence continues at coordinate 81,476 of NZ_CBCSJH010000007.1, read as the reverse complement.
CGTTGGGGGCGGGTAGGGCGTGAGCGCCGGTGTAGATGCAGTTTTGGCCCTGCCACACACCGATGCAGATACCTCTCGGGTCTGGCTGAATTTCGACTTCGATTGATCCTTCAATGGCGGTGGTGTTCATTCGTCTGTCTCCTGGGGAGAATCGATGGTTTGTTGAGTTGAGCGTTGCTTAGCTTCTGCGCGCTTGCGGTCGCGTTCGGCCTGTCGGGCGCGGGCGGTTTCTACGGCTCCGTGAGCGGACAGCAGCGCTAGAAGCTGGTCCGTATCTACTTGGATGGATTCGGGTGCTACGCGCCCTTCCTGGCGGTCGAGCAACGCCGCTTTCTGGTTTGGTGTCAGACCGCCAATAAAGGCATCGACCTGGAACACAAGAGGAACGACGACCTTTTTCGGCAGTGCCCGTCCGTGGATAGTGCTGGAAGTGACTTTCGACTTGCCTGCGGCTTTGGCCTGGGTGACTTTGCCCTGGAGAAACTCGCCAGCCTGCGCGCCCATCTTGCGTACTGCTTCGATGGCCACCTCGGCGGCGACCTGCCCCGACCGCACGAGCTCTTGAACGTCTGGCTCAGCGTCGGCTAGCACAAAGTAGTTCTCGACGTGGGTACGGCTGCAATGCACGAGAGCTGCAATCTCGTCGCTGTCGAGGCCCATCCCTCGGAACCGCTTAAAGCCCTTAGCCGCCTCAAGGGGGCGCAGCTGGGCGTTCTTGTTGCTGGTAAAAATGCGGGCCTGTCTATCCAGCTCGTTGCCGCTGAATCCGACAATCGATACCCATTCAATGGGGGCGCCTGCTGCGATGGCGCGGCCAATCGCATCGTGTCGGCGATGGCCGTCTACGACCTCGACACCGGAACCATCAGGTATTGGCACGACTTCCAGGGCAGGGAGGGTTCCTCCAGCCAGGACATAGGCTGTCAGTTCCTCGATTCCGGCTTCATATTCGTCGTCAAGGTCACGAAGGTTGAAACCGGCTTTCACGCGGATATCGGCGTAACGGACTTTCATCGCATCGGCGCGTTTGATCGTCTTGTCTTCGATCATCGTGCGGAACGATGCGGGGGCTGTGGGTTGGGTCATTTGGGTCCTTGGGGGCGAGGAAATCTGCCTGCACCTGGGTGGCCTTTCCAGATTTTGCAGACGATGGTGATGCTCACGTCGAATTGCTCAGCGAGCACGCGGGCAGGCAGAACACCGTGCATTGCGGTGATGTAGTCAATGTGTTCGTCTTGGAGTGGTGCGCCCTTGGGCGGAGGCTCCGGTATGGCGAACTCGGGGTGAATGATTGGCGTCGGGGGCGGTATGGGTGGGGTCCATCCAAGCATGTCCCGGACGATGAATCCGATACCGTCCATGGTCAGAAACCTGCCCCGCGTCCAAGCCAGGGCAGCACCACGAGATAGAGGGCGACGAACAGCAGTGCGCCGAGCCATGCGCCGAGCGGTATGCGGTCGTTGGCGTCCCAATTGCCGCGCCCAGCATGGCCCTTTGGTGCGATGAAATCCACCAGCCTATCTACTACCTTGGCGGGCGAGATTCGTTTTCGATTCGCGCACGGGGGCGCGATAGCGGTGATTGTTTTCATGTCGGGTTCCAAGGATCATTCGCCGCATGACGCTGTGTGAGGCAGTCGCCCACGAGTGCCACGAGAAAGGCGGCGAGTAGAAACATCAAAATGGTGGTGAGAGCCGTCATGCCCTGGCTCCCTTTTCATGCGTCAATTCACGATGGACTGCCGTGCGAGGCATTCCCGCCATCATTGCGGCGACGACCGCCATGTCTTCCATTGAGTGCTGTGGCGGTGAGCTATCGTCACTCGCTACGCCACTGAAGATATCGTTGCGATTAATGAACGCGATGAAGGCGAGTTCCAATGCTTTCTTCAAGTCTCGATTGAACGCTCGGAAATGAAGCTCGATTTCTAGGAACTGGGCTTTTGTGATCTGTAGCCAGAGCGCTTTCTCGCCTCGGTACTCCCGAGAGGGAAGTGAATTCGTTCGCAGCACCATGCTCGCAACTTGGGCGAGCAACCGGCGGTCTTGTACCGTTCTGAATGGAAACTTCATCCACTCAGTAGCCTGATCATCCTCGCCAAGGTCGGCCAGCGTCATGCCGTGCCGTTTCAGCATGGATTCCAAGAATCGTTGAGCGTTATCACTTTCGCCGCCTTCACCACGGCGGGCAAGGGCCAGCAGCTTAAGCATGCGCTGGCGTGCTTTGTCGTTGTTCATATGAAAACCCTGTTATGGGCAAGATGGTGGGAGGAACGGCTTCGGAGAGCAGGCTGGAATACCCGATCAGTTCACATCTAGAGAGAAAGCCACTTTTTCCGATGGTGACGAAACAGCGCCGACCCGCTCTCCGAAGCCGCCCTGAGGGTCTAATCTGTGGCACTTTGGATCACTGCTGGAATTGGCTATAGTCAGATCTCCATTCAACTGGGAGGAGGAAATATGACTCGCGAAAAAAAAGTGGCGGCTGGTACGCAGTACGGCGATTGGAAAGGCACAGCTCAGGCTGATAACCATGATGATTTGACGTTGACCAAATTTGCCCGGGATAAGGGTTGGATTGCGGCCGACGATGTGATTGTTGGTTGGGAGATTTATAGCGGCGAGATAAGTCGGGTAAGGCCCGCAGGACTTGTGTTAGTTACTGTGCATTTCGCATCGGCCTCGTCCGTAGGAGAAGCGAGGAAGTCTCGTGCCAAACTCTCGGTGCAGTCCGTTTGCTTTGAAATGGACCTTGTTGAATTTTTTGGGAAGTTCAAGCGTTTTTCGGTTGCTGCTTCACAATCTGGTGAGTTCGAGGATGTGTTAGCGGACGATCCTGTTCACGTGAAATAGTCCCTCCGCTTGACCCTCGCTATAGCTGCCACGTGACTAGCGGTGCAGCCTTAGATCCAGCCCAACACAGCCCCTAGCGGGGCAAGAAAGACGCCGATTATTCGGGCCACTTCAAAGGTGGTCCAGTCGGCCACGGCAAATCCGATTTTGAAAATCTTGGCGATATTTAAGAACCATCCCACCAATCCGGCGATGCCGATTGCGAACATCAGCACGTAGATGATTTCGAATATCGACCGCTTAGCGTCGAACATTTGATTTCCTTATGAGTTCATCGGGCTGCACTCTCGTTGAAAGTGCAGTCGGATGAATCCGGGGCAATGCACGCCTGACAACTCCCGTTCATCACGGCTCCAGGACATGCACTGCTCATCAATCGCCGCAGGGCGCAGCAGTAGTGCTTGCCGCCCCTGGGTCGTTGAAATCCTCTGGTCTTGAGCAAACTTCGCTTCCGGGGTAGAGGGTTGCGCCCGGTGCCTAGAGACGCTTGTGCGCCATCGGCCTGTTCTATCGCTTGGCTGGTTGTTAAAGAGCGGGTACTGCTTGCAGCTCCGTTACTAGGGTGGCGTTGCCTAAACCGTTCTGCGGAATTGCTGCGTTAAGAAAAAGTGTAGATATATCTAAACTTAATGTCAATAAAAATCTAAACATCCGGGCGAGCCAATCGGATACCATCGAGAATTAATTTGTTACGGGAGGGACTATGCGGTTCTGGACCATTGCAGCTATTGCGGCTGCTTTCTTCTCAAGCGCCGCCCAGGCAGCGAAAACAGACCTAGAACTGATAAGTAGTCAGGCGGCACACCACTTCTTTGTGGTTTCCAAGCCGTGGATTCTTGATTCGAGCTATCTGGAAGGCGTAGCCAGCAAATTTTGCTCTGGTAAGCGGGCGTGCGTGGCCCACTTCTGGGAGAGAGGTACGCCTGCGGCCAAAGCACTGCCCATGTCAGATGCTCAGGCTAAAGCCGAAATGGCGACTTTCCAGGGAAATCGGATGCTCTGGCGGTGCGGGAAGTACAAAGTGGCTACCGACAAGAATTGCTTTAGCGACTGAATCGTAAAAAGGGGCGGCGGAAATGAAACGGCGTGAGACGCCGGATAAACTATTGTTTATTGGCAAACTCATCCTAAGGCTCTTAATAAAGTGTTGACCCTAGAGCAACTTCAAAAACTAATTTCTAGCCCCCGAGAAGATGAAACACTCGAATTCAAAGAGGCTCGGAGCCAGTTCGACTATTCGAAGTTGATGAAGTACTGCGTAGCCTTGGCCAACGAGGGCGGCGGCCATCTGATTCTCGGGGTAACCGATAAAAATCCCCGAGCTATTGTGGGCACGGAAGCCTTTCGCGACCTGCGTGAGGCTCGGCAACGGATCCACGACACGTTGCGTATCCGTGTTGAAACGGCTGAAGTTTATCTGGATGACAAGAGAGTCGTAGCGTTTGTCATCCCATCGAGACCTGTCGGTCACCCCATGGAGTACGAGGGGGCGTACTTGATGAGAGTCGGTGAGGCTCTAAAGCCCATGACCCCGGATCAACTACGCAAAATACTAGGCGAAGGGCGGCCCGGATTTCTAGAGCATGATGCCTCAGATCCCCTTGATTCTGATCACATAGTTAAGCTGCTTGATATCCAGGTTTTCTTTGACTTGTTAAAACTGCCTTTCCCAGCATCTAGGGATGGAGTATTGCAAAGACTAGAGAGCGAGCGGTTGATTCGTCATGTTGGTGATGGGATGCACCGCATTACGAACTTAGGTGCATTGCTTTTGGCAAAGGATATGAGGGAGTTTGACACTCTGATGCGTCGTACCATCAGAGTGGTGAAATACAAGGGAAAAAACAAACTGCAAACCGAGAGGGATATCATCGGTCAGAAAGGGTATGCGAGCGGATTTGAAAACTTGATTACGTACGTGAACAGCCAGCTTCCCATGAATGAGGTCATCGGGCAGGCGCTCCGAGATGAAGTTCGTATGTTTCCCGAGCTGGCGATACGAGAATTGGTTGCGAACGCTCTTGTTCACCAGGATTTTGAAGAGTCCGGGTCGGTCACCATCGAAATTTATTCTGATCGAATAGAGATTACAAACCCTGGCAAGCCATTGATTCCGACAAACAGATTCGTTGATGAGTACAAGGCCAGAAATGATCGATTGGCCGATCTGATGCGCCGAATGGGGATTTGTGAGGAGAAAGGTAGCGGCATAGACAAGGTTGTCCATAGCACTGAGTTTTATCAGCTGCCGCCACCTTCGTTTCGAGCCACGCCTTTTCATACGACCATGACTCTGTATGCGCACCAAGATTTTGCAGATATGGAGCCTGCGGATCGTGTTTGGGCATGCTATTTACATGCTTGCCTGAGGTATGTAAGCAACGAAAAAATGACCAATCAAAGCCTCAGGGAACGGTTTAGGCTTGACGACAGTAAAGCGAAGTCTGCTTCGGTATCACAGATCATCGCTCAAGCGGTAGCACAACAATGGATCAAATTGGATGACCCAGAGAACACATCGAAGCGTTACGCCAGATATGTCCCCTTTTGGGCCTGAGGCTCATCTAATCGCTAATGCTCGCTGACTTTGAGAGCAAGGTCTAAGTCATTGATTTCTAGGGGTTATCTTATTTAATCGCTAATTTTTCGGTTGGAAAATTAGATAAATGTTTTTGAAATCAATGAGTTAACGCCACTTTTCGGCATTCCTGCGCTTTAGCCGTGCATATAGAAGGTTATTTGCGCTTGCAATGATATGAGTCAGAAATTGGCGACGCTAAGCAACCCCAAGTCGAGCGGCGTCACCTTCTAGCAGCCGCCCACCGGCCCATACGACCCGGCCCAGCACTCTCACCGATACGCCCTGGGCCTCCAGAGGGAAATCTCGGTATTTCCGGTTGGCCGACCTGGCGATCCATTGACCAGTCAGCTTGTCCTTGTCGATCACCTTGACGATCATTTTCCCGTCATAGTTGATGGCATAAACGGTGTTGGGAACCAGGTCGTGGATAGTTAGGCTGTCGTCTGGCACGACTAGCAGTGCCCAGCCATCCTTGATATTCGGATCCATGCTGTCGCCTTTGGCGTAGACCACTCGGCCGCGTCCGCGATCGGCGCCGACGGAGCGAAGAAATGATTGTCGGAACTGAATCGCGCCGGTAACCAACTCGCTGTCCGCTTCGATGCCGTCACCGGCGGCTAGCCGCACATCAGCCAGTTCCAAGACCTTCTCGAACTTTTCGTTTGCGGCTACCGGATCACCGGTTGTGACGTTAGCGACGGTGCTGAGTTCTATGCCGAATTGAACTCGCCTTTCACGTTCCATTTGCTTGGTCGTGACGCCGCCTGGCTCCCATGGTGCTGGTGGTAGGCCATCGATCCTCATTGGGAACTCATCAGCAGCGGAATCGAGATCGGCCAGACCACCATGGCTAGGCTGAGCTGGTTGAGTCGGGGGCGCAACCTTGATGTCGAGTTTGAGCTGGGCAATCGCCAGGGCCATTGCACCTTGCAGGGCGTTCAGCTTTTCAGGAGAGAGAGCGCGCACTTCCTTTTCTGGAATTGCGGGGAAGGGCCATGGGTCGGCGGCCTCCGCTTCTGTTTGGTCAAACCATCCGGTCGGCAGGCCTACGCGACGCTCAAGCTCGTCCACCACATGTTGACCGGGGGTGCGCCCGCGGTTGTATGTGGCCGAGAGATATTGAGATATCTGCGCACGCTCGTAGCCGTACTTGCGGGCAAATTCCGCATTGTTCCCGTTGGCCTTGTCGTCAATGAGCTGCCGCAATCGCTTGCGCCGAATCTCAAACTTATCCATTCGCTTATCCATGCTGCGATTAGAACAAGAGATTTCTAAACAATGGTTTAGATTAATCTTGACCTAATGATTAGAAATATCTAAACTCCCCTCGTATGAACGCTACCGATGTCATCAATATCATGGGCGGTCGGGCCGAGGTGATGCGAATCACGGGCCTTACCAAAGGCCGTATTTCTCAATGGGTATCTGATAACGAGATACCCCGATCCTGGATGACCGCGTTCCATGCAATGCGGCCAAACGAGATTCCGGCACCGGCGGCAGCCCATCAGGAGACTGCGCCATGACTGATCCGTGCCAACTGATTCCCTCGCGTCCTTTCTCTGTGACGGAAATCTGCCGTTGGTTCCAAGTGGACCCGATGGACATCTGTCCGGTGGGTCGGGCGGCAGACGCACACATCCCTGGTGACACGACATCGCCACCGCCACCCAACGCGATCCAAATCGGACCAACAGACATTTCCTGATTCGTTTGCATGTTGCGCATCTTAAAGACAGCGCCGTGTACCCGAAACCCTGATATCCGCAGTTACCAAGGTAAGCCTTATGACCATCCGCCTGCATTCTCATCATTGGCTTGATGTCCTTTACAACGATGTCCGCAATGCGCCTGGAGGCGTGAAGGACGCTGCACGGTTCTTGAGTGAGCGCCGTGGCAAGTCCATTCATTACGAATCGCTGCGCGCCAAGCTCAACGGCCAGGAAGGTGAGGCCATGACCTTCGAGATTGCTGACCTCTTAACGGAGTGGCTGTCTCAGAAAGCTGGGGGCGTTGAAGCTGCTCACCGCTGGGCACAGACGTACGCCATGGTCGAGCATGGTTTGACGTGTTTGGACGTACCCCCGCCACCTGAAGGCGGCTGGGCCGACGAGCTCAAGGCCATTCACGAAAAGGTGCTCAAGGTGGGCATGACCGTTGGGAGCTTGAACGCTTCGACGTTGAGCGCCATGGCAGACGGCCAGATTGACGCTGACGAACGCAGTGCGCTTTACACGTTGTTTATGGACTTGGCTGTTCTGGCATTCCGTGGCGCCCGCAATGCGTCGAGGGTGCAATGCTGAGTCGTGCGAGTTCAGGTAGCCCCGTAAGAGCGCGTGTAGCGCCTGGGGTAGGCAAGGGGGCGGCGCTGGCGCGAGTGGCGGGCCAGTTGTGCGCGAACAAGCGCTTCCAAGAGTGGGTCATTGCCCGCGCTGGCGCCGTCCCTCATGGTGTGGCAACGAGTGAGTACGCAGCCGACTACATACGTCGTGCTTGCGGTATTTTGAGCCGGAGCGAGCTGGACCACAACGCCCAGGCGGCAGCTCTGTTCCATGACCGCATCCGTAAGCCGTTTCTCAAGTGGAGCGGTACGTATGCCTAGCCTGCATGTATTCCGTGGCTATCGCGTGCCTCTGGAGGTCATCACTCAGGTTCGTCAGATGATCCTCGACACTGAGCGTACGGTTGACGTTGACGCTCTGGTCTCGGTGATCAAGCCCAAGCTTATAGCGGTTGATCCCTGGTTCAGCACCACACGTGAAATGGCTGCTCGCCTCGCGGTGGATTCCCTGTTGGTCGATTACGCCCGCGCAGGAATGCTTACGCGTCATCCTCGCCGACTGAGTTCGCCTGTATGGCGACGTGCGCAGACGGCAAAGGCCAAGCCATGACGTTGACCCGCAAAACCGGACTGAAGCAACGCACGCCGCTCAAGCGTGGCAAACCGTTGACTGCCAAGGCCCCGATGATGCGCGCTACGGCCATTAAGCCGCCTCGTGCCGCGATGAAGGCACGTAGGAAAGGGAAGAGGGCGACCAAGACCGTTTATCGCAATCCCGAGCTGCTGGCTCTTGCTAACGGCGAAGAGTGCTTGCTGCGGGTCCCTGTGTACTGCTGGGGTGGAACAGATACCACCGTGGCGTGCCATTCGAACCGTACGCGTGACGGCAAGGGCAAGGGCATCAAGGCGCATGACTGGGCTATTGCGTTCGGCTGTGGTGGTTGTCACTGGTTCATAGACCAATCCCCGGCATCCCGGGAAATCAAGTTGAGTTATTTCGTGCCTGCTCTGCGTCTGACGCGGCTGCGGATCATCGCCTTGGGCAAATGGCCTGAGCAAGCTGAGAGCGGGTATCAATCTTTGTATGGAGAGTCGGCATGAGTGTTGAAGTCATGACGATGGTGTTTAAGCGCTATCCCAACGGGGGCGGCGAGATGCTGCTTGCGCTGGCACTCGCTGATCATTCGAACGACGTAGGGACGGGGATATACCCCTCTATCGCGTCTCTGTCGGAGAAGACCCGGCAGTCCGTGCGTGCTGTGCAGTATCAGCTGCGTGCCATGGAAAAGGCTGGTTGGTTGATCTTGGTCAACTCTGGGAATGGTGGGCGCAATCAGCGTCGTGAATACCGTATCTCTGAGGCTTGGATAAAGGGTGCAGATTTTGCATCCCTCGCTCCAGCCGATCCAGATCAAGAAAACGGTGCAAATTCTGCACCCATTAATTCAGCGGAAAAGGGTGCAATCCACGACATAAAGGGTGCAACTGATGACGCAAAGGGTGCAAATGACGACATAAAAGGGTGCAACGGGTTGCACCCGCATATAACCGTCATAGAACCATCAAGAACCGTCAAAGGCGCACGCAAGCGTTCGCCTCATGGGTTCGACCCGATGAGCTTGGAATTGCCGGACTGGCTGGATGCAGACCTGTGGGGGCGTTGGGTACGTCACCGCGTGGAACTCCGCAAGCCGTTGACCGAAGAGGCTGCAAAACAGCAGCTGAAAGACCTGGCTGCATACCGCCTCCAGGGATACACGCCCACCGATGTAATCGAACACGCCATCGGCAAGAGCTGGCAAGGCCTGTTTGTTCCGAAGGGGGCGGGACTCGTTGGGGGTGCAAGCCAGTCGGGCAAGTTCAACCCGACGCAGTACGTCAATCGCAATCGCAACCACGGAGGCAACGGCCATGACGACGGTCGCACAATCGACATCTAAGCAGGCTGGCTGGTCTGTGCCGCTGGCGAAGCTTGAGGGTATCTCCCTGATCGACCATCTGTGGAACAGGCTTTCGGGCACGTACGGGGGGCGCTGGCTTAAGGATTTCCCCGACATGCAGAGCATCGAGAACTGGAAGGGGGCATGGGCCGAAGCATTCGACGAAGAGGGGCTGACGCCTCACGAGGTTGCCGAGGGTCTGCGTGCGTGCCGTCGTATGTACGACTGGCCCCCGTCTGTCAGCGAGTTCATCAAGGCATGTCGGCCTGGCCTGATCCCGGAGAACGCGTTTCACGACGCGGTTGCGGGCATGACGGCTCGCCAACGTGGCGAGGTCGGCAACTGGAGCCATCCGGCGGTGTACTGGGCAGCGGTTCGGGTCGGGCGCCATGACTTGCTCAACTGCGGGTATGCAGTGATGCAGACACGTTGGGAGCGAGCATTGTCGGAAGAGCTGGCGCGATCCTCGTGGGAACCGATCCCGGCACCGGCGAAGGCGTTGCCGCCTCCTGCGGTTGATGAGCGGGCGAACGCCAAGGCTGCGGAAGCGATCAAGGAAATCAGCAATCGAGCTGTGGCCCCCGATAGCGCTCGCGATCCCACTCGCGGAGCGCGGCGAGTGCTGGCTGAGCAGGCGCGCAAAGGTGGTCGGCGGTACTCGCCCGCAGTGGTGAAGCTTGCGCAAGCTGCCGTCGATGCGATGCAAAGCCGGGGGGCGCAGGCATGAGCGCGATGCAGCGAAACAAAGGGGCAGCATACGAACGCAAGGTTGCCAACTTGCTTACCGAATCGACCGGCACTATTTGGCGCAGACGAGTTCGTAACGCGTTGGGTGACAGTGATGTCGTTGCAGATGACGCCGCTTTCGCCCGTATATCTGTCGAATGCAAGCATGCCAACACGCTTTGCTTGCCCGCGTGGTGGAGGCAGGCACAAGCGCAGGCGGGCGACCAGGGGATACCCGTCCTCATCTACCGGCAAACGGGAGCGCGAGGCGAGTCCGTGATGCTGGATGCTTATCACGTTAATTCTCGGCATTGGCCGGTGCGGGGGCGTCACACCGTCACTCTCGACTGGGATGCCGCAATGCAATGGATGCGGGAAATGCTCCCGTTCAACACTACCTACAGCCCGGACATTATCTGATGAATACCACGACTATCTCTCGCGTGCCGAGTGTTGCGGCAGCACACCAAGAAGCAGAGCCCCTCTTTCGTAGCGCACACGCAGCGCTGACTTTTGCGTTGAACTATTCAATGCAGCAGTACGACCGGCCCCTAATGAATCGGGCAATGGCAGGGCGATCCTCCCAAGAAGGGAAAGGCCTTTTCGGGACGGACGGTGCTGGACAAGCAGGAATGATCCGAGCGGAGCTTGATCAACTGTTGCCTATCCACAAAGCTGTGTTGATCGCTTCGGTAGGGCCGTGGCAAGTCCCGTGCAGTTGCAAGGTGAGCTGCTGCTCTGGATGGAAACCTAACGCCGAGTGGGAGGCTGCGATGAGCCAGTTGACCACCTTGGCTGCTGGTGCTGCGTTGTCCGGTTGCGTGTCCAATGGGCGCGTCCGTTCAGCGTTGATACAGCGCTTGCTTGGGGCAAAGGTGACGCTGGCTGAGATAGCAGAGCGGTTTGATGTTTGCGAGCGCACGGTGACGGCTCACAGCCTGAAGATCAAGCGCTGGCTGTTTGGAAGTCAAGGGAAGAGCGAAGAGGACTCAAAGCTTGGACTGCATCAGGAAGCATACGCAGCAATCACAAGGCGGCTTCAGAATGGCGGCTTAGTGGGCGAAGCCAACGAATCAAATAAATGATGTTGACGGTTGCAGTTTTTTCCTGCAATATCCGTCCTTAACGGATAAGGTGTATTAGTCCGTCTACAGAAACCCGCCCTCAAAACAGGCGGGTTTTTCTTTTGCAGAATCCCATTGGCCCTGACTGGATAACCGGTCGGGGCCTTTTCATTTTCGCGGCGTAGCGCAGTGGGAGCGCGCCGGGCTCATGCCCCGGAGGTCACAGGTTCGAACCCTGTCGCCGCAACCAATCTCCCTTTGCTACCGAGGGCCGCACGTCATGGATGGCGTGTGGGGGTTCGGGCGTCGCCGCCGGGCGGCGTGCAGTTGGTGGCACCCGGCACGATCACTTGAGGACTCTCAGCTATGACCTGCCTTGGATGCGCACGTAGGCGCGAGACTCTACGACGATGGACGGACCTTGCATATGAGCGAGCACGAAGCCTCTTTAACTCAACAACTCCTAGCGGCACTGCTGGAGAACACGCAGGCCCAGAACAGACTGGCACAAGCGATAGTGAGCCAAGCGGACGCGATAGCCGACCTAGCCGACGCCGTCGCAGGTCAGCTGAATGATGACGACCAAGGTTTGGGCATTACGTATCTGAGCGGCGCTCCACGCTGATGCCGACCAAGCCGAAGACGCACAAAGTTCGGCAGAGCACACCACGACACGAGCCCATTGCCCCATCGTATGGACAAGGGCGAGGCGGTAGGCCGTGGCGGAGGCTTCGGCTGATGATCCTGAATAGAGATGGCTGGCTATGCCAATGCGACGAATGCAAACGGCTTGGCCGTGTGCTCGTTGCACATGAAGTGGATCACCACATCCCGCTGTCTCGTGGTGGCACGGACGACCCTAGCAACCTGCGGGCGATCAACAGGGACTGCCACAAAGCAAAGACGCAACGTGAAGGCGGCAGGCGGTATCCAAAGCGCCGCGCAGCGCCGCCGGGACGTGATCCCACCGTCCGACCCTGAAGCGGGGAGGGGTGGGTTCAAACCCTAGAGCCCTCTTGCCGGACACCGCGCCTCCAGCCTTTTTTTTACGCGTGCAATTCAAAAAAACGGTTTTTTCGATATGCCAAGACCCCGTAAACCTGACCACCTCAAGGTCGTTTCGGGCACGGACCAGCCTTGCAGGATGGACGGCCCGGACGCCGTCGAACTGCCTTTGGTGGATGACGTTCCGCCTGCACCTGAATGGCTGATCAATCCGGCGGCAGTCGAAGAATGGAATCGCTTAGCGCGAATTCTGTACGCAAACAAACTTTTAACAGAGGCAAGCCTTAGCTCGTTGGCGCACATGTGTGCGCTGCATGGAAAGATTCGACAACTCTACGCCGCTGGTGAAGCGCCCACTGCAAGCATGGTCGGTGCTCTTCGCGCATATCAAAACGACTTTGGTCTAACGCCGGTCGCCCAGGGAAAGGTTAAGCCCTCTGGTGAAGTGCCAGCGACAAACGAGTTCGCCAAAAATGGCCGCCCAGGTAAACGACGAGTCGCGTGATTATGTGGCAATTGCCATCGACTATGCGAAGGCTGCGGTAGCGGACAAGAAACGGAGGAAGTTTGGTAAGTGGATACGGCTCGCTTCGAAACGCTTTCTTGACGACTTAAAGCGGGCGAAACGAAAGGACTCGCCATTCATCTTCGACGAATGGCACGCCAATGACCCTTGTGACTTTCTGGAAAAGCTACCTCACGTAGAGGGTAAGTGGGTCAATCCGGATGGAACGCCGCAGCCAAATCTTGTTTTGCACCCGTCGCACATCTTCTTTGTTGTGCAGTTGTTCGGCTTCCGCAAGCGCGATGGCACGGAGATACCTGATTACGGCTTCTTCAGGCCCAGGCGCTTTACGTCTGCGCTGTTCGCGGTAGCGCGCAAGAACGCGAAAAGCACGCTATCCGCTGGCATTCTTCTCTATTGCCAGTGCTGCGAGCCCGAAGAGGGCGCGCAGATTATGAGTGCCGCTACCACCTACGGCCAGGCCGCGATCATCTTCAAGGTCGCTAAGCGGATGGTTGAGCTGAAGGCGGCTCTGCGTGAGGCATTTGGATTGCAAGTTTGGGCCAAGGCCCTGACGAGATTTGAAACGGGAGGGAGTTTTAAGGCGATTCACGCCAAGGCCAGTACGCAAGACGGCTTAAACCCGTCGCACACCGGTCTGGACGAGATTCACGCTCACAAGACCTCTGATCTTCTAAACGTCCTTACGTCTGCGGCGGGCGCCCGCTCGAATCCTTTGTGGTTGTATACCACCACCGAGGGATATGCGAATCCAGGCCCGTGGGCTGAGATTCGCCAGTTCGCCAGGAATCTGCTGCTAGGGGTTTTCGAGGCAGATCATTACCTTGCGCTGATATATGCGCTCGACGACGAGGACAAGACCGAGGGCTACAAAGAGGACGATGAGTTTGATGAAAGCAAATGGGTGAAAGCGAACCCTCTGCTTGATATCAACCCCCATTTGATGGCAGCCGTTCGGAAGGAGGCGATAGAAGCCAAGCAGATGCCTTCCAAATTGGCCGAGTTCCGAATCAAACGTTTGAATCGGCCAGCCTCAACATCAAGCGGATGGATCGACCTTGGTAAGTGGAAGAAGTGCGGAGGTGCTGTAGACCTGTCCTGGCTTAAGAAGTACCCCTGCACTGGCGGGCTGGACCTCGCAAGCACTACCGATTTGACCGCTTTTAGACTTGTCTGGAACGTGGACGGTGTGCTCTACACCTATGGCCTACGCTGGGTGCCTGAAAACGCGGTCGCACAACGTACTGAACGGGGCACTGTGCCGTACGCGAGCTGGGTTGAGTCGGGATTTCTCAAGCAGACAGACGGCGACGTTACCGATTATGCGGTGGTTGGCGCGGACATTATTGCGCTGTGCAAGGGACTTCAGGTCTCGTCGATTGCGTATGACAGCTGGAACGCATCAGACCTAGTGAGTCGGCTGGTCGAAGCTGGCCTGCCAATGGTGCAGTTCATTCAGGGTGGGAAATCGTATCACCCCGCTATGACCGCGCTTGAAATGGCCTACGTGTCTGGCTCGTTCGCGCATGGCGGCGATCCTGTACTTACTTGGTGTGCCTCGAACTTCGTTGAGCGTCGAGACGAAAACTTAAACATGTCGCCGAACAAGAAAAAGTCGGCTGACAAGATCGATGACATGGTTGCTCTGCTCATGGCCGTTGGGCTATCTCAGGCCCAGAAGCCCAGCAGAAGCAAAAACCGATCCTCATTCTTTGACAAGCCGGTGGTGGCATGAAATTAGTTCTGACTGTATATGCGCTCATTCTCGCGCTTTGCATGCTCGCGACCGTATCTGGCGTGTATGTCCTGTGGGGCACAGGGTGGGCTCTCCTATCTCTAGGCGGATTTCTTATGTGGCTGTCAGAGATTCTGCGCCGTGGGCTGAAGGAGATGAAGGGTGGAAATTAACTCTCTATCTAAGGCTTTCTTCAGCGGCCTCACAGCGGATTCCGGGCCAGGATTTCTCCAAAAGACGCTTTTTGGTCGCCATGCGAACGTCCCATTAGATGCTGGCGATGGTTTTTCTTATAACCAGCCTTGGCAAATAATCTCGGCCACAGGTCGCCCGTTGAGTGATGATGCTGTATTGAGATTGTCCGCTGCGATGGCTTGCGTCCGGCTGCTCTCCCAGGTGATAGCCACGCTACCACTCGGGGTATTTGAGCGTCTCGGTGACGGCGCTCGGCAAGAGGCTCGGGGGCATTGGGCATACGAACTTCTTCATAACGAACCCAATGCGTACATGACCGCCGCTGACTTTTGGCAGGTCATGGTTGCTTGGATGATGTTGCGAGGTAATGGCTACGCGGAAAAGCTCCGGATTGGTGGCCGCATCGTGGCCCTGAACCCGCTTCCGGCGTCCATGGTTTCCTGCCGAAAGCTCCCGAATGGTGAGCCGGAATACACATACACCGAGAATGGCAAACGCCGAGTGATTTCCAGAGCGGATATGTGGCATATCCCCGCATTTACTTTGGACGGGATTTTCGGCTTGTCGCCGATTCGATACGGGTCGGGCGTCTTCTCCGGCGCGATGGCAGCTGATGATGCGAGTCGTAGCATTTTTGAGTCGGGCATGTCGGCGGCTGGCGTCATTACGATGCCGCCGGATATGTGGCTCGACGAGGGAGAGCGAAAGAAGTTAGTCGATTCAATGAACGACTTTCGAGCTGGCGGAGCGCGTCGAAATCAGGCCTTCGTCTTGGAGGGCGGCATGCAGTACGCCCAGCTATCCATCAATCCTGAAGATGCGCAAATGCTCGAAAGTCGCATGTTCAACATTGAGGAAATATGCAGATGGTTCGGTATTGATCCAAGTCTCATCGGTCACGGACAGAAGGTGTCCAATTACGGCACCGGCCTTGAGGAAAAAAATCTCGGATTCCTTGCGTACTGCCTAACTCCCTGGCTGCGCAAGATTGAGCAGTCAATCAGAAAGAACCTTTTTACGCCAGCCGAGAAATTAAAGAACTTCGCTGAGTTCAATGTCGCGGGCCTTCTGCGTGGCAATGCATTGGCTCGGGCCGAGTACTACGCACGAATGGTCAATAACGGCCTCATGACGAGCGACGAAGTGCGGCGTGCGGAGAACCTACCGCCAATGGGTGGAAACGCAGAAGCACTCCGAGTGCAGTCGGCGATGGTTCCGCTGAACATGATCGGCTCAGTAGCCTCCGGCTCTGTGCAGCCCGAATCCTCCGGCGTATCGCAGGACGTGCTGCGAAACATTATCCGTCAGGTCGCTCCTGACCTGGGCGATTCAGAGGTGGAGCAAGTCCTTTCCCGAGTAGTACAGCCTTCATCGCAATGAGAACACCATGAATCAAAAATCTCCTGTGCTCCGGCATAAACGCGTGGCGTTTAAGGCCGAAGATGTGACCGAGGTCGGCACGTTCATTGGCTACGGCTCCGTATTCGGAAACTTGGATGGCGGTGACGATATCGTCGAACGCGGTGCGTTCGGAGCCAGTATCGAGCGGCTGAAGTCCATGGGGCGTGTGACGCCAATGCTCTGGCAGCACAAGACCGATGAGCCAATCGGGCATTGGGCCGAGTTAGAGGAGGATGACCACGGCCTCAAGGGCAACGGCGAGCTTTGGATTGACGACGCGCCATATGCGCGCATCGCCCATCGTGGCATGAAGACTCGGTCAATAACTGGTTTGTCGATTGGTTATGGCGTCATCCGCGAGACTTACGACAGCAAATCGGGCATCTCGCTGCTGCACGAGTTGGACCTGTACGAGATTAGTCCCGTGACGTTCCCGATGAACGATCTTGCTCGGGTCGAGGCCGTGAAGTCTGCCTTGTCCGAGGGCGGACTGCCAACCATCAAAGAATTTGAGCGATTCCTGCGAGAGGCAGGATTCTCGAAGACCCAGGCCACTGCCGTCGCCAACGGCGGCCTGACGAAGTTGCTCCGGAGTGAGTCCGGCGACGCAAAGGCGAAACAGGCCGCGAGCATCGCGCTAGCGGCGTTCAGACTCCATTCAATGTAAGGATCAACAAATGAGCACCGTAGAGGAACAAGGCTCCGATTTGGCCTCGCTGGCAACTGAATTTGCCAAGGCCACCAAAGAAGTCAAGGAAATGGGCGCGGAGATCCTGCGCCAGAAGAACAACGGCGAAGACACCTCCAAAGAATTGAAAGCCAAGGTCGATGAGGCGCTGGAGAAGCAGGGCGCCTTGGGACAGCAGGTCAAGGAACTGGAGCAGGTTATCGCCCAAGGCTTGAAGGACATGGGCCGTGGCGAGGATGTGACCCTCGGCGCAGCGCTGGACAAGTTCTTTGAGGACAATCCTGAATCTAAGCAGTTGCTTGCTACGCCGCGCCAGGGAAAGAGCATTCACATTCCCATGAGCCGTAAGGCGCTGCTCGGGTCGTCTACGACTGGTGAGGCTCTGAATTACCCTGGTCAGCAGTTGCCCATGGTCCAGCCTGCCGTCCGGCGTCTGGTCGTGCGCGATCTCCTGATGCCTGGCCGTACCGATAAACCTGTCGTCTTCTACCCGCGTGAGACGGGGTACACAGGCGGTCCGGATATCGTGGCTGAAGGCGCACTGAAGCCCGAGTTCAACGTGGAGATTGAAAACGTCACCGCGACGGTGCCAACAATCGCCCATTGGACAGACATCTCCTTGCAGATGCTCGACGATGTTCCGTACATCCGTAGCTACATCGAAGGCCGGATGCTCTATTTGCTGAAGCTGAAAGAGGAAGAGCAGTTCCTTAACGGCTCGGGCGCTGCGGGCAATATGCTGGGCTTGTATACCGCTGCAACGCCGTATGCACAGCCAGCTGGCGTCGAAGTTACCAACGAGCAAGCTATTGACCGCCTGCGTCTGATGTTGTTGCAAGTGGAATTGGCAGATGCGTTCGCCACTGGCATGGTGTTGAACCCCGTTAGCTGGGCCAATATCGAGCTGTTGAAAGACTCGCAGCTGGGCTATCTGTTCACGAACCCGCAGACGACCACTACTGGCCGACTCTGGGGGCGCGATGTGGTCTCCACGAAATCGATGGCCGCAGGCAATGCTCTGGTCGGAGACTTCCGTACGCATGCTCAAGTCTTGGATCGTCAAGATGCGAACGTTTCCATCTCGTTTGAGAACAAGGACAATTTTGTCAAGAACTTGGCAACGATCCGCGTCGAAGAGCGGACGATTGTGGTCATCTACCGCCCCGAAGCTTTCGTTAAGGGCTCGTTGGTAATCACGACTCCGTAATCGACGGCAGCATCTTTCAAGAAAGGGCGGATTTGATCCGCCCTTCGTATATGGAGATCCCATGAAAATCAAGATTACGGATCAAGTTGATCGCTTCATGCCCGGTGATGAGCCTGATGTTCCAACTTACTACGCTGAAGCGCTGGTAAAGCTTGGTGTGGCGAAATACCCGGGAGCTAGCCAGGACCCGCCAGAGAACAAAATGGCCGAGCCCCCGGCAAACAAGCGGGCCGCAGGACGAGGCCGAGGACGCGGGGCCGATAGGGGTTAGCCATGAGCGTCATCAACCTGAGCAAAGCTAAGGCGTTTCTCGATGTCTTCCATGACTCAGACGATGAGAAGCTGCAAGACCTGTTGGATGGTGCGGAAGAAGAGGCCCTGCGCTTCATGAAGCGCAGCCATTTCAGCGGCGCATGTCCGGCTATTGAGGGCGATCCGCTGATTGGTGTATCTGACCCAGATGAAGTTACCCCGGGTCAGCGGGTGGCTGTGTTCCTCCTGTTGCAGGCCAGCTACGGCGCTTCGCCAGACGATGCGGAGAAGCTTCGACGAGCGGCGCAGATCAAATTGCGGCCTTATCGCTGCTCAGCGGGGTTGTGATGCTTTCTTATCGATTGCGGCACCGAATCACATTCGAGCGCCCCGTTCATATCAAGAACGAAGAGACTGGTTCTGTTCGCACGGTTTGGGAGGTGGCCATCGTCGGTGGGAAACCTATGGTTGACGTGCCTGCCGAGGTTCTGACCGGCGCTGGCCGTGAGCTGATGGCGGCGGATGCACGGCAAGCACAAACCACGGCGCGCATTAATTTGCGATGGTTCCCTGTCGACCGGCTGGAGCTAGCCAAGTGGCGCATCCTTTGGGATGGTCGCCAACTTGGGATCGTCTCTGCGGAGACGGATATCACCGCTCGGCGTGAATGGCGTCTTCGTTGTGAAGATGGGGTGCGCGATAAAACTTGAGGGGGCGTAATGGCCGAAAACCGCTTTTCAGGCTTAGACCAAGCCCTGAAGAACATGAAGGACTTGCCCGTCAAGATTCGGCGCTCAGCAGGCCGCAAAGCCGTTGGCAAGGGAGCTGCGATATTGCGCCGCAGAGCGAAAGAGAACGCTTTGCGCATTGACGATAAGGACACAGGGCGAAGAATCGCCGACAACGTCGGCCAGCGCTATCGCAGCAAAGAATCCCGGCGTACTGGAGACGTGATCATCAGTGTTGGTGTTCTCACGAAGAGGGGCCGCATTCCACGGGGCAATCCTGATGAGGGGCCGAAGGGAAACACGCCCCACTGGCACCTTAAGGAGCTTGGAACGAGCAAGGTTCGTGCTGAGCCGTTCATTCGGCCTGCTGGTGAGGGCAGTGTTGACGAGGTGCTTAATGCCGTCGCCGCCGAACTGGATAAGCAAGTCACCAACGAAGTTAAGAAATTGGGGGTGTGATGTATCCGCCCATATACGCGACAGTAAAGACCTCTCTCGCTGTCCAGGCCGTGCTAGGTGAGGACGTACGCCTCTTTCCTTTCGGAAGGGTCCCGCAAGGCACGCCAGCGCCTTATGGAGTCTGGCAGCTAGTGCCTGGCGGTAGCCCCGAAAACTACCTTGGAAATCTTCCTGATATTGACAGCATGTTGGTGCAGGTCGATGTCTACGCGACCACCGATGATGACGCACGCGAGGCCGCAAAGGCCTTGCGAGATGCCATAGAGCCACACGCACACATTGTCTCTTGGCGTGGAGAGGACACAGACACCGAAACCGACTTGGCCTTCGTCAGCTTTGACGTTAGGTGGTGGGTGCCTCGATAGCTAACCCAACTTTATTTCACCTATGCCCCGCACCTCGCGGGGCTTTTTTTTGCCCGTGAATCGGGTTCCTTTGGAGTTGAAACCATGTCCATCTTGACCCAGGGCACACAAATCTATGTATTGGCGCCCACTGTTGAGGACCCGACTAAGTTCGAGGCCTTGGAAATTGAATGCGCAACAGCGTTCTCGCCAGGCGGAAACCCCGCTGATCAGATCGAAACCACGTGCCTAAGTGACAAGATTCGCAGCTATCTGCGTGGCTTGCGTACGCCTGGGCAGGCGACGCTGAACATTAACGCTGATCCGCGCAACGTGTCGCATATCCGCCTGCATCAGTTGTCTGAGGATGACAACGTTGAGGATTTGGCCTGGGCTGTGGGCTGGTCCGATGGCAAAGCGCCGCCGACTGTAATGGCGACTGGCATCGTCTCAGGCATCACCGTGACGAATGGGGGGAGCGGTTATACGACCGCGCCGACGGTGACGCTCTCGGGCGGCGGCGGCACCGGCGCTACCGCGACCGCCACCGTGTCAGGCGGCGTAATCACTGGCATCACTGTATCTAACCCTGGTTCCGGGTACACATCGGCCCCGACTGTTGCTATTGACGGCGACGGAACCGGCGCTGCGGCGACAGCGACCCTTGGGGCAGGTGACGATTTCAATCTGCCCGCGACTCGCACTTGGTTTGTTTTCCGCGCTTACGTGTCCGACTTCCCGTTCGACTTCGCGGCAAACACTGTTGTGGCGACGGCTGCAACCCTTCAACGCACGGGCGGCTCCGCCTGGATTCGTAAGGTGGCCTAAGCATGTTGATGACCAAAGAGAGTTTGGCGACAGCGGGCGCGTTTACCGGCAAGCCTGTTGAAAAAGAGGTCAAGTGGAATAAGGATGGTGAAGACCTGGTCTTTACCGTCTACGTCCGACCTCTGGGTTATAGCGCCGCAGTATCCGACCTGCTGGCGATGTCCGGAAAGGTGGATGCCGTTGCTGGCCGCATTGCAGCGAGCATTTGCGATGCCGATGGAAAGCCTGTTTTCACCGTTGGGGATATTACGGGCGAAGCTGATCCGGAACGCGGCCCGTTGGATGGTGAGCTGACTACGTCGCTTCTTGCTGTGATAGGCGAGGTGAATGGCCTGGGAAAGTTGAAGACCTCACCGAAGAGGAAGAGGTCTGGTGCGAACTCGTAATGAACGGCATCGGCGGTTGCACAATCGCCGAAGCGAAAGAGCGTCTGAGCTACCGAGAGTTTGTCACATGGAGACAGTACCGGGCTAAGCGGGGAGGCCTGAACCTAGGCATGAGGGTAGAGCGCGCAGCTGCGACGATTGCGGCGCTTTACGCCAATTCCCACAGCAAGAACGGTGGCTACACCATCTACGATTTCATGCCTCATGAGAGTGCGCCAGCTATCTCGCTGGAACAGGCCATGAAGGAATGGGCATAAGCATTACCCCGCTTCGGCGGGGATTTTTTTTGGGCGTTGAAAATGTCGAACTCTCGAAGTCTGGGCACTCTGACGCTTGATTTGATTGCGAAGCTAGGAGGGTTCGAATCCGGAATGGATCGGGCTGGCCGCATCTCCAAGGCCAAGAGCGACCAGATAGGAAAGGATGCGGAATCAGCCGCAGCACGAACCAAAGCAGCGTATGCGACCATCGCTGCCGTCGCGGCAGGAACCATAGCCGGGATATCGCTGGGCACGATCTTCGGTTCAGTTATTGAGGAGACAAAGCAGGCTGAACGTGAGCAGGCACAGCTTGCGGCGGTGCTGAAATCCACTGGTGAGGCAGCCGGATTTAGTCGCGACCAATTGAACGCACTGGCGGCAGAGCTTGAGGGCGCGAGCATTTTCAGCGCCGGAGATATTAATCAAGCGCAAACTGCCCTGCTCGCGTTTACCAACATCGTTGGAAATGAGTTCGTCCGCGCTCAGAAAGCAGCAGCGGACATGGCGTCTCGTACCGGGATGTCGATACAACAATCTGCCGAGACCATTGGCCGTGCTCTAGATGTGCCTTCTGAGGGGATGGCCTCTCTCAGCAAACAGGGTTTTCGATTTACTGAGGACGAGAAGAAACTTGTCGCTTCGTTGGAGTCGGTTGGCAAAGCGAGCGAGGCACAAGCCATTGTCCTAAAGGCGTTGGAAGCGACGTACGGGGGCGCAGCAGAGGCGGCGCGTACTACGTTCGGTGGCGCTCTGGACGGACTGCGCAATACGATCAGCGGCCTGCTGACCGCTGACGACGGCAGTCTGGATGGGGCTCGGATTGCGCTTGAAGAGTTCAACGAGCAGCTGTCGAGCCCTGAGGCCGTCGCGGCTTTCAGTTCGCTCGTCACCACAGTCGCGGACGGAGCAGGCTTGCTGGTGCGGGCGCTGGTGTCCATCCCTTGGGATAAGACTCTTACAGCAGCTGGGGCGATTGCCGTCGTCCTCGGCGCACGCCTGGCCGCAGCAGCAACAGCATCGGCGGTGAGTTTCGCCGCGGCCACCGCGGAATCGGTGCGCTATCAGATGGCTTTGGCGTCCATGGCTGGCGTTACCACCAGGGCGGCGGCGGGTATCACGGCTGTTGGTGTTGCTGCGCGGGTGGCGTCCGGCGCAATGGCACTTCTTGGCGGGCCTGTTGGTGCGGCGATCACGGCTGGCGCAGCGCTGGTGTACTTCGCGACCTCGGCAGGTGAGTCCAAAGATAAGGCTGAAGACCTTGGGCAGCAGGTTGACTACCTGAGCGCCTCGTTTGATGGGTTCACCAAGAGCAATGCACAGGCTGCATTGATTGATATCCGGAACGAGTTGGCGAAGGCTCAGCTTAAGACGCTTGATGCAAATGACGCTGTTAATTCACTGTCGGCGCAATTGGCTGGTATTCCGAATACCGATTCGCGATTCCAGAGTCTGAATGACAAGCTGATCAAGGCAAAGAGCGAATTTGACAATGCTAGCGGGGCAGCAGCAAGGCTCAATGATCGCATAGTCGAGCTGACCGCCATCATCGCTGGCTTCGATTCGTCCGCTGCCGGTGGGGCGGTGGCAGCATCCAAGGCTTTTACGGAGCTGTCAGACAAGATCAATGAGCAGATATTGCTCACTGGAAAGCGGACGGAGGCTGACAGGTTAGCGGCGCGCATCGGAGCGGGACTTGTTAAGGGGCTGAAGGATGGCGAGGGGGAGAAGCTGATTGCTCTCCAGCGCACGGCAGATCAAAAGGCAGAGGAAGAAAAGAAGGAGCGGGAGCGCGAAGCCAAGGCCAAGGCGGCAGCTCAGGCCGCGCAGAGCGCCGCTGCGAGTGCGGCCAAAGCCCGCGAGCAGCGGGCAGCTGAAGCGATCAAGGATTACGAGCGCCAGATCGAGCTAATTAATACGACCGGCAAGCGGCAGCAGGATGCCAGCGAGGTTGCAAAGCTGGCTTTTGAGTTGGAATCCGGAAAGCTGGTCGGCATCAATGAGCAGCAGAAGGAGCGTTTAAAGCAACTTGCACAAGAGCTAGATGTAAAGCTGAAGCTCAAGCGCGAGAACGAGAACGCGCTCAAGTTGGCTTCATACGCTGCCACTCTTGACGAGAGAAACCAAACCGCGAGTGATGGGTTTGAGCTTGAACTCGCTGGCGCGGGAATGGGTGATAAGTACAAGGAACGGTTGAGAGAAATTCTTACCATCCGGCAAGAATTCAATCGTGAGATGAGTGATCTCCAGTCTCAGTTGAACAGGGGGGACATCGACCAGGACCTTTATGACGCTGAAACGGAGGTGCTCCGTAAGGCTCTTGAAGATCGGCTCGCCTTGCAGCGTGATTTCTACGAACAGCAAGATGAGGCTCAGGCGAACTGGTTGGACGGCGTCTCATCGGCGTGGGAGAACTACCGAGACACCGCCATTGATTACCAGCAGCAGGCTGCGGATTTTATTTCTGGAACGCTCGACGACACGACAGCCGCTGTCGGCAATAACTTGGCTGCGATGGCATTAGAGGGCCAGTCCCTGGGTGACACTTTTGTGAACATCGGCGCCACGATGGTCCGAAGTATTGTCGGTGCGCTGACGCAAATGGCCGCGCAATGGCTTGTCTATCAAGCAGTGCAGCTCTTAGTAGGGCGAACAACGCAAGCCAGCGCGGCTAGCACCTTAGCTTCGAATGCAGCTGCTACCTCATTGCAGGCTGGGCTGTCGGCGTATGCATCTACCGCCGCGATACCGGTGGTAGGCCCTGCCCTTGCTCCAGTTGCTATGGAGACGGCTATCGCGGCAACGGCACCTTTGGCCGCCGCAGTGGGGGCGCTGTCTCTTGCTGGCATGGCTCACGACGGTATTGACGCGGTCCCTGAAACCGGCACATGGCTTTTGAAGAAGGGCGAGCGCGTTACTACGGCAGAAACGAGCGCGAAGCTTGACTCGGTACTGAGCCGCATTGATTCCAATGTGGACCGTTCAGGCCGAGGCGTGACGGTGGTCCTCAATGAGGATCGGGAGCGCGCAGGGACAGTCGATCAGTCTTCGGGTCTGGATGGTGAGGATGTCATACGAATCTTTGTATCGAACATCCGCAATGGCGGCGATGCAGCTGATGCGATGCAGAGCACTTATGGATTAAGAAGGGTTGGGCGATGATTTCAACGGACATTGATTTTCCGGCTGATTTGCCCCTCCCTCTTAGGGAGGGGTACGGGTTCAAGCATGCTGAAACATTCAAGCGCACGCCGATGCAGTCCGGCCGGTCACGCTATAGGCGTATTCCCTCTGGACCGAGCACCGTGTCGGTGTACTGGATACTTAGGCAGAACCAAGCAGCGGCATTTGAAGCATGGTATCGAGATTCCATTAACGACGGTGCGGATTGGTTCAACTTCAAGTTGTTGAGTCCTATAGGGATGGTGACGACCGTCTGTCACTTCAAAGACGTGTACGAGGGGCCGGAACTTGTCGGTCTTTCATCGTGGCGTATCTCGGCTGAATTGGAGGTCTGGAGCCGTCCTTTGTTGCCTCCGGGTTGGGGGAACTTCCCCGAGTTCATTACTGGGGCAAGCATCTTTGATATTGCAATGAACCAAAAGTGGCCTAGAGCATGACAATCTTATCTGTTGTCTACGCCTCCGCGCCTACGAACGAACTCATCATTCCGACGCTTGAAATACAGCTGCCAGAGCGATGGATTCGGATCTGCGCCAGTTTTGAGGATCAGCTGCTTGGCGTTAACGGTGAAATGGTTTGGTTCGAGGCAGGCTCATTGAGCATCACCCTGCCAGCTAAGAACTCCACGAGCGTGCAGACGCTGACTTTCGGCGTCCCTGCGATAGACGGAGCCATTCAGCGTTATGTGGACCAAGCACTTGAGGCTGATATAGAAGTCAAATTGATTTATCGGGAGTACCTGGAAAGCGATAAGTCAGCGCCGTCCCGCGCCCCGACAGTTATGACTATACGGGGTGGCATTTTTGAGGATGTCGAGGCGCAATTTGAAGCGGGGTACTACGACATTCTGAACACGGCGTGGCCGCGCCCTAGATACACGGCGGAAACTGCGCCGGGGATTAGGTTTACATGATCAATCGGTATCTGTTGACGCGTTACGTGGCAGGTGGACGCGGCCCGCATGAGTATGACTGTTGGGGTATGGCGCGGGATGCGCGTGCTGAGCTGTTTAACAAGCCGCTTTTGCCGTCGTGTCCGGCGGCTAAACCAGGGGCCTTACAGGAAATCACGTTGGCATGTGGAGAGGTAGCAGGTGCTTACGGTCTACGGCCCACACCAAGAGTTCCTGGTGCCATCGCTACCGCCTGGCGGGCAGGGTTGTGCGTGCATGTGGGGCTGGTTGTCGAGGCGGACAACATGCAATGGATTCTAGAGACCGACATCGGCACTGGGCCTTGCTTGACTCGCCCGAGCAAATTCGAAGAGCGCTATACAAAGGTTGTCTATTATGCGGATTGAGGTGTATTCCACATTCTTGCCCGAAGTGGTGCTCGAAACGAACGAATGGACCGGTGATACTTTCGCGGGATTCCTGGATGCCAACAAGATTGAATGGCGAGGCGTTACCTCACAGCCGGTCGTTGTCAAGATCGACGATGCAGAGATTCCGCCTGCCTTGTGGGAAAAGGTGCTTTCGCCGGAAACGGTCGTGCGCGTCTATGCGCTACCACGCGGTGGAGTGTTCAAGAGTATCGGCAGCATTATCGGGAAAATTTTCAATGCCGTTTTTGGATGGCTTACTCCGAAGACGAACGTCTCAGGCTCCAATTCGGCGGAGCAGAGTAAGCGTCTTGAGACTGTTGACGCGAAGGCCAACCAGGCCAAGCTTGGTCAGGTGGTCCCTGAAATAGCGGGTAGGCATCAGCGGTATCCCGACTACTTAGTTCCGCCGCATCGATTCTTTGAAAACCAGCGTACGCAGCGGGTGCAGTTTCTCGTTTGTATTGGGCCTGGTCTTTATGGTGTCAATGGGCAGGATGTCAAGATAGGTGACACACCGTTCGACACGCTGGGCGACGATGCGACCTATCAGATATATCCGCCAGGAGTTGAATTGTCTGGCGACTACGCGTCTGAACATTGGCACCAGACTGAGGAAGTCGGCGGAACCTCTTCAGGCACGCCAGGACTCGTTCTTTCGACCAACGTCGCGAATCGGGATAACGTTGATCCCGCTGCCTACGTGTTTGACTGGGACAACATCCGGCGGACGGAGGGGGGGTGGCCGAGTGGTTGGGGGCCGGGGTCGAATGTGCAGGTTGAGTTCCCTGTCCCATACCAGGTAGTAACCATCACGGTGCCGCCTACAGAGTCAGCGCCCGGATACCAGATCAGTGAAATCACAGGATGGTTCCATCATTTGCCGAATACGTTGCTTGCTCCCAATGCGATCATCGGCCTAGGCCCGATAGATAGCGTTGAGGTCTACCGCATTCGGTCGATAGCGCCGGGCGGTACGCTTGGCATCTACACCGTTCGTTTAGAGCAAGTCGGCACGGGCAACCCTATCGTTCTGCCTCCCGGGCCGTCCGTGGTGTTGCGTTTTGGGAGCGACTTATCTCGGAATATATATGCGGCGGTAGGCGAAGACGCTTTTCAAGTCGCGCCGGGGCGCTTTCAGACAGAAGGCGACCCGTTGTCTGTCGCTGGGGCGAAGGTGCGCTATCGCGATGGTGCAGCCTACGGGGAATGGACGGGCGAGTTTGTGGCGACGCCTGCTGAAGAGAAGACGTCAACAATTGAGTATGACGTTTTCTATCAGAACGGCCTCGCCTACATAGAGGACGATGCCAAGACTTCTTCGCGCAGCGTGAGCGTTCAGTTCCAATATCGCGACATTGAAACTGGTGTGCGGACAACCGTTACCAAGACCTATACAGAAGCCACGTTAGACGAGATCGGCTTTACGGAACGGATTGACCTTCCATATCCGATGCGTCCGTCGTGTCGGATGCGGCGTATCACTGCCAATGCCATCGACAACCAAGTGCGCGATCAGTGCACCTGGTACGGCTTGAAGGTTCGGATACCGACGCGGACGGTTTATCCCGATTGGACGACGATGTCAGTCTCGTTGCGTTCGGGAGGGCGGATAGCTGCCCAGTCTGAAAACCAAATCAACCTGGTCGTAGAGCGCTTGCTGCCGCAGCTCAACCCGGATAACACCTGGACGGAGCCGCAGGCCACACGACAGATTTCTGCATTCTTTCGGTACATCTTGACGACCATCGGCTATACCGACGAGCAAATCGATATGGAGGCGCTGCAACAGCTGCATTCAGTTTGGTATTCGAGAGGTGAAACACTGGACTATGTCTTTGACGAGACGACAGTGAAGGAGGCGCTTCAGTTGGCGGTCGAGGCAGGGATGGGCGAGTTCACGATTTCTGATGGGAAAGTGAGGCCCATTCGCGAAGGAGTTCGGACGGTGTTCGAACAATCCTACTCGCCGCAGAACATGACCAGCCCTCTAAGGCGTCAGTTCGCGTCTCGCCAGCCGAACGATCCTGATGGGGTCGAGGTCGAGTTTATCAACTCGAAGACTTGGGCAAAGGATGTCGTGCGCTGCGGCCTGCCGGGAGATAACTTCTTCAAGGTGGAAAAGATCACCGTCAAGGGCGTGACTGACCGCACGATTGCGTGGCGTATTGGAATGCGTTATCGAAGACGGTTGCGTTACCGGCGATGGACCTACAACTTTTCCACGGAACTTGACGCGCTGAACAGCGAATACAAGAGCTATGTGCCATTGTTCGACGATATCCCAGGCTTCGGACAGTCGTCACCGATCGTCCATGTAAGCGCCGCGCCTGCTGGTTCAGCAAAGATCGTCCTCAATGACGCAATGACCTGGGAGGATGGGAAGGCGCACATCTTTGGGTACCGCCGCCCAGACGGGACGTTTGTTGGGCCTTATCCGGCGGAGCGTGGCGATAGCGATTTTGAGGTCATCGTGCCGCTGCCCCAGCCCTGGCCCACAGTCACGCTCACGATGGAGCTGCCACATGCCTTTCTAGGTGTGTCGGAGAGATTCTGCTTTCCAGCTTGGATCACCGACATCTCCCCAAAGGGAAATGACTCTGTATCTGTCAAAGCCGAGAACTACGACGGGAGGGAGTACGCATCGGACGACGCGTTCCCACCCGATTAATTAGATAACTTGCATCAACACAAGCCCCTTTCGAGGGGCTTTTTTTATGGGCGACGGTATGACGACCTATAACACTGGGAACCCCGTTCCGAGCACCAACCCGAAGGATTTGCTCGACAACGCTGAGAATTACGACACCGCAATGAACGACCGGGTCAACCCGAATTGGGTTGATCGCTTAGGGCGAGTGCGAAAAACCTACGGTGAAATTGAACGGCTTGCAGACCCGGGAACTGTATTGGCAGCTGTAGAGACAGCTGAAGAGGCGGCGAGAACTGCGGTTGCGGCAAATCGAACGATCTTTCGCGCAACTAAAGCCGAGCTTTTGGCTGCGATGCAAGGCCCTCCTGCGCAGATGGACGAGACTCCAGGAAAAGTTACGAACGATCCAGGTCACACGGTTGAGAACCCTATAAACGGTGACTATGTATGGAGGAATGGGCAATTGGTCTATTCCGCCGCGCAGCCTGCAACGCGAGAGGAAGTGGATTATGCCCTGGAGACCTATAGCGCTCTAGTGGGGGAGCCAGTTGAGCAGTACGAATTCTTTAACGAGTACCCAGTACCGGAGTTCTTTACAGACAAAGCATACGTGGGTACAGATTCGGCCGATTTCGTGATCGAGTCCAAAACCACGTCCGGCGAGTTTGTGTTCAACGGCTCCGCTTCTAGCGGCGACGAGACTCAATATGAATTTCATAATGCCCCCGATACAGAGGGTATGGGGTCTGTGTTTGTTGATCGCAACGAGTACATTTTTGCGAACTTCAGCCAGGTCGGCGACTGGTCGGGCGAGGCCACACCTGCAAACTCTGAGGCGAACCTCAAATTCCCTCTCAATCCCTTGACTCAAATGTTGGGTCAGATCTTATATGGGCAATCCTTATACATGGGGTGCCGAGGGATTCCTCCGCTATCTACGGATCAGCCATATTCCAATTGGACGTTTGGCCAAGGTCCTCGCTCAACTCGACCAGGCGGAACGGGTGGTGGAACAGGTACGCAGGCGGCTATTCCGCTGATTGAAAACACGTCAAACATCGCTGGGAACGGATCTCCAGATCCTGGCGAGACTCCATGTTCGGGCGCGGCGAACTTTTTTAGCGTCCAAATCAAAGATTGGGGTATCGACCCTAATGCATTGCCGGTTTTCTCATCAACGGCGGGTCATGGCGGTTATAGCATTACGCAGCTAAATGAGAACTCATCGTGGATCGCTGTTTGGCGCGATCACGTGACACAGCAAAAGGCGCGTGCGGAAGAGATGGGGAAAGAGTACATCGTTCCCGTCCTGCATTACGGACAAGGCGAATCTGATGGCGGGATGGATGAGATCGTATGGCGTAACTATTTTCTCGCTCTGTACGCTTATCAAGTGTCCTTCGTCAAGTCTGTTACTGGTCAGAAGTGGACGCCGCCGATGCATACTTATCAAAACTGGGCCACCGGCAACGCGAGTAACCCTGCTAAGGCCTATTTGTGGCTGGCCCGAAATTATCCTAACACCTTCAGGTTGGTTACTCCGCTGTATCACTTGCCGCGTGCCGACTATGCCAGCGATGGCACTCATCTGAGCAATATCGGTTCCAAGCAACTGGGTTGCTATCTAGGTCGCGCCTCGGCTGACGTAGTTCTAAGCCGCCCGATGACCAACTTCATCATGCCAGGCAAGCCCGTGTATGAGTCTGATACTCGCATTCGCATTCCGCATGCCAGTGGATTTCCTCTGCAGCTGACTGAGACCACCGCGCAGAGCGGATACAAGGTGTTGACTGGGGGAGAGGACGCTGGCGTTCCTGTCGTTACGTTGGATGAGTACAAGAACGTAATTTTGACCCTGCCCCAAAGCGTAAGTCCCGAGGATTTGGTTGTCCGCTATGCGCGAGATTACAAGCCTGAGGGCATTGTATTGAACGGTGGTGCGGGTGATCTGTGTGATACCGACCCGACTACTGTGATCATCTCGGATGAGCTTCGGAGCCTTCGTAGCTATTGCCCGTCGTTCGTAGAAACCGTCACCCTGTCTCGCGTTTGAATTTAAGAAGGTAAACCAATCATGATGCAAGTCCAACAATATCCGAGCGTGGTCACTGACAACCCAGATCTGCCAAAACTGGTCAGATCAGCGGACGCGCAGGCAATCGCAAAATTCCCTGATTTCGGAATAGTTATTGACCCCAGCTATATTTTTAATGATGGGAAGTCGCCCATCAATCGAGCCACAGGCCAACTCATGCCAACTGCGCTCGTGGATAACCCGCTTGTGATTGGGGCGTTCCCTAATGGGGCGCCGTGTTTTGATATCTTGGCATCAGCCAACAATTTGCCGAGTGGCGTGAATGTATTGCGGCTAGGCGATGTGAGTGCATCGCCGTTTCCCGCCACTGAATTCTCGATGGCTTTCGTGATGATGCGTGCTGGTGCCGCAGCGTCAACACTCGGTTTTTTAACATCGGCGAACGGCACTGCCGGCAACCCCCGCATACTTGTGAACACTGCCGGTCGGCTGGTGATTGCGAACGGTACAGCATTCCCGGTTTCTGACACTGTTACGTCGAATCCTGTACCTACTCGCTATGTAATCACTTATTCGAATGATCTCGGTGGGAAATTATTTCGGGACGAAGCTTTGATTTCTTCGAGTCCAACCGCGTTTGCAGATCCTGGTTCGGTACTAAACCGCATGTATGAATTCAATAAGTTGAATTTTGGTACTTTGGAGAGCTTCCTCCTTTCGGTCGGTTATCACACCACGATTGATCTCTCTCGGCCGCAGAACGCCGGACATCTGGCGCGTATCAACAAACACATGAAGTCAATGTTCATCGACTAGTTTGAACTTTCAAAAAACTCATCATGCCCACGTTTGTGGGCTTTTTTTATGGGATTCGGATGAATAACTTAGACCCGGTCAACGTTGCTGTAGCCGTCGCGTCGGTGCTATTTGGACCAACGTTGGCGGCGATCATCGGCCCGTATGCCGTCATTGTCATTGCTTCAACAGTGGGGGCTGCGTGGTCGTTAGGGCGGCGCGACCCTACGGCCAGGCTCGGAGCCGTTTGGTACTTCCTGCGGCTCAATGCTACGGCGGTTCTTATCACTGCGGGCCTGGCCGATATCGTTGGCCGCTGGATCGGTGGCGATGATACGTCGTGGTTGCTGGCCCCTATTGCTTTGTTGGTTGGGGGCGTGGGCGACGATTGGCCTCGCATAGGCCGTTGGATTATTGCCCGCGTAGGTAGCGTGTTTGAACGCCGAATAGGCGGGGGGCCGCAATGACTTGGGAAACAAATCAAATCACGGCCATCATCAATTTGGCGATCTGCATCGCCATTTGCGGGTCATGCATTTGCCGACTCACGCATGTCGGCAAGCATGATCTAGCCCGCAGGGCGCGGTATGCGTTGATGGTGGGCGGTTCGGTTACGTGCGGCTTGCAGCCAGTCTTGTTCGGTCAGTGGCCGAGCGTAGCGACGACAGTGTTTGCGGGCTGCATTCTGCTCAACATGATGATTAATGCGTCACGGTGGAGGCGATCATGACACTACAGGACCAGCTCACAACTCAGCTGCGTCGTGACGAAGGCGAAGTACTGCACGCCTATCAGGACCACCTCGGATACTGGACCTTGGGGATAGGCCGATTGATTGATAAACGGAAGGGGGGCGGGATAACGCCTGATGAAGCGGCTTATCTGCTCGCCAATGACATCAAGCGCG
Organism: Bordetella tumbae; assembly: GCF_965139195.1. Taxonomy (GTDB): domain Bacteria; phylum Pseudomonadota; class Gammaproteobacteria; order Burkholderiales; family Burkholderiaceae_B; genus Bordetella_A; species Bordetella_A tumbae. Next base: position 49,128 of record NZ_CBCSJH010000007.1, on the reverse strand, counting down.
TGTCAGTTGAAGTTAGCAAGCGTTTGCCCTGGTTTGAAGCGCTAGACGAAGCACGCAAGGGTGTTTTGTTGAACATGGCGTTTCAAATGGGCGTGGATGGTCTGTTGGGCTTCAAAAACACTCTTGCGATGGTCGCACGCCACGACTATGCAAAAGCCGCAGACGGCATGCTCAACAGTCTGTGGGCTCGTCAGACTCCAGCCAGGGCGCAGCGGCTGTCAAAGCAGATGCGTACGGGAGAGTGGCAATGATAGCCATCATTGAGCGATTTAAGGGCTATCTGATTGCCATTGGCGCGGCCATCGTGACGCTGATCGCCGTCTATGTTCGCGGGCGAAGCACGGGCCGAGCTATCGAACGGCAGGAACGAGAAACCCAAATCAATAAACAGGCGGACGAAGCCCGCCAAATTGTTCAAGAGGTGCGCAATGAAACGGCTTCTATGGATGATGCTGCTGTCGCTGCTGATCTTGAGCGCTGGGTGCGCAAGCCCGCCGGTCAGGGTCGTCGCTGATTACTGCGAGCACGCCAACCTGTACTGGTTCGACGACAGCGAGCAGATAAAGGCTACGCCCGCTCCGGTGAGGCGCTTTCTCCGCGACAACAACGAGACGTGGCTGTCTCTGTGTAAAGCGGATAAGTGAATAGCAATAAAGTAGTAATTTTTCTATCAGTACTATTTTGTTTCTATTTGGTGGACTTTTAACGCAATAGATTGAAGCTTTTAACGGGCTCCTGAATCCATTGCAGCTCAAAGCCGTCGGGTCCAACGAGCCCGACGCCGACTGGCCCCAGTGCTTGCAGCTCACGCAACTCTAGTGGATCGCTGTACAACCATTCGGTGATTGGCTGCGCCTCAAGTGCGATCTGGGGCGCTATATCCGAGATATAGCGTAGCGCCACGACCCGGCCGTCCAGGATTGCAGCAATAGCCCACTCGTCGCCGTCGTGGGAGTCTTGTAGGGATTCAGGGATGGGGTAGATCATGGTCATCGCATGTTACCCCGTGTTGATCGGACTATTTAACCTGCTTAGGCACGAAATACTTGGTCCCAGGAATATGGGATCTTGCCCGTTCGTCGTCATCATCTTCCAGCGCAAATGGTTCCTTCTTTAGCTCACGGAAGTGGCTTTCCGCGCAAGAGATAGCCGCAGGGGTGCGCACGACAATCCACTGTTGGTAGACGTAGAGGGTCCGGCGTGCATGGGCGCGCAATCGCGAGACCTCACGCAGCAGCTTCATGATGTCTGGGTCGCCTAGGCGGCGCTGCATGATTTCGCGCAACTGCTCGCGAGTCATTGGGGGATATTTCGATTCTGGCATGGCTGAAAACACTGTTTGCATAAACAGTATATAGCGCCATAAAATCGGTGCCACAGTGGCGATCCGTCACGAATATCGAGACACCAATGAGCGCAACTGATTGGCAGCAGGTCGATGAGTACTATTGGTCGGGTCCTGGTGGCTGGACCATATGCCGGGTCTTCGTGAATGGCGGGTGGATATTTGAGCTTTGGAGTGGCGGAGAGTGCCGCGGCTCTAGGGCTTCACTCGAAGGCGCAGTCGCCCTTCAGCAGCAAATCACTTAATTGGTTCGGGCGTAGCTACCAGAGCGTCCGCCGGGTAGGGCAGCAGGAAATCCCGGGTTTCGCCTGGACCTGCGGCAAGCCATTCACCATATGCGCCGTCTGGCAGGATGACGACCATGCGTTTTTCTTTGCCTGGGCGGTGATAGTGCTTGAATAGTGGGTGAGCGTCGGCGTTGATTGTCAGCATGGTGTAGCTCAGCCGCCAGTTGCCGTCCGAATCCTTATATCGGTCCCAGAGTCCGGCGATGCCCATGGGTGCGCCATCGGCTCTCGTGAATCGCGTCGGCACAGCTTTGCCTGATCGCCAGTCCGGTTCGTAGATTGCCTCAGCGGGGATGATGCAGTGTTGTCCACGCTGCCATGCGCCGCGAAACGTCCAGAGCTTATCGGCAGTTTCGGATCGAGCATTGAATGTACTTTTCGTACCAGCCTCATCCAGTTTGTCTGGCTTCGTTCCTGGCGGGATCATGCCCCAGCGGCCTACCTCTACTTCGCGCTCGGGTACCGCCTCATCGCTAGAATCCCACTCTGGTGGTCTGCGCACAAACTCACCATACCGGCGCGGCCACATGTCCCAATCGGCTGGCAAAGGGATGCCGTGAGCCCGGAAATATTTCTCCATCTGCTCGCGCTTTTTTATGCCCTGGTAGTGGCTGCACATGCTGACCTTCCGTACACTAGACAGCCCGATTACAACAAGGCGCGATCATGGAACACATTGATTCAATTCTGGGTGAGCTCAAAGCTGCTCGTCAATTGATCGAGCGTGATGATGAGGGTTTTCTCGTTCCTACGTATGGCGGAACCAAGATTTCCGTTCCCGACTCTTATTTAGCAGACGATACCGGTCGATTGAAACAGGTTTTGAGGTTACTGCGAAAGGGAGCCACCCCTGAAATCGTATTAGCTTTCACGGCCGAAGCTGGATTTGGTCACCAGTGATTAAAGCGCGTCCGAGGTAGTTGAAAGCAAGACCACGGTTATCAGAAGTCTGCGCCTCACGACTACTGTATATGTGATGCGCCTCACATAAACGCCGCACATTAGGCAATAAAAAAGGGCTACGCAGTTGCGTAACCCTTTGAATTCGTTGGTGGCCTGGGGCGGAATCGAACCACCGACACGCGGATTTTCAATCCGCTGCTCTACCGACTGAGCTACCAGGCCAACGAAGTCCGCAACTATACACAATTTTTTGACCTTGTGCAGGCGAATCCCCAAAAAAAGTGCCAGACCGACAAAAAACATGTGTAAATCAGCTTTACTAAGGGATAACCCTTGGCTGTATAATTTTCATCTACCTCATGTTACAAATGCGTCGTGCTCCGCCTGACGGCGCTTATTTCTGTATCCCATGTCCGTAGCTGTTCTTGCGTTCGGTCTGAATCACACGTCTGCGCCCGTAGCGGTGCGCGAACGGGTGTCTATGCCCGTCGATTTGGTGCGGCCGGCATTAGAGGGCCTGCGGTCGGCATTTGGCGGGGCGGTGCGCGAGGCGGCGATTCTGTCGACCTGTAATCGCACCGAGGTCTATTGTGCGGCGGACGCGCACGTAGCCGAGCACTTGCCCGTGTGGCTGGCCGACCATAACCGCCTCGAGGCGGGGGCGCTCAGTCCTCACTTGTATCGCCACCAGCAGGACGATGCCGTGCGCCATGCGTTCCGTGTGGCCAGCGGGCTCGATTCGATGGTGCTGGGCGAGCCGCAGATTCTGGGGCAGATGAAAGACGCGGTGCGTGCCGCCGGCGAGGCCGGCTCGTTGGGCACGTTGCTGCATCAGCTGTTCCAGCGCACATTCTCCGTTGCTAAAGAGGTCCGGTCGCAGACCGAGATCGGCGCGCATTCGGTATCGATGGCGGCGGCTGCGGTGCGACTGGCCGAACGCGTGTTCGGCAATCTGGATCAGGCGCGCACGCTGTTTATCGGCGCAGGCGAGATGATCGACCTGTGTGCGACGCACTTTGCGGCGCAGCGCCCGCGCAGCATGATGGTGGCCAATCGTACGGCAGAGCGCGCCGAGGCCTTGGCCGGAAAATTCTCGGCCAGCACGATGAAGCTCGTCGATCTGCCCGATCGCCTGGCGGAATTCGACGTCATTGTTTCCTGTACGGCCAGCTCCCTGCCCATATTGGGTCTGGGGCTGGTCGAGCGCGCGACGCGCCAGCGCCGTCACCGTCCGATGGTGATGATCGATCTGGCGGTGCCGCGCGATATCGAGCCCGAAGTCGGCCGGCTCGATGACGTGTATCTGTATTCTGTTGATGACCTGGGCCGCCTGGTACAAAGCGGTACCGATGCCCGCCGTGCTGCGGTGGTACAAGCCGAGGCCATCATCGAAACGCGTGTCCAGGGCTTTATGCACTGGATGCAGTCGCGCGAAGTCGTGCCCGTGATCCGCGACCTGCATCAGGCCGCCGAGGACGTGCGCGCCGCAGAGCTCGACCGCGCCCGCCGCATGTTGGCGCGTGGCGAGTCGCCCGAGGCCGTGCTGGAGCAGTTGGCACACGGCCTCACTCAGAAATACTTGCACGGCCCGTTGGCGGCACTGAACCGCAGCGAAGGCGACGAGCGCAAGCAATTGCTCGCCTGGATGCCGCGCCTGTTCCCGGGTCGTGATACGCGCCGTTAGCGCTGCTGCCGCAATGCCCGCCTCTCGGCGGGCGTTCGCTTTTCGGGCGCCCGCGTTTCGCTAATCCCCTTTTGTCCCTTTGGTATCCGTATATGAAATCTTCCATGCGCAGTCGGCTGGAACAGTTGTCTCACCGCCTCATCGAGGTGGACGCACTGTTGGCCGAACCCGAAACCGCTGCCGATATGGAACGCTTTCGCAAACTATCGCGCGAGCGCGCAGAGCTCGAGCCTGTTGCATCGGCATTTGGGCAGTTTGCACGGACGGAAGACGATCTGGCGACCGCGCAGGACATGCTGAGCGATCCCGACCTGAAGTCCATGGCCGAGGAAGAAATCAAAACGGCCAAGGATCGTCTGGAAGTCCTGGAAAGCGAGCTGCAGTTGCTGCTGCTGCCGCGTGACCCCAACGACGGCCGCAGCTTGTTCCTGGAAATCCGCGCGGGCACGGGCGGTGACGAGAGCGCGCTATTTTCCGGTGATCTGCTGCGCATGTATTCACGCTATGCCGAACAACGCGGCTGGCGCGTCGAACTGATGTCGGAAAGCCCCTCAGAGCTGGGCGGCTACAAGGAAGTGATCGCACGCATCGACGGCGATGGTGCCTACGGACGGCTGAAATTCGAGTCGGGGGCGCATCGCGTGCAACGCGTGCCCGCCACCGAGGCCCAAGGCCGCATTCATACCTCGGCATGCACCGTGGCGGTGATGCCGGAGGCCGATGAGATGGGCGAGATCATCATCAATCCCTCTGATCTACGTATCGACACGTTCCGCGCCAGCGGCGCTGGTGGGCAGCACATCAACAAGACCGATTCTGCCGTGCGCATCACGCACTTGCCGACGGGCCTGGTAGTGGAGTGTCAGGATGACCGCTCGCAGCATCGCAACAAAGACAAGGCCATGCAGGTACTGGCCGCGCGCCTGAAAGACCGTGAATTGCGTGAACGCCAAAGCAAAGAGGCCGCAGAGCGCAAGAGCCTGGTGGGCTCGGGAGATCGTTCCGAGCGCATTCGCACGTACAATTTCCCACAAGGTCGTGTGACCGATCACCGCATCAACCTGACGTTGTACAAGCTGCAGCAAATCATGGAAGGCGATTTGGAAGAATTAACCGGCACACTCATCGCCGAACACCAGGCCGAGTTGTTGGCGGCGCTGGGAGACGAGGTTTAACGTGAGCCGCCCCATCCTGCAAACCCTGTTGCGGGACGCGCGCTTGCCGCGGCTGGAGGTGCGCATGCTGCTCGAGCACGTGCTGCATAAACCGCGCGCGTGGATGCTGGCGCACGACACCGATCCGATCGAGTCCTGGCAGGCTCAGCAATATCAGACTCTCGTCACGCGACGGCTCGCTGGCGAACCCATGGCATATCTGGTGGGGCATCGCGAATTCATGGGACACGATTTCGCGGTGACGCCGGACGTGCTGATTCCACGGCCAGAAACGGAGCTATTGGTTGAGACGGCCCTGGCCTGGCTCGCCGATCGTCCCGAATCCGCCGTGCTGGATTTAGGCACAGGCAGCGGCGTGATTGCCGTGTCCATCGCGCTCGGAGCACCGCAAGCCACAGTCACTGCCACGGATATCAGCGCGACTGCGTTGCAGATGGCCGTGCGCAATGCCGCGCGTTTGACCGCGCGCGTGGACTTCGCGCAAGGCAGTTGGTATGAGGCCTTGCCGCCCCGCGCCCGCTACGACTTGATCGTCTCCAACCCGCCGTATATTTCCCGTGATGACGAACACCTGGGGCAGGGCGATCTGCGGTTTGAGCCTCGTGGCGCATTGACAGACGGCGCCAACGGCCTGCGTGATTTGACCACCATCGTGAACGGCGCAGTCGACCGGTTGCGTCCGGGGGGCGAGCTGTGGATGGAGCACGGCTGGGACCAGGCGCAGGCCGTGCGGCAATTGCTGATGGATGCCGGCTTCAAGAACGTCACCAGTCTGCGCGACCTTTCGGGAATCGAGCGAATTTCTGGCGGGTCTCTATAATGGATTTATCCGAATTTTCGAGAAACCCCGCGCCAGCATCAGGGGCTGCGATGAGGTACCACTTCTTTCCAGCTATCCCCTGAGGCCAAAGCCCACGCCACATCGTTTTGCGGCACAGTATTCAGGACGTGGGGCAATCCATCCGTTTTACATGTTTGTGAGATCACCATGAGCGACGTACAAGAATTCATCCGCGACACCGTAACCCAGCACCCCGTGGTGTTGTTCATGAAGGGCACGGCCCAGTTTCCCCAATGTGGCTTTTCCGGTCGCGCCATTCAGATCCTGAAAGGCTGTGGCGTCAAGAAGCTGATCACCGTCAACGTGCTCGAGGATGACGAAGTCCGCCAGGGCATCAAGGAATACTCCAACTGGCCCACCATCCCGCAGCTGTACGTCAGCGGCGAATTCATCGGTGGCTCGGACATCATGACCGAGATGAACGAAAACGGCGAGTTGAAGACCTTGCTGGACCAGTCCGGCGCAACGGCCTGATTATCTGCGCATCCCGTGGCGCCAGCCCAAGGTTCATTGCGTGCTGGCGCTGCGCCCTGATTGCTTGACCGTCCTCAGAGGCCGGCAGGTTGACATCTCATGTCGACAGCCGCGCGATCCCTCTTTACTCGCGCACGATGTGGCAGCCGAGCCAACCCTTCTCATGGGCCAGTCCGATAGCGATTTTGGTCGCGCCCGTAGGCGACCAAAATTGCAGCCCTGCAAGATCTTCGGTTCTGAAAAAACGGTGTCCCACGAAGCCTAAGCAAGCAGCCCGTCCCAGCGATCATACGATTGAAGTTGCTGTGAGTTGATGCGGGGCAGTGGCCGCGTTGGGGCGCCTCGGCGTCGAGCGAGGGAAACCGAAGGAGCGCAGCGACG
>NZ_CBCSJH010000007.1:15124-42028 GCF_965139195.1 Bordetella tumbae | reverse complement strand
CGTAGGCGGCCGACCGACGCCGNGNNGCCCCAACGCGGCCACTGCCCCGCATCNACGTCCAGAAGAAACTCAACCGCTCGGCAGGAAGCACCCCTGCGCCGCATCCAGAGGAATCTCAAACCCTCACCGAAACCAACCCTTCCGCGTCCGAAACCTGCCGACCTCCGTCATCAGCAGACATGAGTCACCACGGAGGGAGAGGAAATCGAACTCAAGCAGCCAACAACACCGGCGGCTTTGGATAAGTCTTCTGGTAGTGCACCGTAAACGTCCTGAACGCAGCCAACGCCTTCTCAGGATCATGCCCAGGCTTGACCAAAAAGCTATCAAACCCCACACGCGCCTGATAGTGAATCGTATCGATCATCACATCCCCGATCGCACGCAATTCACCCTGCCATCCATGACGCGTCCGCAACAACTGCGCCAGCGAATAACCCCGCCCGTCCGTATAGATCGGAAAATCAATCGCAATAAATGCGAGACCCGCCTCATCAACACGGCCATCTTCGCCAATCAACTCCTGCAATTTAGAGGCAGGCGACAATAGCACCGCAACCGGATGCTGCCGCTGACGCAACGTATCGCGCTGCGCCGTCCAGAGCGCCAACGGAACAATCCATCCCGGCTCATCCGCCGGCAACGCAACTGCCGCATCAGCAGCGGTCGCCTGCGCGTCCTCACCAGCGGCCTCTTCAGCAGCCGGCGCAAAAACACGCCCATCGTTAACCTGCAATTGGCCGTGGCGAATCAGGCGGGCAACATTGTCATCCGCAGAAATGAGATCAGACATGAGCCACCTCACGAGCTGCCGGCGCGGCCTTGGCCACGGCGGGATCGGAATACACGTCGTCCTTGAACGGGGCGATACCCACGCGGTCGACGACATCAATAAAACGCTCCACGTCGCTGTCACGCAATCGCAGATAAGTCTGGATCAAACGCTCGACGACATCAGGCACCTGCTCGCGAGCAAACGACGGCCCGATGATGCGGCCAATCGCTGCCCCGCCACCCCGTGTGGACTGCAGATCCGGCAACGGTTTGGCTGCGCCATTTTGGCGTCCACCCAAAGTGACCTGGTACCACTCTTCGCCGTTCTTATCGACGCCCAGAATGCCGATATGGCCGACGTGGTGATGGCCACAGGCGTTGATACAGCCCGAGATATTCAGATCGAGCTCGCCGATTTCGAACAGATAATCCAGATTGTCAAAACGCGCCTGAATGGCTTCGGCGACCGGAATCGACACGGCATTGGCCAAGGCGCAGAAATCGCCGCCCGGGCACGAGATGATGTTGGTCAGCAACCCGATATTGGGCGTAGCCATGTTCAACGCGCGCAGTTCTTCCCAGAGAGAGAACAGCTGTGAGCGGCGCACATCGGCCAGCACCAGGTTTTGCTCATGCGAGACGCGAACCTCGCCGTAGCCATAACGCTCGGAGAGATCGGCGACGGCATCCATCTGGTCGGCGGTGATATCGCCAGGTGGCACACCTGTGGGCTTCAGTGACAGCGTCACGGCAGCATAGCCAGCGACCTTGTGGTCACGCACGTTCTTTTGCAGCCAGCGGGCAAACGCGGGGTGTGCGGCGGCATGCATTTCGGTGGGATCCGGCTCGCCCGCGACAGCGTGGTCATAGTCGGGCCACGTAAAGCGCTGCGCAATAGTGTCGACGTATTCCTGGGTCAACGTATCGGGGCCGCCCTTGATGAGTTGCCATTGCTCATCGACCTGCTCGGCATAGACCTCGGGTTTGAGTTCCTTGACCAGAATTTTGATACGCGCCTTGTACTTGTTGTCGCGTCGGCCATGCAGGTTGTAGACGCGTAATGCCGCTTGCAGATACGTCAGCAGATGCTGCCATTCGACAAACGGATTGATCAGATGGCCCACCATCGGAGTACGGCCCAGGCCGCCACCGACCCAGACACGGAAACCGAGTACGCCATCGCGTTCGACAGCCTGCAGACCGATGTCGTGCACGCCGACTGCGGCGCGGTCTTCCTCGGCGCCACTGACGGCGATCTTGAATTTACGCGGCAGAAATGCGAACTCCGGATGCAGCGTCGACCATTGGCGAATGATCTCGCACCATACGAGCGGATTGACCAACTCGTCGGGGGCAACGCCCGCAAAATGATCGGAAGTGGTGTTGCGTATGCAATTGCCACTGGTCTGGATGGCGTGCATTTGCACCTTGGCCAGTTCTGCCAGAATCGTCGGCACGTCTTCGAGTTTGGGCCAGTTGAACTGTATATTCTGGCGCGTGCTGAAGTGGCCGTAGCCACGGTCCCAGGTGCGGGCAATATGAGCCAGCGTGCGCAATTGGCGCGCGGCCAGCAGGCCGTACGGAATCGCGATGCGCAGCATCGGCGCATGACGCTGAATGTACAGGCCGTTTTGCAGGCGCAGGGTGCGGAAATCGTCTTCGGTTAGCTGACCATCAAGAAAACGCTGCGTCTGGTCGGTGAACTGCGCGACACGTTGTTCTACAAGCTGTTGATCGACAGGGTCGTACACATACATGGCAAGTTGCCCTATTGGGGCGCCCGTTGGGGCGTAATGGAACCACTGACAACAAACGACGCTTAAGGCATGACAATAAACGTCGCGGACGCAAAAGCGNGCCGCCAAGCGGCGCCGCTACATGCTATGTACATAACCGTAACAGGCGATATCCTCGGCTGTCTAAGTCATTTTTGTTATAAGAATAGAAGCTGGCCGAGGACTGATAGGGTCAATCTGTGGTGCCAGACGCTTGCGGTTGGCAGGGGGCGAACTTTCCGCTTTCAGGGTCGCGCAGGAACAACAGGCCGGTGGCGACACCAAAGTAGGCGCCGTGCAGTTCGATTTTGCCGGCTTCGACGCGTCGGCGGATCGACGGAAAGGTCTGCAGGTTGCGCAAGCTGTGTTCGACCACGGCCCATTCCAGACGCTGGACATCCACGGTGCGGTCGCCGGTGCGCGGCAGCGCATCGGCCACGGGTGTGATCTGCGACATCCATTTGCCGACAAAGTCGATCTTGGTCAGCGGTTCGGCATCATCGAACACCGCACGCACGCCGCCGCATGAGGCGTGGCCGAGCACGACGATGTGCTTGACGTTCAGCGCATTGACGGCGAATTCGATGGCTGCACTGGTGCCGTGATAGGACGAGGACTCGGCATCGCCCTCGTAGGGGGGGACCAGATTGGCCACGTTGCGGATGACGAACATCTCGCCGGGGCCGGCGTCAAAGATGACCTCGGGTGACACTCGAGAATCACAACAGCCGATCAGCAGGATTTCGGGATTCTGGCCTGATTCGCCCAGGTCTTCGTAGCGTTTGCGTTCGTTGTGAAAGCGGCCCTCCAGAAAAGCCTGATAGCCGTCAGTAAGTCGTTTGGGGAACATAGAACATCCTTGTTGTTATGGCGCACGCACGCCGTTATTTTCCCACAGCACGCTTACAACTAGCCTGCAGTCAGTCATGTCCCCAGTTATTGGGCCTGGATTTCCTTGGCGCTAAAACGGGTGAAATCCGTCGTGGTCGGCGTCTGGGACTGCCAGCTGTCGCCTGGGGCGAGAGGGGTATCGCGGCGGCCTGTGACGCGGCCGATTTCCTTGCCCTGGGCGTCGTATAGCGCATAGGTGACCGACAGGCCGGTGATGGCGGTATCACGATGATTGGAGACCGTGCTGGTAATGATCCAGACGCCGTCGGCTTGGCGAGTGGCGCCCAGGTCCTGGATCGATACGCCGTGCGGCAGGCTGCTCTGTGCTGAAGCGCCGATGCTGCTCAGGGATAACAGCAGGGAGGCGAGATACTTTCTCATGGCAATCTCCTCGCCGCGGGAGCGGCTGGGTTCTTGCCGTAAGTTAAGGGCGGCCCGCCGATGATGCAATGGCCGATTGTGTGAGGAGTTTGCTATTTGCAATGCTCCAATGGCGGGCGCGGGGAGGTTGCTATACCGTCGCGACAGGTGTCACCGGTGAGCCGACCGCGTGCGGCAGCCGCAACGGCGGCGCGGTCAGCATGAAACGGTGCCGGCCGTTGCTATGCAGCCATTCGGCCAGATCCTTCAGGTACCACAGCTCTGCCAGGGGCAGGCCCAGTTTGAACAGGCAGTGATGATGCAGTGGCAGCATCGCGCGGGGGCCTTGGCGGTCACGGGCGGGATAGGCCTCGACGGCATAGTTATCGGCGCAGATGGCCGTGATGCCGCTGTCGGTGATCCATTGCAGCAACGCTGCATCGGTGCCGTCCAAGGCTGCACCATAGGTGTGCAACACGTCGGCGTCGGGCTGGCCGGCCATCTCGATGATTTTTTCTGCGTAGCCGGTGCGCAGGACCAGCATGTCGCCGGATTCGATCGTGATGTTGTCGGCCTGTAAAACTTGCATAAGCTCGGCATGGCCGATCAAGGTGCGTCCGGTACCGAAGTGGCGGGCCAGATCGACCAGCACACCGCGCCCTTGGATACCTTTTTGCGCCAGGTTTTCGATACCGAGCTTCAGGGCTGCCGAAGGACCGCCGCTGTTGCAGCCGCAGCCGGCATGGTCGCCGTCGGCCGGCCCGACGATGTCTACGCCGGCGCGGTAGCCGTTGTAGTAGCAGAGCTCGGCGCGGCCGTCGCCGTCCGCATCGAACAGGGCGCCGACGTGTGCCAGGGAATCCCATTGGGTGGAGTACTGCATCGACAGCAGCACCTGGTCGTCGCTGAGGACGTCCACCGCGTCAGGGTTCAGATTGCGCAGCGGAAAGTTCAGGTAAGGCGTGTCTTGCAATCGCGTGGGGCTCAACTGCGGCGGATGGCGCCGCGGGTTCAGGACGTTGCCGCCGGGCAGATCCAGGGGCAGCGACAGGCAGAACGTTTTGCCTGCCTGGATTTCGCGAGCGCCTTTGAGGACCTGAGCTTCGGTCAACAGATTGAGCCGGCCCAGTTGATCATCGGGGCCATAGTCGCCCCAGTTCGAGCCCTCGGGGCGTTGTTTCCAGCGTTGCATAGACATGCCTCCCTGACTGGTTTATGCCGTGAGAAAGTCGACAAGCGCACGCGTGTAGGCTTGCGGTTGCTCCCAGTTGGCAATGTGCGAGGTGTTCAGTTCCACGTACTGAGCGCCTGCGATACCTGCCTGGAGTTCGCGGCCGTTTGCCGGCGTCGTCGCGGGGTCCTGGGTGCCGGCGATGACCAGGGTGGGAACCTTGATCTCGGACAGGCGCGCCCGCAGATCGGCATCACGCAAGGCCGCGCAGTTGGCGCTGTAGCCTTCGTTGGAGGTACGGCGCAGCATGTCGACCAGCACTTGGGTCAAGCCCGGCTGGGCGGCGCGGAAATCGTCCGTCAACCAGCGTTCGACCAAACCGGGCGCCATGTTTTCCAGGCCATTTTGCGCGACGGCCTCGATGCGGCTGGTCCAGCCTTCGGCGCTGCCAATGCGGGCAGCCGTGTTGGACAACACCAGCTTGCGCACGCGTTGTGGATGATCCAGTGCCAGTTGCAGGCCGGTGGGGCCACCCATCGACAGGCCGCAGAAGCTAGCCTGCTCGATATTCAGATGATCGAGCAGTTCGGCGACATCGCCCGCCAGTTGCGAGAACGTATATTCGCCCGCTGGGACGGATGATTTGCCGTGGCCGCGCGTGTCGTAGCGCACCACGCGAAAGTGTTGCGACAACTGCGGGATTTGGCGCGCCCACATGTCGGAACATGTGCCGAGTGAGTTGGAGAGCACCAGCACGGGCGCATCGGCAGGGCCGTCGATGACGTAGTACAGGCGGGCCTGGCTGAGATCAGCGTAAGACATATGAAAAATCCTGGGTGCTGTGGAAAGCGTGTCGGGCAATAGTCGATGCGTGCGGACTACAGCATCAATTCGCCGCCGACGTAGGCTTTGCGCCAACGTGTGATGGTGACGCGTTCGAACAGGTCGGCCTGGGCAAATGGATCTGCCGCAATAAAGGCCTCGGTTTCCGCACGGGTATCCAGATCGACCACATAGAGCCCACCGCCTGCATCGGAGCCATCGTCATTGAGCTTGGCGCCGCAAGCCAATAGCAGCGCTTTGTTGGCCGCCAGGTATTCCAGGTGGGCCGGGCGGTGTGCCTGGCGCACGGTTTGATGGTTCGGCTTGTCGAAGGTTTCGATGATGTAAGGCATGTGGGGCTCCGTGGTCGGTGGATTTAGATGGCCGAGGGGTGACGCGCCAGTGCCGTGACCTGAATATCCATGTACGGGAACAACGGCAGCGACGACAACAGTTGATGCAGCTCATCATTGTTTTCGACGTCGAAAATGCTGACGTTGGCGTAGCGGCCCACGACGCGCCACAGGCTGACCCATTTTCCATCGCGTTGCAGCTGTTGCGCCAGGGCTTTTTCGTCGGCCTTGAGTTTGTCAGCGCGCTCGGCAGGCATGTCTACGGGCAGGTTTACTTGCATTTGGACCATGAATAGCATGGCAGACTCCAATTAAAAACGTTTGATGCTGACTTATTGAGCGAATTTCAAAGGCAGGCCGGTCAGGCGCAGCAGCTCGTCGGCTGTGATGTCGCCGAACATGTCGATGACTTTGACCTCGCCATTGCGGATGTCAAAGACTGCCACGTCGGTATAGACACGCGAGACGCAGCGCACGCCGGTCAGCGGATAGGTGCACTCGGCAACCAATTTGCTCTGGCCATCGCGGGTGAGTAATTCCATCATCACAAAGACGTCTTTTGCGCCGATGGCCAAGTCCATCGCGCCGCCCACCGCGGGGATGGCATCCGGTGCACCGGTGTGCCAGTTGGCCAGATCGCCGTGTTGCGAAACCTGAAAAGCGCCGAGCACGCAGATATCCAGATGGCCGCCGCGCATCATGGCGAACGAATCGGCATGATGAAAGAACGAGCAGCCCGGCAACTCGGTGACGGGTTGCTTGCCGGCATTGATGAGGTCGTAGTCTTCTTCGCCTTTGGCGGGGGCGGGGCCCATGCCCAGCATGCCGTTTTCGGTGTGCAGGAGGACTTCGCGGTCGGTGGGCAGGTGATTGGCGACCAGCGTGGGCAGGCCAATCCCGAGGTTGACGTAGGCGCCTTCGGGAATGTCTTGCGCAACGCGGGCGGCAATCTGGTCGCGGTTCAGTTTGGTGCTCATTGTTGTTGCTCCTAGGCCGCCGGGGCGATTTTCACGACGCGTTGAACAAAGATGCCGGGGGTGACGACGGTCTCGGGGTCGAGTTCACCGAGTTCGACGGTTTCACGGACTTGAGCGACGGCGATGCGTGCGGCGCTGGCCATGATGGGGCCAAAATTACGTGCGGTTTTACGGTAGATCAGGTTGCCCCAGCGATCGCCGCGCTCGGCCTTGATCAGCGCGTAGTCGGCGTGCAGGGGGTATTCCAATACATAGTGGCGGCCGTTGATTTCGCGGGTCTCTTTGCCCTCGGCCAGTGGCGTGCCGTAGCCAGTGGGCGTAAAGAACGCGCCGATCCCGGCGCCTGCTGCGCGGATGCGTTCGGCCAGGTTGCCTTGCGGAACCAGTTCGAGCTCGAGCTTGCCGCTGCGATACAGGCCGTCAAACACTTGCGAGTCCGATTGGCGCGGGAACGAGCAAATGATTTTGCGTACACGGCCGGCCGCCAGCAATGCCGCCAGGCCGGTCGTACCGTTGCCTGCGTTGTTGTTGATGATGGTGAGATCTTTGGCGCCCTGTTCCAACAGGGCATCGATCAGTTCCATGGGCTGACCGGCGGTGCCGAAGCCTCCAATCATGACGGTGGCGCCGTCAGGTACGTCCGCCAAGGCGGCCGCCGCATTTGCAACGAGCTTTGAGATCATGGGGTGAGTCCGCAATAAAAAGGGCGTGTCATAATTTGTTCTTAATTAGAACTTTCGTTCTTTTGAAGAACATCGTTTCATGGTGACCGGGAGGTGTCAAGGCGGCAGCGCCAAACGTCTCACGGGGTGGATATCCGGATTTGCGCGGACAGGGTTACAGATATGGAAAACACTCAACAACCCAGTGACAGCTATGTGCAGTCGTTTGCACGCGGGCTGTCGGTGATCAGGGCATTCGGGCCGCAGCGGCCGCAGATGACCTTGTCGGAGGTTGCTGCGGCGTGTGGGCTGACGCGCGCGGGCGCGCGCCGTATCTTGTTGACCCTGGAGCACCTGGGCTATGTCGCTGTCGAAGGACGTCAGTTTTCCTTGACGCCGCGCATCCTGGAGCTGGGCTACTCCTATTTGTCGGCCACGCCCTTGTGGGATTTGGCCTTGCCCTATATGGAGGAAGTTGCCGAGGCGACGCGCGAATCGTGTTCGGTGTCGGTACTCGACGGCACGGATATCGTGTACATCCTGCGCCTGTCCATGCACAAGGTCATGAGCATCAATCTGGCCGTTGGCAGCCGCTTGCCCGCGTGGGTGACCTCGATGGGCCGTGTGCTGCTGGCGGGCTTGCCTGCCGCGGAACAAGACCGGGTACTGGCGGCCAGCGATATTCGGGCGCATACGGCGCACACGGTCACCAGCCTGGCCGAGTTGAAACGCATGCTGGCGCAAGTCCGTGCCGATGGCTATGCCTGTGTGGTGCAAGAGCTCGAGCCCGGTTTGCAATCGGTGGCCGTGCCCATCATGGATCGCACGGGCCGCGTGATTGGCGCGATGAACGTCAGTGGTCATGCAAACCGATACTCGCGCGAAGCCATGCTGGAGGCGTTTTTGCCGCCATTGCGTCACGCCGCGGATCAGATCAACCAGGCACTGCGGCGCCGTTAATGTTCGAGGCGCAGGCGCGGACGTCGGACGGCCCTGCGTCGCCGCGTGTGCGGCGTCGCGATGCAACGCCACGTACGTGACGCTGCGATATCTCTCGCGCAGCGCGGCATCGGGGGATGTCCGCGCGTACGTGGAGTCGCTGGGCATGGTGGCGGCCATGTGGCTGATCAATCAGATCGGCGCGACGCCGAGCGTGGTGCCGCCACATACATACAGCATCTGTCCGGTCACAAAGCCATTGTCGGGCGATAGAAAGAACATCGCAGCGCGCGCGACGTCTTCCGGTGTGCCGAGGCGTTTGACGACAATGCTGTTGATGATGCGCTGCGTTTGCGGGGCGCCATCGGGATTGCTGTTGCGGAACAGGTCAGTGGCAATCGGGCCCGGGCCGATCGCATTGACGGTGATGCCGTCGCCACCCAACTCCATGGCCAACGTGCGCGTCAGGCCCACCAGGCCAGCCTTGGTGGCCGAGTACACCACGCGATCGGGCTTGCCCAGCGCAGCGCGCGACGACATATTGACGATGCGGCCAAAGCCGGCCTCGCGCATGTCGGGTAATACGGCCTGTACCAGAATCATTGCGGTGCGCAGGTGGAGCGCGACGACATAGTCCAGGTCCGCCAGCGTGGCCGTATCGGCGGTGCCGGGGCGCGTCGCGCCTGCGTTGTTGACCAGGCCAACGATGGCGTGATCACGCGTGGCCTGAGCGGCGGCAGCTTTGGTTTGTGCTTCGTCAGTCAGATCGGCCTGGATCGATACCAGTCCCTCGGGCGCGCTATCGGGCAGGCGATAGTCGATGTTGACGACGCGGTGTCCAGCGTCGAGCAGAGCCCGCACAATAGCGGCGCCGATGCCGGCGCTGCCGCCGGTGACGAGATAAGCCTGGGGTTTCATAGTGGATTCCTCGGATCGGTCAGTGGGTCAGAATGCCCCAGCTCAGCACGGCGATGATCTCGATGATGCCGACCCAGATCATCATGATCACGGTGTAGCTCATCACGTCGCGCAGCTTCAGTTTCGACAGCGCCAAGGCCGGCAGAATCCAGAACGGCTGAACCAGGTCGTTCCAGGAGTTCCCCAGCATGACGGCCATCGAGGTCTGGCTGATCGAGCTGCCGATTTCCTTGGCGGCGTCGATCATGAAGGGGCCCTGGATCATCCAGTGGCCACCGCCCGAGGGCGCGAAGAAATTGATGAAGAACGAACTGATCAGGCCCCAGAACGGCAGCGTACCCGGCGTAGCCACGTCAACAAAAACGTGCGAGATGGTGTTCACCAGACCCGAGCCCGCCATGATGGCCATGATGCCGGCGTAGAACGGATACTGCAGAATGATGCCGGAGATCGTCTTGATGCCGTCATTCAGTTTGGCCACATAGGCGGCCGGCGTGCCCAGCAGCAATACACCCAGAAACAGGATAAAGAAGTTGATCAGGTTCAGGTCCAGCGAGCCGCCGTCTACGAAGTGAAACACGACGTAGGCCATGCCGAGCAACCCGATCAACAGGCTCAGGATGCGGCTGTTGTTGAGCTTGGAAGCAATGGTGTTTTGTTCGATCAGGTCGCTGCCTGGCGCGGGCTCGGTCGACTTGTCGATGGCCGGATCGACTTCGACGACTTTCTCGCCGGCGCGGGGATGCAGCCAGGCGTTGAGCAAGGGCAGCGTGACGATGATGATCAAGCTCGTGATCAGCATGGGCGCGGAGAAAATCGTTTCCGACAGCGGCACCGTACCCATCTGATTGACCAGGGGATGGCCGGGCGTGGCAACCAGCACCGGGATGCTGGCAGACAGGCCCAGGCCGTACATGGTAAAGCCGCTATAGGCCGCGGCGATGATCAAGGGGTAGTGCACGCCTTTGACTTTCAAGGCCAGTTTCTTGGCGACGATACCGCCGATGACCAGGCCAAAGCCCCAGTTCAGATAGCTGCCGATGCCGCCCACCAGCGTGGCCACGATGATGGCTGTGCGAGGCTGATGCACATGGCTGACGATACGGTTGAGCAGGCGATCGGTGAGCGGCGCGGTGGCCAGCACGTAGCCCATGGCCAGGATCACGGCCATTTGCGTCGTGAACGCCAAGAGGCTCCAGAATCCTTTGCCCCATTCACGGGTGATCTGGCCCAGGCTCTGACCCTCGATGCCCATGGCCATCAGCACCGTCAACAGCGTCAGCGCGATGGCGAACACAAAAGGATCGGGCAGATACTTGCGCATCAGCTCCGTAAAAAAGGACGTTAATTTATTCATGCTGCCTCTCCAACTCGCTCCGTAAGGCGTACTTAAAGGCAGAACCGATCATCAGGCGCTACAGGGCGTCCTGGATGCAAGGGTCTGCCGGGATTACATAAATCGATATGAGGGACAAGCCTTTACTGGGCTTGTCGTGTGTTCAGCCAGGCCACTAATTCACCCAGGGCTGCGCTTTTGTCGCGCAGTACTTGTTCGCGGCGCTCCGGCGGCCAGGCATAGAAACCCTGGCCGGTCTTGGCGCCGAGTTGACCGGAGGTGACTTTCTCTGTGAGCAATGCCGAGGGCGTGGTGCGGTTTTCCAGATCGGCGTACAGGTAGCTCGCAATGGCATGATGGACATCAATGCCGTTCATGTCGCGCTGCTCCAGCGGCCCGGACAGTGCCAGGCGGATGCCCAGGCTCCATTTCACGACTTCGTCGATGTCTTCGGCGCTGGCGATGCCTTGTTCCAGCAGCGAGATGGCTTCGCGGGCGAGGGCGTGTTGAATGCGGTTGGCGATAAAGCCCGGGATATCGCGATTGACCAGGACGGGGCGTTTGCCGCCGAATCTCAGCGTTGCCATCACACGCTCGACGGTTTCGGCCGAGGTGTCGTCATTGCGTACGACTTCGACCAGAGGGATGACATCGGCGGGGGTAAAGAAGTGCGTGCCCACAAAACGATCTCGCCGTGTTACGGCCTGGGCAATGGCGTTGATCGACAGGCCCGAGGTATTCGTCGCGAAGATCGTTTCGGGTTTGCAGAGCGTGTCCAGGCGAGCGAATGTGTCGCGCTTGAGCTCCAGTTTTTCCGGAATCGCTTCGATGACCAGGTCGCAGGCGCAGGCGGCCTCGAGGCCGGGATCCATGCGAATGCGGCGCCGTGTTTCGGCGATCGCTTCGGGGGCGTAGACGCCGAGTTGTCGATCAATGACACCGGCCGCGCG
The DNA here is from genome assembly GCF_965139195.1 of Bordetella tumbae. GTDB lineage: Bacteria > Pseudomonadota > Gammaproteobacteria > Burkholderiales > Burkholderiaceae_B > Bordetella_A > Bordetella_A tumbae. The sequence continues at coordinate 30,100 of NZ_CBCSJH010000007.1, read as the reverse complement.
TTCGAGCGCGCCGGGTACGGGGTCGATCAAGACGACCTCAAGTCCTTTTGCTGCAAACAGGGCAGCGATGCCGCTGCCCATGGCGCCTGCGCCGACGACGGCCAGGCTCTGGATAGGAAAATCCATGTCGAAAGGCTCCGGAAGGCTCGCGCTCGGTGATGGGCGCGTCGGAGCACGTCTCATCCGAATACTGTTCCAGGCGCGGGCCAGGAATCATTGTTGTTCTATATACGAACATTTGTGCGTATATAGAATTTATTTAGGGATAGTACTAAGAATTTCGGGCGGACGCCAATGGGTCGGGATCGTCAGGGGCACGGCGATCATCAGAAGGGTCGAGCAGGCCGCCGGTGCGGGGCAACAATTTCATAAGCTAGAATTGCTAGCTATTCTCATTTAGATTGGTGGCCCTGCATCGGCCAGAACGAGTTGTCTATGAAGTTATCGATACTGTCTTTGTGCTGCCTGCTGGGCACAACCTGCGCTCATGCGCAAACTCCTGCTGCGGGTCAAATGCCGGGCACGCAGTTGGTGGGCGAGACGGTGGTGGACCATCCGTCCGAGTGGTATCAGTTTGAACGGCACCAGATCGACTCGGCCGATGGCAAGCGGCACTACCGCATCGAGATTTCGATTCCTCGCGCCGCCGTGCCGGCAGCAGGCTATTCCGTGCTGTACATGTTGGATGGCAACGCTGCGATGGCGACGTTGAAAGACGCGGACTTGGCGGCGCTGTCGCGCAGCGGGCATCCGCCTGTGCTGGTGGCGATTGGTTATGACGTGCCCACGCGCAACGATGTGGTGTCGCGCGCGTTCGACTACACGCCGCCCACATATGAAAATGGCCAGCGCGTGCAGCAAGAAGACGACCGTGGACGCGCCGGCGGCGGTGCCGATATTTTTCTGGAATACATCAAGGCGTCCATCAAGCCTCTGGTGCAGTCGCGCGTCAAAGTGGATCCGCAAAAGGAATACTTGTGGGGCCACTCCTATGGCGGGTTGTTCACCTTGCACACCTTGTATACGCAGCCGAATACCTTTGCACGCTATATCGTAGGAGACCCGTCGGCATGGTGGAATGATGGCGTGCTGGTCCGGGAGTGGCACGCGTTTGACGCGAATCAGGCGGCGGGCAAACGCATTGCGATTCTGGTTGGCACCAAGCCTCGCGATCCGAATCGGCCGATGCCGAATCTGCCGCGTGCAACGCCCGGCCGTGCGCCTATTGAAAACCCTCGTGCCGTCATCGGCGATATGGCGGATGGACTGCGCAAGGGCGGTGGCGATGTTACCTATGAGACCTTCCCGCAATATGGGCACGGCGAGATGATCCGTGTTTCGCTGGAGCGTGCATTAGAGGTTGCTGTGCAACCTTGAGGCGATGGGCGAAAGGCAGACGAGTCGGCACGACTGCCGGCATGTCTGTCCTTCGCGCGTTTGTCTGGATCGATGCGCGCTCGCCCTCGCTGACGCTAGGGGCGCGTTTCGATCATCCCGAGTTGCGCAGCCCCGCCGAGATGCCGTTGATGGTCAGGTGAATCGCACTGCGCACGCGTTTGTCGGGTTCTATTGCACCATCCTGTTGCGCGGCACGATAACGGCGGATCAGATCGATCTGCAGATAATTCAGCGGATCGATGTAGGCAAAGCGTTCGCGCAGCGAGGCCTGCAGGGCCGGGTTGTCCGCCAGCAGTTCCCGCTGTGTCAATAAACGCAGCATGGAGACAGTACGACCATGCTCTGTGCTGATCTGATTGAAAATGCGTTCGCGTAGTGCGCGGGCGGGCAACAGTTGTGCGTAGCGCGCCGCGATGGCCAGATCCGATTTGGCCAGCACCATCTCCATATTGGAGAGCAGGGTACGAAACGCGGGCCATTCGCGCGCCATCTCTCGCAATTGAGCGAGCCGGGCACGGCGCGAACGAGGCGCGCCGGTCGCGCCGGTCTCGAGATAGGATTCGATGGCAGAGCCCACGCCGTACCAGCCGGTCAGCATGAGACGGCATTGCGCCCATGAGAACCCCCATGGAATGGCGCGCAGCTCATCGATGTGCTGACCTTGTTTGCGCGAGGCAGGACGAGAGCCGATGTTCAGGCCGGCGATTTCCGTAATCGGCGTGGTCGCAAAGAAATACTCTGCAAAGCCGGGTGTTTCATAAACGAGGCCGCGATAGCTGCGTTGCGCCGTGTCCGACATGAATGACATGGCTGGTCCGTAGTGCGCCATATGGGCGTCTTCGGCACTGGCGGCAGCGGCACGAGGCGCCAGCGATGACTCCAGCGTGGCCGCCACCAGCAGTTCAAGGTGCCAGCGGCCTACCTCGGCGTCCTTGTATTTGCTCTGGATGACCTCGCCTTGTTCTGTCAGGCGCAGTTGCCCGGCGACAGTGCCCGGCGGCTGTGCCAGGATGGCATCAAAGCTCGAGCCGCCGCCACGGCCCACCGAGCCGCCGCGCCCGTGAAAGAGCCGCAGCCGCACGCGGCGCGCGCTGAACACATCGACCAGGGCGCGCTCGGCTTGATAGAGCGACCAGTTCGATGTGAGAAAACCGCCGTCCTTGTTGCTGTCGGAATAGCCCAGCATGACTTCCTGCGTGTCGTTCTGCGCATGTTTGACGCGCTCTCGCACCTCGGGCAGGTCCAGCCACGCCGCCATGATCTCGGGACCGCGTTCCAAGTCAGGAATGGTTTCGAATAACGGGACAACCATCAGGCCATCCTGGGGCTCGATGTTCTGATCGGGCGCCGTCGTCAAGCCGGTTTCTTTTTGCAGCACCAGGACCTCGAGCAGGTCGCTCAGGGTCTCGGTGTGCGACACAATCGTTTGCTGCACCGCTTGTTTGCCATAGCGTGCGCGGCCTGCGGCGGCAGCGCGCAAAATGGCCAACTCGCGCGTCGTTTCCTCGCTGTAGGTGATCCAGGGCGATGCCAGAGGCCGGGCCTGGGCCAATTCGGATCGCAGCAACGCCACGCGTGCGTCTTCGTCGAGTTGGCTGTAATCGACCGGCTTGCCATCGTGCTGTGTGCCGGCACGGGTGAACAGTTCGGTGAGCACACGTTCATGCACGTCTGAGCTTTGACGCAGATCGACCGTCGCCAGATGAAACCCGAAGACCTCGACGGCCTGCTGCAAGCCGCTCAAATGCAGCCGGGCGATCGGCGCGCCGTGGTTGGCAGACAGCGATGAAGCAATAACGGCCAGATCGTTGGCCAGCTCGCGCGGTGCGTTGTATGGCGGCGCCGGATGGGTGACGCGGCGAGCCAGATCGCGGCCGGTCAGTTGCTGAGCCGTCGCTGCCAGGCGGGCATAGATGCCTACCAGCGCGCGGCGGTAGGGCTCGTCCCGGCGGTGAGCCGAATCATCGCCGCCGGCATCGGCCAAAGTCCGCAAGTCCGAGTCCGCATCGATCAGCAGCGTGGTGATCGACAGTTCTGCGCCCAGCGCATGGACCTCTTGCAGATAGTATTCAAACAGCACGGTGGCCTGTCGCAATAATGCGAGTTCCAGCGTGCTTGCATCGACATTGGGATTGCCGTCGCGATCGCCGCCGATCCAGCTGCCCATGCGTAGAAAAGGCTCCAACGGGGCCGGTGGCGCGGCAAAGGGCTTGACCGGGTCGCGCGCCAGCAGGCGGGACAGGTCCGAGTACACCCGCGGGATGACGTTCAGGAACGTGCTGCGGTAGTACGACAAGGCATTCTCGATCTCGTCGGCCACGGTCAGCCGTGTGTAACGCAGCATGCGCGTTTGCCACAGTGTGGCGATACGCCCCAGCAGGACCAGGTCCAGATCGGCGATCTCCTGGCCAGTCAACGGCCCCTCGCGCTGCATGAGCGCTGTTGAGATTTCCCGGTGCACGTCCAGAGTGCTCTTGCGCTGCACTTCGGTCGGGTGGGCTGTCAGCACAGGCATGAGGCAGGCCTCGGACAGCAAACGGCGGATGTGAGCGGGGCTGACGCCCTGCGCCTCCAACAGGCTGACGGCCTCGCGCAGGCTGCCACGCGCCGGCGCCTCGCTGGCCAAGGCGTGCTCGCGTTGCGCGCGGTTCTGGTCGCGATCTTCGGCGATATTGGACAAATGCAGGAAATAACTGAACGCCCGGGCCACTGAGTTCGGATCGTTGCCGCGCAGCCGTTTCACCCGTTGTTCCAGCAGCTTGCCATCGGCCTTGTTGCCCTCGCGCCGAAAGCGTACGGCTGTGCGGCGCAGGGTTTCGATCGTGTCGAACACCCGTTCGCCCTCACAGGCTTGGATGACTTCACCTAACAAACGCCCCAGCAATCGGATATCGTGACGTAAGGGTTCAGCAGTATCAGACTGCGGGCGGATGGCTTTCATAGGCAGGTGATCCGTCGGGCAAAGGGTGAGTTGAGAATTCGGGCCGATCGCAAAAACAATGAGGCTATGGATGCAAATCATTTTACGCAGCATCCGTGGCAAATAACCCTATTCTGGAAATGGGATATTTGGGCGTGGTGTTGCGCTGATTTTGCTCATCCTGTTGCCGTTGGTTGGCGCGTGGTGTCATACATGCTGCGCCACGTGTTGCGGTACAGTTTCTGCTCGGGCGCTTTGCCCGGTAACGAATTTGAAAGTGTTTATGCAAAATCATCAACGACGCGCACTGGTCCTGTTTTCCGGCGGCCAGGACTCCACGACTTGTCTGGCCTGGGCGTTGGATCGCTATGCCCACGTCGAGACGGTTGCGTTCGACTATGGGCAACGCCATCGCATCGAGCTGGATGCGCGGCTGCGTGTGTTGAGTGAGTTGCGGGCGCAGTTTCCCGATTGGGCGCAACGTCTGGGCGAGGATCATTTGTTGGATCTACGGGTGTTGGGCCAGGTCGGCGATACGGCAATGACCAGCGACCGCGCCATCGAGATGCAGGAAAACGGCTTGCCCAATACCTTCGTGCCTGGACGCAATTTGCTGTTCCTGACGCTGGCTGCCGCATTGGGCTATCGCCGTCAATTAGACGTACTGGTGGGCGGCATGTGCGAAACCGATTTTTCGGGCTATCCAGATTGCCGTGATGACACGATCAAGGCGCAGCAGGTCGCATTAGGCCTGGGCCTGGGCTCGCGCGTGACGATCGAAACGCCATTGATGTGGATCGACAAGGCAGATACCTGGGATCTGGCACAGCAACTCGGCGGCCAGGCGCTGGTCGATATTGTGGTCGAGCAGAGCCACACCTGCTATCTGGGTGAGCGTGGCGCCCGCCATGCCTGGGGCTATGGTTGCGGGACGTGTCCCGCATGCGCGTTGCGCAAAGCCGGTTGGGAGCGTTGGCAGGCGCGATAAGCGTCAAGCAAACCGTCTTAGTAAAGACGCTGATTGCAATGTCCCCGCTGAAGCTGATATGTTTAAACCTAAACTATCTTGCCGGCGCATGTAGGTCGTGGTCGTGGCGGTAAGTGTTCAGGTGGTTCTAACGCTGATCTTTAGCCAGCCTCAGAGGGACTTTCGACATGAATACTGCCGCCGGCGCGCAGCCTTGGCATCCGTCATCCCGTACGACGTATACGGTGCTTTTCGTGTGTTTTCTGGCCATCCTGTTCGAGGGATACGACGTGGGCGTCATGGGCGCCGTGCTGCCGTCGATGGCCGATGACCGCAACTGGAATCTGACGCCGCTCGAGTTGGGGGCGCTCAGCAGCTATGCCTTGGTCGGGATGTTCTTTGGCGCTTTCATGGTGGGCACCTTGAGCGAAATGCTGGGCCGGCGCCGCATGCTGCTGCTGTGCGTCTCGGTATTTTCCTTGACGATGGTGGGCGCGGCGTTGGCGCCGACGCCTTGGTTTTTTGGGGTGATGCGCTTTATTGGCGGCCTGGGGTTGGGCGGTGTGATCCCGGTGGCAGCGGCATTGACGGTGGAGTATTCGCCCGTGCATCGCCGCAGCTTCAACTATGGGCTGATGTACTCGGGGTATTCGATTGGCATTCTTTGCGCTGCGTTGATCGCGATGTGGTTGTTGCCCTCCATGGGCTGGCGCGGTGTGATCGGATTGGGAGTGGTTCCATTGATCCTGGTCCCCTTCATGGCGCGCCTGTTGCCCGAGTCGATCGAGTATCTGCAGGGATGCGGCCGTATCCAGGAGGCTCAGGCATTGGCGGCGGCAAAGGGCGAGGGCGTGTGGCGCCAGCCTGATGCCGGCTTGTCAACGCAGGCACGTACGTCGTGGCGCGAGGTGGTCAAAATCATCTTCTCCCGTGACTACATTCGCGCGACGGCGTGTTTCTGGATCGCTCTCTTTTTGGGTTTGCTGCTGGTCTATGGCCTGAATACCTGGCTGCCTTCGATCATGCGTAAAAACGGCTATGACCTGGGCTCCAGCTTGTTGTTCCTGGTGGTTTTCAGCCTGACTTCGGCAGTGGGCGGTTTGTTTCTAGGCAGTGTGGCCGACAAGCTGGGCGTGCGCGGTACGGTGGCCGTGTTTTACCTGATAGGCGCGGCGGCGATCGGCGCGTTGCTGTTCGGTAATTCGCTGGTGATCAACTACACGCTGGTGGGCTTGGCGGGCGTGGGCAGCGTGTCCGCATCGTTGATTTTGACGGGCTACATCGCGGGCTATTATCCGGCGCATATCCGTGCTGCCGCCACAGGCTGGGCACTGAGTTTCGCTCGCGTTGGTGCGATGGCCGGGCCCATGGTCGGGGGCTACGTGGCAGGCTCGGGGTTGAGTTTCTCGTGGAATTTCATGGTGTTCGCGGCGGCTGCTCTGGTCGCGGCAATCGCGGTAATCCTGTTGCCGGGAACCAAGCGCAAGGCCCTCGCTGTCGGGGACGTCACGCCGGCAAAGGCCTGATGATTTTGCGATGCCAGGCGCACCATGACAGTGCTCAGGTCTGCCGTGCCTGGCTGCGGTGGGCCGTGCGTCCAAAGCGCAGATACAGCCATACAGACGCCCCTAGAATCACGCTCGATAGTATCAGCGAGACGGTCATGGCAGCGCGTGGTCCCTGCCAGGCAATCAACTGCGCGTAGGCAACGGGCGCCGCAGCGGTCAATATAAAACTGGGGACCAGCAGGCGGCCGACCAGCGTGCCGTAGATGCGATAGTCGAACAAGGCCAGGGGCAATGTTCCGCGCGTAATCGTGAGCAGGCCATTGCATGCGCCATACAGGCAGGTATAGATAGCGGCCGCCACAGGATGGCTGGCTGCCAGGCCGGCCAGAAAGCACCACGGCATGACGATCGTCGTCAACAGATTCAAGGTCAGTGGCGGCAGGCGCGCGCCGAACAACAATTCCAGCAGGCGTGCGCTGACCTGGCCGATTCCCCACAGCGAGGCTATACCCACCACCACCGATGCCAGCAATCCCAGATCCGTCAGCATCGCAATCATATGCGTGGCGTTGGCCGCTGTCAGAAAAGTGGTCAGCATGGTGATCACGGCATAGAGGCTTTGCGCCAGACGCTGGTCGGCACGAGTACGGGCCAGCCCCTCATGCTGTGTCGAGTGGGTATCACCGGTGTAACGAGCGCGAGGCAATATCCAATACAAGGGCAGCGTCAGCAGCGACAGGCCCGCATAGACCAGCACCGCACCGCGCCAGCCCAGCAGTTGCGCCAGCCATTGGCCAACGGGCCACATGACGGTCGAGGCCAACCCGCCGAACAGTGTGATCTGCGACATCGCCCGCCGGGCTTGCGGCCCGCCGATGCGCGCGAGTGTCGCGAAGGCGGCATCGTAGAGCGATAGCCGCATGCCTATGCCCAGTGCAACCCAGGCTGCGTAGTACGGCAGGGTCGAATGGGAAAGCGACAACAGGGCGCAGCCTATCGCCGTCAGTATCGCGCCCACGGGCATGACGCGTTGGCCACCCCAACGGTCAATCGCGCGCCCAGCGGCAGGCGAGGTGAGGGCCATCACGATGATGGCCAGCGAAAACCCGCCAAACAGACGCGCGGCGCTCCAGCCCAGATCGGCCTGCATGGCAGGCCCGAAATTGCTGATCAGGTAAAACGACACGCCCCAATTGATGAGCTGGGTGACGCCCAGGCACATGACGGCCCGGGTAGCAATGACGGGTGCCATGATGTCAATCTAATGGTGCAATCTCTGGATCACGCTGATCGCCGTCGCCCAGAGCGCGCTGCATCAGGACCGTGTCTCGCCATTGTCCAAATTTGTAGCCCACCGATCGCAGCGTACCCACTGGATGAAAACCCTGGCGGGCATGCACTGCCAGCGAGGCGGCGTTGCGGCTGTCGCCCACGACCGCCAGCATCTGCCGCCAGCCGCCGGCCGTGCATCGCTCCACCAACTCGGCGAGCAATCGGCCCCCTATGCCTTGGCCGGCGATGCCGGGTTTGACATACACCGAGTCCTCCACTGTGTAGCGATAGGCCGGGCGGGGCCGGTAGGGTGTCGCATAGGCATAGCCGACGATTTCGCCATCGCGCTCGGCCACCAGATAAGGCAGGCGTTGGGCCAATACCGCCTCGCGCCGGGCATGCATGTCGGTGAGCGTGGGCGGGTCGAGTTCAAACGAGGCGGTGCCATGAGAGACGTGATGGGCGTAGATGGCTTGGATCGCGGGCACATCGTCGGGGGTGCTGTCGCGCAGAATCAAGGCGGAGGAATCGGTCATGTTCGGGTACGGGAAGAACTGTGCGGACCAAGGGATTATGAGTCCGTTGGGGTACGTACAGTGTGCGGCAGGAACCAGTATTAATAAAGCTTTGGTTTATTATTCAAAGCATAAGAAATTCTTTGGTTTTCAAGAGCGGCGATGTTTTTCAAGAGCGACCCATGCGTGGCCTGAATCTGGATCATCTACGTATTTTTCTGGATGTGATCGAGCTGGGCAGCTTTTCCGCTGCGGCAGACAGGCATGGGCTGACGCAGCCCGCAGTGAGCCTGCAGGTGCGCCAACTGGAGCGCCGCTATGGCTTGCGCCTGGCCGAACGCGTCGGCAAGCGGGTGACAGCGACGGCGGCAGGCCGGGATCTGCTGGCACACATCCGCGCGATTGATGCCGCCGTCGAGCAGGCCGAGCGCAGCATGCAGGCGCACAGTGCCCAGGTGGTGGGCCGCGTGCGTTTGGGGACGGGGGCGACCGCGTGTACGTATTTGCTGCCGCCCCTGCTGGCGGATTTGCGGCGGCGGTTTCCGGCCTTGGAAATCGTGGCCAGCACCGGAAATACGGCGGATGTGTTGCGCGGCATTGAGGCGAACACCCTGGATATCGGTTTGGTGACCTTGCCCGCGTCAGGCCGTATGTTTCAGGTGACGCCGGTGCTGGAGGACGAGTTCGTGGCGATTTTCCCGGGTACAGACAAGGTCCCGGCCGCCATCACGCCGCAGGCGTTGGCCGAGCGACCGGTCGTGCTGTTCGAACCGGGCGCCCGTACGCGTGAACTGGTGGACAACTGGTTCGAGATGGCAGGGGTGCAGGCCCGGCCCACAATGGAATTAGGCAGCACCGAAGCCATGAAGGAGCTCGTCGCGGCGGGCCTGGGATGCGCCATCTTGCCGGCGCTGGCGGTTCCCAAACGGCGCGAGTCAGCCCTGCAAGTCAGGTCTTTGACGCCCCGGTTATCGCGCACTCTGGCAGTGGTGTTACGCAGCGATAAGCCGCTGCACCGCGGACTGGCACAGCTGCATACGGCGCTTTTGGCGTTGCGCCAGGGGCACGGCTGAATGCAGCCTCCCGGCGATCCGGCGTATTATTGACAACTTTGCGAACTTTCCCCGTCCGAGAAACACCATGCCGCAATACCGTTCCCGTACTTCCACCCACGGCCGTAACATGGCCGGCGCTCGCGCTCTCTGGCGCGCCACCGGTATGCAGGACGGCGATTTTGGCAAACCGATTATTGCGGTAGTGAACTCGTTTACGCAGTTTGTGCCGGGCCACGTGCACCTGCGCGATCTGGGCGCTCTGGTCGCCAAAGAGATCGAGGCTGCCGGTGGCGTCGCCAAAGAGTTCAACACCATCGCCGTGGATGACGGTATCGCCATGGGTCACGGCGGTATGTTGTATTCGCTGCCCTCGCGCGAGTTGATCGCGGATTCGGTCGAGTACATGGTCAATGCGCACTGCGCTGATGCCATGGTGTGTATCTCGAACTGCGACAAAATCACCCCGGGGATGTTGATGGCCGCGATGCGGTTGAATATCCCGGTGGTCTTCGTATCTGGCGGCCCCATGGAGGCTGGCAAGATCAAGTCGCCGACCGACGGTAAAGTCATTGCCAAGATCGACCTGATCGACGCCATGATCAAGGCCGCCGATCCCAAAATCACTGACGCCGAGGCCGAGCAATACGAGCGCAGTGCCTGTCCGACCTGCGGATCGTGCTCGGGTATGTTTACCGCCAATTCCATGAATTGCCTGACCGAGGCGATCGGCTTGGCCCTGCCCGGCAACGGCACGATTGTGGCCACGCACGCCTGGCGCAAGGGCTTGTTCGAACAGGCCGGCCGTCTGGTGGTGGATCTGTGCCGCCGCTATTACGAGCAAGACGACGCGTCGGTTTTGCCGCGCAATATCGCGACCAAGAGCGCCTTCCAGAATGCCATGACGCTGGACGTCGCCATGGGCGGTTCGACCAATACCGTGTTGCACTTGCTGGCTGCGGCTCAAGAGGCCGGCGTGGATTTCAATATGGTCGATATCGACCGTATCTCGCGTAACGTACCCTGCCTGTGCAAGGCGGCGCCTGCGACGGACAAGTATCACATCGAAGACGTGCACCGTGCCGGCGGTATCCTGGGTATTCTGGGTGAGTTGGCGCGTGCGGATCTGCTGGATCTGAGCTGCGGCAACGTGCACAGCGGCACGCTGGGCAATGCGATCGAGCAATGGGATATCAACGGTGGTGCTGGCGAGGCGGCGCAAAAGTTCTATCGCGCAGCGCCTGGCGGCATTCCTACGACGGTGGCATTCAGTCAGGACGTGACTTATCTGACACTGGATCTGGATCGTAAATCGGGCTGCATCCGCGACAAGGCCAACGCTTATTCGAAAGACGGCGGCCTGGCGGTGTTGTACGGCAATCTCGCACCCAAGGGCTGCATTGTCAAAACGGCTGGCGTGGACGAGTCTCAGTGGGTGTTTACGGGCCGCGCGCGTGTCTTTGAAAGCCAGGATGATGCGGTGGAAGGCATTCTGGGCGACAAGGTGGTGGCAGGCGATGTCGTGGTGATTCGCTACGAAGGCCCGAAGGGTGGACCGGGGATGCAGGAAATGCTGTATCCGACGTCTTATCTCAAATCCAAGGGATTGGGTAAGACCTGCGCGTTGTTCACGGATGGCCGTTTCTCTGGCGGTTCGTCGGGGTTGGTGATCGGGCACGCGTCGCCTGAGGCGGCCGAGGGTGGCAATGTGGGTCTGGTCGAGGATGGCGATACGATCGAGATCGATATTCCCAATCGCAAGATCCATCTGGCGATTGCCGAGGACGAGCTTGCGAAGCGTCGTGCGGCTATGGAGGCGCGTGGCGACAAGGCGTGGAAGCCTGTGGATCGTCAGCGGGTGGTGTCGCAGGCGTTGCAGGCTTATGCGGCGTTGGCGACTTCTGCGGATCGTGGGGCGGTGCGGGATGTGTCGCAGTTGAAGCGTTGATACTGCTGTTGATGCGTTAATGCGTTAATGCATTGATGTTGTTGGGCAGGCGTGGTTCTTGAGACGTCCCGGCCGGTTGCCGTGGGCCGCACCGGCCTAATCGNANCGGCTCGGCGCAAGACCAGGCGCCGAGGTCCCGCTACGCGGGGCTGCCCGATCCTCAAAAGGCCGGCGCGGCCCACGGCAACCGGCCGGGACTCGCAGTAACGGCTGACCGAGAATGTATATGCCGGTTGTGGGGATTTTTCGAGCGGGTTCTGGTTTCTGATGCGCCGATTTTTTGATGCCGTGCACATGTTTGAAAGCATGTGCACGGCATTGATTTTTGTATCGCTGCTAAATCACCGACGCCATACCGCCATCCACTGGGATGATGGCGCCTACTACATAGGCTGAACGTGGGCTGGCCAGGAATAGGGCGACGTCGGCGACTTCTTCGGCTTTGCCGTAGCGGCCCAGGGGGATGCGGGCCTGGCTGTCGGCCAGGGCCTGGTCGCGCGAGATGCCTTGGCGTTGGGCGTCGAGTTCCAGGACTTGTTCGACGCGTTGCGTGAAGGTCGGTCCGGGGTTGATGCCGTTGATGCGGATGCCGTAGCGGGCGTAATGGGCGGCCAGGCCTACCGTTGACAGCATCAAGGCGGCGTTGGCCGAGCCGCCGGCCAAATGGGTGCTGGTGGGGCGCTTGCCGCCGTTGCCGATGATGTTGACGACGATGCCGTTAGTGGCGCCTGCGGGGCGGCTGGCGGCACGCTCGCGCATGCGGGTGAGGACGGCGTCTTGTACATGGATGTAGGGGAAAAATTTCGCATCCATGGCGGCGCGCCATTTGCCGGCGTCCAGGTCTTCGGGCTCGTAGCGGCGGGCGGCGCCGGCGCTGTTGATCAAAATGTCGATCGGGCCGATCTCGGCCTCGATGCGTGTAATGGTCTGGGTGGTGGCTTGTGGGTCAGAGAGGTCTGCGGCAAAGGTAGCGACGTTGTGTCCGCTCGCCTGTAATTGAGCTCGAGCCTGTTCGAGTCCCTGTGGGTCGCGCGCGATGATGGCGACGAACGCGCCCTCGGCAGCAAATGCGTTGGCGACGGCCAGGCCTATGCCTTTGCTGCCGCCTGTGACTACTGTGACTTTGCCGTTCAGTTTCAGGTTCACCTGGTGCTCCGCGAGATATGGACGATGCGGTTAACGATACTGCATCACGCAAATGTCTGTTCCATCTCCCGGCGGAACTGCACCGCGGCGGATTTGTCGTCGAATTCGACGTCGTGCCAGCGGATGGGTTGTGATTGCCGGACAGGGTTTTTCAGTTTGACTTTGTGTGCGAGGCCTAGCGGCAGATAGCCGTCCGCGACGGAGTCGCGAGCGGGCATCAGCCGGCCGTAAACGGTATAGCCGCCTTCGCCGTCGAGTTCTTGGCCGACTGCCAGGTCGCGTTTGGCGGTCGCGACGACATCGCCGTGCCAGCCGGTTGGGGATCCGGTCGGCTCGTGACGTAATCCGACGCTGGCCACGCTGATGCCCAGCTCGAGGCCGATCAGGTGGTAGGGTTTGTACATGGCTGCGTAATTGCCGCTGGGATCGGTCAGCAGGCCATATTCCTTGAAGCAGCGCCGGACGTAGTCGCTATCGGCTGCCAGCGTGACATAGACGCCCCAGCGCAGGTCGCGAAATACGGGGCGGCCATCGCGCTCCAGAGATGAGATGACTTCGACCTGACCGCGGTGGTGCAGCATGCCGCCTTCTTCCCGTGGGCGCAGTACGCGCGGCAGGTCGTCTACGCCGCAAGGCGGGAAGTGCAGTCCCGATGGGGCTGGCAGCAGGCCAGTGGCGTTAGAAACGGCCGCCATTTCGATAGCGCTCTTGGTGCCGTCCAGAAAGCTGTTGAACATCTGGGCGTTGAAGTCGCCCGCCGCCACCATCTCATCGGTGAATCCGTAGTAGGGCCATACGGTGTCGGGGGTGGAGGTGTGGAACTCTGGCAAATACTTGGTGCCTTTGCCGGCGGCGATGACTTCAAAGCCGCTTGCACGTGCCCAGTCGACCATATCGCAGATCAGGGCGGGTTGATCGCCATAGGCCAGTGAATACACGATGCCTGCTTCGCGTGCGCGGCGTGCCAGCAGCGGGCCGGCCAAGGCGTCGGCCTCGACGTTGACCATGATGATGTGTTTGCCGTGTTCGCAGCAGGCGAGCACGTGTGCGATGCCTCCGGCGGCATGCCCCGTGGCGTCGATGACGATCTGTATCTCTGGACTGGCGATCACTTCCAGCGCATCGTCGCTGAAATAGACCCGGCGTGATCGCGCCGCGTCGGGCAGGCTCTCTGCGTGCAGCGCGTCGGGGGGCCAGCCTACTCGTGTCAACGCTGCGCGAGCCCGGGAGGGCTGCAGGTCTGCGACGGCGACGAGTTGAATGCCAGGGGTACGCCGGGCTTGGCTCAGAAACATGGAGCCAAACTTGCCGGCTCCGATGAGCGCGACGCGCAAGGGTTTGTTGTCGGCCTGGCGTTGTTTGAGCAGGCGGTGCAGATTCATTGCTGCGTCTCCTTCGCGGATTGGGGCGTGGGCCGTCGGGGGCGCGGCCCATCAATCTGGTGTCAGGAATGTCGGCGGTGCTGCAGATGGCAGCATAGCGGTTTTCCGTGACGGATAGCTGAAGAATTTGCTGCCGGTGCTCGGCCGGGATCGCCTCAGGCGTCGGCGGTATAGAGCTCGCCGGCGAGGACGTTGCGCCAGTTTGCCCAGGTGAGGCGGGGGCGGCCGGTGATGTGCTGGTTGTACGGGGCGTCGTACAGGATGTGTTTCCATTTCGGACGGACGGCGCCGGTGATTTCGGGCTTGTCGTCGATGAGGAGGTCGCCTTGGACCAGGGTTTTATCTTTCGTCAAAATCAGACGGTTGGTTGCCTCGCGGCCTAGGTGCTTTTCTACCCATAGGTACTTTTCCGCGACGCAGTTTTCGAATTGAGATAGGGGGGATGAGCAGATGCGGACGTCCATTCCTAACGCCAGCAGTTCTTTGAGGGCGTCGATGGCGCCAGGGACGGGCGGGAGACTGCGTATGAAGCCGGGGGCGGTGTAGATGGCTTCGGCGCGGGAGCGTAGTTCGGGGGGGTAGTTTTGCAGGATGTAGAAAGAGGTGCGGTCTTGGTATTCGACGGGGGGGATGTCGGGGTATTGCTCGCGCCAAGCGGTTACAAAGCCGTGCTCGAAGTCAGCTAGGACGCCGTCTTGATCTAGCAGGATTAGCATGGGAGTGGCAGCGGGAATATCAGAGGGGGATTGATTTTGCCATGACGTTGCGCTGAAGGGGCTTTTTGCATGGCGAGGTGTTGTTCTTTTGGCGTCGAGGAGGGGCAGTGGCCGTGTGCGGGCGCCACGTGATCGGTCGGCCGCCTGCGCGT
>NZ_CBCSJH010000007.1:0-15114 GCF_965139195.1 Bordetella tumbae | reverse complement strand
TCGCTGCGCTCCTTCGGTTTCCCTCGCTCGACCACGAGGCGCCCNCACACGGCCACTGCCCCTCCTCGACTCGCGATGAATCAAGTTCGCTGCATTGCTGGGACGAATTGTGTGCTTGGGCCTCGTGGCATGGGACGGCAGGTCATCGGGCTGCGAGCTCTGGGGGTAATGGGGTGTCCCAGCCGCCGCCTAGGGCGCGTACCAGGTTGACTGCTGATCGTGCGCGTTCGCCGTCTAGTTGCACTGATACGCGTTGCTGGGCTAGCACTGTGCGATCAGCTTCGATGACGTCGAGGTAGCTGATCGAGCCTTCGTTGTATTGCGTGTGCGAGATGCGGGCAGCGCGTTCGGAGGCTTGCAGGGCGGCGTCTTGGGCGGATATCTGGCCGGACATGATGCGCAGGTTGGCCAGGTTGTCTTCGACTTCACGGAATGCGGTCAGTACGGTTTGGCGATAGTTGGCTACGTCTTCTTCGTAGACGGCGCGTGCGCGGTCCAGGCCAGCTTGGCGGCGGCCGCCGTCGAAGATGGGCAGCGACAGGGCGGCGCCAACCAGCGGACCCAGGATGAATGTGCGCGTTGACCATTCGAACAGGTTGCCGAGTTCTGCGGATTCAAAGCCTGCACCGCCGGTGATATTCAACCTCGGGAAGAATGCTGCCTGAGCGGCGCCGATACGGGAGTTGGCGGCGGCCATGGCGCGTTCTGCGGCGGCGATGTCGGGACGGCGTTCCAGCAGGGTCGAGGGCAGACCGGCGGGAATGGTGACGGCGATGCGCGTGAGCGGTTGTTCGGGCAGGCTGAATTCGGACGGGGCTTTGCCTAACAAGACGGCCAAGGCGTGTTCGGCCGTGGTGCGGCGGCGTTCGAAGCCGAGCGTTTCTGCACGTGCGGATTCCAGCTCGGAGCGTGCGCGGGCCAGATCCAGTTCGCTGATGTCGCCGGCATCGTAACGACGCTGGATGAGTTGCAGCGTTTCTTCGCGCAAGGTGACGGTCTGGCGATACAGGCGCAGTCCGGCGTCTAGTTCACGTACTTGAAAATAGGCTTGTGCGACGTCGGCTTGCAGAGCGAGCAGTACGGATCGATAGAGGGCTTCGCTTTGTTGTGCGTCAGCGGTGGCGGCATCTACGGTGGAGGCGACACGGCCGAACAGGTCGGCCTCGTAGGCGACGTTGGCTTGGGCGCGCCATAAGGTCGAGGCGTCAGTGGATGCGCTGTCGGATAGGCCTTGCGATGCGGGCGAGGGACGTTGGCGTGTTGGGCCAAAGCCTACGTCCACGCTGGGGAATAGTTCCGAGCGGGCGTCACCCAGCAGGGCGCGTGCCTGTTTCAGACGCGCGGCAGCGGCCTGCAGGTCCTGGTTGGATTTTTGGGCTTCCTGTTCCAGGGCGTTGAGCGTGTCGTCACCAAACAGCTTCCACCATTCGCCGCGCAGCGTTTGCTCGGCGGGCTGAGCGGCCTGCCAGGTGCCGGCTTCGTGAGCCGGCAAGGGCTGCTGCGTCGGTGCCTCTTTGTAGGCTGCGGGAGTGGTGACGTCAGGGCGTTGATAGTCAGGTCCCACCGCGCATCCAGCCAGCACTAATAGCATGGCGAGCAGGCCGGAAACTTTGGGCAGAAAGGTGCGCGCTGCGCGAGCCTTTGCTGCGGGCGCTGCGGCCCGCAAAGCGTGCGTCGTTTGGGAGCGAGGAGCATCACTTTGTTGTGACAGAGATGCTGCGACTCGCGGCCGGGTCATGAGGCTTTCTGCAGCGAAAGCCGGTGTCGATAAGTGTGTCATGAAGGTGTTCTCTTAATAGCGGATATCCATGAGTGCCGTCATGTTCAATGGCTCGTGTGATCGGTCGCGGGGTGCGTCGTCACAGGGGCTTCGTGATGCGAGGCCGAGTGCAGTTTGCGCGAGCTCATTGTCCGCAGCAGGACGTAAAACACCGGGGTCAGGAACAGACCGAACAAGGTCACGCCCAGCATGCCGAAAAACACAGCGATACCCATGGCTTGCCGCATTTCCGAGCCGGCGCCAGAGGACATGACCAACGGCACGACGCCCATGATGAAGGCGATGGACGTCATCAGGATAGGGCGCAAGCGCAGGCGGCTGGCTTCGATCGCGGCCTGCAGCGGGGTGCTGCCTTGCATCTCCAGTTCGCGTGCAAACTCCACGATCAAGATGGCGTTCTTGGCGGACAAGCCGACCAGCACCATCAACCCGATCTGCGTGAAGATGTTGTTGTCGCCGCCGGTCAGCCAGACACCTGTCAGGGCGGCCAGGATGCTCATGGGGACGATCAGGATGACGGCCAGGGGCAGGGTCAGGCTTTCGTACAACGCAGCGAGCACCAGGAACACCAGCAACACGCTGATGGGGAACACCCAGACACCAGCGTTGCCCGCCAGGATCTGTTGATACGTCAGGTCGGTCCATTCGAACTTGATGCCGCGTGGCAAGGTCTCTGCCGCGATGCGTTCGGCTGCGTCTTGCGCCTGGTTGGACGAGTAGCCGGGTGCAGGTCCGCCGTTGATGTCAGAAGCGGTGTAGCCGTTGTATCGCACGACCATCTCTGGTCCAAAGGTCTGGTGCACGTTGACCATTGCAGACAGAGGTATCATCTGGCCCGTGTCGCTGCGCGTCTTCAATTGCAGGATGTCATCCGGGTGAGCACGGAACTGTGCATCGGCCTGGGCTCGTACTTGGAATACGCGGCCAAAACGATTGAAGTCGTTGACGTACATGGACCCCAGATAGATCTGCAGCGTATCGAACACATCGGTGACGGGGACACCCAACTGTTTGGCTTTGACGCGATCGAGGTCTACGTCCAACTGCGGAACGTTGATCTGATAGTTGGAGAACGTGGGGCCGAGCTCGGGCGTTTGACGCGCCTTTTCCAGGAACGCCTGGGTGGCTTTGTCCAGCTCGGCGTAGCCGAGAGCAGCGCGGTCTTCGATCTGCAGTTTGAAGCCGCCCATGGTGCCCAGACCCATCACCGGCGGGGGCGGGAATACGGCGATATAGGCGTCTTTGATCGCAGCGAATTTGGCGTTCAGGTTGTTGGTGATGGCGTCGCCCGAGAGGTCTGCGCTATGGCGTTCCTCAAAGGGCTTGAGCGTCACGAACACAATGCCGGCGCTGGAGCTATTGGTAAAGCCGTTGATCGACAGGCCGGGAAAGGCGATGGCGCTTGCCACGCCGGGTTCTTTCAAGGCGATGTCGGTCATGCGGCGGATCACGTCGTCGGTACGGTCCAGCGACGCGCCGTTGGGCAGTTGGGTAAAACCGATCAGGTACTGCTTGTCTTGCGCCGGGACGAACCCACCCGGGACCAACTGTGAAATTCCCACCGTTGCCGCCAGCAGCAGCACATAGACGCCCATGGCACCGGCTTTGCGGCGGATCACGCCAGTGACGCCGACGGCATAGGCATCCGAGGAGCGTGAAAAGAATCGGTTGAACGCATTGAAGAATCGTCCGAACAGACGGTTCATGACACGCGTGAGCCAGTCGGGCTTGTCGTGATGCCCTTTCAGCAGGATGGCTGAGAGTGCGGGTGACAGGGTCAGCGAGTTAAAGGCCGAGATCACCGTCGAGATGGCGATGGTCATGGCGAATTGCTTGTAGAACTGACCCGTCAGCCCCGTCATAAAGGCCAGCGGTACGAATACCGCGCACAGCGTGAGCGCGATGGCGATGATGGGGCCGCTGACTTCGCGCATGGCGCGATAAGTCGCCTCTCGTGGCGTGAGACCTGCGGCGATATTACGCTCTACGTTTTCGACCACCACGATGGCGTCGTCGACCACAATACCGATGGCCAGCACCATGCCAAATAATGACAGGGCATTGATCGAGTAGCCAAACACCAGCAGCAGGGAAAAGGTCCCGATGATGGAGACGGGCACCGCCAATAGCGGAATCAGCGACGCGCGCCAGGTCTGCAAGAATACGATCACCACGATCACCACCAGCGCGATGGCTTCCAGCAGTGTCGAGATCACCGCCTTGATACTGGCACGCACAAACTGTGTGGGGTCGTACTCGATGCGGTAGTCCACCGAGGGTGGGAAATCAGCCGACAGTTCCTTCATCGTCTCGCGTACTTGCGCCGAGACATCCAGCGCATTGGCGCCAGGCGATTGCATGATCCCCATCCCGACGGCGTACTGGTTGTCCAGCAACGCGCGCAATCCATATTCCTGAGCGCCCAGTTCGACACGCGCGACATCGGACAGCCGCGTGATGGCACCATCGGGTGATGACTTCAGGATGATGTTGCCGAACTCAGTTTCGTTTTGCAGGCGGCCTTGTGCATTGACCGAGAATTGCATCGGCACATCGCCCACAGTGGGGGACTGGCCGATGACACCGGCAGCAACTTGTACGTTCTGTTCGCGGATGGCGTTGACCACGTCGGTCGCGGTCAGATCACGTTGTGCGACCTTTTGCGGATCCAGCCACACGCGCATGGAGTAGCTGCCCGAGCCCCAGATCTGGACTTCGCCCACACCGCTGATCCGCGCCAGACGATCCTTGACGTTCAGAATGGCGTAGTTGCGCAGGTAGGTGCTGTCGTAACGGTTGTCGGGCGAAATCATATGCACCACCAGGGTCAGCGTCGGCGAACTCTTGGTGGTGGTGACGCCCAGCCGCTGCACATCCGGCGGCAGGCGAGGCAGGGCTTGCGAGACACGGTTTTGCACCAGTTGCTGCGCCTTGTCCGGATCCACGCCCAGCTTGAAATACACCGTCACCGCCAGGTTGCCATCGCTATTGGCTTGCGACTGCATGTACAGCATGTCTTCGACGCCGTTGATGGATTCTTCCAGCGGCGAGGCTACTGTGTTGGCAATCACGGCGGGGTTGGCGCCTGGATATTGCGCGCGCACCACGACTGACGGGGGGACGACTTCGGGGTATTCCGAGATAGGCAGCTGGAACATGGCCAGCAGGCCCGCCAACAACACGAGCACCGATAGAACACCTGCGAAGATGGGCCGGTCGATAAAGAATTTAGAGATATTCATGCTTGCTTCCTGCAAGGGGCATGGCGGCTTCAGGCAACACGGGGTCTAGCCAGCACACAACATCGTGTGCTGGCGGCGAAAGTGGGCTAAAGCCTTTTTTATGTATTCAGGTGCGAATTTCCTGGTGCGGGCACAATGCTTTTCAGTTCAGGCTGGCAGTGGTCTTGGGCTTGGCAGGCGTAGTGGGAGCCGGTGTTGCAGCCGACGCCGGTGTCGTAGCCGGCCCGGACACCGAGGCAGGCTCCGCTATCGGCTCTGCGGTCGATGCCGTTGCCGAGCCGGTCGTAGCGATCGGCGGGCTGGACGGCGGCGTATCCATCGACACGAGGTTCGGCGCGACGGTCTCGCCGGGACGTACGCGCTGCAGGCCATTGACCACGATGCGTTCACCCGGTTGCAAACCGTTGGTGACCACGCGCAGTTTGCCCTGGCTCGCACCTAACGAGACTTGCCGGTATGCGGTGCGGCCCTGGTCGTCTACGACGAGCACAAACCGTTTGTCCTGATCGGTACCGATGGCGCGTTCTTCGATCAGCACGGCTTGATGAGGCTCGGTACCGCCCAGGCGGATACGGGCGTACATGCCCGGCACGAGTTGGCCATCCGTGTTGTTGAACACGGCCCTGACGCGTATCGTGCCCGAGGTGGTGTTGATGCGGTTGTCCACCGATTGCACAACGCCTTCGCGGGCATAGCCGTCCTCGTTGGCCAGGCCCAACTGGACCGGGACCGAGGCGCCGGTGACGCGGGCCGGGCTCACGTAGTTCAGATAGGCTTGTTCGTCGACGTCAAAGGATGCATACATCTGCGACACCGATACCAGCGTCGTCAGGGGCACCGAGCTGGCACCCGCGGCCACGACGTTGCCCTCGGTGATTTCCGCGCGGGAAACCCGGCCCGCCACGGGCGCGACAATCTCGGTATATCCCAGATTCAATTTCGCGGCATCCAGGGCGGCTTCGGCAGCCTGCAGGTTGGCACTTGCTTCGTTGGCATCGTTGCGTTTGGATTCGAAATCCCGCTTGGCGATGGCGTTTTCTGCCAGCAGCCGTTTACCGCGTGCGAATTCGGATGCCGTGAAGGCCACTCTCGCGCGGGCGGCAGAGAGCTGAGCGGCGGCGCGGTTCACTTCGGCGGCATAGGGACGCGGGTCGATCGTAAAGAGCGGATCGCCTTTGTTGACCAGGCTGCCGTCTTTAAAATGCACGGCAGTCAGTGTGCCGGATACGAGCGGCCGGATGTCGACCCGGTCGATGGCTTCCAGCCGGCCGGAGTAATCTTGCCAGTCGATGATGGTTTTACCCAGTGCCGGGGCCACGTCTACTGACGGGGCGGGCGGTGCGTTCTGGGCTTGGGCGGCTCCCGTGCCGGACTTGTCGTTCCACAGGGAATAACCACCCCCCGCGGCCAGCAAGGCCACGAAAACCGCCAATAAGGCAATGCGTGGACGCGAAACAGACATGGTGTTTCCTTAAACTTAATGGGGAGAGAGGGACGAGAGCGGCGGGAGCAGGCATTCCGCTGGGCACAGACCCGGTACGAATGGGTCAGAGGCTATCGGCCAACTTAGATGAGGTGTATTCTGAATGTTTTCCGATTCAGGATAAATACAGCTGATTCGTCAACACTGTTTGTGCAAAACGAACAATCAGAGTAAAAAGCGCGGTATGCTGTGCACACTGCTACTACTCAACCCACCAGGACAGGACCATGGATCGTTTTCAAGCCATGCAGGTCTTCTCACGTGTTGTCGAGGTCAATAGCTTTACCCGGGCCGCTGATTCCCTGGGATTGCCTCGCACGACCGTGACCACCACCATTCAGAATCTGGAGCGCCATTTAGGTGTTCGATTGCTGAATCGCACCACGCGCCGCATCAGTCTGACCCCGGACGGGGCGGCCTATTACGAACACAGTAAACGCATCCTCGCCGACGTCGAGGAAACCGAAGCCTGCTTTCATGAGGCCGCTGTGCGGCCACAAGGCCGGCTGCGCATCGATGTGCCCGCCAGCGTCGGTCAGTTGATCCTGTTACCGGCATTGTCTGAGTTTCACACGCGTTATCCGGATATCGAACTGGTCTTGGGGATGAGTGATCGCCGCGTCGATCTCGTCCAGGAGGCCGTCGATTGCGTGATCCGCGGGGGCGAACTCGAGGACTCCACGCTGGTGGCGCGCCGGATCGGTTCGTTTCAATTCTTGACCTGCGCGGCGCCGTCTTATCTGGAACGCCACGGCGTGCCTCATTCTTTCGACGATCTGAAGCACCACAAGGCGGTGAATTATTTCGCCAACCGCTCGGGCCGCGATTACGCCTGGGATTTTGTGGTCGATGGCGAGGTGCGCGAAATCGATATGCCGGGTGCGGTGTCGGTGAATGACTGGAACGCCCATATGACGTTGGCCAGGCAAGGTGTTGGTCTGATTCAGACGGCGCGTTTCATCGCCCTGCCGCATGTGCAGACCGGCGAGCTGATCGAGGTGCTGCCGCGGTGGAAACCCCGGCCCTTGCCGATTTCCTTGCTTTACCCCCAAAGCCGTCAACTGTCGCCGAAGGTGCGGGTATTCTCGGACTGGGTGGCGGAGCTGTTCTCGCGCTGTCCGTTGCTGCGAGGCGGCGATGGCACCGAGAGCTGCCACGACGTCCAATGTGCCGAGCTGTCCGAGGCCGCCTTGCGGGCTCCCCGACGCGGCGAAATGGCCGAGGCCGAGTATGTGATGTAACGACGGTGAGCCAGGGGCCACGGGCGCGGCTGTACGGCGCGCGCGGGGCCGGTGGCCGGGAGGGTTGTGCTGGCCCCGCTCAGGTTACGGCGGGCGCTGCGGACGCGCAGGGCATGCCATACGTGTGCGTACTGTATATTTGGGCGGTTGCCTTTACGCCTCATTGGCCCACTCTATGCAGCAGCCCGTTCTTCCCGCGTATTTGATTGCCCGCTGGCTACTTTTGCTGGTGTTGCTGGCCGGCGTCTATTTTTTGAGTGGATTTTTGGTGCCCGCCCTGGCGGCGCTGATCATCGGCTTGGCGACATGGCCATTATTTCAGCGCATCGTGGATGCCTGCGGCGGCCGCACCATGCTGGCGGCCTCGCTGGCGCTGGTAGGCGTGATTCTGGTGCTGATCGTGCCGTTGACGCTGGCGCTGTCCTATGCCGTGCAGGAGGCCAGTAATTTCATCGCCTGGGCACTGGCGGCCAACCGCCACGGGGTGTCGGTGCCCGTCTGGATCTCGTCGATGCCGATTTTTGGCGACCGGCTGTCCGATTATTGGCGGACCTATCTGGGCGAGCCCCATGCGTTAGGAACCCTCGTCGAAATGGTCAGCGGCGAGCATCTGGGCAACATCTACCGTATGGTGTTGTCCGCCACCGGCAACGCGTTTCAGCTGCTGCTCAACGTGGTGTTCATGTTGATTACCCTGTTCTTTGTTTACAAGGACGGCGATCGCATGATCGGTCAGTTGGATATCCTGGGCGAGCGTATCTTGCCCTCGCGTTGGCTGCGGTTTTCCCGGGTCGTGCCGGCGACCGTCGGTTCCACCGTGACGGGGATGAGCCTGATCGCCGTGGGCGAAGGCGTCGTGCTGGGGTTGGCGTATTGGGTTGCCGGTGTACCGTCTCCTGTGCTGTTGGGCGTTGTGACGGGCTTTATGGCCTTGATTCCCGGTGGCGCGCCGTTGTCATTTACTCTCGTGTCCTTGTATCTGGTGGGCTCGGGGCATCTGGTGGCGGGCATTGCCTTGTTTGTCTGGGGCACAGTCGAGCTGTTCATCGTCGACAAGACCCTGCGTCCGCGGCTCGTGGGCGGGCCGGTCAAATTACCGTTTCTGCCGACGTTCTTCGGGCTGATCGGCGGCGTGAAAACCATGGGTATCGTGGGCCTCTTCGTCGGACCGGTGCTGATGGCACTGCTGGTCGCCGTGTGGCGCGAATGGGTGCGTAATGTCCAGCGCGAGCGCGAGGGCGGTCAGTTGAATAATGACCACATTGATCCAGAGCTTCAGCGCGACGAGCGTGCGTAAAGCGATATGATGACATTTATATCGACGTAGTTACGTCGGTATTACTGGGCGCCCCCAAGACCGGGCTGCGCTCAGCCCGCCTCTGACCAGAGGCAAGAAACTTGGGACGGCCCGGCGTTTCTGTAGAGGAAAAAATGTCTGCATCATCCGTGGCGGAGCAAGTCGCCACTTTGCGCGATCAAGGATTTGTCGTGGCTCGCCAACTGGCGTCACCGGATACGGTAAAAGCCATACGAGCCGAGGCGCAGCGTCAATTGACCGAGGCGATCGAGCCTCTGGAATACGAGGCCGATGTGCAGTATCCTGGTGCTCCGTCCTCGCGCCAGGCGCAGGGCGGCGCGACGGCGCGCCGGCTGCTCAATGCGTATGACCGGGGACCTTTGTTTCAAGCCTGGGCTACGTCGCCCGCAGTAGCCGAGTGGCTGCATACCTATTTTGCCGACACGCCCGTGCTGTCCAAGGTGCATCACAATTGCGTGATGACCAAGCATCCCGCCTATGGCAGCCTGACGGGCTGGCATCAAGACATCCGCTATTGGTCGTTTTCGGACGACGACCTGGTGTCGACGTGGCTCGCCTTAGGGCAGGAGACGGCCGACAACGGCGGGCTGTTCTTTCTGCCTGGATCGCATGCAGCCTCGTTTTCAGCATCACAGTTCGACGAGCAGAAATTCTTTCGCTCGGACCTGCCGGAAAATCAAAACTGGATCGCGCGTGCCGTCTGTCCGGAACTGCAGCCCGGCGACGTCGTGTTTTTTCATTGCCGTACCTTGCACGCGGCGCGGCAAAACAGCAGTGATCAGGTGAAACTGTCCTTGGTGCACACCTATTATCCGCAGACCACGGCACCGTTGCCCGGAACTCGGTCGGCGTCGGTGCCAGGGGTGCCACTGGCGACGTGAATGCCGGCGCGATCTGCTGCAAATAATCGCCAGCCCCCGTGGCCATCCAATCGCAGGACCTGGCTGTGAAATACATCTAGCGTGCTGCGATGTCCGACGCTCACGAGCATGCTGCCGGGCAGCTCGGAGCGCAGCAGCGTATAGAGCGTATGTTCCAGCCCCTCATCGGTGGCAGAGGTCGCTTCGTCCAGAAAAACGATGGCGGGTTGATTGAACAAGACGCGTGCAAAGGCCAATCGTTGTTGTTCGCCGAGTGAGAGCACGCGCGACCAATCGTTGGTCTGGTCCAGTGCCGTGATCAGATGTGCGAGTTGCGTGTGTCTCAATGCTACGACGAGGCGTGTATCGTCGGCCGCAGTGGCGGTGGCGGGATAGGCCAATGCCGTACGTAGATCGCCGAGCGGCAGATAGGGGCGTTGCGACAGGAACAGCGCCTGGGCTTGTGTGGGGCGCTGTACCTGGCCCTCTGCATGAGGCCACAGGCCGGCGAGCGCGCGTAATAGGGTGGTCTTGCCGCTGCCGGATGGACCTTTGATCAGCAGGGCTTCGCCGGGTGATAGCCGCAGATGCAAGTCACGCAGCAAAGGGTGATCACGATCGTCCGGGCGATAGACGCTCATGTTTTCGATGTGCAGCGCATCGGCTAGCGGTTGGGTTTGCACATGCGGCAATGCGCGGGCGTGTTGGTTGGCCTCTTGAAATCCATCCAGCCGGCTGAGCGTGGCGCGGTACTGCGCAAACGTGTCGTACGACGTGCGAAAGAACGATAGCGAATCCTGAACCTGGCCGAAGGCTTGCGAGGTTTGCATGACATCGCCGAGCTTGATGGCACCACTGAAAAAACGAGGCGCTTGCAAAATGAACGGAAACACTACGGCGATCTGGCTGACGGCGAGATTCAAGCCACTGAATTTCAAAGTGCGGCGGATCAGCGCCCATTGATTGCTGATATAGGCGGCAAAGCGCGCGCCCAGGGTTTGCTGTTCAACGGCGGCACCTTGATAAAAAGCGATGTTCTCTGCGTTTTCGCGCAGCCGTACGAGGGCATAGCGAAAGTTTGCGGTGAGGCGTTCGGCCAGGAAATTCAAACGGATCAGGGGATGTCCGATCTTGAATGCCAGCAGCGTGGCCACGATGACATACAGGTAGACCAGCATGACCATGGCGCGGGGGATCTCGATGCTGCCCACGGACCAGGGCCCGGATAGATTCCAGAGAATCTGGGTGAATGCGACCAGCGACACGATGGCGCTGATCGCACCGAATGCCAGACTGCGCGATCCGCTGATGAATGCCGCGATGTCCAGTTCGATGCGTTGGTCGGGGTTGTCGACGGGCTGATCGAGGAATTGGCCGCGATAATAGGCGCTGCCCGCCAGCCAGTCTTGTGTCAGGCGCTCGTTGAGCCAGACGCGCCAGTGAATCTCAAACGCCTGGCCCACGTAATAATCGATCAACGCCCGTGCGACGTGTACCGTGGCCAGGACGCCGAATATGCCCAGCATGAGCCAGAATGCTTTGGCATTGAGTGCCTGGAGGGCGTTGTAAAACCCTTGGTACCAGTACGAAAACAACACGGTCATGCGTACCGCGGCTAATGCTAGAAACAGCTGCAATGCCAGGCTGAACAGTGGTTTATAACTGCGTCTCGGATCGAGATATGGCCAAGTCAGGCGCCAGAACTGCCGACCCCAGGTCGTGGTGCGCGCCAAAATAAAAATCGAAATGGCCGAGACGCTGCCTGCGATGAGAAAGCTGTATGTCAGCCAAAGCAGACTGCTGCCCAGCTGCTGATGCCAATCCAGATCCATGAGAAACGCCTGCCTTGCCGTGAGTTCTTTTTTGTCGCAGGGCCGTCGCAAAAACAACGCGTTTGGCAGCAAGCCGAGGGTGCAGCGTGGGGGCGGCAAGCCAAAGGCGCAGCATCG
This sequence comes from Bordetella tumbae, assembly GCF_965139195.1. Taxonomy (GTDB): domain Bacteria; phylum Pseudomonadota; class Gammaproteobacteria; order Burkholderiales; family Burkholderiaceae_B; genus Bordetella_A; species Bordetella_A tumbae. The sequence goes on along the minus strand of NZ_CBCSJH010000007.1, from coordinate 3,241 downwards.
GTTTCTTTTCGCGATGTGTCCTGTTGCGAGCGTGCGGTGTCGGATTAGCCCTATACCGCCACTCATGGAAATTTAGAGGGGATATTGTTGAATAGTTCCCTGAACGCCAGTTGAACGGCGAGGCGGCCTCACGCGCGGTGTGCAGTTTGCGCAGCGAGCCAGAACGCTTCGGCGGCAGGGGTGAGTGTGCTGTTGGGGCGGAACAGGCAGATATCGGCAATGACCTGCCAGTCCGCATTTCCCGCCTCGACCAGCCGGCCCTCTTGCAGATCAGTTGCGATCAGGCTTTGTGGCAGCCATGTCACCCCTCGTCCATCGAGCGCCATGTTTTTCAGCACGGCAGCCAGGTGGGCCGTGAAAACGGGTTCTACCCGGGCGCGTTGCAGCGCGGGGCCCAGCAAGGCGCGGATCAGGCGGCCGAGGCCGGATTCGGTGTTGTAGGCCAACATGGGAATGGCCTTGCGCGCATGGGTGGACAAGGCATGGCGCGGACGGCCGGCACGATCGGGCGCACACACCGGGATCAACGTATCAGTACCGATTTTCAGCGATCGATAGTCAGGGGTATCCAGGCGGCTGGGTGCCTGCGCATGCGTGTGGCATATCAGAAACTGTACCCGGCCTTGCTGCATCCAGGCTTCGCATTGCTGCAGCATGTCGGACACCAATTGAATGGGCCCGATGGATGTGCGCGACTCCAGCCCTCGCAGCCATTGCGGCAAGAACGTCAGCGAAAGCGCATGCGTGGCGGCAAAGCGCAAGGTGGCTGAGCCCGCCGAGGCTACGGCACGAGCCTCGTCAGGCACGCGCGCGACACGCCCCAGGATTTCCTGCGCGGTCGTGCGGAACCAGGCTCCTGTCTCGGTCAACGTGACTGGGTGCGTGCTGCGATCAAACAGCTCCACGCCCAACCATTGCTCGAGCGCACGGATCCGCCGGCTGAATGCCGGCTGCGTCATGTGGCGGTCTTCGGCTGCGCGTGAAAAATTACCACTGGCAGCCAATGCGAGGAAGTCTTCCAGCCAGGACAGATTCATGGGGGTGCTCCAAGGATGCAGCGGGCTATCAAAAGCTATGCCGACAAAGCATGAAAACAGAAAAAAACAGCATTGGGCAAGCTCGCCGCACGACCTCGATAATACGCCGCATCGATCGCCGGGACATCGGCGCGAACCATATCTCATCAATGACCGGAGACCAGCTCATGAAGATCGTCGACATCCGTGAATCGACTCGTCCGATTAAATCCAATATTCGCAACGCCTACATCGATTTTTCGAAGATGACGCTCAGCCTGGTTGCGGTCGTGACCGATGTTATTCGGGATGGCAAGCCGGTGATTGGTTATGGATTCAATTCCAACGGACGCTATGGCCAAGGCGGCCTGATCCGCGAGCGTTTCGCGCCACGCGTATTGCAAGCCGACCCAGCCAGTCTGCTCGACGATGAGCGCGACAATCTGGATGCCCACAAAATCTGGGCCACGTTGATGACCAACGAGAAACCTGGCGGTCACGGCGAGCGTTCGGTGGCGGTGGGCACCATCGATATGGCAGTCTGGGATGCTGTCGCCAAAATCGAAGGCAAGCCCCTCTATCAACTACTGGCCGAGCGCTATGGCAATGGCACGCCGAATCGCGACGTCTTCGTTTACGCGGCCGGAGGCTATTACTGGCCGGGGCAGGGTTTGGACGGGCTGCGCCGCGAAATGCAAAGCTATCTGGATCGCGGTTATTCCGTGGTGAAAAAGAAAATCGGCGGGGCATCATTGGCCGAGGATTGCGAGCGAATCGAGGCGGTATTGAAACTGCTGGGACCAGGTCAGCGTCTGGCGGTGGATGCCAACGGTCGATTCGATTTAAAGACGGCGGTGGAATATGCCAAGGCGCTGTCTCAATACGATCTGTTCTGGTACGAAGAGGCTGGCGATCCGCTGGACTATGCATTACAGGCTGAGCTGGCGAATCATTATGCAGGGCCGATGGCCACAGGCGAAAACCTGTTCTCCATGCAGGACGCGCGCAACCTCATCCGCTATGGTGGCATGCGCCCAGACCGTGATTGGCTGCAATTCGACTGCGCCTTGAGCTACGGGCTGGTGGAGTATCTGCGCACGTTGGATATGCTGAAAGAAAACGGCTGGTCGGCTTCGCGTTGCATTCCCCACGGTGGTCATCAAATGTCGCTTGCTATCGCGGCGGGGCTTGGACTGGGGGGCAATGAGTCTTATCCGGATTTGTTCCAACCCTATGGGGGGTTTCCGGATGGGGTGCAGGTCAAGGATAGTATCGTGACGTTGCCGGAATTGCCGGGGATTGGGTTTGAGGGGAAGGCGGATTTGTATGCGGAGATGAAGGCGTTGGCGGAGTAAAGGTGTATTGTGCGAAGGAGGGAGTTCTTTTGGTCGTCGAGCCGAGGCAATCGGCCCGGCCGGGCTTCACAAAGTCGGTCCGGCGCGCGGGCGCCGGACANCGTGTTCGCTCGCTTCGTCCGGCCCCTACGGGCCTACCTTCAGCGTCCGCTCCACTCGACTTTGAGGCGCCCGGCCGGGCCGATTGCCTCGGCTCGACTGGCAGCAATTAGAATTCTCTGCATCGCTGGCACGATCTTTTTGCTTGGCGTTTTTTCGCAGCCGCATTGGTAGAGAGAAAGATCTTGCGGTGCTGCTTTCGGCGGACGCCCAGCGCGTCCCCCTCAAGCGATCGGTCCGGGCATGCGGTAGGGGTGGCGTGGTGCCTGGTTGGAGGATCTGCTTGGCTGCGTTTGATGCATGCGGCGATGATGCGTAGGGCACTTTTTTTTGGCGGGGTATCCATAGCATGCCTGTGCTCTGGATCAGAGTTCATCGCCGCGGACATGATTTGCGCTCACCATGATGGCGCTACAACGAGTGCCATGGGTGGCATTACGTCAATGTGACTCGAGAGATCTTTTGTCATGCAACGGTGCCACAGCCTGTGCATGCCGATCCCGAANGCGATTTTCGGGGGTGCAGGGCACCCCCCAGCCCTGCAAGATCCTTCTCTCTACCCCGGCTGATGCAGAAAAATGCCAAGCAAGAAGTTCGTGCCGGCGATGCGGGAAATTAGAGACAGTGCGAGTCGATGCGGGGCAGTGGCCGCGTGGGGGCGCCTCGTGGCCGAGTGGAGCGGACGCTGAAGGNAGGCCCGNAGGGGCCGGACGAAGCGAGCGAACACGGTGTCCGGCGCGCAGGGCGCCGGNCCCGCCCCGTGAAGCCCCC
>NZ_CBCSJH010000006.1:180650-215559 GCF_965139195.1 Bordetella tumbae | reverse complement strand
CCACTAATGCCCTCAGCCAACGAGCATCCGTGGCCTGCCTTCCTTGTGAGCCGGTGTGCCGCGTGCGTAGGCTGCGCCGGCCCGTTGAGCGGCGGGCAGTCCCCGAAGGGGACCTCGGCGCCTGGTCTNGCGCCGAGCCGCTGCGATAGGGCCGGCATGGCTTTCAGGCACCCGGCAGGAACGTCTTAACAGAGACGCTCTCGGCAAGCAGAAGCAGAAGCAGAAAATCCCCTAACAGAGGCACTCCCGGCAAGCAAAAGCCCAAACAATCCCCCTCAATCAGCCAACTCACCGGCAGAAGGGGACTGCTATTCCCCCGTCAACCCATGATACTTCCGCCCCAACGCCACCGTAGCCTGAAACATCCCCGCCTTGCTCCCGCAGTCATACCGCTGCCCTTCATATCGATGCGCCCAGACCGGAGACTCGCTCAGCATTGACGCAATACCATCAGTCAGCTGAATTTCATTATTTGCACCAGCCTGCGTCGCCCTGAGATGAGCAAAGATCTCCGCCTCGAGCACATAGCGCCCCACCACCGCAAGCGTCGATGGCGCCTCCTCCGGCGTGGGCTTCTCGACAATGCGCGTAATCCGAGCCGTGCGGTGACCCCGCATATGGGTCTCCACGATGCCATATCTGCTGGTCTCTGACCGAGGAACATCCTGCACAGCCACCACACTGGCATTCTGGGCATAGGCCGTGTCGATGAGCTGCTTCAAAACCGGCGTCTCCGCATCGATCAGGTCGTCGGCCAGTAGTACCGCAAAAGGCTCATTGCCCACCGCCGGCGCGGCCGTAAGCACCGCATGACCCAGGCCCAGCGGCGCCGATTGGCGGATATAGAGGCAGTTGATATGGGCCGGCAAAATACCTCGCACCGTGTCCAGCAGCTCGTCTTTACCCTTGCGCTCCAGCGCGGTCTCCAGCTCGGGAGCCGAATCGAAATGGTCTTCGATCGCGCGTTTATTGCGGCCTGTAACGAAAATCAAATCTGTGATTCCCGCGGCCAATGCTTCTTCTACAGCGTACTGAATCAATGGTTTGTCGACGACAGGCAACATTTCTTTGGGCATTGCCTTGGTGGCCGGCAGAAAACGCGTACCCATTCCCGCAACTGGGAATACGGCCTTGCGAATCGGGCGCATGAGAGAGAACCTCAATAGAAAATTAAATGATCTGCCAAAACTTTTGCTGGCGATCGCTATCATATTGCCATGAACCGCAGCTATTCGATAATTTCGACATCAATTGTGAAGCGCTGCCTGGCCGGCGCCCTCAGCCTGAGCTTGGCCGTGCCTTTTGCGCCTGCCGTCGCTCAGCCTGTGGGTCTGCCCTCCATGGGCGCGGCGTCGTCGGCAGACTTGTCGCCCGCGCTGGAGCGCCAGCTCGGCGAGGCGATCATGGCGCAGGGCCGGCGCGATCCTACCTATATCAATGATCCCGAGGTCACTCAATATCTGACGACCATGGGGCGCAAGCTGGCGTCCTTTGCCCCTGGGGCAGTGCCTGACGTCGAAATGTTTGGCGTGCGAGACCCTCAAATCAACGCATTTGCCATGCCTGGCGGGTTCATCGGCGTCAACAGCGGCCTGATTGTCGAGTCTACCAGCGAGGCCGAACTGGCGTCGGTGCTGGCCCACGAAATCGGACACGTCGTACAGCGCCATATTGCGCGCGGCATGACGCAGCAGAACCAGAGTGGTGTCGTCATGATGGCCAGCCTGGCCGCGGCATTACTGGCTGCGCTGGCCGGCGGAGGCGGTAACCTGGCCATGGGGGTAGCCGCATTCGGGCAGGCCGCTGCGATCAATCAACAGCTGGGTTTTTCGCGCGATGCGGAGCGCGAGGCCGATCGGGCGGGATTTGTCATGCTGACCAAGGCAGGTTACGACCCCCAGGGCATGGTGCGCATGTTTTCGCGCCTGATGGGCGCCTCCCGCTTGAATGAAGGCATGGGCGGCGGTGCCTGGGCCAGTACCCACCCCTTGTCGATCGAGCGGATGTCCGACGTACAGAATCGGGCTCGCAGCGTGCCCTCCGAAAACTACGCGGATAGTGATGATTACTGGTACATCCGGGCAAAGATGCGGGTGATCCAGGGACGTGATGCAGTCAGTTTGCGCACGGCGAATCAAGTCTTGCAGGATGAGGCCACCAGACTGACCGGTGTGAGGCAGTCGGCGGCGAATTATGGTCTGGCCATGCAGGCGTTTCAGCGTAATAACCTGGATGACGCCCAGAATTTTCTCAATCAGGCCGAAGCCGGCGGGCGCAGCGCGCCGCAGCTGGCGCGGCTCGGTATCGACCTCGCCGCGGCCAAGAAAGACAATGCGCAAGCCTTGCAACTGGCGTCTGCCGCCGTCAAACGTTGGCCGCAACAACGCGCGCTAGGCATCGCCTACGCCCAGGCATTGCAGGGGGCGGGCCGCCATGCGGATGCGCAGGCCTATTTGCGCCAACGCATCAATCAGTGGGGCGATGACGAGCCTGGCCTGTATCAGATGTTGGCATACAGCGAGGAACGCAACGGCCAACCTGTGCAGGCGCGCCGCGATATGGCCCGATACTATGTGTTGACCGGGGCCTACGCCTCGGCCGAGTCTCAACTGCAACAGGCCCGTGGCATGTCCAAGGATTTCTACGAGCAATCGCAAATCGATGTACAGATTCGAGAGGTCAAGGATCGCTTGGCCGAAGAGCGCGATCTGCTGGAGCGATTCAAGAGCTGATTGCGCGGGGCGTGTCTGATAGTCCCGAGGGGAATCGATAGTTTAGAAAATTCGATTCCGCTTGGGTGAACTCACTGCCCCGTTTCAAAAAAACGTCCCAGCCGTTGCGGCAGCCATCCCAGGTGTGCCGGAAAGGCGCCCGTCGGAAAGCCGGCATGGCCGCCTTCGGCGGGTTGATGCAACAACACCTGATTCGAGCATTCACGGGGCATAGGCAGCGCACTTTCCGGCAGGAAAGGATCATTGCGCGCGTTCAATACCAAAGTGGGAACGGCAATACTGGCCAGCCAAGGCTTGCTGGAGGCGCGAGTCCAATAATCCAGGGCATTGCGAAACCCATGCATGGGTGCCGTGTACGCGTCATCGAAATCGCGCAAATCGCGCGCATGTGCGATACGCATGACGTCGATGGCGCCTGGAAAGCGCCTGGCCTTTTCCAGGACCTTGTGTTTCATGGTCTTGAGAAAATAGGCGCTATAGACCCGGCGGTTGAACATGCCGCGGGACAAGGCAGTGCCGCCCGCGACCAGATCCAGCGGGACCGAGACGCCAGCACACGCCGCGAGCCAGGATACCTGGTCTTGCTGCTCGCCCAGAAATTTCAATAGGGCATTGCCCCCCAGCGATACCCCGACAGCGTGCCAGCGCGCATGCGGAATGCGCGCGCGGACCGTGTCCAGCATGAAACCGACTTCGGCCGAATCCCCTGAATAATAGGCCCGTGCCAAGCGGTTCGGTGTGCCGGAGCAACCCCGAAAATGCGCAATGGCCACGATCCAGCCCCGCGCCCGGAAATGATGCGCAATGGATTGTGCGTAGCGGCTGGTGCTGCCGCCCTCCAGCCCGTGAAACAACAGTAACGCCGGCGTGTCGGGCGTTTGCGGCAAAGACCGCCAATCTGCGTCCGTCATCCAGCGCGCAGCTGCGGTCTTGCCCGGCACCACGGGCGCGGCATTGGCGATGGGTTGACCGTCTGCGCTCTTATGGGGAAATAGCCCCGGGCCGGTCCAGTCAATATCGATAAAGTCGGTATCGGGCGTGTCTACACGCTGCCTGACAAAGGCAATGCTGTGGTGTTGTGCGAGCAGTGCCGCATAGATCGTCTGACTATGGCGGTCAGGCAACCAGGCCGGAACTGGGCAGGGCGAGGTGTCGAGTCGGGCAATGGACACGCGAACTATCCGCCTTAATGCAGTCGGTCGGGTACGTCGTGCAGATCCAGTACCCCTGCATCGGCGGGCGCCGGCGAGGCATGGTGCACGACCATGCGCCAACCGGTTGGGCCTTTGTGATAGATGTTGGTGGCGTAGCAGTGAGCGTATTGCGTGCCCCCGCGCGTGCGGACCGACACCTGCTCCACTAACGTATGTACCGAACACATCATGCTTTGCATGATCTGGGGCCGCAGCGGCCGGATATGCAGGGGCCCGGCAGCCAATGTCTGTTGCCAGGAATCATGCACGGCCGTATGGCCGACCGCACGCAAGCCACCTGGATGAATACAGATGATTTCTTCGTCGTCCGCCCAGATCTGCATGAGGCGGGCGGTATCGGCTTGCTCGAGCGCTTCGTAGAACGCTTGTTCGGCTTCTTCTGGCGTGGCGAACATGGGGGCGGTGGTTGGACTGGCAGGTGAGGGCGGTGGGAACTCAGTGACCGTGGACGACCGTACCGGGCTTGAGCCGGTACTCGGCGCCACAGTACGCACAGCGAGCCGAGCCGGTGTGCGTCACATCGAGGAAAACGCGAGGATGCATGCTCCAGAGCGGGGCTTTCGGGCCGGGGCAATAGACGGGCAGGTCTTCGGCTCCGACTTCGATGGTTTCGTGTGCAGGCGCGGCGGCAGGGGCGGCAGCGGTCATTGTTTTTCCTGAAAAAAAGAGATGCTAAAGGTGTGAGGCTTCAGACTGGAGTCAGCCCGTGCGCATGGTGGGGATCGCGTCCGCCGTAATGCAGGGAACGCGTCAGAACCTGTGCCGTGGCGTCACGCCACGCGACAAGTTTGCCGTCGTACCAGATGAAACCGTCGCGATCTGCCATCGACATGGTGTTCCCCTTTCAAGTGGCGCCTATTGTATCAAGCAGCAGAGGTACAATGCCGCGTTTCAGTGCCAAGCTTGTTGCTGCCTGCAACTTGGCGTCGCGCCGCACAGGCTGGCGTGCGTGAGTTTGTCTTTGATGAGTTCCATGCCGTTCAGTTCCATTCGCCGGGGGGCACGCAGTGCCTGTTGATTCCGCCAACGATCTTCGACAGATCAGGCAGGAGCGCATTACGGCGTTCCGCCAAGGGATACGGGCCATCGTCCCGGCGCTGATCGCCACGGGCACGTGGGGGATGGTGACAGGCGTCGCCATGGTGAAATCCGGCTTGACCGAGTCCATGGCCCTGGCCATGACGCTGCTGTTATATGCTGGATCGGCGCAACTGACGTCTTTGCCGCTGATCGCCGCCGGCGCCCCTTTGTGGCTGATTTTCATGGCAGGCTGCGTGGTGAATTTGCGCTTTATTATTTTCGGCGCCGCTTTGCACCCGTATTTCCGGCACTTGTCCTGGCCACGGCGGTTGGGTTTGGGATATTTCACGACCGATATGGGGTTTGTGCTGTTCATGCCTCGCTATGGCGACGCTGCCGAGCGCGGCACACGTGAACAGCTCTGGTTTTTCCTCGGCACGATTGTGCCGGGCTGGATCGTGTGGCAATCATCGTCCATCGTCGGTATCTATCTGGGCGGCATGGTGCCCTCAAACTGGTCGCTCGATTTCGCGGCGGTGTTGGCGCTGCTGGCGATTACGATTCCTTTGGCGAACTCCAAGCCGATGCTGATCTCGATGCTGGCGGCGGGATTGGTGGCCTGGGTGGGGCAGTTGTTCCCGTTGCGCCTGGGTTTGGCTGCCGCGGTGATCTGTGGAATCGTGGCCGGCATGCTGGCTGAGCGGTTTGTCCAAAAGGGGCGAGCATGACCTTCTGGCCGTCCGATATTTACGTGTATTCCGCCATTTTGTTGTTGGCGTTTTGCAGCGTGCTGACCCGGGCGGGCTTCATGCTGTTCGGCGATTACATTCCCTTGCCGGATGGGGTGCGGCGCGCGTTGCGCTATGCGCCGGCGGCTGCATTGACGGCCATTCTCGTCCCCGATTTGCTGCCCTGGAAGGCCGATACCGGCCCGGCTTTTGACTATAGGCTGGTGGCCGCGATGGTAGGCATCATCGTTTTCCTGCGCAGCCGCAGCGCGGTGCTGGTCATCGTGGCCGGGATGGTCACCTTGTGGGGCTTGCGCTGGCTTGCCGGCTGAGGCGATACGGGCGTGCATGGCTCCGATATGGGCATTAATGTCTGGTAGTATGCTCGGTTGCGCTAAAATAAAGTTATCCACAGCAATCCGGGCATAGCAGCACCTCTCGTTTTGTTCTTTTTTGTAGCCCCGGCATCTGCCCATCCTGATGACTGACTCTACCCATTCCGCAGCCCCTACCTCCGACGCTTCTATCCCGACTTTTGCCGAGTTCGGGCTGCATCCCCAACTGCTTCAGTCAGTTGCCGACACCGGATACACCACGCCTACGCCGATTCAGGCCCAGGCGTTGCCGGCCGTCATTGCTGGACGCGATGTCATGGGGGCGGCCCAGACCGGTACGGGCAAGACCGCGGCGTTCACGCTGCCGATTTTGCACCGCCTGATGCCGCTGGCCAATACCAGTGCTTCGCCGGCGCGCCACCCTGTCAGAGCTCTGATTTTGGCCCCCACCCGCGAGCTGGCCGACCAGGTCTACGAGAGTGTCAAACGGTACAGCAAGCACACGCCGTTGCGTTCAGCGGTCGTTTTTGGAGGCGTCGATATCGGGCCTCAAAAAGACGCGCTGCGCCGCGGTTGCGAGGTGCTGGTCGCGACGCCGGGCCGCTTGCTGGATCACGTCGAGCAAAAAACCGTCAATCTCAGCCAAGTCGGCATTCTGGTCCTGGACGAAGCGGACCGCATGTTGGACATGGGCTTTTTGCCGGATCTGGACCGCATCGTCCGTTTGCTGCCCGCGCAGCGGCAGGGCCTGCTGTTTTCGGCGACTTTCAGCAACGAAATCCGCAAGCTGGGTCGGTCTTATCTGAATCAGCCGGTCGAAATCGAGGTTGCGGCGCGTAATGCCACGGCCGACACTGTGACCCAGATTGCCTACGAGATGCCCAGTGACGCCAAGCGCGCTGCGGTGGTGCATCTGGTCAAATCGCGTGGCCTGAAGCAGGTCATCGTGTTTTCGAATACCAAGATCGGCACGGCTCGCTTGGCCCGCGAGTTGGAACGCGACGGTGTGCGTGCCGAGTCTATCCATGGCGACAAGAGCCAGGCTGATCGCATGAAGGCCCTTGAGGCCTTTAAATCCGGTGAGCTCGAGGTTCTCGTGGCGACGGACGTGGCTGCGCGTGGCCTGGATGTGGCGGGGGTTCCCTGCGTCATCAACTATGACCTGCCGCACAATGCCGAGGATTATGTACACCGTATCGGCCGTACGGGCCGTGCGGGCGCCTCGGGCGAGGCTATTGCCTTGTTCACGCCGGATGAGGTGCGTTATTTGCAGGACATCGAAAAACTGACCAAACGTCAGGTGCCTCGAGGCAAGCTCGATGTTCCTCAGGAACTGGTGGTACGGAGCCACACGCGCGACAGCCATCCCCGCAGTCGCGATCGTCGTGGGAATTCCTCGTCCTCTTCCTATACGTCGCCGCGTCAACCGGTCGACGATTTCTTCTACAAGCCCTATCAGCCTTCGGCGGCGCCTTTACAGGCGGGAGAGTCAAAGTCTGAATCGCGAACCAACACGCCGAAACGTCAAGTGGGTGTGCTGTTGGGGGGCGGTGGGCGCAAGGCTGACGATAACGGCGCTGCCTGATTGCTGCTGTATTGGCGGCCGGCGGGTTTTCTACTTTGCTTGCCGTCGATATGTTGCTGTTTAGGTGTTCTTGCCTGGCGGTAGCTGGGTGTTTGCTCGCCGTCGGTGTCTCTATTTAGACGTCCCAGCCGGGTGCCAGAAGGCCGCACCGGNCCTATCNNCGCGACTCGGCCCATGAGCAGGGGCCTCGGCCCGCTGCGCGGGCTGGGATCGCGCCTCAACGGGCCGGTGCGGCCTTCTGGCACCCGGCTGGGACTCGCATTAGTGGCATGCATCCGTCTTTAGGGAGGCACGCGTTTGCTCTTGGTCCGTTCTTAGCTATTCCCGCAATAACGCTATTACGTCGGGTAATTGCGTGGGTACCGTCGGGCTGTCGGGTGTGAGGCTTTCTAGCAGGCGTTCCAGGTGGCCGATGTGCGGCAGCATGGGGCCGTAGAACAAGGTTCGTGATCCTCGTTGTACTAGCAGCGTGGGGAAGTTTTCGACATCTTCGTCGCCTAGCAGGTCGGGATGGTCCTCGATGTCGATCCAGGCGTAGATACGCTCGGGCTGGCTGTCGGACAGGGCGGCCAGCTTGGGGCGGTATTGCGTGCAGGTGTCGCACCAGGCGGCACAGAAACAGGCGATGAGCCAGGTCTCGTCTGTGCCTGATTGCAGGGCAGTGCGCAGGGCAGGGGTGTCGGGTCCGGGTACGAGCAAAGGCATGGCAATGAAAGCGAAGCGTGTTTGAGACTATGATACCCGGCATGTTTATTTAACGGGTTCGCGACATGATTCCTCCTCGCCCCGAGTCTGCTGTCTCGTCTTCTGTTCGTACTGCCGCCGTAGGCACCGCAGGGGTTGCCCAGGCGTTCAAACGCGCCCTGGTATCGCAATGCCATCCCAATATGCTGTTCGCGATACTGCTGCCTTTTTTGATCGCCTTGTTGGGGGCCTTGCTGCTGTTGTGGCTGTTTTGGACGCCGCTGACTGACTGGCTGGATATGCAGGCGTCGCAATGGCAGTTTATTAACGATGCGGATGCCTGGTTGATCGGTATCGGCCTGTTTTCACTCAAGCTGTATCTGGTCCCGGTTATTGCGGTCGTGATTTTGCTGCCGGTCTCCGGGATTTTAGGCTTGGCCATCGCGGCGATCTTTGTGATGCCGCTGGTGCTGCGGCACGTGAGTGCACGCGAGTACGTGGGGGTCTCTCGCCAGGGCCGCAATGCCACCGCGTATAGCGTGTGGAACGCTATCTGGGTCAGCTGCGTGTTTGCGGCAGGCTGGTTGCTGACGTTGCCATTTTGGTTGATTCCTCCTGTGGGGGTGGTGCTGTCGGTGTTCTGGTGGGCTTTTGCGTTCTCGCGCATGATGCGGGTCGACGCGATTGTGGAGCACGCCAGCCCCCAAGAGCGCCGCATTTTGCTCGAGCGTCACAACCTCGGGTTCTGGACGATAGGCCTGATTTGCGCGTTGCTGAATCTGCTGCCTCCGGCCTGGATCATATTGCCTGTGTATGCCGGATTGGTGAACGCCCATTATGGGTTGGAAGCCCTGCGGCGTTTGCGTGATGAGCGGGTCATCGAGGCCTGATCCTGCTGCAGCTATTCCCTTGATGCTTTTCCTTTTTCTCCCCGGCGTTCATGCCGAGGTTTTTCGAGGCGACTAATGACTCAATCCTCTTCTGCCTCTCGTCGCATTCGCCTGATTGTCGTGGGCGACGAGATTCTGTCCGGCCGTCGCCAGGACAAGCATTTCGCGAAAGTCGTCGAGTTGTTGTCCGCGCGCGGCATGCGATTGTCGGGAGCGGAGTTTCTGCCTGACGATCGCGAGACGCTGACGGCCGCGTTGCGCCGCAGTTTTGCATCGGGTGACATCGTGCTGTCTTGCGGCGGTATCGGCGCAACGCCCGATGATCATACGCGGCAGGCGGCTGCGGCGGCGCTGGATCTGCCTTTGGCACTGCACCCCGAGGCGGAGGCGGCGATTACGCAGCGCGTGGCGGAAATGGCGGCCGAGGGGAAAGCACCCACTGATATGGCTGCCGAGGAAAATCAGCAACGCTTGCAAATGGGGATGTTTCCCGAGGGCTGTGAAATCGTGCCCAATCCCTATAACCGGATTCCCGGTTTTTTCATTCGCGAGCATACTTTTTTGCCAGGATTTCCCATCATGGCTTGGCCGATGCTCGAATGGACGCTGGATACCCGCTATCAGGCGTTGCATCACGCTCAGGCGCATGTGGAGCATTCATTCCTGGCCTTTGGCTTGCCCGAATCCCGTATCGCCCCGGTGATGCAGGCTCTGCAACTGCGCTGGACCGGCGTGACTGCGTTCAGCCTGCCCAGTGTCGGCGAAGCGCCGCATCTGGAACTGGGCGTCAAGGGGAACCCCGACGAGGCGGCCGAGGCGCTCGCGTACCTGCGTGAAGAAGTCTTGCGCCTGGGCGGGAGACTGTCTCCCTAGGGAGACAGTCTGGAGCGGAATGCACGGCCGCTATCAGGCGGCTGTTCCCCCTGCGTGTGCCGGCGTCTGACCGGCTACCGTACAGGGGAGTTGCCAAAAGCCGCTCAAAATTTCACAATACGGGAAAGATGTTGATGCTGCGCTGCCGCATTAATATATGCCCAGGGGCTGTTTTTCGCCGCCCCGCCTCTCTGGACTGTGACTACTGCCATGTCTGTTATTGCGTCGGGTTCCGATAGCGAACGGCCTTCGGGTCAGTCGCCCATTGCTATTCAAGTCATTGAGCGCGCCATGCGCCTGCTCGATGCGCTGGCTGCGCATTCGGATCCTGTCACATTAAAAGAGCTCTCTGCGACAACGGGTTTGCATGCATCCACTGCGCATCGGATTCTGAACGACCTGGTGGTGGGGCGCTACGTCGAACGCGTGGACAACGGTTTGTACCAGCTGGGTATGCGCTTGCTGGAGCTCGGGTCTCTCGTCAAAGGCCGTCTGAATGTCCGCGAGGCGGCGATTTCGCAGATGCGTTCGTTGCACAAACTGACCGGCCAGACCATCAACCTGTCGGTCCAGCAAGGCGACGAGATCGTTTATATCGACCGCGCATGGAGCGAACGCTCGGGAATGCAGGTGGTGCGTGCCATTGGCGGGCGTGCGCCCTTGCATCTGACCTCCACCGGCAAACTCTTTCTGTCGACCATCGACAACCGGCAGGTGCGTGCGTATGCATTGCGCACGGGTCTGGCGGGTCATACCCGCAACAGTCTCACGGATATTGACCGTCTGGAACGTGAGCTGGCACTGGTGCGGCGTCATGGCTATGCCCGCGATAATGAAGAACTCGAACTCGGCGTGCGATGTATTGCCGCCGGTATTTTTGACGATACCGGCAAATTGGTCGCCGGCCTGTCGATTTCCGCGCCTGCTGAGCGTTTGCAGGACGAGTGGATTCAGCTGTTGGTCGAATCCGCCCGCACGATTTCCGAGGCACTGGGCTATGAACCCGTGGTGGCCGCCAGCGCCAACGGGAGTGGCAATGCCCTGGGCAAGGGGCTATCGCCGCATCTGGCGCGCCTATAGACGTTGCGCGGCGCCGGGGCGGGCTGCCTCTGCATGACTGCAACCCTTGGCGCCAGGCACAAAACATCAAAGGCCCGAGTCCGGCATCATTCCGGACTCGGGCCTTTTGGCTGAAACGCCTGCGGTGTGCAGGTTTATTGCGGCGCTACACCGGCTTTCTTGAACAGCTCAGCCCATTGCGGCACTTGTTGCTTGACCTTGGCATCCAATGCTTTGGGATTGGCTTCGTCGTTCAGGACTTCCGCACCCAGGCCGGCCATGCGTTCCTTGAATTTCGGATCGGCCATCCCGGCCTGCAAGGCCTTGATCAGCTTGTCCACGATCGGCTGAGGCGTGTTTTTGGGTACCCACATGCCGTGCCAGATACCGACCTGGAAGCCCTTGTAGCCCGATTCGTCCATCGTGGGTAGGTCAGGCAGGGTGGGCACGCGCTTCAGGCTCGTGACCGCGTAGGCCTTGACCTTTTTCGAGGTGATGTATTGCGACGTGTTGGTCGTCTGGTCGCACAGCATGTCGACCTGTTTGCCCAGCAGGTCGTTCATGGCGGGGGCGGTGCCCTTGTAGGGGACGGTCAGCAGATCCACGCCCAGCGCATCGACCAGCATGGTGCCGCACAGATGGCTGGCGGCGCCGATCCCGGCGTTGGCCAACGAGATCTTGTCCTTGTTGGTTTTGACGTATTCGACCATCTCTTTGATGTTGTTGGGCGGGAAATCCTCGCGCGCAATGACGGTCATGGGCACGTCCACCACCAGGCCTACGGGAGCGAAGGTCTTGTCGGGGTCATAGCCGGGGTTCTTGTACAACGACGGGGCAGTAGTGTAGCCCAGGTGCATCAGCAGCACGGTATAGCCGTCGGGTTCGGCACGGCCGACGAACGAGGTGCCGATCGTACCGCCGGCACCGGTCTTGTTTTCCACCACGACGCTTTGCCCCAAAGTGGGGCGCATGGCTTCGGCGAGCGAACGAGCCACGTTGTCAGTGGGGCCTCCAGCGGCAAACGGTACAACCATGCTGATGGGGCGCTCGGGATACTCGGCCTGGGCAGCGCCTGCGGCAAAGAGAGCACTGGTAGCCAGCAGTACCGATAGCGTACGGGGGATGAATCTCATGGGGTCTCCTGCGCCGCGGGATAGGCGGCAATTTTTGATAGCTTGGACTGATGAGTCTTTCTTGGAGTGTCATCAGGTGGTCTTGAGTGTAGAAAACAATACGGTTGCCGTCACCGGGGGATTTCCCCTGAAACAAACAATCTATAGCTGTTTGCACTAATTTGGGGCTAAACTTGTTGCGTTGCACCAAAAGTGCTTGACAGTCAGTTTTAAGTACGTAAAATCGTATTTGTGCAGTGCAGCAAACGCGCCGGCCTTAGCTTCAAATATCGGTTCCGAGCACGTTTATTTCCCCTTATTTGTCGCAACGTATCGCCATAGCCGGGCGCCCCGGCATTTTTACCGGAGACCACCATGACTGCAATCCCCCAACAAGTTCTGGACCGCCAGAAATCCGCCCTGAACGCGTTGACCGCGACCCAGGCGACGCTGTTTGCCGGCTTTGAAAAGCTGGTCGATCTGAACCTGAAGGTCGTCAAAGCCACGCTCGACGAGGTCGCCCAGACTTCGCAACAAGCCATCGGCGTGAAAGACCCCCAGGAAGCCACCGCTTTCGCCAGCTCGTTGGTGCAGCCCAGCGCAGAAAAGGCCTTGGCCTATGGCAAGCATGTCTATGACATCGTTGCTGGTGTGCAGGGCGAACTGGCCAAGCTGGCCGAGGCTCAAATCGCCGAAGGCCAACAACAGGTCGCCGACGCTGTCGAGCAATTTTCCAAAAACGCGCCCACCGGCTCCGAAAGTGCCGTCGCGCTGCTGAAATCCTCTCTGGCTACTGCCAACGGTGCCTATGACTCGCTGAGCAAGGCTGCCAAGCAGGCTGTCGAAGTCGCCGAATCCAATCTGAACGCTGCGGCCAATGCCACGTTCAAGGCGGCTTCTGACGCCGCTGAAGTTGCCGGCAAGACGACCCGTGCCGCCCGTCGTGCTTAATTAGCGAGATTGATGCCGACTGTTGTCGGCATACCGCTTGTTGTAGTACTGTTGAGTGACAGAGCAGAGCTGGAATTAGCCACCCCACGGGGTGGCTTTTTTTTCGCTACGCCAGGGGCGTGGCAGGACGGGCGTGCTTTTTTATGCGGCCTTGATGGCCTGCACGCATTCGCTGACCAGCGCCGGACCGCGGTAAATCAGTCCGGTATATAGCTGGACTGCATTGGCACCCGCCTCCAGTTTTTCCTTGGCTTGCTTGCCCGACATAATCCCGCCCACCCCGATAATGCTGGCATCGGCGCCCATGCGCTGGCGCAGGCGTGTAATGACGGCCAGCGATAGCTGATGCACGGGGGCGCCAGACAGGCCGCCGGCCTCATTGGCATGGTCGAGTCCGGTCACGGCATCCCGGGAAAGCGTCGTGTTCGTGGCGATGACACCGTCTATGCCAAAACGCGGCAGGAGCTCCGCGATCGTGTCGATCTGGCTTTCCGACAGATCCGGAGCGATCTTGACCGCCAGCGGCACATGGCGCTGATGCTGATCGGCGAGCTCCGCACGCTTGTCACGCAGCCGGGCCAACAAGGCACTCAATTCGTCCTCGCCCTGCAGGGCGCGCAGGTTCTGCGTATTCGGCGAAGAAATATTCACCGTGACATAGTCTGCATGCGGATAGACGCCTGCCAGACCGATCAGATAGTCGTCCGCGGCCCGCTCGATCGGCGTGTCAGCGTTTTTTCCGATGTTCAGCCCTACGATGCCGCCCTGGCTGCGCCACTGGCTGCGGCGCACATTGGCGATAAAGGCGTCCAGCCCCTGATTGTTAAAGCCCAGGCGATTGATCAGCGCTTGCGCACGAGGCAGGCGGAACATGCGGGGCTTGGGATTGCCCGGCTGAGCGCGTGGCGTGACCGTCCCGACCTCGACAAAGCCGAATCCCAGATTGCCCAATGCGTCGATATACGCCCCGTTTTTGTCCAACCCCGCAGCCAATCCCACCGGGTTGCGCAGCGTCAAGCCCATCAGGGTGGACGGCGCCTGCGGCTGGGCGTGCATCAGTTTGCGGGTGGCGCCACAATCATAGGCGCGTTGCAGGCCGGCCAACGTGACTTCGTGGGCGGTTTCCGCGTCCATGGCAAACAAAGCCGGACGCGCCAGGGGGTAGGCGTGAAAGAGGATCGACATGGAGCGCAATTGTAGCCAGTTTGCGCCGTCGGACAGACAAATTCAGACCAGATCAGGTGTGGCCGTCTGCCAATGGCCGTCCAGATGCATTTGCAGCGGGCGAAAGCCGGATTTGTACGCCATCTTGCGGCTGTCGCGGATCCAGTAGCCCAGATACAGCCAGGGTAGATTCAGCGTACGGCATTGCTCGATCTGCCACAGCACGTTATAGGTGCCCAGGCTGCCCTGGGCATCCGGATCGTAAAACGTATAAACCGACGACAAGCCATCATCCAGAACATCGATGATAGACACCATCATCAGGACGTCCGCGGCATCGCGGAATTCGACCAGGCGGGTATTGACGCGGCTGGTCAACAGAAACTGCGCGTACTGCGTCCGGCTGTCGTCATCCATGCCGCCACCGGGATGGCGGCCCTGCTGATACCGGGAATACAGCTCATAGTGTTCGGGAGACCATGCCAGCTCCGCTACGAACGCACGCAGCGCCTGATGGCCGCGCCAGGCGCGCCGCTGGCTGCGGTTGGGGGTGAAATTGGCCGTATCGACCCGGACCGGCACACAGGCCCGGCAGTTATCGCAGTGCGGGCGATACGTAAACAACCCACTGCGACGAAACCCCTGTTCCACCAACTGCGAATAGGTGCCCGCGTTGATCAAATGCCCGGGCGCCGCGACCTGCGAGCGCGCTTGGCGATCAGGCAGGTAGCTGCATGGATACGGTGCAGTCGAATAAAACTGCAGGGTGGCAAAAGGAAGTTCTTTAAGCTGACTCATTAGCAGTTCGCCCCGACGTCGGACGGCAGTCGAGTGATCATCTTAACGCGGCTGCCAGAGATGACAAGTTTCCGTCGAAATCGGCCTGGTCAGCTGGGATTTGCCAAACTCGGCTGAGAGTTCTCTGTCTGGCCCAGATCGGTCCACGCCCAGCCGGTCTCGGCCGGGCTCAGTCCAGGCCTGCCAGCTCGTGAATATTGCCTTCGCTGTCCAGCCGCCCCGGACGCCAAAGGGGGGCTGGCAACTCGACCGCTTGCCGCACATGTTCGACAAATTGGGCGCGAGGCACCGGCTGGGCGCCCAGGCTGGCCAAGTGCCGGGTCTGCTGCTGGCAATCGATCCACTCCACGCCATAGCGGCGCAAGAACGTCACCAGATACGCCAGCGCAACTTTTGAGGCGTCGGAGACCAGTGTGAACATCGACTCGCCAAAAAACATGCCTCCCAGGCTGATGCCGTACAGGCCACCCACCAGGATTTCATCTACCCAGGTTTCGATGCTGTGGGCCCCGTCCGCCAGATGCCAGGCATAGTAAGCCTGTTGCATCTCGGCAGTGATCCACGTCCCTGCTTGACTGTCCCGCGGCGCCGCGCAGCGTGCAATGACCGCCTCGAATGCGGTGTCGACACGTATTTGCACGCGGGGGGCGGGTCCAGACTCATCCCGTGCGATTTGGCGCAGTCGTTTGCGCAGCGAGTGCGAAGGTGCAAAATCCTGGCAAGCCAGCACCATGCGCGGATCGGGGCTCCACCACAAAAGCGGCTCTCCTGCGCTGTACCAGGGGAAAATGCCATTCGAATAAGCCAACTGCAGCCGGCTGAGCGATAAGTCCGCGCCAGCGGCGAGCAGTCCTGCTGGCTCGGATAGCGCGTCTTCAACGGGCGGAAATGGAGTGTCGGGAGCGAGCCAGGGAAGCTTCACGATTCAGCAAGACGATTCAAACGGTCCAGATGAGAAAGACAGGCACGTCGTCACACATGATCACGCCGCCGAAACTCAGCGGTGCCAGTCCAGCGTGTAATGATGGCAGCCCAGATGGCCGCGGCGGCGATCCTCGAGATACTGCTTCAGCGTCGTACTGACCGTGCGAAACGACAGATCGTCCCAAGGGATCTCTGCCTCGTCGTAATAACGTGCTTCCAGGCTCTCGGGGCCGGGGTCCAGCTCTGGGCCCAGTGCCTGGGCCAGGTAAAAGATGTGTACCTGGTCTATCTGGGGTACGTCGATGATCGTGAACAACTGGCCTAACTCGATACGCGCGCCGGCTTCCTCCAGCGTTTCGCGTGCGGCGCCCTGGGCCGTACTTTCCCCGAGCTCCATGAAACCAGCCGGCAAGGTCCACGTGTTGTAGCGTGGCTCGATCGCACGCCGGCACAAGAGAATGCGGTCTTCCCAAACCGGCACCGTCCCTACGACCATGCGAGGATTTTGATAATGGATCGCTCCGCAATGATCACAGACATCGCGTTCGCGGTTGTCCCCTTCGGGGACGCGGCGGTGAATGGGCGAGCCGCATTGGCTGCAAAAAAGCGTGCGGCGCGGTGCGGGAAAATAGGTCAGGGGCGGTCGATCGGTCATGCTGTTGATTCTACCGGTAGGCGGGCTCTCAAGGAAACGCGGAAATGCCGAGCGGCGTGACGGGCGGGCCGGCACGCATCCTGCCTATTCCGGTAATGGATTTGCCGCAAAACCCAGATCAGTGCTCAGCGCCGATCTGCTGAGGTCACAATGCAGCGGAACGACGGCGGGATAATTCGGGTGACTGACTTGCCTGGGCGTCTTCACCGTCTGCGCATCGCTGTCGTCGAGGGCGTCCAGCAAAGGCATGTTCCCTGGCTGGACACGCAGGGCAACGAGGATGGATTCCAGATCCCGCCCGTCTATCAGTCCGGTGCCCAGGTCCGTTTGCGCATAGAGCCGACCCGCCTCATCCAGCCACCATGCCTCGATGGTGCGGACCGTTTCTCCGGTATGCGTGATCAATCCCGAGCCCGTATCTGCCACGCGCAAAACATATGGAGCGGCATCCAGTCGGACATAAACCCGCTGTGGGCCGTTTTGAAAATACCAGCGTCCTCGATCATCGGCGGCGTAATTGCGGCCGATAAAGGCCACAATCTGCGGACTGGTGATGAGATCGCCCCGGCCACCCTCAGTGGCATCGCCCCGCTCGTGGATGTGCCACTGCCCGCGTTCGTCCAGCGAGAGCCAGCCGTATACCGCGGGGACGTTGGGCCATTTGGCAAGTGCTTGTTTAACGGACAGATCCATAACGGCAGCAGATGATCAGCAGTGCAAAACGTTCCATTTAACCAGAACGCTTGATGGCTACGACATTCGTGCTGGTGATTGCGGGTATTTCGCGTGTGATGTTGGACCATCCAAGTGTTGCGCCGCGGGAAATCGCAGCATAGATGGCTTCAGTCCGATTGTGGACGTGCAATCGCTGGTACACCGTTTCTGCGTGCACTTTGGCCGTTGCCGCCGCGATGCTCAGGTGCCGCGCGATGGTTTTCAGCGTATAGCCGCGCGCCAATAGAACGAGTACCTCGTATTGGCGTGGAGTCAGTCCGAGCGCTTTGCTCTCTTTGTCATCCACAAAAGCGATGGGCGGAGCCAGCTCGGCGGGATCGGCATTGCGCATCGATTCCGTAATGGCATTTTGTGGCAACAACAATTCCTCGCCTCGTGCGGATGTGTCGAACGACGGCAGTGCAGAAATGAGGGGCTCGTCGTCAGTCAACGCGAGCCGGATCGACGCTTGCAATAGTTCAGTCGGGGCATGGAGTGGAACGCAGCCGATGACATACGAAGGAAAGTCCTGCGGCCAAGGCGCGAGTCCCTCTGAAAGTAAGAGAATCGACTTGGGATGATAGCGCTCTCGCGCTGCAGCAACTGTCTGGTGCGTGGTTTCTTCGACCATTTCTACTGATAGCAGCATCAAGACATAGTCGGTGTGCTGCTGCGGCGTCGCCGCACCTGTGCTTTTGATCTCGGTGTTGCCCGGCATGTCCCACGAGGCCACGGCGTCAATACAACTGTCCGGTATTGTTTCCGAGACCAATTGCACGATGCCTCGACGAACGAGCGGTCGCGATTCGATCACAATTATTGTTGACACGGTGCCTCTCCTGCGGTGGATCGGGTGTGCGCTTTCTTCTACGGTCAAAATCTAGCGCGAATCATCAGGGGCCGCAACAAAGCCGCAACTATGCAAACCCTAATGTCCGCGTCATATCATCGTTTGTCATTGAATCCAACAACTGAGCTGAACGGCCTCCGGCCGGGTTTCCCAGTTGGTAGGGAACTCATCGAATCGCTCGGCAAAGCACGACGCCCGCAAGTGGTAATCAGAATGCGGCAGCCAATGATCCAGCAGATTGCTATAAAGCATCGAGACATCGCCGGATGTGCAATGGGCCGCGCATGTTGCTGTCCGACCGGCTGGAAGGTTGATTTCAAATGCCTCTTTCGGTTTGGGACCGAGGCTCAGCGGTACTGGTACGCCACAGTAGTACCGCATGAACTGCGAAGGGACAAACATGGGGGTGTCGTACGTCAAACCAAAAAAAGGTCCCGCAAGCATGTGCGATGGTAAATGCGCGAATAATTTGCGGAAGTCGCTCCAGCAAGCATGTTTTTGACTGGAAAGCCCTTCATAGCGCACAGCCCAGAAACGGATGGCAGGCATGTTGCGGATCACGATTTTGGTATTGGCTACCGGCAGACTGCAGACATCGGCGGCCTGCTTACTGGCGGCGTCGATCCGTTCAATGTGACGGACATGTGCCTGCCGGAACTGGCAAGGGGAAATGCCCCAGTAGTGCGTAAATGCTCGCGTAAAAGCCTGTTGGCTTGAAAAGCCCATGTCGATCGCTATCGAAAAGGCCGACTGGCGTGTGTGGGCGATCATGAGCGCACAGCGTCCCATCAAATTGCGATGTATGTAGTCGCGCGGTGAATGTTGAAAATCCTTGAAAAACAGACGCGTCAAATGAAAGCGGCTGAGCCGCATTTCCTGTGCCAGTGTCTGGATTAATGCGTCATGGGTGCAATGCTCAGTCGAGTCATGCAGGATCTGGTGTTCGATCTGTGTGACGCAATATTGAATACGTGGGTCCATCGTCGCTCCTTTCGCCTATTTTTTAGGCGCCCGCTTTTCATGGTTTTAAAAACAAGAACGTCTAGCCGTTGTGTTTCAAAAAAATATTCAAAAAAATTTTATAAATCACAAACTGTAAATTTTGTGAACGACAACTGCCTAGAATGACGTTCATGCAAGCGGGGTTAGGGAGCTGAGAGCAATTTCAAAAGAGGCCGGCCAGGAATCATTGAAATTGCGAGAAAGTAACAACAATTACGGAGACGATTGTCGCGGTTGAAGTATGGCCTGTATATGAGGGTTATTACATAAGCCGTTGGTAGTAGATAAAAAGAAAATCTTCTTTTGATACGTTTGCAACAGTTCGCCTGATCAGTTCCGTGAGTGATTTTCATCTCGATTTGTCTACAAATTGGGACGCGGAAGTGTTGTCAAAAAAATCATCAGCCCGAACGAAAAGTATTTCCGCGGATGATTTTCAGGAGAGGAAATTTGTTTCAAGCATATAAATTTTGGCCGGAGACGACAGCGTGATAGTCGCAGAGGGCGCATGGACGTTAATCCGGATAACGATGTAGTACCGCTTCGAGACGGACTCTCGATATATTTGGAGGTCACATCATGAAAAAGACACTTTTGGCAGTTGCGCTGGCTGTTAGCTCTATTGGCATGGCCCATGCCGCCGGTTTCGCCGTTGGCGCATTTGGAGGCACAGGCGCAGCTACTTCGGGCACGGTCGGTGGCTCGCAAGCATCGAGTACCAGTGGTTCGATTGGGCCGGGGGCTTCCGTGCAAGGCACGACGGCAACCAGCAGCACTGGCGCCAATTCGGGCGTTTCCCTGACTCCGCAAGGCACGACGACTTATGCCAACGGCGCCAGCACCAACCAATCGGTAGGTGGCAGCTTCTCTACGGGGTTTGCCGGCGGCACGACCAGCGGTATGGCTGGTGGTGAATACACCAGCGGCGCTACTGGCAATGTGGGAACGATCGGCTTTGGCGGCTGGACCTGGTAAGCCTCTGTCGGCCGCGTCATACGACCTATGGCGTGGGGAGGCGACAGCCTCTCCACGCTTGGGAGACTCGCCGTGAAACACACGCTTTGCACACTTCTATTGATCTGCGTAGCCAGTGTTGCGCTGATCAGCCTGGACGCACAGGCCACCCGGTCCAAGCCACCAGTGCGGACGGTGGTACTGATCGGGCCTAGCCAGCCGTTGCCAAGTTGCCCCTCGGATTTTTCTCAGGGCATGCAGGACATCGAGTCGTTCCCCGAACTGACATTTAGCGAGCAGGACGTTGACTACGCGGACGGCTATCAATATAGCGTTACCGGTCATTTTTCTTGCTTTGCTCCTGCCTCGGGGCAGGCATCCACGGACCGAACCTCGGTGGATCACTGGTTGGCCAATACTCGGTTGATACCCTCCTTTCCCCAAACGGGAAACCTTTTCTTTTTACCTGCCGGATGGCACTGGATCGAATTTGATCGATAGCTGTTAATAAATCAAAAAAGGTCCTGGCAGGGAAACCTGCCTATCGCTTTTTGCTAATCGCATTCGATGAAATTGAATAACCTCGTAAATATAACTATTAATCGTCGTTACATTGATATTTAGTGTCTGAAATTCACATGTAACGGTAGGCACTTTTGGAGAATCAGAAATGAACCCGAAACTTGACGAAGAAATCAAGCGGTGGACTGTCAGGCGCAAAAGTGCTTTGGTAATGGACATTGTTCAGGGCCGGACAACCGTGCGTGAAGCCAGTGAGGCGTTTGAATTGCCAGCCACTGAGATCGAGCGCTGGGTCGAGGAAGGGCGGCGTGGAATGGAGAACGCTCTGCGGTCCAATCCATTGAATATCAAAGAAATTTACGAAAAACAGATCAAAACACTGCAACAGGCCTACGGTGAGGCGATGTTGGAGTTGCGCGTCAAATGCAAGCAAAACAACACGTCCGGCGACGAAGAAAAGTGATTGCGAGACGACGATTGTTTTTCACGTTATTTTTTAATTAAAAATTGGAAAAATCACAAAATGGTAAAAACTAATTTTAATGTAACCATACAATAAATTCACCGTAATCGTAGTTTTACAGTATCTGGCTTTAGCGATCATACGGCGACAAAAAATTATTTTTAACAATATAAAGGGTGGCTTCCTTTCAGGAGAAAAAGCATGAAACGCCTAATATTGATGACACTGGCCTTATGTAGCGTTAGTGCTTATAGCCAGACTATAAATACCGGTGCCAGCGCTGGATCCAACGCGACAGGCAATGCAAATGCTTCATCCCAATCGGGGACTTCACAAGTCGGAGTCAACGCGCAAATGGGCATGGGTAACATTACCTTTGAGGGTTCCTCCCAGCGTGAGCACCAAAGCATTTCGACTACGCCCAACGTCTATATCGCCCCGAGTATGTTCGGCGGCTCTAATAATTGCGGGCAGAGCAATACGATGGGGGTAGGTGTGACCGGGTTCGGGATTGGCGGCTCCGTCGCCAGCGAGAGTTCCTCGTGTAACGCTCGCGAAGACACGGCGACAGCCTATAAATTAGGCTACAAAGACGTAGCTGATATGCGGTTTTTCTGCTTTGGCGAAGACGAAAACCGTTTGGCTTGGGAGGCTACCGGCCGGACGTGCCCGGCAACGGCAGAGCCCACGGCTCAGATCGCCAGCCGCTACTACGTGGCAACCGGCAATGCCACCAGTACGCCATTTCCGGGGTATTCCGAGCATTGAGTCTGTGACCGGCAGGGCGATCATCGGCGTCTGTAGTGCAGAACGTAACGGATCCACAAGCCCACAAGCGTAGAAAAACAAACGGCCCTGAAAGGGCCGTTGTTTTATTGGAGGCGCAAGCCGGAATCGAACCGACGTACACGGATTTGCAATCCGCTGCATAACCACTCTGCCATTGCGCCGTAGGCGTGATTAGCCAAGCCCGCTATTGTACAGGAATTTGTGGCGTTGTGTTTGATCGAGCAGCTTTGTGCAAAAATTCCCGTCATGCGCGGATACCGCGTGGCGAGAGAGGCTGGACGGCCGAATCGCCGAATGCTTAATTCAGATCCAGATTCACGTCCTGGATCTTTGCCTGTACGGTGACGAACTGCGCAATCGATTCCGGATCGATGGTGGCGAAGTCCTGTTTTGCAGCCAGCTCAGGCGCCCAGCGCTGCAGGATTCTGGCCCACAGAGCGCTGAGATCTTTGCCGAGCAGCTTCGTTTCCAGTGAGCGGATATAAAAGCAGCCGGCGATGATGCCAATCAGCAGCAGCCCCGCCACAATGCTGATGGTGGTCGCAAACAGGATGAAGTCAGACATGAGCCCCTTGATCAAACCGCTGGTCGGTCCAAACATCGATAACCCGTAAACGATCAGCGCGATCGCCAGAATGGTGCCAGCACCCACGACGAGACCTTTCTTGGCCGACTTGTAGCGATTGAACGATTGCCCGTACGCCTGGTCGCCCAGGGCTTGCTCCAGCGCTGAGGTCTGCTCAAAGAAATCTTCTGACTTTTCGACGGGGATCTTCTTGGTGTCAATCAGAGCGTGCAGACCCTGTAGTTGCTGTTTTGCAAAAGCGATGAACTGAAGCGA
The DNA here is from genome assembly GCF_965139195.1 of Bordetella tumbae. Taxonomy (GTDB): domain Bacteria; phylum Pseudomonadota; class Gammaproteobacteria; order Burkholderiales; family Burkholderiaceae_B; genus Bordetella_A; species Bordetella_A tumbae. The sequence goes on along the minus strand of NZ_CBCSJH010000006.1, from coordinate 192,700 downwards.
TGCGCCAAGATTGGTTAGAAAATTCACGGCAAACTCGTAAGAAAAGCAGAACCGGCGGCATAAGCCCGGCATAAAAAGGCAGGGGCAACGGCGGGATCGTTGCGCCTATACCGCAATCGTCGGGGCGCGGCACGTCGTTAGCCCAGACGAATCATAGCAGCGGTGCTGGCGGTGATGCTGGGCGCTCTATCGCTTGCGCGATTCTGGGCCTTTGGTTGCTAGAGGGTACTTAGCTCGTCGCTCATGCTGCCAACACGATCGATGTAAAGCGATCGGGCGGCAGGCGTTGTTGGACGAAAAAAAGGCCGAAACACGAAGTTTTCGGCCTTTTTTCAATCATCTATGAACCTTGGTGGATGTTCATGGATAAAAATCTTGGAGCGGGAAACGAGACGTGTACTAGGACAGTAAGTCGTTGTTTCCCAAACACTTTCTTCGTTGGACTGGCCAGCGAAGACCTCAATTGTAGCCTTGTTTTTCGTCCTCGGCAACAAATTCGTCCAAAGAGTTCCACAGACGTCCAAAGAGCTGCACTCAGTACACCAGACCCACGATCGGTACATCGTCGTAGGCGACTGCCTCGAACTCATCATCCACGCCCGGTTGTCTGCCCCGCATCCATCATCGTGAAGACGATCAGGCAGATGGTTCTGGTGATGGCACAGGTCGGATGCTGGGAACGCCTGCACCACAACTCACAAGGACCTTCTGCTCAAGCTCCTTTGAAAGAACGCGCACGCTGGCCACCGCGTTTCCGCACACGATTCTTTGTCGATATATCAGGATGACGGGGCAAGCATGACAGACGCGGGTTTGCTGCGTCCGGCTGGACATTCGACGACGATTGCGGCCCCTTAACGCCTCCTGAGACCGCTGGCATATCAGGTCATACCTAGACGGTTTTGCAGAAACCGTAACTTCTCACGACCCTGATAGCGTGAGCGTCACTGTCGAGCCTACGTCCCGATGCTCGACCTTCTAATCGATGAATTTTTGCACATCGAGCACACGACGACTACCAGTTGCGCGAACTGGTGAGCAGTATTCAAACCACATGACGAAGCGGCCTTCGGTGCCCACTTCCTGCACAGACGACAGGCCGACCATGAGGTCGGTGACAAAGGAGTCGGTCATGTAGTTCTTCTCCTGGAAGGAGACGGAGCATGCACGAGAACAAGAATGATGCACCAACATCAAAGGTGTTCTATCGCCCGATCGAAGCGTCCATCCGCTGGGCCGGGCTGCTGCGATACGAGCAGGTGATCCTGGCTTCGATTTCGTCGCCAAGGCGCCTGCCGCAGTCGTTGGACTGCCCACGTTGCGCCGAGCTGAGACTTTGCACCGAACGTATCTTCGACGGCATCCTCAATGGAGAACTGCCCTTCGGGCAGAACGGCATCACGACGCGCGATTCCACGCTGATCGACTCCCCTGATCTGACGGTGCGCCACGTCGATCTGAAGCGCTGGATGCGCCAACACTATCCCGAGCAACGACCGGGCTTCCTCTTCTCCCGAAGCGAGCGCATCACCCATCCCTTCATCTCGCTGGAAACTGGGCAGGCGATGCTAGTCGAGCGCCTGGCCCTGAAATCCACCTTGGACCAGTACAAACGCCAACTGCATGAGTTGCAGGAAAAGCACGGGGCGCTTCTCAAGCAGATGGCGCCCTCTGCTGGCGCACAGTGCCTGATCAGTGATCGCGCCGAAGCCACCTACCTGAACATTATCGGCAGCATGCTGGACCTGATGCTCGGCCAGTCGCCTTCGGGCGTGCCGTACTCCAGCTTCAAGACGCAGGAGGCGGTGGTCAGTGCATTGGTCGCCCATCACAGCGGCGCCATGGGGATCGCGGAGCGGACGCTAAACGGCAAGTTCGCCACGGCCAGACGCCGGCTGCGTAGCGCGACAGTCTGAGGTTTTCCATCTTGTATGTGCAATCGCGGAGATTGCATTTGCAATGTCTTTTCCCATCCATGTCTATTGAATGGAGGTCACGCCAACAAACGCCACTGAGCGTTCAGGAGTGACCGCCATGTCGCAAACACCTGCACTGCCCGCAAGCGAGCGCCGCATCCTGCGGCTTGATGAAGTCGAAACCAAGTCCGGTTTCAAACGCGCCCACATCTACAACCTGATGCGCAAAGGCTTGTTCCCGAAGGCGCTGCGCCTGGGCGTGCGCGCGGTCGGCTGGGACTCCATCGAGATCGATCAGTGGATCGCCGAGCGCGTCAACAACCGGGCCTGACCCGTTCTCCAGCGGACTTCCCATCCTCACACGGAGAACGCCATGCAGGTCGTATCCATCATTTCAACAAAAGGTGGCGTCGGCAAGACCACCACGGCCGCGAACCTCGGCGGGCTTGCCGCCGACGCGGGGCTGCGTGTGCTACTGCTCGACCTCGACGTGCAGCCCACCTTGTCCTCGTACTACGAGCTAGGTCACCGCGCACCTGGTGGCATCTACGAGTTGCTGGCCTTCAACGAGCGCGACCTCGGGCTGCTTGTGTCCCGCACGATCGTCGCGGGCCTGGACTTGGTGCTCTCCAACGACCACCGAGGCGAGCTGAACACCTTGCTGCTGCACGCGCCGGATGGCCGCCTGCGGTTGCGCCATCTCTTGCCGGTCCTGGCGCCTCTCTATGACCTGGTACTGATCGACACCCAAGGCGCGCGATCGGTGCTGCTGGAGATGGCGGTACTCGCCTCCAACCTCGCGCTGTCGCCCGTGACCCCGGAAATCCTCGCGGCGCGCGAGCTGCGGCGCGGCACCATGCAGTTGCTCGAAGACATTGCGCCCTACCGGCACCTGGGCATCGAGCCTCCACCTCTGCATCTGCTCATCAATCGCGTCCACCCTGTGTCAGCCAATGCACGGCTGATCCAGCAGGCCCTGCGCGATCTTTTCCAGGACCATGCCGGCATCCGCGTGCTGGCCACCGACGTGCCGGCCATCGAGGCGTATCCGCGTGCAGCTACGCGCGGATTGCCAGTGCATCGGGTCGAATACCGCCAGCCGCCGGGCAGAGTCGCCCCCGCCGCGCTCGACACCATGCGCGGCCTCGCAGACGAACTATTTCCGCAATGGCGGCACCGATTTGCCATGGTGTCCGGCCGTCCGCCACACCCTCTTGATGCCGGGAGGTTCCATGGCGAACGCACATGAGCTTGCCCGAGGCCACAAGCGGCTTCGCGCCCTGATCGAGTTCGCGGTTGGCGAAGGTTGGCACGTCAAACGCACGCCTGGCGGCCACCTCAAGTTCACCAAGCCTGGCTGCGCCGCGATCTACACCAGCTCGACGGCCAGTGACCACCGGGCGACCCTGAATGCCCGTGCGCAAATCCGCCGCGCCGAGCGCGAGGCCCGATACCAAGCGCAGGGAGGCGGCCATGGCTGAGATCACCTCCCAGCAGATGGCTGGCAAGCTGCTCGCGGCCGGGTTCGAGCGCAGCGGCCCGTCAGCCTCGACCTTGAGCGACCCGATCGCCGACACACCCATGGTCGTGACCCTAGATCAGTTGCGCCCCTACGACCACGATCCCAGGAAAAAACGCAACCCGGCCTACGAGGAAATCAAGGCGTCCATCCGCGAGCGCGGTCTGGACGCGGCGCCGGCCATCACTCGCCGACCAGGTGAGGACCACTACATCATCCGCAACGGCGGAAATACGCGGCTGGCGATCCTGCGCGAACTATGGTCAGAGACCAAGGACGAGCGGTTTTTCCGTATATCGTGCCTGTTCCGGCCGTGGCCCAGCCGCGGCGAAGTCGTCATGCTGACCGGCCACCTGGCCGAGAATGAATTACGCGGGGGCCTCACGTTCATCGAGCGCGCCCTCGGCGTCGAGAAGGCACGCGAGTTCTACGAGCAAGAAAGCGGCACTACCTTGAGCCAGTCCGAGCTGGCCCGCCGCCTCGCTGCCGATGGCTTCCCGGTACAACAGTCGCACATCAGCCGCATGAACGACGCGGTGCAGTATCTCCTGCCCGCGATCCCCACCGTGCTCTATGGCGGCCTCGGTCGCCATCAGGTCGAACGCCTGTCGGTCATGCGCAAAGCCTGCATGCTCGCGTGGGAGCGCTACGCCAAGGGCCGCTCCCTGGTTCAGGACTTCGACGAATTTTTCCAGGAAGCGCTGTCGCAATTCGACGTCCAGGCCGACGAGTTCTCCGCGCAGCGCGTACAGGACGAGCTGATCGGCCAGATGGCCGAGTTGCTGGGTGTCAATTACGACGTGCTCGCCCTGGACATGACCGAATCCGAAAGCCGGCAGCGCGCCTTGATCAGCGACCCAACGCCGCCCTCGACGCCGCCTGCGTTGCCGGAGCCGGAGTCGGAAACCATCGCGCGCCCAACTGCCAACACCGCGCCACCCACCGCAGGGGCTGCATCGGCAGCGCCGCCTGCAGGCCGACCTGCGCGCGAGAGCGACACGGATACCAGTCAGGCGGGTCCGGCCAGCCCTGCGGCGGGGAGCGATCTGCTTCGGGAGCACATCGTTTCGCCGGCACCGACGACCGAACGGCTCCAGTCCATCCAGCGCATGGTCGCCGATCAGTTGGGCGATGCGCTGCCTCCCGACTTCTCGGCGAGCGTCTTGCAGTCCATCCCCGTGCAGGCTGGCGGGCTCTATCCGATCTCCGATGTCTGGTACATCGATCCCGGCTTGGATACTGCCGAGCGCTTGCGCATCCACATCGCACAGTTCGCCCGCGAAATCGCGAGCGAGGCAGACCTGGACGAGTGCATTGATGACCGTGCAGAGGGTATCGGTTTCGCCTGCCGGGCCCGCACCCAAAGTCCGGCGCCGCTGGGCCGTTCCGTCCTCGCATTGTTGGCGTGCCTGGCCGGTCAGCGGCCCGCCGACGTCGGTCTGCACGACGGGCAAATCGTCATCGACCTGCCGGCATTGCTGCACGGCCAGGGTGATGCGGCCCAGCGATTGAGCGACACCGCGCTGGTCAAGCTGTTCCGGCTGCTGCGGCTGGCCCGGCGCCTGCTCGATCTTGAAGCCGGCGCTGCGGACCTTGGAACGTGAGCGAGGGAGGCCAGCATGTCCGCACCACACCCACTCAACCAGGCCGTCATCGCGCAGGCCCTCTATGACCTGCGCAATGGGCAACTGCGCCGGTGCAAACTGATGGGGTTTGGTGAGGAAGAACTGGACGCCCTCAAGCATCCCGCGCTGATCAGCGTGCTCGCCAACGCCAACGTCTCCTGGTGCTCGGTGACGGTCAACCGCGAAGTGCTCCGGCGACTACTCAAGCAGGCGCAGGACGTGGAGAAGGAAATCGCCACGGTCGATCGCATGCTCAGGCTGGGTGCGAGCACCGAGATGGTCAGTCGGTTCTATGGCCTGACCCACCAAGAGGTGGCGCTTCGCCGCGAAATCCTCGGCCTGCCCAAGCGCAAGGGCCGCCACCCCGTGCTGGACGAGAAACAGGACACGGATCTGTGGCGGCAATGGAAGGCCGTGACCGGCAGCAGGAATGTCGATCTCGAAGACGAAACCTCCATTCTCGACGCCGCCATGGACTTGGCCGAAGGCATGTCGCTGCCTCTGTCGGTGGTCTGGGCCTCGATCAAGAGCTGGGTCGATCAAGGATTGGGTTGAGCCATGGCCGTGGACGACACCGCACCACGCCGTGGCCCCGTCGCACTCGCGGACCTGTTCGACGCCGCCTTGAAAGACCTCGTGCCCAAGCCCAGTGCGCCAGCACCTATGCCTGCGCCGACGCCCGCCACGTCCGGCGATGCCTTCCTCTTCAGCGGCAACCGGCATGAGACCGTGCCGCGGCGACTGTTCCTCGACCGTCGCCTTACGCCGCTGGAGCGCAACGCCTGGCAGGTGTTCCGGCTGATGCTCAACGACGATGGCGTGACAGCCTTCCCGACGTATGAGCAGCTTCGACCCTGGCTGGCATCGATGCCCTGCGCCGGGCAGGCCTCGCATGAAACCGTGGCCCGAGCGTTGACGCTGTTGCGCCTCACCCGATGGTTGAGCCTGGTGCGGCGACGGCGTGACCCCAAGACCGGCCGCATCCTCGGCAACCTCTACGTTCTGCACGATGAACCGCTGACGCCCTTCGAGGCCATGCAGCTCGACGCCGACTACCTGGCACTGGTCAGCCAGTCCCTCGGCCATTCGGCCAAGGCCGTCCAGATGGTCGGCCTGAACACCCTTAAGGAGATCGCGGAAGATCCGCTGCTCTCCGGGCGCACATTGCCGTCGCGGCTGCAGGTTCTGGCAGAACGCCTCGCCAGCCAAGGCATCACGGCCGCCGCAAGTTATCCACAGGAGGACGCCGCCCACGATTCCGAAGAAGGAGTATCGAGCCTTCTTCGGAATGCGGATGACCCATCTTCGGAATCCGAAGCAGGGGCGAAACCCGTGCCAAACGCCTCTCTTCGGAATCCGAAGCAGGCCCGTACAGTACGTAGTAGTCGTATTAATGAAGTACGTACTACCGCGCAGGCGCGCGCGCTGGGCGATCTGCAATGGCCCAAGCGCTTCACGGAACTGAAGGCAGAGCAGCAGACAGGTGCCAGGGTGGCATTGCAGCAGGTTGATGCCGCGCTGAGACAGGCCGTGCTGGACGAATGGGCCACACGATGCAGCAGTCATGGCATACGCAATCCTGCGGGGTATCTGTTCGGCATCATCCAGCGCGCCATCCATGGCGAGTTCAATGCCTGGGCCAAGAAAGACGCGCCATCGGCATCCGTCCCACCAAACGAGCGACCACCACCAGCACCGCCACCTCAGCCGCAGGGTAAGCCAGTGCCGCCAGAAGTCGCCAAGCAGCACATCGAGCGGCTACGCAATCTGCTCGCCAGCAAATGAGTCGGCATGCCAGGCGGTGAAACTAGATGCCCATGGCCGCCAGTAGAGCTATCCCCTGGGGATAGTTCCGCTGCTGGGCACAACGCCAAGCTGTCGCAGGCCTGGGATCGACCATCTGCCGCAGCATCGGCGTTGTCCCCCCTGATCTCGGCGTGCAGCGTTCGTTAGCGCTCCATGGAGCTATCCCCTGGGGATAGCTCGCGCCGCATGCAACCGCCACGCCCTAAACCGGGGCCCGCCGGGATTCGGATTCTTGACTGACTGCCTTCCGCTTCCTGTCGAAGCTGGCCGCTCCTTTTCCAACAACGAGCAGACACCATGGCAACCAATGAACCTCTGCAACTGAATCTCGGCTCCCTGCGCAGTGCGATGTCGCTGACCCTGCACACCCATCACGCTTCCCGCATCTGGCATGGCCGCGCCGCCGCCGAGGGGCGACCGGGCATCGTCGGCCTGAATGGCTATATCGCTCAGATGAACAAGATGCGGCGGGGCTCAGAACAAGACGATCCGTACTCGGACTGGTGGATGCTGCGCATCGAGGACAAGCTCGACCACACCAAGGTCACGCTGCAATCGCTGCGCGAGCAGGTGGACCAGGCGCTGGCGAGTGTGCCGCCGGCGCTCAGCCTGGGCGAAAACCTCAACGTGCAGCCGGTCAAGCTCCCGCTCTTCGTCAACGCGCAGCTCGGCTTTGCCGCGGTCTATCTCCTGGCCGACTACGACGACATCGCCCGCAAGCTGATCCTCGCCCATCACACCGCGCTCATTGACCGCAGCACCTTGGAACGCTGGCTCAACGAGGGCGCACATTCATTGCGCAGCCTGTTCTCGCTGGCCCAGCAGTATCGCTATTCGGGCTGCACACGCGATGACTTCGCGTCGAAGAATGCCGCAGCGCGGGCAGCGCTGGAGAAGTATGGCGAACTGCCGCAGGACGTGCTGGAAGGCACGCGCCGGTCGAAGTTTGCGCCGCCCATCGTGCGCCGTGGCCTGAAGCAGCGCGGCGACGGTCCTGCCGAAGCATCACTGCTCGGCGATGAAACCACCACCGCAGAGTCGCCCGAAGCCGCAGCCGGCGAGGACGAGCCGGCATGAGCGATCCGAACCCACCGACCCGCTACTTCCGAGGCCTGCAACAGGGTGCCTTCATGCGGCTGGAACACGCGGCCTATCTAAAAGGCCTTTTAAAGCCTTTTAAGGGTAAAGGGGACTTCGAGGCCTGGGCCAGCCAGTGCTTCGCCATGCGCGACGAGTTGATTGCCCTGGCACAGCGACAGGTACTGGAGCAGGCATGCGGGCACCCCTTCCACCTGCTGCCCATCGAACTGGCCCAACAGACCACTGGCGCAGGAACCGTCTTCTTGCGCTGGCGCAGACACGACAGGTCGGCCATGGGCGTGGCGCTGTGGCGGGAGCTGGTCGCCAGCAGCAGCACACCCGTCAACCTGCTGGCCGACCTGCACGCGATCGAGCTGCAGCGCATCACGTTGAACATGCAGATCAGCCTGCTGCACACCTTGGGCAGGCAGGCGCAGGAATGCGCCAGCAAGGCGGCCGAGGCGGACGACGCCTACCTGCGCCGGCTCACGCCCATTCCCGCCGCAATGCGCGATCGGTGATTGCGCCGGGCACCCAGCACGCTCCCGGCGCCGACGAGGCACGGGTATTTCAACCACCACGGAGATCACATCATGAGCACGCATTTTTCCGGCGAAGGCAACATCGGTTCGCCACCGGAGTACCGCGAATTCCCCAACGGCAACGACGAACCCAGTCGCCTGCTACGCCTGAACGTCTATTTCGACAACCCTGTGCCGAAGAAGGATGGCACGTTCGAGGACCGGGGCGGCTTCTGGGCGCCGGTGGAAATCTGGCACCGCGACGCCGAGCACTGGAAGGACCTGTACCAGAAAGGCATGCGCGTGCTGGTCGTCGGCCGCATGGAGCGCGAACCCTGGACGGATAACGAGGATCAGCCGCGCGAGACCTGGCAGATCAACGCGCGCAGCGTCGGCATCCTGCCGTACCGCATCGAATCCGTGACCCTCAGCCCGAAGCCGCAAGAGGCAGAGCCCAAGCCCCAGGCCGCGCAGGAACCGGCTGCGCCGAAAGAATCCAAGCGCAGGAAGTGAACCGGCATGGAGGGCGGTCGCACGTCTTCGCCGCCCTCCATGCGCTCGCGAGCTATCCCCAGGGGATAGCTCCACCAACGTCCACCGACTTTCACGCGCTCCCTCATATCGCGGCTCCCGGTCCGCACACCTGCGGCCACGCGCCACCCCCGCACAAGCCATTCCATCCCGTGAAAGCGGTCACCGCCGCATGCGGCTTGTTTGCTGCTGCCCCAGGTGGCGCTCGGCATCCTCGATTCCAGCAACTCCATGAACAACGGGAATCGGGATGGACGGACATGCGGCTGTTCTTGTGCGAGAAGCCCTCCCAGGGCAAAGACATTGGCCGGATTCTCGGTGCCACGCAGCGCGCTGAAGGCTGCCTCAACGGTTCCGGCGTCACCGTCACCTGGTGCATCGGCCATCTCGTAGAAGCCGCAGCGCCCGAAGCCTACGACGAGCAGTTGAAGCGCTGGTCCATCGAGCAGTTGCCCATCATTCCTCAGCACTGGCGGGTCGAGGTCAAACCGAAGACCGCCACGCAGTTCAAGGTCGTCAAGGCGCTTCTGGCTAAGGCGACCCAGCTTGTCATCGCCACAGATGCCGACCGCGAGGGCGAGTTGATCGCCCGCGAGATCATCGACCTGTGCGGCTACCGCGGCCCCATCGAACGGCTGTGGTTGTCGGCGCTCAACGATGCTTCCATCCGCGCGGCACTCGGCAAGCTCCGGCCATCGGCCGAGACGTTGCCGATGTACTACTCGGCGCTGGCACGCTCTCGGGCGGACTGGCTCGTCGGCATGAACCTCAGCCGCTTGTTCACGGTGCTGGGACGACAGGCTGGCTACGACGGCGTGCTGTCGGTCGGCCGCGTCCAGACCCCCACGCTCAAACTGGTCGTGGACCGCGACCGCGAGATCGCCGCCTTCGTGTCCGTGCCGTACTGGGCCATCGACGTGTCCCTGTCCGCTGGTGGCCAGGCTTTCACCGCGCAGTGGGTTCCCCCGAACACATGCACCGACGACGCCGGCCGCTGCCTGCAGCAGCCCATCGCGCAGCACGCCGCGCAGCAGATCCGCGCCGCGGACAGCGCCCAGGTGGTGGCGGTCGAAACCGAGCGCGTGCGGGAAGGCCCGCCGCTGCCGTTCGACCTGGGGACCTTGCAGGAGGTGTGTTCCAGGCAGCTTGGGCTCGATGTGCAGGAGACCTTAGACATTGCTCAGGCCCTATACGAGACGCACAAGGCCACGACGTACCCGCGCTCCGATTCGGGCTACCTGCCCGAAAGCATGTTCGCCGAGGTGCCAACGGTCCTCGACAGCCTGGTCAAGACCGATCCCTTGCTGCGACCGATCATGGACCAGCTCGACCGCACTCAACGCTCACGCGCCTGGAACGACGCGAAGGTGTCTGCTCACCACGGCATCATCCCGACGCTCGAACCGGCGAACCTCTCGACCATGAGTGAGAAAGAACTGGCAGTGTATCGGCTGATCCGGGCGCATTACCTGGCGCAATTCCTTCCTCACCACGAGTTCGACCGCACTGTGGCGAACCTCTCCTGCGGCCAGCAGACGCTGGCGGCCACCGGCAAGCAGGTCGTCGTCAAGGGTTGGCACCTGGTGCTGGCCGAACCGCAATCCGAGGAGGATGGCGACCCTGCGGCGCGCAGCCAGGTACTGCCCGCGCTGCGCGAGGGCCTGGCATGTCAGGTGGCCGACGTCGATCTGAAGGCGCTCAAGACGCTGCCCCCTCGACCCTATACGCAGGGCGAGTTGGTCAAGTCCATGAAGGGCGTCGCCAAACTGGTCTCGGACCCGCGCCTGAAACAGAAGCTCAAGGATACGGTCGGCATCGGCACCGAAGCGACGCGGGCCAACATCATCAGTGGCCTGCTGACGCGGGGCTACCTCGTGAAGAAGGGCCGCGCCATCCGTGCCTCGGATGCGGCCTTCACCCTGATCGACGCGGTGCCCACAGCGATTGCCGACCCAGGGACAACCGCCGTCTGGGAACAGGCGCTGGACATGATCGAAGCTGGACAGCTCACGCTGGACGTATTCATCGGCAAGCAGGCTGCATGGATCTCACAGTTGATCGCGCAGTACGGCAGCACGTCCCTGTCCATCAAGGTTCCCCACGGACCGCCTTGCCCACAGTGCGGCGCACCGACGCGCCAGCGCACCGGCAAGAGCGGCCCATTCTGGTCGTGCAGTCGCTACCCCGNCTGCAAAGGCACGCTGCCGGTCGAATCCGGCACGTCCAGGCGTGGTGCCTCGCGCCCGCGCCGCAGCGGCCGCAAAGGCTCCTGACCGACCCCGTTCCCCGTGAGCCGTGCCCGCCATCGGCGGCGCGGCCTGTGTTCCGCACGCCCTGCGGGACGCCCAGCGCGCAACGCCTTCTTGTCCGTGTGCGCGTCCCGCCTGGCCGTCCCCGGCCGCGGGACCTGAAGGTAGCTTCTCCGCGAACCGCCTCCTGCGCGTTCTGCTGATCTGCATTTCTCCCGCCTCTGCGAAGGGTCCCCCGGTGGCTTGCCAAGCTGCGCGAGCCACCCGGAGACCCTTCGTGGTCAGCGGTATTCGGTGCCGGTGCCCGCCGGCGCAAAAACGGGCTCCCTTTGTGCGCGGATGTGCGCCAGACGATGCCGGCGCGAACCACGACATGCGCCGGGTGTGATTGCTGATGAGCAGACGGTTCTAGCGACGACCGGGCCTGCACCAGCCCACGGGTGGTTCTGTCCTCCCGAGCCGAAGGCCGCAGGGCCTTCGGCGCCTTTCTCCTGCCTATCAACGTCCCGGCCCGCCCCGGGCCACACGAACAGGAGACCCGACATGAACCCGCAACCTTGCACCCTTCGCGGTGCGCCCCAGGCCGCGCCACTGCTGTACGGCAGCGTGTGCAGCGGCATCGAGGCCGTGAGCCTCGCATGGCAACCCCTCGGCCTCAAAGCCGCGTGGTTCGCCGAGATCGAGCCGTTCCCGAGCGCCGTGCTCGCCCACCGTTACCCCCATGTGCCCAACCTGGGCGACATGACCGCGATCGCCCGTCAGGTGCGCGCCGGCATCGTGCCGNNNCCGACCAGGATGTCGGG
>NZ_CBCSJH010000006.1:162632-180644 GCF_965139195.1 Bordetella tumbae | reverse complement strand
GCACCGTGCCAGCGCCCGACATCCTGGTCGGCGGCACGCCGTGCCAGTCGTTCAGCGTGGCCGGCGCGCGCCAGGGGCTGAACGACCCGCGCGGCGCCTTGACCCTTGCCTATGTGGAGCTTGCAAATGCCATCGACCAAACCCGCCACCAAGACCGCCGCCCGCCGGCAACGCTCGTCTGGGAAAACGTCCCCGGCGTCCTCAACGACCGCAGCAATGCCTTCGGGCATTTCCTGGGAGCACTGGCCGGAGAAAGCCGTGCGCTCCAGCCGCCAGGGGAAAAATGGGCGCACGCTGGTTGTGTGTCTGGACCCCGCCGCCGCATCGCCTGGCGCGTGCTCGACGCTCAATATTTCGGTGTCGCCCAACGCCGCAAGCGCGTGTTTCTTGTGGCATGTGGTGGTGATGACCTCGATCCCTCCGAAGTACTTTTTGAGCGCACAGGCCTGCGCGGGGATTCTTCTGCGGGCCGCGCGCCGTGGCAAGAAGCTGCCCGCGCTGCTGGATCGGGTGCTGCTGCAGCAGGCGGATACGCAGGATTCGCTGGACTGAACCAGCCCTACGGCAAGGTCACGACGACGTTCGGATTCAGCGGCGGCATCGGCCCCGTCGATGTTGCGGCATGCCTGATGGCCGCGGGTCCCAAGCACGACATCCGCACCGAGACGTTCATGGTGCAGTCCATCGCCGGCAGCATCGCCCACACCCTCGACACCGCCAACAACGGCAAGGGCAGCAGCGAGGACGGTACGGGAAAGGGCGTGCCGATCATCGCCTTCACCGCCCAGGGCAGCGGCGCGGACGCCACGATCGACCTGACGCCGACGCTGCGTGCCGGCGGGCATCGCAACAGCCATGCGAACGCAGGCGTCGTACCCGCCATCGCCTTCGCGCAGAACAACCGCGGCGAAGTGCGCTTCGAGTCGGGGCATGGACAGGTGTCTTGCACCGTCCTGTCCAACGGCAAGCCGGGCTACGGTGTGCCGATGGTGGCCTGCGTTGCCCTGCGGGGACGGACGCAGGGTCTTGCCGCCGAACTGGGCGGAAGCGTTGCAGCGGCGTTGCGTACCAGCGGCGGCGGCGCAGACAAGCCCCATGTCCTGGCCCCCGACTTCGAGGCACATTTCCGCTACGACTGGAATGAATCCGGTGCAGCGGACTGGTCGCAATGGCGGGTGCGGCGGCTGATGCCCATGGAGTGCGAGCGGCTGCAGGGCATGCCCGACGACTACACGCTGATCCCGTATCGCGGCAAGCCTGCCGCAGACGCTCCGCGCTACAAGGCGATTGGCAACTCCATGGCCGTCCCGTGCATGGCTTGGCTGGGCAACCGGCTGGTGCAGTGCCTGCACAAGACGGACTTGACCGATTCGGATTGATCGACGACGCAGCCTGCCGGCCGCGCCATTCTCTCCCTGCATTGCCGATGTATCGGCAGCAGCCCGCAGCCAGGGTGTCAAGGCTGCCGTGGGTTCCGCCCACGCCACCCACCAGTTCGCTTCGGCATCTCACCGGCGAACGCTGCCCACCGGGGCATCGATGCCTCCTTTCTCCAACCCACGGGATGGTCGCCACGTCCCGTTAGGGGCATGTCGCCACCCGGTCGATTTCAGGATCTCCCATGGAAACCATCACCAAGCAAGACCGCATCACGCTGAAGAACCTCAAGGTGGCCGACTTCGCCAGCGAGGAAACGCTGTGCTTCACCGCGACCATCGTGTTCGACGGCATTCCCATCGCCGAGGCCCGCAACGACGGCCACGGCGGCTCGACGTTCCTCCACGCACTCAACGGCAAGGCGGCGCTGCTGGCGCAGGCCGAAGCCTTCGCCAAGGGCCTGCCGCCTGCGCCGCTCGACCTGGGCCACGAGGGTGAAGACCCTCATTACATCGCCATGACGCTCGACTTCCTGGTCGATGAGCTGGCCGATGCCATGCACGCGGAACGCAAGGTGCGAGCCGCGTTCAACCGCGACATCGGCAACAAGGTGCTGTTCATCAAGGACCGCAAACTGCTGTTCATCAAGGGCATCAAGCTCAAGGCCATCGCCGACCGCAAGTCGTACTTCGCTTCGCTGCGCGCCCGGCAGGCCCAGCCCATCGTCATCCTCGCCGAGCTGCCGCCCGAGCAGGCATTCGACCTGTGGAAGCAGCATGTCCTGGGCGACAAGCCCGACTGACCCAGCACCACCGCACCCTCCTGACAGCCCCGCACTCGACGCGGGGCTTTTCTTTTCTCTGAGCCCATCAATCGGGGCTGTGCCGGATGCGGTTTTCCAACTGACGCAGCACGGCCCTCGCAAGAAGCTGCCCGCATGTTCGCTGATTCGTCAGCACATGCCAGCAGCCAGGGTTCCAGGCTGCCGCGGGTCTCTCCCGCGTCACCCACCAGTCCGCATCGCATCAATTCTGCGGATGAGCGTCCCCGTGACGCTGATGCTTTTTATCAACCGCGTGCGGGAGCTGCCATCCCGTGAGGGACAAGGCCCCGCTTTTCCAAGGAGCCCGTCCATGTCCCAGCAAGCCTCTTTCGGCCAGTTGGCCCTGACCTACTGCGGCAAGTTCCTGCCGCTCGAAGTCTTGCAAAGCGCCGCCGGCCACTACATCGGCACGCGCGATACCGAAGGTCCCGTTTCGCGGGAATCCCGCGAGTACTTCCGCAGCTATGCCGCGGCTCAACGCGCCCTCGAAAGAGGCGGCTGGTCCCAGCTCGCCATTCCCTGATCCAACTGGAGAAATCACATCATGAACCAGCTACTGCCGCGGGAAGTCGTCGATCAGATCATGCGGGAAGAGCAGCATTTCGCTGCCGCGCCCCAAGCCTTCTTCGAGGCCTGGAAGCGCGGTGTCGAGATTGCTGGTCCCGAGTGGTTCGGCGACGGCACCCGTGAAGGCCTGAACCGGGCCAACACCAAGTGGGATTTGCGTCCCGACATGCTGCGGCTCAACGATGCCCTCGGCGTCCTGAGCAGCGGCGAACGCATGTTCCTGTCCGCCATGGTCAGCTTCTACAACGCGCGCGAGGGCGGTGCCATGCTCAAGCGCTGCCACTTCCACGGGCTGTCGGACTTCGACGGTCTCGATCTGGAACGCCGCAAGGTCATCGCCGACCTGCTGGTGAACTACAGCGGTTGGTGAGTCGGTCTCCGGCACGCCACTGTCTTCTCGATCCTCCCGTGAGGGACATGCGCTCATAAGGCCATGTCCCTCAATTTTTCTTCCCCATCGCCCGGCGCCAACGGCCCTGGGCTATTCCCTGCGGATGCCATCGTCCGCAGGGGCTGGCTCCGCTCTTCTCGAAAGGAGCCAGCATGGCAAACAACTACTACGAAGGCACGGGCGTTCTCGTGCTCGACCGCGTTACTCCCGTCATCAAGGCACTGTTCGATGCCTTCGCGCTCGACGAAAACCATCCCGGCAATGGGCAGGCCTACATCGCCCAGATCGCCGAGACCAATGATCCACGCTGGACAGATGTGCTGGACGGTCTGGAAAACCTGGCCACACAACTCGGAATCCCCATGCCCGACGACGAAGAGTTGTCGATTCCGCCTCTGCTTGAACGGCTGGCCGCGCACTTCGGTGCTGACCAGGACGGGGAGCTGGAGAACCTGATAGAGCACCACCACTTCGAGGACAGCGCGGACCTGGAAGCCCTGCTTCTGATCGCTACCCGCTTCGATGATGGCCATAACCTGACCGCCATACAGTTTGAGGGCTGCTGGTATTGCAGCAAGCCAAGGCTATTCGAGTTCGGCGGCAACGGCTGCTACCTGAGCCGCGAGGTCCAGGTCTTCAGAACGTCCTCGCAGGCGCTTCAACTCGGCGATCAACTGCGCAACACCATCCTGGCCGCCGACATCGAAGAGGCCTCAGCGTTGATCGCGCTGGAGGCCGCCAACCTGCTTGCCGGCATCACCGATGAGCAATTTCGCCTAAATGTGCGCCATCGCATCGCCGAACGGCTGGCTCAGACGTCAACGATCAGCGCCGACTGACGCATTTTCCACTTTCAACCCACCGGGTCCAATTCCCGGTGGCGGGGATTGGCTCCATTATTCAAATCTGGAGAGTTCCCATGTCCCTGAAACCCAATCCCTTTCTCCGCGGATACTGGAATCTGAAAATCGTCCGCACGCTGTGCATCAGCTACGAGGATGGAAGCCCGCATGTCTGGCGAATCATCCACCCGAGCCAAAAGCACCTTTCCGACGAGGAAATGATTTCATCCTCGTGCATCGTCACCAGCGATTTCGCCGTAGTCAGGAATGGTCCCGAACCCGTGAGTGCCGAGGTACTGGCCGAATGCGATGCCGGAGAAGGTGTCAGCGGCGAAGGCGTAATCGGCGCCGTGGTCTATGCCATCCATGGCGATGACTTCGACGGCCGCCCCATCCACGTCGGCGACGCCTATTCGGCAGAGGCAGCGCGGGAGGTCGTACAGCGCCTGAGTTTCGAGACCGGCTATTACAGCCGGTGCTGGGAAATCAGCAGCGCGCACATAAGCGAGGAAACCAGCCAATACCTCGCCAACCTGGCAGACCTCGCCACGCCGGAGGCCTTCCTGTTCATCGCGTTCCGGGTTCCGTACAGCCCGGCGATCGGCATCAAGCTGATCTCCACCCCCTGGACGGACAAGAACCTGGACCACGCCGAGGGCATCAGTGCGGAGCAGCTTCGCCAGGAGCACCGAAGCAAGGGTATGCCGGATGACCTGGCGAACGTCATTGAACTGGCTGGCCAGGCCGATGTGCGCATCCTGATTCTCGACGCCGACGCACCCGTGCTGTTGGGCCTGCCGTTGGCCGAATCCTAGCAGCCGCTCGACGCAACATCCTTCCTCTTTGTTCTCCCCCATACCGGCCCGTCTCCCTCCCGGAACCGGGCTGATCCATTTTCATAGGAGCAACCTCATGTTCCCCGACCTCATCTCGCGCACGCCAGACTTCGAGCACCAGCTCGGCGCCTGCGTCAATGCCATGGGCCAGGACGACGCCATCGGCCAGATCCTGGTATTCGAGCGCATGAGCGGCACGCTGCACATGCGCCATATCGCCAGCGCCGACCTGGTGGACACCGACATTGACGACTACGAAATGGTCGTCTTCGACGGTGGCAACACCAGCGGCGATACATGGAAGCATGTCTTCTTCCCACGTCAGCGCGAGCACTACTTCGTGTACGAAGCCTGACCCAACCAAGCCCCTTTCGAGGGGCTTTTTCTTGTCCGCAGCGCAGGAAAGCGGGTGCGACGCTGTGCGATTTCTTGCGGGCAGGCCGCCCATTCCAGAGCCATCCTTGCTCCATGTTCGTCGGCGTTGCCGACACATGCCCTGGCAGCCGAGACCTTCAAGGCTGCAAGTGCGGGAAACCGTGCTGGTCGTTTCTTCCTATGGACGTACCCCGTCCGTTCACGCCACCCACAAGGGACCTCTCCCTTGCGGGCGGGGAATCCCTTGTTCTTCCTCAAGGAGATTCCCATGGACCGTTCCCTCATCAAATCCATGATGCCTTCGCTTGTCGCGGGCCATATGCCTCGCAACGTGCGTTCGTTCAAATACCGCGTATTCGATGATCAGCCGCAGTCCTCGACGTTGGGCTTCGCCATCGACCCTCAGCCCTTCAACGGCAAGGTGGTCTCCGCGACCGACGATGCCATCGTCGTCAAGCTCAAGCCTTCCGAGTTCGCCGTGCTCGATCCCAACCTGGTGACCACCGTTCCCAGCGAGGGCGCCAAGGTCCATGTCCAACCCTACGCCCGGCGACGTTTCGACGGGCTGCGCGCGGACACCCCGGAAGTCGTCACCGAGAAGACTTCGGATGGCACGCCTTACACCATCACGAGGCATATCCTTGGCAAAGCACCCGCCAAGCTGCCAATTCCCGAGCCGCAGTGCATGGAGCTGGGCCAACTCATCGAGCAGTTGGAGGAGATGCCCGCGCCCGACGGGTTCCGGTGCATCACCCACATGCTGGTCGATGCAGGTGCCCGCGACTTCGCCTGGGTCGATCCCAAGCCCTCCAAGATCATCGAGACCCCGCCGGCGATCAGCTTCACGGTCTCAACCACCAAGTTCGAGGGTCAGGTGACGATCCTCTACGACCGTGGCGGCGACACCTACGTGGTGGAGCTGCACCGCGACGGTGAGTTGATCGATAGGCACGACGAGGTGTATTTCGACATGCTCGGTGAAGTGCTGGAGCGGCTCATCGACGACGGGCGCTGGCGCCTGATCGGCGTGAGCGTGATCGACGCCAAAGCCTCTCGTCAACGTCAGGCGGTTCCAGCCTGACGCGCCAGACAGGAAGCCTAGCGGCACGACTGATCAGTCCACAGCCTACCGGCGACTGCCCCACAAGCCTTCCATCCGTTTCGGTGGAGGGCTTTTTTCTTCATCCATACAGGAGATTTCAACCATGTCACTGCGATTCAGAGGCTCCGACCTGCGCCCCGTGCTTGCCGAGGCCATCGCCAACCAATGCCGCGTCGCCCTGGCCAAGGACCAGGGCGTGTACTTCCTCGCCGAGCGCGGAGAGCGCCGCCCCGATGGCCGCGTGAAGCTGCTGGCCTATGCCGTCGGCTGCAACCCGGATACCGACCCGTTCGATGACTGGTGGGAACTGGCACGCGCCGAGCTTGGCGGCGACGATTTCGGCGAGTTCTTCGACCCGAAAGACAGCGTTTTCACTCGCATTCTGCAAAGCTCAGATGATCTGGAGCTGTCCGCCACCGCTACGTATCTGTCACTGGCGGCGGTGGAATCGGCGTAGTCCAAAAATGTCCGCATACCCCTTGAAGCCCCCATTTCGGGGGCTTTCTTTTGGGCGGAACTGGGCAGCCTGGAAAAAATGGGAAGCGCCCGGATGCCGATTGATTGCTGTCGCGCGCGCGAGGCCCGGCCATGCTGACCCCATGCCTGCTGACGTTGTCAGCGACATGCCAGGCAACCATCGGTCTTCGAGGTTGCGTCGCAGTTCCCACTGCGTGACCGAGCCAGCTCGCACCGCATCCATCCGCGAGCGGCCACCAGTCTCTGGTGGCGGATGCTTTCGCCTTATCGACCCACCGCGGGGTTACGCACCTTTCCCCGCATGCGTGGGGCTGGTGTGTCTCCGCTTCTTCCCTATGGAGATTCACCATGAACACCACGTCCAACGAGAAATCGTATTTCGACCTCCACACCTCGGGCATCGGCTACATCCAGCGTGTCCGTGAAGTGCCTGTCCGGGGCGGCCGCCGTGCGCAGCCTTTCCTGGCATGCACCGTTGCCGCGCTGGTCGGCCCCGCCAGGGACCCCAGCTACCGCTACTTCGACGTCAAGGTCTCGGGTGCCGAGGCCAAGAACCTCGTCCAGCGCTACATCGGCGTTGACGATCCCAAGCAGCGCCCGCTGGTGCGCTTCCGCCTCGGCGACCTGTGGGGCGATGCGTACATCCGCGACAAGGGCGAGCGCAAGGGTGAAGCCGCCGCGTCCCTCAAGGCGCGACTGCTCAAGGCCGAGCCGCTTGACCGGGCCGAACTGGCTTCCATCAAGCAGCACGAGCTGATCACCCGCGGCATCGGCTACCTCAGCCGTCCGAAGGACGTCACCCCCAAGGATGGCGATCCGTTCCTGTCGTGCTGCGTCGCGGCTCTGGCCGGGCCTGTCGGTGAACCGGACTATCGGTACTTCGACACCATCGTCGCCACCCCTGAAGCCGAGCACCTGGTTCGCCGGTGCGTGCAGGCCATCGAAGGGGACCGCAAGGTGCTGATCGCCTTCAAGTTGAACGACATGAAGATCGATCCGTACATCCGCACCAAGGGTGAGCGCGCCGGGGAGCCGGGAGCGAGCCTGGAATCGACGCTGATCCACATCGGTCTGATCAAGATCGACGGCACCCAGGTCTATCCGACGAGCCAGGCGCAAGCCGAGGCGCCGCAGGCCGAGGACGCACCCGCGCCCGAAGCCGAGGATGCCGCCGACACCGCTGCCGACCAGCCTATCGAGTCCGCCGAGCGCGAGCCCGCAGGTGAAGTCGAAGAGCAGGAGCCGGCATTGGCTGCTTCGTTCTGATCCGGCATGGCCCCTCACGGGGCCTTGCCTTTTTCCTATTCCTCAAGGAGAAGCATCATGGCAGTCACATCGGCACCCGAGAAATCGGCCACGCCCATCATCGTCCCGGGCCAGCTCGCGCTGCGCACCATTCACGGCCGCAACGGAAAGTTCAACGTTGGCAAGCTCGAATGCCAACTCGGCAAGTTCACGATTAAAGACGCGGAGTTGGAGCAATACCCCGAGGGCAAGTACCAAGGGGAATTCGTTCTTCGCTACATCTTCCTCAAAGGCTATCCGATCAGCGACGGCAGCATGCGTTTCGAGATGCGCGCCAACCTGGACGGTATGACACTTTTCGGCATCGACAAGCTGAGCAAGGCCGAAGCACATAGCTTTGCTCCGCAGGAAGTCGATCCGCTCGATGAAGAGCAAGGGACACAGCCTGCGACAACGCCGGCCAAGCCCGCCAAGGCATCCAGGTCCGCCAAACCTGCACCCGTGCAGACGTCCGCGGACCCGCTGGTCGATACCACGCCCTTCGGCGTGGACGCGCCGCCTGCTGCGGCTGCTGCCCCCGGCAGCACCGAGGATGGCGACGCCGCGCTGTTCGGCCTGTTGTGGCCGCTGGGCGAGTCTGTGAAGCTGGATTCGACCATCGACCGCCGCACCCTGCGCGCGCAGATCGCCCGCCTGGGCGAACTGGGCTACGCGCTGGACTTCAAGACGCAGGAGTGGAGCCGCCAGGCCGAACTGCAACCTGCGTGATTGCAGACACCGCATCCGCGGTGTTCTTCATCCACCCGCCGGGGTTCCTTCCCCATGCGGGGGTGGCCTCGGCTTTCTTCTGGAGGTCTCCATCATGTCCATCATCACTTGCGATACACCCCGTTCCGCGCTGGACGAAACCGCGTGGCGCGCCGTTTGCAAGACGGCCGCCGAGCATGCCCAACGTGGTTGCGGCCTGTCCTGGGATCACTGGGTCACGCTTTTCAGCTCGGAGATCGACGCGCAAGCCAGTCGATTGCCGGAAAGCCAGCGCGTTCATGCGCTGGAAATCGCGACCCAGGAATGGGACTACGCAACACCCGCCGAACGGCAGGAAACCCAGGACTGGCTCGCTGAAAACGGCTGCTGTTCGCATGGGATCACGCTGGGTTGCTGCCCGGCCGGTTGCGGTTCCTAGCCCGCACTGCATTCCATCGCCGCACACGCGGCATTCCATCACCCGCTGGGGGTTCTTCCCCACGGGGAGGCCTCTGGCTCTACATTCTTCAGGAGGCCTCTCATGGGCTGGTATTTCTCTCCCCAATCGCGGTCTGAACTGATCGCGGAACTGATCGCACCGCAGGAGACCGAGCGCGCCAGCGTGAAGGTCATCGCCCACACGCTGCGCGGCAACGTCCTCTGGTCCGTCGCGGAAGTGACGGCCAGGGCCGAAGGCGTGCATCGTGATCTCGCACCGGGCCAGTCCCTGCGCTACATCCGCTGCGATCTTCTGGAGCGCAGCGGCAGCCAATGGGGCTACAAGCCCTTGGACGAGTCCATGCACCCGTACTACTACTCGTGCCCGTTGAGCTACCTCGACATGACGCCGGAGCAGTCCGCCGACTGGCGTGCAGGCGTTCGCGCCTACCACGCGCGGCGGCGCACCCCCACGGCATCCACGGCACCCGCCGCGGCGCTGTTGGCCTGAGTCAGGAGGAACCGACATGGACCCGATCCTGGCTGCGCTCCCCGCCTCACTGTTGAAACTCGTTGAAGGCAGTTTGTCCAACGACGAAGTGTCTTCCGACGAGGAAATGCAGGAGTACTTCATCAGCAACGGCCTTACCGAGGAACAGGCGCGGCAGGCGCTGACCTACCGCGACCAGTACCTCAACAACATCTACCTGGACGGCTTCACGCCGATCACCGCGGTGGACGAGGCGCTTCACTTCAACCCGCACACCCGGCAGTTCGAGCCGGACTGAGCGATTTTCTTCCACCCCCTGGGGCAGTACTTGCCCCGGCGGGCGGTGCTGTTCCCGTTCATCCGAGGACACCACCATGCCCGCAAACACTTCTTCCACGCTGTACCGCATCGACGAATGCCCGGACGTGATGGCCGACGCCTGCGTCGGCGATGACCAGGGCAACCTGATCTTCCTGTCCATCTGGGCGCGCGACACCGCCGTCCAGCAGTTCCTCGCTCGCCTGACCCTCGGGCGCGACGAGCAAGGACTGGACCAGTTCCACGTCATCACCGACCAGGGCGGCAGCGTCCCGGTGTTCGTCGGCAACGTCGATCGCCTGGAAAAGCGCATGACCCGCGCCTACCGGCGAACGCTGTTCGGTTCGCTGTCCAACGTGTGGCTGTTCGACCGGCGTTGCGTGAAGCCCGACAAGGCCAACGCCAGCGCGCTGGCATTGCTGCCACGCGACAGCTCCCACCGGCTTGACCGCCTGTGGATGCTGGTGCGGGACACCTGCCCGTTGCCGCTGCTCGACCACTGGCGCGAGACCGTGCTGGAACTGCTGCAAACCCGCGAGATGCTGGCCCGCCTTCCGTTCGCCCTCGGGCCGTTGGAAGGCCATCGGCTCGCCATCGACGTGCCGGCGCTGACCCTGGCGCTGGGTTCCCTGATCCGAAGTGACGTACTCACCGCCTATCCGTATCCGGCCAAGATTTGGACGCCGGAAGCGGTAGCGGCTTGACCCACCTGCGGAGGCACGCCTTGGCGTGCTTCCGCCATTCCTCCCCGCCAACCAGGAGACTTCCATGGCCCTCATGTTCCCGCGGCTTGCCCGCAATTTCGCCAAGAACGGTTACTACCCGACCGACGAACCCACGCTCGAAAGAGCCCTCAACGCACTGATGCCCAGCGACGGGCCGATGTGCATCCTCGATCCCTGCGCCGGCGAAGGCGTGGCGATCGCCGAAGCCGCCCATGCCCTCGGGCGCGAGCAGGCCAAGGCGTTCGCCGTCGAGTTCGACCCGGAGCGGGCACGTCATGCCCGCGGCCTGGTCGATCACTGCCTGCACGCGGACCTGATGGACACGATGGTCTCCAAGCAATCCTTCGGGTTGCTCTGGCTCAACCCGCCGTATGGCGACCTGTCCAAGGACGTCAACGGCAACATCGGCTACCAAGGCCAGGGCCGTGCCCGCCTCGAAAAGCTGTTCTATCAGCGTTCGCTGTCGCTGTTGCAGTACGGCGGCGTGCTGGTCTTCATCGTCCCCGGCTACGTGCTCGACGCGGAGTTGGTCGGTTGGCTGACACGCCACTACACGGACCTGCGCATCTACCGAGCGGTGGAAACGCAATTCAAGCAGGTGGTGATCTTCGGCCGAAGGGTGCGACAGCGTGAACAGGCTCCCGATGGCGTCAAGGCCGTGCGCAATCTGCTGCTGCAGGTTGGGCTTGGCGAAGTCGAAGCCGAGGAGCTGCCGAGCGATTGGCCGTTCCTGCCGTACATCGTCCCCGCCAGTCCGGCCGAGCCGGAGCATTTCTTCCGCGTGACGATGGAGCCCGAGCAGTTCGCCGACGAGGTTGGCAGGCTGCAAGGCCTCTGGCCGTCGCTGGACACGCACCTGGGGGCCGCGCAGCAGTCGCTGCGTCCACCGGCGCGGGCTTTGTCCCACTGGCATCTCGCCCTGGCTCTGGCCGCGGGCGCGATCTCGGGGGTTGTGCGCTCCAAGACCGGGCGCGTGCTCGTCGTCAAAGGTGACACCCACAAGGACAAGACGCTCCAGCGTGAATTCACCGAACGCGAAGACGGCTCGATCGCCGAGACCCGCATCCTCACCGACAAGTTTGTGCCCGTCATCCGCGCGTGGGACATGACGCCTGGCTCCGCGACACGGGGCGAGGTGTTGACCATCCGCTGACTCACCGGACGCGCTGCCGTCCTGCTATTCCCACATCGAAGGAGAAACACCATGTTCGCAAACCCGTTCAAGCGGCCCGCGCCGCAGAAGCAACCGTTGTTCGCACCGGGTACGCTGAAGTTGAGCGAGAAGGTGCATTGGTTGGCACGCAAAGGCCTGATCGACCCCTTGGCCTATGTCCAGCGCCACGTGCGCGGTGACTGGGGCGAGATCGACGAGGCCACCCGCCAAGCCAACAACGTCGCAATCCAACAGGACAACCTAATGATCTCGCAGTTCAGGATCACGCCGGACCTGGCACTGATCGTCAAGACCAGCGAGGACCATGAAACCACGGTGGTCCAGCTATCCGAGGAGCAAGATCTGATTTGACGGCCCCACATCGTCATTCTCATCCACCTGACGGAGCCACTTCACTCCGCCAGGGGTGTCGTGGCTCAATAACCTTTCAAGGAGGAGCCCATGGCATCACATCGCATCGAAACCTACTGCCAGAGGCTGGCGTTCCCCATCGGGGCGCTTATCTTCAGCAAAGGCATTGACCGCCTGGTCCGCTCGGGTCGCCTCGACCCGATCCCGTACTTCAGGCGCCACACCCGTGGTGACTGGGGCGACGTCAACGTCCAGCAATGGCAGGCCAACAGCACCGCGCTTCAATCAGGTGCTTCGCTGGCATCGCACTACGTGATCCACCCGGGGCTGGCCATTCGCATCGTTACCGACGCGGAGCGCCGCGCCACCGTCATCGTTCTGCCGTCCGAGGACTGAGCACGGTTCACCCGCTGGCCATCCAGGCCAGCACCTTCAACCACCTTCGGCCACGCGCCGATTTACTTCCCACCACGGGGCATGCCACTGCCCCACTGGGGGTGGTGCATGCCCCATTTTCTTTGGAGCATCACCATGTCCCTCGATCTCGAAACCAATGCCGCTGAAGCCGCGCCCGTACAGGGCGAACTGCTCGATGCGGAATCTTCCCCTCTGACCCTGAGCCTTCAGGATTTCGTCGGCGAGTTCGGCGACGAACTGCTCGACGCCCTCAACAGCGCTAATCCGCCGGTCTATACCGGCCAACCGCAGGCACATCGCCAGCTCATCGTCGCCAGCCTCAAGCGCAAGCTGTTCCAGGCCCAGGCCGAAGTCGTCCATGCCGCCGCCGAGCTGCTGATTGACCGTGGCGAACATGCCGCGATCGTCAATGGCGAAATGGGCTGCGGCAAGACGACCGTCGGCATCGCCACGGCCGCCGTGCTCAACGCCGAAGGCTACCGCCGCACCTTGGTTCTTTCGCCGCCGCACCTTGTTTACAAGTGGCGGCGCGAGATCCAGGAGACGGTAGCAGGCGCCAAGGTGTGGGTGCTCAACGGCCCCGATACCTTGGTCAAGCTCATCAAGCTACGCGAGCAGTTGGGCGTGCAGCCCACGGGCCAGGAGTTCTTTGTCCTGGGGCGCGTCAGGATGCGGATGGGGTTCCACTGGAAGCCTGTCTTCACTCAGCGGCGTACCCGCCACGGCAACGTGGCAGCGTGCCCGGACTGCGGCACGGTCATCACCGATCTCGACGGCGAGCCGGTCAACCCGGTCGAACTCGAAGCCGAGGAATCCCGCAGGAAGTGCAGCCACTGCGCCGCCCCCCTGTGGACGCTGATCCGCCCGAGAAGCCTGTCCGGCAGCGATCAGTCCTCGGCCGTCCTCAAAGCCTTGAAGCGCATCCCGACCATCGGGGAAGTCACCGCGCAGAAGCTGATGCAGAAGTTCGGCGACGGCTTCCTGGCCTCGATGCTCGGCGACAACATCCATGAGTTCATCAACCTCATGGACGGCAACGGCGAACTGGTGTTCTCCGACCGTCAGGCCACGCGCATGGAACGCGCGATGGCCAACATGGAGTTCGGGTTTGGCGAGGGCGGCTATCAGCCGTCCGAGTTCATCAAGAGATACCTGCCGCAAGGCACGTTCGACCTGCTCATCGCCGACGAGGCACACGAGTACAAGAACGGCGGCAGTGCCCAGGGCCAAGCCATGGGCGTGCTGGCGGCGAAGGCTCGCAAAACCTTGCTGCTGACCGGCACGTTGATGGGCGGCTACGGGGACGACCTGTTCTACCTGCTGTTCCGAGCCCTTCCCGGGCGGATGATCGAAGACGGCTACCGCCCGACCACGAGCGGCAGCATGACCTCGGCCGCGATGGCGTTCATGCGCGATCACGGGGTCTTGAAGGACATCTACTCCGAGAGCGCCGGCACGGCGCACAAGACGGCCAAGGGCACCAAGGTATCGGTGCGCACGGTCAAAGCCCCGGGCTTCGGCCCCAAGGGCGTCTTGCGCTGCATCCTGCCGTTCACGATCTTCCTCAAGCTCAAGGACATCGGCGGCAACGTCCTGCCGCCGTATGACGAAGAGTTCCGCGAAGTCGCGATGGACACGGCGCAAGCCGCGGCCTACCGCGATCTGGCGGGCCGGCTGACCGCGGAGCTGAAACAGGCTCTGGCGCGACGCGATACGACTCTGCTGGGTGTGGTCCTCAACGTGCTGCTGGCCTGGCCGGATTGCTGCTTCCGGTCGGAAACCGTGGTGCATCCGCGCACGCGCAACACCTTGGCGTTCGTCCCGGCTCAGTTCAACGAGTTCGAGATCAGCCCCAAGGAGCGTGAGCTGATCGATATCTGCAAACAGGAGAAGGCGCAGGGCCGCAAGGTCCTCGCCTACACGGTCTATACCGGCACGCGGGACACCACGTCGCGCCTGAAGGTACTGCTGGAGCAGGAAGGTTTCAAGGTGGCGGTGCTGCGCGCGAGCGTGGATGCAAGCCGCCGCGAGGACTGGATTGCCGAGCAACTGGATCGTGGCATCGACGTGCTCATCACCAACCCCGAGTTGGTCAAGACGGGATTGGACCTGTTGGATTTCCCGACAATCGTGTTCATGCAGTCGGGCTACAACGTGTACTCGCTCCAGCAGGCGGCCCGCCGCTCCTGGCGCATCGGGCAGAAGCACCCCGTGCGCGTGATCTATCTCGGCTACGCCGGTTCCTCGCAGATGACATGCCTCGAACTGATGGCCAAGAAGATCATGGTCTCGCAGTCCACCTCGGGCGATGTACCCGAATCGGGGCTGGATGTCCTGAACCAGGATGGTGATTCCGTCGAGGTCGCACTGGCCCGGCAACTGGTCGCCGCCTGATTCCCACGCCACAAGCCGGCCTAGCGCCGCCGGCATTTCTGTTGTTCCCACCTTGCAGCCACGCCCACGTTCTCCGTGGACGTGGCTGCGCTTTTTTCATCCCAAGGAGATTTCCATGAATACCAACACCCAACCGTCCGAAGCCATCGACACCCAACGGAAGCTGGAAGCCGAGATTGCGGATTTCCTGCGGCAGCGCATCGAAGATGGGAACCTCGATGCGGAGGACATCCCTGTGCGCCTGGCACGCTATGGTCTGATGGCCCCCGAGGCGTTCCTCGCCGAAATGCGTGAGCGCATGGGCATCGACGACGAGAAATAAGAGACCCATTTTCACAGGCCCCAACTTGGGGCCTTTCTTTGGTGAAGGCGCTGCCGGCAAATCGGGCGCTGTCTGGTTCGCATTGTTTGCTGCCGCTCGTAGCCCGAGCGGCGATGGTGAGGGCTCGATGTTTCAGGACGCCGAGCTATGTGCCCCTCTCCACCCTGGTTTCACCATCCCGAACGCCGCCTGCTGGCGGGATTTTTCGGCCTGCTTTGGTCGGTGCTGGCCGGTGGCTGCGCGACGACGACTGCGCCGGTCGCGCCCGACACCATCGAGGAAGTCTCGGCCGCGCCCGAACCCGAAGCGCCCGAGTACATCCCGGTCGTGCGCTACGCCCGCTACACGCTGGTCGAACTGGCCCCTACAGCGGCGCAGCGCGACCTGCTGTTGCAGACCATCGACGTGTCGATGCCCGAGGATGCCCGCGCCACGGTCGGCGATGGGCTGCGGCATGTGCTCAAGCGCAGCGGCTACAGCCTGTGCCAAACGGCGCATGCCGTGATCGAGCTGTATGAGCTGCCGCTCCCGGCGGCGCACCTGCATCTCGGTCCCATGACCTTGCGCGATGCGCTGCTCACCCTGGCTGGTCCGGCCTGGGAACTGCACGCGGATGACCGCGCACGACAGATTTGCTTCGAGCGGCCCGGCGACAGCGTGGCCGCCGAACCCATGCCCGAACCGACCGCCGCCGATGCGGTGCAGACCTTCCCGCTGATGCCTTCCACTCCAGGAGGCCAGCCGTGAACGCTCCGCAATCTTCGCGTCGCCCGACCGCCGCCGTGGTGGTGCAAAGCATGCTCTGGCTCTGGCTGCTCGGTCTAAGCGTCATCGTGGCCCTCGGCTACCAGGCGATGAGCGACCAGGCCGACCAGGAACGGCTCGATTCCCGTCTGCAACGCCTCGAAGCGCAGGCGGTGGCCCTGGCCGAGGCCATCGAGACCATCCAGCAGCGTCCGGCCGTCGCAACGGCGGCGGACCTCAAAGACACCCGCCAAATCCTGGAAGCACGCGCTTCCCAGGTTGAGAAAACACTGAGCGGCTACGCAGCCGCCGACGACCTTCAGGCGCTGCGCGCGGAGATCGAGCAGATCAAGACGCGCCAGACCGCCGCGCGTGCAGCAGCCCCCGTCCAGCCGCGCACATCGAGCAAGCCCGCCGCCAAGTCTGAACCGCCGCCATTGCCGTTCCGCATCGTCGGCGCCGAACTGCGCGCCGGCCAGCGCAGCGTGTCCGTCGCGCCGAGCAGTGGGGACTTCACGCCCGACCAGCTTCAGGTGCTGCTGCCCGGTGATGCGGTCGGCCCATGGCGCTTGCAGGCAATCGATGGCAGCGCCGCGGTGTTCCAAGCCGGCGACCAGACCCGTCGCGTGGCGATTCCCTGATCGGAGCACACCACATGAAGCCGTCGATCATCCTTTCCGCACTCCTACTGGCTTCAGTCCAGTGGCCCGCGTGGGCGCAGCAGTCAGCCACGGCTCCCGCTCGCAATGCGCAGAGCCAGGAGCGCCCGCTGGCCGCCCGCGTCCTGGACGACCGAGTAGCAAGCAACTGGGGCCTCCAACCCCAGGAATGGGTGCGTTACCGCGAGCTGATGGATGGGCCGCTGGGAATCTACTCGCCCAACCTGGACCCGCTGTCTGCCCTAGGCATCGAGGCACGGACCGACGAAGAACGGCGGCGCTATGCAGAGCTGCAGGTGCAAATCGAAGCACGCCGCGTCGAGAAGTTGCTCGCCTACCAACGCGCCTACGACGAAGCCTGGCAGCGCCTGAACCCCGGCATGCAGCGCGTGAACCTGCCCGACGACGGGCCGGGCGCCGGCACCGCGCGCGGCAGCGGCCGAATGGCGGTGTTCGTCAAGGACGGCTGCGCGGCCTGTGGGCAGCTCGTGCAGCGCCTGCAATCCTCGGGTGCCGAGTTCGACCTGTATATGGTGGGCAGCCGCCAGGACGATGCACGCATCCGCGACTGGGCCAAGCGCGCGCAGATCGACCCGG
This sequence comes from Bordetella tumbae, assembly GCF_965139195.1. Classification (GTDB taxonomy): domain Bacteria; phylum Pseudomonadota; class Gammaproteobacteria; order Burkholderiales; family Burkholderiaceae_B; genus Bordetella_A; species Bordetella_A tumbae. Next base: position 163,233 of record NZ_CBCSJH010000006.1, on the reverse strand, counting down.
CGCGCGTGCGCAGCGGCAGCATTACCCTCAACCACGACGGCGGCCGCTGGCTGTCGCTGGGCCTGCCCGGTGACTTGCCCGCGGCTGTGCGCGAGGTGAACGGCCAATGGCAGCGTCAGCCGTAGCGGCCACCTCCGTCTCGCAGCTCCTGCGCGCACTGGTGCTTGCTACCGGCCTGTGCGCCTGCGCCGTCCATGCCCAGGAGGTTCCACCACCGGCCTACCAACTCGCCGCACAGCGGGCGGGCATCCCCTCGACCGTGCTCTTCGCCGTGGCCTTGCAGGAGAGCGGTGTTCGGCGCAACGGGCGCATCGTCCCGTGGCCGTGGTCCCTCAATGTCGCCGGCCAGTCGCGCCGCTTCGCCACGCGCGCCGACGCCTGCTCGGGCTTGCAACAGGCAATGCGCGCCACGCCCCACACGCGCATCGATGCAGGCCTGGGCCAGATCAACCTCGGTTACCACAAGCACCGCTTCACCAGCGCGTGCGACCTGCTGGACCCCTATCGCAACCTCGCCATCGCCGCTGAGATCCTGAAGGAGCAGCACACGTCCGGCGAAGACTGGCTGTTGGCGATCGGCCGCTACCACCGTCCTGNGGGC
>NZ_CBCSJH010000006.1:0-162622 GCF_965139195.1 Bordetella tumbae | reverse complement strand
GCCCGCTACCGGCGCAGCGTGTCGCGCCATCTCGCGCGTGTGCAGGGCGCACGCCCAAACGCCGCGGTGCTCGCCACGCGCCAGGAGACTTCCCCATGACGAAATCCCATCTGGCCCTGCGGGGCCTGCTTGTGCTGCTGGCGGGTCTGCCGCTGGCATCGCGTGCCGGCGATCCGCTGATCGTGGTCGAAGATCGCGGTGGCACGTCGGCGCTGCCGTACTACGAGGCCCTCAACCTCCAGCCGCGCGCCGATGTCCCGGCCCGGCCGCCCATTCCGACGCCACAGGTTCCCGCCACACCCGCGGACGAGGCAGCGATGCTGCCGGTGCGCAGCACCAAACTCACGCCTGGCACCGTCGCTCGGCGCGTGATCGANGCNCCNGGCCTGCGGCCNTTCGTGGTCATCGGCGACGACGACGCCTCCCGGGCCTGGTTGCAGCGCCGCGGCGTTGCTTTGCGCGAACGCGGCGCGGTCGGCCTAGTGGTCAATGTCGAGACCGCGCAGGGCCTGGCAGGGCTGCGTGCCCTGGTGCCGGGCGTGCCGCTCGCGCCCGTAGCCGGAGACGACCTGGCCGATCGCCTAGGCCTGCGGCATTACCCGGCGCTGATCACGGCCACCGGCATCGAGCAATGAAGCCATGTCGGGGAAACAGCCGGTCGAGGTTCTGCTACGCCCAGCGGTGGAGCTATACACCGTCGCAGCGTGTGCAGGCGCCGCGTTTCTGTCCCTGGTGGCCCCGTGGTCGCTCGCGCTGAGTCCGGCCATGGGCGTCGGCAGCGCCCTGGCGTTCGGCGCCTACGGCGCGATCCGCTACCGCGACGCTCGCGTCATCCTGCGTTATAGGCGCAACATCCGCCGCCTGCCGCGTTACGTGATGACGAGCAAGGATGTGCCCGTCAGCCAGCAGCGGCTTTTCATCGGGCGCGGATTCCTGTGGGAGCAGAAGCACACCCATAGGCTCATGCAGACATACCGGCCGGAGTTTCGCCGCTACGCGGAGCCGACACCGGCCTATCGCCTGGCGCGTCGGCTGGAGGAACGGCTGGAGTTTGCGCCGTTCCCGCTGTCCCGGCTCTCCGCTCTCACGGGCTGGGACGTTCCGTTCAACCCTGTGCGCCCGCTGCCACCTGTAGGTGGCCTGCCGCGGCTGCATGGCATCGAACCCGACGAGGTGGACGTCAGCCTGCCGCTGGGTGAGCGCGTCGGACATTCGCTGGTGCTGGGCACGACGCGCGTGGGCAAGACGCGGCTGGCCGAGCTGTTTGTGACTCAGGACATCCGTCGCAAGAACGCTGCCGGCGAGCACGAGGTCGTGATCGTTATCGATCCCAAGGGCGACGCGGATCTCCTGAAGCGGATGTACGTCGAAGCCCAGCGCGCAGGCCGTGAAGGCGAGTTCTACATCTTCCACCTCGGTTGGCCGGAAATCAGCGCCCGCTACAACGCGGTAGGACGCTTCGGTCGCATCTCGGAAGTCGCCACCCGTATCGCAGGGCAACTCTCCGGTGAAGGCAACAGCGCGGCCTTCCGGGAGTTCGCGTGGCGCTTCGTCAACATCATTGCCCGCGCTTTGGTGGAACTGGGGCAGCGCCCGGACTACATGCTGATCCAGCGGCACGTCATCAACATCGACGCACTGTTTATCGAGTACGCCCAGCACTACTTCGCCAAGACCGAGCCCAAGGCCTGGGAGGTGATCGTCCAGATCGAGGCCAAGCTCAACGAGAAGAACATCCCGCGCAACATGATCGGGCGCGAGAAGCGCGTGGTCGCGCTGGAGCAGTACCTTTCCCAGGCGCGCAACTACGACCCGGTGCTCGACGGCTTGCGCTCGGCAGTTCGGTACGACAAGACCTACTTCGACAAGATCGTCGCATCGTTGCTGCCGCTGCTGGAAAAGCTCACCAGCGGCAAGATCGCCCAGCTCCTGGCCCCGAATTACTCCGACCTGACCGACCCGCGCCCGATCTTCGATTGGATGCAAGTCATCAGGAAGCGCGCCATCGTCTATGTGGGACTGGACGCGCTGTCCGACGCCGAGGTTGCCGCAGCGGTCGGCAACTCCATGTTCTCCGACCTGGTTTCGGTCGCGGGCCATATCTACAAGCACGGGATCGACGATGGCCTGCCGGGCGCATCCGCTGGCACGCGCGTGCCGATCAATGTCCATGCGGACGAATTCAATGAACTCATGGGTGACGAATTCGTGCCCCTGATCAACAAGGGCGGCGGTGCCGGGCTACAGGTCACGGCGTACACACAGACCCTCTCGGATATCGAGGCCCGCATCGGCAACCGCGCGAAAGCTGGCCAGGTGATCGGCAACTTCAACAACCTGTTCATGCTGCGCGTGCGCGAGACGGCCACCGCCGAACTGCTGACGCGGCAGTTGCCGAAGGTCGAGGTCTATACCACCACCATCGTCTCCGGGGCGACCGATAGCTCGGACATCCGTGGCGCGACGGATTTCACGTCGAACACCCAGGACCGCATCAGCATGTCCAGCGTGCCGATGATCGAGCCATCGCACGTAGTCGGCCTGCCAAAAGGCCAGTGCTTCGCGCTGCTGCAAGGCGGCCAGCTTTGGAAGGTTCGCATGCCGCTGCCGACACCAGACCCGGATGAAGTGATGCCGGCGGATCTGCAGCAACTGGCCGGATACATGCGCCAGAGCTACAGCGAGGCCACGCAGTGGTGGGATTTCACCAGCTCCCCTGCCTTGCAGGATGCGGCCTTGCCCGATGACCTGCTGGACGATGCTGCTCCAGCCGAGCCTGCTGCGGTGGCCACCGACACCGACCACAGTACCGACGAGGCCGCGCCATGAAGGACGCCGCCTCGACCGCGCAGCGGGAGCAGAACCAGCGCCAGGGTCTGATCGTCGGCACCATCACCTTGCCATTTCGCCTGCTCGGGGTATTGATTGGCTCGCTGCTGTTCTCGATCGTGGTGGAGTGCGTCGGCATGCACCTGTTCTGGAAGGATCAGGGCTGGCGCCATTCCCAGCAGATGTTGCAGTACGAGCTTGGGCACCTGTCCAGCCACTTCACGCGCAGCGTGGTCGTGCAGGAGCCAGGGCGCACGGCGCACGAGTTGGTGGATACAGGCTACGAATGGGTGTTCGTTCGCTCGGGGCTGCTGGCGCGCATGAGCCAGACCGCCGAGCGCGTCCGCGCGCCCAGCCACGAGCAGGCGCGCAACTTCCGCTACTACATCAGCCAAGTCTATGTCTGGGCCGAGAGCTACCTCATCGCCGCAGCCTTCACGACGCTGACCTTCCTAGTGCGCCTGCTGGTCCTGGTGCTCACGCTGCCACTGATCTTCACGGCCGCCTTCGTCGGTCTGATTGACGGTCTGGTGCGACGCGACGTGCGCAGGTTCGGCGCGGGCCGCGAATCCGGGTTCATCTACCACCGTGCAAAAGCCAGCCTCATGCCGCTGGCCGTGCTGCCGTGGATCACGTACCTGGCGCTGCCGATCTCGGTGCATCCATTGCTGATCCTGTTGCCGAGCGCCGCCTTGCTGGGACTGGCCGTGAGCCTGACTGCGGGCAGCTTCAAGAAGTACCTCTAGCAGATCAATCCGGTCATCTGCAGGTTCCTATTGTTTGCGGCCTGAAACAGCCCCGATCTCCACGATCTAGCCATTGCTGATCACACAGGAATGGCGCGATGTTGGCTCCGATCTGGCTGCGCGCCGCGCATCGCGGCGTGCCCACTTTTCTCGTGACGGCCCTTGTACTGGGTCAGTCCTCGATGGCGTTGGCCGAGTCCCCGGCGCAGCGTCAGGAGTTGGTCGCAGCGCTGCGCCAGCTCGACGCGCTGGAGCGCACCGTCGCCGACAGCGCTACGCATGCCCCCATCCAGCCGGGCGAGCGCTACCACTTCGATTACCCGAGGCTGCTGGCTGACCTGGCGCGCGTGCGCGCCGGCATCCAGGCCCATCTCACACCGTCGCGCGCCCAGCCGCGCGNCGCCTCCGAACTGATCGGCGACTACCGCACGGAGCGGGTCGTCCCGCCATCACCGCCGACGACCACGGAGGGCAAGCCATGAACGGCGCCCAGGTCTCGGCATTTCAAGCCAACAGCGGCATCGCGCCTTCAGCGATGGCGACCGTCCTGGTCGGCGTCGTGTTCGCGGTCCTGCTCGTCTGGGGCGTCTGGGCCATGCGAACGGCCTACGTGGGGTGGTCCGAAAGCCGCCTCAACCAGCGCCAGTTCCTCGGCGTCTGCATCCGATTCGTCGCGATGTACCTCGTCCTGACTTTCTTCCTCCTCTCCTGACCTGAAAGGCATGACCATGCAAAACTGCATCCTCACTTCCCGTCTTGCCCAGCGCGCCACCGTGGCCCTGGGCACCGCAGCGCTGCCCGCCCTGTCGTTCGCGCAGGGTCTGCCGCAGTTGGAGAACCCGACCCGCGGCACAGGCAACGGCATCATGGAAACGATCCGCAACTACGGCTACGACATCATCATGCTCGTGGCTCTGCTGGTGGTGGCGTCCATGTTCATCGGCGTGTGCTACCACGCCTACGGGACCTACGCGGAAATCCACACAGGCCGCAAGACGTGGGGCCAGTTCGGCCTCACGGTCGCCATCGGCGCCGTCTTGCTCGTGATCGGCATCTGGCTGCTCACCGAAGCCACCGGCATCCTGTAAGCGAGGCCGGTATGTCCGAGCAGCAGCACGTCCGTGCGGACGGGACGGTCACGTTCCTTCCGCACCGGCTCAATCGACATCCCGTTGTGGTGCGCGGTCTCACCGCCGACGAGTTGTGGATCTGCTGCGGCCTGTCCGGCGCCGCCGGTCTGCTGGTCGGCGCACCGCTGTCGTGGGTGTTCCGCACGATCGCGCTAGCACCCACGTTCGTCGTCCTGGGCGTGGCCTTCGGCGTGTTCATCGGCGGCGGCATTCTTCGCCGCCTCAAGCGCGGGCGTCCCGACACCTGGCTGTATCGGCAACTGCAATGGCGCATTGCCACACGCCATCCGCTGATGGCGGGCTGGGTAGGCGGCCATGTGCTGATCTCGCGCTCCGGCTTCTGGACCACCCGAAGGAGCGCACGATGAGCCGCTTCAAGAACGAGATCACCCACCTGCAGGCGCACATCAAGACGCTTCGCCTGGGTGCTGGCGCCCTGATCATCGTCGCCCTGGTCATGGGTGGCGGCTGGTGGAGCGCTCCCCGCGATCTGACCATCCACGTTCCGCCTGACCTGCGCTCCGGCAGTACCAGGAAGTGGTGGGAAGTGCCGCCCGAATCGGTCTATGCGTTCACGTTCTACGTGTTCCAGACGCTCAACCGCTGGCCGACGAATGGCGAAGAGGACTACGCGCGCAACCTCCACACGCTCTCGCCGTACCTCACCCCATCCTGCCAGGCCTTCCTGCGCGCGGACTACGACTACCGCCGCAGCACGGGCGAGTTGCGCCAGCGCGTGCGCGGCATCTACGAAATCCCCGGCCGCGGCTACGGCGACGACCCCACGGCCCGCGTGCGCGTGGTTTCCGACCGCGACTGGGTAGTGACGCTGGACATCACCGCCGACGAGTACTACGGCGCCGAGCAAGTCAAGCGCGCTCTGGTGCGCTATCCCGTGAAGGTCACGCGGGTGGACGTCGATCCTGCCCGCAACCCGTTCGGCCTGGCGCTCGACTGCTATGAGGGCGCGCCCCAGCGCATCAGCACGCCGGAGCCGACGCGCCCGGCGTCTGGTGGCCTGTCTCCGCAAGCGCCCCAAGGAGAAACCCCATGAAGCATCCTGTACTCACGCTGCTGGGGCTGTTGGCCGTGGCCGCGGCTCCTGCTGTCCAGGCGGTGGAGATCCTGCGCTGGGAACGTATGCCGTTGGCGGTGCCGCTGAAGGTCGGCCAGGAGCGTATCGTGTTCATCGACCGCAACGTCCGCGTGGGCGTACCCTCGGGCGTCGGCGAGCGCCTACGGGTGCAGAGCGCGGGCGGCGCGGTGTACCTGCGCGCCAGCGAGCCGATCGAGCCCACGCGGCTGCAATTGCAGGACGCCGACACGGGCGCGCTGATCCTGCTGGACATTGCGGCGGAGCCAGCCAAGGACGGCGAAGCCGAGCTGGAACCAGTGCGCATCGTCGAGGGCAACAGCACCCCGGCGCGCTATGGCGATCAGCCCGGCGATGACAACGAAGCTCCGGCGCGCGCCCAGGACCAGGCAGGTGCGCGGGCGGCGCGACGCGAGACCCCGGTGCCGGTTGTCCTGACGCGCTTCGCCGCGCAGAACCTCTACGCTCCGCTGCGCACTGTGGAGCCGTTGCCCGGCGTCATGCGGGTGAACCTGCGTCGTGACCTCGACCTCGGCACGCTGATGCCGACGCTGCCCGTGCGCGCGGTCGCGCTCGCGTCGTGGCGTCTGGAAGACCAGTGGGTCACTGCCGTGCGACTGACCAACAACAGCAGCGGCTGGATCACTCTCGATCCGCGCATCCTGCAAGGCGATTTCCTCACCGCCACCTTCCAACACGAGGCACTTGGCCCGCGTGGCACGCCCGAGGACACGACCGTCCTGTACCTGGTGACGCGCGGGCGCGGCCTGGCGCAATCGCTGCTACCGGCGATCAACCGCTTCGACCCGGCCGTGCATCTCCCGCAACCGGAAGACCGCAAGGAGGCCCGCCATGCGCAGTAATGGACTCCTGAAGTGGCTGATGGTCCCGGTTGCCTTGCTGGTGCTGTTCGTTGCCATCCGGCTGTTCTCGGGTGGCAGCAGTTCGGCGCCACCGGCCGCGGATGCCGGTGCCAAGCTCACGCCAGCGGAAATGAAGGCGTTGGGCATCGAGGGCGATACCCCGCGCGACACCGTGGCGACGCTCGTTGCCCAAGTGAAGCAGTTGCGCACCGAGCTTCAGACCGCGCTCTCGGACAACAAATCCCAGCGCGAAGAAAACCAGCGACTGCGCCAGCGCGAGAACTCCATTGATCAGCGCATCAATTCGGCCCTCGACTCCGAGCGTACCAACCTGCGTCGCGACCAAGAGCAGGCAGCCAGCGCGCGCCAGCAGACCGAAGGGTTGCTTGCCGACCTGCAGCGGCGTCTGGACAGTATCGGCGGACGTGGCGGCGGCCATGCCGACCTGCCGGTGGGTCTGGGGCTGCGCGACGGCGACGAGGCCGGCATGGAAGGCGGCGTGCGATGGGTCGAACCCGACGATGCGAGGAAGGCCGAGGGGCGGAACAGCAGTCGTGGCACGGGTAGCGGCATGAGCTTCCCGACGAGCTTCGGCCCCGCGCAGAGCACGTTGGAAACCACGGCGGAAACCGTGGCGAACGCGGGCGCACGCGCAGCAGGCGTCAAGAGCGCCAAGGCGGTCTATACCGTACCGACCAATTCGACGCTGATGGGGTCGGTGGCGATGACGGCGCTGATCGGCCGCGTGCCGATCGACGGAACCGTTAACGATCCATACCCCTTCAAGGTGTTGGTCGGACCGGACAACCTGACCGCCAATGGCATCGACATTCCCGACGTGGCCGGTGCCGTGTTCAGCGGCACCGCATCGGGAGATTGGACGCTCTCGTGCGTGCGCGGCCAGGTGCGCAGCATCACCTTCGTCTTCCACGACGGCACGATCCGCACCATCCCCGAAGACCGCGACGGCAACCAGCAGAACAACCAGCAGCGAGACGGCCTGGGCTGGATCAGCGACCCATACGGCATTCCCTGCGTCAGCGGGGAGCGGCGCAGCAACGCCCAGCAGTACCTCGGCTCGCAAGCCCTGATTACCGCCGCCGGTGCCGGCGTCGCTTCGCTGATCGACAGCGACAGCGGCCAGATGTCCTACGTCGGCGCCGACGGCTCCATCGGGAGCGTCGGCATCTCGGGCAATGAAGCCGTGGGCCGCATCCTGGCCGGTGGCGTGCGCGACATGGCCGACTGGGTGAACAAGCTATACGGCCAGGCCTTCGCCGCCGTCTATGTCCAGCCCGGCGCGAAGGTCGCCGTCCACCTCGAAAAGCCGCTTGCCATCGACTTCGATCCCGAAGGCCGCAAGGTCGATCACCGCGCAGGAGAAAGCCATGCTCTCGAACTTGAATAAGGGCCTGGCGCTGGCCCTCGCCGTCGCGGTGCTCGGCGGCTGTGCCACCAGCAAGGAAAAGCTGCTCCCGCACGGCGACAGCACGATGATGGACATCTGGCAGCAGAACGCCGGCGACGGCAGCGGTGGCGCCGGCCAGGTGGCGCGCAGGCAATTGCTCGATGCACGCCAGAGCCTGCGCCGGCCGCTGACCGAGGCCGACGTGGAGGCCGCGCCCGCCGAACAGATGCGCTACACGCGCACGGCGCGAAACGAGGTCTATCGCCAGTTCCACCGCCTCCCGAACCCCGATCTTGTCATGTATGTGTACCCGCACCTGGCGGGTACCGACCCCGTGCCTGTTCCGGGCTACACGACAGTCTTCCCCCTGTACCAGCGCGTGCAGTACGCCATGCCGGGCGAGCGCGTGGAGGACTACTGATGCGCTGGAAACTCCCTTGGCCGAAGCTGGCTGCATCCGATGGTGGCAATGACGAGCAGCCGGACGGCTGGCAGCGCCACGTCGAGGCGTTGCGCCAAGCCGGCATCGCCGAACCCGGAGCGACGATCCAGGGCCGCAAGCCGGCGACCGTGGCGGACGAGCAGGCGCTGTACGACGTCGCGCAGTCGTTCGCGGAGCTGCTGCCGTGGGTGGAGTTCCTGCCGCCGTCGAAGTCCATGCTGCTGGAGGACGGGCAATCGGTCGCAGCCTTCTACGAGCTGGTCCCGCTGGGCACCGAAGGTCGGGAGCCTGGCTGGCTCGCGCATGCCCGCGATGCGCTCGAAAACGCGCTCCAGGATTCGTTCGATGAGCTGGACGAGAACCCCTGGGTGCTCCAGCTCTACGCCCAGGACGAACCCAGCTTCGACCAGTACATGCAGACCCTGCGCAACTACGTGCAGCCGCGCGCTCGCGGCACAGCCTTCACCGAGTTCTATCTTCGCTTCTTCGGCCACCACCTGCGCGCGGTGGCCAAGCCCGGCGGCCTGTTCGAGGACACGGTGGTCACGCGGTTGCGCTGGCGCGGCCAGACGCGGCGCGTGCGCATGGTGGTCTATCGCCGGGCCACCGGCCAGGCGAACCGCCGTGGCCAGACACCCGAGCAAATGCTGAACATCGTCTGCGATCGCCTTTGCGGCGGCCTGGCGAACGCCGGCATCCAGGCCCGGCGCATGGTCGCGGCCGATGTTCACGACTGGTTGCTGCGGTGGTTCAACCCACGCCCAACGATGCTCGGGCCAAGCGCTGAGAATCGAGAGCGCTTCTATGCGCTGGCCCGCTATCCCGACGAGGTGGAGGAAGGCGAGATCGAGCTGGCGAGTGGTCGGGATTTCAGCCAACGGCTGTTCTTCGGTCAGCCTCGCTCCGATGCCGGGCACGGTACCTGGTACTTCGACGGCATGCCGCACCGTGTGCTGGTCACCGACCGACTACGCATGCCGCCCGGTACGGGACACCTGACTGGCGAAACCCGCAAGGGCGATGCGATCAACACGCTTTTCGATCAGATGCCCGAAGACACCACGATGTGTCTGACCATGGTGGCGACGCCCCAGGACATCCTCGAATCGCACCTGAATCACCTGGCGAAGAAGGCTGTCGGCGAAACACTGGCATCGGAGCAGACGCTCAAGGATGTGCAGGAGGCGCGCTCGCTCATCGGCAGCGCGCACAAGCTCTACCGCGGCACGCTGGCCTTCTATCTGCGCGGGCGCGACGAAGCCGAGCTTGACAGGCGCGGCCTGGACCTCGCCAACGTGATGCTCAACGCGGGGTTGCAGCCCGTGCGCGAGGACGATGAAGTTGCGCCGCTCAACAGCTACCTGCGCTGGCTACCGTGCTGCTACAACCCTGCGCAGGATCGGCGGAACTGGTTCACCCAACTGATGTTCGCCCAGCATGTGGCGAATCTCTCGCCGGCGTGGGGACGCAGCCAGGGTACGGGCCATCCGGGCAACACGTTCTTCAACCGCGGTGGCGGGCCGATCACGTTTGATCCGCTGAACCGCTTGGACAGGCAGATGAACGCCCATCTGTTCCTATTCGGCCCCACCGGCTCGGGCAAGAGCGCAACGCTCAACAACCTCTTGAATCAGGTCACGGCCATCTACCGGCCGCGGCTGTTCATCGTGGAAGCCGGCAACAGCTTCGGCTTGTTCAGCGACTTCGCCAAGCGCCTGGGTCTGACCGTAAACCGGGTCAAGCTGGCTCCTGGCTCAGGCATCAGCCTGGCGCCGTTCGCCGACGCTCGCCGGCTGATCGAAACGCCCAGCAACGTGCAGACGCTTGATGCCGATGCACTGGATGAAGAATTGCCAGCCGATTCCTCGGTCATGGAGGAGGACGAGCAGCGCGACGTGCTGGGTGAACTGGAGATCACGGCACGGCTGATGATCACAGGCGGCGAGGACAAGGAAGAAGCCCGGATGACGCGGGCCGATCGCTCGCTGATCCGCCAGTGCATCCTCGATGCCGCCGAACACTGCGTGGCCGAGAAACGCACGGTGCTCACGCGCGACGTGCGCAACGCGCTGCGCACGCGCGGCCAGGACCCGACGCTGCCCGAGATGCGGCGCGTGCGGCTGCTGGAGATGGCGGACGCGATGGACATGTTCTGCCAAGGCACGGACGGCGAGATGTTCGATCGCGATGGCACGCCGTGGCCCGAGGCCGACATCACGCTGGTGGATCTCGCGACCTATGCCCGGGAGGGCTACAACGCGCAGCTCTCCATCGCCTACATCAGCCTGATCAGCACGGTGAACAACATCGCCGAGCGCGACCAGTACCTGGGCCGTCCGATCATCAATGTGACCGACGAAGGCCACATCATCACGAAGAACCCGCTGCTCGCGCCCTACGTTGTAAAAATTACAAAAATGTGGCGCAAGCTAGGGGCCTGGTTCTGGCTGGCTACACAAAATATCGACGATCTGCCGCGTGCCGCGGAGCCCATGCTCAACATGATTGAGTGGTGGATCTGCCTGTCGATGCCGCCCGATGAGGTCGAGAAGATTGCACGCTTCCGCGAACTCTCGCCCGCGCAGAAAGCGCTGATGCTCTCGGCGCGCAAAGAAGCGGGCAAGTTCACCGAGGGCGTCATCCTTTCCAAGAGCATGGAAGTGCTGTTCCGTGCCGTGCCGCCCAGCCTGTACTTGGCGTTGGCGCAGACCGAACCCGAAGAGAAGGCCGAGCGCTACCAGCTCATGCAGCACTACGGCTGCACCGAACTGGAAGCGGCCTTCAAGGTGGCCGAGAAGATCGACCAGGCGCGCGGCATCGAGTCGCCGGCCTTGGAACTGTCGTAAGACGGAGAACGCCATGGAACAGAAACGTCCTTCCATTCCGATGCAGGTCCAGGCGTTCCGCCGCCGCAACGGGCGGCCCCGCTGGCCCTGGGCATTGGTTGCTGTGCTGGTCGCGCTGCTGCTGATCTGGCTTGTGCCGAGGTCGCCCGGCGAATCCCCGCCGCAGCCGCCCACGCCGGTCAGCATGGCACCGGTGGCCGGGCCGCCCTGGCTAATGGGCAACCCCAAAGGCCGTTTCACGCTGACGCTCTATGCCGACCTGGAGTGCCCGTTCTGCCGGGAATATTTTCCGCAGCTCAAACGGTGGGTGGGCACCAACGCCGACGTGGCGCTGCAATGGCACCACCAGCCGCTAGCCGCGCACGAGCCGGCCGCGTCGGCCGAGGCACGTCTGGCCGAATGCGCAGCCGAAGCTGGCGGGCATGCCGCGTTCTGGCAGGCGGTCGAATGGGTCTATGCCCACACGCGCAGCGACGGCCTGGGCTTGCCGGATGGCTTGCGCTACCCCGAATCGACGCCAGCCATCGAGCAGTGCATGTCAAGCGAAAGGTCCAGTGCCGCTATCCGCGCCCAGGCCGCGGAAGCCACCAAGAGCGGCGTTACCGCCACACCGTCACTGCGTCTGCTTGATCGCGAGACGGGCCAGGCCATCCTGCTGCAGGGACCAATCGAGGGCGACGCCTTGTTGTCTGCCATGGACATGCTGACGGCTGACGGTCCGACCGGCACACCCACATCCGAAATGCCTGCCGACGTCGTCGGCGACATGCCCAGGTAGCCCCGGTCTTCAAGGCTACGGCGCAGTCCGCTGCGCTGACCGCAACCCGTTCGCCTCGCATCCTGGTCGCGAACGATCGCCGCTGCCGCGGTGATGGATGCACCTTGTTCGTTCCCTAGGAGGGCTGGCCCTCCTAGGGCGCGCGCCCTCCGATCTCACCGTCTGGAGGTTCGCCATGTCTTTTGTCGTCAACGACTCCTGCCCGGAGTCGCTTTCCGTCACCGCTGCCCAACACGAGGACTGGATCATCCAGCAAGCCATCGTGCTGCTGGAGAGGCGGGTTTTCAAAGCTGGACCGTGCCTCAGCCGACCGGCCGCTGTGCGGGACTATCTGCGCGTGAAACTGGTCGCTGAACCCAACGAGATATTCGCCGCTGTGTTCCTGGACAGCATGCACCAGGTGCTGGCCTACGAGCCATTGTTCAGGGGCACGATCAACTCGACTTCTGTTTATCCACGTGTCGTCGTACAGCGTGTGCTGGAGTTGAACGCCGCCGCGGTGGTCTTCGCGCACCAGCACCCCTCGGGCATCTCCGAGCCGTCGAGCGCGGATCGTGTGCTGACCCAGCAACTGCAGGCCGCGCTGGCGCTCATCGATGTACGGGTACTGGATCACATCATCGTAGGCCAAGGTTCCCCGTTCTCCTTTGCGGAGTCAGGCCTGCTGTAACGGTCGCATTGCTTCATTGATCCCCGCGGAGGCTTCGGCCTCCGTTTTTTTATGGCGCGGGACAAGCAGGTATGCGGGCAGCCCGCGATGCGCATTGTTTGTTGGGGTGGCATCGGGTTCGCGTTTGACTATGGCCCTGATCAACTTTCGGGGCACGCGACATGCCGGCATCCTTTTCCACGTTCGCGTCGGGCTGGCGAACCCTTGGTCTCGTCGTGGCGCTGCCGGCGTCCCTGGCCGTGTTCAGCCCCGTCGCCTTCGCAGCCGACGTACTGGTCGTCACCGACAGCCACCACCCGGTCAAGACCATGGGCGGCGAGCGGCTGATCGAGCTGGACGAAGCCCGCCGGATTGAAGCGGAGCTTTCTGCGGAACTGCCCGCCGCCCCCGAACAGGCGGCGGCCACCGTCAAGCGTCGGCTGAGCCAAGGCGGCGCCGACCTACAGCGCCGCATCGCTTCCGCATACCAGGGCGTCACCGACGCATGGAGCCTGGGCATCACCAGCATCCCGGCTGTCGTGGTGGATCAGCGCTACGTGGTCTATGGCGAGCCGGATGTGGCCCGCGCTGTCGCGCGCATCGAGCAGCGTCGGAGGACCCAGCCATGACGCGACCATTCGACCTGATGCGCCGCATGCGGGCCGGCGTGGCTTCCTTGCTGCTGCTCAGCGCCACGGGTAGCTACGCCTTGAACACCACCGCCATCGTTGCCTCGGTGGCCTCGCCCGATTGCTTGGAGTACCGGGTGGTAGGTATCTGCTACTGGCTCTACTGCACCTGGGGAGGATGCACGGTGCGCACCTCTGTCAAGGTGCGCCACTACATCCCCGATGCGGTCGTCTCCAGCTACAGCAACACGGGCGAGAACCCGTGGGTCGAAGTCCGGGCGATGAGTACGGCCAATCCGTCCGCCCAAGCGGGGGGCGATGGAACGACGAACGAGGATCACGAAAACAATCTTGCGAAATTCAAGAACGCCGACGTGATCGGCCATCCCGGCGTCGAGGTGTTCAACCAGTTTGTTTCGTCCTCGGGCTACTTCTGCGAGGGCGCAGGAACGGCATTCATGCCGTATCTGCTCAGCACCTTGGACACGCTTGCCTGGCGCTACAACGTGCCCGAGATGGCCTACCCGGAGGCATTGATTCCCGGCATGCGCGAGGTCGGCGCACGCACCACGATGAACCTTTGGGGCAACGTGTATCCCCGCGGCGGCTTCCTGCACCAGACCGACGACCACAAATCGGGGGCCGTGGTGGCCCAGCGTGCGGGAGATATCGTCACTCGCCGGGGGCAGTTGCACGTGTACCAGCCGCTGCTTGCCAACGCCCGCGATGGCTACTGGCCCGCCGGCGCGCTGATGGAGGGTGATGCCTCGACTGGCAAGTGGCAGGAACTCACGCCCGTCCTGTCCTCGTCTTGCACGGTTTTCCCACGCACCGGCTTCCTGACCCAGGCCCAGCAAGGCGACTACGCCTGGGCACTGTGGCGGCCGTATGCCTGCTGCGAACGCCGTGGACAGGTGTTCCTTGGAAGCGTTGATTTCCTTTGAGGTGCCGCGATGAAGCGTTTCGACTCTATGCAGTTCTCCCCTCCGGCTCGTGGCAAGAGGATCTGTTTGGCGCTCACCGGCGCGTTGGTTCTGGCAAGCGGCGTGGCCTGGGGCCAACTGGGCTACCAGACCAGCGGCAACGTCATCGGCGATGACGTCATGTACTCCATCGGCGGCGGCAGCGCCGTTTCGATGGGTCGCGCAGCCGGCATGCGCTCGCTCGGCGTGGGTGTCGGCTGGAACAGCAATCTGATCTGCGGTGACATGAGCATCCAGACCACGTTGAAAAATCAGCTCAACGGCGTGACCAATGGCTTTCAGCAGATCATGTCCTCGGTGATCCAGAGTGCTACGAGTGCTGTGGCCTCCCTGCCGGCGTTGATCATCCAACGGGCTGATCCGGGCCTCTACAACCTGCTCACCAACGGCGTTCTGCAAGCGCGGCTGGATTTCGACCGCTCGAAGCTGACGTGCCGCGCCATGGCCGAAAAGATGGCCGAAACGGCCGGCGGCCAGCTCGGCTGGAGCCAGATGGCAGAGGGGTTGGCACTGCGCGATGCTGTTTCGAGCACGGATGCCGTCTCGGCCGTCGAGCAAGCCGAGACGCGCCGTGGCAACGACGGCGTGCCTTGGGTCGGGGGAAGCAATGCCGGCGGCTCCGGTCAGCCCGCGATCAAGGTGGTCGGCGACGTCACCCGCGCGGGCTACAACCTGGTCAATGGCCGCGGTGTGACCGACACATCGGCAATCGCACCGGCAAGTTGCGCGAGCCTGTCGTGCCAGACCTGGACCACGCCGCAAGCGGCCGTCGAGTGGGCGACGCGGGTGCTCGGCGAGAAGGAGCAGCGCACCTGCGACGCCTGCACCAAGACGGAGACGGTGCCCGGCGTCGGGCTGACGCCGCTGATCCAGGANGAGTACGANGCCAAGCTGCAGGCGCTCCAGGACCTGGTCTCCAAGGCGAAGAACACGACGCCCGAAAACCTGCGCGAGGCCGGCAGCGCGTCGCTGCCCATCACACGCGGAGTGATCGAGGCACTGCGCGACGAGCCGGACCAGCACCTGCTGTCGCAGCGCCTGGCGTCCGAGGTTGCGCTGGCGTCGGTGCTGGAGAAAGCGCTACTGCTGCAACGCACGCTGCTGACCGGCAAGAAAGAGCCCAACGTGGCGGCCAACCAGCTCGCCGTGGAAGCTGTGAACCACGAGAGCGACACGCTCGATCGCGAGATCCGCAACCTCAAGACCGAGCTGGAGCTGCGCCGGGAGCTGGCAAACAATTCGCCCATGGCGATCATCCAGCGCCACGGCACGCGCGCGGCGGGCTCGCGTGGGATCTACGAAGGCGATCCGGTGCCTGACCGCCTCGATCAGTTGCAGAAGGGCAATCCGGGAGGCCGGCCATGAGCCCGATGCGTGCGGCCTGGCTGCGCCCGCGCTGGCTGTTCAGCCGGCGCGCAGCAAAGGCGCTGCTGTGGACGGTGGTACTCGCGGCCGTCGCCGTGTGCGCCAACATCGTTGGCATCTACCTCGTCGGAAGCGTCGCAGGCTGGGAGCGTTGGCTGGCGGCAGCAGCGGGCTACTTCCTGGTCTGGCGGCTGTGCCTGTACGGCGCGACGGCCTACGGCTGGGTCTGGATGCGTCGCCGACTGCTGGCGCGCGAGGACGACGCGCAAGCGCGGCGCCGCCTGGTGCGCAGCGAGATCGCCGGCGTCGTTGCCATCGTGGCGCTTGAAGCCAGCCTGTTGATGCAGGGCTGAGGGGAGATCCGAGCCATGACGCTTTTCGCGACCGACTACCTGGAGTACTACCTGACCCTGGTTTCCTGGATCGTCAACAACGGCATCTGGGCGGTACTGGTATCCAGCGGGGTATTCGCACTGCCCTTCGTGGCGATCATCGTGCAGGAATGGCTCAAGGCCCGTGGGGAGGGTGCAGACGAAGGCAATAAGGGCGTGCTCTCGGCCGCACGCATTGAGAACCGGGTGTTCGTCGCCATCGTGGTCGTGATGTTCGCCGGCATCCCCTTCATCGACGTGGACCTCAACACCATTCAGTACGACAGCTCGCGCTCGGCTCAATGCCAGGTCAGCGTGCCGCAGCCCACGGATACCGGCTGGTCCCAGTCCTTCAGCACCATCAACAACCAGAGTGCCAAGGTGCCGGTCTGGTGGGCATTCATGCACGCGCTCTCGCGCGCCGTCACCAGTGCCTCGGTGGCAGCGATCCCGTGCGGAACAGACCTGCGACAGATGCGCATGGAGATCGACGCTACCCGCATCAACGACCCGGTGCTGGCTCAGGAAGTGGCCGATTTCACACACGACTGCTACGGGCCAGCACGCGCTAAATTGTTCATGGCGCGACCGGAGCTGGACGAAGCTCAAATGAACGACGTGACATGGATCGGTTCGAGGTTTTTCACGGACACCGGCGGCTACTACGACAGCTACCGCTCCAGCACGGCGCGCGAGTCATGGCCCTATGACGACACTCGCGACGCAGGGCTTGCGCAGGTGGCCAGTGGCGGCGGCTACCCGACTTGCAGGCAGTGGTGGGCCGATGGCAGCAACGGCCTGCGAGCACGGCTGCTGAGCCAGGTGGACCCCAGCCTGTTGAATCGCTTGGCGGGCTGGGCCGGGTTCCTCAGCCGTACCGAGGTGGACGATTCGGTGGTCCGTACCATCGCGTCACCGCGACAGCAGAAGCTCAACCAGGGTTCGGTCTATACCGACTACGGCGGCCAGATCGACAAGACCCTGCCGAACATCGTGACGCGGGCCACGGGGGACGTAGGAATGGCGGTCGGGGCACTTGCCGCATTCCCTGCCATGGACGTGGTGCGCCAGGCGCTGCCCATGGTGCTTGCCTTGCTCAAGATGGCGCTGGTCATCTGCATCCCGCTCGTGCTGGTCGTCGGCACCTATGACCTGAAGACGGTCGTCACCGTCAGCGTCGTGCAGTTCGCGCTGTTCTTCACCGATTTCTGGTTCCAACTCGCTCGCTGGATCGACAGCACCATCCTCGATGCGCTCTATGGGTGGGGCTTCGGCTGGAACCGGCCGCACACTAACTTCGATCCGCTGGTGGGGTTGAACAATGCCTTTGGCGACCTGCTCCTGATGTTCGTCATGGGCACGATGTTCCTGGTCTTGCCGGGTTTTTGGCTTGCGAGCCTTACTTGGGTTGGGATTCGGGCTGGACACGTCATCCAAGGGCTTTCGGATGGCAGCAAGAGTGCCGGCCAAGCAGGCGGTAAGGGCGCTGGGGCCCTTACCGGAGGTAAGCTGAAGTAGCGCGGCGCCGGTCAGTCGTCGGTGTACAACTCGTGCGACGTATCGTTGTACAGGTTGGGATCGTAGCCCGGCGTCTTGCGCAGTTCGGTGAGGTCGGTGAAAGGCCACTCGTCTTCATCCGAGGTATTGGCAGCAGCAGCCCATCCCGCCACCACGACTCCCAACAACACGAGTGCGAACCAGAAGGCGACGTAGAGCAGCGCGCCCAGCACAGCCAGCTTGACCGCCCACAGCAGCACTGTGGCACCAACCGAAGGCACCCCTTTGACCATCAACCAATTCGATACCCGCCGTTCGCCACGCGCATAGGCACGCCATACACGGCCAAATGCGCGGCCGATACGTTCTGCGGTGCTGGTACGAGTTGTGGTGTTCATGGTCGTCTCCTGCTACTGAGGGATGTCTATTCCAGGGTGCTCCACTTCATTCCGTTTCAGGCTTCAATGTGTTTTCTCGCTGCTTCAGGACGCTTCGTCATCCGGTTCCACCGGGCCCGGGTCGGGTTCCACGCCGATGCGGTAGGTGGCAACGAAACGCGGCCAATCCACATGGTCAACCAGATCGATGTCCTCGATGACGCTGACCTTCGCTCCCGCACGCTCGAACAGGGCGATGCTCTTGGCGGGATAGTTGTTGCGCGACGGATAGAGCACTCCGTCGAACAGAGGTTGGCCGTCGTCGCCGACCATCGCATGCACCTGAGCGGACACCTGCTGCGTGTGCGTGTAGTCGCGGCTGGCCAACTGCTCCAGGTTCAGGCCAAAGTAGCCCGCCATGACGCTCGGTGCCGTGAGATCGGCCAGAAGCACGTCGGCCACCACCCCTACAGCGCGCACCATCCTGCCCTGGACTTCTTTCAATGCGATCGAGCGCTTCGCGTCATCAAGCCACTGATGCTTGTGAAACACCGACTCCATCAACGCCGTGGGCAGGTCGCGCCCCAGGTAGAGCACGCCGTAGGCTCGGGCCGGGTCGTCGTAGCGATTGGTGCTGCTGCGACCATAGTACAGCGGGCTGCCCCGATAGACGACGCGGCTCACATGCTGGAGCAGTTCACCGGCATCGATCAGAAAAGAAGGCAGCTCGTGGTTCATGGCAGTCTCGCTTCAATGCACCTGAACGCCCAGCACGTTAAACACGGCCTCGGCCACGGCGTCGATCGTGCCATGCGTCACCGCATCCACCGGCGAGCGACCGCCCAAGCCTTCGAGCGGTTCGGACAGTGCGCGGTAGATCGTCCAGTGATCGATACCCTCGACCTCCTGAAGCACGGTTTGGGTCAACTGCTGCTTTACCGGGTCGAGCTGCCAGTCGGGCAGCTTCTGACCGCGCGGCCCCACGTTCAGCGCCAGCAGCCGACGCGCGAGGATGTCCTTGTAGATCTGCTGGCGCGACTTGTCCGCCAGCTTGGCGAACTCCGCGGGCGGCAGGTTGTGCGGCTGGTTGAAGGTTTCCAGTAGCACCGCACGGCCTCGCTGGACGTCGGTTTCATTCGGTGCCCAGCGCGTGTCGGCGCGCAGCGCGGCCGCCTTGCGTGCAAGGGCCTGCCCAACGGTCTCCCCCTGCAAGTTGGCGGGCAGTGTTACCGCTTCCACGCGCTCGTGGACGAACGCCTGCAACTCGGCCGCGAAAGCCGTGGCATCCCGGATTTCGACGGTATCCGCGAAGCGGCGTACATCTTCCACCGTGACGCGCGGCAGACGGTCGGCAATGAATTCAATGGCAGTGGGCATGGTCATCTCCCAAGTAGGTTTGAGACAGGTTTCACTCTAGTCGCCTTTGTCGCGTTTGTCAACTTTGACGCCTAGAAAGCAACCTACCCGGCGGAAGCAGCGCCTTCGCAGCATAGACCGAGGCCAGCGCCTGGTCGCCGTCCAATGCATTCGAGCGGGTTCCACATTGACGGTGGAGCCGCGATCCAGGCCCCGCTATACCGAAACGGTTAAAGGCCAAAGGGTCGAAATGGCAAGGGAATGGGGTGCAAGGGGAAAGGCCCTACCTCGAAAAGGCCAAAAGGCCTCCCGGTCGGCCCGTCATTAGGACACCTCACATGCTCTCCCTGTTCCAGCGAAAACGGCCCCCGGTCGCTGCCGCACCGACGCCATCACCCGTCACCGACCTCCCGAAAGGGCTGCTGCGTCCTGAGTCGGCCGCATCGCTGCTGGCCACCCCACGCCGGCAGAAGCTGCTGGAGCACATCTGGCAGCGCACGTCGCTCTCACACCGGCAATTCGTCACCCTGTACCGCACGCCCCTGGAACGCTACGCCGAACTGGTCCAAGCCTTTCCGGCCTCCGAAGCGCATCACCATGCCTATCCGGGCGGCATGCTCGACCACGGCCTGGAGATCGTGGCCTACAGCCTGAAACTGCGGCAGTCCCATCTGCTGCCCATCGGTGCCAGTCCCGAAGACCAGGCGGCGCAGTCCGAAGCCTGGACCGCCGCCGTCGCCTATGCTGCGCTGCTCCACGATATTGGCAAGATCGCCGTCGATCTACACGTCGAACTGGCCGACGGCAGTACTTGGCATCCGTGGCATGGCCCGCTGCACCAGGCGTACCGATTTCGCTACCGTGACGACCGCGAATACCGCCTGCACAGCGCCGCAACAGGCTTGCTCTATCGCCAACTGCTCGACCGCCACGTCCTGGACTGGCTCAGCGACTATCCGGCTCTCTGGGCACCGCTGCTCTATGTGCTGGCCGGTCAGTACGAACATGCCGGTGTACTGGGGGAACTCGTCGTGCAAGCAGACCGGGCGTCGGTGGCCCAGGAGCTGGGCGGCGATCCGGCGCGCGCCATGGCCGCGCCTAAGCACGCACTGCAACGCAAGCTGCTGGACGGGTTGCGCTACCTGCTCAAGGAACAGTTGAAGCTGAACCAGCCGGAAGCCTCCGATGGCTGGCTCACCGAGGATGGTTTGTGGCTGGTGAGCAAGACGGTCTCGGACAAACTGCGCGCACACCTCCTGTCTCAGGGGATCGATGGCATTCCTGCGAACAACACCGCCGTGTTCAACGTGCTGCAGGACCACGGCATGCTCCAGCCCACCTCGGACGGCAAAGCGGTCTGGCGCGCGACCGTCACCAGCACGACCGGCTGGTCCCATTCGTTCACCCTGTTGCGTCTCGCTCCCGCGCTGATCTGGGAGTCTGGCGAGCGACCAGCACCTTTCGCAGGCACGGTAGAGATCGACGCGACGCCCGCAGAAAACGACGCCAGCATGTCGGCTCCCGTGCCAACCGTCTCGGTGAACCCAGCGCAGGGAGGTCAAGAGCCTCCAATTTGGGAGGACGACAGCACCACCATCGTTTCACCGCCCGCGGCCCAGCCCGTGCCCGACGTCATGGAGGACTTGCTCGCGATGGTGGGCTTAGGTGAGTCGGCCGGCGTTGGACAGGATGCCGAAGAGTTCCTCCACCCTCCCGCGCCAGCAACAGCCGCGACGTCCATTCCATCACCTGTACCCGCGCCTACGCCTGGGTCATCGGCAACGAAGCCATCCACGGAACAGTTCATGGTTTGGCTGAAGCAGGGAATCACCTCACGACGGCTCATCATCAACGACGCGAAGGCGCTCGTGCATACGGTGAATGACACGGCCTACCTGGTCAGCCCGGGTGTGTTCCAACGCTATGCGCAGGAGCATCCCGAAGTGGCCGCGCTCGCCAAGCAGGAGAATCAACAGGATTGGCAGTGGGTGCAGAAGCGCTTCGAGAAGCTGCAGCTACATCGCAAGCACCCCAATGGCCTGAACATTTGGACCTGTGAAGTCACGGGCCCGAGGAAGTCCCGCCGACTGCATGGCTACCTCCTTGAAGATGGGTCCTTGGCATTCCCCGAAATACCGCCCAACAATCCCTATCTTGCTCTGACTCAGGAAGGATGACGCGATTCGGGCATTGATCGCCACCGTCGTTTGGCGACGATCAATACCCCGCGAAAGCTGGCAACATTTGGCGAACTGAGCTACTCGGCCCGCGCCAACTCCTGCGCAAGGAACGGAGCGGTTCGGCTGCCAGACGTTCGGGCCACCTGCTGAGGGGAGCCCGCCACCACGATGCTGCCGCCGGCAGCGCCTGCACCAGGCCCCACGTCGATCACCCAATCGGCCTGAGCCACCGCGCGCATATCGTGCTCGATCATCACCACGGTGTTGCCGGCATCGACCAGGCGCTGCAACTGCACCAGCAGCCGGTCGGCATCGGACGCATGCAGCCCGGTGGTTGGCTCGTCGAGCACGTACAGGCTTCGGCCGCGCTGGCTGCGCTGAAGCTCGGTCGCCAGCTTGATGCGCTGCGCCTCGCCACCGGAAAGTTCCGTGGCCGGTTGCCCCAGGCGCAGATAGCCCAATCCGATATCGCGCAGCAATTGCAGGGGCCGGGCCACGGCGTCTTCACCCGCAAAGAATTCGCTGGCTTCGTCCACGGTCATCTGCAGCACCTCGGCGATGTTGCGCCCGTTCCATTGCACCTTCAGCGTGGCCTCGTTGTAGCGTGCGCCATGGCACGTCGGACACGGGGCGTACACGCTGGGCATGAACAGCAACTCCACACTGACGAAGCCCTCGCCCTCGCAGGTCTCGCAACGCCCCTTAGCCACGTTGAACGAGAAGCGCCCGGCGTCATAGCGGCGGCGTCGCGCATCGGGCGTGGCGGCGAACAGCTTGCGCACGTGGTCGAACAGGCCGGTGTAGGTGGCCAGGTTGGACCGGGGCGTGCGCCCGATCGGCTTCTGGTCCACCTGCACCAGGCGCTGTATGGCGTCCACGTCGCCCGCCAGATGACCGCCAGTCGCTTCGATCACTGCCGGCCCTTCGCTGGTGGCGCTTTCGGCCGCGTCGTCCTCGGGCTCGTGGCCCAGGTGCAGTAGCACCAGCTCCGGCAGCGCCTGCGCGACGAGGCTGGACTTGCCCGAGCCGGAGATGCCGGTGACGGCCGTCAGCACGCCCAGCGGAATGCGTGCGTCCACGCCATGCAGGTTGTGACGATGGATGCCCTGCAGCTCCAGCCAGCCGGTCGCTTCGCGTGCCCGGCTTCCCGGCGCGGCGATTTCGTCGAACAGATAGCGGGCGGTGCGCGATTCGGCAATCTTGCGCAGGCCGTCCGGCTCGCCGCTGTAGAGCACGCGGCCGCCACGCTCCCCGGCATCCGGCCCCACATCCACCAGCCATTGCGCGCGGCGCATCAGGTCCAGGTCGTGCTCGACCACGAACACCGAGTTGCCCGCGTCACGCAGCCGGTCGAGCGCGTCGTACAGCGCCTGGCTGTCGGAGGGGTGCAACCCCGCCGAGGGCTCGTCGAGCACGTACACAACACCGAACAGCAGGGAACTCAATTGCGTGGCCAGCCGCAGGCGCTGCAACTCGCCGGCCGAAAGCGTCGGCGTGGCCCGGTCCAGCGTCAGGTAACCCAGGCCCAGCCCACGCAGTTGACGCAGGCGCGCCATCACACCGCCGGCCAGGCGCTGCGCGGCGAGGCGCTTTTCTTCCGACAGCGCGGAGGTGCGGCGCACGTCGGGCGATACCGCATGGACGGCACGGCCGGAGGCCGCGCGTTCGGCACGGTCGCGTCGGGTCGCTTCCTTGTCCGTAGCCGCCCCCGCTGCATGGGCGCGGAAATCGCCCTGGGCAATGGGTTCGAGCAAGGCCGCCAACTGGTCCAGCGGCATCTGCATGAACGCGCCGATGTCCACGCCGGCGAAGGTGACCGACAGCGCCTCGGGCTTGAGCCGCTTGCCGTGGCAGGTGGGGCACGGCTTGCCCTCCATGAACCGGGACACGCGCTTTCTCATCAGTGCGCTTTGGGTATTGGCAAAGGTGTGCAGCACATACCGCCGGGCGCCGGTGAAGGTGCCCATGTAGCTCGGCTCCATCTTGCGCTTGAGCGCCGTGCGGGTCTCGGCGGGCGTGAAGCCGGCGTACACCGGCACTGTCGGTGTTTCCTCGGTGAACAGAATCCAGTCGCGGTCCTTCTTCGGCAGGTCCTTCCACGGTCGGTCAACGTCGTAGCCCATGCTGACCAGGATGTCGCGCAGGTTCTGGCCTTGCCAGGCGGGGGGCCAGGAGGCGATCGCCCGCTCGCGGATGCTCAGGGAGGGATCGGGCACCATGATGGCCTCGGTCACCTCGTACACATGGCCCAGGCCGTGGCAGGTCGGGCACGCTCCCTGCGGCGTGTTGGGCGAAAAATCCTCGGCGTACAGCATCGGCTGGTTGGCTGGGTAGGCGCCGGCGCGCGAATACATCATCCGCACCAGGCTGGACAGGGTGGTCACACTGCCCACGGAGGAACGCGCGTTGCTGGAGCCCCGCTGCTGTTGCAACGCCACCGCCGGCGGCAGGCCGTCGATCGCATCGACGTCCGGCACGCCGGCCTGGTCGATCAGGCGCCGCGCATAGGGGGCCACCGACTCGAAGTAGCGCCGCTGCGCCTCGGCGTAGATGGTGCCGAAGGCCAGCGAGGACTTGCCGGAGCCGGAAACGCCGGAGAACACCACCAGCGCGTTACGCGGGATGGAAACGTCCACCTCTTTGAGGTTGTTCTCGCGCGCGCCGCGCACTTCCACCATGCCGCTGGCCGCAGCGGTACAAGAGGATTCACCGAAAGAATTGTTTGGCATGTTCTTATCCTGTAGTTCGTCCCGCTCAGGACGGGACTTCCTGAGTTCGGGGGCCGCGGCGACTGGCTTCGAGCGCCGCGGTGACAGTGCGGGCGTCGTAGCTGCCGCGCAGACGACGACCCTCGACGAAGAACGTCGGCGTGGCGTGCGCACCGCTGGCGACGGCACTGGCGAGGTCGCGCTCGACACGCTCGATCACCGCGGTGCTGTCGAGATCCGCGATGAACCGTTCGACGTCGAGCCCAAG
Source organism: Bordetella tumbae (assembly GCF_965139195.1). Classification (GTDB taxonomy): domain Bacteria; phylum Pseudomonadota; class Gammaproteobacteria; order Burkholderiales; family Burkholderiaceae_B; genus Bordetella_A; species Bordetella_A tumbae. The sequence goes on along the minus strand of NZ_CBCSJH010000006.1, from coordinate 138,104 downwards.
CTCGGCGGCGTAGCCGATCAGATGCTCGCGCTCCAGCGCATGCTGACGGGTGAACACGAAGTCCAGCCACGGCCAGAACATCCCCTGGTTCGCCGCTGCCTCGGACGCCCGCGCGGCAATCGGCCCGTGCGGGTGGTGCGGCAGATGGCGCACCACATACCGCAGGTCGTCCCCGAAGTGGGCGCGCAGATCGTCCCACGAACCGGTGGCGTGCGCACAGTACGCGCACTCGAAGTCCACGTACTCGACGAGTGTGAGCTGGGCGTCCTCCGGCCCGCGGATGTGATCGATCTCCGGATCGACCGGTGGCTCAAGCACCATCGGCAGGTCAGCGGTCTTCTCACCCCACCGCTGGGCGGCGACCTTGAAGATCAGCCACCCGAGCAACGTGGCGAACACCATCGACACGAGCACGCCGACCGTCGCCTGGCGGCCCAAGTCGGAGGTCGTGCCGAACGCGAGCCCGATGATCAGCAGCGACACGGTGAACCCGATCCCGGACAGTGCCGCACCACCGAACACGCTGCCCACCCCGACGCCCTCGGGCAGCCGGCCCAGGCCGAGACGGACGGCGATGAGAGTGATGAGCCCGATGCCCAGGAGCTTGCCGAGCACGAGCCCTGCGATGACGCCCCACGTGACTGGCGAGCCGAAGGCCTCGGCGAGCAGCCCGCCACGCACGTCCACTCCGGCGTTCGCCAAGGCGAACACCGGCACGATCAGCAGCGCCGTCGGCAGCCGCAGGAACTCGTGCAATCGCTCGTTCACCGAGATACCCCGGGACAGCCCGCAGTCCACCGCGCGGGCCGATGCGGCACTCGGAGACTGCCAGAAGTCGCGGAACAGTTGTTTTGCCGCGACGACCTTGTGACGTTGCGTCGCGTAGGCGGGGATCAGCAGCCCCGCGGCCATCCCGGCGAGAGAGGCATGGATGCCGGAGTACACGGTTGCGAGCCACAGCACGATCACGATCAGCACATACGGCATTGCCCGCCACTGGCGGGTGCGCCCTAGCCGCCACAACGCAACGAGACTGGCGAGGGCGATCAACAACGGGACGATCCGAATCTCATCGCTATAGACGATGCCGATGATGGACACGGCGAGGAAGTCATCGACCACGGTCAGGGTGAGCAGGAACACGCGCAACTGACCGGATAGCCGCGGGCCGACGATCGCCAGGGTGCCCAGCATGAATGCCGTATCGGTGCCGACCACCGCCCCCCACCCGTGCAGGCCCTCACTTCCGGCCAGCCCCACGATCAGGACATACACCAGCGCGGGAAGCACGACACCCGCGACCCCCGCGATCAGAGCGAGACGGGCACGGCTGCGATCCCGGAGCGATCCGTGGGCGAACTCCTGACGCACCTCCAGGCCGATCAGGAAGAAGAAGACCACCATCAGGCCGTCGTTGACCCAGTGATGCAGGTCCATGTGCAGGCCCAGCGGCCCGAAGTCAAACCCGACGTCCAGGTGCCACAACTCGAAATAGGCATCGGATAGCGGCGAGTTCGCCCACGCCAGCGCCACGACCGTGACGATCACCAGCAGCACCGCAGCACCAGACTCCGTGCGCAGATAGCGGGCAACGCGTCCCCGGCTGATCTTCGCCGAGGATGCACCGAAAGAAGTGGCTGACATGTTCTTATCCTGTTCCTGTAGTTCGTGAAGTCGCGATGAGCCGGTTTCGGAGACGACCAGTCAGGCGTCCGCCTCTGGCAGCGTCCCATCATCCAGCGAGCGCAGCCAAGTAAGCCTTTCTCCCAGCCTGCGCTCAACACCTCTGTCCGTTGGCTGATACCAGCCCGGCCGCGCCACGCCCTCGGGAAAGTAGCTTTGCCCAGCGGCATAGCCGTTGGGCTCGTCATGGGCGTAGCGGTAGCCTTCGTGATACCCCATCTGCTGCATCAGCTTCGTCGGCGCATTGCGAAGATGGAGAGGCACAGGCAGGGAGCCGTTGTTCTTGACGAAGGCCTTCGCCTTGTTCCAGGCGGCATAGGCAGCGTTCGACTTGGGGGCGGCAGCAAGGTAGGTCGCCGCGTGGGCAATCGGTATTTCGCCTTCGGGGGAACCCAGCCTCTCATAAGCCAGCGCGGCATTGAGCGCCAGTTGCAGCGCCTGCGGGTCGGCATTGCCGATGTCTTCGCTGGCCACCACGATCATGCGGCGCGTCACCTGGCTGACGTCGCCGCTGCCGTCGAGGATGCGGGCCAGCCAGTACAGGGCCGCGTCGGGGTCGGAGCCCCGCAGCGACTTGTGGAAGGCGGAGAGCTGCCAGTAGAACTCGTCGCCGCCCTTGTCGAACCTGCGCAGTGATGGGCTGGTGGACAGTTTGGCAAACTCGCCATCGACCACGGCCTTGCCCGCGCCCGACGCAGCATTCGTCACCTGCTCAAGCAGATTGAGGAAGCGCCTGCCATCGCCATCGGCAAAGCCCTTGAGCAGATCCAGCGCGTCCGCGTCCAACGTGACGCCCTGGAGATGCGGCAGTGCGCGTTCGTAGAGCTGGTTCAGTTCGTCGCCGGACAGCGGTTCGAGGGTATAGACCTGCGCGCGCGAGAGCAGCGCGGAATTGACCGCCAGCCCCGGATGCTCGGTCGTCCCCCCCACCAGGGTCAGGAGCCCCGACTCGACATGGGGCAGTAGGGCATCCTGCTGCGCCTTGTTGAAGCGATGGATCTCATCGACGAAAAGCACCGTCGATCGACCATGGTTGTCCAGTTCTGCCTGGGCCTCGTCGATGGCTTGCCGGATGTCCTTCACCCCGGCAAGCACGGCCGAGATGGCGATGAATCGGCTGTCGGTCGCACTGGCGGCCAGGCGCCCCAGGGTGGTCTTGCCCACGCCTGGCGGCCCCCAGAGGATGAACGAGTGCAACTTGCCCGCCTCGAACGCGAGACGAAGCGGCTTGCCGGGGCCGAGCAAGTGCCGTTGCCCGACGAATTCATCCAGCGTCTTGGGCCGCAGGAGTTCGGCCAAGGGAGGCTTGGGCTTTGTCGTGAATAGATCGGTCAAGTTCCTCTCCCTGGCATTTCTGATAGTTGACGTTCCGATAACGTTGGCACCTCAATCCAGGGAGCCGGATTTGTCCAACGCCGCGGGCTCTTTGTCGCTAATCGCATGCATGATGATGCGAGAGCCGCGGTAGCCGATGCTGTGGTTCCATACCCAGCTCAAAGCGACGCTGAGACGATTTCGCGTACCGATCAGAAAGTAGATGTGCGCCAGCTTCCAGATCCACCACGCAAAGGCACCACGCAGCTTCACCCGCCCCATGTCAATCACCGCCAGGCTGCGGCCGATGGTGGCCAGGTTCCCCTGATGCCGGTATTTGAAAGGTCCGTCAGCGGGCTTGCCCTTCAAACGCCGTCCAATGAGGTTGGCGACGTACTTCCCTTGCTGTTTGGCGGCCGGGGCGATGCCCGGCACGGGCTTCCCATCGGCCATGGTGCACGAGGCTGTATCGCCGATGGCGAAGACCTCCGGCCGACCGGCCACCGTCAGGTCAGGGCCAACGACCACCCGACCCGCACGATCAGACGCAGCGCCCAGCCAGCGAGCCGCGGGAGACGCCTGGACTCCGGCGGCCCAGACGATGGTCTTGGCCGAAAGGGGCTTGCCACCGTACACCACGCCATCGGCCGAGCATTCGGTGACCGGCGTACCCAGCACGACCTCGACGCCGAGCTTTTCGAGCGCCTGGCGCGTATAGGCCGAAAGATCCTCTGGAAAGACGGACAACAGACGCGGGCCAGCCTCGATCAGTACAACCCGCGACGTGCTCGGGTCGATCGAGCGAAAGTCACGCGCCAGCGTGTCTCGTGCAAGCTCGGCGATGGTTCCGGCCAATTCAACCCCGGTGGGACCACCACCGATGATGACGAACGTCTGCAGCGCGGCACGCTGCTGAGGATCGCTCGTGCGCTCAGCCTCCTCGAAAGCCGCGAGGATTCGGCCCCGAATGGTCGTGGCATCTTCCAGCGTCTTCAACCCCGGCGCGAAAGCCCCCCATTCGTCGTGTCCGAAGTAGGCATGGGTAGCGCCTGTCGCGAGCACGAGCGTGTCGTAGGTTTGCCGCAATCCATTGTTGAGAATGACCTGACGCGCGTCCTGGTCGATACCTTCCACTTCCGCCATCAAGGTGTTCACTTCCGGGCGATTTCGGAAGAGATAGCGAATAGGCCAGGCGATCTCGGATGTCGAAAGTGACGCCCCTGCAACCTGGTAAAGCAAGGGTTGGAACAGGTGATGATTGCGCCGATCGATGATCGTCACATCGACCTCGGCACCAGCAAGCTGGTTGGCAACCTCGATCCCGCCGAAGCCCGCTCCGATAATGACGACGTGATGTCGGTTTTTGGAGGTCTTTGTCATGACCTGATCTCCTCTCTCTCAGCGTTTCAGCGCCGATGCGTGGTGTGCCATATGCTCGCCAATGAAACTGGCAATGAAGTAGTAGCTGTGGTCGTAGCCTGGGCGCAGATTCAACGTGAGCGGGTGCCCCGTCTCGTCGCAGGCCTTGCGCAGCAGGTCGGGCTGAAGCTGGCTCTCCAGGAACTCGTCGCCCAAGCCCTGGTCCACCAGCAACGGCAAACGCTCCTGCACGGTGCGAATCAGCTCCACGGTGTCGTACTGTTTCCACACCTCCCGATCGCTGCCCAGGTACGCCTCGAAGGCCTTGTGCCCCCAGGGAACCTGGGTGGGGGCGACGATGGGCGAGAAGGCCGAGACGCTTCGATAACGGCCCGGGTTGCGCAGGGCGATGACCAGAGCACCGTGTCCTCCCATGGAATGGCCGCTGATGCTCCGCTCCGCTGTCACGGGAAAGTGGGCCTCGATCAGCGCCGGCAGTTCCTGCACGACGTAGTCGTACATCCGATGATTCGCAGCCCAGGGTTCCTGTGTGGCATTGACGTAGAACCCCGCGCCCTGTCCGAGGTCATAGGCAGGATCGTCGGCAACGCCTTCGCCGCGAGCGCTGCTATCGGGCGCGACGACGGCAATGCCATGTTCGGCCGCGTAGCGCTGGACGGCGGACTTGGTGATGAAGTTCTGCTCGGTGCAGGTCAGGCCCGAAAGCCAGTACAGCACCGGCACTTTGCCGTGCTGCGCCTGCGGAGGCAGATAGACGCCGACCTTCATCGTGCAACCGAGCGTCGTCGATTCATGCTGATAAACGTCCTGCCAACCATCAAAGCTGGCGTGATGTTCGATGCGTTCCATGTAGTTCTCCTATGTTCAAAGGAACGGCGCAGCTCTCGCGCGCCAAGACGGCAGCTCGTCAGGAAGATTTCTCTTCCGCCACCGTGTCGCCGTGGGCATGCCTGATCCTGCGCACGATCCACCAGATCGTCAGCATCACCGCAGGCACCAGAACCGCCATCACCGGCGCCACGCTGTCGTGAACCATCGGAATGCCCTTGAGCAAGTAGCCGAGAAGACTCACGACGTAATAAGAAATTGCCGCGACCGACAGGCCTTCGACGGTCTGCTGAAGGCGCAATTGCATCTTGGCCCGGTTGTTCATCGACGCCAGCAGATCGCGGTTCTGGCGTTCAAGCTCAACGTCGATCCAGGAACGCAGCAACGCGATGGCCCGGGTCAGCTTGTCTGAGAGCTTGGCCTGGCGCTCCTTTACGGATTGGCATGTCCGCATGGCTGGAGCGATGCGGCGCTGCAGGAAATCCGCCCAGGTGCAGTACCCGGATACGGCCTCTTCCGAAAGCGCTGCCAGCCTTTCCTCGACGATCTCGTAGTAGGCACGGCTGGCACCGAAGCGATAGAGATTCGCCGCAACTCCAGCTTCCAGCTCGGCAGCCAGGCCGGTCAATTCGGACAGCAGCACGTCGCTGTCGCGCCGTTCCACCAAGCTCGTACACATCTCGTCGGTGATCGCCGCAAGGCGCGACTCCATGCGTCGCAGCTCCGACGTCATCGATCGTGTCAACGGCAGGGACAGCAACGCCAAGGTACGGTAGGTCTCGATCTCCAGCAGACGTTGAGCCAGCGCACCCGCCCGCGCCGGGGTCAAATCGCGGGCCAGGACGAGGATCTGCGTCAGGCCATCCTCATCCTGTCGGAAGTCGGTCAGAATGGCGGCAGAGCCGTTCTCCACCAGCGAGTAGCACAGGCTGGCAGGATCGAAGCGATCGGCCTCCTTCTCCGTTTCCGGCGTCCACGGAAGAAGTCTCAAACGGATGCCGGATACGACCGGGCCGGGAGGCACAAATCCATGCCTGAACGGGTTTTCGCCGCACGGCTCTCCCGTCTCGGAATCCAGCGAAGCGCACCAGAGATACGTCGAGAACTCGGTGTGCTTTTCACAGTGCAGGTCTCCTTCGTCCCATGTCACGCCGTGAAGCGGCGTAGCATGGTCGGGTTCGGCAACGCCGAAGCGATGAGACAACTCGCTCATCGCCATCTGATCCTTGGCCTGGTCGCCTTCGGTCATGAAAGCGAGCTGCAATATGCCGCGCGGGGCCTGAATCAACAGATGCGGGCGCGCATGCACTTCACCCACGGCGGCAGCACGATCGGTGTAGGCCGGCATGCCGTACACGGTGGCGGTCGGGGTGGGTTGTACGGTCGTCGTATTTATGTTGGCCGGCTCTTTCATAACGACCTCATTTCTTCTTGGTTGAAAAACACGCTTCAAAGCAAATGCCCGCAGCCATGCGTTTCGCACATGGCTGCGGGCCGATCTTCATGAGCAGACACCGCTCTACACGGTCCGTCTAATAGGCTCGCCGTGTAGAGGCTTGTGCTGGCCCTTTCAGAACGCCCTCAGCTTCCTAGCTTTCAGACGAAGGTGTACGAGCAGACCTTGTTGCCCGCCGGATCACGCAGGTAGGCCGCATAGGCACCCGGCAGGTGGCCACGCGGGCCAGGCTGGCCCTCGTCGGTGCCGCCTGCGGCAAGGCCGGCGGCGTGGAAGGCATCCACTTCGGCGGGAGTGGCGGCCGCAAAGCCGACCGTCACGCCGTTGCTCGAAGGCGCTTCACCATTGCCCGGACGGGCGATGATGAAAGCCGGCTTTTCGCGACCGAAAAGCACCCATCCGTTGCCGAAAGGACCGAGGTTCTTGATGCCGAGAGCACCCAGGGCGGCGTCGTAGAACGCGGCCGACTTCTGGACGTCGGCGGCGCCGATGAAGACGTGCGAGAAGATGCCGTCGCCGGAAATGACAGGAGTGGACATGGTTAGTTTCCTTGATGGTTGGTGTTGAATGGATAGTGGGTGATCAGTAGTGGATCACCGTGCGAATCGACTTGCCTTCATGCATCAGGTCGAAGGCGTGGTTGATCTCGTCGAGACCCATGGTGTGGGTGACGAACGGGGCGAGATCGATCTCGCCTTTCATTGCGTCTTCCACCATGCCCGGAAGTTGGGTACGCCCCTTGACCCCGCCGAAAGCAGAGCCCTTCCAAGTCCGGCCGGTGACCAACTGGAACGGACGGGTCGAGATTTCCTTGCCGGCACCGGCGACACCGATGACGATCGACTGGCCCCAGCCACGATGGGCAGCTTCCAGAGCCGAACGCATCACGTTGACGTTGCCGATGCACTCGAAGGTGTGATCGACACCCCAGCCGGTCATCTCGATGAGAACCTCGTGAATCGGCTTGTCGAAGTCCTTCGGATTGAGGCATTCGGTCGCGCCGAAGGTACGAGCCAGCTCGAACTTCGCCGGATTGGTATCGATGGCGATGATGCGGCCCGCTTTGGCCTGGCGTGCACCCTGAATCGCGGCGAGACCGATGCCGCCGAGGCCGAAGATGGCCACCGAGTCGCCCGGCTGCACTTTGGCCGTGTTGTGCACGGCGCCGATGCCGGTGGTCACGCCGCAGCCCAGCAGGCAGACGTGCTCGGGATTGGCGTCCGGGTTGATCTTGGCCAGCGAGACTTCGGCGACGACCGTGTATTCGCTGAAGGTCGAGCAGCCCATGTAGTGGTAAAGCGGCTGACCGTTGTACGAGAAGCGAGTCGTACCATCGGGCATCAGCCCCTTACCCTGGGTTGCACGAACCGCGACACACAGGTTGGTCTTGCCGGACTTGCAGAACAGGCACTCGCCGCACTCGGCGGTATAGAGGGGAATGACGTGATCGCCAGGCTTCACGCTGGTCACACCTTCACCCACCTCCACGACGATACCCGCACCTTCATGACCCAGCACGACCGGGAAGAGACCTTCGGGGTCGTCGCCCGACAGGGTGAAGGCGTCGGTATGGCAAACGCCGGTGTTCGTGATCTTGATGAGCACCTCGCCCTTGCGCGGCGGCTCGACGTCGATCTCGACGATTTCCAGCGGCTTTCCTGGCCCGAAGGCAACTGCTGCACGTGATTTCATGATGTCGCTTCCTTTACTAGCTAACTAAATTTGCCCTCACCGAGGGCACCCTGGTGCCTCTACCGCAGATAGGAGCGGACGATAGAGATGGTCTCGTCAATGGACTTGTTCTGCGAATCGCTCCTGATTTCGCTACTGGGAAACTCTTCCCGCAGATAGCTCTCCAGAACCGTTGCCATCAATCCGTTGACTGCCCCACGAACGGCCGCAAGCTGCTGAAGAATTGCAGGACATTCCGCACCTGCATCAAGCGCTTGCTCAAGAGTCGCTACCTGACCTTTGATGCGCCTGATGCGCGTCAGTGCTTGCTTCTTTTCTTCCGGGCTGTGTGGCATCGAACACCTCTCTACTTGGGTACACCGCCGCATTATACAATACTCCCCCATAGTATATGCGGCCGAACTTCGCCACAAAATCTGTGCTCTTCGAGCACGCTTACAGGCTAGTACAGATTTGTTCCCAAGAAGCGCAAAACATTCAAATTAATGAATATTTCTTGCATGTATCGACAGCATCGGGGCAAGTTCAAAACTGGTCAAACTGGAAAAATCTATGCGCAGATAGACGTGGCCTATCTAAGCCGACTCATCGAACTGAAGCTAACAAGATGAGACCGGCTAGGCGACCTGACGACCCGAATACCGAGCCTTCCGCAGTGCAGGCAACATCTGGCCGTCCCAGTCACGATCGACCGCAACCTGGGCCTGTTCCTGGTTTCGTTCGAGTGCTTCAACGTCAAGATCACCGATCGCCCATGTCTGCGTGCCGCAAGTCGTCGCGAGAATGCCATCATCCGGGAATCCACGATCCATTGGTGCATAGATCGTGGCCTCGCCAGTGTTCGTGTCCAACGCCGGACTCCAGTCAGCAGCTCCGGTCGTCACGGCCTGCGCGATGAACATTCGGTTCTCCAGCGCCCGCGCCATGCAGCCCACACGGACCCGGGTTGCACCTGCTTGGGTGTCGGTACAGCTCGGGACCAGCAGCAGGCGCACTCCCGCCTCTCTCTGGGCTCGCACGGGCAATGGAAACTCACTGTCATAGCAAACAGCGATGCCGGCACGCACACCGTTCAGGTCGAACACCTTGAGTTCGTCGCCACCTTCGATGACGCCGGTGTCCTTCTCGAACCCCGTCAACTGCAGTTTGTCCTGGTAGTCGCGTGTACCGTCAGGCGCAAACCACCAAGCTCGGTTGCGGTAGCGGTCCAAACCAACCTGGGTCAAAAACGTACCGGCCTGAATGGTCATGCACAACTCGCGCGACAGGTCGGCATACAGTGCCAGCCAAGCAGGCTGCAAGGCCTGCAGCGCGGCCAGAGAGGCGTTGAAATCACGGCGGATGCTAGGCTTGAACGTTGCAGCCAGTTCGAGGGATAGATACTCGGGCAACACGGCCAGTTCCGCTCCGCCACGGCGCGCCTCCTCCAGAACCAGTCGCTGCCGCGCAGCAAATGCCTCGAAGTCCGTCGGCTTACCCACTGCATATTTCGCAACTGCTACTTTCACTTCGCGTTCTCCAGAGAGTGCAGCCACATCGTGAGCGTCTGCTCGGTTTCGGTCGGCTCACCCACCTCCTTCCAGGGCAGCGTAACCTTCATGTCCGACTGTCGCACGTAGCCACGACGGGTCCAGAAGGCATCATTACTGCGGTAGTTGGAAGGACGCCGGGGATCGTCGTCTGCTCGATCCACCGACGCGAACGATGTCCACTGCATGCCGCCCAACGAACGGGCATGCGCTTCGCGTTCGTCAAAGAAGCGATGGCCCAGGCCAAGGCCCCGAAAGGCTGGGAGCAGGACTGATTCGCCGCAGTAAAACACTGCCTCCATCGGGATTCCTCGATCGGCGAACGGTACCTGGAAGGCCGGCTCCGTATCGCCGAGCGGCAACCCCGTGGACGCACCCACAACCACGTCATCAGCGAGCACGAGCACCAACAGGCTGTCTGCCGAACGGGCGTACATGGAAAGGTAGTGCTTCTCGTATTCGATGTCGCCCTCGTACAGGTATGGAAAGCTGCGGAAGACCTTCGCCCGCAGATGTGCCACGGTGTCGAACCATTCGGCAATGTCCGGCCCACGACGAACCAGCACCTGCACGTCGCTGGTCATTTCAGGCGTCCCCTCCGACCTGTGCGATCCAGTCGCCGAGGTTGTAGTAGTTGGTGACACGAGCGATCTTGCCATCGCGGATCTCGAAGAACGCGCCACCCGGCAGCACGTAGCGCTGGCCCTGGGCGTCCGGCAGCCCGTCGTCCGTCACCTTGTATTCGCCATGCACCACGTACTCCGCGCCTGCGCGCAGGCCGTCGGCGCTGACCATCACCACGATCCCGCGGAGTTGCTCGCCATAGCAGCGGTCCATGCGCTGCAGGAAGGCGCGGAAGGCTTCGCGACCGACCTCACGAGCGCCCTGGTTCAAATCGTGCGCGACGTCATCGGTCAACATTGACAGCATGGCCTCGCGGTCACCGCGGTTGAAGGCGTCGTAGTAGGCAGTGATGAGAGTCGCAGCGTTCATTCGCGTTCCTTGTTGGGTTGTTCGGAGCGGAGCATTCCGGGGTGCTGTCAGTCTGGGCAACCGCGCCTCCCTTGTATATGGAATTGTTGCGATTTTATAATTCCACCATCTGGAACAATTAACGAGCGGCGAAACCGACCATGAGGCGTGCGTCATGAACAAGGAAATGGAACTACTGCGCATCTTTCGGGTGGCGGCCGAAAGCAGCAGTTTTCGCGATGCAGCCGTCCGGCTGGGGACTTCTCCGCAAGGTGTCACCCGTGCCATCCAGCAACTGGAGCAACACTACGGCGAGGTGTTGTTTCATCGAAGCACGCGCCAGGTGCGCATCACCGCCTTCGGCGAAGGGCTGTTAGACCAGGTGCGCCCGGCATTGGAGCGGTTCGAGGATCTGTGGCGAACGCCTGGCTCCGACCAGCAGGCATCCCTGTCCGGTACGGTTCGCATCACCGCACCGCACAGCTTGGGCACCAGAGCGGTGCTGCCGGCACTGGAGCGCGTGGCCGCGCGTCATCCCGACATCACGCTGGATGTGCGCCTGTCCGATCGCATCAGCAATACGGTTGACGAAGGGATTGACGTCGGAATCAGGGTCGGATTCATGCGTGATAGCCGCTTCGTCGCACGCAAGGCAGCCGACATGAAACTTCCGATCGTTGCCGCTCCGCGCCTGATCAAGAAAGTGGGCGTACCTGAAAACATCGATGCGCTAAGCAGCCTGCCAGCTACCGTGGCCTTGGATATCAATACCGGCCGTCCCTGGCCTTGGCACTTCAAGGCGGGACGCCAGTGGACACCTGCCGCACCCACTCTCGTCGCCGACAATGCCGACATGGAAATGGGAGCGGCGCTGGCCGGGATCGCGTTCGCGCAACTGGCGGACTACATGGCCGCCCCCTACATTGCCAGCGGGAAGCTCGTGCGAGTGTTGGAGAGCGAAGAACCTCCGGCATGGGGGTTGTACGTCTATCGGCCTCAGCGTGGCCCCATTCCGGGAAGGGTTCGAGCGGTATTTGATGAAATGCTGGTCGCCGTTGGATCGTTGCCAGCTTTGCGCTGACACGTCGCAAGACACTGAAAGGCACACGCCCTGGAAAGCGGGGCACTGAGCCTTGGCGGCTCGCCCCTCCGGTTGAATGATGAGCCGACCGTCTGCCCGCTTGCGCCAGGTGCAGATCGGTCGGCCATGCAACCCTATGCCGGCAAACGATTAGATGTAAATGAATTGCCGGTACAAACCATCCAACTGACGACGAATATCTTCGACGCGCTGCTCGTCACCGGTATCGGTAAATTCGAGTAGCTGCTGTTCCTTGGCAGTGATCTGATCGCAAAGGTCGGACAAATTCTCGCAGAAAGCCTCGGAGTGAACGGTGGGCTCCTCCGTATTCGTCTCTTCTCCTGCTAGTTTTCGCACAGACGAGGCCGGAGAAATCCCATTTTCCTCGTTAAAGGCAATTTGAAGCTGCCTGCGCCTATTGGTTTCATCGATCGCCTGTTTCATCGCCGGAGTCACCGCGTCGGCGTACAAGATCGCCTTGCCGTTTTCATTCCGAGCGACTCGACCTATCATCTGAATGAGAGCATGGGCCGAACGCAAGAATCCTGCACGGTCTGCATCGAGAATAGCAACCAATGATGCCTCTGGAATATCCAGCCCTTCGCGCAAAAGACTAATCCCAATCAAAACATCGAACTCTCCTGCGCGCAGGCCATTGATGATCTCAACACGATCCTCCGCTTTTATGTCCGAATGCATGTAGCGCGCTCGAATCCCGTTGTCCGTCAAGAAATCCGTTAGCTCTTCTGCACTGACCTTCGTCAGCGTAGTCACGAGCACGCGATTTTTCTTCTTCACGCACTTCGATATTTCGGCAAGCAGGTCATCTATGTATCCGTCCGCTTTCCGCACCTCAACCTTGGGATCAAGCAGTCCCGTTGGTCTGATAACTTGTTCGACAACCCTGTCTTTCGACACCCTCAGCTCGTAGTCTCCCGGAGTAGCGGAAACAAAGATGGTCTGAGGCTTGACCTTCTCAAATTCACCAAAGTTCAACGGGCGATTGTTCTTAGACGAAGGCAAGCGGAACCCGTAATCTATCAACGTCTCCTTGCGCGCCTGATCCCCCCGGTACATTGCGGATATCTGTGGCACCATGACGTGGGATTCATCGACGAACAGAAGCCCATCTTTCGGCAGGTAATCCAGCAATGTGATCGGAGGCGAGGCCGGGTCCCGTTCGCTGAAGTAGCAGGAATAATTTTCCATGCCCGAACAATAGCCTACCTCGCGCATCATCTCCACGTCATGCGTGATCCGCTCGTACAGCCTGTTTGCCTCGACCAAGCGATTATTCCTGTTCAGCTCGGCAACCCGCTCTTCCATATCAGCGAGTATCTTCTTGGACGCGGAATCTATTTTATTCGTGGGCGGTGCAAAAAGCGTCTTTGGCGAAACCAAGTAATGGTCAATTGCCCCAAGCGTTTTACCTGTAACAGGGTCTAGCCATTGAACAGACGCAACAGAGTCATCCAGCAGTTCCACCCGAACTGCCCTATGCTCGGAATCAGCAGGAAAGATATCGATCACATCACCTTGAGCGCGAAACGTTGCACGTTTGAGAGTGCGCTCAGTGCGATCATATTGCAGCAGAGCCAAACGACGAATCAGCTCTCTCTGGTTTAGTTTGACCCCAGGGGACAGAGCGATCTGCAACGCTCGGTACGCCTCCGGGTCACCCAGGCCGTAGATTGAAGACACCGAAGCGACGACGATCACATCGCGGCGCTCAATCAAGGATTTGGTCGTGGACAGGCGTAGGCGCTCAAGGTGATCGTTGATGGCCGAGTCCTTTGGAATGAAACGATCGGTGCCCGGCATATAAATCTCGGGCTGAAAATAATCGTAGTAGGAAACGAAGTACTCGACAGCATTCTCAGGAAAGAAGTGCTTCATTTCACCATAAAGCTGCGCGGTCAATGTCTTGTTAGGAGCCAAGATCAACGTGGGCCGCTTCAGACGATGAATCACATTGGCCATCGTAAAGGTCTTACCAGAGCCGGTGATACCCTTCAGCGTCTGGTGTGTCGCACCTTCTTCTATGTCCGATAGCAGGCGCGCTATCGCCTCTGGCTGGTCCCCCGCCGGCGTATAGCTGGAGTGCAGAATGAACGTACCGGTTGACATTAGATATCTCCTAATTGAGCTACTTCAATTTGTCCTGATGTATCGGCTATTTCGGAAGACCTATAGCAGTACCAAACTGGGGTGTAAATGACGGCGATCCTGCCACGCCCCACCTGGGCGTAGGCGTCGCCAACATGATAGCCCAACACACGGGCGGGCTTCCCAGTGCATATCCGCCGAGCGCCACGACGTCAGCCAGCGGCCCGTCTGCCAATGCACCTGGAGCTACTCGCCTCGTTCAGCGCCGACATCGAGTCGTGGCGGGCGAGATTGCTCTGTACGCCCCATGTGTGGCGGCGGCTCCCGCCGATGCGCGCCTTTGCCTCTCTCAGCCATCAAGACGAGACGCCGGAGGCGTGGAGCTACGTCACCTGCTAAAGATGCACGATCTCAACATTCGGCCATTTGCCTGCAAGGTACTCGGCCACTAGCCTCCGATGGCAGTGATGGGGCTTGTCTTCGCTGCAAAGCAGGCAACTGTTATCAATCTTTTCTTTATCGATTGACTCAATCTTTCGGGACGACATTAAATCCAGAAACTTCCTCGCGTAGATATCCCAATCTCCCCCTTTTATTTTATATGCCTCGAACATGTCCTTGGTTGGAGCAAGTGCTGGCAGGTGCTCATATTCCATCCCACACAACGCCTCGGAAAAATACCGAAGATCCTCGCGCTTTGCGAAGCCGGCCAATTGCGAAACATTATTCAGACGAACATCGACTAGGCGTTTGGCACCAGAATCACCTAATTTGGTGAAGAAGGATCGCGCGGAGGTCTTAGTGAATCCAATCGTGAATATCTTCATCTGCCTTACTCCACTCGTTCCTTCATCCATAAATGGCTGTTATTGATCTGCCGCCAGGTACGCCCGTCAATCGCAGCCAAGGAAACGCCGGGGGCATGGCGTACTAGCTACTCCACAACGGCCACGGCAGGCTCCATTCTCTGGCCGCTTCAACGACTCGCGGCCACGACCCGAGCAGCTCAAGAGCTTAGCACCGCCTTTTGCGGTTGCGTGCTTCACCACTCCCGCTTCTTCCCTTCCAGAACGCGCCAACTGCTAAGCTACATGAGGACGACTCGCCCTACAGCGCGAAGCACCTGTGTTCGCGCTATTGGCTGTCCCGTGCGTTGTGGTGCTGGCCGCCGATGACGAGCCGAGCCTACTGAATGGGCACTGCGCACAACAGCCTTTCATGCGTGCCACCTGCGTGATCAAGGTTGAACGCAGATCGAAGCGTGCACAGGTTTTTTCATAAAAGTATAAAATTCAATCAACTCTATCAGAAGAAAATCTATGATCGTAAGAAACTTTGAATACTTGCTTGCTTTGCACCGTGAAGGCCATTTTGGCAACGCGGCAAAAAGCTGCAATGTTTCTCAGCCGACACTCTCCGCGGGCATCAAGCAATTGGAGGAAGACATGGGTGTCGAGATCGTGCGTCATGGCCGACGCTACGACGGGCTCACTTCTGAAGGAATGCGCGTACTGTCTTGGGCTCAGCAGATGTATGACGACTGCAAAGGACTGGAGCGAGAAATCTCCGCACTACGGCGGGGTATAGAGGGGAAATTCCGGCTAGGGATACTCCCAGGAACTGCCGGCGTAGCACCCACATTAAGCATCGCCCTTGCCGAAAAAACACCTTTACTTCAACAATCAATTCTGGTCTCCGGCGCTTCTTCCCTGCTGCAGGCGATTCGAGAAAACAATCTGGATATCGCACTCATGCATTTGGAGGATATTCCAGGGGAAGACTTCGATACTCACCTTCTGTACCGTGAACGCATTTTCCTTTTTCACGCCGCTAGAACACAGCAACCCCGAAGCACAACGTGGGACCATGTTCTTAATAGACAACTGTGCCTGCTGAACTCGGCAGTACCTGAATCCATTCAAGATAGACTGACGCAATGTACCGCACAGACTATTCGCACTGATTCAATTGACGTGCTATCGGCACACGTGGCGACAGGAAAATATTCGGCAGTTCTTCCGCAATCTCTCGCCGGCCAACTCGCACACATTCCGAATCTCCACGCAATCGGTATCAGTGGACCAATGTCACACTCAAATGTCGGATTCGTTGCTGGGAAAAATGCGTTCGAGGCACCGTCATCGCACGCATTGCTCGAAATGGTGCACACCCCAGAACTGGCCGCCGCTCTTCAATCCGTTATATCGATCCATCGTCGGTTCCAGCCCAAAGCAGACTCATCCCAAAGCCCCTTGAAATAGCGAGTCTCGAAGAGCAACGCTGTATTGCTTCAACCAGGCAAAGATGGCAGGCACGCCGTGTGCGCCGCTAACAGGCGCCACGTGCTGAGCAACCCATCGAAGGCCACCAGGTCTAGGGGCAACACGGGCGACAGGAGTACCTGCTGCATGCGGCCTCCTCATGTCTCGCTGGGTCAAGCTGACTATTCCTAGATCAAGCTAGGAGGCGCGATGTAGTGATGATCGTTGTCCTCTCCCAGCTAGGAGACGAGCACGGCTCGACGAGCCCGTGTAGATAGATCGTGTCTATCTGCACATAGATTATTCCAGTTTGACCACTTCTGAGCTTGATCCGATGCTGTCAAGACCGCAGAAGGAGACGCGGCCAACGGCTAGGCAGTACCACGATCGTTCTTCTTGACAGCGGTAAGTCTCGTTTCCCACTTCGATTTAGAAGATGGAAACATTAACGCACAGAGGTGACGAAATGACTCCGACCGGTAACCGAATCGTGACTTTCGAGAAGCCCTTGGAAATGAAGGTCAACACCTTCAAATTTCCAGAGCTGATAACCCCTCAAGGGAAAAGTGCACCCCACGGCGCTATCCTCAAAATAGTTACCACAAATATCTGTGGCAGCGACCTTCACATTTATCGCGGTTCGTTTGCTGTTCCCAAGGGAATGACCATGGGCCATGAAATGACCGGCGAAGTGATCGAAGTGGGATCAGACGTCGAAGTCGTGAAGAAGGGCGACATCGTTTCCGTCCCCTTCAATGTGGGTTGTGGGCGTTGCTACAACTGCAAGCATATGCGCTCCGATGTATGCGAGAACACCAACCCCGAAATCGACTGCGGAGCCTACGGGTTCAACCTCGGTGGCTGGACGGGGGGCCAAGGTGATTATCTCTTCGTACCGTATGCGGATTTCAATCTCCTGCGCTTTCCTGACAAGGATGCCGCCATGGAAAAGATCCGCGACCTGACCCTTCTCTCTGACGTACTACCCACAGCTTTCCATGGGTTCGCTGGCCCTGATTGGCCAGCCGCACCGGCCTACGTCGTCGGCGAAAACATCCTGATCTTCGGTGCCGGGCCGGTCGGCAGAGCGGGTGCCGCCTGCGCCAGACTTCTGGGTGCAGGCGCCATCATCGTTGCCGATTACATTCAAGAGCGGCTGGACCTTCTCAAGCCACACGGCGTGGAAACCATCAACCTTTCCGACGGCGTGCCGATCGAGGAACATCTCGAACGCATTACCGGGCACAGGGAGGTGGATCGCGTCATCGACTATGTTGGTGTGGACTGCCGCGGGTTTGGCGCGGAGGCTGACAAGATCGTGGAGAGCGCTGTTACCAACGCAATGCTCAAATATGTCCGCTTCGGCGGAATGACCAGCACGGTCGGTGTGTACTGCGCAAACCCGATCTCGAAAGACCCGAAAGCCAAGAAAGGCCATATGGATCTGGAATGGTCCAACGCCTGGATCAAGTCGCCGCGAATGTCGGCTGGTCAATCCCCGACGGCCAATTACAACCACGCGTTAATGCGGGCGATACTGAACGATCGCATGCCTTACCTTTCGCCGATGATGAACACTAAGTTCATCAAGCTCGAAGACGCGCCCGCCGCGTACAAAGAGTTCGACGCGGGTTCTGCATACAAGTACGTCATCGACCCGCATGGTTCAGTGCGGCAGTAAGTATCCGGCGCGGGCTACGCATCAGGATGTCTCACACTTTCTGGTGAGAGACATTCTGGCTCCTCTAGTCTCCGGCCAGCAACTGAAGCCGGCGAATATTTTCGCCGGCATTTGTCTGCTGCCCCAAGGCGTTGTGATTTTGACGGGGTGCTTGCCTTGGCTCGGGCCAGGAGCAGAACCTCAGCAATCCGCAGGTGATGATCAACCGCAGGCGTGTTCGAGCGCCTGGTTCGCAATCGGTCAAGGGTCGGACGGAGAAGATGCGCGGCATCCATTGATGTGCGTGGCTGAACATAGCCTTCGCCTGATCCTGACCACCCCACGGACTTGATCAGTCTCGCCTGGTGTTGTGCCGGCCTCGGGCCATCGCACGATCAGCCCAGCCCTGGCTCATTTAGCCAGAAGTTTCCAAAGACGTGGCCGAACTCGCCGCCGCCGAAATGGCAGTCACTTCTATAGGGAGATAGCACAGTGTTGGATAAGTCGGAACGGGAGGGTGGCCTATGGAGCTGCGCCATCTTCGCTGCTTCGTAGTTCTTGCTGAGGAGCTACATTTCACGCGGGCGGCTGAGCGCTTGCATATCGAACAACCACCGCTATCACGAGCCATCAAGGAACTTGAGGACGAGTTGGGCGTAGTGCTCTTCGACCGAAACCGACGAGGAACAGTTCTGACGGCGGCGGGTGCGGTCTTCTTGCAAGATGTACGCCGTCTATTCACTGTGCTGGAACAGGCTCGTGAAAATGCCAAGGCTGTGGCATCGGGCTTGCGCGGTAGCCTGCGCATCGCAGTATCAGATGGAGCTATCGATCCACGACTGTCGGCATTTCTGGCTCGTTGTCGCGCCGAGGAGCCGGAGATCGAAATACGCTTGTCAGAAGTGCCTCTGGCAGAGCAAGTGCGCGGTTTGCGCTCGGGCGACTTCATGATCGGGTTCGCGCACACGGCCGATGTCGGCGACGGTATCGCTGCCGAGGCAATCTGGCACGACCCGCTGGTGATTGCTGTGCCAGCTCGGCACTCATTGCTCACCTACAAGGAGGTGCCACTTCAAGAACTCCAAGGCCATCCACTTGTCCTGTGCGACCCGCAGGTATGCGAGGGTTATTGCCGCGAACTCAAGCGGCTGCTCAACACGTTGGAGCACAAGCTGAATGTTGTCGAGGAAGTATCCTCACTGGACATGATGCTCACCTTGGTCGGCGCCGGCTACGGCATCGGCTTCATGACGGCGACCAAGATTCCCATCTCTCAACGGCCGGATGTGGTGATCCGCCCCTTGGCGATGGATTCTGCCGTGATCACGACCTACCTGCTTCGGCCCGACGGCAGCAATTTATCGGCTTCGGTAGAGCGATTTGTCGTTCGCCTACGCGACTCATCGGACGGTTGACGGAGCCTGGCAAGCCAGACACTCAGGGATCGGTGTCGGCACGCAGATTGCGTTCGGTCGCCGTCATCAGGTCAGCCGCGCTTATTCCGAGTGCCGTAGAAATTTTCAGTATGAGCGGAAGCGTGGGCACGTGCTCACCACGCTCGATCTTACCCATGTGAGAACGCGAAATGCTTGCCCGAGATGCGAACTCGTCTTGCGCGACTCCTTGAGCGACGCGCGCAGCGCGCACGGCCTGTCCGAAGGCTAACGCCGACTCGGATTCATACGTCGATGTGCCAGAAGGACGGCCTGGCTGAATTGTTGATTTCTGCATTAGCAGAAGCGTCAAACAATCTGCCACAATTAACCACGTTAAAGATAACGACGTTAAACTTCACTCTTTACTGCGACGCTGGTTTGCCTTTCTGGACAGATCGCTTATTGGGGGCCCTCATGCATGACGCCACCAGCCAGTTTTCCCATTTCAGGCTTGCTATCGCACCTGGAGTGCCATCCTCTTGCCTCATAACGCTTCTTGCCCTTCAGCGCGCAGAGGAGCCTGAAGTCACCATCGCGTTCTTTGAGACCTCGGGCGACGACCTGATGACGGGCCTTGAGGAAGGCCGCTACGACGCCGGAATCTCGCTTCGGAACGCTGGTGCTCCAGCCGTGAAAAGCCAGCCGCTCTGGGTCGAGAACGTGGCCGTTGCAATGCCGCTGGGGTCCCCCTTACTTGCCCAGGCGAAGATCACGCTTGCCGAGCTTCTGGACTATCCGGTGTTTCGCTGGCCGGCGGAGGCATGCCTACTGCTCGATCAGCGACTGTCTTCCCTTCCGTTGAGCCAACAGAGCGTGCAGCATGTGACTTCGTTCGAGATGATGGCGCTTTGGGTCACCGCTGGCTACGGTGTGGGGCTCTCGGCGCAATCGCGCATGGAGCGTGCCCATGCGTGGGGGATCACTATGCGACCGCTTTCAGACGGCCCCTACGAGATCGTGACATACCTGCAGCGGCCCCACGGACGAGCCAATGCTGTTTCTGAGCGGTTCGAGCACAGGGCAATGCTGGTTGCCAGGGATAGGGCGGCTTGCTCGAATATCCCATAGCCCGCTCTCGCCGAGGCTGCGTTCGGGTAATTACCGCGGCACGCACCTGTTAGCGCGCCAGTGATAGCGCTTCCATCTTTGGCAATATGATGAATTAACATGGTCTTTGGAGGCACGAATGGTTGGAAGTGGTTGGGACCGAGTACCAATTGACTCGCAAAGCATCGATGCGCCGCTGTCGCGCGCGGCGGTGTTTCTCACGTTGACGGTCGCCGAGGGCCACGAGGCCCTTCAGGCGGTCGCCGGCATCTTGGACGGGCTGGACGACCTGATCAAAACGGTGGGCTTCCGCGATCTCAACGGCCGGCTGTCGTGCATCACTGCGCTGGGATCGGCGCTATGGGACCGTTTCCAGACCGGGAAGCGCCCGAAGGAACTACGGCCCTTCGTGCCCATCGAGGGTGCCAAGCACACCGCGCCTGCCACGCCCGGCGACCTGTTCTTTCACATCCGTGCCGAACGTGAGGATCTCTGTTTTGAATTCGAGCGCCTGCTGCTGGACCAACTGGGCAGCAGCGTGACGGTGGCCGACGAGGTGGTCGGTTTTCGCTACTTCGACTCCCGCGACCTGCTTGGCTTTGTCGATGGCACGGCCAACCCGACCGGGCACGACATCGGCGCCTCGACGCTGGTCGGCAGTGAAGATCAGGCGTTCGCCGGCGGTAGCTACTTGGTGGTGCAGAAGTATCTGCACCAAATGCAGCCGTGGGCTCGGCTCGCCAAGGACGAGCAAGAGCGGATCATCGGCCGGGAGATCGTCAGCAATGTCGAATTGCCCGACGCGACGAGCGGCCAGAAATCGCACAAGACCCTCGCCACAATCGTGGACGACGACGGCACCGAGCACGACATCCTGCGCGACAACATGCCCTTCGGCCGCCCCGGCCAGGGCGAATATGGCACCTACTTCATCGGCTACTCCAGGCATCTGTGGGTGACGCAGAAGATGCTGGAGCGCATGTTCCTCGGCGATCCGCCAGGCATGCACGACCGCCTGCTCGATTTCTCGACGGCGCACACCGGCGCCGTGTTCTTCGCTCCCGCACCGCGCACGCTGAGCGAACTCGTGGAGGCGGTGCAAGCGTAATGCAGGGGCCACAAGGCCCCTGCAAGGTTTGAGAGCCCTATGCTCCGTCTAGAACTACTGCGCTATCCACCAGCCGACGAACGCTTTGCCGCACATCCTCGGGGATGGGGTAAGGGGCAATGGCCTCGGGCATATCCGCATGGTGCTGGTAGTCGCCCATGATGACCCGGATGATCGCCGGCACGTTGGTCGGCGTGACCGCATCAATGGCCGCGCGGTCCCCCAGGTCAGGGTGCGGCTGGGTCAGCATGCGGTACAGATCCCACGAATCCGCGTGCAGGCACTGGTTCATGAGCACCTGGGCCAGCTTGTGCTTGAGCGGCACCAGTTGCCAATCGGGAACACGCTGCCCCCGATTACCCAAACTGATGGACAGCAACTTGCCCGCTTTCAGTTCGCGGTTGATCTGGTCCTTGGACTTTCCAGCCAGCTTGCCGAACAGCGGGACCGGCAAGCTGCTTGGAGACTCGTAGATGGTCAGCATTTCCTCGCGCTCGCGCTGGATCGCGGACACTTCCGGCTCTGGGGCATGCGTCGGAGGCGGCGGCACCTGAGACAGCCGCTGGAACGTGATCCCGCCGCTGCTCGGGGTTACGACAATAGGCGTGGCCACGACGGGCGGGACGCCGGGAGGAGTGGGCTCGGCCATCGTGAGGGTCGCATCCATCGTTTCCTCCACTTCTGCCATTGCCGGCACCCCGTCGATACGGATGGTCAGGTGCGCGCTCGCGGCTTCCACTTCGCCCTGTTCGAGCAGGTCGAGCCGATCGGCCCAGTCCTGCATCATCCGACGGCGCGGCTCAACGTACTTGGCGTGGTTGTAGGACGAACTCACCTTATTGGGGTCGGAATGGGAAAGCTGCGCGTCCACCCAAATCTTCGGGTAGCCAATCTCGTTGAGCGCCGTCGAGATGGTGCCGCGGATGCCGTGGCCGGTCAGGCGCCCCTCATAGCCCATGAGCTGCACGGCCTTGTTGAGGGTGTTCTCGCTGATGCGCTTCTTGAGTTCGCTGCGGTGTGACAGCAGGTACCTCTGCGCCGGCCGCATCACCCCCAGAAGATAGCGCACGATCTCGATGGCCTGCAGGGATAGCGGCACGATATAGGGGGGCACATCCTGCGGCCGCTTCCCTGCCTTGCGCATTTCATCCTGGAGCTGCTTGACGATCTGCGGCGGGATGATCCACAAGCCCCTGTCGAGGTCGAACTGTTCGGGTTCGGCCAACCGCAGTTCGCCGGTGCGCACCCCGGTCAGGAACAGCAGCCGGACGCCAAGCTGGGTCTGCCAGCCACGGGGGTTGTAGAGCCGGAGCTTCTGGAGGAACTCGGGCATCTCGGGCAGGTGCAAGTAGGGGTTGTGGGCTACCGGGGGCTTGGGTTCGGCTACCACGTCCAGGTCTGCGGCCGGGTTGACCTCCAGCCCCTCGGCGATGACCAGGGCATAACGGAACATCTGGTTGAACCAGGTGCGGACCTTTTCCGCAGTAGTGAACGCCTTGCGCTTCTCGATCGCCGCCAGGACGCCCAGAAGCTGAGGGCGGCGAATGTCATAGATCGACATCTTCCCCAGAGTGGGCAGCACGTCTTTGTTAAAGATGCGCAGGATCTGGGAAAGCGTGCTCTGACGGCCTTCCTTGAGTTCCTTACGGCGATGCTCGACCCAAGCATCGAAGACGGTCTTGAAGGTGTATTCGCCCGCCAGCTTGGCCGCGTGCCGTTTCTGGTCGCGCTCGACCTGGGGATCGATCCCCCTGGCAAGCAGGGCCTGGGCCTTGTCTCGCTCGGTCCGGGCTTCACGCAGGCTGAGGGCAGGATAGCCGCCCAGGCACAGGCGCTTTTGCTTGCCCAGCCAGTAGTAGCGGAATTGCCATGACTTGCCGCCTGCGGCTGAGACCATCAGGCCCAGGCAGTCGTTGTCGGAGAGGGTGTAGCGTTTTCCGGTGGTCTTCGCCTGCCGGACGGTCAGATCAGAGAGCGCCATTTCGAGACTCCTAAGTAATGACTTAGGCCCTATGCTCGTCATGGTTCCCGCTCAGCCCCAGCAACTATCCGGTAGCCGCCCCACCCGTATTCTTGTGCCTTATTTGGTCACTCAAAAACGGTAGCTGTGGGTGGATTTCCGTGGCACTCGCTGGAATGAAAAAAGGAGCCGAAGCTCCTTTTTTCAATGACCTACAGACCCCAGTAGAAGTCTGTGGATCAAAATTTGGAGCGGGAAACGAGTCTCGAACTCGCGACCTCAACCTTGGCAAGGTTGCGCTCTACCAACTGAGCTACTCCCGCATTTTGGTAACACCGGCGTCCGGCACCAAAGAAAAAAATTATAGCAGGAATTTTTGAGGTTGTGCAAGCTGGGCCCCCATTGCACGGGACGGGTGCATAATTCCCCCGTTTCAGATCTGACTTCATTGCTCCATGCCATACCTAGGACTTGGCCTTCATGTGGCCATCGCACTGTTTTTCGCCGTCCATGCGGTGCGTAGCCAGCAAAACACCTATTGGTTGTTCATCCTGTTTTCATTCCCCGGTCTGGGCAGCATCGTGTACTTTTTCGCGATCTATCTGCCGGAAATCCGTCATTCGCGCGGTTTTCGCACGACAGCAAAGGTGGCGTCGCGCTTGATCGATCCCAATCAGGCCATCCGCAAGGCGCGAGAGGACCTGGAGCATGCGCCGACGATCCAGCATCGCATGCGGCTGGCGGAACTGCTGCTCGAGGCAGGGCAGGCTGCCGAGGCATACAAGCAGTATCAGCAGGCCGCCAATGGCCCGTTTTCGGATGATCCCGATCTGCTGAAGGGCTTGGCACGTGCGCAATATGCCATCGGCGACGCTGCGGGCGCCAATCTGTCATTGGAAAAGCTTTTTGTCGCGCAGCCGTCCGCGAAAGAGCAGTCGGGACCCACCTTGCTCTATGCCCGGGCATTGGCGCAAACCGGTTCGGCGCAGGCGCGCCAGGCATTTGAGCAGGCCGTTACCTATGGAACGGATGCTGCGGCTCGTTGCCTGTATGCGGACTGGCTGGTCCAGCAAAATAACGAGGCGGACCGCAAACAGGCGCAAGCGCTGTACAACGATGTTTTGCAAGACGCAAAGCACGGTCCGCGATACGCTCGCCAACATAATCGCGATTGGATAGAGCGCGCCAAAACCGGTTTGGCCGAGCTGACGCAGCGATAGCGGCGGAACTAAGCTCAGCAGACTGTCATGTGTCCCATGGAATAATCAGACAAACGCCCGGCCGCCTCGCTCCAGGAAAATAAGTTTTCTCCCGGAGATTTGGCGCGGCCGTGCTGCGTGGTTTTCTATAGGAACAACATGAGTTCAGGTGATTTTCAGCTGCTTGCGACGGCGCTCGCCAGTGTTTTGATTCTGGTGGCATTGATCGTTTCGCGCATCAAGATGCATCCGTTGCTGGCGCTGCTGGTAGTGTCCATCGGGGTCGGCCTCGTGACCGGTATGCCGATTGATCACCTGGTCAAATCCATCACCAATGGCGCGGGTAAAACCTTGGGCGCGGTAGGCCTGGTGGTCGCTCTGGGCGCCATGCTGGGCAAGGTCCTGGCCGATACGGGCGTGACCGAAAGTATTTCGAATTTCATCCTGAACCGCACGTCGGTGCGGGGCCTGCCTTGGGCGATGGCGCTGGTGGCTTTCATCATTGGCATCCCGATGTTTTTCGAAGTCGGCCTGGTAGTGCTGCTGCCGCTGATTTTCAGTGTGGCGCGCAAGATCGAGGAAACGTCGACGCGACGCGGTTCGGCCTATGTGTACGTCGGCGTGCCTGTCATCGCAGCGTTGGCATCGATGCACGGCATGGTGCCTCCCCATCCTGGCCCGCTGACGGCGATCGCTACGCTCAATACCAGCGTGGGCGCGACGTTGATCTACGGTTTTATCGCCGCTATTCCGGCGATCGTGCTGTCGGGGCCGCTATATGCCGCGTTCATCGCGCCTCGGTTGACGGTGCGTCCGGACGAGTCGTTGATTGCGCAGTTTTCGCCGCAAACCGATACCGCTGCGAATGCCTCGTCTCGCCCGGGTCTGGGCTTGGGGCTGCTGGCCGCGCTATTGCCAGCCCTATTGATGTTGTGCCATGCCTTAGGTGAATTGCTGTTTCCCAAAACATCGGCCATCGCGCAGGTGACGGCGTTCTTGGGTAATCCGGTGATCGCGATGTTGATTGGCTTGTTGTTTGCCACCATTGCTCTGGTCTACGCTCGGCGTGGCGACGCGGAGCATCTGCAGAAATCATTGACTGCGAGCTTGAAGCCTATCGCCGGAGTGTTGTTGATCATCGCCGGCGGCGGGGCTTTCCAGCAAGTGCTGACCGATGCGAAAGTCGGGGATGCGATTGTGCATCTGACGCATCAGTTCGCACTGTCGCCGCTGATTCTGGGCTGGATCATTTCCATGCTGTTGTCCGTGTCCACGGGGTCTGCGACGGTTGGGATTGTCGGGGCGGCAGGGTTGTTGGCGCCACTGGCTGGCGCCGATCCTGCGTTGAATCTGCCGTTGCTGGCCTTGTCGATCGGCTGCGGTTCGTTGTTTTTCAACTATGCCAATCATGCTGGGTTCTGGCTGGTCAAAGAATCCTTTGGCATGACCATGGGCGAGGCGACCAAGACCATTTCGGTGGTGCAGTCGATTGTGGCGGTAGTGGGCCTGATCATGGTGTTGCTATTGAATCTATTGCCGCCGTTGGTGTGACGCGATCCGATGAGAGCCGAACTTCAGGATCGCTTCATCACCAGATAAATCCCCGCTGCGGCGAGCGCCATGCCAGGAATCGCCAGCGCCGGCAGCGTTTCCCGCAAGACCGCGAATGCAATGATCGCGGTCATCGGCGGTACGAGGAAAAACAGCGCGGACACGCGCGATGCCTCACCGCGCCGGATCATGGCCAGCAGCAGCGAGATCGCCAGCAGCGAGTTGCACACGACCAGATAGGCCAGCGATCCAAACAGACCGGCCGTCCACTGCACCTGCATGGGCTCCAGCCAGAATGCCAATGGAGCCGTGACGGCCAGGCCCACGCTGTACTGCACGGTGTTGGCCGTCAGCACATTGGCTTGTGTGCCAAATCGCTTTTCCCATAGCGTGCCACCCGCCAGCGTGAGCAATGCCAACAGCGCGAATCCCAATCCCAGTGTCGATGTCAGCGCGATGGACGATTTAGAGAGGATCACCACAATTGCGCCGGTGACGCCCAGGATCAGACCAATCCATCGGCGCAGCCCCACGCTTTCTTTGGCGACCCACGGGGCGAGCAGTCCGATCAGAATAGGCTGTTGCGAGGTGATCAGCGCAATCGTTCCGGCGGACGTGCCGAGCTTCAGACTGAGATACGTAAACGCAAAATAACCGGCCTGGATCAATAGGCCGGTGCCGATCAGGCTGACCCATTCGTTGGCCGTCAATCGAAAGCTCGGCCGGCGCCAACAACACGCGAGGATGAGCAATCCCACCACGCACACATAACGCAATGCCAGAAACGTCAGCGGGTCGGCATACTGCAATCCCGCCTTCAGGAAAACGAATCCGCTGGACCAGAGCAAGAGAAAAAGCGCGGGCGAGGCGATTACCCAATAGGACGTCGATGGTGTTGCGGTTTTATTTCCGGTCTGTGGCACCGTCTTGTCCCAATGTGAGTGGCTGTGTTCTCCTGCAATGAGATTAACAATCTTGCGGGGGAAAGGCCACTCACGCAGGATTGAATGCGGTAAGCAATGCCTCTTGATCTGCGGCCAATTGCTCCGGCGCGCGAAACGCCGTTCCTTGCAGCGACAGGAACTGCACGCTTTTTAACCCCACGCATCCCAGCGCTGCGGATAGATATGGCGTCAGAAAGTCCGGTTGCTTGGCGTTGTCGCCTGTGAAAATTCCACCGGATGCGATGGCGATATACACAGGGCGGTCCGGCAGCAAACCGATTTTTTCGCCGGTGGCCGATGGTGCAAAACTGCGGCCGATGCGCACGATCTGGTCTATCCAGGCTTTGAGCGCAGACGGCACCGTGAAGTTATTCATCGGCGTGCCGATGACCAGGGCATCCGCGTCTTCGATTTCCAGAATCAACTGTTCCGACAGACGGGTTGCGCCATTGGCTATGCCTATCGCCAATGCTTCGCGCGAGGCCAGTGCGGTCGCGTAATCGGGCTCGGCGTGCGGGATCGGATCGTGTCCGAGATCGCGGCGGGTGACGCGTGCATCGGAATGAGCAGCGAGCAACCGCGCCACAATCGCTGCGGACAGTCGGCGGCTGTGTGATGCGGCTCTCGGGCTGCAATCGATATGCAGAATGTTCATTGGCGCATTCCGATGGCCAGCCGATTGAATGCGCTCATCAAGGCAATCGCAAAGCATAGATCCGAGATTTCGGCATCGCTGAAGTGCGCCTTGAGCGGTTCGAAATCTGCATCGGGCGCGTGCGTCTGATCCACATGCGTGAGCGATTCCGTCCATGTCAATGCAGCGCGTTCACGCTCCGTGAACCGTTCGCTCACGCGCCATCCCGCAACGCTGTCGAGCTTGGCCGTATCGATGCCGTCGCCGCGCAGCGATTTGCTATGCATCTCCAGGCAGAATGCGCAGCCGTTGATCTGCGACATGCGCAGCCAGACCAATTCGATCAGTGATTTGCCCAGGCTGCTTTTTTCCAGGGCTTTTTTGGTGGCCATGAATCCTTGATAGGCTTCGGGGGAAAGCGTCCAATAAGGCAGGCGTAGTGTGCTCATTCATTGCTCCGATGGGTGAGAGTCAAAAAAAGGCCGTGATGACCAGAATTTACAGCTGCTGGCAGAAATGCAGCGCTTTGGCCAACAAGCCTTGGCGGAAATAAAAGCGTTGTCCCAGCGCATTCGCGAGGCCGGTATCCAGCACAAAATGCGCGCAGCCCTGTTGCCGCGCCTCGTCGCGCAGGCTATCGATCAGCGTCGCGCCCACGCGATGCCGGCGCGCGTTCTCCGTGGTGATCAGATCATCGACATAAAGAAAGCGTCCGTATATCAAGTTTTCCTGTAGACGATAGCCTGCCAGCCCTTGAATCTGCTCGCCACGCCAGGCCGCCAGCAGGCGGTAACCCTGCCCGGCTTGCCGGCGTATCTGGGCGGCAAAGGCATGGGCGTCGGTCAGATGCGGGCGTAACTCCCGCATGACTTCAAAACCGGCTTGATAATCGTGATCGCTCTCGAGATGACGCAAATGAATGTCGGACATGGGATTTCCTTGTGGTGCAGGCTCTAATTTAGGAAAATCTTGGCCTATGAGATAGGTGCAAGATTTGAATAAATTAATAGGACATGATTCATGGACATGCATGATCTGCGCCTGAGCCGGACGGACGGCTTGCCGATTTATTTGCAGCTATATCGGCGATACCGGGAGGCGATCGAGTCAGGCAAGCTGCTGCCTGGCGATCGGGTCCCGTCGGTACGCAGCCTGGCCAGCGAGTTGAACCTGGCGCGTGGAACCATCGAAACGGCGTATCAAATGCTGGTCGCCGAGGGTTATTTCGTGGCGCGAGGCGCAGCCGGTACGGTGGTGTCGCCGCGATTGGGGACACTATCGGAGCCTGTTCACATCAAGGTGTCCAGCTCTGGCATGCAGGCGTCGGCACGTCCCCCGGAGATGCTAGGGGACGATGTGCCCTTCAGGCTGGGGTTGCCTGCATTGGATGCCTTTCCACGTAAAACCTGGGCGCGCCTCGCAGGGCGCAGTCTGCGCACGCTGGAAACGGCGGCGATGATTACACCGGATCCGGCTGGATACGAGCCTCTGCGGCGCGCCATTGCGACTTACTTGGGTATTTCCCGCGGTATCGCTTGCTCGCACGAGCAGGTGTTTGTGACCGTCGGCTATCGTGGCGCGTTGGAACTGGTGTATCGCGCCCTGCTGCAAGCCGGAGATCTCGGGTGGCACGAGGAGCCGGGTTATCTCTTTGCACGGCAGTGTCTACAGCAGCTCGGTTTGCGTTTGATGCCCGTCACAGTCGATGGCGAGGGGCTGAACGTAGAGACCGGAAAACGGCGCGCGGATCAGGCGCGTTTTGTGGTGGTGACACCGACTCATCAGAGCCCCATGGGGATGGCGTTGTCGCTACCCCGTCGGCTGCAACTGCTGGAATGGGCCAGTCAGCGCCGAGCATGGATCATCGAAGACGACTACGACAGTGAGTTTCGCTATCACGGCCGTCCATTGCCGGCATTGAAAAGCCTGGATCGCGAGGGCAGGGTGCTCTATACCGGGACCTTTAGCAAAGTGCTGTTTCCCGGGTTGCGATTGGCCTATCTGGTCGTGCCGGTTGCGCAAGTGCAGAGGTTCCGGGACATCGTGGAGCACATGCCGGGCGCAGGCTCCATCCTGCCGCAGGCTATGGTCGCCGATTTCATCGAGCAGGGGCATTTTGCGCGGCATCTGCGCAGGATGCGCTCGCTTTATGCCGAAAGACGCGCCTATGTGGTCGATGCGCTGCAACGTACGCTGGGCGATCGGCTATATGTCGAGCCGCAGGCCGGAGGCATTCAAGTGATGGCGCATTTACAGGGGGCGTTTGACGACAAGCACATCGCAGCGCAGGCGCAGGCCAATGGACTGGCTGCCCAGGCATTGAGTCAATGGTGCATGCGTAAATCGCCGCTATCGGGATTGATCATGGGGTTTGCCAATTTCGCTACGCCCGAGGCAGCCCAGGCCGCAGTTCGACAATTGGCGGAACTGGTGGTCGAGCGATAGGGTTCACACGGCATCTCCGATTTCACGGCGAATCAGCTCTGCGATGGTGCGTTGGCGAGCGGCAGGCATTCGATCGAGAATGCACGAGACGCTGAGTGCCAATCGCGGGTACCCGGAACGATCGCGCAACGCGACGCCGACGCCGAGCACGCCCGATACGGCTGCATTACCGACAGTTGCCCATCCTCTATCGCGTGTAGCCTCGACCAACAATCTCATGTGCGCCACGGTCATGTTTCCGTACGAGCGCAACGCCTCACGGTTCTGCTGGATGACGGCTTCCGCCTCGTCTGGGGGTAAAGCCGCCAGCAACGCCAGCCCTGCCGCGCCGACCCCCAAAGGCTGACGGTGGCCGATGGTCACCGCCAACACCTGCACGGGGTAGCTGCCGATTTCCCGATGCAGGCACAACGAGTCGGAACCCACACGGCAGATCAGAAAAGACGAGTCGCCCGTGTGATCGCTGATGCGCCGCATGGCAGGGGCGAGCCGTGCTACGGACAGTGTCTGCTCGTCGCCCAATTGCGGCCAGAGCGATGCTGCGCGGTACAGGCCCGTTTGCGGATCGCGAACGGCATAGCCTTCTTCGACGAGGACGGAGATGTAGCGGTACACGCTGGTGCGCTGCATGGACAGCGCCCGGGCAATGCCGTTGATGTCCAGCCCCTCCGGGGCGCGCCGCAGTGCCGCCAGAATATGCAGCCCTCGTCTCAGGGTGCTGGCGCCATGGCTACTGTTTTGCGAGTCTTTGTTCATTATTCAAACACTGCATCTTTGCGAGATATCCCGGTGAGCAGATCATAGATCGCACAGGACAAACACATATTGTCCAAATAATAAACAACCCATTGGAGACTGCAATGCATTCTGTTATGAGACGTTTTGCCGGGTGCCTGGCACTCGCCCTCGCGGGCATCGGCTTTGCGACTGCCGCTCAAGCGGCGGACAACTATCCCTCGCGTCCTATCACGCTGGTCGTCGGCTACGCGGCCGGCGGCGCCACCGACATCGTGGCGCGCCTGATGGCGAAGTCTTTGTCGGATTCGCTGGGCCAAGCGGTGGTTGTCGAGAATCGTCCCGGGGCGAACAGCAACATTGGCGCCGAGGTGGTATCCCGTGCCAAGCCCGACGGCTACACCCTGTACGTCGGTTCGATCGCGAACACGATCAACCGGACGCTGTACGAAAAGCTGAACTACGATTTCAAGAAAGACTTCGCACCTGTGGCATTGCTGGCCACTATTCCGAACATCCTGGTGGTGCATCCGAGCTTGCCCATCAAGTCGGTGCAGGAATACATCGATTACGCCAAAAGCCATCCCGGCAAGTTGACCTGCGCTTCGTCGGGCAGCGGTTCGTCTATCCATCTGTCGTGCGAGCTCTTCAAAATGGCGACCGGCACGGATATTTTGCACGTGCCTTATCGAGGCAGCGGACCGGCGGTAGCCGATCTGTTGGGCGGGCAGGTGAATTCGATGTTCGACAACCTGCCGTCCTCGTTACCGCAAGTCCAGGCCGGCAAGCTGCGCGTCCTGGGGGTGACGTCGCTTGAGCGCGTGCCCTTTGTGCCCGACGTGCCGACCTTGGCGGAATCCGGGTTGTCTGGATTCTCTGTGCAGTCGTGGTTTGCGGTGGTGGCGCCTGCAGGCACACCTGCCGCCGTCGTCGAGAAACTGAATGCCGCGATCAACAAAGGCCTGTCGAGTAACGAGATGCGCAGTGCTTATGAACACGGCGGATTCGTGTTGCCTGCGCCACCCAATACGCCGGAGACCTTGCAGGCATTCATCGATAGCGAGATCGCGAAATGGGGCAAGGTTGTGACCTCGGCCGGCCTCAAAGTGCAATAACCAACTCAGGAGCTGTTTGTGTACCCGATTGATTTTTTTCTGCGGGCCGCCGCTCGCTTTCGTGATCGCATCGCATTGGATACGCCGCAAGGCGCCTGGACCTACGAGCGGCTGCGCCGCGAATCGCTGGCGCTGGCCACGGCGTTGCAAACGCTGGATCCCACACCGCAAAGCCGAGTCGCTATCTGCGCCGGCAATACGGCGCAGCATGTGGTGGCATTGCTTGCTGTGATCGCTTCGGGAAAAATCTGGGTACCGTTGAACTATCGCAGCACCAAGCAGGAGATCGTTCGCATTCTGGATGCGACTGCCCCCAGTATCGTGATAACCGACGGCACGGGCGACGCGTTGGTGGACGCGGGGCGGACTGAGCATATCCGTCTGGATGCGCAGGCCGGTGAACACGCGCTCGCCAGCCTGCTGCAGACCTACGAGGGCCGAGAACCGGTGCGGTGTGAGCCTGGCACCGACGCTACTCAAGCGATTAAATTCACGGGCGGTACGACGGGACTGCCCAAAGGTGTGATGCAACCCTATCGTGCCTGGACGGCGGTGATCGTCAATCAGATCCATGCATGGAAATTGACCAGCGATGATCGCTACGTCGTCGCTGCGCCGGTGACACATGGCACCTCGACGTATCTGTTGCCGGTGTTGGCACAAGGCGGCACGCATGTCTTTCTGGATGAGTCCTCGCCTGCCACGATTACGGCAGCGTTTCGCGAGCGTGGTGGAACCTTGTCGTTCATGCCGCCCACGCTGATCTACATGATCATGGCGCAACCTGGTGTGTCGCGCGCGGATTTTCCGAAGTTGCGTAATCTGATCTACGGCGGGGCACCGATGCCCGTCGAGAAATTTGAACAGGTCCGTGAGTTCTTCGGTCCAGTGATTGGCTCTACCTATGGCCAGACCGAGTCGCCGCAGATCGTGACGGTCATCACGCCGGAGGATTTTACGGATTCGGTCAATACGGGATCTGTGGGCTGCGCGACGTGGTTTTCAGAGTTTGCCATCATGAATGCCGAGGGCCGGATTCAACCAGCGGGTCAGCCGGGCGAGGTTGTCGTGCGTGGCGATCTCGTGATGACGGGGTATTGGCGATTGCCGGAAAAAACGGCAGAGACACTTGTCGATGGTTGGCTGCATACGGGCGACGTGGGAGTCGTCGACGAGCGTGGCTATTTATATATCAAAGACCGCTTGCGCGACGTGATCATCACGGGCGGCTTCAACGTGTATCCCATCGATGTCGAGAACGCGTTGGCGCAACATCCCGCGGTCTATGAATGCTCGGTGTTTGGCATTCCAGATGATAAGTGGGGCGAGGCCGTGCAGGCTGCTGTGCAGTTTCATCCCGGCCTCTCGGTTGATTCACAAGAACTGATGGCATTCGTCCGCGATCGGCTCGGCCCGGTGCACACGCCCAAACGCATTCATGTGATCGATAGCCTGCCACGTTCACCGGTCGGCAAGGTCCTCAAAAACATTGTTCGAGATTCCGTGCTCAAGGAGGCAGTATGAACCGTCCCGTTACCCATCTATGCGCCCATCACCTCGAGGGCATGTCGTACCGTGATGCCGATCTGGTCGAGGATTTGATTGGCAAGAAGACATTCTCCGAAGTGATGTTTTCACAAATCATGGGCCGCGATGCGCGGC
Source organism: Bordetella tumbae (assembly GCF_965139195.1). GTDB lineage: Bacteria > Pseudomonadota > Gammaproteobacteria > Burkholderiales > Burkholderiaceae_B > Bordetella_A > Bordetella_A tumbae. The sequence continues at coordinate 104,306 of NZ_CBCSJH010000006.1, read as the reverse complement.
CGGTGGACTTGCGCATTGTCGATGCCGTGTTGATCACGTTGATGGAACATGGGCTAACGCCCAGTGCGATCGCAACACGCGTGGTGTACATGAGCGCACCGGAAAATCTGCAAGGCGCCGTGGCTGCAGGCTTGATGGCGGTCGGCAGCAGTTTTGTCGGCACCATGGAAAACTGTTCTGTGCTGCTCGATCGGATTCTCAAGGCTGACGATGCCGAGGCCCTGGCGCGCGAGATCGTGCAGGCGCATCGAGATACTAAAAAACCCTTGCCGGGATTCGGCCACCACCTGCACAAGCCTGATGATCCGCGTGCTCTCAAGCTGCTGGCCTTGGCAAAGGCTGAGCCGGATTTGCAAGGGAAATGGGTTGCTGCATTGGAACTGCTCGCTCGCACCGTCGACGAGATCTACGGTCGGCATATCACCATCAACGCGACGGGGGCCGTGGCCGCATTGTTGGGTGAGCTGGGTATTCCCACCCAGCTGATGCGTGGTTTTGCGGTGATCTCGCGGGCAGCGGGTCTGGTATCGCATATCGCCGAAGAACAGCAGGACCCCGCCGGGCGTTTTATCTGGGAAACGATAGACCGTGAGATCCCGTATGTAGGAGCGGGCAAATCGGCGCATCATCAAACGGAGCGTTGAGCATGAATGTCATCGGCGCCATGCCGGACTCGCGGAGCGCAGCATGACCACAGATCTCGATTATCTGCAGGCGGTGCTGCCTGCCGCGAGCGCAAGACTGGCCGGTAAAGTCGCACTGGTATCGGGAGGCGGCTCCAGCGGGCCTGGGTGGAGTATAGGCAAGGCGTGTTGCGTCACCTTGGCTCGCCATGGGGCCACGGTGTGTGTACTGGATGCCAATCTCGATGCGGCCCGGGATGCATTATCTGCCCTACAGGCATTGGGCGCGCAAGGGTTGGCTTTGCAGGCCGATGTCGCCGACGCTGCTGCGATGGAGCAAGCCGTACAGGCAGTCATGTCTGCCTATGGCCGGATCGATATCCTGCAGGCGAACGCTGGCATAGGCAAAGTCGGCGGCCCCGAAGACATCGATATGACCGATTGGGAGCGCATCCAGAAAGTCAACGTCGACAGTCTGCTGATTGCCAGTCGTCTGGTGCTGCCCATTATGTCCGCGCAGGGCGGTGGCGCACTCATCACCGTGTCATCGGTGGCTGGCCTGCGCTACCTGGGCTATCCGCATCTCGCCTACAACGTCACCAAAGCCGCGATCATTCATTTTGCCCGCATGATCGCTCAGCAATACGCCGGCCAAGGCATACGTGCCAACACGGTCGTACCCGGTTTGATCGATACGCCGCGCGTGCGCAACACTGTGGCAAAAATGTTCTCGGCCGATGATTTCGAGCAAGCCAAAGCCGCGCGGGATCGTCAGGTGCCGATGGGACGGATGGGCACGCCCTGGGAAATCGCCAACGCCGTGGCGTTCCTGGCTTCGGATGAAGCCAGCTACATCACGGGGACGGAACTGGTGGTTGATGGCGGATTGATCGGAAAATATGTGTGATGCTGCTTGTGGTGCGAGTGGTTCCAGGACCGGTTTTTCGCTGCGAGTCATTTCGCAGTCCGAGTTAAACTCGGCCACCTCAGAATCCTAGAACGACTGCACGGAGAGACAAGCTCATGCGCAAACTTTTACGGGCCACCCTCATGGCGGTTTTGCCGCTGGCGGTTGTGGCGAATACCGCTCACGCGGCCGCTGATTGGCCGTCCAAGCCCCTGACGTTGATTGTGCCGTTCGGCCCGGGGTCGAGCCCGGACACCATGGCGCGGGTGATTGCCGAGCAGGTCAGCGAGACCCTGGGCCAGCCGATTGTGGTGCAAAACAAGCCGGGCGCCAGCGGTAACCTGGGCACGGCTGCCATCGCCAAGGCGAAACCGGATGGCTATACCTTCGGTGTTTCCATCACGGGGCCGCTGGTCAACAATACCGTGCTGTACAGCGACCTGCCGTATGACCCGAAAAAGGACATTGATCCGCTGACGCTGGGCGTGCATCAACACAATATCCTGGTGGTGCCTGCCAACTCGCCCATCAAGTCGTTCGATGACTTGTTGAAGGCCATGAAGTCCCAGGCAAAACCCTATAACTTCCCGTCGACCGGGGCAGGCACCGTCTCGCATCTGTCGGTTGAGCTGCTGCTCGAGCGTACGGGCGGCAAGGCCGTGCATGTGCCTTATGCGTCGTCGCCGGCGGCGGTGACCTCATTGCTATCGGGCGATACCGATTTTGCGGCATTGCCGCCCATTGCAGTGATGGCCATGATCAAAGATGGCCGTCTGCGGGCATTGGCTGCCGTTTCCAAAAAGCGTTTGAGTTTCTTGCCTGATACGCCGACGATCGAGGAACTCGGTGTCCCGGGCATCGAAGGGTCTGGCTGGATAGGTTTCGTGGCGCCTGCGGGCGTTCCCGCCGATATCGAGAAAAAGCTGGAGGATGCCTTGATGGGCGCCATCAAGACGCCCTCGGTGCAACAGCGCCTGGCCTCCCAGTACATGGAGCCCGCAGCGGATGGTCCTGACGCGTTCCGTCAATACATGGATGACGAGTTCAAGCGCTGGGAACCCTTGATCAAGCGCCTGAACCTGACCGTCAACTGATTGCGCGCATAAACGTTTCCATCTTGGTGGCCGTTTCGGCGATTTCACTATCGGGATCCGAGCCGGCCACGGTGCCCGCACCCGCGTACAGACGCAGGTTGCGGTCGCCGGTTTGCAGGGCGCAGCGCAGGGTCAGCGCCCACTCTCCGTCGCCGTTGGCGCGCTGCCAGCCCACCAGCCCTGCAAAATAGCCTCGTTCGAAGGGCTCCAGGTCACGGATATGGCCAAAAGCCACATCGGTAGGATGCCCGCAGATTGCCGGTGTGGGATGCAGTGCGCACGACAGGTCCAGCGCCGTGACTTCGGGGTCGCGCAATGTACCGGTGATGTAGGTCGACAGGTGCCACAAGGCGTCGGTGCCGATGACAGAAGGGCCGTCGGGTACGTCCAGTTCATCGCAATACGTGCGCAGAATGCGGACGATATCGTTCACGACATAGCTGTGCTCGCGCAGATCTTTTTCTGAGATTGCCAAGCGTTCCTTGCGGGCGCGATCTGTGTCCGGGTCGGAGTGGCGGCCGATAGAGCCAGCCAGCGGATTCACATGAATGCGATTGCCTTCGCGCCGGACCAGCAATTCAGGACTGGCGCCGACCATGGTGCCGCTGGGTGTGCCCGTCGGCGTGTTGTCCTGATGTGAGTCCCGGTCGCTCAATCCCCATGCGGGGATGGCAAAGGTATAGCCATGTGCGTTGCGCGCCAGCAGATCGGGTAAGAGGCGCTCATAGTCCACCGGCCGATCCAGCGTGACGTCCATCGCGCGCGACAACACGATTTTCTTGACATCGCCTTGGGCAAACAGCTTCAGGGCCTTGCGGACCATATCGCCATAGGCCTCGGGTGCGGGCACGGGTTGACGGTCGACAACCTTGGGGCGGTTAGAGACAGTCGCCGCAGTGCCAGTCTGTTGGGCGGCCGCATAGGCGTGATGAGGGGCCTCGCGCTCAGGCACTGCCGCTTGTTGATATTGCGCGGGAATCGTCAGGCTGGCGGGATTGGCGGCGTTAAACGGCACCAATCCAAACATGATCGGATCGTTGATGTGCTGCTGTTCGGCCTGTGCAAACAGTGCCTTGACGGCCGCGGACGTGGCGGGCTGATAGGCGGTCAGCGTATCGGATCCTTGGCGCGCTCTGAATTGGGTCGTCGGGGATGCGAAAAAAATATCGCCGATGCTAAAGCTGTCGAGCAGCCATTTTGAGGCTGGTTCCTTGTGCATTACTGTGTCTCACTTCCAAAAAATGCCTGCGTGCTGCAATCGCGGCTCGGCGCCCGAGGATGGGGGGCTTTGATGCGGCCCAGTGGCAAAAAACCCAGGCCGTGACGGTATCAGAAAAATGACGGTAGGGAGAGCCCCCACGCCGCTCAATCATTCCTGACAGTCTTATATAAGACCTGGCATAATACGGCACTGGCGTCCCCTCTCTTGTGTGATTTACCCAGAAGACAACTGCCGTATCCGGCGCCGTTCTTCTTTTCGACTTTATGTCTGCCCCGTCTCCCTCTAGCCGCTCTGCGCTATTTCATCAGCCCTCCGGTTTCCTGTCGTTTCTACTCGCTCGCGTATTGGCCATGGTTGCTACGCAAGTACAGGCAGTGGTGGTGGCTTGGCAGGTTTACGATTTAACGCGCGAACCTATGGCGTTGGCCTATGTGGGGTTGGCCCAGTTCCTGCCCATGCTGTTCTTGTTGCTGCCAGCAGGAGACCTCATTGATCGATTGCCGCGCAAACACATTCTGGGAGTGAGCTGGGGGGTAGGCGCAGTGTGCAGCGCCTTGCTGTGGTGGCTGTCGGATCATGGACACGAGGACGTCTCGAATATTTATGCAGTGCTGGTGTTGTTCGGCGCTTCGCGCGCGTTCTCCGGGCCGGCCATGCAAAGCTTGCTGCCCCAATTAGTCACGCGCGAACAATTGCCCCAGGCGATCGCCACGAACACCATGGTGATGCGCAGTGCAGCGATCGGTGCTCCCATGCTGGGTGGTTTGTTGTACGGCGCGGGCGGTAGCCACGCGACGTATCCCATCTGCATGGTGGCGTTTGCTGCGGGGGCATTGCTACTGCAAAAAGTGCGTGTTTTGTATTCGACGGCCGACCAGGGTAGGGCCGCTACGTCGCAGGCGGGCAGCACCAATATCTGGCAGCGTTTTGGTATCGGCATCCGCTTTATTTTCCGCCGTCCCATGATTCTGGGGACGATTTCCCTGGATCTGTTTGCCGTTCTGCTGGGTGGGGTGGTGGCGCTGTTGCCTATTTATGCTCACGAAGTTCTGCAGGTGGGGCCGCAGGGGCTGGGCCTGTTACGCAGTTCTGCTGCAGTCGGCGAGGTGGCTGCGGGTATTTGCCTCAGCATGTTCCCCTTTAACGCCAAGGTAGGCCAACGCATGTTGATCGCGGTGGCAGTGTTCGGCATTGCCAATCTGGTGTTCGCGTTATCGCACTGGATGTGGCTGTCGTGCCTGGCGTTGGCTGTCGCGGGCGCGGCCGATATGGTGAGTGTGTATGTGCGGGGTGCGCTACTTCAGTTTGCGACGCCCGATGCAATGCGGGGCCGGGTCAACGCAGTCAATATGCTGTTTATCGGTTCGTCCAATGAGTTGGGCGAGTTTCGCGCCGGCGCCAGCGCGGCCTGGATAGGCGCTGTGCCGGCGGCGATAGCGGGCGGTCTTTGTACCTTGGGCGTAGTGGGGCTGTGGAGTTATCTATTCCCGCCGTTGCGCACCGTCAATCGATTTGAGGATGCGCAAAACCGGGATTGATCCCGGCCCGGTGGATTGTCAGCGGCTGCGCTGCCGCAGATGCTGCGGCCCTAGCTCCGACGGGCTCAGCACACCCAGCAGGGCCATGTTGCGCGCCATTTCCGTAGCGAGAATGCCGATGGCATGTGTGACGCCTGCCTGCCCGGCCACGGCGCCCGCGTAATTGAATGGCCGGCCGACAAACACGAATTTTGCGCCCAGGGCCAGTGCCATGAGGACATCGCTGCCTCGACGAAAGCCGCCATCTATCATGACGGGATAATCGGGACCTAATGCACGCACTACATCGGGCAGCGCACGTAACGGAGCGATCGCACCATCGAGCTGCCTGCCGCCATGGTTCGAGACAATGATGCCGTCGGCGCCATATTGCCGTGCCATTTGTGCGTCTTCCGGGGAAAGAATGCCTTTGATGACCAGGCGGCCTTTCCAACGGTCACGTATCTGTTGGACGTGGGTCCAGTTCAGATGATCGCGGGCGCCAAATTCGCGCATGACGTTCGACGCGATGATGGGGGCGCCGCGTGTGGCGTGGGAGTTTTCGAAATGCGGCACGCCATGGCGCAGAATGGTCTTGAATGCGGTCCCCAACAGCCAACGCGGATGGGTGATGCCATCCCAGGCCAGACGCAGGCTCGGGCGCAACGGTGTAGAAAAGCGTGCGCGGATGTTGTTCTCGCGATTGCCCGAAACCGGCACGTCGGCGGTGACGACGAGCGTTTTGAATCCCGCGGCCGCGACACGGTCCACCAAGGCGTCGATACGCTCGGGCTCGCCGGGGACGTAGGCTTGAAACCACGCTTTTGGATTGGCGGCGGCGATGTCTTCGAGGCGGATGAGTGAGGATCCGCTCATGATGGCGGGAATCTGCGCTGCCGCGGCGGCCTGGGTCTGGATCAGGTCGCCCCGGTAGGCCGACAACGCGCTCACGCCCATGGGTGCGATGCCGATGGGCGCGGCCCAGCGTTCGCCGAATAGCGTCGTAGCCAGCGAGCGGCGCGAGGTGCTGATGAATACCCGGGTGACCCAATCGTAGTCCGCGAAGGCATCTTCGCTGCCGCGCAGCGCACGATCGGTCTCGCAGCCGCCGCTGACGTACGCAAAAATAGGCGAGGGCAGATGGCGCCGGGCAGCGTCCTCGAAATCCGCCAGAGACAGCACGCGTTGCAAGCGTTTAGGCACCTGCCATCCGCCTGTGGCGGATTTGCTGGGCGAGGTGTGGCTGGCGATGGGATAGTCCTGTAGGCGGAGTTCGTCTTGCATGAAAATTCCGGAATGAGCGAGTAAGGTCGTATGCTAGAGCGAAATAATCAAGTAATGGGCGATAATTCGTCGTTCCATAAGTAAGAAATTCTTGACAATGGCGCACCTGCCTCGGAAAAGGCTGCCGCCGCGCATTATGGGTAGCCTGGGGCTCGGATAACTATGAAACTGCAATACTTGGCCACGCTGTCCGCCGTCGTTGCGCACGGTAATCTCACCGCCGCTGCAGAACAGGTCAACCTGACGCGCAGCGCCGTCAGTCTGCAGATGAAGCAGTTGGAGGCCTATTTCGGGCAGTTGCTGTTCGACAGGTCCGGGCGTCATGTGCAGCCTACGGCGTTTGCTCGCGAGGTGGTGCGTACAGTGGACCGGGCCATGGCCGAGATCGAGGCGTTGCGCAGTCATGCAGCCCGTGCGCCGGGTGGCCTGGTTCGGCTGGGCATTACAGATTCTGCCCAAACCACGCTTTTGCCATTGGCGTTCGCTGATCTGTTGCGCAACGCGCCGCAGGTGGAGCTGCAAATCGAACGCGGTTCGACGCCGATTTTGCTGGACGAACTAAAAGCCGGCAGGATCGATGTGGCAGTGCTGATCCGGCCGCCTACCGGCGGATCGAGCCGGCTGTTGTGGACGGAATTGCTGAATGACGAACTGGTGCTCGTGGTGCCCAAGGGGTTGAGGGCTGCACCGCCTGCTCAGATTTTGCGTGAGCAACCCTGGCTCCGATTTGACCGCCGTATGGTCGCGGGCCGCATGGCCGGGCAGTTCGTGGAAAAGCTCGTGCCGCAGCGCCAGCCTTTAATCGATCTGCCGTCGATAGACGCGATAGTTGCCATGGTTGGCGCCGGTGTCGGCGTGTCGGTGCTGCCGCGATTACGCGTCGAGCATCTGCATGCGCACGCCGTGCGTGAAGTGAGCCTGGGGCCGAATGCGCCGGTGCGCAAGCTCGCGATGGTGCGTCGCAAAGCCGAGTCGGATCATCGGCTGCTGGATATTGTGGAGTCGTCTTTTGTGGCGGCGGCGCGGCAGTTAAAGGCGTAATAATTTTCCATCCGGCGTTGCCGTCATGGCGCGAGTATTTCACGGCCAAGATGCCGTCGAGAGCAAATCGAATGCATGATAGATAGATGTCAATCGGCCCTTTTTTGAGGGATCAATGTAATTTGTATATACGTGTTGATACGTAATGCTGTTGTGTATATACTCGTTAATACGTCACAGGAGGTTGGACATCATGGCAAAGGTCGCAAAACTTACGATTCAGCAGTGGGGGAACAGTTTGGCCGTTCGAATTCCCGCGGCGGTCGCGCGTTCGGCGCATTTCGAGGCGGGCCTTGAGGTCGAGGTGGCAACGGATGAGGTCGGTGTTACGGTGAAGCCAGTCGGGCCGCGCAAACTCACCTTGGCGGAAAAGCTTGAGAAGTTCGACCCAGCTAAACACGGTGGCGAAGCGATGGCGATTGGCCCTGTCGGTGCAGAGGTGCTTTGATGGTAAAGGTCACCTGGGTGCCAGATCGTGGCGACATTATCTGGATCGACTGCAATCCTCAGGTGGGTCGAGAGATGAAGAACATGCATCCCATGCTGGTGCTTTCGCCTATGGCATTTAATGAGAGGACAAGCATCGTGATTGGTTTGCCTATGACCACGGCCGAGTACAACGATAGCAACCCTTTTGCGATCAAGTTCAAAGGTCCAAAGGGTGTCACGAGTTATGTTTTGGCGCATCAACCCAAATCATTCGATTGGCGTGCGAGGGGCGCCAAGCCTCATCCATGGAAGCACGCGCCCAAGGATGTATTCCTGGCCGCGTGCGAACAATTAAACCAGATCATTTCGATTGGTGATTAAGGGATGCGTACGGACAGAGGGCGATCGTCTATTGCGATAGGCGCAACGACCTAATTCCGCCATTGTTGATAAGCCAAACGCGTCACGGTGGAGACCGAATCCAGTACCTTCTGATGATTCACCTGATGCCGCAGCATCAGCCGTGCATCTGCGACATTGCGCGATTTGCAGAACCAATGGCAGCTGTGTTGAAACAGATACAGCTCTGCCGAGAGGTGATACGCGCGGGTTTTGGGATCCCAGTCATCGTTGTTGTCCACGACATGACGTAAACCCGCCGCATGAATATGCAGCAGTTCGCGAAAATCTCGTGTCATGCTGGGCAGAAAGCGCTCGATATATGGGACACAGAACGACAGCATGCATACGGGAGTGTCCTGGGGGCTTTCCTGTTGCATGGCTTTGGCCAGTGACAGTACCTGCGCGGCCACGGAACGCTCGGTGGGGGCAAAGGTCTCCAGCACCTGAAGCTGGCGGGCCTCGGTGTCTGCTTTGATGGCGCGAACATACCCTTGCGTGAGCGTTTCCATGTGGCGCTCGAGCTGCAGGTTCGCTAAATGCCGTCCGAGCAAAATGATGTGCGTACGCTGATAACGCACGCGCAACACCTGCCATACTACGATCACTAACAACAACGATAATGCAATGTCCATTGCCTGTGGTCCTTCAATGTCCTACCGATACGCCGGCGGACAAGACAAAGGGCCTAAACCGAAGTCTGGCCCTCTTTCAAATTGGGTGAGAGACGAGATCTGCATTAGAACATTAAGTCGTTGTTTCCTGAATGGATACCCTGGGTGAAAAAGGCGTATGCTTTCGGCGACCTATGCGCCGCAGAGCTCTACGCCATGCCGGAAAAACCCATCAAAACCTCGCAGCGGGTGTTCGAAATACTTGAGGCCTTCGAGACCGAGCAGCGTCCTATGGCGCTAAAGGATTTCACGCAGGGTTTCGGCTATCCGCCCTCCAGCGCCTCGGCGCTGCTCAAAAGCCTCGTGACGCTGGGCTACCTGGACTACGACCGTTTCTCGCGCACCTATATGCCGACCATGCGTATGGCGTCGCTGGGTAACTGGGTGCAACGCGCGCTGTTTGGCCAGAATGAAGAGGTGCTGCGCCTGATGCAGCGATTGTCCGAGGCCTACGGGGAAACTGTCACGCTGTCCGCACAAAGTGATTTGTATGTTCAGTATGTCTACCTGATCCCATCGCGTCTGCCGATCTGGTATGCGGTGCCCATCGGCACGATCAGGCCGATCACGCGTTCGGGCAGTGGCTGGGCCATGCTGGGTGCGCGTACCGATGAAGAGATCGTCGAGCTCGTGCGGCGAGTCAATTTTCACGAGCCGGATCGAGCCAGCAAGACGTCATTGGCCGAGCTGATGCTGCACGTCGAAAAGGGGCGCCGTGACGGCTACGTATTCAACAAGCACACGCTGGAGCAGGGGGCAGGGGGGATTTGCATGGTGTTGCCCGAGCGCCGCTTTGGCCGGCTGTTCGCGTTGGCAGTTTCCGGTCCTGTGCAACGGTTGGAAGAAAAGGAAGCAGAGGTCGTTGCGGCGATGCATGCTGGCATCACTCAATTGGAAGCCGCGAAGCCTACGCAGGCGGGGTGAGTCAGCTTCGATCGCTTGAGAAACGGACGCTTATTGGGGCACAGGGGCACGACGTCAGGATTTTCACATATATGTAAATGCAGTCGGAATGCGGCTTTCCGGCCTGTTTTCCGGGGCTCGATGATAGAGTACTTGCAAGCTTTTCAAAGCGTATCGCAGTGTGCTTTTGTCCCCAGTCAGCAGGAGGGTCATCATGCGTATCGAGCGTCTGCATCCAGACTTCGGCGCCGAAATTCACGGTGTGGGTTTGATCGAGGCAATATCCGACGCGGCGGTTTTTGCCCAAGTGTCTGCCGCGTTCGAAGAGTATTCCGTATTGGTCTGGCGAGACCAGCCTATCACCGATGATGTGCAGGCTGCATTCTCGCGCGGGTTCGGCCCCTTGGAATTGGTCAAGGTCGGATCGGCCGGGCATGGCACGTTCTATTCGCGGATGAACAATATCGGTCAGGACGGAAAGATCGTGCCGCCTAGCGACAAGGCGCTGATCATCGCGCGTGCCAACCAACTCTGGCATACCGACAGCTCATTCAAGCAGGTGCCGGCCGTGGCATCCGTACTGTCGGCGCGCGTCATTCCCGAGCAGGGCGGTGAAACCGAGTTCACCTCGACTCGCGCTGCCTGGGAACGGTTGAGTCCGGCCGAGCAGGCCGCGCTGCGCGATGCCGTGGTGATCCATAGCTACGCCACATCGCGCAACAAAATCGATCGGGCCATGATGACGCCCGAAGAGCATGCCGCCTTGCCGGCTGTGCGTCGCCGTATGACTTGGCGTAATCCGGTCAATGGCCGCCGTTCACTGTACCTGGCATCGCATGCGGGCGCCGTCGAGGGGATGGGTGACCAGGACGGCGCCGATATGCTGGCCCATCTGATCGAGCGTGCCACAGAGCCTGCCTATACCTACGTGCATAGCTGGCGGCCGGGTGATGTCGTCATGTGGGATAACCGCGCCACCATGCATCGTGGCAGGCCCTGGGGGCCCGATCAATTGCGATCCATCGTGCGTACGACTATTTCGGCGACTGAACCATCCGGTCTGGATGACGTGCTGCCTGAGCGGTGGGAACAACGCGCAGCGGCCTGATGCCGCACGCCGCGGAGCCGGAAAGGCCCGCATAAAAAATACAAAGAGGAGACACTATGAAAATCAGGTCCTTGATGGCTACCTGTCTATTTGGGATGGTGGCCGCGACCCCGTTGGCGGCCATGGCCGACGACGCGGCAGACTATCCCAATCGCGCTGTGCGCATCATCGTGCCATATCCCGCTGGCGGTTCCACCGATATCCTGACCCGCTTGCTGGCGCAGGGCCTGACTCAGCGTTGGGGCCAGCCCGTGGTGGTAGAAAACCGCGGCGGTGCATCGGGCATCATTGGCAACGAGGCCGCGGCCCGTTCCGAGCCCGATGGCTACACGCTGTTGATGAATGGCAGCGGTCCGCATGTCGTGAACATCAGCCTGTTCGACAAGCTGCCATATCATCCCGTCAAGGACTTTGTGCCTATTGTGCTCGGCATGACGATTCCTTTGTTGATGGTGGCGCCGGCCGATGCCCCCTACAGCGACGTCAAGTCCTTTATCGCCTGGGCCAAGAAAAACCCGGACAAGGCCAACTACTGTTCGATTGGTCCGGGCTCGCCATCGCATTTGGCTGGTGAGTTGTTCAAGTCCATGTCGGGCCTGACTCATCTCACGCACATCCCATACAAAGGCAGCGGTCCCGCGATTATCGACACCATCGGAGGCACCTGCAACATGATGTTCGATGCCGCGTTGTCGTCAGGGCCGCAAGTCAAGAATGGCAAGATGAAACTGCTGGCGATCGGTACCGCGCAACGAGATCCATCTTGGCCGGATACACCCACCGTGGCCGAAAGCGGTCTGCCTGGCTTCAGCGCATACACCTGGAGCGGCCTGATCGCGCCCGCCGGCGTTCCGCCAGCGATTGTCAAAAAAATCCAGGACGATGCCAACGTCGTGCTGCGCAGCCCCGAGGTCAAGGACGCGCTGCAGAAACAAGGTGCCCAGGCCGGTGGCGGGACATCTGAAGAACTAGGGAAATTCGTCGACAGCGAAATCGCCAAGTGGGCCAAGGTGATCAAGGACAGCAACATCACCGTGAACTGAGTCCGGTCCATGCAACCCTGGAGGTTCGCTCTGCTCGATGGAGAGCGAACCGCTAGCAGGCCTCTTGAGATCGAGGGCCGTTCAAAGACCGATCTGTCATTGCAAATGAGTTGGGAATGAAACTAGCGATCGTTGGGTGTGGTGTGGTCGGCTCATCATGGGCATTGGTGTTTGCCCGCGCCGGGCATGAGGTCACGATTTATGATCGTTCGCCTGAGGCGGCTGAGGCAGCAGTGGCTTTCGTGGCGGCTGCGGATGCGTCGTACGCGGCGCGATGCCGGATAGCAGTCGATTTGGCGGATGCATTGGCCGGCGCCGACTATGTCCAGGAAAGTGCGCCAGAGAGACTGCCGATCAAGCAAGCGCTCTACCGGGAAATGGATGCGTTGTTGGGCGCGAACACGATTGTTGGCAGTTCGACATCGGGCTTTCCTGCCTCGAGTTTTACGACAGGGTTGGCCAATGCAGAACGATATTTGGTGGCACACCCGATCAATCCGCCTCACCTGATCCCGTTGGTAGAGCTCGTTCCTGCGCCTGCCACCGCATCAGCGACGGTGACTTTCGTCCATGATTTGATGTGCAAACTTGGCCAGAGCCCGATTCAACTGACGCGGGAAATCAACGGCTTTGTGGTCAACCGTTTGCAAAGCGCGGTGCTCGGTGAGGCCTTTCGTCTGGTGGAGGACGGTATCTGCACACCTGGCGAGGTAGATGCCGCAATGGCCGACGGACTAGGCTTGCGCTGGTGTTTCATGGGGCCGTTTGCGACCATCGATTTGAATGCGGCAAATGGCGTCGCGCAGTATTGTGAAAATCTCGGTCCGATGTACTACGGATTGGCCAAAGAGCAGGCCGACCCGCGCGAGTGGGGCCCTGCACTGATTGCCGGCATCGAAGCCCGCATGCGTGAGACCGTGCCTGCGCAAGCTTTACCGGAACGCCGCCGTTGGCGTGATCGTTTTCTGAGCCGCATCGTTGAGGCAAAGCGTGCCATTGGCAAGGAACTTGGGCGCGGTTGAGCGATAAATACATCTGCGAATGCAGGTGGAGCGATCACTGCCGTGATTCAATAATATGAATCGAGACAACGGTAGTGAGACGAAATGAGTCATGAACGAGTAGCGGCAGGCGTTCCGGCTGGCGACGTCACTATTCCGAGCAAGGTTTTGGACCTTGCCGGAACGGATTCGGTCGAGGTTGTATGGCGTAATGAATTAGGCGGCCTGACGTTTCGTTGTCACGGCGAACAGGGAGCACGCTACATCAAGTGGCAGCCTTCGGTTGGCTTGAGTCCGGCCGAGCGGGCGGATGTAAACCTCGTCATGGAGTCAGAGAAGCTACGCTGGGCGGGCCAATTCGTTGCGGTTCCCCGTGTTGTTGATTGTGGCGAGGTTGATGGCGCCGCCTGGCTGGTCACTGAGGCCATTGACGCGATACCAGCCGTCGACCCGCGGTGGCGCGATAAAGCGGAAGTCGCGGTGCGCGCCATTGCGACAGGCTTACGGCGATTCCATGATGCGTTGCCAGTGCACAGTTGCCCATATCGCAGCACATGGTTTGGGTCAACCGAGCGGGTGCCGGAGCCTGAGCGTTTGGTGGTTTGCCATGGCGATCCGTGTGTGCCGAATGCACTGCTGAATAGCGAAGGCGGATTTTCCGCTCACGTTGACCTTTCCAGGCTGGGCGTTGCAGATCGTTGGGCTGACTTGGCTATTGCTACCTATAGCATCAGTTGGGAGGTTAATTTTGGACGCAGCTACGACGAGCTTTTCTTCTCGACCTATGGCATTGAACCAGATATGACGCGGATTCAGTTTTACCGGGAGCTCTGGGACAGAGGCTGAGCGATGTGGTCAAACGAACCGCATCGGCTGCCGTGCGATGGCAGCATGCGTTGCGCATGCTGTGGAGGTGTTACAGCGCCAGTGCAGCGAATATTCAGCAGCAAAGAAAAAGCCCAAACCGAAGTTTGGGCTTTTTGAGAATCTGGAGCGGGAGACGAGTCATGCACTAGAGCGCTAAGTCTCTGTTTCCCAATCACTTTCTCCACTGTGGTGATCAGCGAAGAACTCAATTATAGCCTTGTTTTTCGCCCTCGGCAACAAAGTTCATCCAACCACTTCCACCAGCGTCCAAGGATGATCCATCCACCCGTCGTTACGCCTGATGCGTCCAGCTGCTGAGCGGGTTCGCTATCGAACTCCAACTTGCGACGATCATGACTTGCGCTCGCTCCGCAGGCAGCGCGGGGTGGTGTCGCGTGGACTGCCTGGCACCTGGACGGCTGTAGGACACAACCGCCGGCATCGGAACACCGCAAGTACTCATCTTTACATCGCTGCGGCTAACTTCGCCGGAGCGCAACGCGGCGCCAGTGTAGTGGCAGCCAGCCTCAACGAAGGCGTGCAGCAATCCGGTTCATCTGCTCGATCTCCGCGCGCTGGCCATCGGAAATCGCTTGGCATAGGTTGACGAGTTCCGGATCTGAGAGCTGCGCCTCGCGGCACATGAGGATCGCTCCCGAATGGTGCGGGACCATAGACGCGATGAACTGTCGATCGCCGATTCCGGTTTGAGCACGGGTAGCGGCAAAAGAACCGAGTGTGAGAACGGCAAACAAGCCGTACAGCACGAGATTGAGCCGCCGGTTTGGAAACATGCCGGGCATTGTCGCTAGCATGAAGATGCCCATTGGCGCCCACATAGTGACCGCCATGTAGAGCATGTTGAGATTGTTTCTGAAGTCCCTGGCGCCGTCGATCATGCTGAACATTACGAAGTACATGACGACGAGGCCCAACACCATGTTCACCCAGAACTTGGCGTATGGTCGGCCGTGCTTACCCATCTGACCGGATGTGTGATGTTGATGTTCATGGGAATGTTCAGCCATCTCCGTCTCCTATGTGCTGGGGCAACCTGGCAGGGTCACTGGTACTGCGGCAGATACTTTGTCGATATATCAGCATGTGGAGCGATGCATCACTAACCGCTGATTTCCAGTCACCAACTGGACGTAGGGGCGTCGAACGCTTCAACTCGCTGGTCTTGAACCGTCTGGATATCAGACTATACCAAATCGGTCTTGATGGGCTTTGCGCCACCTATGACGCTGGTACCGTGAGCGCCAATATCGAGCTTGCGTCCTCATCGCTCGATGGGCCGGCAACTGATCGATTCTTGCATATCAAGCAAGACAAGGCCACCTGCGGCGGACGCCAATGGCCTCCTCCGCCTTCGCTTAGGGCATCGCCTCAAGCGTCCGTCGCAGGCCATAACGACACAACAGCCCTTGGGCAAGAAAGGAGCCGGTGATGTAGCGCACCCGAAAGGAGACGAAGACATGCACAAGGACATTTCAACATCAAAGGTGTTCTATCGTCCCATCGAGGCGGCCATCCGATGGGCTGGGTTGCTGCGGTATCTCCCGATGATCCTGGCCACGATCGCGTCACCGCGTGTCCTGCCTCGGTCGCTGAACTGCCCTCGATGGAATGAGTGCCGGCTGCACTCGGAACGTATCTATGACGGCATCCTCAACGGAGAGCTGCCCTACGGCAAGAACGGGATCACGCTCAATGATCCGAAGCTGCTCAATTCTCTGGATCTGACTGTTCGCCATGTCGATCTAAAACGCTGGATGCGCACCCACTATCCCGAGCACCGGCCAGGATTTCTGTTCAGCCGTGGCGAACGCATGGCGCATCCTTTCATCACCATGGAAACAGGACAGGCGATCCTCGTGGAGCGGCTGGCCCTTCAGGCCGCGCTTGAACAAGCCCGACGTGAGATGCGAGAACTGCAGGAGCAGCACGACACGCTACTCAAGCAATCCTCGGTGCTGTTGGCATCCAAGCAATGCGAGATCAGCGAACGGGCGGAAACGACCTATCTCAACATCATTGGAGGGATGTTGACGCTGATGCTGAGCCAGTCGCCTTCAGGCGTGCCCTATTCCAGCTTCAAAACGCAGGAGGCCCTTGTCTCTGCATTGGTCGCCCACTACGGCGGCACCATGGGCATCACTGAGCGCACCTTAAACGGAAAGTTCGCCAACGCTAAGAGGTACGTTCGTAGCGCAAGCGCATGAGGTTATCCAGCTTGTATGTGCAATCGCGGAGATTGCATTTGCAATGTCTTTCCGCAGCCAGGTCTATTGAATAGAGGTCACGCCAACAAACGCCACCGAGCGTTCAGGAGTGACCGCCATGTCGCAGACCCCTGTACTCCCGCCGAACGAGCGCCGCATCCTGCGGCTCGATGAAGTCGAAGCGAAGTCCGGCTTCAAACGCGCCCACATCTACAACCTGATGAAGAAGCGCCAGTTCCCTCAGGCGCTGCGCCTGGGCGTGCGCGCTGTCGGCTGGGATTCGATCGAAATCGACCAGTGGATCGCCGAGCGCCTCAACCACCGGACCTGACCCGCTCTCCCGCGGACTTCCCATTCCCAGCCGGAGAGCGCCATGCAGGTCGTGTCCATCATTTCAACGAAGGGCGGCGTCGGCAAGACCACGACGGCCGCCAACCTGGGCGGGCTCGCCGCGGACGCGGGCCTGCGCGTGCTGCTGCTCGATCTCGACGTGCAGCCCACCTTGTCCTCCTACTACGAACTGACCCAGCGCGCGCCGGGCGGCATCTATGAGCTGTTGGCCTTCAACGAGCGCGACCTTGGCCAGCTCGTGTCCCGCACGATCATCGCGGGCCTGGACCTGGTGCTGTCCAACGACCACCGGGGCGAGCTGAACACGTTGTTGCTGCATGCGCCGGATGGCCGCCTGCGGTTGCGGCATCTGCTGCCAGCACTTGCTCCCCTCTACGACCTGGTGCTGATCGACACCCAGGGCGCGCGTTCCGTGCTGCTGGAGATGGCGGTGCTCGCCTCCGATCTCGCGCTGTCGCCCGTCACGCCGGAGATCCTCGCGGCACGCGAGCTGCGGCGCGGCACCATGCAGTTGCTCGAAGACATTGCGCCGTACCGGCACCTGGGTATCGAACCGCCGCCGCTGCACTTGCTCATCAACCGCGTCCACCCGGTGTCCGCCAACGCACGGCTGATCCAGCAGGCCCTGCGCGACCTGTTCCAGGACAGCGCCGGCATCCGCGTGCTCGCCACCGACGTGCCGGCCATAGAAGCGTATCCACGCGCCGCAACGCGCGGCCTGCCAGTGCATCGGGTCGAGCACCGCCAGCCGCCCGGCAGAGTCGCCCCTGCCGCGCTCGACACGATGCGCGCGCTCGCCAGCGAGTTGTTCCCGCAATGGCAGGACCGACTGGCTCAAGTATCCGGCCGCCCGCAGCGACCTCTTGATCCTGGGAGGCCCCATGGCGAACGCACATGAGCTGGCCCGCGGCCACAAGCGGCTGCGCGCCCTGATCGAGTTCGCGGTCGGCGAGGGCTGGCACGTCAAGCGCACGCCGGGCGGGCACCTCAAGTTCACCAAGGCCGGCTGCGCGGCGATCTACACGAGTTCGACAGCGAGTGACCACCGGGCCGAATTGAACGCCCGTGCGCAGATCCGCCGCGCCGAGCGAGAGGCCCGCATGGCGCCGGCCGGCGGTCGTGGGGACTGCGAGGCGTGCGGCCATGGCTGACATGACCTCGCAGGACATGGCAGGCAAGCTGCTCGCGGCCGGCTTCGAGCGCAGCGGCCCAGCGGCTACGGCCTTGAGCGACCCGATCGCGGACACGCCCATGGTCGTGACGCTTGACCAGTTGCGGCCCTACGACCATGACCCGCGCATGAAGCGCAACCCGGCTTACGAGGAAATCAAGGCGTCCATCCGCGAGCGCGGCCTGGACGCGGCGCCGGCTATCACGCGCCGGCCCGGCGGGGACCACTACATCATCCGCAACGGCGGCAACACGCGGCTGGCGATCCTGCGCGAACTCTGGTCGGAGACCAAGGAAGAACGCTTCTTCCGCATATCGTGTCTGTTCCGACCATGGCCGGAGCGCGGTGAAATCGTCGCGCTGACCGGGCATCTTGCCGAGAACGAACTGCGCGGTGGCCTCACGTTCATCGAGCGCGCGCTCGGCGTCGAGAAAGCACGGGAGTTCTACGAGCAGGAGAGCGGCGCCGCCCTGAGCCAGTCGGAACTGGCCCGCCGCCTGGCGGCCGATGGCTTCCCCGTCCAGCGGTCGCACATCACCCGCATGGCCGACGCGGTGCGCTACCTGCTGCCCGCCATTCCCACCGTGCTTTATGGCGGCCTTGGGCGCCACCAGGTCGAGCGGCTGTCGGTCATGCGCACGGCCTGCAAACGCACCTGGGAGCACTACGCCAAGGACCGCTCGCTGCCGCTGGACTTCGACAGCTTTTTTCAGGAGGTGCTGGCGCAGTTCGACACGCAGGGCGACGAGTTCGCGCCGCAGCGCGTGCAAGACGAGCTGATCGGCCAGATGTCCGAGCTGCTGGGCATCTGCTACGACGTGCTGGCGCTGGACCTGACCGAATCGGAAAGCCGCCACCGGGCGCTGGTCAGTGACCCGACGCCACCTGCGGCGCAGCCGGCGTTGCCTTCGCCCACCGCCGGCACGCCGACTCCGCCGGGCGCAGCATCGTCCATCGCCACGCCTGCAGCGGCGGCCGGTCCTCCACCCGCCAGCCCTCCGGCGTCCGAGCCCACCTTGCGCCACGACGACACGGCGGCTAGCGAAGCGGCCACGGGAAGCCCGGCGGCTGCACCGAGCGATCTGCTTCGTGAGCACATCGTCTCGCCGGCACCGACGACCGAACGGCTGCAGTCGATCCAGCGCATGGTCGCCGACCAGTTGGGCGATGCGCTGCCGCCCGACTTCTCGGCGAGCGTGTTGCAGTCCATCCCGGTGCAAGCCGGCGGACTCTATCCGATCTCCGATGTCTGGTACATCGACGCGGGCCTGGACACGCCCGATCGGCTGCGCATCCACATCGCGCAGTTCGCGCGCGAGATCGCCGGGGAGGCAGGCCTGGACGAGTACATCGAGGATCGCGCCGATGGCATCGGGTTTGCGTGCCGCGCCCGCGGCCAAGCCCCGTCGCCGCTCGGCCGCGCGGTGCTGACGCTCCTCACTTCCCTGACGGGTCAGCCCGTCGCCGAAGCGGGCCTGGACGGCGCGCAGCTCGCCGCCGACCTGCCGACCCTGTTGCACGGCCAGAGCCAAGGCCATGGCAGCGGCGCAAGGCGCTTGAGCGACACGGCGTTGGTCAAGCTCTTTCGGCTGCTCCGCTTGGCCCGGCGTCTGCTGGACCTGGAAGCCGGCACCACGGCGCCCGGGACGTGAGCGAGGGAGGTCGCATGTCCACATCGCATCCGCTCAACCAGGCCGTGATCGCCCAGGCGCTGTATGACCTTCGCAACGGCCAACTGCGCCGCTGCAAGGCCATGGGCTTCGGCGAGGCCGAGCTGGATGCGCTCAAGCACCCCGCGCTGATCAGCGTGCTGGCCAACGCCAGCGTCTCGTGGTGCTCGGTCACGGTCAACCGCGAAGTGCTGCAGCGCCTGCTCAACCAGGCACAGGACGTGGAGAAGGAAATCGCCACGGTCGATCGCATGCTGCGGCTGGGGGCCAGCACGGAGATGGTCAGCCGCTTCTATGGCCTGACCCATCAGGAAGTCGCCCTGCGGCGGGAGATCCTCGGCCTGCCCAAGCGCAAGGGGCGCCACCCCGTCCTGGACGAGACCCAGGACACCGAACTGTGGCGGCAATGGAAAGCCGTGACCAGCAGCAGGAACGTCGATCTGGAGGACGAGACCTCGATTCTCGATGCGGCCATGGACCTGGCCGAGGGCATGTCACTGCCGCTCTCGGTGGTCTGGGCCGCGATCAGGAACTGGGTCGATCAGGGATTGGGCTAGGCCATGGCCGTGGACGACACCGCCCCACGAGCCCCGCGTCAAGGCCCCATCGCACTCGCCGACCTGTTCGACGCTGCGCTGAAGGACCTCACGCCCAAGCCACATCCCAGCGCGCCAGCGCCCATGGCAGTGCCCACGCCTGCCGCGTCCGGCGACGCCTTCCTGTTCAGTGGCAATCGGCANGAGANCGTGCCGCGGCGGCTGTTCCTCGACCGCCGCCTGACACCGCTGGAGCGCAACGCCTGGCAGGTGTTCCGGCTGATGCTCAACGACGACGGCGTCACGGCGTTCCCGACCTATGAGCAGTTGCGCCCCTGGCTGGCGTCCATGCCCTGCGCGGGACAAGCCTCCCACGAGACCGTCGCGCGGGCGCTGACGCTGCTGCGCCTGACGCGCTGGCTGAGCCTCGTGCGACGACGGCGCGACCCCAAGACCGGCCGCATCCTCGGAAACCTCTACGTCCTGCATGACGAACCCCTGACACCGTTCGAGGCCATGCAGCTCGACGCCGACTACCTGGCCCTGGTCAGCCAGTCGCTGGGGCATTCGGCCAAGGCCGTTCAGGTGGTGGGACTCAACACCCTCCAGGAGATCGCGGACGACCCGATGTTGTCCGGACGCACCTTGCCGTCGCGGCTGCAAGTGCTCGCCGAGCGCCTGGCCGACCAGGGCATCACCGCCACCGAAAGTTATCCACAGGAGGATGCGATCCACGATTCCGAAGAAGGGCCCGCGAGCCTTCTTCGGAATGGCGAACGCCCCTCTTCGGAATCCGAAGCAGGGCCGAAACCCGCGCCAGACGGCGCTCTTCGGAATCCGAAGCAGGACCGTACAGTACGTAGTAGTCGTATTAATGAAGTACGTACTACCGCGCAGGCGCGTGCGCTGGGCGACCTGCAATGGCCCAAGCGCTTCGCGGAACTGAAAGCGGAACAGCAGGCCGGAGCCAGGATGGCGTTGCAGCAGGTGGACGCTGCCCTGGGGCAGGCCGTGCTGGACGAATGGGCCGCACGGTGCGGCAAGCATGGCATCCGCAACCCCGCCGGATATCTGTTCGGCATCATCCAGCGCGCCATGCGCGGCGAGTTCAATGCGTGGGCCAAGCAGACCGGCCCAGCACCGCCAACACCATCGGCGGCGCGAGCGCCACCATCCGAGCCGCCGCGCAACGTCGTGCCGCCCGAGGTGGCCCGGCAGCACATCGAGCGCCTGCGCGACCTGCTGCGCAAGACCTGAGCACAGGGCTCGTCAAAGCCGTGAAGTAGATCTCCATGGCGGTTGGCAGAAACGGTCCCCTGGGGACGGCTGTGCGGTGAAGCGCCGGGTGACGGCGCGACCTGCTGCGCGAAACCTGGGCAAAGCGCCTGGCAAGGCCATGAAGCAAACCTCCATGGCGCTCAGCGGAACGGTCCCCTGGGGACGGCCGTGCTGCGAAGGATGGTGTCGAACGACAGCGCGACGTGCGGTGCAGCACGCAACCCGTCGACGACCGAGGCCCGGAGCGCCAACGTGAATGCCCATCTGCGGAGCGGTCCCCAGGGGACCGTTGCGCGCTGCGCCGCCAGCGCGCACAGAACCGGGGGCCGGCTCATTTCGGTTTGTTGACTGACTGCCTTCCGCCGCATGCGGATGCTGGCGGCTCCCTGTCCACCAGCGAGCGATCACCATGGCAACCAGCAACGAACCATTGCAACTCAACCTCGGCTCCCTGCGCAGCGCAATGTCGCTGACGCTGCACACCCACCACGCCTCGCGCATCTGGCATGGCCGCGCCGCCGCCGAGGGGCGACCGGGCATCGTCGGCCTGAACGGCTACATCGCCGTCATGAACAAAATGAAGCGCGGCTCGGAGCAGGACGACCCGTACAGCGACTGGTGGATGCTGCGCATCGAGGACAAGCTCGACCAGACCAAGACCACGCTGCAGACGCTGCGCGAACAGGTGGACCAGGCCCTGGCCGGCGTGCCCGCCGCGTTGACCCTGGGCGAGAACCTCAACGTGCAGCCCGTCAAGCTGCCGCTGTTCGTCAATGCGCAGTTGGGCTTTGCCGCTGTCTATCTCCTGGCCGACTACGACGACATCGCGCGCAAGCTGATCCTCGCCCACCACACCGCGCTGATCGACCGCAGCACCTTAGAGCGCTGGCTCAACGAGGGCGCGCACGCGCTGCGCAGCCTGTTCTCGCTGGCCCAGCAGTATCGCTATTCGGGCTGCACCCGCGACGATTTCGCGGCGAAGAATGCCGCAGCGCGGGCCGCGCTGGAGAAGTTCGGCGAGTTGCCGCAGGACGTGCTCGAAGGCACGCGCCGCTCGAAGTTTGCGCCACCCATCGTGCGCCGTGGTCTGCAACAGCGCGGTGAGAGTCCTGCCGCAGCCGCTACCAGCGTCGATGGTGATGCGGCCGCTGCTGCCGACCCATCCGAAAACGCAGCCACTGCCGGCGAGGACGAATCCGCATGAGCGATCTGAACCAGCCGACCCGCTACTTCCGGGGCCTGCAACAGGGAGCCTTCATGCGCCTGGAACACGCGGCCTCTCTAAAAGGCCTTTTAAAGCCTTTTAAAGGTAAAGGGGACTTGGAGGCCTGGGCCAGCCAGTGCTTCGCCATGCGCGACGAGTTGATCGGCTTGGCGCAGCGACAAGTGCTGCAACAGGCCAGTGGGCATCCCTTCCACCTGCTGCCCGTGGAACTGGCCCAGCAGACCACTGGCGCGGGAACGACGTTCCTGCGCTGGCGCAGGCACGACCGCTCGGCCATGGGCGTGGCCCTGTGGCAGGAGCTGATGGCGAGCACCAGCACGCCGGTCAACCTGCTGGCCGACCTGCACGCGATCGAGCTGCAGCGCATCACGCTGAACATGCAGATCAGCCTGTTGCACACCCTGGGCAGGCAGGCACAGGAGTGCGCCAGCAAGGCCGCCGAGGCGGAAGACGCCTACCTGCGCCGGCTCACGTCCTTTCCCGCCGCAATGCGCGATCGGTGATTGCGCCGGGCATCCCAGCACGCGCCCGGCGCCGACCAGGTGCGGGTATTTCAACCACCAAGGAGATTGCAACATGAGCACGCATTTTTCGGGCGAAGGCAACATCGGCTCGCCCCCCGAGTACCGGGAGTTCCCCAACGGCAACGACGAACCGCGGCGCTTGTTGCGGCTGAACGTGTATTTCGACAACCCCGTTCCCACCAAGGGCGGCGACTATGAGGATCGCGGCGGCTTCTGGGCGCCGGTGGAAATCTGGCACCGCGACGCCGCGCACTGGAAGGACCTCTACCAGAAGGGCATGCGCGTGCTGGTCGTCGGCCGCATGGAGCGCGAACCCTGGACCGACAACGAGGATCAGCCACGTGAGACTTGGCAGATCAACGCGCGCAGCGTCGGCATCCTGCCGTTCCGCATCGAGTCCGTCGTCCTGAGCCCCAAATCGCAGGAGACCGCACAGGACGCGCAGCCCAAGCCCCAGGCCGCCCAGGAACCGGCTGCGCCGAAGGAGCCCAAGCGCAGGAAGTGATCCGACGGGGGGGCGGCCGCAGTACGTTGCCGCCCCCCATGTCCTCGCGAGCTATCCCCAGGGGACAGCGCCACCAGCGTCCACCGGCTTCCACGCGCTCCCGAACATCGCGGCTCCCGACTCGCACATCGCCGGCCGCACGCCATCCCCGCCTCAGCCATCCCATCTCGTGAAAGCGGTCGCTGCCGCATGCAGCTTGTTTGCTGCTGCCCCAACAGGCGCTCGGCATCCTCGATCCCAGCAACTCCAT
The DNA here is from genome assembly GCF_965139195.1 of Bordetella tumbae. Lineage (GTDB taxonomy): Bacteria > Pseudomonadota > Gammaproteobacteria > Burkholderiales > Burkholderiaceae_B > Bordetella_A > Bordetella_A tumbae. The sequence goes on along the minus strand of NZ_CBCSJH010000006.1, from coordinate 80,459 downwards.
GAACAACGGGAAGCGGATGGACGGACATGCGGCTGTTTCTGTGCGAGAAGCCCTCCCAGGGCAAAGACATCGGCCGGATTCTCGGCGCCACGCAGCGCGGTGAAGGCTGCCTCAACGGCTCCAGCGTCACGGTCACCTGGTGCATCGGCCATCTCGTCGAAGCGGCAGCACCCGAGGTGTATGACGCGGCGCTCAAGCGTTGGTCGCTGGAGCAGTTGCCCATCATTCCCCAGCAGTGGCGGGTCGAGGTCAAGCCGAAGACCGCCACGCAATTCAAGGTCGTCAAAGCGCTTCTGGCGAAGGCGACCCAGCTTGTCATCGCCACCGACGCTGACCGCGAAGGCGAACTGATCGCCCGCGAGATCATCGACCTGTGCGGCTACCGCGGTCCCATCGAACGCCTGTGGCTGTCGGCGCTCAACGATGCGTCCATCCGCACCGCGCTCGCCAAGCTGCGGCCCTCGGCCGAGACGCTGCCGATGTATTACTCGGCGCTGGCGCGCTCGCGCGCCGACTGGCTTGTGGGTATGAACCTCAGCCGGCTGTTCACCGTGCTCGGGCGGCAGGCCGGCTACGAAGGCGTGCTGTCGGTGGGGCGTGTACAGACCCCGACGCTCAAACTCGTGGTGGACCGCGACCGAGAGATCGCGGCCTTCGTGTCCGTGCCGTACTGGGCCATCGACGTGTCCCTGTCCGCAGGCGGTCAGACGTTCACCGCGCAGTGGGTGGCACACGATGCCAGCACCGACGACGCCGGCCGCTGCCTGCAGCAGCCCGTCGCACAGCAGGCCGCGCAGCAGATCCGCGCCGCGGGCAGTGCCCAGGTGGTGTCGGTCGAGACCGAGCGCGTGCGCGAGGGCCCGCCGCTGCTGTTCGACCTGGGCACCCTGCAGGAGGTGTGCTCCAAGCAGCTTGGGCTGGACGTGCAGGAGACGCTGGAGATCGCTCAGGCCCTGTACGAGACGCACAAGGCCACGACGTACCCGCGCTCGGATTCCGGCTACCTGCCCGAAAGCATGTTCGCCGAGGTGCCTACGGTCCTCGGCAGCCTGCTCAACACCGATCCCTCGCTGCGCCCGATCATGGAGCAGCTCGACCGCTCCGTGCGTTCGCGCGCCTGGAACGATACGAAGGTGTCCGCGCACCACGGCATCATCCCGACGCTCGAACCTGCGAACCTGTCCGCCATGAGCGAGAAGGAACAGGCGGTGTACCGGCTGATCCGGGCGCATTACCTGGCCCAGTTCCTCCCTCATCACGAGTTCGACCGTACCGTGGCCGAGCTTTTCTGCGGCCAGCAGAAGCTGGTGGCCACGGGCAAGCAAGTCGTCGCCAAGGGCTGGCGCCTGCTGCTGGCCGAACCGCAAGCGGACGAGGACGGCGATGGTGCCGCGCGCAGCCAGGTGCTGCCTGCGCTGCGTGACGGGATGGCATGCCAGATCGCCGGGGCCGACATCAAGGCCCTCAAGACGATGCCGCCTAAGCCCTATACCCAGGGCGAACTGGTCAAGGCGATGAAGGGCGTTGCGCGTTTCGTGACCGACCCGCGCCTGAAGCAGAAGCTCAAGGACACGACGGGCATCGGCACCGAGGCGACGCGGGCCAACATCATCAGCGGGCTGATCGCCCGCGGCTACATCGTGAAGAAGGGACGCTCCATCCGCGCATCGGATGCGGCGCTCACGCTGATAGACGCCGTGCCCGCGGCGATTGCCGACCCCGGCACCACCGCCGTCTGGGAACAGGCGCTGGACATGATCGAGGCCGGACAACTCACCCTGGATGTGTTCATCGGCAAGCAGGCTGCATGGATTTCGCAGTTGATCGCGCAGTACGGCAGCACGTCCCTGTCCATCAAGGTTCCCCAAGGACCGGCTTGTCCGCAGTGCGGCGCACCCACGCGCCAGCGCACCGGCAAGAGCGGCCCGTTCTGGTCGTGCAGTCGCTACCCCGCCTGCAAAGGCACGCTGCCGGTGGCAACCGGCACGTCCAGGCGTGGTGCCTCGCGTCCACGCCGTACCAGTGGCGGTGGCTGCAAAGGCGCCTGACCGCCCCCGTTCCCCGTGAGCCATGCCCGCCATCGGCGGCGTGGCCCGTGTCCCGCATGCCCTGCGGGACGCCCCAGCGCGCAACGCCTTCTTGCTCCGTGTGCGCGTCCCGTCCGGCCGTCCCCGGCCGCGGGACCTGAAGGTGGCTTCTCCGCGAACCGCACCCCGCGCGTTCTCCTCGTCTGCATTCCTTCCGCCGCTGCGAAGGGTCCCCCGATGGCTTGCCTGTGCGAGCCATCCGGAGACCCTTCGCGGTCAGCGGTATTCGGTGCCGGTGCCCGCCGGCGCAAAAACGGGCTCCCTTTGTGCGCGGATGTGCGCCAGACGATGCCGGCCCCAGCCACGACATGGGCCGGGTGTGATTGCTTGATGAGCAGACGGTTCTAGCGACGACCGGGCCTGCCAATCAGCCCACGGGTGGTTCTTCTTTCCTCCCGAGCCGAAGGCCCCTGGGGCCTTCGGCGCCTTTCTCCTGCCTTTCAACGCCCCGGCCAGGGCGATGGCCCTGCGCCATACGAACAGGAGACCGACATGCACCCGAATCTTTGCGCACCGCCGCGCAACACGCCGCTGCTCTACGGCAGCGTCTGCAGCGGCATCGAGGCCGTGAGCCTCGCCTGGCAACCGCTCGACCTCGAAGCCGCGTGGTTCGCCGAGATCGAGCCGTTCCCGAGCGCCGTGCTCGCCCACCGTTACCCCCGCGTGCCTAACCTGGGCGACATGACCGCGATCGCCCGCCAGGTCCGCGCCGGCACCGTGCCAGCGCCCGACATCCTGGTCGGCGGCACGCCGTGCCAGTCGTTCAGCGTGGCCGGCGCGCGCCAGGGGCTGAACGACCCACGTGGTGCCTTGACCCTTGCCTATGTGGAGCTTGCAAATGCCATCGACCAAACCCGCCACCAAGACCGCCGCCCGGCGGCAACGCTCGTCTGGGAAAACGTCCCCGGCGTCCTCAGCGACCGCAGCAACGCCTTCGGGCACTTCCTGGGAGCACTGGCTGGAGAAAGCCGTGCGCTCGAACCGCCAGGGCAAAAATGGGCGCACGCAGGTTGTGTGTCTGGACCCCGGCGCCGCATCGCCTGGCGCGTGCTCGATGCTCAATATTTCAGCGTCGCCCAACGGCGCCGTCGCGTGTTTCTTGTGGCAAGTGGTGGAGGTGGCGTCGATCCCGCCGAGGTACTTTTTGAGCGCGACGGCGTGCGCGGGGATTCTTCGCCGGGCTTCGTGCCGTGGCAAGACGCTGCCGGCGCTGCTGGATCGGGCGCTGCGGCAGCAGGCGGGTACTCGGGATATGCAGGACTGAAGCAGCCCTACGGCAAGGCCACGGTGACGTTCGGATTCGGCGGGGGCAACACCGCAGGCCCCATTGACGTCGCGGCCTGCCTGACCGCGGCACCTGGCCCGAAGAACGACTTCGAGGTCGAGACCTTCGTGGCGCAGTCCATCGCGGGCAGCATCAGCCACACGCTCAGCACCGCCAACGGCGGCAAGGGCTGCAGCGAGGACGGCACCGGCAAGGGTGTGCCGATCATCGCCTTCACCGCCCAGGGCTGCGGAGCCGATGCAACGATGGCCTGGGCACCGACGCTGCGCGCGGGCGGGCATCGCCTCAGCCACGCGAATGCCGGCGTCGTGCCGGCCATCGCGTTCGCGCAGAACTCGCGCGGCGAGCTGCGGCTGGAATCCGGCCACGGCCAGCTTGCCGGGACGCTCTCCACGGGTGGCGGCAAGCCGGGCCAGGGCCGGCCGATGGTGATCGGCGTGGCGCTGCGCGGTCGCACCGAAGGCCTGGCCGCTGAACTGGGCGATGGCGTCTCGACCGCGCTGCGCACCAGCAGCGGCGGTGCCGACAAGCCCCATGTGCTGGCACCGGACTTCGAGGCACATTTCCGCTACGACTGGAACGACCCCGGCCCGGGCGACTGGTCGCAGTGGCGGGTACGTCGGCTGATGCCTGTGGAGTGCGAGCGGCTGCAAGGCATGCCCGACGACTACACGCTGGTGCCGTACCGCGGCAAGCCCGCCGCCGACGCGCCCCGCTACAAGGCGATCGGCAACTCCATGGCCGTGCCGTGTGTCGCGTGGCTGGGCCAGCGGCTGTTGCAGTGCCCGCACAAGACGGGATCGAGCGCTTCGGATTGATGCACGACGCGGCCGGCGGGCCGCGTGATCCTCCCTCCTGCATTGCCGACGCATCGGCAACAGCCAGCAGCCAGGGTGTCAAGGCTGCCGTGGGTTCCTCCCACGCCACCCGCCAGTTCGCCCCGGCATCTCTCCGGCGAACGCTGCCCACCGGGCATCGATGCCACCTTCCTCCAACCCACGGGATGTATGCCGCGTCCCGTCAGGGGCGTGTCGTCAACCCGGTCGATAACAGGACTTCCTATGGACACCATCACCCGACAAGACCGCATCACGCTCAAGAACCTCAAGGTCGCGGATTTCGCGAGCGAGGAAACGCTGTGCTTCACCGCCACCGTCATGTTCGACGGCAGGCCCATCGCCGAAGCCCGCAATGACGGACACGGCGGCTCGACGTTCGTGCGCCCGCTGCAAGGCCAGGCCGCGCTGCTGGCCCAGGCCGAGGAATTCGCCAAGAGCCTGCCGCCGGCATCGCTCGACGTCGAACGCGAGGACGACGAGCCGCTTCTCATCGACATGACGCTCGACTTCCTCGTGGACCAGTTGGCCGATGCCATGCATGCGGAGCGCAAGCTGCGCACCGCGTTCAACCGCGACATCGGCAACAAGGTGCTGTTCATCAAGGACGGCCGGCTGCTGTTCCTCAAGGGCATCAAGCTCAAGGCCATTGCCGACCGCGCGGCGTATTTCGCAAAGCTGCGCAGCCGACAGGACCAGCCCATCATCATCCTGGCCGAGCTGCCAGCGGACGAGGCATTCGCCATCTGGAAGCAGCATGTCCTGGGTGACAAGCCCCGCTGATCCAGCCTCACCGCACCGTCATGACCGCCCCGCACTCGTTGCGGGGCTTTTCTTTGTCCTGCGCACATCAATCGGGGCTGGACCAGATGCCGATTTCCAACTGACGTGGCGCGGCACCCTCACGAAGCTGTCCGCATGTCCGCTGATTCGTCAGCACATGCCAGCAGCCAGGGTTTCAGGCTGCCGCGGGGTTCTCTCCGCGCAACCCACCAGTCCGCATCGCATCCATTGCGCGGACGCGCGTTCCCAAGACGCTGATGCTTTTTTTTCAACCGCGTGCGGGAGCTGCCATCCCGTGAGGGACAGGGCCCCGCTTTTCCAAGGAGCCCATCCATGTCCCAGCAAGCCTCTTTCGGCCGATTCGGTCAATTGGCCTTGACCTACTGCGGCAAGTTCCTGCCGCTCGAAGTCCTGCACAGCGCCGCCGGCCACTACATCGGCACGCGCGATACCGAAGGTCCCGTTTCGCGGGAATCTCGTGAGTACTTCCGCAGCCATGCTGCGGCTCAACGTGCCCTCGAAAGAGGCGGCTGGTCCCAGCTCGCCATTCCCTGATCCAACTGGAGGAATCACGTCATGAACCAGCTACTGCCGCAGGAAGTCGTCGATCAGATCGTTCGGGAAGAACGGCATTTCAGCGCTGCGCCCCAAGCCTTTTTTGAGGCCTGGAAGCGTGGTGTCGAAATCGCCGGCCCGCAATGGTTTGGCGATGGCACCCGTGAAGGTCTGAACCAGGCCAAGAGCAAGTGGGATCTGCGTCCCGACATGCTGCGGCTCAACGACGCCCTCGGCGTCCTGAGCAGCGGGGAACGCATGTTCCTGTCCGCGATGGTCAGCTTCTACAACGCGCGCGAGGGCGGTGCCATGCTCAAGCGCTGCCACTTCAACGGGTTGTCGGACTTCGACGGCCTCGATCTGCCACGTCGCCAGGTGATCGCCGACCTGCTGCTGAACTACAGCGGTTGGTGAGCCGGTCCCTGGCACACCTTCATCACTGCGTTCACGGGACCCCATGAGGGACATGCGCCTCGTTCGAGGCCATGTCCCTCGCGTTTTCTCCCCGCCCAGCGCCATCCGGCATCAGGCGGTTTCCCCTGCGGATGCCATCGTCCGCAAGGGCTGGCTCCGTTCATTCATCGAAAGGAGCCTTCATGGCCAACAACTACTACGAAGCCACCGGCGTTCTCGTGCTCGACCGTGTGACGCCCGTCATCCAGGCGCTGTTCGGCGCCTTCGCGCTGGACGAGAGCCACCCCGGCAACGGGCAGGCCTACATCGCCCAGATCGCCGAGACCACCAATCCGCAATGGCCGGACGTGCTCGATGGCCTGGAAGACCTGGCCACGCAACTCGGTATTCCGATGCCGGACGACGAAGGGCTGTCGATCCCGCCGCTGCTCGAACTGCTCGCCGTGCACTTCCGTGCCGATGAGGACGAAGAGCTGGGGAACTTGATCGACCGTCATTCGTTCGAGGACACCGCCGATCTCGACGCATTGTTTCTGATCGCCACCCGGTTCGATGACGGGCACCACCTGACCGCCATCCAGTTCGAGGGCTGCTGGTACTGCAGCAAGCCGCGGCTGTTCGAGTTCGGCGGCAACGGCTGCTACCTGAGCCGCGAGGTCCGCTTCATCAGCTCCTCCTCCCAGGCCCTCCAGCTCGGCGACCAATTGCGCAAGACCATTGTGGCCGCCGACATCGAAGAGGCTTCGGCCCTGATCGCGCTGGAGACCATCAATCTGCTGGCGGGCGTCAGCGACGAGCCATTCCGCATGAATTTGCGCCGGCGCGTCGCCGAGCGATTGGCCCAAACGCCAACGATCAGCGTCACCTGACGCTGTTTCCTTTCTTTCCACCCACCGGGGTCAATTCCCGGTGGCGGGGATTTGCTCCATCATTATTCTGTTGGAGAAATCCCATGTCCCAGAATCCCAATCCCTTTCTACGCGGCTACTGGAATCTGAAAATCGTCCGCACGCTGTCCATCAGCTACGAGGACGGAAGCCCGCATGTTTGGCGAAACATCCACCCGAGCCAGCAGCACCTCTGCGACGCGGCGCTGGTTTCTTCTCCTTGCATCATCACCAGCGACTTCGCGGTGGTCAGGACTGGCACCGAACCTGTCGGCGCCGCACTGATCGCCGAATGCGACGCGGCTGAAGGGGGCAGCGGCGAAGGCATGGTGGGTGCCGTGGTGTACGCGATCCACGGCGACGACTTCGACGGCCGCCCCGTCCACATTGGCGACACCTATTCGGCCGAGGCCGCACGGGAAGTCGTGCAGCGGTTGAGCTTCGAGACCGGCTACTACAGCCGGTGCTGGGAAATCAGCAGCGCGCACATCAGCCGCGAAACCGGCCAGTACCTGGCCAACCTGGCTGACCTCGCGACGCCGGAGGCCTTTTTGTTCATCGCGTTCCGGATTCCCTACAGCCCGGCGATCGGCGTCAAGCTGATCTCCACGCCCTGGACGGACCAGCACCTGCAGGACGTCGAGGGGATCGCCGCCGAGCAGCTTCGGCAGGAGCACCGCAGCAAGGGCATGCCGGACGAGCTGGCACAGATCCTTGAACTGGCCGGCCAGGCCGACGTGCGCATCCTCATCCTCGATGCCGACGCACCCGTGTTGCCGGGCCTATCGCTGGCCGGCGAATAGCTGCCACACACATCCCCGGCCTTCCTTGTCCTCACCGCATGCCGGCCCGGTCTCCCGCCAGAGAGCCGGGCCGGCGCACTTTCACAGGAGCGATCCCATGTTCCCCGACCTCATCACACCCGCATCCGACTTCGAGCACCAACTCGGAGCCTGCGTCAACGCCATGAGCCAGGAAGATGCCATCGGCCAGATCCTGGTATTCGAGCGCATGAGCGGCACGCTGCACATGCGCCATATCGCCAGCGCCGACCTGGTGGACACCGACGTGGACGACTACGAAATGGTCGTCTTCGACGGTGGCAACACAAGCGGCGACACGTGGAAACACGTGTTCTTTCCGCGTCAGCGCGAGCACTACTTCGTGTACCAAGCCTGATTCCTCCAGCCCCTTTCGAGGGGCTTTTTCTTGCCCGCAGCACAGGAAAACGGTTGTGGTGCGGTGCCGTTTCCTGCGGGCAGGCAGACCGCCCCAGGGCCATGCTTGCCCCATGTTCGTCGGCGTTGCCGGCACATGCCCAGGCAGTCGAGACCTTCGAGGCTGCAAGCGCGGGAAACCGTGCTGGTCGTTTCTTCCTACGGACCTACCGCGTCCATCCACGCCACCCACAAGGGACCTCTCCCTTGCGGGCGGGGAATCCCTTGTTTTTCCTCAAGGAGTTTCCCCATGGATCGTTCCCTCATCAAATCCATGATGCCTTCGCTGGTCGCAGGCCATGTGCCCCGCAACGTGCGGTCGTTCAAGTACCGCGTGTTCGATGATCAGCCGCTGTCCTCAACGCTGGGCTTCGCCATCGACCCCCAACCCTTCGACGGCAAGGTGGTCGCCGCGACCGACGATGCCATCGTCGTCAAGCTCAAGCCTTCCGAGTTCGCGGTGCTCGATCCCAGCCTGGTGACCACGGTTCCTGCCGAAGGCGCCAAGGTGCATGTCCAACCCTATGCCCGTCGTCGCTTCGACGGACTGCGCGCGGACACGCCGGAGGTCATCACCGAGGAGACTTCGGACGGCACGCCGTACACCATCACGAGGCACATCCTCGGCTCGGCGCCGGCCAAGCTGCCCATTCCCACGCCGCAGTGCATGGAGTTGGGCCAGCTCATCGAGCAGTTGGAGGAGATGCCGGCCCCCGATCGCTTCCGGCGCATCACCCACATGCTGGTGGATGCCGGTGCCCGCGACTTCACCTGGGTCGATCCCACGCCCTCCAAGATCATCGAGACCCCGCCGGCGATCAGCTTCACGGTCTCGACCGCGAAGTTCGAGGGCCGGGTGACGATCCTCTACGACCGCGGCGGAGACACCTACGTGGTGGAACTGCACCGTCAGAACGGTGAATCGGTCGAACTGGTCGATCGGCACGACGAGGTGTATTTCGACATGCTCGGCGAAGTGCTGGAGAGGCTCATCGACGACGGGCGCTGGCGCCAGATCGACGTGAGCATCCTCGACGCGAAAGCGGCCCGCAAGCGCCAGGCCGTCCCGGCATGACGCCCCGCAGCGAAACCGGGCGGTCCTGCGGCTGACCCGAGGCATCCGCCACGGCGTTCCAGCCGTTCCGGCCGCGTGCACTACAGGCCCTTCATCCCATCGGATGGAGGCCTTTCTCATTCTTCCACACAGGAGATTTCATCCATGTCACTGCGATTCAAAGGCGCTGACCTGCGCCCCGTGCTGACCGAAGCCATCGCCAATCAGGGGTCGTCTCAGAAAACGGAAAAAAATCGTACGCTAAGAGCCGAAGTGGGCCCTTTAGCAGCAATGCAAAGCTGCGATCAACGGGCAGGAAACATTGCCATGGTGCGCGTTGCACTCTCTCACTAGCGTCGACAGGGCCTCTTCCATCCGCGTGAGGTCCGCCATGCGTGCGCGCACATCGGCCAGCCGGTGAGCAGCCAGTTCGGCCGCCTCGCTGCAATGGGTGCCGTCCTCCAGTTTCAGGAGCTGGCCGACTTCATCCAGGCTGAATCCCAGGCGCTGGGCTGACTTCACGAACTTCACCCGCGCCACGTCCGCCTGCCCGTAGCGGCGGATGCGACCGTAGGGCCGCTCCGGCTGGGGTAGCAAGCCCTTGAGCTGATAGAAGCGGATCGTCTCCACGTTGACCCGGGCTGCCTTGGCGAAGGCCCCGATGGTCAGATTCTCTTGAGCGTTCTCCATGGCGCTTGACTCCGTAGTTGACTACGGAAGTAACGTTACAGCATCAAGCGAAGTCCCGGAAGGAGAACCTTATGTCGGAACCCAAGAACGGCTGCGGCGCACTGGCGACCGGCGGCGTCGCGGCCGTCCTCGCCTCGGCCTGCTGCCTCGGCCCCCTTGTCCTGGTCGCGCTCGGCTTCTCTGGCGCGTGGATCGGCAACCTGACCGTGCTGGAGCCGTATCGGCCGATCTTCATCGGCGCAGCGCTCATCGCGCTGTTCTTCGCCTGGCGCAGCATCTTCCGACCAGCCCATGCCTGCAAGCCCGGCGACGTTTGCGCCGTGCCCCAAGTGCGGACTGCCTACAAGGTGATCTTCTGGATCGTGGCCGCCCTGGTTCTGGTTGCCCTCGCGTTTCCCTACGTCCTGCCGCTGTTCTACTGAAAGGAGATCACCATGAAGAAACTCACCACCCTCACCACCCTCATCGCCCTGGCCGCCGCTCTAAGCGCGCCCGCCTGGGCTGCCACCAAGACCGTCACCCTGTCGGTGCCCGGCATGACCTGCGCCGCGTGCCCGATCACGGTCAAGACGGCTCTGTCCAAGGTCGCCGGCGTCGAGAAGGCCGAAGTCAGCTTCGAGAAGCGGGAGGCCGTCGTCACCTTCGACGAGGCCAAGACCAATGCCGACGCCTTGACCAAGGCCACCGCAAACGCGGGTTACCCGTCCAGCGTCAAGCAGTGAGGGCGTAATCATGGCCGAGGCGATCACCCTCCACATCGAAGGCATGACCTGCACGTCGTGCGCCGAGCACGTCCAGCAGGCTTTGACGAACGTGCCCGGCGTGCGCGCGGCCTCGGTGTCCTATCCGCAGCGGCAGGCCGAAATCGAGGCGGATGCAGGCGTGAGCGTGGCCCCGCTGGTTGCCGCAGTGGCCACGCTCGGCTATCGCGCACGGCTTACCGACACGCCGAACAAGCCTGCCGGCCTGCTAGACAAGGCGCTGGGCTGGCTCGGTGGCGAAACGAAGCATGTTGGCGGTGAACAAGCGCTGCACGTGGCTGTGATAGGCAGCGGCGGCGCGGCGATGGCGGCTGCCTTGAAGGCCGTGGAGCAAGGCGCCCGCGTCACGCTGATCGAGCGCGGCACCATCGGCGGCACCTGCGTCAATGTCGGCTGCGTGCCGTCCAAGATCATGATCCGCGCCGCGCACATCGTCCACCTGCGCCGCGAAAGCCCGTTCGATGCTGGCCTGCCGGCCGCAGCGCCCGCTGTACTGCGCGAGCGGCTGCTGGCCCAGCAACAAGGCCGCGTCGAGGAGCTGCGCCATGCCAAGTACGAAGGCATCCTGGCAAGCACTCCGGCCATCACCGTGCTGCGCGGCGAGGCCCGGTTCAGGGACACGCGCACGCTGACCGTGGCGACCGCTGACGGCGGCACGCACGAGGTGAACTTCGACCGCTGCCTGATTGCCACCGGCGCGAGCCCGGCGCTTCCGCCAATCCCGGGCCTTGCGGACACACCCCACTGGACCTCCACCGAGGCGCTGGAAAGCAGCTCGCTCCCCGAGCGGCTGGCCGTGATTGGTTCCTCCGTGGTGGCGGTCGAGTTGGCGCAAGCCTTCGCCCGGCTGGGCAGCCAGGTCACGATCCTGGCGCGCAGCACGCTGTTCTTCCGAGAAGACCCGGCCATCGGGGAAGCCGTAACAGACGCCTTCCGCGCCGAGGGCATCGAGGTGCTGGACCACACCCAGGCGAGCCACGTTGCCTATGCGGGCGGGGAATTCGTGCTCACCACCGGGCAGGGGGAAGTGCGCGCCGACAAGCTGCTGGTCGCCACCGGTCGCGCGCCGAACACGCGCAGCCTGAACCTTGAAGCGGCAGGCGTCGAAGTCAATGCGCAGGGAGCCATCGTCATCGACCGCGCCATGCGCACGAGCGCACCGCACATCTTTGCTGCCGGCGACTGCACCGACCAGCCGCAGTTCGTCTATGTGGCGGCGGCGGCCGGCACGCGCGCCGCGATCAACATGACCGGCGGCGACGCGGCGCTGGACCTGACGGCGATGCCGGCGGTGGTGTTCACCGATCCGCAGGTGGCGACCGTGGGCTACAGCGAGGCGGAAGCGCACCACGACGGCATCGAGACCGACAGCCGGCTGCTGACGCTCGACAACGTGCCGAGGGCGCTCGCCAACTTCGACACGCGCGGCTTCATCAAGCTGGTGGCGGAAGCTGGCTCAGGGCGGCTGATCGGCGTACAGGCGGTCGCGCCGGAAGCGGGCGAACTGATCCAGACGGCCGCGCTGGCGATCCGCCACCGGATGACCGTGCAGGAGCTGGCCGACCAGTTGTTCCCCTACCTGACCATGGTCGAGGGACTGAAGCTCGCGGCGCAGACCTTCAACAAGGACGTGAAGCAACTGTCCTGTTGCGCCGGATGAGGAAAAGGGAGGTGTTCGATGAACGCCTACAGCCGCGCCAACCGCCGCATCTACGCGGCCTTGTCCGATCCCCTGTCGGCCACCCACCGGCACCGCCTCGACGATCTGCTCAAGCGCCACGACAACGGCAAGACGACCTGGCTGGCCTGGCTGCGCCAGTCGCCCGTCAAGCCGAACTCGCGCCACATACTCGAACACATCGAGCGCCTCAAAGCCTGGCAGGCGCTCGACCTGCCTTCCGGCATCGAGCGGTCGGTGCACCAGAACCGCCTGCTCAAGATCGCCCGCGAAGGCGGCCAGATGACGCCCGCCGATCTGGCCAAGTTCGAGGCACAGCGCCGCTACGCGACCCTGGTGCGCTCGCCATCGAGGGCATGGCCACCGTCACCGACGAAATCATCGACCTGCACGACCGCATCCTGGGCAAGCTGTTCAACGCTGCCAAGCACAAGCATCAGCAGCAGTTCCAGGCGTCCGGCAAGGCGATCAACGCCAAGGTGCGGCTGGCCACCTCGATCAAGCAGGGCACGGTGACGGCCTCGCTGATGCTCAGGAAACTCGGCAGCTACCCGCGCCAGAACGGCCTGGCCGTGGCGCTGCGCGAGCTGGGCCGCATCGAGCGAACGCTGTTCATCCTGGACTGGCTGCAAAGCGTCGAGCTGCGCCGCCGCGTGCATGCCGGACTGAACAAGGGCGAAGCCCGCAACGCGCTAGCCCGCGCCGTGTTCTTCAACCGGCTGGGCGAAATCCGCGACCGCAGTTTCGAGCAGCAGCGCTACCGGGCCAGCGGCCTCAACCTGGTGACGGCGGCCATAGTGTTGTGGAACACGGTCTATCTGGAACGGGCCTCAAACGCCTTACGCGGTCACGGCCAGACTGTCGATGACGCCCTGTTGCAGTACCTGTCGCCGCTGGGCTGGGAGCACATCAACCTGACCGGCGATTACCTCTGGCGCAGCAGCGCCAAGATCGGCGCGGGCAAGTTCAGGCCGCTACGACCGCTGCAACCGGCTTAGCGTACGATTTTTTCCGTTTTCTGAGACGTCCCCAATCAGTGCCGCATTGTCCTGGTCAAGGATCAGGGCGTGTACTTCCTCGCCGAGCGTGGGGAGCGTCGCCCGGATGGGCGCCAGGCACTGCTCGCCTACGCCGTCGGATGCAACCCGGACACCGACCCGTTCGATGACTGGTGGCACCTCGCCGGCCGCGAGCTGGGCGGCGATGACTTCGCGGAGTATTTCGACCCGAAGGACGGCCTGTTCACGCGCCTCCAGCACTCGGCGGACGATCTCGTGCTTTCCGCCACCGCCACGCACCTGTCCTTAGCAGTGGTGCCTCCCGCCTGACGCGGCAACCGCCTCGCAGCCCCCGCATCGGGGGCCTTCTTTTGTTCGCACCGCCGCCATCGCCGCGCGTGCGCGTTTGTCTCCAGCCGCCGAGGCACGCCCCGCCGGCCACAACGCCGGCATGCCACCGGAGACAACCGCATGAACACGCCATCGACCTCGCCGAGGCTGCACCTCCTACCGGTGTCGCTGCGCACGGCCAATGCATTCGTTCTGTCGCACCATCGCCACCACCGCCCGGTCCAGGGCGCGAAGTTCGCCCTGGCCGTCACGCTGAGCGACAGCGACCTGATCCACGGCGTGGCCATTGTCGGCCGCCCGGTCGCGCGGCACCTGGACGCTGGAAGTCACGCGGCTGTGCACCGACGGCACACCCAGCGCCTGCAGCAAGCTCTACGGCGCGGCCTGGCAGGCGGCAAGGGCGCTGGGCTACATACGCCTGCTCACCTACACCATGCCCGACGAAGGTGGCGCCAGCCTGCGCGCCGCCGGCTGGCGGCTGATCGGCGCGCGCGGTGGCGGCGCCTGGAGCCGTCCCGGCCGTCCGCGCGCCGATACCCCCGAGCACCTGCGCGGCGCCAAGTGCCTGTGACAGGCGCCGGGTGGCGCGGACAAAGGGAAGCGCCCGGGTGCCGATTGATTGCTGCCGCGCGCGCGAGGCCCCGCCATGCTGGCCCCATGCCTGCTGACGTCGTCAGCGACATGCCAGGCAACCATCGGTCTTCGAGGTTGCGGCGCAGTTCCCACTGCGTGACCGAGCCAGCTCGCACCGCATCCTTCCGCGAGCGGCCACCAGCCTCTGGTGGCGGATGCTTTCGCCTTATCAACCCACCGCGGGGTCACGCACCTTCCCCGCATGCGTGGGCCGGTGTGTCTCCGCTTCATCCCAATGGAGATTCACCATGAACACCACGTCCAACGAGAAATCGTATTTCGACCTCCACACCTCGGGCATCGGCTACATCCAGCGTGTCCGTGAAGTGCCCGTCCGGGGCGGCCGCCGTGCGCAGCCTTTCCTGGCATGCACCATCGCCGCGCTGGTCGGCCCCGCCCGGGACCCCAGCTACCGCTACTTCGACGTCAAGGTCTCGGGTGCCGAGGCCAAGAAGCTCGTTCAGCGCTACATCGGCGTTGACGATCCCAAGCAGCGCCCGCTGGTGCGCTTTCGCCTCGGTGACCTGTGGGGCGATGTGTACATCCGCGACAAGGGTGAGCAGAAGGGTCAGGCCGCCGCGTCCCTCAAGGCGCGACTGCTCAAGGCCGAACTGATCGACCGGGCCGAACTGGCTTCGATCGAGCAGCACGAGTTGATCACCCGCGGCATCGGCTATCTCAATCGTGTGAAGGACGTCACCCCAAAAGCTGGCGACTCGTTCCTCTCTTGCACCGTCGCGGCACTGGCCGGGCCTGTCGATGAACCGGAGTATCGGTACTTCGACACCATCGTCGCCACCCCGGAAGCCGAGCACCTGGTTCGCCGGTGCGTTCAGGCCGTCGAGGGTGACCGCAAGGTGCTGATCGCCTTCCGTCTGAACGACATGAAGATCGATCCGTACATCCGCACCAAGGGTGAGCACGCCGGGGAACCGGCCGCCAGCCTGGAATCGACGCTGGTCCACATCGGTCTCATCAAGATCGACGGCACCCAGGTCTATCCGACGAGCCAGGCGCAAGCCGAGGCGCCGCCGGCCGAAGACGCATCCGCGTCCGAAGCCGACGATGCCATCGACACGGCCACCGAGCCCGCCGAGCGCGAGCCCGAGGCGCAAGTCCAGGAGCAGGAGCCGGCATTGGCTGCTTCGTTCTGATCCGGCACGGCCTCTCACGGGGCCTTGTCGCTTTTCCTCCCCACGTACGCCGCGTCCCCAGGACGCGTGCTTGCGCATTTCATCCCCCGAGTTCCGCGTGGTCTCACGGCCACGCGGTTGTCGAATTTCTCAAAGGAGATCAGCCATGTCTCTGGTATCCCGCTTTGCTCCGCAATCCCCGATCCTGCGCTCTGATCGCCCACTCTCGGACGACCGCATTCGTGCCGTCGTTCCGTCGATCTTCGCCGACGCTCCACATGGGAGCCGGTCCGATCGGTATGCCTACATACCGACCTCGACCGTGCTGACCAAGCTGCGCCAGGAGGGCTTCGAGCCCTTCATGGTGTGTCAGACGCGCGTGCGCAACGAAGACCGGCGCGAGTACACGAAGCACCTCATCCGACTTCGCCATGCAAGCCAGATCAACGGCGACGAGGCGAACGAGATCATCCTGCTCAACAGCCATGACGGCACGAGCAGCTATCAGATGCTCGCCGGCATGTTCCGGTTCGTCTGCCACAACGGCCTGGTTTGCGGTGACACCACCGCAGACATCCGCGTTCCCCACAAGGGCGACGTGGCCAGCCAGGTGATCGAAGGTGCCTACGGAGTCCTCGAAGGTTTCGAGCGCGTGCAGAACGCGCGCGATGCGATGCGCACCATCACCCTCGATGAGGGCGAAGCGGAGGTCTTTGCGAACTCTGCGCTCGCACTCAAGTACGACGATCCGGCCAAGTCCACGCCTGTCACCGAGAGCCAACTGCTGGCCCCTCGGCGATGGGACGACCGCAAGAACGACCTGTGGGCCGTCTTCAACCGCGTCCAGGAGAACCTAGTCAAAGGGGGCCTGAACGGACGCACGGCCAACGGCCGCAATCAGCGCACCCGTCCGGTGCAAGGCATCGACCAGAACCTGCGCCTGAACCGGGCGTTGTGGCTGCTGGCCGAAGGCATGCGCCAGCTCAAGGCGTGATGCCACGCGGACCTCGCCCACCTCGGGCGAGGCCATTTCCTCTCATCCACCGGGTGCCGTCGGCGGCCCGTCATTCATCATCAGGAGAACCATCATGGCAACCCCATCGGCTTCCGAGAAATCTGTTGCGCCCATCGTCGTCCCCGGCCAGCTCACGCTGCGTACCATCCGCGGCAAGAACGGCCCGTTCACGGTTGGCCGCCTCGCGACGCACCTCGGTACTTTCGAGGTCAAAGACCCGGAGCTGGAGCAGTACCCCGAAGGCAAGTACGACGGGGAATTCATCATCAGGTACATCTTCCCGAAGTCCTATCCGGTCGGCGGCGGCATGCGGTTCGAGATCCGTGCCAGCCTCGACGGCATGACGCTCAACGGCATCGACAAACTCAGCCGCGACGAAGCCCGCAGCTTCGCCACCCAGGACGTCGATCCGCTCGATGAAGAGCAAGGGGCGCAGCCTGCGGCAACGCCGGCCAAGCCCACCAAAGCGTCCAGGCCCGCCAAGCCCGCACCCGTGCAGGCGTCCGCGGACCCGCTGGTCGATACCACGCCCTTCGGCGTGGATGCGCCACCGCCTGCTACGGCCGCTGCCCCCGGCAGCACCGAAGACGGTGACGCCGCGCTCTTCGGCCTGCTGTGGCCGCTGGGCGAGTCCGTGAAACTGGATTCGACCATCGACCGCCGCACCCTGCGCGCGCAGATCGCCCGCCTGGGCGAGCTGGGCTACGCGCTGGACTTCAAGACGCAGGAGTGGAGCCGCCAGGCCGAACCAAAACCTGCGTGATCGCAGACGCCGCATGCGCGGTGTTCTTCATCCACCCGCCGGGGTTCCTTTCCCATGCGGGGGAGGCCCTGGCCATTTTCTGGAGGTCTCCATCATGTCCACCATCGCTTGCGATACCCCGCGTTCAACGCTGGATGAACCCGCGTGGCGGGACCTTTGCAAAGCGGCCGCCGCACACGCCCAGCGCGGTTGCGGCTTGTCCTACGACCACTACGTGACGCTCTTCAGTTCGGCGATCGACGCACAGGCCAATCGTTTGCCGGATGAGCAACGTGCTCAGGCTCTCGAAATCGCGGCCCAGGAATGGGACTACGCAACACCTGCCGAACGGCAGGAAACCCAGGACTGGAATGCGGAGCATGGCTATTGCTCGCACGGGATCGAGTTCGGCTACTGCCCGGCCGGTTGTGATCGAGACGATGACGACTGGGATTGAGGGCGACGCATAGGTTCCTTCGCCGCAGATGCGGCATTCCATCACCCGCTGGGGGTTCTTCCCCACGGGGAGGCCTTCAGCTCAACTTTTCGAGGAGGCCTCTCATGGGCTGGTATTTCTCAAACCAATCGCGGTCCGAACTGATCGCGGAACTGATCGCACCGCAAGAGACCGAGCGCGCCAGCGTCAAGGTCATCGCTCACACCCTGCGCGGCAACGTGCTGTGGTCCGTCGCCGAAGTGACCGCCAAGGTCGAAGGCGTGCATCGTGATCTCGCACCGGGCCAGTCCCTGCGCTACATCCGCTGCGATCTGCTTGAACGAAGCGGCGGCCAGTGGGGCTACAAGTCCTTGGACGAGTCCATGCACCCGTACTACTACACGTGCCCGCTGTCCTATCTGGACCTCGCACCGGAGCAGTCCGCCGACTGGCGTGCAGGCGTTCGCGCCTACCACGCGCGGCGGCGCACCCCCACGGCATCCACGGCACCCGCCGCGGCGTCGATGGCCTGAGCCAGGAGGAACCGACATGGACCCGATCCTGGCAACGCTTCCGCCCTCGTTGCTGGCACTCGTTGAAGGGAGTTTGTCCAACGACGAAGTGTCCTCCGACGAGGAAATGCTGGCGTACTTCATCGACAACGGCCTCACCGAGGACCAGGCACGGCAGGCACTGACCTACCGCGACCAGTACCTCAACAACATCTACCTGGAAGGCTTCACGCCGATCACTTCGGCGGACGAGCCGCTTCACTTCAACCCGCACACCCGGCAGTTCGAGCCGGACTGAGCGGTTTTCTTCCACCCCCTGGGGCAGTACTTGCCCCAGCGGGCGGTGCTGTTCCCGTTCATCCGAGGACACCACCATGCCCGCAAACACTTCTTCCACGCTGTACCGCATCGACGAATGCCCGGACGTGATGGCCGACGCCTGCGTCGGCGATGACCAGGGCAACCTGATCTTCCTGTCCATCTGGGCGCGGGACACCGCCGTCCAGCAGTTCCTCGCTCGCCTGACCCTCGGGCGCGACGAGCAGGGACTGGACCAGTTCCACGTCATCACCGACCAGGGCGGCAGCGTCCCGGTATTCATCGGCAACGTCGATCGCCTGGAAAAGCGCATCACGCGCGCGTACCGGCGGACGCTGTTCGGCTCGCTGTCCAACGTGTGGCTGTTCGACCGGCGCTGCGTCAAGCCCGACAAGGCCAACGCCAGCGCATTGGCACTGCTGCCACGCGACAGCGCCCACAGGCTTGACCGCCTGTGGATGCTGGTGCGGGACACCTGCCCGTTGCCGCTGCTCGATCACTGGCGCGAGACCGTGCTGGAACTGCTGCAAACCCGCGAGATGCTGGCCCGCCTTCCGTTCGCCCTCGGGCCGCTGGAAGGCCATCGGCTCGCCATCGACGTGCCGGCGCTGACCCTGGCGCTCGGCTCCCTGATCCGCAGCGACGCGCTCACCGCCTATCCGTATCCGGCCAAGATTTGGACGCCGGAAGCGGTAGCGGCTTGACCCACCCTCGGAGGCACGCCTTGGCGTACTTCCGTGTTTCATCCCCGCCAACCAGGAGACTTCCATGGCCCTCATGTTCCCGCGGCTCGCCCGCAATTTCGTCAAGAACGGATATTTCCCGACCGACGAACCCACGCTCGAAAGAGCGCTCAACGCACTGATGCCCAGCGACGGGCCGATGTGCATCCTCGATCCCTGCGCCGGCGAAGGCGTGGCGATCGCCGAAGCCGCCCATGCCCTCGGGCGCGAGCAGGCAAAGGCGTTCGCCGTCGAGTTCGACGCGGAGCGGGCGCGCCATGCCCGCGGCCTGGTCGATCACTGCCTGCACGCGGACCTGATGGACACGATGGTCTCCAAGCAGTCCTTCGGGCTGCTCTGGCTCAACCCGCCGTATGGGGACCTGTCCAAGGACGTCAACGGCAACATCGGCTATCAGGGCCAGGGCCGTGCCCGCCTTGAAAAGCTGTTCTACCAGCGCACGCTCTCGCTGCTGCAATACGGCGGCGTGCTGGTTTTCATCGTCCCCGGCTACGTGCTCGACGCGGAGTTGGTCGGCTGGCTGACGCGCCACTACACGGACCTGCGCATCTACCGAGCGGTGGAGACGCAGTTCAAGCAGGTGGTGATCTTCGGACGCCGGGTGCGCCAGCGCGAGCAGGTGCCCGATGGCGTCAAGGCCGTGCGCAATCTGCTGTTGCAGGTAGGGCAAGGCGAAGTCGAAGCCGAGGAACTGCCGAGCGAGTGGCCGTTCCTGCCGTACATCGTCCCCGCCAGCCCGGCCGAGCCAGAGCATTTCTTCCGCGTGACGATGGAGCCCGAGCAGTTCGCCGATGAGGTTGGCAGGCTGCAAGGCTTGTGGCCATCGCAGGACACGCACCTGGGGGCTGCGCAGCAATCGCTGCGTCCACCGGCGCGGGCCTTGTCCCGCTGGCATCTCGCCCTGGCTCTGGCCGCGGGTGCGATCTCGGGGGTTGTGCGCTCCAAGACCGGGCGCGTGCTCGTCGTCAAAGGTGACACCCACAAGGACAAGACGCTCCAGCGGGAGTTCACCGAACGCGAAGACGGCTCCATCGCCGAGACCCGCATCCTCACCGACAAGTTCGTTCCCGTCATCCGCGCGTGGGACATGACACCTGGCTCCGCGACACGGGGCGAGGTGTTGACCATTCGCTGATCCACCGGACGCGCTGCCGTCCTGCTGTACCAACTCGAAGGAGAAACACCATGATCCCCAATCCGTTCAAGCGGCCTGCGCCGCACAAGCAACCGTTGTTCGCACCGAGTACGTTGAAGTTGAGCGAGAAGGTGCATTGGCTGGCCCGGCGAGGCCTGATCGACCCCTTGGCCTATGTCCAGCGCCATGTGCGCGGGGACTGGGGCGAGATCGATGAGGCCACACGCCAAGCCAACGACGTGGCGATCCAACAGGACAACCTAATGATCTCGCAGTTCAGGATCACGCCGGACCTGGCGCTGATCGTCAAGACCAGCGAGGACCACCAGACCACGGTGGTCCAGCTTCCCGAAGAGCGGGACCTGATCTGAGGCCCCACATCGTCATCCTCATCCACCTGACGGAGCCACTTCACTCCGGCAGGGGTGTCGTGGCTCAATGACTCATCAAGGAGGAGCCCATGGCATCGCATCGCATCGAAACCTACTGCCAGCGGCTGGCGTTCCCCATCGGGGCGCTCATCTTCAGCAGAGGTGTAGACCGCCTGGTCCGCGCGGGTCGCCTGGACCCGATCCCGTACTTCAGGCGCCACACCCGTGGCGACTGGGGCGACGTCAACATCCAGCAATGGCAGACGAACAGCAGCGCGCTTCAATCGGGCGCGTCGCTGGAATCGCACTACGTGATCCATCCGGGGCTCGCCATTCGCATCGTCACCGATTCGCAGCGCTGCGCAACCGTCATCGTGCTTCCGTCCGAAGACTGAGCACGGTTCACCTGCGGGCCGCCCAGGCCAGCACCTTCAACCACCCTCAGCCACGCGTCGATTCTCTTCCCACCACGGGGCATGCCATTGCCCCGCTGGGGGTGGTGCATGCCCCATTTTTCTTTGGAGCATCACCATGTCCCTCGATCTCGAAACCACTGCCGCTGAATCCGCGCCCGTACAGGGCGAACTGCTCGACGCGGAATCTTCCCCTCTGACCCTGAGCCTTCAGGATTTTGTCGGCGAGTTCGGCGACGAACTACTCGACGCCCTCAACAGCGCTAATCCGCCGGTCTATACCGGCCAACCGCAGGCGCACCGGCAACTGGTGGTCGCCAGCCTCAAGCGCAAGCTGTTCCCAGCCCAGGCCGAAGTCGTCCACGCCGCCGCCGAGCTGCTGATCGACCGTGGCGAACGTGCTGCGATCGTCAATGGCGAGATGGGCTGCGGCAAGACGACCGTCGGCATTGCCACGGCCGCCGTGCTCAACGCCGAAGGCTATCGCCGCACTCTGGTGCTGTCGCCGCCCCACCTGGTTTACAAGTGGCGGCGCGAGATCCAGGAGACGGTGGCCGGTGCCAAGGTGTGGGTACTCAACGGGCCGGATACGCTCGTCAAGCTCATCAAGCTGCGCGAGCAGTTGGGCGTGCAGCCCACGGGCCAGGAGTTCTTCGTCCTGGGGCGCGTCAGGATGCGGATGGGCTTTCACTGGAAGCCTGTCTTCACCACGCGGCGCACCCGCCACGGCGACGTGGCGGCCTGCCCGGACTGCGGCACGGTCATCACCGACCTCGACGGCGAGCCGGTCAACCCGATCGCGCTCCAAGCCGAGGAGTGCCGCAGGAAGTGCGGCCACTGCGCCGCGCCCCTGTGGACACTGATCCGCCCGCGCAGTCTGTCCGGCAGCGACCAGTCCTCGGCCGTGCTCAAAGCCTTAAAGCGCATACCGACCATCGGAGAGGTCACCGCGCAGAAGCTGATGCAAAAGTTCGGTGACGGGTTCCTGGCGTCGATGCTCGGCGACAACATCCATGAGTTCATCAACCTCATGGATGGCAACGGCGAGCTGGTGTTTTCCGACCGTCAGGCCACGCGCATGGAACGTGCGATGGCCAACATGGAGTTCGGCTTTGGCGAGGGCGGCTATCAGCCGTCCGAGTTCATCAAACGCTACCTGCCGCAAGGCACGTTCGACCTGCTCATCGCCGATGAGGCACATGAGTACAAGAACGGGGGCAGTGCCCAGGGCCAGGCCATGGGCGTGCTGGCGGCGAAGGCTCGCAAGACCTTGCTGCTGACCGGCACGTTGATGGGCGGCTACGGGGACGACCTGTTCCACCTGCTGTTCCGAGCCCTTCCGGGGCGGATGATCGAAGACGGCTACCGCCCGACCACGAGCGGCAGCATGACCTCGGCTGCGATGGCGTTCATGCGCGATCACGGGGTGTTGAAGGACATCTACTCCGAGAGCACCGGCACGGCGCACAAGACGGCCAAGGGCACCAAGGTATCGGTGCGCACGGTCAAGGCCCCGGGGTTTGGCCCCAAGGGCGTGCTGCGCTGCATCCTGCCGTTCACGATCTTTCTCAAGCTCAAGGACATCGGTGGCAACGTCCTGCCGCCGTATGACGAGGAGTTCCGTGAAGTCGCGATGGACACGGCGCAAGCCGCGGCCTACCGCGATCTGGCGGGTCGGCTGACCGCGGAGCTGAAACAGGCTCTGGCGCGACGCGATACGACCTTGCTGGGTGTGGTCCTCAACGTGCTGCTGGCCTGGCCGGATTGCTGCTTCCGGTCGGAGACCGTGGTGCATCCGCGCACGCGCAACACCTTGGCGTTTGTCCCGGCTCAGTTCAACGAGTTCGAGATCAGCCCCAAGGAGCGTGAGCTGATCGACATCTGCAAAGCGGAGAAGGCGCAGGGCCGCAAGGTTCTGGCCTACACGGTCTATACCGGCACGCGGGACACCACGTCGCGCCTGAAGGTGCTGCTGGAGCAAGAAGGCTTCAAGGTGGCGGTGCTGCGCGCAAGCGTGGATGCCAGCCGCCGCGAAGACTGGATCGCTGAGCAACTGGATCGTGGCATCGACGTGCTCATCACCAATCCCGAGCTGGTCAAGACGGGATTGGACTTGCTGGAGTTTCCGACGATCGTGTTCATGCAGTCGGGCTACAACGTGTACTCGCTCCAGCAGGCGGCACGCCGCTCCTGGCGCATCGGGCAGAAGTTGCCGGTGCGCGTGATCTACCTCGGCTACGCCGGTTCTTCGCAGATGACCTGCCTGGAACTGATGGCCAAGAAGATCATGGTCTCGCAGTCCACCTCGGGCGACGTGCCCGAATCGGGGCTGGATGTCCTGAACCAGGATGGTGATTCCGTCGAGGTCGCACTGGCCCGGCAACTGGTCGCCGCCTGAACTTCACGCAATGCCGACGGCTCTTTTTTCAGCGCCTCGCAGCGTCAAATTGCACCTTGCCGTACACGCCTGGACAGTGATTCAGCGCTTTCCTTGCGCTCGCTGTAACGATCCACCAGATACGGCGCCACGTCGCGCGTGAGCAGCGTGAACTTCATCAGTTCTTCCATCACGTCCACCACGCGGTCGTAGTAGGCCGAGGGCTTCATGCGTCCGGCCTCGTCGAACTCCTGGTACGCCTTGGCGACCGAGGACTGGTTCGGGATGGTCAGCATCCGCATCCAGCGGCCCAGCACGCGCATCTGGTTGACGGCGTTGAACGACTGCGAGCCGCCCGATACCTGCATCACCGCCAGCGTCTTGCCCTGGGTCGGGCGCACCGCGCCGACCGACAGCGGAATCCAGTCGATTTGGGTCTTCATCAGGCCGGTCATCGCGCCGTGGCGCTCCGGCGAACTCCACACCATGCCCTCGGCCCATTGCACCAGTTCGTGCAGTTCCTTGACCTTCGGGTGATCGGCCGGCGCATCGTCCACCAGAGGCAGCCCGGACGGATTGAACAATCGGGTCTCGCCGCCCAGCGCCCGCAAGATGCGTGCGGCTTCTTCGGCTGCGAGGCGGCTGAACGAGCGTTCGCGCAGCGAACCATAGAGCAGCAGGAAGCGCGGCGCGTGCGTGGCCCGTGCCGGCGCGAACAGATGTTCGGTGTCCGGTTGCTGGAACAGCGCCGTGTCGATGTTCGGCAGGTCGAGACGAGATTCAGACACGGCGGCCGTCCTGATCGACCACCGGCTCGCCGTCTTCCTTGTTGAACGCGCCGCGCTGCGGCTGCGGCAGCAGGTCGAGCACGGCTTCCGAAGGCCGGCACAGGCGCGTGCCTAGCGGCGTGACCACGATAGGCCGGTTGATGAGGATGGGATGCTGGAGCATGAAGCCGATCAGGTCGTCGTCGCTCCACTTCGGGTTGCCCAGGTCGAGGTCGGCATAGGGCGTGCCTTTCTCGCGCAGCACGTCTCGCACCGGCACGCCCATCGCCGCGATCAGCGCCTGGAGCGTGTCGCGGTCGGGCGGCGTTTTCAGGTACTCGATGATGGTCGGTTCCTCGCCGCTGTTGCGGATCAGGCCCAGCACGTTGCGCGAGGTGCCGCAGGCTGGGTTGTGGTAGATCGTGATGGTGCTCATGGATGCCTCTTGGAGGTTACGAAGTGGTCGCGCGGCGTTCGTACCAGCCGCGTGAGCGATTGACCACGCGCACCACCAGCAGCATGACCGGCACCTCGATGAGCACGCCGACCACTGTTGCGAGTGCTGCGCCGGAATGGAAGCCGAACAGGCTGATGGCGGCGGCCACGGCCAGCTCGAAGAAGTTGCTGGCACCAATCAACGCGGATGGCCCAGCGACGCAGTGCTTTTCGCCCACCTGGCGGTTGAGCCAGTACGCCAGACCGGAATTGAAGAACACCTGGATCAGGATCGGCACCGCCAGCATGGCGATCACCAGCGGCTGCCGGATGATGGCCTCGCCCTGGAAGGCGAACAGCAGCACCAGCGTCAGCAACAGCGCGGCGATGGACAATGGGCCGATGCGTTCCAGTGCCCTGTCGAACACGGCCTGCCCCTTGCGCAGCAGCGCCCGGCGCCAGAGCTGGGCCAGGATGACCGGAATGACGATGTACAAACCCACCGACACCAGCAAGGTGTCCCACGGCACCGTGATCGACGACAGGCCCAGCAGCAGGCCGACGATGGGTGCGAAGGCGAACACCATGATGGTGTCGTTCAAGGCCACTTGCGACAGCGTAAATACCGGATCACCGCCAGTCAGCCGACTCCAAACGAAAACCATTGCGGTACACGGTGCAGCAGCCAGCAGGATCAGGCCGGCGATATAGCTGTCGAGCTGATCGGCGGGCAGCCAGTCGGCAAAGACGTGGCGGATGAAGATCCACGCCAGCAACGCCATTGAGAACGGCTTGACGGCCCAATTGATGAACAGCGTGACCCCCATGCCCCGCCAATGCTGGCGCACCTGGCCAAGCGCGGCGAAGTCCACCTTCAGCAGCATGGGGATGATCATTACCCAGATCAGCAGGCCGACCGGCAGGTTGACCTTGGCAATCTCCATGCGGCCGATGGCCTGGAATGCGGCGGGCGCGAACTGGCCCAGAGCGATCCCCGCGATGATGCACACCGCCACCCATAGCGTCAGGTAACGCTCAAAGCCGCTCATGGCGGAGTTTGCTGGCGCGGGGCCGGCAGTATCGGTTGCGCTCATCGGGCGGGCCTCACTGGCGGCCGATGTCGCGCAGTTCACGCTGCAACGACATGGCATCGAGACTCTTGATCGGAAGCGACAGGAACAACTCGATACGTCGGCGCAGCGTCATGGCGGTATCGAAGAACGCCTTGCTTTGTCGTTCCAGGGTGCCTTCCACGGCTGCCGGGTCAGGCACGCCCCAATGCGCCGACACCGGCTTGCCCGGCCACAGCGGACACGCCTCGCCGGCTGCGTTGTCGCAGACGGTGAAGATGAAATCGAACACCGGCGCATCGGGCTTCACGAACTCGTCCCAGCTCTTGCTGCGGTAGCCCGTTGTCGGAAGGTGCAGCCGCTCCAGCGTGGCGAGTGCCAGCGGGTGAACTTCGCCTTTCGGATGGCTACCTGCCGACCAGGCGTGAAACCGCCCTTGGCCCATGTCGTTGAGGATGCCTTCGGCGAGGATGGAGCGGGCCGAATTGCCCGTACAGATGAACAAGGCGTTGTAAGTGGTATCGGTCATGGTCAGCAGCAGGTCTTGGATGGAGAAACCTCGCATACGCCACCTTGGCAGCAATGCTCGGTCAGGTAACCGATCAGACCGTCCATGCGGCCGTACTCGGCGCGATAAATCAGGTTGCGGCCCTGCTGCTCGATGCTGACGAGGCCAGCATGGGCCAGTTCCTTCAAGTGGAAGGACAAGGTGTTGCGGGCCACGTCGAGCTGGTCAGCTAGCGTGCTCGGCGTCAGTCCGCCCGGGCCAGCAACGACCAAGGCGCGGAACACGCGCAGGCGCTGGGTGTGAGCCAGGGCGTTTAAGGCGGAAATGGCTTGATCCTCTTTCATGATTCGATAATACAACATTTATAGAATTAATGTGCAAACCACAGTTGGATTTGCGGGTTGCGCTATGTGTTGGACTGCAAAAGCGGGCACCCCCCAGTTCGCATTTCTGACTGACCGCGCAGCCGCGCGCAGCCAAGGTATCGGCATCGCAACAGAAGAGCCGATGCCATGCCTGCAATCCATGTATCCCGGTGTCTGGTCGGTACCAGCCTCCTGGCCGCAGCCTTGGCCAGCGGCTGCGCGACCACGCCACCGCCGCTGGCCGCCAGCACCGTCGAGGACGTCCCACCCGCGCCCGAGGCTGCACCGCCCGAGTTCATTCCCGTCGTGCGCTATGGCCGCTACACCCTGGTGGAGCTGGCGCCGATGGCGGCGCAGCGCGATCTGCTGGTGCAGACCATCGACGTGTCCATGCCCGAGGAGGTCCGCGCCACGGTCGGCGACGGGCTGCGGCATGTGCTCAAACGCAGCGGCTACCAGCTTTGCGAGACCCCGCATGCGGTGATCGAGCTGTACGCGCTGCCGCTGCCGGCGGCGCACTTGCATCTCGGCCCCATGACCTTGCGCGATGCACTGCTCACCCTGGCCGGTCCGGCTTGGGAACTGCACGCCGATGACCGGACGCGGCAGGTCTGCTTCGAGCGGCCTGGTCGCGACACCGGTGCCGAGCCGGTGTCCGAGCCGCCTGCTGCCGAGGCCGTGCAGACGTTCCCCTTTGCGGGAGGCCAGCCATGAACGCGGCACAGCCGCTCCGGCGCCCGACCGCCGCCGTGGTGTTGCAAAGCCTGCTCTGGCTTTGGCTGCTGGGTCTCAGTGTCTTCGCGATCCTGGGCCACCAGACGATGACCGATCAGGCCGACCAGCAGCAGCTCGATGTCCGGTTGCAGCGCCTCGAAGCCCAGGTGACCGGGCTGGCCGAGACCACGCGGGCCTTGCAGCAGCAGCCCGCAGCCGCCACCGCCGCAGGCCTGCAAGACGCTCGGCAGGCAATGGAGGCGCGCATCGTTCAAGCCGAACAGGCGCTGGGTGGCTATGCCACCGCCGAGGACGTTCAGGCGCTGCGTACCGAAGTCGAGCAGATCAAGGTGCGCCAAGCGACTGCGCGTGCAGCGGCGCCTACCCAGCGGCGCACCCCGAGCCAACCGGCCACCGCCAAGTCCGAACCGCCGCCGCTGCCATTTCGTGTCGTCGGCGCTGAGCTGCGCGCGGGTCAGCGCAGCGTGTCCGTCGCCCCGAGTGCCGGAGATTTCACGCCCGATCAGCTCCAGGTGCTGCTGCCGGGTGATGCGCTGGGTCCGTGGCGCCTGCAGGCGATCGAGGGCAATGCCGCGGTGTTCCAGGCCGGCGACCAGACCCGTCGCGTGGCGATTCCTTGACCGGAGCCCACCACATGAAGCCGTCGATCATCCTGTACGCGTTCCTGCTGGGCTCCATGCAGTTGCCCGCCTGGGCGCAGCAGCCCGCCACGACCCCCGCCCGCAATGCGCAGAGCCAGGAGCGCCCGCTGGCCGCCCGCATCCTGGACGACCGGGTGGCAGGCGAATGGGGCCTGCAACCGCAGGAATGGGCGCGCTATCGCGACTTGATGGATGGGCCGCTGGGCATCTACTCGCCAAATCTGGACCCGCTGTCCGCCCTGGGCATCGAGGCGCGCACCGACGAAGAACGGCGGCGCTACGCAGAGCTGCAGGTGCAAGTCGAAGCGCGCCGCGTGGAGAAGCTGCTCGCGTACCAGCGCGCCTACGACGAGGCCTGGCAGCGCCTGAACCCCGGCATGCAGCGGGTGAACCTGTCTGACGAGAGGCCAGGCGCCGCCGCTGCGCGGGGCAGCGGTCGCACGGCAGTGTTCATCAAGGACGGCTGCGCGGCTTGCGGGCAACTCGTCCAACGCCTGCAATCCTCGGGTGCCGAGTTCGACCTTTACATGGTCGGCAGCCGCCAGGACGATGCGCGCATCCGCGACTGGGCCAAGCGCGCCCAGATCGACCCGGCCCGGGTGCGCAGCGGCGGCATCACGCTCAACCACGACGGCGGCCGCTGGCTGTCGCTGAGCCTGCCCGGCGATTTGCCTGCGGTTGTGCGCGAAGTGAACGGCCAATGGCAACGCCAGCCGTAACGGCGCTGCTGCGCGCACTGGCGCTCACTGCGGGCCTGTTCGCCTGCGCCGCCCATGCCCAGGAGGTTCCGCCACCGGCCTACCAGCTTGCCGCACAGCGCGCGGGCATTCCCTCGACGGTGCTCTACGCCGTGGCCTTGCAGGAGAGCGGCATGCGACGCAATGGACGCATCGTCCCATGGCCGTGGACCCTGAATGTCGCCGGCCAGTCGCGGCGCTTCGCCACCCGTGCCGATGCCTGCGCCGGTTTGCAGCAGGCGATGCGATCTACGCCACCCACGCGCATCGACGCGGGCCTGGGCCAGATCAACCTGGGCTACCACCCGCACCGCTACACCCATGCCTGCGACTTGTTGGACCCGTACCGCAATCTCGCCAGCGCCGCCGAGATCCTCAAGGAGCAGTACACCCCCGGTGAAGACTGGCTGCTGGCCATGGGCCGCTACCACCGGCCCGCGGGCGGTGAGCCTGCCGCCCGCTATCGACGCAGCGTATCCCGACACCTCGCCCGCGTGCAGGGCACGCACTCAATCGCCACGGCGCGAGCCGTGCGTCAGGAGTCGACCCCATGACGAAACCGCTCTGGACCCTGCGGGGCCTGCTCGCGCTGCTGGCGGCGCTGCCGTTGGTCGCGCATGCCGCCGAACCGCTGATCGTGGTCGAGGACCGCGGCGGCGCGTCGGCGCTGCCGTACTACGAAGCGCTTAACCTGCAGCCACGCGCCAACAGCGCGTTGCGGCCTCCCATTCCGACGCCGCAGATTCCCGCCACCCCCGCTGACGAGGCAGCGATGCTGCCGGTACGCAGCGCGAAGCTGATGCCCGGCTTCGTCGCGCGGCGCGTGATCGAGGCACCGGGCCTGCGGCCTTTCGTGGTCATCGGCGACGATGAGACCTCGCAAGCCTGGCTGCGCCGTCACGCGGCGTCGCTGCACGACCGCGGCGCGGTCGGCCTGGTGGTCAATGTCGAGACCGCGCAGGCTTTGGCGCGGTTGCGCGCACTGGCGCCTGGCGTGCCGATGGCCCCCGTGGCCGGCGATGATCTGGCCGAACGCCTGGGCCTGCGGCACTACCCGGCGCTGATCACGGCGACCGGCATCGAGCAATGAGGCCATGTCGGGGAAACAGCCCGTCGAAGTCCTGTTGCGCCCAGCGGTGGAGCTATACACCGTCGCGGCATGTGCGGGCGCCGCGTTTCTGTCCCTGGTGGCCCCGTGGTCGCTCGCGCTGAGCCCAGCCATGGGCGTCGGTGCCGCACTGGCGTTCGGCGCCTATGGCGCGATCCGCTACCGCGATGCGCGGGCGATCCTGCGCTACCGCCGCAACATCCGGCGCCTGCCGCGCTACGTGATGACGAGCAGGGACGTGCCGGTCAGCCAGCAGCGCCTGTTCGTGGGGCGCGGTTTCCTGTGGGAACAGAAGCACACCCACAGGCTGATGCAGACGTACCGGCCGGAATTTCGCCGCTACGTCGAGCCAACACCGGCATACCGGCTGGCGCGACGCCTGGAGGAGCGGCTGGAGTTCGCACCGTTTCCACTGTCTCGCCTCGTACGGCTCACGGGCTGGGATGTGTCATTCAACCCCGTGCGGCCACTGCCACCGGTAGGCGGCCTGCCGCGATTGCACGGCATCGAACCCGACGAGGTCGACGTCAGCCTGCCACTGGGTGAGCGCGTCGGCCATTCGCTGGTGCTGGGCACCACGCGCGTGGGGAAGACGCGGCTGGCCGAGTTGTTCGTCACCCAGGACATCCGTCGCACGAATGCAGACGGTGAGCATGAGGTCGTGATCGTCATCGACCCCAAGGGCGACGCGGATCTCTTGAAACGCATGTACGTCGAAGCCAAGCGAGCGGGTCGCGAGGGCGAGTTCTACGTCTTTCACCTCGGCTGGCCCGAGTTCTCTGCACGCTACAACGCGGTGGGGCGCTTCGGACGCATCAGTGAAGTCGCCACGCGCATTGCCGGGCAACTCTCCGGCGAGGGCAACAGTGCAGCGTTCCGCGAGTTCGCATGGCGCTTCGTCAACATCATTGCGCGCGCATTGGTGGAACTGGGGCAGCGCCCGGACTACATGCTGATCCAGCGGCACGTAATCAACATCGACGCGCTGTTCATGGAGTACGCCCAACACTACTTCGCCAAGACCGAGCCCAAGACCTGGGAGGTGATCGTCCAGATCGAGGCCAAGCTCAACGAGAAGAACATCCCAAGGAACATGATCGGGCGCGAGAAGCGTGTGGTGGCGCTGGAGCAATACCTCTCCCAGGCGCGCAACTACGACCCTGTGCTCGATGGCCTGCGCTCGGCGGTGCGCTACGACAAGACCTACTTCGACAAGATCGTTGCATCGCTGCTGCCGCTGCTGCCGCTGCTGGAAAAGCTCACCAGCGGCAAGATCGCCCAACTCCTGGCGCCGAATTACTCCGACCTGTCTGACGCGCGCCCGATCTTCGACTGGATGCAAGTCATCAGGAAGCGCGCCGTGGTCTATGTCGGCCTGGATGCGCTGTCGGATGCTGAAGTCGCCGCGGCGGTCGGCAACTCCATGTTCTCCGACCTGGTGTCGGTAGCCGGGCACATCTACAAGCACGGGATCGACGACGGCCTGCCGGGTGCCTCGGCTGGCACGCGCATTCCCATCAACGTCCATGCCGACGAGTTCAACGAACTGATGGGCGACGAGTTCATCCCCCTTATCAACAAGGGCGGCGGTGCCGGGCTGCAGGTGACCGCGTATACGCAGACGCTCTCGGACATCGAGGCCCGCATCGGCAACCGCGCGAAGGCCGGCCAGGTGATCGGCAACTTCAACAACCTGTTCATGCTGCGGGTTCGGGAAACCGCCACCGCGGAATTGTTGACCCGTCAATTGCCCAAGGTGGAGGTCTATACCACCACCATCGTCTCCGGCGCGACCGATGCCTCGGACATCCGCGGGACGACGGACTTCACCAGCAACACGCAAGACCGCATCAGCATGTCGAGCGTGCCGATGATCGAGCCATCCCACGTCGTCGGCCTGCCCAAAGGCCAATGCTTCGCGCTGCTGCAGGGTGGTCAGCTCTGGAAGGTCCGGATGCCACTGCCAGCGCCTGACCCCGATGAAGTGATGCCGGCGGACTTGCAGCAACTGGCTGGGTACATGCGTCAGAGCTACAGCGAGGCCACGCAATGGTGGGAGTTCACCAGTTCCCCAGCCTTGCAGGAGGCTGCCTTGCCCGACGACCTGCTGGATGACGCCGCTCCGGCCGAGCCTGACGCGGTGGCCACCGGCGCCGACGACAGCACCGGCGAGGCCGCACCATGAAGGATGCCGCCTCGACCGCGCAGCGGGAGCAGAACCAGCGCCAGGGGCTGATCGTCGGCACCATCACCTTGCCGTTCAGGCTGCTCGGGGTGCTGATCGGTTCGCTGCTGTTCTCGATCGTGGTGGAGTGCGTCGGCATGCACCTGTTCTGGAAGGACCAGGGCTGGCGCCACTCCCAGCAGATGCTGCAGTACGAACTCGGGCACCTGTCGAACCACTTCACGCGCAGCGTGGTGGTGCAGGAGCCCGGGCGCACGGCGCACGAGCTGGTGGATACCGGGTACGGGTGGGTGTTCGTGCGCTCGGGGTTGCTGGAGCGCATGAGCCAGACCGCCGAGCGCGCCCGTGCGCCCAGCCGCGAGCCGACGCGCAACTTCCGCTATTACATCAGCCAGGCCTATGTCTGGGCCGAGAGCTACCTGATCGCCGCGGCCTTCACGACGCTCACGTTCCTCGTGCGCCTGCTGGTCCTGGTGCTCACGCTGCCGCTGATCCTCACTGCGGCATTCGTCGGCCTGATCGACGGCCTGGTGCGGCGGGACGTGCGGCGGTTCGGCGCGGGCCGGGAATCCGGCTTCATCTACCACCGCGCGAAAGCGAGCCTGATGCCGCTGGCCGTGCTGCCCTGGATCACCTACCTCGCGCTGCCGATCTCGGTGCATCCGCTGCTGATCCTGCTGCCCAGCGCAGCCTTGCTGGGACTGGCCGTGAGCCTGACCGCGGGCAGCTTCAAAAAGTACCTCTAGGCCATCAATCCGGTCGCTTCCGGGTTCCTATTGTTTGCGGCCTGAAACAGCCCTGATCTCCACGATCAACCCATTGCTGATCACACAGGAATGGCGCGATGTTGGCTTCGATCTGGCTGCGCGCCGCGCATCGCGGCGTGCCCACTTTTCTCGTGACGGCCCTCGTGCTGGGCCGGTCCCCGATGGCCTTGGCCGAGTCCCCGGCGCAGCGCCAGGAGTTGGTCGCCGCGCTGCGCCAGCTCGACGCGCTGGAACGCACCGTCGCGGACAGCGCCGCGCATACCCCCATCACACCGGGCGAGCGCTACCACTTCGATTACCCGCGGCTCCAGGCTGACTTGGCGCGCGTGCGCGCCGGCATCCAATTTCACCTGACGCCATCGCGCGCTCAACCGCGCGCCCCCTCCGAACTGGCCGGCGAATACCGCACCGAACGGGCGACCGAGCCGCTGCCGGCGACGACTGCGGAGGGCAAGCAATGAACGGCGCCCAGGTCTCGGCATTTCAAGCCAACAGCGGTATCGCGCCTTCCGCGATGGCGACCGTTCTGGTCGGCGTCGTGTTCGCGGTCCTGCTCGTGTGGGGCGTCTGGGCCATCCGAACGGCCTACGTGGGGTGGTCCGAGAGCCGCCTCAACCAGCGCCAGTTCCTCGGCGTCTGCATCCGCTTCGTCGCGATGTACCTCGTCCTGAGTTTCTTCCTTCTGTCCTGACCTGAAAGGCCCGACCATGCACAACCGCAACCTCACTTCCCGTTTTGCCCAGCGCGCCGCCGTGGCCCTGGGCGCCGCCGCGCTGCCGGCGCTGTCGTTCGCGCAAGGTCTGCCGCAATTGGAGAACCCCACGCGCGGCACCGGCAACGGCATCATGGAGACGATCCGCAACTACGGCTACGACATCATCATGCTCGTGGCCCTGCTGGTGGTGGCGTCGATGTTCATCGGCGTCTGCTACCACGCCTACGGGACCTACGCGGAGATCCACACCGGCCGCAAGACGTGGGGCCAGTTCGGCCTCACGGTCGCTATCGGCGCCGTGCTGCTTGTGATCGGCATCTGGCTGCTCACCGAAGCCACCGGCATCCTGTAAGCGAGGCCGGTATGTCCGAGCAGCAGCACGTCCGTGCGGACGGAACGGTCACCTTCCTTCCGCACCGGCTCAACCGCCATCCCGTTGTGGTGCGCGGCCTCACCGCTGACGAACTCTGGATTTGCTGCGGCCTGTCCGGTGCCGCCGGCCTGCTGGTCGGCGCGCCGCTGTCCTGGGTGTTCCGCACGATCGCGCTGGCGCCGACCTTCGTCGTCCTGGGCGTGGCGCTCGGCGTCTTCATCGGCGGCGGCATCCTGCGCCGCCTCAAGCGTGGGCGTCCCGACACCTGGCTGTATCGGCAACTGCAATGGCGCATCGCCACGCGCCATCCGCTGATGGCCGGCTGGGTGGGTGGCCATGTGCTGATCTCGCGCTCGGGCTTCTGGTCCACCCGCAGGAGCATGCGATGAGCCGCTTCAAAAACGAGATCACCCACCTGCAGGCGCACATCAAGACCTTGCGGCTGGCCGCGGGCGCGCTGGTCGTCGTCGCCCTGGTCATGGGCGGCGGCTGGTGGAGCGCGCCGCGCGACCTGACCATCCACGTCCCGCCCGACCTGCGCTCTGGCAGTACCCGCAAGTGGTGGGAAGTGCCGCCCGAATCGGTCTATGCGTTCACGTTCTACGTGTTCCAGACGCTGAACCGCTGGCCAACCAATGGCGAGGAAGACTACTCGCGCAACCTCCACACGCTCTCGCCGTACCTCACCCCGTCCTGCCAGGCCTTCCTGCGGGCGGACTATGACTACCGCCGCTCCACGGGCGAGCTGCGTCAGCGCGTGCGCGGCATCTACGAGATTCCCGGCCGCGGCTATGGCGACGACCCCACGGCGCGCGTGCGCACCGTGTCCGATCGCGACTGGGTGGTGACGCTGGACATCACGGCGGACGAGTACTACGGCGCCGAGCAGGTCAAGCGCGCCCTGGTGCGCTATCCGATCAAGGTCACGCGGGTGGACGTCGATCCCGCCCGTAACCCGTTCGGCCTGGCGCTGGACTGCTACGACGGCGCGCCCCAGCGCATCAGTGCACCGGAGCCGACGCGCCCGGCGCCGAGTGGCCTGTCTCCGCAAGCGCCTCAAGGAGGAAACACCCCATGAAGCACCCTGTACTCGCGCTGCTGGGGCTACTGGCCGTGGCCGCGGCACCCGTCGCCCATGCAGTGGAAATCCTGCGCTGGGAACGCATGCCACTGGCAGTGCCGCTGAAGGTCGGTCAGGAACGCATCGTGTTCATCGACCGCAACGTGCGCGTGGGCGTGCCCGCGGGCGTGGGCGAACGCCTGCGCGTGCAGAGTGCGGGGGGCGCGGTGTACCTGCGCGCCAGCGAGCCGATCGAGCCCACGCGGTTGCAACTGCAGGACGCCGACACGGGCGCGCTGATCCTGCTGGACATCGCAGCCGAACCACCCAAGGACGGGGAAGCCGAGCTGGAGCCGGTGCGCATCGTCGAGGGTGACAGCGCACCGGGACGCTATGGCGAGCAGGCCGACAGTGCCGAGGCCCCGGCACGCGCCCAGGGCCAAGCAGGTGCGCGGACCGCGCGGCGCGAAACTCCGGTCCCTGTCGTGCTGACGCGCTTCGCCGCGCAGAACCTCTACGCACCGCTGCGCACCGTCGAGCCGCTTCCGGGCGTCATGCGGGTCAACCTGCCCCGCGACCTCGACCTGGACACACTGATGCCAACGCTGCCCGTGCGCGCGGTCGCACTCGCGTCGTGGCGCCTGGAGGACCAGTGGGTCACTGCCGTGCGCCTAACCAACGGCAGCGGCGGCTGGATCACGCTCGACCCGCGCGTGCTGCAAGGCGATTTCCTCACCGCCACCTTCCAGCACGAGGCGCTGGGCCCGCGCGGCACGCCCGAGGACACGACCGTCCTGTACCTGGTCACGCGCGGCCGCGGTCTCGCG
Source organism: Bordetella tumbae (assembly GCF_965139195.1). Classification (GTDB taxonomy): domain Bacteria; phylum Pseudomonadota; class Gammaproteobacteria; order Burkholderiales; family Burkholderiaceae_B; genus Bordetella_A; species Bordetella_A tumbae. Next base: position 44,742 of record NZ_CBCSJH010000006.1, on the reverse strand, counting down.
CAGTCGCTGCTGCCGGCGATTCACCGCTTCGACCCGGCCGTGCATCTGCCGCAGCCGGACGGCGACGAGAACACCAAGGAGGCCCGCCATGCGCAGTAACGGCCTGCTCAAGTGGCTGATGATCCCTGTTGCCATCCTGGTGCTGTTCGTCGGTATCCGGCTGTTCTCGGGTGGAGGCAGCACGGCGCCACCCGCGGCGGACAACGGCGCCCAGCTCACGCCCGATGAAATGAAGGCGCTGGGCATCGAAGGCGACACCCCGCGCGACACCGTGGCGACGCTCGTTGCCCAAGTGAAGCAGTTGCGCACCGAGCTTCAGACCGCGCTCTCGGACAACAAGTCGCAGCGTGAAGAGAACCAGCGACTGCGCCAGCGCGAGAACTCCATCGACCAGCGCATCAACTCGGCGCTCGAATCCGAGCGGTCCAACCTGCGCCGCGACCAAGAGCAGGCGGCCAGCGCGCGCCAGCAGACCGAAGGGCTGCTCGCCGACCTGCAGCGGCGTCTGGACAGTATCGGCGGNCGNGGCGGCGGCCATGCNGACCTGCCCGTGGGCCTGGGGCTGCAGGGCGGCGACGAGGCAGGCATGGAGGGCGGCGTGCGGTGGGTCGAGCCGGACGACGCAAAGCCCGCCGAGGGGCGCAACGGGGGGCGTGGCGCGAGCGGCGGCATGAGCTTCCCCACGAGCTTCGGCCCGGCGCAGAGCACGCTCGAAACCACTGCGGAAACCGTGGCCAACGCGGGCGCCCGCGCCGCCGGGGTCAAGAGTGCCAAGCCGGTCTACACCGTGCCGACCAACNNCACGGTCAACGATCCCTATCCGTTCAAAGTTCTGGTCGGGCCGGACAACCTGACCGCCAATGGCATCGACATTCCCGACGTGGCCGGCGCCGTGTTCAGCGGCACCGCTTCGGGCGACTGGACGCTCTCGTGCGTGCGCGGCCAGGTGCGCAGCATCACGTTCGTCTTCCACGACGGCACGATTCGCACGATCCCCGAAGACCGCGAGGGCAACCAGCAGAACAACCAACAGCGCGATGGCTTGGGCTGGATCAGCGATCCCCACGGCATTCCTTGCGTCAGCGGCGAGCGGCGCAGCAACGCCCAGCAATACCTCGGCTCGCAGGCCCTGATCACCGCGGCCGGCGCCGGTGTGGCCTCACTCATCGAGAGCGACAGCGGCCGCATGTCCTATGTCGGCTCGGACGGCTCCATCGGCACCGTGGGCATCACCGGCCAGGAAGCGGTCGGCCAGATTCTGGCGGGCGGCGTGCGGGACATGTCGGCCTGGGTCAACAAGTTGTACGGCCAGGCGTTCGCCGCCGTCTATGTCCAGCCCGGCGCCAAGGTTGCCGTCCACCTCGAAAAGCCGCTCGCCATCGACTTCGATCCCGAAGGCCGCAAGGTCGATCACCGCGCAGGAGAAAGCCATGCACTCGAACTTGACTAACCTGGCCCGTGGCCTGGCACTGGCCCTCGCCGTCGCGGTGCTTGGCGGCTGCGCCACCAGCAAGGAAAAGCTGCTGACCCACGGTGACCGCACGATGATGGACATCTGGCAGCAGGAGGCCGGCGACGGCGGTGGCGCAGCCGGACGGAACGCCGGCCGCCAGCTGCTCGATGCGCGCCAGAGCCTGCGTCGGCCCCTGACCGACGCCGACGTGCAGGTCGCACCCGTCGAGCAGATGCGCTACACGCGCACCGCGCGCAATGAGGTCCACCGCCAGTTCCAGCGTCTGCCCAATCCCGATCTCGTCATGTACGTGTATCCGCACCTGGCGGGCACGGACCCCGTGCCGGTGCCGGGCTACACGACGGTCTTCCCGCTCAACCAGCGCATCCAGTACGCCATGCCAGGCGAGCGCGTGGAGGCCTACTGATGCGGTGGAAACTTCCCTGGCCTAAGCCGGCCGCGCCGAAGCTGGCCGCATCCGGCGCTGGTGATGATGAGCAGCCGGACGGCTGGCAGCGCCACGTCGAGGCCTTGCGGCAGGTCGGCATCCCCGAACCCGGCTCGGCAGTCCGGGGCCGCAAGCCGGCGACGGAGGCCGACGAGCAGGCGCTGTACGACGTCGCACCGTCCTTCGTGGAACTGCTGCCCTGGGTGGAGTTCTTGCCCGAGTCGAAATCGATGCTCCTGGAGGACGGCCAATCGGTGGCCGCCTTCTTCGAGCTGGTGCCGCTGGGGACCGAGGGCCGGGAACCCGGCTGGCTCGCGCACGCCCGCGACGCCTTAGAAAACGCGCTCCAGGACAGCTTCGATGAACTGGACGAGAACCCCTGGGTGTTGCAGCTCTACGCCCAGGACGAACCGAGCTTCGACCAGTACATGCAGACGTTGCGCGACTACGTGCAGCCGCGCGCCCGTGGCACGGTGTTCACGGAGTTCTACCTGCGGTTCTTTGCCCACCATCTGCGCGCGGTGGCCAAGCCCGGTGGCTTGTTCCAGGACACGGTGGTCACACGCTTGCGCTGGCGCGGCCAGACGAGGCGTGTGCGCATGGTCGTCTATCGCCGCGTGACCGGACAAGGACAGGGCCAGGCAAACCGCCGGGGCCAGACACCCGAGCAGATGCTGAACATCGTCTGCGACCGCCTGTGCGGCGGGCTGGCGAACGCCGGCATCCAGGCTCGCCGCCTGGGTGCGGCAGACGTCCATGACTGGCTGCTGCGCTGGTTCAACCCGCGTCCGACGCTGCTCGGGCCTGGGGTCGAGGACCGGGAGCGCTTCTATGCGTTCGCGCGCTACCCCGCCGACACCGAGGCTGGCGAGATCGAACTGGCGAGCGGGCGGGATTTTAGCCAGCGGCTTTTCTTCAGCCAGCCACGCTCGGACGTGGAGCATGGCACCTGGCACTTCGACGGCATACCGCACCGTGTGTTGGTCACTGACCGGCTGCGCATGCCGCCCGGAACGGGACACCTGACTGGCGAAACCCGCAAGGGCGATGCGATCAACACGCTGTTCGATCAGATGCCCGAGGACACGACGATGTGTCTGACCATGGTGGCGACGCCCCAGGACATTCTCGAATCGCACCTGAACCACCTGGCGAAGAAGGCAGTCGGCGAAACACTGGCATCGGAGCAGACGCTCAAGGACGTGCAGGAGGCGCGCTCGCTCATCGGCAGCGCGCACAAACTCTACCGCGGCACGCTGGCCTTCTATCTGCGCGGACGCGACGAAGCCGAGCTTGACCGGCGCGGTCTGGACCTCGCCAACGTGATGCTCAACGCGGGGTTGCAGCCCGTTCGCGAGGACGATGAAGTCGCGCCGCTCAACAGCTATCTGCGCTGGCTACCGTGCTGCTACAACCCCGCGCAGGATCGGCGAAACTGGTTCACCCAACTGATGTTCGCCCAGCATGTGGCGAATCTCTCGCCGGCGTGGGGTCGCAGCCAGGGTACGGGCCATCCGGGCAACACGTTCTTCAACCGCGGTGGCGGGCCGATCACGTTTGATCCGCTGAACCGCTTAGACAGGCAGATGAATGCCCATCTATTCCTGTTCGGCCCCACCGGCTCGGGCAAGAGCGCCACGCTCAACAACCTGCTGAACCAGGTCACGGCCATCTACCGGCCGCGCCTCTTCATCGTGGAAGCCGGCAACAGCTTCGGGCTGTTCAGCGACTTCGCCAGGCGCCTGGGCCTGACGGTGAACCGGGTCAAGCTGGCCCCCGGATCGGGCATCAGCCTGGCACCGTTCGCGGATGCCCGCCGGCTGATCGAAACACCCAGCGACGTGCAGACGCTCGATGCCGATGCGTTGGACGAAGACCTGCCACCGGATGCCTCGGTCATGGAGGCAGACGAACAGCGTGACGTGTTGGGCGAGTTGGAGATCACGGCACGGCTGATGATCACCGGCGGCGAGGACAAGGAGGAAGCCCGGATGACGCGGGCCGACCGTTCGCTGATCCGCCAGTGCATCCTCGACGCCGCCGAACACTGCGTGGCTGAGAAGCGCACGGTGCTCACTCGCGACGTGCGCAACGCGCTGCGCGCCCGCGGTCAGGACTCGACGCTTCCCGAGATGCGGCGCATGCGGCTGCTGGAGATGGCGGACGCGATGGACATGTTCTGCCAAGGCACCGATGGCGAGATGTTCGACCGCGATGGCACGCCGTGGCCCGAGGCCGACATCACGCTGGTGGATCTGGCGACCTATGCCCGCGAGGGCTACAACGCGCAGCTCTCCATCGCCTACATCAGCCTGATCAGCACGGTGAACAACATCGCCGAGCGCGACCAGTACCTGGGTCGTCCGATCATCAATGTGACCGACGAAGGCCACATCATCACGAAGAACCCGTTGCTCGCGCCCTACGTCGTGAAAATTACCAAGATGTGGCGCAAATTGGGCGCCTGGTTCTGGCTGGCGACCCAGAACATCGACGACCTGCCGCGTGCCGCAGAGCCCATGCTCAACATGATTGAGTGGTGGATCTGCCTGTCGATGCCGCCCGATGAGGTCGAGAAGATTGCACGCTTCCGTGAACTCTCACCAGCGCAGAAAGCGCTGATGCTTTCTGCGCGCAAGGAGGGGGGGAAATTCACCGAGGGCGTGATCCTGTCGAAGTCGATGGAAGTGTTGTTCCGCGCGGTGCCGCCGAGCCTTTACCTCGCGCTTGCGCAGACCGAACCCGAGGAGAAGGCCGAGCGCTACCAGCTCATGCAGCAATACGGCTGCACCGAGCTGGAAGCCGCCTTCAAGGTGGCCGAGAAGATCGACCAGGCACGCGGCATCGAGTCGCCCGCCTTGGAACTGTCGTAAGCCGGAGAACGCCATGGAACACAAACATCCTTCCATCCCGATGCAGGTGCAGGCGTTCCGCCGTCGGCGCTGGGGGACCCGCTGGCCGTGGGCGTTGGCTGCAGTGCTGGTTGCGCTGCTGCTGATCTGGCTCGTGTCCCGTTCGCCAGGCGGGTCCACACCTCAGACTTCGGCGCCAGTCAGCGAGACACAGGTGGCAGGGCCTCCGTGGCAGATGGGCAATCCGGAAGGTCGTTTCACACTGACGCTGTACGCGGACCTCGAATGCCCGTTCTGCCGGTCCTATTTCCCTGTGCTCAAACGTTGGGTGGCCGGCAATGCCGACGTGGCCTTGCAATGGCACCACCTGCCGTTGGCCGCACATGAACCGGCCGCTTCTGCCGAAGCGCGTCTGGCGGAATGCGCCGGCGAAGCCGGCGGGCATGCCNCNTTCTGGCANGCNGTCGAATGGGTNTATGCCCACACGCGCAGCGACGGCCAGGGCTTGCCCGAGGACCTGCGCTACCCCGACCTGACGCCAGCCATCGAGCAGTGCATCGCGAGCGAGCGGCCCGACGCGGCGATTCGTACCCAAACTGCGGAAGCCACGAACAGCGGCGTGACCGCCACGCCGTCGCTGCGGCTGCACGATCGCGAAAGCGGCAAGGCGATCCTGCTGCAGGGTCCGATCGAGGGCGATGCCTTGCTGTCAGCCATGGACATGCTCGCCGCCGGCGATCCCGCCACCACACCCACATCGGAAATGCCTGCCGACGTCGTCGGCGACATGCCCAGGTAGCCCCGGTCTTCAAGGCTACGGCGCAGTCCGCTGCGCTGACCGCAACCCGTTCGCCTCGCGTCCTGGCCGCGAACGATCACCGCTACCGCGGTGATGGATGCACCTTGTTCGTTCCCCAGGAGGGCTTGCCCTCCCAGGGCGCGCGCCCTCCGATCTCACCGTCTGGAGGTTCGCCATGTCTTTCGTCGTCAATGACTCCTACCTGGAGTCGCTTTCCGCCATCGCTACCCAACACGAGGACTGGATCATCCAGCAAGCCATCGTGCTGCTGGAGAGACGGATCTTCAAAGCTGGACCGTGCCTCAGCCGACCGGCCGCTGTGCGGGACTACCTGCGTCTGAAACTGGTCGCTGAGCCCAATGAGATATTCGCCGCTGTGTTCCTGGACAGCATGCACCAGGTGCTGGCCTACGAGCCGTTGTTCAGGGGCACGATCAACTCGACATCGGTCTATCCGCGTGTCGTCGCGCAGCGTGTGCTGGAGTTGAATGCCGCCGCGGTGGTCTTCAGCCACCAGCACCCCTCGGGCATCTCCGAACCGTCGAGCGCGGATCGCATGCTGACCCAGCAACTGCAGGTCGCGCTGGCGCTCATCGATGTGCGGGTACTGGACCACATCATCGTCGGCCAGGGTGCCCCGTTCTCCTTTGCGGAGTCCGGCCTGCTGTAAAGGTTGCACTGCTTCGTTGATCAGCGCGGAGGCTTCGGCCTCCGCTTTTTCTTCGCAGCGACGCAAGCAGGTATGCGGGGTGGCCGCGATGCGCATTGTTTGTTGGGGCCGCGTGGGGTTCGGCGTTTGACTATGGCCCTGATCAACTTCCGGGGCGCATGACATGCCAGCAGCTTTTACCCGGTTCGCACCAGGCTGGCGAACCCTTGGCCTGGCCGTGGCGCTGCCGGCATCTCTGGCCGTGTTCAGCCCGGCCACCTTCGCNGCCGACGTNNTGGTCGTCACCGACAGCCNCCACCCGGTCAAGACCGCCGGCGGCGAGCGGCTGATCGAGTTGGACGAAGCGCCCCGGATCGAGGCCGAGCTTTCCGCGGATCTGCCGGCCGACCCCGAGCGGGCAGCAGCCATCGTCCGGCAACGACTGAACCAAGGCGGCACCGATCTTCAGCGCCGCATCGGCACCGCCTACCAGGGCGTCGCCGATGCATGGAGCCTGGGCGTCGCCGCCATCCCGGCCGTCGTGGTAGATCAACGCTATGTGGTCTATGGCGAGCCGGACGTGGCCCGGGCGGTGTCCCGCATCGAGCAGTACCGGAGGACGCAGCCGTGACCCATCGCCCATTCGACTTGCTGCGCCGCCTGCGCGTCGCCGTGGCCTCGCTGCTGTTGGTCAGCGCCACCGGCAGCTACGCCCTGAACACCGCCACCATCGTGTCCTCCGTCATGTCGCCGGACTGCCTGGAATACCGGGTGGTGGGCATCTGCTACTGGCTCTACTGCACCTGGACGGGCTGCACGGTGCGCACGTCCACCAAGGTCCGGCACTACGTGCCCGATGCGGTCGTCTCCAGCTACAGCAACACCGGGGAGAACCCCTGGGTCGAAGTGCAGGCGATGAGCACGCCCAACCCATCCGCACAGGCAGGTGGGGATGGGACCACGAACGAAGACCACGAAAACAACCTCGCCAAATTCAAGAACAGCGATGTCATCGGCCATCCTGGCGGCGAGGTATTCAACCAGTTCGCATCGTCGTCGGGCTATTTCTGCCAAGGCGCGGGCACGGCCTTCATGCCGTATCTACTCAGCACGCTGGACACGCTGGCTTGGCGCTACAACGTGCCTGAAATGGCCTACCCGGAGGCGTTGATTCCGGGCATGCGCGAGGTCGGTGCGCGCACCACGATGAATCTCTGGGGCAACGTCTATCCGCGCGGCGGCTTCCTGCACCAGACCGACGACCAAAAATCCGGGGCTGTGGTGGCCCAGCGCGCGGGCGATGTCGTCACGCGCCGCGGGCAGATCCACGTGTACCAGCCGCTGCTTGCCAACGCCCGCGACGGCTACTGGCCGGCCGGCGAGCTGATGGAGGGTGATGCCTCTACGGGCAAGTGGCAGGAGCTGACGCCGCGCCTGTCCAACACCTGCGTGGTGTTCCCGCACAGCGGCACGCTGACCCAGGCCCAGCAAGGCGACTACGCCTGGGCGCTGTGGCGTCCCTATGCGTGCTGCGAACGCCGCGGTCAGGTGTTCCTGGGCAGCGTCGATTTCCTCTGAGGTGCCACGATGAAGCGTCCTGAACCGATGAACCTTTCCGCCAAGGCGTGCCGCCTGCTGCGCCCGACGGCGCTGGCCGGCACGCTCGCTCTGGTCTGCGGCATGGCGTGGGCGCAGGTCGGATACCAGAACAGCGGCCCCGTCCTCGGCGATGACGTCATGTACTCGATCGGCGGTGGCAGTGCGGTGTCCATGGGCCGCGCGGCCGGCATGCGTTCCATCGGGGTCGGCGTGGGGTGGAACAGCAACCTGATCTGCGGCGACATGAGCATCCAGACCACGCTGCGCAATCAGCTTAACGGCATCACGAACGGCTTTCAGCAGATCATGAGCAACGTGATCCAGAGCGCGACCAGCGCGGTTGCATCGCTGCCGGCGCTGATCATTCAGCGCGCCGATCCGGGCCTGTACAACCTGCTGACTAACGGCGTGCTGCAGGCGCGGCTGGACTTCGACCGCTCCAAGCTGACGTGCCGCGCCATGGCGGAGAAGATGGCCGAGACGGCGGGTGGCCAGCTTGGCTGGAGCCAGATGGCCGAAGGCATGGCCCTGCGTGACGCGGTTGGCAGCAACGATGCCGTATCGGCCGTCGAGCAGGCCGAGACGCGCCGCGGCAACGACGGCGTGCCCTGGGTGGGCGGCAGCAATGCCGGTGGCGCGGGCCAGTCCGCCATCCGGGTGGTCGGCGACGTCACCCGCGCGGGCTACAACCTGGTCAACGGTCGCGGCGTGACGGACACCTCCTCCATCGCGTCCACCAGTTGCGCGAGCCTGTCCTGCCAGACCTGGACGTCGCCGCAGCAGGCGACCGAATGGGCCACGCGCGCCCTCGGAGAGCAGGTGCAGCGCACGTGCGACTCCTGCACTAAGACCGAGACGGTGCCCGGCGTCGGGCTGACGCCGCTGATCCAGGAGGAGTACGAAGCCAAGCTGGAGGTCTTGCAGGAGCTGGTTTCCGGCACGCGTAATACCACCTTCGAGAACTTGCGCGAGGCCGGCAGCACGTCGCTGCCGATCACCCGCGGCGTGATCGAGGCGCTGCGCGACGAGCCGGACCAGGACCTGCTGGCGCGGCGCCTCGCGTCCGAAGTGGCGCTGTCATCGGTGCTGGAGAAGGCGCTCCTGCTCCAACGCACGCTGCTCACGGGCAAGAAGGAGCCCAACGTCGCAGCCAACGAACTTGCGGTGCAGGCCGTGAACCATGAGAGCGACACGCTCGACCGGGAGATCCGCAACCTGAAGACGGAATTGGAGCTGCGGCGCGAACTGGCGAACAACTCGCCGATGGCCATCATCCAGCGCCACGGCACGCGGGCGGCCGGCTCGCGCGGCATCTACGAGGGCGATCCGGTACCCGACCGCCTTGACCAGTTGCAGAAGGGCAATCCCGGAGCCAGGCCATGAACGCGGAGCGCATGGCCTGGCGCCCCTTGCGCTGGCTCTTCAGCCGNNGCGACGGCGCTGCTGTGGGCGGTGGTGCTCGTCGCCGCTGCGGTGGGTGCCAACATCGCCGGCATCTACCTGGTCGGCAGCGTGGCCGGATGGGAGCGGTGGCTCGCGGCCGCATCGGGCTACTTCTTCGTGTGGCGGCTGTGTCTGTACGGGGCCACGGTTTACGGGTGGCTCTGGATGCGCCGCCGGCTGCTGGCGCGCGAAGACCAGGACGGGGCAGATGGGCAGGCACGGCGCCGCCTGATGCGCAGCGAGATCGCGGGCGTCGTCGCCATCGTCGTGCTGGAAGCCAGCTTGTTGATGCAGGCCGCTTGAGGGGATCGAGGCCATGACGCTTTTCACGACCGACTACCTGGAGTACTACCTCACACTCGTTTCCTGGATCGTCAACAACGGCATCTGGGCGGCCCTCGTATCCAGCGGGGTATTCGCGCTGCCTTTCGTCGCCATCGTCGTGCAGGAGTGGTTGAAAGCTCGTGCTGAAGGCGCCGACGAGGGCAATAAAGGCGTGCTGAGCGCCGCCCGCATCGAGAACCGGGTCTTCGTCGCCATCGTGGTGGTGATGTTCGCCGGCATTCCGTTCATCGACGTGGACCTAAACACCATCCAGTACGACAGCTCGCGCTCGGCCCAGTGCCAGGTCAGCGTGGCGCAGCCCGCGGATACCGGCTGGTCGCAGTCCTTCAGCACCATCAACAACCAGTCGGCGAAGGTGCCGGTGTGGTGGGCGTTCATGCACGCGCTCTCGCGCGCCGTCACGGGCGCTTCGGTGGCGGCAATCCCGTGCGGCACGGACCTGCGGCAGATGCGCATGGAGATCGACGCCACGCGCATCGATGATCCGGTGCTGGCTCAGGAAGTAGCGGATTTCTCTCGGGATTGCTATGGGCCTGCACGGGCCAAATTGTTCATGCAGCGCCCTCAACTTGATGAGCAGCAGATGCACGACGTGACCTGGATCGGATCGCGGTTCTTCACCGACACGAACGGGTACTACGACACGTATCGCTCCAGCACGCCGCGCGATGACTGGCCCTATGACAGCAACCGCGACGCTGGGCTGGCCCAGGTATCCAGTGGCGGTGGCTACCCGACCTGCAGGCAATGGTGGGCTGATGGCAGCAATGGCCTGCGGGCACGGCTGCTGGGACAGGTGGACCCGAGCCTGCTCAATCGCCTGGCGGGCTGGGCTGGCTTCCTGAGCCGGGCCGAGGTGGACAATTCGGTGATCCGCGCGATCGCGTCACCGCGGCAGCAGAAGCTGAACCAAGGCAGCGTCTATACCGACTACGGCGGCCAGATCGACAAGACCTTGCCAAACATCGTGACGCGGGCTACGGGAGACGTTGGAATGGCAGTTGGCGCGATTGCCTCGTTTCCCGCGATGGACGTCGTGCGGCAGGCGCTGCCGATGGTGCTCGCCTTGCTCAAGATGGCATTGGTAATCTGCATCCCGCTCGTGCTGGTCGTGGGCACCTATGACTTGAAGACGGTCGTCACGGTCAGCGTCGTGCAGTTCGCGCTGTTCTTCACGGATTTCTGGTTTCAGCTTGCGCGCTGGATCGATTCGACGATCCTGGACGCACTTTATGGCTGGGGGTTCGGCTGGAACCGGCCGCACACCAACTTCGACCCGCTGGTGGGGCTGAACAACGCCTTCGGCGACATGCTCCTGATGTTCGTCACAGGCACGATGTTTCTGGTCCTGCCGACGTTTTGGGTCGCTGCTTTGGGGTGGGTCGGAGTTAAGGCTGGGGTGATTGCTCAGAACCTTGCTGTCGGCTCCAAGGAAGCGCGTGATAGCGCCGGGTCAGGTGTAAACAAGGTAGCCGGCAAGGTTCTGTGACAAACAGGCCAAACCTCAGTCATCGAACGGATCGTTCGGGTCGTGAGGGTCGAGCCGCTGGCCATTGGAAGAATACAGGCCAAAGCCCGCCTCGCCATTGCGCAATTCATCCTGTTGCGTCCAGCGGTCTTCATCTCTAGCCGAATTGCCAGCCATCCATACCGCCGCAACGCCCAGCAGTAGCAACACCGCCAGCCAGAAGGTGGTGTACAGCAGCACCCCGAGCGCAACCAGCTTGACCACCCACACGAGCGCGGTGGCACCGGCCGCCGCCCCCCCCTTTGACACCAACCAGCTCGATGCCCGGCGTTCGCCGCGCACGTAGGCACGCCATCCGCGACCCAAGGTGCGGCCGAGTCGTTCTGCGGTACGGATGCGTGTCGTGGTGTTCATGGTCGTCTCCTGCTATTGAGCGATGCCTATTCCAGTTTGCTCCAATCCTGCTTGCTTGCCTGTATCAGCGCATGCCAGTCGTCTGGTGGGTTCCCGCGCCCGAGCATCTTCTCGAACACGACATACGGGTCCGATTTGCTACCCGAAGACCGCAGGGTCTGTTCATCGTTGACCCAGGCGTACACGATGACCTTCGCCTTCGAGTCATACCGGAAGAACAGCCGGAACCGCCGTCCGATCTTGGCCCTTCGCCAGTGGCGGTGGGCAGGTCCCAAGGTGTTGCCCTGGCGGTACTCGTCGCGTGCCGGATCGCCTGGCACCACATCCAAGATCAACTGGCTCAAGGCCCGGAAGAGCTTGACGTTGGCATTGGACTCGAAGCCCGTCGGGTCGTTCTCCTGCGCGCGCCTCGCGGTCGCATGCAGTTTCTGCAACTGCTCGATCACGCAGTCGTGGAAGAGCAGCGTCCAGCCATGCCGTTGCATCAGAGTTCCACTTTCCCGTCGATCTCCTCGTCCAGGTCCAGACCGTGGCCAGCATGCTCCAGCATGGCGCGGGCCAGATCCTCGGGCAGGCCCTGGACGTTCCGGCCAGCTTCGATGTCGCGGGCCAGCAGGCTCAGGAATGCGCCGATGGCGGGGTCCTCATGCTCGGCATCGACGCGGGTGACGACGACTTCGCTGCCCCGCAGATCGAACGCGAGCTTGCCACCGGCATCGACGCCGAGCGCCTGCCGGATGGGCTTGGGCAGCGTGATCTGGCCTTTGGAGGTCAGCGTGGCAACTTCGTGGATGGCAGGCATGGCGGCTCTCCTGATTGCGATACCCGCATGGTAAGGAAATTTCCTTACTTTGTCAACGTGAAGCCTCACGGCGTTCTCCGAGTCCAAGAATCGGCCCATCGTAGGGCGTGAACAGCCAGCCTTCCTGCATCAATCCGGCCCTGCTGCAACCCGCATTGGCGGTGGACGGTCAGCACCCGTCGCCCTATACCCAAAGGCTGTAAAGGGTCGAAATGGCAAGGGAATGGGGTGCAAGGGGAAAGGCTCTATCCCGAAAAGGCAAAAAGGCCTCCCCGCTCGGCCCGCGACAGGACACCCGCATGCTCTCTCTGTTCCAGCGAAAACGGCCCGCGGTTGCTGCTGCTCCGACGCCACCATCGGTCACCGACCTCCCGAAAGGGTTGATGCGGCCCGAGTCGGCCGCATCGCTGCTGGCCACCCCGCGCCGGCAGAAGCTGCTGGAGCACATCTGGCAGCGCACGTCGCTCTCACGTAAGCAGTTCGCCACCTTGTACCGGGCGCCACTGGAACGCTACGCCGAGCTGGTCCAGGCTTTCCCGGCTTCCGAGGCGCATCATCACGCTTACCCCGGCGGCATGCTGGACCATGGCCTGGAAATCGTCGCCTACAGTCTGAAGCTGCGGCAGTCCCATCTGCTTCCCATCGGCGCAAGCCCCGAGGACCAGGCTGCGCAGGCTGAGGCCTGGACTGCTGCAGTCGCCTATGCCGCGTTGTTGCACGACATCGGCAAGATCGCCGTCGATCTGCACGTCGAACTGGCCGATGGCTCGCTGTGGCACCCGTGGTACGGTCCGCTGCACCAGCCGTACCGCTTCCGCTACCGCGACGATCGCGAATACCACCTGCACAGCGCGGCGACGGGCTTGCTCTACCGCCAACTGTTGGACACCCAACTCCTGGACTGGCTCAGTGGCTATCCCGACCTGTGGGGACCGCTGCTCTACGTCCTGGCCGGCCAGTACGAGCACGCCGGTGTGCTGGGCGAACTGGTCGTGCAGGCCGACCGCGCTTCCGTGGCCCAGGAACTGGGCGGCGATCCGGCGCGCGCCATGGCCGCTCCCAAGCACGCGCTGCAACGCAAGCTGCTCGACGGGCTGCGCTACCTGCTCAAGGAACAGTTGAAGCTGAACCAGCCGGAAGCCTCCGATGGCTGGCTCACCGAGGACGCGCTGTGGCTGGTGAGCAAGACGGTATCGGACAAACTGCGTGCGCACCTGCTGTCCCAAGGCGTTGACGGCATTCCTGCGAACAACACCGCGGTGTTCAACGTCCTCCAGGATCACGGCATGTTGCAGCCGACGCCCGACGGCAAGGCGATCTGGCGCGCGACCGTGACCAGTTCCACCGGCTGGTGTCACTCGTTCACGCTGTTGCGCCTCGGGCCCGCGCTGATCTGGGAGCCAAGCGAGAGGCCGGCGCTGTTCGCCGGCACAGTGGCGATCGACGCGGCGGCCACGGACAAAGGGCCCGATGTGTCAGCCACTACTCCGCCGGCCGGAGCGCAGTCAGCCTCGGAGGGCCAAGAGGTTCCGCCATGGGAGGGAGGTAACCCCTCTCGTCCAGCGAAAGGTGAACCGCTGCCCGACGCCATGGAAGACATGCTTTCGATGGTGGGCATGGTGAATTCACCCGCAACCCGGCAGGACGCTGAAGCACCTTCGGAGCCGGTGTCTGCCGCGCGTACTGAAGCGACGACCTTGACCGCACCTCAGCGTTCGTCCCCAGCGCCCAAGCCCACGACAGCGCCATCCGGAGAGCACTTCATGGCGTGGCTGAAACAAGGCATCGCTTCCCGCCGGCTCATCATCAACGACGCGAAAGCGCTCGTGCATACCGCGAGCGGCACCGCCTACCTGGTCAGCCCCGGCGTATTCCAGCGCTATGCGCAGGAGCATCCGCAAGTCAGCGCGCTGGCCAAGCAGGAGAGCCAGCAAGACTGGCAGTGGATACAAAAGCGCTTCGAGAGGCTGCAGCTGCATCGCAAGCAACCGAACGGCCTGAACATCTGGACCTGTGAAGTAACCGGGCCTAGAAAATCCCGCCGTCTGCATGGATACCTTCTGGAAGATCCGAGCCTGCTTTTCTCGGAAACGCCTCCGAGCAATCCCTATCTATCCCTGTTGGGTGAGACCAGACACTGCGAACAGACTTCAGGAAAGCAAGGGGCGTCAACATGACCTCCTCAATTTCGCCGGGGCAGTCTATTGCCGCCAAAGCGCACCTTTATTCAGACAGAGCCAAAGGCCCGATGAGCGCAGCGATGATGGAACAAGGCAGCGCCTCTCCCGTCTCTGGGCTGCACTACGCCGGCAAGAAGCATAAGGTCATCGCTCCCGACCGGGAGATTGTCTTCGAGTTCTCGCAGGACTGTCTGGACTCGGGCCGATTCGCTCCTTGACACCACAAATACAGCTAACAGGAAAGAGCATTCATGAAGTCGATCAACGTTGAAGTCGGAGGGCTTGTATCGAGCCTGAGCGGTGAGGGAGTGCGCCGCAAGCTGCTGTATCTTCACGGCGTCCATAATGCGGATGCCAACTATGTTGCGGGAAGCGCAACGATTCATCTCGACGAGCGATGCCTCAGGGTCAAGGATCTGCGCCATTGCATCTCCGAATGCGGCTATCCGGCACCGAAGCTCACCCGGACTACTGCCGCAGATGGGGCAGTGCCAAGTCAAATCTTGTGACAAGCTCGCTGGAGGTCACGGCAACAGAACCACCATGCGCCTCCGCAATCGATTTCACGATGGCAAGGCCAAGACCGGCGCCCGCCGTATTTCGTTGCCGTGCCGGATCAACTCGGTAGAATCGATTGAAGAGCTTTGGTAGATCGGGCTCAGGAATTTTCTCACCGGGATTGACCACACTGATCGTTGTCCACTGCTCATCCTGCGAGAGCAAGACCGTGATGCTCTTCCCGCGAGGAGTGTGTCGAATTGCGTTCGAGAGAAGATTGTTCAGCGCCCGGGTGAGCATTTCCCGATCCGCCGCTATGCTGCCGATCGCCCCTTTAACGCCAAGCGTAATGCCGCTATCTTCTGCCAGCGCCTCGAAATAGTCGAACAGACTCCGCACCAATTCGGACAGATCAATTGTAGACAAGCGCAAGTTGCGGGGATCATTTTCCGTTTGGGCAAGAAACAGCATGTCTCCAATCATGCGTCCCATCCGATCAAACTCTTCCAAATTTGAATAGAGGATTTCTCTGTATTCCTCGTTGCTGCGCGGCTGGCCAAGCGCTACGTGAGTCTGCGTGACCAGGTTGGTGACGGGCGTGCGCAACTCGTGCGCTATGTCTGCGGAAAAGTGTGATAGCCGGGTGAAGCCTTCCTCGATTCTCGCCAACATATCGTTGAAGGCAAATACCAGTTCCGCCAGTTCGATCGGCACATCCCGAGGATCCAACCTCACATCCAGCTTTGAAGAGCGAATCGCCCGAATCTCTTCATTGACCTTGCGAATCGGCAGATGGCCCCACTGCACCGCCAGCCAAGCCACACCGAGCGCCAGACACATGACCAAGCCGGTTGCCCACCAAAGCATGCGCTTGAACTCCGCCAGGAAGTCGAGATGAAAGCCGATGTCCATGGCGGCGACGATGCGGTAGCCGGACGCCGCTGAATCGTCAGCAGGCAGTTGTACCACCACACCTCGATATGACCTCTGATCCTCGTGCCACACGATCAAATCGTCAGCGGTGATGCGGTTCACCAACTTTTTGTTACTGTCAAGTTTCGACAGGTCAGGACCGGGCGTGGCATAGATGCTATTGCCAGACCCATCGTAGACGCCGTACGTCATCCCATGATGTCCTGCGACTGCGTTGGCCAAGTGTTGCTTCAGTTCGTCGCTTGCGATGTCACTTGCAAGCTGGTGCAAGGGCTGAGCCAAAGCGGCTGTCACTGCCTCCAGTTCGTGGGCATCCTGTTGAGCAAAGTGGTGCTCCAACGACCGGAGAATGACCCAGTTGAACACAAGAAACACCAAGGTCGTGGCGATACCAACCAGGGCCGTGACCCTCAATGCAAGCGACGCTGGACGGCTTTGCCGCGGCTTATGGCGCAGGGGCATCATCGGGCGCATCGAGCGTGTATCCCATTCCACGCACGGTGTGGATGAGCTTCGGATTGAACGCATCGTCTATCTTCGCGCGTAGGCGGCGGATGGCTACATCGATGACGTTGCTGTCGCTGTCGAAATTCATGTCCCATACCTGCGACGCGATCAGAGAACGTGGAAGGACTTCCCCCTGGCGACGGGCCAGGAGCTCAAGCAACGCGAACTCCTTGCTGGTGAGATTGATGCGTTGGCCAGCGCGCGTTGCACGTCGGCGCGCCAAGTCCAGTACCAAATCGGCAACCTGGATGCGATCAGGCTGGCTCGGAGCGCTTCCGCGTCGCAGCAGCGTCCGCACCCGCGCCAGCAACTCAGAGAAGGCGAATGGCTTGACGAGGTAGTCGTCCGCTCCCAGTTCCAATCCCTTGACACGGTCGTCCACACCGCCACGCGCCGTCAGAAAGAGTACAGGGACCTGTTTACCGGCATCTCGAAGGGCACGCACGATGCGCCAGCCATCGACATCCGGCAGCATGACATCCAAGACCACCAGATCGTATGTCTCGCCCATGGCCAGGTGGTGTCCGTCCAATCCGTTGCGCGCCAGATCCACTACGAATCCCGCCTCCATGAGACCTTGGCGGACGTAATCCGCCGTCTTGTTCTCGTCTTCAACGACCAGCAGTTTCATCGCATGTCCCATGAAATCGCTGCGGCGCAGAAAAATAGCCGCTCACGATGTACGCATTCATCCACTTCAATCAGCAATTTACTGGTTGCCAGCTTCCACGAACATGACACGAACATTACATGAATGTAATTCAAGGGTCATTCGGTGGAAAGTGCCCAACCCATAGCATGACCTGCATTGCGTCGAACTGTGCCGCTCAGGATGGGGTGGCGTTTAGAACGACTTCCGAGTCATCTATGGAGGATTTCAGGCCATGCCGCCTCGTTCACCCTTTTTTATCGTGCCCCCACAGGGCCTTTCTCGTCGGCGTTTCGTCCAAGGGTTAGCCGCCGGCGGCGTTCTCGCTGGGCTGTCCACGCCGGCGTTCAAGGCATTTGCCCAGCAAGGCTCCGCGACGCGCGGTGCCGCCCCTGTGCTAAAAGGCACCGAGTTCGACTTGGTGATCGCCGAATCGCCCGTGAACTTCACGGGCAAGCCAGGCGTGGCTACGACCATCAACGGCTCGCTGCCGGCACCGACATTGCGTTGGCGCGAGGGTGACACCGTCACAATCCGTGTGACCAACAAGCTGCGTGAAGCCACATCCATCCACTGGCACGGGATCATCCTGCCGTATCAGATGGATGGCGTGCCGGGCATTAGCTTCAAAGGCATCGCTCCCGGCGAGACCTTCACGTACCGCTTCAAGGTTCAGCAAAGCGGCTCCTACTGGTACCACTCGCACTCCGGCTTCCAGGAACTCACGGGCATGTACGGGGCGATCATCATCGACCCCGCTGGCGCCGAGACCATCCGCGCCGACCGTGACCACGTGCTGCTGTTCTCGGATTGGACCGACGAAGACCCGATGCGGGTGTTCACCAAGCTCAAGTCCCAAAGCGACTACTACAACTACAACCAACCTACCGTCTTCGACTTCTTCCGGGACGCCTCGCGCGACGGCATGGCCGCTGCGATCGACAAGCGCAAGATGTGGAACGAGATGCGGATGAATCCGACGGATCTCGCCGATCTGTCCGCCGCCACGCTGACCTATCTGGCCAACGGCGTCACCCCCGCCGGCAATTGGACGGCGTTGTTCCGACCGGGGGAGCGCGTGCGGCTGCGCATGGTCAACGGTGCGGGCAACACCTTCTACGACGTACGCATTCCCGGACTGAAACTCACGGTGGTGCACGTCGATGGTGTTGACGTGGAGCCGGTGACGGTCGATGAGTTCCGATTCGGTCCGGGCGAAACCGTCGATGTGATCGTCCAGCCACGGGATGACGCTTACACGATCTTCGCCCAGGCGATGGACCGGACAGGCTACGCGCGTGCCACGCTGGCCGTGCGTGAAGGTCTTCAAGCTCCCGTGCCTGCCCTCGATCCGGTCGAATGGCTGACCATGAACGACATGATGGGCGGCATGATGGGGGGCATGGACCATGGCGGGTCCGGCCAGGCCATGGAGATGACCGGGATGACGGGCATGACGGGCATGACGGGCATGACCGGGATGACCGGGATGACCGGGATGGGCTCGGGTTCGATGTCCGGGATGGATCATGGGGCGATGGCTGGCATGAACCACGGTGGCATGGCGATGGATCACAGCCAACACGCCGCGGCTGCGGGGGGACTGGCCGTGCCCAGCACTACTGCCCGCCACGCTCGCACCGAGTATGGTGCCAGCACGGACATGCGCGTTGACATGGCGCGCACCAACCTCGATGACCCCGGCATTGGACTGCGCAACAACGGTCGGCGCGTGTTGACCCTCGCGGATCTGCATACCCCGTCGGGGCCGCTGGACAAGAGAGGCCCTGGCCGGGAGGTCGAATTGCACCTCACGGGCAACATGGAACGCTACGCATGGTCCCTGGACGGGCTGGAGTTCGGAAAGTCCACGCCGGTGCACTTCAAACACGGCGAGCGGCTGCGGGTCATTCTGCACAACGACACCATGATGACCCATCCCATGCACCTGCACGGCATGTGGAGCGAGCTGGAAAGCCCCGACGGTCGCTTCCTTGCGCGCCGCCACACCCTGCCGGTGCAGCCGGCACAACGCATCAGCTTCCTGGTGACAGCCGACGCGCTCGGCCGCTGGGCGTGGCACTGCCACCTGATGTTCCACATGGATGCCGGCATGTTCCGCGAAGTCGTGGTGTCTTGAACCCAGCGCACAAGGAAGACCAAGAATGTCCAAAGCACTCCCCACTCGCGCACTGGCCACGACGCTACTGGCCCTGGTAAGCGTCGCCGCACAGGCACAAGCACAGAACGACCATGCTGCGCACGGCCAGGCCGACTCTCAAACGGCCGCGCCATCCACTCAGACCGTGGCTCCTGCCGCCGACCCGCACGCGGGTCACGCGGCGTCGGCGAGCGGCTCGACCGCGGCCCCGGCCATGGATCACGGCAACATGCAGATGCAGGGCGGGTCGGCGCCTCCTGACGCCCGCGATCCGCATGGCTACTCCAATGGCCTGACATTGGGATCGGGCGACTACGCCGTACCCGGTGTGCCGCGGCTGATGCTGGCCGACGAACACAGGTTCTTCTCGTTGCGCGGCGAAACCCTGGAACGCCGCTTCACGCGCAAAGGGGACGATTCCACGGCCTACGACCTCCAGGCGTGGTATGGGACGACCTACAACAAGGCCGTCGTGAAGGCCGAAGGCGATATCGCCAAAGGAAAGCTCGAAGAATCGCGTACCGAGCTTCTCTGGGGGCACGCCGTCGCACCGTACTGGGACACCCAGCTCGGCATTCGGGTGGATAACGGCGAAGGCCCGAGCCGTCAATGGTTGGCTTTCGGCATCCAGGGCCTCGCCCCCTACTGGTTCGAGCTGGAGGCGACGGGCTACGTGGGAAGTGGCGGACGTACGGCGCTGCGTGTCGAAGGCAGCTACGAGCTGCTGCTGACCCAGCGACTGATTCTGGAGCCTCGCGCCGAGTTGCAGTTCTATGGCAAGGACGACCCGGAACGCGGTATCGGCAAGGGCTTGGCCGAAGCGTCTGCTGGCTTGCGCCTGCGCTATGAATTCAGTCGCCAGTTCGCCCCCTATATCGGCGTGGAACGGGCGGGCAGCTTCGGACGCACCGCGGACTATGTGCGTGCCGAAGGCGGCCGCGCGCAGCAGACGCGCTGGGTGGCTGGCGTGCGATTCTGGTTCTAGAACCTAGCGGGTTTGATCATCTGATGAGAGGCAATCTATGAACATGCACTACGACAGAAGCCAGGGCAAAGTGCCGAGACGCCAGGCATTGATCGCTGGCTTGTTGGTGATGGCACTCGCAGGACCGAGCCTGGCGCAGAGCCGACCGATTGCCAAGGTCTGGAAGGACCCGAGCTGCGGATGCTGCAAGGACTGGGTCTCACACCTGCAAGGCGCAGGCTTCGATGTGCAGGTTCTCGACACCGGGAACACGGCAGCGCGCACGCGGCTGGGCATCCCGCAGAAGTACGGTTCGTGCCACACGGCGCAGATCGGCAGCTATGCCATCGAGGGTCATGTGCCTGCCTCGGACATTCAACGCTTGCTGCGCGAAGCCCCGCAGGCCATCGGCCTTGCGGCGCCCGGCATGCCGGTCGGTTCGCCCGGCATGGATGGTCCGGCCTATGGTGGACGCAAGGACGCCTACGACGTGCTGCTGATCGGGAAAAACGGTAGCAGCACGGTCTATCAGTCGCATCGCTGACCATCCATCAACCCTTCTCCGTGGAGATATGCCATGCAGCATCAGCACACACATACCCCCAGCGATCGTCCCCGGTTCTGGCGATCGCGCTACGGCGTGGCGTTCCTCATCATCGCCGCTGTCGCCGCGTATTTCCTGCTCAAGGAGCACACGGCACATGTTGCCGGCTATCTCCCCTTCCTGCTGCTGGCGGCTTGTCCGCTGATGCACCTGTTCATGCACCGTGGCCACGGCCACGGCGGACACGATCATGCCGCGCGTCAGGGTGAGGAAGGTGCCGCAGCCTCCAAGGAGCAGAAGCAATGAGTCGAGGCACTCGCACCGTGCGAGCACGCGACGCCGCGCTTGTCTCCTTGCGCGCGTGCGGCCTGCTGCGATCACCAGACACCAACGGTTAACGGCGGAGGGCACTTGTCACTATGAATTCACCCAGCAAGTCTTCAGGACATGAGCACGCAGGCATGGCGGCGGGTGCCACAACGTCCGGCACGCATACCCACCACCATCACGCCAGCCATGCTGGAAGTGACGATGCGGGCGGGCCCTCAAGCCACTCGCAGCCCGATGCCTCGACACGAGATCCGGTGTGTGGGATGGCGGTCACGGCGGCGTCGGAGCACCGCTCCACGCACTTGGGGAACACGTACCTGTTTTGCAGCACCGGATGCAAGGCCAAATTCGACGCCGATCCGGCGCGATATGCCAGCGGTGGCGCGGGCATAGGCACAGGCAGCGGCCATGCACCGCATCACCATGCCAGCACCGCGATTTCACCGGCCCCGGCGGCATCGCCAACCGCACCCGGAACAATCTACACCTGCCCGATGCACCCGGAGATCCGCCAGGATCATCCGGGAATCTGCCCCAAGTGCGGGATGACGCTGGAGCCTCTGCTGCCCGACCTCGACGACGACAACCCGGAGTTGCGTGACTTCTCGCGTCGCTTCTGGTGGACCTTGCCGTTGACGCTCGTGGTCCTGGCGCTGGCGATGCTGGGCGAGCGGCTACACCTGATGGACATGGCTACACAGAGCTGGGTCGAGTTGGTGCTGTCGTTGCCGATCGTGCTGTGGGCCGGCTGGCCCTTCTTCTCCCGCGGCTGGCTGTCCGTGGTCAACCGCAGCCCGAACATGTGGACACTGATCGGCCTGGGAACGGGTGCGGCATTCATCTACAGCGTCGTGGCAACCGTTGCGCCGGAAGTGTTTCCAGCTTCCTTCATGTCCATGGGACGGGTCGGCGTGTATTTCGAGGCCGCCGCCGTCATCATCTCGCTGACACTGCTCGGCCAGGTGCTGGAACTCAAGGCGCGCTCCCAGACTTCGGCGGCCATCAAGTCGCTGCTGGGGCTGGCGCCCAAGACCGCGCGGCGCATCAATGCGGACGGCAGCGAGGAAGACGTGCCGCTCAGCCATGTGCACGTCGGCGATCTGCTGCGCATCCGACCCGGCGAGAAGGTGCCGGTGGATGGCATCGTGCACGAGGGCAGCAGCTCGATTGACGAATCCATGCTGACCGGCGAACCGCTGCCCGTAAGCAAGCGCGCGGGCGACAAGGTCATCGGGGCCACACTCAACACCAGCGGCGCGCTGGTCATGCGTTCGGAGCGGATCGGCTCGGACACCGTTCTGTCGCAGATCGTCCAGATGGTCGCCCAGGCGCAGCGTTCCAAGGCGCCGATGCAACGCATGGCCGATGTCGTTGCCGGCTACTTCGTGATGGCCGTCGTTGCCATTGCGGTCACGACGCTCTTTGTATGGGGATTCTTCGGGCCGCAGCCCACCTGGGTCTATGGACTCATCAATGCGGTGGCCGTTCTGATCATCGCCTGCCCGTGCGCGCTGGGTCTGGCCACGCCGATGTCGATCATGGTCGCAACGGGCCGTGGCGCCACGCAGGGCGTGCTATTCCGCGATGCCGCGGCGATCGAGAATCTTCGCAAGGTCGATACCCTCGTCATCGACAAGACAGGAACCCTGACCGAAGGCCGACCTGCTTTCGATCAGGTCGTCGCAGCACCCGGCTTTACGAACGATGAGGTGCTGCGTCTTGCGGCCAGCCTGGACCAGGGCAGTGAACACCCCCTGGCCGACGCCATCGTGCAGGCCGCGCGTGCCCAGGGCCTCCAACTCGTGAAGCCTCAGAGCTTTGAATCGGGAACCGGCATCGGCGTGCGCGGAAAGGTTGAGCACCGGCAACTCGCGTTGGGCAACACAGTGCTGATGGAACAGTCTGGCGTATCGGTGGAACCGCTCGTACCCCAGGCCGAAGCTCTGCGCGGCGAAGGGGCAAGCGTCATGTACTTGGCTGTGGACGGGCAGCTCGCGGGCTTGCTCGCCGTATCCGATCCGGTCAAGGGCAGCACCCCCGAGGCCCTGGCCGCGTTGAAGGCTGCGGGCCTGCGGGTCATCATGGCCACCGGGGACGGGCAGACCACCGCCAAAGCCGTCGGTGCACGCCTAGGCATCGACGAGGTGCATGGTGAGGTCAAGCCGGCGGACAAGCTCATGTTGATCGAGCGGCTGCAGAAAGAAGGACGCATCGTCGCCATGGCCGGAGACGGCATCAACGACGCGCCGGCCTTGGCGAAGGCAGACGTGGGCATCGCCATGGGAACGGGGACCGACGTGGCGATGAACAGCGCCCAGGTCACGCTGGTCAAGGGCGACCTGCGTGGCATCGCTGTCGCTCGCACGCTCTCGGTGAGTACCGTGCGCAACATGAAGCAGAACCTCATGTTCGCCTTCCTCTACAACGCGCTGGGCATCCCCATCGCCGCCGGGGTTCTCTATCCCCTCACGGGCTGGCTGCTGTCGCCGCTGATCGCAGCATTGGCGATGAGCCTGAGTTCGGCGTCGGTCGTTGGCAACGCCTTGCGCCTGAGAGCGAGCCGACTGTGACCGGATTTTCTTTCTGAACCTACAGGAGCCTGCTATCGCCCAGCGAACCGTTTCTTTCGTTCCACGCCGTTGCGAAGGTGCAAGCCTTATCTCGGCACTTCGTTCTTAAACCACTCCTCACACATCAAGGTAGAAATCTCTATGACCCGTTCACATTTCATCGCCAAGCTCGTCGCGCCGATCGCTGCTGGTCTGTTCGCCACCGCCGCATTCGCGCATCCTTCGCTGGTGTCTTCAACGCCAGCCGACAAGTCGCAGGTTTCCGCGCCAGCCACCATCGAGCTGAAGTTCTCCGAAACGCTGGTGCCGCAGTTCTCCGCCGCGAGCCTTGTCATGACTGGCATGCCGGGAATGGCGAGCCATGGCCCGATGAAGATCAACGCCAGCGTCGCGGGTGCCGGCGACGGCAAGACCATGGTCATCACGCCAGCACAGGCGCTCCAGCCCGGCGACTATCGCGTCGAATGGCGTGCCGTCTCCTCGGACACGCATCCGATCACGGGTAACGTCACCTTCAAGGTGAAGTAAGCCCATGGCCGGGGATTGGTTGACCATCGTCCTGCGCCTGGCGCTTTATCTGGACCTGGCGGCGGCGTTTGGCGTCGCCATGTTCGGACTCTATGCTTTGGGCAACGACGAGCGATCCTCGACGATCTCGCGCCGCTATCGCGTCCTCATTGGCGCATCCGCTGCCATCGGCATTGCCCTGTCGATGTGGGGCATGACGGTCATGGCCAAGGCCATGTCCGGCGCCCAAAGCTACGCGGAGCTGTCAACGCACGTTTTCGACATGCTCATTACGGGCACGCACATGGGCATCGCCTGGTGCATTCGCATCCTCGCGCTGTTGGTGTGTGTGCTCGTCGCAATGTTGAAATTGAACGCTACCTTGCGATTTGCAGTGATGGCGCTCTCCACCGGCGTGGCGCTGGCGACCCTTGCGTGGGCAGGCCACGGCGCCATGGACGACGGCGTTCGCGGCTACATCCATCTTGCGTCGGATATCACCCACCTCTGGGCAGCGGGCGCTTGGGTGGGCGCATTGTTGGCGTTCTTGATGCTGGCATCCCACAAGCGGGATGTCGCGCAAGACCCGGTAGCGGTCCTCAGTCGGACGTCGAATGGCTTTGCTCGCATAGGTACAGCGATCGTGGCTGCACTCGTCGTGAGTGGAACTCTCAATTACCTGTTGATCGCCGGACCATCGTTTGATCCGCTCATCTCGACGCTGTATGGCCGGCTGCTGATGGTAAAGCTCCTGCTTTTCGCAGGCATGCTGGCGTTGGCTGCTGCCAATCGGTATCGGTTGAGCCCGAGCCTGGAGGCAGCTTTGAAGGCAGGCAATCGCGCACAGGCAGTCATCAAGCTTAGGCAGAGTCTGTTCACGGAGGCAACCTTGGCCGTTTTGGTTCTGGCGAGCGTTGCATGGCTTGGCATCTTGTCTCCCACTGGAACCTAATCCTTCATGGGCGGCAGATGACAGCGCATGAATTGAATGTAATGCACGGGTAAGCCCTCTGTAGACCGCCTGCTTCTACATTTAACGACGCGGCGCAAGTTGTCGTCGTTTTTACAAAGGAGTCGATCATGAAATCGCAAATTGTCATTGCCGCCCTGTTGAGCGCTCTCTCCGTGCCAGCCTTCGCCGGTCATGCAGCAGCCCAAGCAGCCAAGGAGATGGTTCCCTTGGCTGACGGGGGAACGCTGTACATCTTCAAGGACGGAAAGATGGCACAGGAAAGCCGCTTCGGGCGCGCCGTCTATCTCAATGTCGGGGCTTCGGTGTCGACGAAGGATGGGCGCAACATCGCGATCACCAGCAATGAAGTCGCTCGCCTCGGCTCGCTGCTACAAAAAGAGCACGGCGGATGACGCCGCGGGTGTGCGGTGCTTTTCAAAGCTTCTGCACAGTGTGACAGAGACGCGCGCCCCGATTGGGCNCNCGCGATTGGGACGCGTCACGAGCAACCACGAGCGCTCAAGATGCCAGTTTTTGCGATGTCAAGCGCATCAACTTCCCTGGAATGGATCCAGCCTCCACATCCACCGTGATTCGTCCACGGGACATCTTGCGCGAATGAGAACCTGCGAGGAGCCCGATTTATGGAGTTGCGTCATCTACGATGCTTTGTCGTCTTGGCAGAGGAGTTGCATTTCACGCGGGCGGCCGAGAGGCTGCATATAGAGCAACCCCCCTTGTCTCGCGCGATCAAGGAATTGGAAGATGAGCTTGGGGTCACGCTGTTTGACCGCGACCGCAGGGGTACACGGCTGACCGTGGCGGGGGCGGCATTCTTGCAGGACACCCGCCGACTCTTCACTGTCCTGGAGCAAGCGCGTGAGAATGCCAGAGCCATTGCCGCGGGCCTGAGGGGCAGCCTGCGCATTGCAATTTCCGATGGTGCGATGGACCCACGACTATCGGCGTTCCTAGCTCGTTGCCGCGCGGAAGAGCCCGAGGTCGAGATACGTCTCTCCGAGGTACCGCTGACCGAGCAGATACGGGGCCTACGGTCTGGCGACTTCACGATCGGATTTGCACACGCGGCGGATGTTGGCGAAGGCATCGTGGCTGAACCGATCTGGCGAGACCCGATTGTGATCGCCGTGCCAGCGCGGCACTCGCTTCTTGCGCACAAGCAAGTTCCGCTCAACGAACTTCAGGGTCACCCACTGGTTCTGTGCGACAAACTGGCCTGCGAAGGCTACTGCCGAGAACTAAATCGGCTGCTACAGGTTCTGGAACACAGGCTCAACGTTGTCGAAGAAGTGTCGTCGCTGGACATGATGCTAACGCTGGTCGGCGCAGGCTATGGGATTGGTTTCATGACAGCGACCAAGATTCCCATCAGCCAGAGGCCGGACGTGGTGATTCGCCCTCTGGCGCAGGACACGGCGGTAATCACAACCTATCTGCTTCGGCCAGAAAGCAGCAACTCATCGGTTTCGCTGGATCGCTTCATGGAACGTCTGCGAGGACCTCCGGATGACTAAAGCGTCAATGCCCATCTGAATCGTGCGCCGCAGCACGAAGATTGCGTTCGGCTGCGCTGACGAGTTCCGCAGCACTAAGCTTGAGTCCGGCGGCGATTCTTAAGATCAGAGCGAGAGTGGGCATGTGCTCCCCACGCTCTATTTTGCCCATGTGCGATCGCTCGATCCCTGCTTTCGCAGCCAGTTCTTCCTGAGCAATACCTTGCGTCAGGCGGGCGACACGAACGGCCGCTCCGAATGCCAACGCTGGCTCGGCGTCGAAAGTGGTAGTGCCTGGGGGACGGCCTCGTCGGACAGTTCGCTTCTCCATCCTTGGAAGCGTCGAACAGTCCCGACAATTTAACCACGTTAAGTTTAACTCAAACTAGCTATCATGAAGACTTTCCATCCTTGTCTTATCGCTTCTTGGGGCCTCTCATGCACGACGCCACCAGCCCACGCCCACAGCTCAGGCTCGCCATAGCGCCTGGTGTGGCCTCTTCGAACCTAGCTGCATTGCTTGCCCTGCAGCGCGCGGAGGAGCCCGAAGTTTTTATGGAATTTAATGAGGTTACGACGAGCGATCTCATTACAGGCCTCTACAAACGGCGCTTCGACGTCGGCCTTTCTCTGAAGCAGGTGAGCGATTCTTCGCTGAAGAGTCTTTCTCTTTGGTTTGAGGCGACAGCTCTTGCCACGCCGCTGGGATACCCACTGCTCCGGCAGCAGTCAATCAGAATAGACGAACTTAAGGAGCACTCCGTGTTTCGATGGAAGGCCGAATATTCTCCTTCGCTGGACCAGTACCTGTCCTCCATGTCATCAACGGAAAGGCCGAATGTCCAGCATGTCAGTTCTTTTGAGATGTTGTTGCTCTGGGTCGCAGCTGGATATGGCGTAGGGATTTCTTCGCGATCACGCATCGAAACCGCTAGCCAGTGCGGAATCTGCACGCGTCCAATAGCCGATGGCCCCTACGAGGTCATTACGCACCTGCAGCGACTCTCGGGACAGACGAATCTTGTAGCTGATCGATTTGAGCTTAGAGCCTTGCGAGTTGCCGAGGCGCGTAAAGCATGACAGCCACGTGCGGTGCCCGCCCTTGCCGGTGGATTTGCAGTGGATGCCGGTTCGGGCCAAGGCGCCGTCCAGACGCATCAATTCATCCTGGAAACTGACCTTGATCAATTCAACTCCCCACAACTTCCAATAGTATGTCCACATGATCGGCTTAAGGCGCCTTCTCGCAAGATGGAGCCGCTGGATTACCAGCGGCCTAGTCGTAACCTTGCTTTTCTCGCAGGTTGCGATGGCGATGTACGTCTGTCCCAAGCCAGACCCGAGGGCATCTGTGGAAACCACGCAAATGCGTGCCACGATCTCGATGCAGCAGGCTGACAAGTTGCCAATGTCGGATTGCACCGGCATGCCTGATTCCATGGACAGCGAAGCGCCACAGTTGTGCCACGCTCATTGCAGTGGCGATCGGGAGTCGGCGCTTTCATGGCAGGGGCTGGACATTCAGTTTCTCGCGGCGCACGTGATGTGGCTCGCCAACTCGCTGCCCGGGTTGGTTCTCGACCGGGTAGCCCTCAGGCGGCACGTTACCTACATTCCTCCCAATCCCCGCGCGGGCTTTCCGCCGATCTACCTCACGTTCCAAGTCCTGCGGAATTGATTTATGTGTCCGTGCTCGCCGCGCACCGATGCGGCAGACCACGTGATTTCGTGAACACCAATTCCGAGGACAACCATGTTTACTCCCTTTTTTGGCGCCCCCGAGGGATGCTCTGAACAATTCCTCGGCGACAATAGCGCAAGGTTCGACGGATGACGACGATGCAGCTGAGCTTCGGGGACGCGGAACACACGGGCAAGCGGAAGAAGACGCGACGCGAGATCTTCCTGGCGGAGATGGAGCAGGTTGTGCCGTGGAACGCATTGCTGGCGCTGATCGCACCGCACTACCCGAAGATGGGCCAGCGTGGCCGGCAGCCGTACGCGCTGGCGACGATGCTGCGCATCCACTTCCTGCAGCAGTGGTACGCGCTCAGTGACCCGGCCATGGAAGAGGCGCTGTACGACACGGCGGTGATGCGCCGCTTCGCCCGCCTCAGCGGGCTGGACAACATTCCGGACGAGACCACGATCTTCAGCTTCCGCCGGCTGCTGGAGACGCATGATCTGGCGCCGCAGCTCCTGGAGCGCGTGAACGCGCACCTGGCGCGCAAGGGCCAGAGCTTGAAGGCCGGCACGATCGTGGACGCCACGATCATCGCGGCGCCGAGTTCGACCAAGAACAGGGACGGCAAGCGCGATCCGGAGATGCACCAGACGAAGAAGGGCAACCAGTGGCACTTCGGGATGAAGGCGCACATTGGCGTGGACGAGGAGTCGGGCCTGGTGCACCACGTGGAGTGCACGGCGGCGAACGTCAACGACGTGACGCAGGTGCACAAGCTGCTGCACGGCAAGGAAGACACAATCTGCGGCGACAGCGGCTACACGGGCGCGGACAAGCGCGAGGAGCTGCAAGGCGTGGAGGCTGCGTTCTGGATCGCGGAGAAGCCGTCGAAGCTTCGTGCGATGAAGAACAAGCGTGATCGCAAATACGCCGAACGCTGGGAGCACTTCAAGGCCAGCCTGCGGGCGAAGGTGGAGCATCCGTTCCGAGTGGTGAAGCGGCAGTTCGGTTACACCAAGGTGCGCTATCGCGGGTTGGCGAAGAACACGGCGCAGGTGTTGACGCTGTTCGCGCTGTCGAATCTGTGGATGGCGCGGCGACGTCTGTTGCTGCCGACGGGGTAAATCCGTCTGTTGGACGGGGAAAGCCGTCGAAAAGCGTCAGAAACGGCGCAAAATCCATCATATCGAGGTCGACTTGGCGCCTTGACGCTGAAATCCAAGCATCAGAGCGCTTTGATCAGACCTTCCCGAGGGGCGCCCGTCAGCGTACGGCCGAGGCACAACGCCGGCCTCGATGCGATTGCATCGTCTGAAAGCTATCAGCATCGCGTTGGCAGGCAGTGCGCTTGTTTCGCCTGTGGCCTACGCCCTCGATTTTGCTGAGGCACGCCTTATCGCGGAGCAGCAGAGCCCGCGCATAAGCGCGCAGCAGTTGCAGGTCAACGTCGCCGAATCCGTGCAGAAGGCAGCAGGCTCGCTGCCCGACCCCAAGCTCTCGCTCGGCATCGAAAACTATCCCATCAGCGGCATGGATCGCTGGAGCATGACGCGCGAATCCATGACGATGCAGCGCCTGGCGCTCATGCAGGAAGTGCCCAACAGGGCCAAGCGCGACGCCCAGGTCGCCAGTGCGCAGGCGCGTGTGGATCGAGAGCGCGCGGCGCTGGTTTTGCAGCGATTGCAGATCCGCCAGGAACTCAGCCTGGCGTGGATCGCCGCGCAGGCGGTGGAGCAACGGGAGATACTGCTGACGGAACTGCTCGCGGAGAACCAGCGCCTGCAAGACAGTCTCCCCGCTCGCGTCGCCGGCGGCACGGCCCAGACTGGCGACCTGTTGGTCGCGCAACAGGAGGCGCTGACACTCACGGACCGCCGTGACGATCTACAGCGGGACCGGGCCAAGGCCAGGGCCGCATTGCGGCGCTGGGTGGGCTCCAGGGCCGACGAAGCACTGCAAGGCGATCCAGGCCCGCTCACTCACCCCGTCGCGCAACTGCGCACAGAACTGGCGAATCACGCGGAGCTTGAACTCTATCCGGCGATGCAAAGCATGGCCCGGGCCGAGTCCCGCGAAGCCCAATCAGAGACCCGCGGCGATTGGGCCTGGGAGATTGCCTATAGCCGGCGGGATCGCCGATGGGGCGACATGGTGTCATTCCAGGTGACATTCGATCTGCCATGGCAGAAGGATCGACGCCAAGTGCCCATGATCGAGGCAAAACGGCACGAGTTGGAGCGTCTGGACGCCGAACGCGAAGACGTGGCGCGGCGTCATTTGCAGGAGCTGGACGACAGCGCCGCCGAACTCCAAGCGTTGAACAGCCAGATCGACCGCCTGCAGACCGCAGGCTTGCAGCTGGTACGGAACCGAGCGGCGCTTGCGTTGAGCAACTACCGATCCGCCAAGGGGGACCTGAGCGCTGTGCTCAGTGCACGCGCCCAGGTACTGGAGACGCGCATGCGTCTGATCGACCTCGGAGCGCAGCGCGACAGCCTCGTCGCCCGACTGAACAGCCTGATCGCGGACTGAGTGGAGACCCTCGCCATGAACACCTCTTCGAGAAACATCCTTGCCGGCTTGACGCTGATTGCTGCCGGTATTGCCGTTGGATGGAGCGTCGCCCAATGGCGCGCCGGCCACCTCAGCGGCTCCCCCGCTGCCACCATTGCAAGTGCTCCGACCGAGCGCAAGGTGCTGTATTGGTACGACCCGATGGTGCCGGCCCAGAAGTTCGACAAGCCCGGCAAATCGCCCTACATGGACATGGCGTTGATGCCGAAGTACGCAGATGAAGACACTCAGGACAGCACGGGCCTGAGCGTGTCGGCGCAAGCGGTGCAAGCCCTGGGCCTGCGTACAACCGAAGTCGTGCAAGGCAAGATCGGCGCAGATGTGAACGTCGTGGGCACCGTGCTGCTCAACGACCGCGACGTCAGCATCGTGCAGGCGCGGAC
The DNA here is from genome assembly GCF_965139195.1 of Bordetella tumbae. Taxonomy (GTDB): domain Bacteria; phylum Pseudomonadota; class Gammaproteobacteria; order Burkholderiales; family Burkholderiaceae_B; genus Bordetella_A; species Bordetella_A tumbae. Next base: position 13,520 of record NZ_CBCSJH010000006.1, on the reverse strand, counting down.
CGCTGGCTTCGTCGAGCGTGTCTACGCACGGGCTGCGGGCGACGTGATCGCAGCAGGGGCACCGCTGCCTGACCTATTGCTGCCGGAGTGGATCGCCGCACAGCGCGAGTTTCTCTCGGTTCGCGCGATGGGCGACGCACCGTTGACCGCAGCTGCCCGCCAACGGCTGCTGCTGCTCGGCATGCCGCAAGCCCTGATCGCCCAGGTGGAGCGCACAGGCGAGCCCAAGGGGCTGTACACGGTCACAACACCTCAAGGCGGCTTGGTGGCCGAACTGATGGTGCGTCAGGGCATGACGGTTTCCGCCGGGGAAAGCCTGGCCCGGGTGAATGGCTTGGCCACGGTGTGGATCGAAGCGGCTGTCCCCGAAGCACAAAGCGGGCCATTGCAGGTCGGCCAAACGGCGCAGGTCCGGCTGGCGGCGTTTCCCGGTGAAGTGCTCCAGGCGCGCATCGTGAGCATCCTGCCCGAAGCCAACCGCGACACCCGTACGGTGCGAGTGCGGCTTGAAATGGCCAATCCCGGCCAGCGCCTGAAGGCCGGCATGTCCGGCCAGATCGCGCTCAAAGGCAACGAACAGCCCGCGCTGCTTGTTCCCAGCGAGGCGGTCATCCGCACCGGCAAGCGCGCACTGGCCTATGTGGTCGATGGACCCGGCAAGTTCCATCCCGTGGAGGTCCAGGTGGGCGCGGAGGTAGGCGATCAACTGGTGGTCAACGGCGGGCTCGCGGCGGGACAGCAGGTGGTGGCCTCGGCGCAGTTCCTGATCGATTCGGAAGCCAGCCTGCGGGGCGTGCTGCCTGCAGGTGCCGCGGCGTCCGCGCCTGCATCGCCGCACAACGGGCACGGCACCTCGTCGCCACCGGCCGCGGCCACCAACGCTTTCGTGGTGCGCGGCGTGATCGAGGAGATGTCGCCCACCGAGCTGACGCTGGCGCACGAGGCCGTGCCAGCCCTCCAATGGCCGGCCATGACCATGGGCTTCAAGCTGAGCAGCCCGCAGCTCGCCGCGGGTCTTTCGGTTCGGCAGCAGGTGCGATTCACCTTCTCCAAGCAAGGTGAGGACTACGTGATCACCGCCATCGAAAAGGTGCAGCCATGATCGCCAAACTGATTCGATGGTCGGTGGCCAATCGCTTCCTGGTGCTGCTGGCCACCGCCATGCTCACGGCATGGGGCGTGTGGGGCGTTCGCAGCACGCCCGTGGATGCGCTGCCGGACTTGTCAGACGTGCAGGTCATCATTCGCACCAACTACCCAGGACAGGCGCCGCAGATCGTCGAGAACCAGGTCACCTACCCGTTGGCCACCACCATGCTGTCGGTGCCAGGGGCCAAGACCGTGCGCGGCTTCTCGTTCTTTGGCGACTCGTTCGTCTATGTCTTGTTCGAGGACGGAACCGACCTGTACTGGGCCCGCTCACGGGTACTGGAATACCTGAACCAGGTCCAGGGCCGATTGCCCGCCACGGCGAAGCCGGCCCTGGGTCCGGACGCCACAGGCGTCGGCTGGATCTTCCAGTACGCGCTCGTGGATCGCACGGGCAAGAACGATCTGGCGCAACTGCGTGCGTTGCAGGACTGGTTCCTGAAGTTCGAACTCAAGAGCCTGCCCAACGTGGCCGAAGTGGCATCGGTGGGGGGCATGGTCAAGCAGTACCAGGTCGTGCTCGACCCGATCAAGTTGGCGTCCTATGGCCTCAGTCAGGCTCAAGTCCGCGATGCCCTGATGGGGGCCAACCAGGAGACCGGCGGCTCCGTCCTGGAATTGTCAGGCGCGGAGTACATGGTCCGCGCGAGCGGATACCTCAAGACCCTGGACGAGTTCCGGGAGATCCCCTTGACGGCACGCGGCGGTGTGCCGGTGCGGCTGGGGGATGTGGCGACGCTCCAGATAGGCCCGGAGATGCGGCGTGGCATTGCCGAACTCGACGGAGAAGGCGAGGTCGCCGGCGGCGTGGTGGTGCTGCGCTCCGGCAAGAATGCCCAGGAGACGATCGCTGCCGTCAAGGCCAAGCTCGCGGAGCTGCAGGGCAGCCTGCCGCCGGGCGTCGAGATCGTCACCAGCTACGACCGCAGCGCGCTGATCGAGCGGGCCATTCGCAATCTCACGACCAAGCTGGGCGAAGAGTTTCTGGTGGTGGCGCTGGTCTGCGCACTGTTCCTTTGGCATCTTCGTTCTGCGCTGGTGGCCATCATCTCGCTACCTCTGGGCGTGATGACGGCGTTCCTGGTCATGCGCTACCAGGGCATCAACGCCAACATCATGTCGCTGGGGGGGATTGCCATCGCCGTGGGGGCGATGGTGGATGCAGCGGTGGTGATGATCGAGAACGCCCACAAGAAGCTGGAGGCTTGGCAGCACGCGCACCCGGATCAACGACTGCAGGGCAAGGAACGGTGGGACGTGATCACACAGGCCGCAGAGGAAGTCGGTCCTGCGCTCTTCTTCTCGCTGCTCATCATCACGCTCTCGTTCATCCCGGTCTTCACCCTAGAAGCGCAGGAAGGCCGGCTGTTCGGCCCGCTGGCGTTCACCAAGACCTACGCGATGGCCGCGGCCGCAGGGCTGTCAGTGACGCTGATTCCCGTACTCATGGGCTACTGGATTCGCGGGCGTATCCCGGATGAGCAGAAGAACCCCATCACCCGCATCCTGATTGCAGCCTACCGGCCAGCACTGGAGTGGGTACTGCGCCGGCCTAAGGCGACGCTGCTGATCGCCGTGCTGGCCTTGGCGACCACGGCCTGGCCCTTGGCGCGGCTCGGCGGTGAGTTTCTGCCGAGGTTGGACGAAGGGGACCTGCTCTACATGCCCTCGGCCCTGCCGGGACTCTCGGCGCAGCGCGCCACGGAGTTGCTGCAGCTGAGCAACCGCATGATCAAGACCGTACCTGAAGTGGACAAGGTGTTCGGCAAGGCAGGACGGGCCGAAACTGCGACCGATCCGGCGCCCCTTGAGATGTTCGAGACCACGGTGAAGCTCAAGCCCAGGGAACAATGGCGTCCAGGCATGACGCCCGAGAAGCTCGTGGAAGAGCTGGATCGTGCCGTGAAGATCCCGGGCCTGTCCAATATCTGGATTCCCCCTATCCGCAATCGCATCGACATGCTGGCTACCGGCATCAAGAGCCCGATCGGGGTGAAGGTGACCGGCAACGACCTGGGCGTGATCGATCGCATCGCTGCAGAGGTCGAGCAGGTCGCCAAGGGCATTCCCGGCGTGACGTCATCCCTCGCGGAGCGCTTGACGGGCGGGCGCTACGTGGATGTTCAGATCGACCGCGTAGCCGCCGGTCGCTACGGCCTGAACATCGCCGATGTCCAGGCCGTCATCGCCGGCGCGGTGGGTGGCGAAAACGTCTCGGAAACGGTCGAGGGGCTTGCCCGCTTTCCGATCAATCTGCGCTACGCGCGAGAATGGCGTGATTCACCACAACGGCTGGCAGAACTACCCATCTTCACGCCGATGGGTCAGCAGATCACGTTGGGGACCGTGGCACGCATCGCGATCACCGATGGGCCGCCCATGCTCAAGAGCGAGAACGCACGGCCCTCCGGTTGGGTCTATGTCGATGTGCGCGGCCGTGATCTAGCCTCGGTGGCCAACGAACTGCGCGATGCCATCGGGCAGCAGGTCAAGCTGGAGCCGGGTGTGAGCATCACCTACTCCGGGCAGTTCGAATACATGGAGCGGGCCAATGCACGCCTGAAGGTTGTGGTGCCTGCCACCCTGTTGATCATCTTCGTTCTGTTGTACCTGACCTTCGCGCGTGTGGACGAAGCGGGCTTGATCATGGCGACCTTGCCCTTCGCGCTCACGGGGGGCATCTGGTTCCTGTACCTGCTGAACTACAACCTGTCCATCGCCACCGGCGTGGGATTCATCGCGCTGGCAGGTGTGGCGGCGGAGTTCGGCGTGGTGATGCTCATCTATCTGAAGCAGGCCTTGGCGGAACGTTGCCCCGATGGACGCGACCCGACGCGAGAAGAACTGCTCGATGCGATCCGGGAGGGTGCCGTGCTGCGCGTGCGGCCCAAGGCGATGACCGTCGCCGTCATCCTGGCGGGCCTGGTACCCATTGTCTGGAGCAGCGGTACGGGCTCGGAGGTCATGAGCCGCATCGCAGCCCCGATGCTTGGAGGGATGGTGACCGCTCCGTTGCTGTCGCTCTTCGTGATTCCGGCTGCCTACATGCTGATGCGTAAGCCGCGCTAACGTTGCAACGCGGCAGGGTCTCATAACCAAGGCCCTGCCGTTTCCGGTGCGGCCTATCGGCACCCGAGCGAATAACCATTCGACACATGCGCTTTAGCCGGCGTAAGAACTGGCCGAAGGCGCGGAGGCACGACTAACCGCTTGGCAGTGACGAGCCATATCAGGGAACAAAACCTGACCCCGGCCGTTCAGACAGAATCGTCAGCATTTCTATGACAGCCCGAACCTTGGGCTGCAGGTAACGCGATTGCGGCCACACTGCATGGATAGGCATCTCACCACCTGCCCAGTCCGGCAGCAAGGGGATCAAGCGCCCCTGCCGTATATCTTCGGCCACCAGCCATGTCGGCATCTGCATGATGCCGCAGCCGGCCAGACCCGCCGCCAACATTGCTTCACCATCACTGAATTCATGGCGCGGATAGATTTCCTGCCGACGTACGCGCTGGTCCGATACGCGGAGCAACCAAGTGGGTCTCTGCCGTCCCCGAGGACCAGTGATGCAGTCCCGATGCCTTACCCCATTACTTCTCGGTAATTACTGCGGCGCGCTCACTAATACGACCACTACATTCTGGGACGACGTAGGGGCTGACTCAGTCCGGTTGTAGGCGCTCAGAAGGCTATGGCCTTCAGGATGGCCGCACGCCTCATCGCGCCGCGCCGTATGCGCTGCGGACTGCAAAGGCCCGCATCCTGTAGCTCACTTCCGACGGCCAAAGCATCCATCTTTGGCCGTCGGCCAGCGTCAGGCACTTTCGAGCATTGCCGCATCATTTAGCAACCGTTGAATGCGCTGGCGAATCTCCTCTGGAATACCTTGCGCAGACGAATCAGGTCCGGGCCTGTTTGGCTGCTGCTGGGTGCCCGCGATGACCCGCACGACCATGCCCAAATTTCCGGGTGTCACGATGTCGATGGCCGCGCGATCACCCAGATCCGGGTGTACGCGGGTCAGCATCCGGTACAAGTCCCACGAATCCGCGTGCGGACACTGGTTCATGAGCACCTGGGCCAGTTTGTGCTTGAGCGGCACCAGTTGCCAGTCGGGCACACGTTGCCCGCGATTGCCCAAGCTGATGGACAGCAGTTTGCCCGCCTTCAGCTCGCGGTTTATCTGGTCCTTGGACTTTCCGGCCAGCTTACCGAACAGCGGAACCGGCAAACTGCTCGGCGATTCGTAGATGGCGAGCATTTCCTCGCGCTCGCGCTGGATGGCGGATACTTCCGGCGCCGGCGCACGCGTCGGGGGCGGTGGCACCTGCGACAGCCGCTGGAAGGTGATTCCCGCGTCGTTTGGCGTCACGACAATGGGGGTGACCACCACGGGCGGAGCCGAAGCCGCAGAAGTGCCTGCAACGATGGCGTCGGGGTTGTCCTCCCCTGCGATGGCTGGCACGCCCTCGATATGGATGGTGAGGTGGGCGCTGGCCGCTTCGACCTGGCCCTGTTCGAGTAAGTCGAGGCGATCCGCCCAGTCCTGCATCATCCGACGGCGCGGCTCAACATACTTGGCGTGGTTGTAGGCCGAACTCACCTTGTTCGGGTCCGAGTGCGAAAGCTGCGCGTCCACCCAAATCTTGGGATAGCCGATCTCGTTGAGCGCCGTCGAGATGGTTCCGCGGATGCCGTGCCCGGTCAGTTGATCCTCGTAGCCCATTCGTTTCAAGGCCGCGTTGAGGGTGTTCTCGCTGATGCGCTTCTTGAGTTCGCTGCGGTGCGTGAGCAGATGGACCTGGGCCGGCTTCATCACACCCAACAGGTAGCGCACGATCTCGATGGCCTGCACGGACAACGGCACGATGTAGGGCGGAACGTCCTGCGGGCGCTTGCCGGCCTTGCGCATCTCGTCCTGGAGTTGTTTGACAATCTGCGGCGGGATGATCCACAGGCCACGGTCGAGATCGAACTGGTCCGGGGTCGCCAGCCGCAGCTCGCCGGTACGCACGCCGGTCAGGAACAGCAGCCGGATGCCGAGTTGGGTCTGCCAACCACGAGGGTTGTAGAGCCTGAGCTTGTGCAGGAACTCGGGAAGCTCCCGAAGATGCAGGTAGGGGTTGTGGTTCACCGGGGGCTTGGGCTCGGCCACCACGTCCAGGTCGGAGGCCGGATTGGCTTCCAGCCCCTCCACGATGACGAGGGCATAGCGGAACAACTGCCCCAGCCAGGTGCGGACCTTCTCGGCAGTGGTGAACGCCTTGCGCTCCTCGATCCTCGCCAGGACGCCCAGGAGTTGGGGCCGGCGAATGTCGTAGATCGACATCTGCTTGAGGCTGGGCAGCACGTCCTTGTTGAAGATCCGCAGGATCTGCGACAGCGTGCTGTTCCTGCCCTCCTTGATTTCCTTGCGGCGATGCTCGACCCACGCATCGAAGACGGCCTTGAAGGTGTAGTCGGCCGCAAGCTTGACCGCGTGTCGCTTCTGTTTGCGATCGGTATGGGGGTTGATGCCCTTTGCCAGAAGCGCCCGGGCTTCGTCGCGCAAGGTGCGCGCTTCGCGCAAACCGATCTCGGGGTAGTTCCCCAGGGAGATGCGCTTTTGCTTGCCGAGCCAGTAATAGCGCAAATGCCACGACTTGCCGCCGGTGGGGGCGACCACCAGGCCGAGGCCATCGGTGTCGGGGATGCTGTACGTTTTCTCGGCGGCCTTGGCTTGCCGCACGGTCAGATCAGAGAGTGTCATCATCAAGCTCCTAAGTCTTGGACTTAGGCCCGATGCTGCTTGTCATCCCGATCCAACCCCAGCAACAACCCGGAACCGGCACCACCCGCATTCTTTGGCCTTGTTTTTGGCCTCAAAAACGCTGGCTGTCAGTGGATTTCCGTGGCTTTCGCTGGAATGAAAAAAGGAGCCGAAGCTCCTCTTTTCAACGACTTACAGACGTCAGTGGAAGTCCGTAGATCATAACTTGGAGCGGGAGACGAGTCTCGAACTCGCGACCTCAACCTTGGCAAGGTTGCGCTCTACCAACTGAGCTACTCCCGCTTGGCTGCAAACTATGCGTCAGCAGCGAAGAAACGAGATTCTATATGGCTTTTTTGGGACGCGCAAGTCGCTTGGTGCGAGTTGGTGAAATGTCGCACGGAAACCTCCAGTTCGCCACGTCGCCTAGGGTAAAGGTTTCAGCGACTTCGACGTTTCCACCGCATATTTGATCAGTTCGGCCTGGCCCTCGATATTGAGTTTGCGCTTGATATTCAGCCGATGGGTTTCCACTGTGCGCACGGACAGATTCAAGGCCTGGGCAATTTGCTTGTTTGCATGGCCGTCGGCGATGTGGCGCAGTACGTCGCGCTCGCGCTGGGTGAGCAGCAGGGCGGGCGAACTGGTGGTAGACAGACTGACCGCCGCTGCCGCACTGAAGTACATGCGGCCGCTCATGACGGCGTGGATGGCGTTGATGATTTCCTGGGCCGGCTCGTGTTTGAGCAGGTAGCCTCGTGCGCCGGCTTTGGCGGCCTGAACGATGTACTCGCCGTTGTCGTGCATCGTCAGCACGAGGACGGCGATTTGCGGGTATTGCTCGTGTAATTGCGCAATGAGCGACAGGCCGCCCATACCGGGCATGTTCAGATCCATCAGCACTAGGTGGGGCAAGGTTGCGCCCGTCGGGTCCTGTGCCATGCAGTCTTGCAGAAACGCCAGCGCGGCCAGTGCATGTCCGGCCTCGCCGATGACGTGCAGACCCGGCACAGTTTCCAGGCGCAGCCGCAGGCCGTCGCGTACCAGAGGGTGGTCGTCGATGAGCAACAGGCGGATGGTAGGGGAGGTGTTGGGCATGTCAGGTCGCTATGTCCGCACTGTCGGGGATGAACGCTGTGGCCGGAAGCGGCAGCCACGCTTGCAGGCGGGTACCTTGGTCATCGGCGTGGCACGTTAGCGTACCCGCCAATGCCGCCATGCGTTCGCGCATGTTGCGCAGACCGATTCCGAGTTGTGGGTCTTGTTGCACGTTCGCATAATCAAAACCTACGCCATTATCCGCGATCGTCAAGCTCAGGCCCCGTTTGGCATAGTCGAGTGTGATGTCCGCGCGGCTGGCATGGGCGTGCCGCAGGACATTGGTCAAGGCCTCTTGTGTGATGCGGAACAGGGCGGTGGCATGGGCCTCGGGTAATGGACGCACGTCACCCGTGGTATGCAATCGGACCGCTAACGGCGGGGCGCCATCCTCATGTGCAACAGCAAATTCACGGCCCAGGTGTTCTAACGCAGCGGGCAGCCCCAGATCGTCGAGCACAGTCGGGCGCAGATTGTGAGAAATCCGCCGGACCTCGCCCACGGCCGTGTTCAGCCGGTCGAGCGCGCCGGACAGGGGGCGGTCGATCAGGGCCAGCGTGTGAGGGTCACCCGTTTGTGTTTGCAGGCGTTCTCGAGCCGCCTCGAGTGACAGTTTGATCGACACCAGGATCTGGCTGATGCCGTCGTGCAGTTCCCGGGATAGGCGGGCGCGCTCGTCTTCTTGTGAATGTACGACGCGCCGCGCCATGAGTTGCAGCTTGGCGTCGGATTGGCGGTGGTCGCTGATGTTCAGCGCGAGGCCGCAGGCCGTCACGCCCAGGATGGCGGCGGCTACGATACCGCCCACCCAGGCAAACATATTGCGGATATTGGCTTGGGCGGCAGCGTCGATATGGGCCAGGGTTTGTTCGACGTCGTCCAGGTAGATGCCGGTGCCCAGCATCCAGCCCCAACGCTCCATGATCACGACGTAACCCAGTTTCTCGACCGTCTGGCCGGTGGAGGGTTTTTCCCAAAGATAACGGACGGCCTGGCCATGGTTGCCGCCGTGGCGGGCAGCGGCCAGCAGGTTTTGAATAACGGGTTGGCCTCGCGTATCGCGCAGGTCCCAAAGGCTCTGCCCCACGAGCTCGGGCTGGCGCGGGTGCATCAGGTTTTTACCGTGCAGATCGTAGATGAAGAAATAACCATCATGGCCAAACTCCATCTGCTCCAGCAAGGCCAGGGCGCGCGCCTGCGTGGCCGGATCGTCGCCCGCGCTCTGCAGCGGCGCGACGGCGCTATAGGCGAGGCTGACATAGTGGCGCAGTTCGCTTTCTTTGCTGGATAGCCAGGCTTGTTCTACGACTTGCTTTTCACGTTGGGCGAGCTGCATCCCCTGCACATAAACCGCAACGGAGATGGCGGCGACGGCAATAAGCAAGGGAACAACGGCCAAGAGCAGGATTTTCAGACGGAGTTTCATAGATTGGCAAAAAACGCCATTGATGCGGTGCGGGACGTCCGCAACTCCTTGTTTAGCGGGGAATTTTCATGTGCATTTTAAGTGTTTGTCTAATGATTGTTGCGATGCGATAAGTAATAGTACGTAGTTAATTTACGTAGTTTCTCGCTTGTTGAGGGGCAGGGTAATCGAAATACTACGGCCTGCGCTGAAAGGGGCGCATGGCTGGCGTATCCGCCGGCCGCCAGACAACAACGAGTCTGCCCACCCGCAAGACATCGGCATGGCCGCGCTTTATCCAGGTGGAAGGCTAAGAGGAGCATAGTTTATGCATACCAGCAGTAGAGGACTGGGGAACCACCTGGTCTGGCTGGCGATTGCTGTGCTGGGCGCGTTTGCGCTCGGTACGGTGGCGCTTTCCCGTGGCGAAACCATCAACGCGCTGTGGATCGTGATCGCAGCCGTCTGTGTGTATCTGATCGCTTATCGTTATTACAGCCGCTTCATCGCGACCAAGGTGTTGCAGCTGGACGCCACCCGCATGACGCCGGCGTGGAAATACAACGACGGGCTCGATTTTGTGCCCACCAACAAACATGTGCTGTTTGGCCACCACTTTGCCGCGATTGCTGGTGCGGGGCCATTGGTCGGGCCTGTGTTGGCGGCGCAAATGGGATACTTGCCGGGCGTGCTGTGGCTGCTGGCTGGTGTGGTGTTTGCCGGCGCGGTGCAGGACTTCATCGTGCTGTTCATCTCGACGCGGCGTGATGGCCGGTCTCTGGGAGATCTGGTCAAGGCCGAGCTGGGCACGGTGCCGGGTGTGATTGCACTGTTTGGCGCGTTCATGATCATGGTCATCATCCTGGCCGTCTTGGCATTGATCGTGGTAAAGGCCCTCACGCATTCGCCTTGGGGCACGTTTACGGTAGCCGCGACCATTCCCATTGCCTTGTTCATGGGCGTGTATTTGCGCTATTTGCGTCCGGGCCGGATCGGCGAGGTATCGATCATCGGTTTTGTGCTGTTGATGGCCGCCATTGTGTTCGGGCAAGACGTGGCAGCGCATCCCACCTTGTCTGCGTGGTTCGATTTTGATGGCAAGGGCCTCACCTGGATTCTCATCGGCTACGGTTTTGTGGCTTCGGTGCTGCCGGTATGGTTGCTGCTGGCGCCGCGCGATTACTTGTCGACGTTCCTCAAAATCGGCACGATTGCCGGGCTGGCGATCGGTATTCTGATCGTTGCTCCCGAATTGAAAATGCCTGCGTTGACGAAGTTCGTCGACGGCACCGGTCCGGTGTGGTCGGGCAATCTGTTCCCGTTCCTGTTCATTACGATTGCTTGCGGCGCGGTATCGGGTTTTCACGCGCTGATCGCGTCGGGCACCACGCCCAAGCTGATCGAAAACGAAACGCAGGCTCGCTATATTGGCTATGGCGGCATGCTGATGGAGTCGTTCGTCGCCATCATGGCCCTGGTGGCCGCATGCGTGATCGAACCGGGCATCTACTACGCGATGAATAGCCCTGCTGCTGTGATCGGCACCACGCCTGAGCATGTCGCACAGGTAGTGTCGAGCTGGGGCTTCGTGGTCACGCCTGCCGATTTGATTCAGACGGCGAAAGACGTCGGCGAAAGCACGATCATTTCGCGCGCAGGTGGCGCGCCGACTCTGGCTGTAGGCATGGCGCACATCTTGCACCAGGTCATCGGCGGTCCGGCCATGATGGCATTCTGGTATCACTTTGCCATCCTGTTTGAAGCATTATTTATTCTGACTGCAGTCGATGCAGGGACGCGTGCAGGCCGCTTCATGTTGCAAGATCTGTTGGGCACATTTGCTCCGTCGCTCAAGCGTACAGAGTCGCTGCCCGCCAGTCTGATCGCGACAGGTCTATGCGTAGCGGCCTGGGGTTATTTCCTGTACCAGGGGGTGGTCGATCCGCTTGGCGGCATCAATACGCTATGGCCGTTGTTTGGCATTGCCAACCAGATGCTGGCGGCGATTGCATTGACGCTGGGTACGGTGGTGCTGTTCAAGATGAAGCGCGATCGCTATGCATGGGTGACGGTGGTGCCGACGTTGTGGTTGTTGGCGTGCACCTTGACCGCCGGCTGGCAGAAAATGTTTGATGCCGATCCCAGAGTGAGCTTCCTCGCGCACGCGGCAAAGTACAACGCAGCCATTGCACAAGGCCAAGTCCTGGCCCCGGCCAAGGACCTCGCTGAAATGAGCCGTGTTGTATTCAACGACTACGTGGATGCGGCGCTGTGCGGCATCTTTATGTTCGTCGTACTGAGCATCGTGATGTTTGGCATTCGTTCCGTACTGCAAGCCCGTGCCAAAGGCGCGGCCACATCCCGCGAAACGCCGTACGAGCCGCTGCCCGCGGCGGCTGGCGGACATTGATCGACGGAGGGCGCCATATGTTCACCAATTTGGGCGCCGCNGGCAAAGCCGGTCGCTACCTGGGCCAGACATTGCGCTTGATGGTCGGGGTGCCCGACTATGAAAACTACGTCGCACATATGCGGCGTACGCACCCCGACCAAACGCCGATGACCTACGAGGAGTTTTTCCGAGAGCGTCAGGATGCTCGCTATGGCGGCAAAAAGCGTCTGGGCTGCTGTTAACATGTGAGCGCCCCAGGTTTTAGCTTTCTCTTGTATTCATGCCGGATTTTCCCCAGGCGTCGTCCACCGCCACGTTAACGCCCGCGCGTCAGGATCTTACCCAACTCAATACGCTGGGTTTGTCTGCTTGGGCGGACGCCTTTGTGACTTTGCGTTCCGTGGATCAATTGAATGCCTTGTCTGATCTGGCAGATCAGTATTCCCGTTTGTTGGTCTTGGGCGGCGGCAGCAATATGGTGTTGCCTGCGCGGATCGAGAGCCTGGTCGCCCATGTCGCCGTGACCGGTGTGCGCCTGATCGAGGCGCGGCCAGAGGCCTGGATCATCGAGGCAGGGGCCGGCGAGAGCTGGCATGGTTTCGTGACTACCTGTGTGGAACAGGGCTGGGATGGACTCGAAAACCTGGCATTGATTCCAGGCACAGTGGGTGCCGCACCGGTACAGAACATCGGCGCCTATGGCGTCGAGTTGGCGGATCGTTTCCTGGGGCTGACAGCATGGAACGTCCGTCAGCGCCGTTTGATAGAGATGGCCGCGGCGGACTGTCAGTTTGCCTATCGAGATAGCATTTTCAAACACAGCGAGCCCGGCGAGTGGATCATCGTCGCGGTGCGCTTCGCGCTGCCACGCCCCTGGCAGGCCGTGCTCGAATATCCGGATTTGCAGCGTTATTTTGGACTGTCTGGTGGTGCCGGCGCCTCTGCGATTCCTGGCACACACGCGTCCAGCGCACCGACCGCGCGCGACATCTTCGACGCAGTTTGCGATATTCGCCGCCAAAAACTCCCTGACCCCGCCGTCATCGGCAACGCAGGCAGTTTCTTCAAAAATCCGCTCGTCGACGCCACCGTTCGCGATGCCTTGCAGGCGCAGCACCCAGGCCTCGTGTCCTACCCACAGCCCGACGGACGCTACAAACTCGCCGCAGGTTGGCTGATCGATCAATGTGGATGGAAAGGCAAGCAACTTGGCGCCGCAGGCGTGCATGACAGGCAAGCCTTGGTCCTAGTCAACAAAGGCAGCGCCACTGCCGCCGACATCATGGCATTAGCCGCAGCAATCCAGCACGACGTTTCAGTGCGTTATCACATCGAGCTAGAACCCGAGCCCGTCGTCTGGCAATCATAAGCAATAAGGCCGTAAGCCTTCGACGGCCCTTCCGAATCGCTTAAAGCGTCCGGACAGCGTTGGCAAGGTCGCAAGAGTTCCGATCACATCAAGCGCGGGCGCTCCTCATACCCGGACCGTTCCAGCACACCTGACTCTCTCGCAAGTCAAGCTCGAATGCGATCTGTCGGCGCGCCCGTAGGCGCCGACAGNNCNCGGCCCTGCAAGATCTTCTTTTTAACAAAGACCGGCCCTACGAAGCCCAAGCAAGAAACTCGTCCCAGCGATGCCGCGAGCTGGAGACATTGCGAGTTGATGCGGGGCAGTGGCCGCGTTGGGGCGCCTCGGCGTCGAGCGAGGGAAACCGAAGGAGCGC
>NZ_CBCSJH010000005.1:0-220635 GCF_965139195.1 Bordetella tumbae | reverse complement strand
CACCCGCTCCACTTCAGCTTTCCACGAACATCTACTTACCCCCAGGGAACGTTGTAAGGTCTCGTCCTGCTAACTGATTTCCTACACATTCCAAAATGCGCCGCATCGGAACAGGTGAACAAAAGGACGATTCCTTTACCCTTTGAGCAGCGCAGCGGCTGCCTCCATCTGTCCATGCTCGAAAGCTGCTGCGAAGTCATCTAATTCGTATGCGCGCAGCCCCACCTCAGGGCCAAGAGCCACCTTTCGCCAATTCACTACTGCAGCATAAATTTCGGCCATGATTGTTTGGGCCTGTTTTTGGTCCAATGAGAAGTAAGCCGACCGAGCCAGCAGCATATGGACATCGGTGATCGGACCGTCTTCCTCAGACAGCCATGTCTTGGATTCACGTTCTTTGTCTGGAAACGGATTGATGTCGAACGCAGGCGCAAGACGCCATAGTCCATGCTCCACATGCAGGAAACCATGGTTCTGCAAGTGATCGTCCACGTTGGTAATCAATAGATTGAACACGAGACGGCGCCAGAGTTGATGCAAATCCCGAGTAGGCGAGTGTCCGTAGGAACGGATGGCATCCGCAATTTCCGTGTAGCTGCGGTCTTCCTCGCGCGAGGCCTGCAACAGTGATGCCGCTGACTGGTATGAAGTGCGGCCATCATTGCCATCACGATCAAATCGTCGGATGACGGCCACGGGGACTTCGGCTAAGGAGACTATGCGAGCAGGGGCGGCATCGATGCCCGCCAACTGTGCCAGTTTCAACGCCAGGACTTCGCCACGCGTGACGCTGCGCGTGTCGTTCACGCTGGGGAACTTGCCGATGGCAAGCCTGCCGTCTCCGTCCACGATCGTGCATTTGGGGCGCATGCCACCAAGTGACGTGCCCTTGCCCTGCAGGTAGCGCAAATCTTCGACCGTCTCTTCTCCGCGCTCGACGGCGCGGCTGGCTTGGTAGATATGTTCGAGCTCTATCAACGGTGGGGTAGTGCGCCAACCCTCTGGTGCCGTTCTATGCCAGGTTCCATTCGGATCGCGCAGGCGCAGTGCGCCAATGCGGCTGAAGTCATCGACCGCCAGCAGATAATCTAATTCCGTCAGGGGCTGCAGTTTCGGGTCGGTGCGGCGACGCTTCGCATGGTCGCGGGCGATGACGCGACGGCCCCAGGCGTCGGGGGCTGTATCGGCTATTGCACCATGGAATACAGAGTCATGAGGCGAGGCTGCCTTGTGTGGCTGGTGACCAGGCATCAGCTGCAGGTCTGCCGATACGTTGAACCGATCAGGGCTGGTCAACCAGATCTCATCGTAGGCGAAAGCGCAGTTCTGGCGACGTCCTTGCTGGACGTACACGAGCGTGCCTAGCGGCAGGCCAGCCTTGCCGATGCATACCTGGACTTGTTGGCGGGTGGGAGCGGCGACGGGCATCACAGTGCTCCCGAAGAGCCGCCGGACTTGCTGCGCACGCGTTTGGGCAAGTGCTCGTCCATCAGCGTCAGTCCGATCTCGTCGTTTGACGTATCCAGCAGATGTTCAAGCGCGCGAATCTCGCCGAAGACATGTAGTGCGCGGGCAAAGAAGTGGATGGGCACCTTGACATCGCCTTTCTCCATCCGGCGCACGGTGGATAGGGACGCACCCATGCGCTCGGCAAGCGAGGCCTGAGAGATGTGGCGTCGCCTGCGAGCCAAGGAAATATCGCTGCCGAGCTTCCGTATCGCACGCTCAACGGGTAAAGGAAGGGGAGGGGTCATGATTAAAGTTCCCTTGAGAACATTAATTATAGATAGATGTTCTCAAAGGAGCAATTATGGCTCATAAGCTCAAGTAGTTCCAGAGGGTGACCAACAGCCTCAAACCGGTACATAATCCGGTACATTCCTGTTCCCCGAACAGGAATAGCCCTTGTGCAGCGTTAACGGTCGTGCGGTCGGTTAATGCGTTTCCGTGCAGCTTTGACGGTAGTGTGCCGCGAGACGATTTGTGCCCTCTCGAATCTGCCTGATCTCCGCATTGGCGTCGAACCCGCCTTCCGCCGGCGTCGCCCGCATATGCCCTGGTACCTCGGAAGTCCTCATGGCGACCAAGACGTGGTGATGAAGAAGAACCGTATCCAGCCATTCGGCCTCGTTGACGGTCAACAATGGCGTGAGCTGTGCTGCGCGTTTCTCGAAGGCTACCTTGTCCGTGAGCAG
Source organism: Bordetella tumbae (assembly GCF_965139195.1). Classification (GTDB taxonomy): domain Bacteria; phylum Pseudomonadota; class Gammaproteobacteria; order Burkholderiales; family Burkholderiaceae_B; genus Bordetella_A; species Bordetella_A tumbae. The sequence goes on along the minus strand of NZ_CBCSJH010000005.1, from coordinate 218,440 downwards.
GCCCGGGGGCATCGGCGCAACAACGCCAACCGGTATGGTCGCCGCGTAGCCGCGGTCAGCCGCATAGTGAATTTCGGCGGCGAGCGTGGCCGCTGTGCGCAACGTTTGGCAATGGAGCTCTTCGCCTTTGGCGCGCCGCTCGGCCGATGCTCTCGCCGATAGCTCTTGCATGGCGAAAGGAAGCATGAAGTACGACGAAAGGGCGGTGCCGAGTGCTGTTGCAACGGCAATCACGACAGTCCAAAGAGCTGCGCTCGGAAGTGAACGGAGTTTCGGTGGTTCTTTCGGTCGGTCCACGAGCACTGTCTCCTAATCGCAAAGAGAAAGCGACATTGTGCCCTAGAGGCTGAGACTAGTACCCAAGGTCAGCGACACTTTGCGAGGGGCGAAAATAGTGTTCCGGAGCACTGAGAGGCTCACAAGTGCTAGGCGGCGCCGATGCTGTATCCCCCGAGTTCAGATGTGCGCAAGGATATTGACGAGCTTTCCAAACGGATCACGAACGTAGAATCGGCGCACCCCCCAAGGCTCGTCAACAGGCCCATATTCGATGGAGAATCCCGCATCTCTCATACGCTGGAATGTCGTGTCCACGTCGTCGACTTCGATCGATAGATCCGGCACAGGCGTTCCAGATCCGCCTTGCACTGCAAAGCTCAACTGGACAGTCATTTTTTCCGCCATGCGGCCATACGTCTGAAGCCAGCCGTGATCCATCAAAAGCTCCAGGCCGAGAATGTCTTGATAAAACGCGCGAGCTAGACTTGGGTCCGGCACGTCCAGGTTGGCCACTATACGTTTGACTTGCAATCTTGACTCCTTCTACCTCGCTGGCGAAGTTAGCAAAAAAGTTGCTTCAGCTATTTTAGAGAAAGCTGTCGAGAACACTGCAGCCTGAGCGCATCACTCCTCACAGCGTGCTTACTGTCGCAGCGCTGTTGCTATTACGTCGGCCAAGCCTCGTCCTGCGCTGCCGTCCTCATCCAGACGTGGGTTATAGATGGTGATCTCGATGCCGACCGCCTTACCGCTTGCTAACGCAATCCGAAGCGCGGCCCCTAGCGCATCCCACGACAGCCCGTCTGGTACGCGAAAATCGACAGCCGGCATGATGTCATCATCGAGGCAATCGGCGTCGAGATGAATGAAGAAACCGTCGAGCTCATCTCGGGTCAGGTGGTCGACCGCTTCTCGCGCGGCGGCCTCGATGCCCTTCGCCCGCACGGCCGGAAGATCAATCGCTTTGAGTTCTTTGGGGAGCGGCTGGCTGCCGTATTCCTCCTGGTCCTTATGATCGCGATACGCGAATGCGACAGCATCTTCGGGACGGACCAGCGGGCCGCGACCTTCAAGGTCGGTGAGTGTCGACGGGCCGTAGCCAGTGACCCACGCAAGGTCCATTGAGGCGCCTTCGCCATTCGGCTCCGCCTCAGGTTGAAAGAAATCGGCGTTGCCGTCGATGAAGAACAGGCCGTAGCGGCCGCGCCGTCGAAACGCGAGCATCGAGCCCAGCACAATGGTGCAGTCGCCGCCGAGCACCACCGGAAATTCTCCCGCGTCCAGTATCGTCTCCACGGCGTCGGCAAGTTGCGGCGACCACGCTGCAATTGCCTCGGCATTCAGGATGCCGGTGGTGGGATCGGGCGTAGGATTCTTGCGAGGCACAGCCACCCGCCCTGCGCGTCGCGCACGGATGCGCTGCGCGAGACCGAGTTCCAAAAGCCGATCGGGCAAGCGTTCCACGCCGTCGGTCGCCAAGCCCAGCGTAGAGGGGGCCTCGAGAATTGCATAAGAGAGGGTCTGCATTCGCACCTCCATTAGCAGCTATTTGCAGAGTAAGTCACTACCTTCCGCTCTTGCAACCGTTCAGGCCAGTCGGTGCCAGGACCGATACTTGCGCTAGGGTGTGAGTTATGCCGATCACGTCGATTTTGCAAGTCTGATATCTGACCGATAGCGAAACAGTGTGACTCTTTGTTCCAGTCACCGCATCCGCAATGACCGTTCAGGTATAAAAACTCGTACGTGTTCGAGTTTGTCCATTCAGCCCGCCATCCCTCAAGGAGAGCCCAGCCATGGCCAATATACCGAAAAGTCGTTCCGGTGCGTCCGTCAGCAAGAGCAAGTCCGACCGCCGTGGAAACGGTGATGAGCTTCACCAGGAAACAGGCGGGACGCACCCGCCGCTGACGACCAATCAGGGTATCCCGATCTCCGACAACCAGAATTCCTTGCACCCGACAACGCACGGACCGACATTGCTGGAAGATTTCGTCCTGCGCGAGAAGATCACGCATTTCGACCATGAACGTATTCCGGAGCGTATCGTCCATGCGCGCGGCTCTGCAGTCCATGGTCACTTTGAGTTGACCAAATCGCTGAAGAAATACACCACCGCCAAATTGCTGACGGAGATAGGTGCCAAGACTCCAGTCTTCGTCCGGTTCTCTACGGTGGCGGGCGGTGCCGGCTCGATCGACACACCACGCGATGTACGTGGTTTTGCCGTGAAGTTCTATACCCAGGAGGGTAACTTCGATCTGGTCGGCAACAATATTCCCGTGTTCTTCATTCAGGATGCCATCAAGTTTCCCGATCTGGTGCATGCGGTAAAGATGGAACCGGATCGCGGATTCCCCCAGGCGGCCACGGCCCACGACACATTCTGGGATTTCATTTCGCTCACCCCCGAATCGATGCACATGATCATGTGGGCAATGTCCGACCGGGCAATTCCACGCTCTCTGCGCATGATCGAGGGCTTTGGCGTTCACAGTTTCCGTCTGGTCAACGAGAAGGGAGAGAGCACGTTCGCCAAGTTCCATTGGCGGCCAAAGCTAGGCCTGCAATCGACCGTATGGGACGAGGCGGTGAAAATCGCGGGTGCCGATCCGGATTTCCATCGACGTGACTTGTTCGAGGCGATACAGCGGGGCGACTTCCCGCAATGGGAATTGGCCGTGCAGCTATTCACGGAAGAGGACGCGGCGAAGTTTCCCTTCGATCATCTCGACGCGACCAAATTGATTCCCGAAGAGACCGTGCCGCTCACCGTGATCGGGACCATGGTGCTCGATCGGTGGCCGGATAATTTCTTTGCGGAAACCGAACAGGTGGCGTTCTGTCCGGCCAATATCGTGCCGGGGATCGATTTCAGTAACGATCCTCTGCTGCAGGGGCGTTTGTTCTCGTACCTGGATACTCAGCTGTCCCGGCTCGGATCGCCGAACTTTCACCAGATTCCTGTCAACGCGCCGAAGTGTCCGTTCGCTAACCTGCAACGCGACGGTCATATGCAGATGCAGGTTCCCAAAGGGCGAGTGAACTACGAACCTAGTTCCTTGCAGGTCGATACGCCTCGAGAAACAGCGTCGGGCTTTCGCAGCTACGCGCAGCCCGCCGAGGATGGAACCAAGGGGCGCATCCGGCCGGAGAGTTTTGCCGACCATTACAGTCAGGCGCGATTGTTCTACAAGAGCCAGACTGCACCGGAGCAGGCACACATCGCCTCGGCGCTGGTGTTCGAGTTGTCAAAGGTGGAGACACTCCATGTTCGGGAAGCCATCGTGGGCCACCTGCGGCATATCGATAGCGGCCTGGCCAAGCGCGTGGCCGATGGTCTGGCGTTGGATAGCCTGCCGCCTGTGCCGCCAGCAGCCGTCAAGCCTCAGGATCTGCCACCCTCACCGGCATTGCAGATCATTGGCAAGATGAAGTCCACGCTGGAGGGGCGATCGATTGGTATCCTGATTGACGACGGCTCGGACGCGGCTGAGATTCAGTCGCTACGCCAGGCAGCGGAGGCGGCTGGGGCCTGTGTCACGATCGTTGCACCCAAGGTGGGCGGCGCTAAGCTCAGCGACGGGACCAAGCTGCCCGCCGACGGGCAGCTTGCGGGAACGCCATCGGTCGTCTTCGACGCGGTCGCCATCGTGCTGTCCGCCGAGGCCGGCAAGAAACTGGCCAAGGAGGCCGCGGCAGTTGACTGGGTGCGGGATGCCTACGGGCACCTCAAGGCGATTGCTGCCAGCGGGGGGGCGCAAGCGGTGCTGCAGGCAGGAGATGTGGCGAAGGATCCGGGCGTGGTAGGGGTCGACGATGTTCGCGGCTTTATCAAGGCAGCAAAGACGCGGCAATGGGACCGTGAGCCCAAGGTGCGAATGCTAGCTTGATCCCGTACCTATCTCGCAGCGAGGGTGTGCTGGCGCCTGCGTCCGTCGAAGACCTGGGCGGCGCCGCGCACTCAATTTCGCGAGGCAGCGATGTCGGAAACTATCCGGCGTCGAGCCGCGAGCCCGGGCTCGGACTGTTGTTTTACAAGCTCCACGATTGACCGCGGCGCGACATCCGGGCTGCCAGCATTGAAAGGCGGCGCCGGATCATATTCGAGCTGGAGTTGAATAGCCTGCGCTTGCTCAGCGCCCGCCAGTTCCGCGACCACGGTCAATCCGAAATCAATACCTGCTGTCACGCCGCCGCCTGTGATGATGTTGCCATCACGGACTACCCGTTCGTGAGTCGGAATGGCGCCCAGGGGCTCAAGCAACGAGTGAGCAGCCCAGTGCGTAGTCGCTCGCCGGCCATGCAGCAATCCTGCCGCACCCAACAATAGCGCGCCGGTGCACACAGACGTGATGTAACGGGCGCTGGCGGCTTTTCTTTGGACAAATTCGATTGTTTGACTGTCCTGCAGCAGGTCCGTTACGCCACGCCCGCCGGGCACACAAATAACGTCCAGCGGTGGGCAGTCTTCGTATGTGGTGGAGGGCGTCAGGATGAGGCCACTGCTGGACATAACCGGCTCACGCGTTTTCCAGATCAACTGGATCGTTGTGTCAGGCAGCGACGCGAGGACATCGTGAGGACCGGTCAGGTCCAGTTGTTGTACGTCGGGAAATACCAGAAATCCGATTTGAATCGTCATGAATATGCCTTTTTCAAAGGTAGTGGCGACGCGGGACAACGACGCAGCTCGAGATAGACAGATAGATTCTATGCGGGTAGCCTTTGGCGGAATTGCCAATTACCCCTCGATTTCTGCCAAGTCATGTCAAGCAAAACCCGATCCATTTTGCTGCTGGCGTTTCCGGACGTTCAATTGCTTGACGTCAGCGGGCCATTGCAGGTTTTTGCCTCGGCCAATGAACTCTTGGCAGCGCGAGGGCTCGCACGGCCCTATGCTCCCAGAGTCGTGTCAGCCGATGCCGGACTCGTGACCTCGTCCTCCGGCTTGGCCCTGCAGAGCCATTCTCTGCGTACCGTAAAGGGGCCGATCGACACGCTGGTGGTGCCAGGCGGGCGCGGCGTCTGCGCCGCGTCGGCGGATACGCGGCTGACTGATTGGATTCGGCGGCAAGTAGGCCGCTCCAGACGTATCGCCTCTGTGTGCTCCGGGGCGTTTCTGCTGGCAGAGGCCGGATTGCTGGATGGACGCCGCGTGGCAACGCATTGGTCGCGCTGCGACGAGCTCGCGAAACGCTATCCAACACTGCGCGTAGAGACGGATCCCATTTTCGTTCGCGACGGTGACGTCTGGACATCCGCCGGCGTGACCGCGGGCATCGATCTTGCCCTCGCGTTGTTGGAAGAGGACCTGGGGCGCTCGATGGCGCTTGAGGTCGCTCGTGAGCTCGTCGTCTTTCTGAAGCGGCCGGGAGGCCAGTCTCAGTTCAGTGCCACACTCTCGATGCAAAAGGCGAACGATCAGTTTGGCGAGTTGCACACGTGGATGGGAGAGCATCTGGGCTCCGACCTGTCCGTCCCTGCCTTAGCTAGACGGCTCCACATGAGCGAGCGCAGTTTCATGCGCCACTACAAAGCAGAAACGGGCATGACGCCTGCGCGTGCGGTTGAGAAACTTCGGGTCGAGACGGCACGGCGGTTGCTTGTCGACACGGCATGGTCGGCCAAACGTATCGCCGCCCGCTGCGGCTTTGGCAATGAGGAAGGCATGCGGCGCAGTTTCGTTCGGTTGCTACGGATCAGCCCCCAGGCGTACCGGGAGCGATTCTCGATTGCCTGACAGGCTTGGGCCGGGGCTGCTTTCCCGTTTACTTCCCACCCGTATAGTCTTTCATCACCTGGGTCATGAATTCTGCTTTAGCGACGCGGCCGTCACGGTTCGTGTCCATGGCCACAAACTGACTGTCGCTGACTTCTTTGGGGAAATCGTTTTTGCCGAGATAGCCGTCCGAATCCGCATCCAGTTTTCCGAAGGCTGCTGTCATGAAGGCTTGGTATTCAGTTTGGCTCACGTCGCCACTGCGGTCGGTGTCGAGTTGTTGGCGCTGCTCGGCCGTCAGTGAGGTCGATGCGGGAGGCGCCGCCGCTGCGGTGCAGAGAACGGGAAACAGGACAAGCGCACCAATTGCGCCCGAAAGTGTGGTTTTATTCATGGATGCTCCTTCAGTTCGCAGACGGCTTATCTCAGCGTGCTGCATTTGTATTTCTTCATGCCCTTCTCAATGTAGTCGGGCTCGCGGTGGCGCGCTTTCCAGAAATGCTGATTGGCGATCTTCATGAGCATAACTGCTTTTCCCATGGCCTCCAACCCTTCTGCGATAAGGACAGTATCAGATGCAAGCTAGTGAAATCATCGAAACCCTAGGCATGCAGCGCCATCCCGAGGGAGGTTGGTATGTTGAGACCTTTCGTGACGTACAGGGTGAAAGACGAGCCCATTCAACGGCTATCTACTATTTGCTTGAGGCCGGTGACAGTTCTCATTGGCATCGCGTTCGTGATGCGGCGGAAGTCTGGCACTTCTATGCCGGCGATCCATTGCTTCTCACGCTTTCCGACGGCGATAAGCTCGAAGATATTCGGCTCGGTACCGATTTCGCGAACGGCGAGCGGCCGCAAGCCGTGGTGCCGGCCGGTGTTTGGCAGGCTGCGCGACCCTTGGGACGTTTCACGCTGGTGGGTTGTACCGTCGCGCCCGGATTTGAGTATGCCAGTTTCGAGTTAGCTCCCTCCGATTGGAGTCCCCGAGGGCGTTAGTGGGGCTGGATCTATCATGCTTTGAATGCCGTCAGGCCGATAGAGCACACGGCTCGCGATGAACTGGCGCAGCACGCCACACGTGTAGCGGCCCGCCCATTGCTCCAGAAAATTCGTGAAATGATCCTTTGCGTCCTGATTGGCGTGATCTGAAATCACTCGCATGACTGCGTAGGGAACGCCGAACTCGTAGCACACCTGGGCCATGGCGCTGCCTTCCATCTCGACACAAAGCACCTCGGGTAGTCGCTGGTGTATCTCGGTGCCGCCAGCCGGGTCACTCACGAAAATATCGCCTGTTGCGATGAGGCCATGGTGCGCGCGAGGAGGTCGTACGTCAACGGCCTGCCCCGACGGGACTTGACCGCTCGCGGTGAGCGCTTCCAAATACGTTTCCGAATGCGTCATGAGCGCCAGGCTCAGAGCTGGGTCAGGTTCGAATCGCGACAGACCCAGCATCGGTACCTCGTATCGATCAAACAGGGGGCGGGCATCCAGATCATGCTGCATCAGGCTGCTTGCCACCACGATGTCGCCGATCTGTACTGAATGATGGATACCGCCTGCCAATCCGGCAAAAACGATCTCTGTCACGTTGAATTTTTCTATCAGAATAGTCGTTGTCGTTGCTGCTGCAACCTTGCCAATACGACTCAACACCACCACGCAGGGCTGGCCTGCAATTTCTCCCAGGTAGAAGTCGCGCATGGCAACTTTCTGCACAGACATGGATGATCCCATGGCCAAAACAAGACCTTCCAACTCTTTGGGCACGGCGGCCATGATGGCCAGTCTTTCTGTTGGCGTTGCCATTGTCAATTCCTATAGGGCAGGGACGATTGAGAATACCAACGCCGATACCGTGGCGCCATGTAATTGGAGCCGATTCCGCGCGATCCCTTCAAATTGCGCACCAGATTTGCGAGCCACCGCTTCGCTTGCTGTGTTGCCTACCGCAATCACGATCTCTACGCGTTGCATGCCCAGGGTATTGAATGCATATGGCGCCAAAGCCTGCACGGTACGCAACGCCACACCCTGTCGTTGAGCGGATTGTCGTACCCAATAGCCTAAATTGCAGAAGAAATATTGACGATTAATCGAGTTTAGTCCCGCCCCTCCCAGGAGTTCCCCCGTCTTTTCGGAAAAGATACCCAGCTCGTATCCTGTCTCGGCGCGAATACTCGCACGGCATTGCTTGAACCACGCGAGCGCATCTTGTTCGGAAAACGAGGACGTGCACCACGGCATCCATCGCCCAACGGTCTCAACAGACTCCCGCGTCGCGCGGGCGAAGTCCTTTGCGTCACTGTTCCGAAAACTACGGAAAATTAGTCCTTCAAAGGTAATTGAAGACATAAGTAGCTCAGTGCTGGTTTTCTCGCTTAATAAGCATCAGCTGGATCAGATCAACCCTGCGACGTTGATCGCCCTTGCTCCGCAAACCTGAACCAGCTCGTAATCGTGACTGGCGAACAGCACCACGCGATCCTCAGACCAGATCCGGAACTGTTCGGCCAGTGCGGCGCGGGCTTGTGCGTCCAGCCCGTTGCTGGGGCCATCTGCGATGATGACAGCCGGGTCGCCAATGGCGGCGGCCGTCAGAAAGACTTTGCGGCGAGTCCCTGTCGACATTTGATCGAAGCGCTTGTCCAGATGAGGCGCCAACCCTAGCCGATAAGCGAGGTCGAGCACGGCCTCGTCTAGGGACGCATTTTTTTCCCGAGCCACCTGCTCGAGCAAACCTCTGCCCGTCTGCTCGGGAAATGCCAGGCAATTGTCGGGCACGTAGGCTACGCGGGACTTTGCCTGTTCAGGGGCGTTGATGATCGAATGCCCGTCGATCCAGACGTCTCCTTCATCCGGTGCAAGGACGCCTGCGATAATGCGCAGCAAACTGGATTTGCCTGTGCTGTCTTCTTCGCATAGCGCTACACAACCAGAGGGAAAAGATTGCGTCAGCCCCTGAAATACGAGGTGATCGCCATAGCGTTTGCTGAGGTTGTCGATGCGTAGCATATTGGATGTATGTGCTGATGTTCAGGTCATGCAGGGTCTGGGCCATTAATCCGGCAGGGCGTAAGCCACCAGATAGTCACCCATCTTGGTGCCGAACGAGGCATGGCCACCGGCCATGACGACCACATATTGTTTGCCATTGACGGCATAGGTCATCGGCGTAGCCTGGCCGCCTGCTGGTAGACGTCCTTCCCACAATAGCTTGCCGTTGCTGACGTCAAAGGCGCGCAGATAGTCATCCTGCGTGGCCGCGACGAACATCACGTTCCCGGCGGTCGAGATGGGGCCGCCCAGGCCCGGTACGCCGATCTTCAGGGGAGGTAATTGGAATAGCTGTGGCAGGCTGTCACGAATGGTGCCAATGCGTTTTTTCCATACCACCTGGTGATTCTGCAGATCCACGCCAGCGACATAGCCCCACGCAGGCTCCTTGCACGGCAGGCCCAGCGGTGACAGGAAAGGATTCAGCTCCACGCCATACGGTACGCCGTACATGGGCTGTACGCCGCTTTCCGTGCCCGCTCCTTTCTCGGTCACGGGGCGGTTCGCGTCTTCGGGTATGAGCTTGGAGACAAAGGGCAGGCCGATCGGATTCATCAACGCTACCTGGCGGTCCTGGTTCACCGACATGCCGCCCCACTCGAACACGCCCAGGTTCCCCGGGAACACCAGCGTGCCGTTCTCCGACGGCGGAGTGTAGATGCCGTCGTAGTTCAGGCGCTTGAATATCACCCGGCACATGAGCTGGTCGAGCATCGTGGCGCCCCACATATCCTTATCGGTGAGCTTGTCTTGTGGCGCCAGGTTCAGCGTGGAGAAGGGTTGTGTGGGGGCGTAGCGCTCGCCCTGAGTTTGCGGGCCGCGTGCCACAGTTTGCGGCACGGGTTTTTCCGTCACGGGCACGATAGGCTGGCCGTTGCGGCGGTCAAGCACGAATACGTTGCCGGTCTTGGTGAGCACATAGATTGCCGGGACGGTTTGGCCGTTCGCCAGTGCTACGTCCATGAGTGACGGTTGCGCGGGCACGTCCATGTCCCACAGGTCGTGGTGTGTCGTCTGGAAATGCCAGATGAGGCGCCCCGTGGTGGCGTCCAGCGCCAGCATGGAGTTGGCATAGCGCTCTTTCAGCGCGTCGCGGTCGCCGCCCCAGATGTCGGGGGTACCCACGCCAGTCGGGACGTAGACGAGGTCGCTCTGTGCATCGTAGGCCAGCGGCGCCCAGGCGTTGGGCGAGTTGTGCACGAATGGTGTGGACTCGCCTGGCATGGCGTTCGGGTCTTGCGCGCCGGTGTCGAACACCCATTTCAGCGCACCGGTGCGTACGTCGTAGCCGCGAATCACGCCGGATGGCTCTTTGTTGGAAAAGTTGTCCGTGACCGAGCCGCCTATGACGATGGTGGTCGCGGTCACTACCGGCGGCGAGGTCGGGTTGTAGCCGCCAGGATAGGCATGAGGCATGCTTTTTTGCAGGTCGATCTCACCATCGTTGCCGAAGTCGCTGCATTTCTGGCCGTTGTCGGCGTTCACGGCGATCAGGCGACCGTCGTTGGCGGGAAGCAATAGCTTCCGTGGGCAGAGAGTAGACGCAGCGCTGTCACCCTTGGCCAAGCTGGCCGGGAAACGCTCGGTGTTGCCGGCGTCGTGGTAGGACACACCGCGGCAGGTCAGATGCTGAAAGGTCTTGTCGGCTTTCAGTTTCGGGTCGTAGCGCCATAGGCGTTTGCCGGTGGCGGCATCGAGCGCGTCGAGAAACTGATGGGGGGTGCACAGAAATAGCTTGTCGCCGACTTTGATGGGCGTGACTTCGTTGGTGGTCTCGCCGGAGTCGTTCTCGGTACGAAAATCGCCTGTGCGATAAGTCCATGCGACTTGCAGGTTTTTGACGTTACTGTCGTTGATCTGCGCCAGCGGCGAGTAGCGTACGCCGCCCTCGGTACGCCCATAGGACGGCCAGTCCTCGGCGGCTACGCCGGATACGGGCTTTGCCTCGGCCGGTTGCGCGCGGCTCAGTGTGCCGTTGATCTCCTGCGGGTCGTTGAATATGCTGTACCCCAGCACGCCCAGCATGGCTATCATTGCTATGCCGATCGCGGTTTTCGCGGGGCGGGGCGCGGCAAATCCACGCGTTGCTGGCGGCAGCAGCAGCCATAGGCCCAGCAGGAAAAGCAGGTCATAGCGCGGCGCCAACGCCCAGAAATCGGTCCCGGCTTCCCATACCCCCCAGACGACGGTGGCCGCCAGCACCAGCGCGTAAAGCCACAATCCCGTCTCACGATTGCGCCACAGCAGCCCCGCGCACACCAGCAGCACAATGCCCAGCACGGCGTAATACCACGAGCCGTCCAGCGTCGCCAACCAGACGCCACCCACTAGAGAATAGAGCGCAATGAGCAGCAAGATTACCCAGCCGATGGTCTGGGCCACGCTCCTGTATTGACCGTTGGTATTCATGGCGGTGATCCTTTAGGAGTGAGATCAACAACCCTTCCATCATACCGGTTCGTAGTACAACGGTACTCGGCCATTTTGAACACGCCGTTACAGCCACCACCTGTGCGGTGGCTGTGCGGGGCGTGGTTGCTCAAGCCATCGCGCCGGCTCGGCCAGGCGCGTTATTCGCCGAACTTGATGCCCTGGGCGAGCGGCAGTTGGCGTGTATAGTTGATCGTGTTGGTGGCGCGGCGCATGTAATTGCGCCATGCGTCCGAACCGGATTCCCGACCGCCGCCCGTTTCCTTTTCACCGCCGAACGCGCCACCAATTTCAGCGCCCGAGGTGCCGATGTTCACATTGGCGATACCGCAGTCGGAGCCCGACGCCGACAGGAAGGTTTCGGCTTCGCGCAGATCATTGGTGAAGATGGCCGATGACAGGCCTTGCGGTACACCGTTGTGCAGCGCCAGCGCCGCGTTGAAATCGGTGTAGCGCATGACGTAGAGGATAGGCGCGAAGGTTTCGTGACACACTACGTCGGTCTGGCCGGGCATCTCGGCGATGGCTGGGCGTACGTACCAGGCATCCGGGTATTCATCGGCCAGCACGCGTTCGCCGCCGGTCACCTTGCCGCCCTGTTCGCGCGCGGCTTTCAGCGCCACCTGCATACTGTCGAACGACGCGCGGTCGATCAGCGGGCCGACCAGTTTGGTCGCATCCAGCGGATTGCCGATAGGTGCGCTGGCATAGGCTTTGTGCAGACGCTGCAACAGATCCTCGGCCACGCTTTCGTGCACGATCAGGCGGCGCGTGGTGGTGCAGCGCTGACCCGCCGTACCGATGGCGCCGAACACGATCCCGCGCGCGGCCATGTCCAAGTCAGCCGTCGGGCCGACGATGATGGCATTGTTGCCGCCCAACTCCAGCAGCACGCGGCCGAAACGCTGGGCCACGCGGGGCCCCACTTGGCGGCCCATGCGGGTCGATCCGGTGGCCGACACCAATGCTACGGTAGGCGAGTCCACCAGCGCTTCCCCGATGTCGCGGCCACCGATCAGCACTTCCACCAAGCCGGCGGGCGTATCGCCGAAGCGCTGCGTGGCCTGGGCAAAGAGTGCCTTGCAGGCCAGCGCGGTCAGCGGCGTTTTCTCCGACGGTTTCCACACTACGGCATTGCCGCAGACGAGTGCCAGCGCTGCGTTCCATGACCACACGGCGACCGGGAAATTAAAGGCGCTGATCACGCCGACCACGCCCAGCGGATGCCAGGTCTCCATCATGCGGTGGCCAGGGCGCTCAGACGCGATGGTCAAGCCATACAGCTGGCGTGACAGGCCCACCGCGAAATCGCAGATATCGATCATTTCCTGCACTTCGCCTTCGCCCTCCGCGATGATTTTGCCGGCTTCCAGGCTGACCAGACGGCCCAATTCGCGCTTATGCTGGCGCAGAATCTCGCCGAACAGACGCACCAGTTCGCCGCGGCGCGGCGCTGGGACGTCACGCCAAACCAAGCTGGCCTGATGCGCGCGCGTGATGGCGGTGTGGGCCTGCGCGGCGCTGTGTTCGTGCACCCGGGCCAGTTCGGCGCCGTCGATGGGGCTGCGCGCGCTCAGCGTTCCTCCAGTCAGCGAATCCGCATTCAGGCCGAGCGCTCGCAAGATTTCTTGGGGGGTGTCCATGCCAGTTCCTTCGCTTTTTAAGGGTTATGCCTAAGTGGCGATTCTGGAAAAAAATTTACTATACGAAACTCTGGCGTGAAATGCGAAACCTTTTCTGCAGGGGACTCTGTGACGGATCCGTTGTTGGTTGTGCAGGCAGTCACCAAGACCTATCAGCGTGATGGGCAGGCCCCTCATCGCGCGCTGGACACCATCAATTGCGAGCTCGGCAGGGGTGAGGTGATGGCTGTTGTGGGGCCGTCGGGCTCTGGCAAGAGCACCTTGCTGCGTACCCTAAACGGCTTGGAAAGCATTGATAGCGGCACGATCTGCGTGGAGGGTGTGTCGCTCACCGATCCGACCACCGACGTCAATCTCTGGCGTACTGAGGTGGGCATGGTGTTCCAGCATTTCAACCTGTTCCAGCACCGCACGGCGCTGGACAATGTCGTGCTGCCTCAACGAGTGGTGCGAGGACGCAGCCGCACCGAAGCCGAGCGCCACGCCCGCGAACTGCTGGGCCGCGTCGGCATGGCCGATTATGGTGATCGTTACCCGAGCCAGCTGTCCGGCGGCCAGCAACAACGCGTCGCTATCGCCCGCGCGTTGGCCATGGATCCCAAGCTGATGCTGTTCGATGAAGCAACCTCGGCGCTCGATCCGGAAACGGTGGGCGGCATTCTGGAATTAATGCGCACGTTGGCGAGCGAGGGCATGACTATGGCCGTCGTAACTCATGAAATGAACTTTGCTCGCGACGTGGCAGACCGCGCTCTGTTCATGGACGCTGGCCGTATCGTCGAAATGGGTACGCCTGAAGATGTTCTCTGCCATCCCAGAGAGGCGCGCACGCGCGCGTTCCTGGAGATGGTTCTGTAGTTCCAGCAGCAAAGAAGCAAACAAGAAGCAAGGGGCGCGCGTGGCGCTGTCCCCGGAATGATAGAAATCCATTCATCACAGGGGTTAGACATGCTGAAAATTAAACAATGGCTAGGCGTGGCGGGTTTCGCGTTGGCAGCTGCGGCGGTCAGCGTGCCGGCACAGGCCGACGAACTGGCGGACATCCTCAAGCGCGGCGAGCTGCGGGTGGCGGTCCAGACGTCAGGCCCGCTCATGAGCTTCATGGACAAAACCGGCAAGCGCACCGGTCTGGCTGTGGAAGTGGCCAAGCGCATGGCCGACGACCTGGGCGTAAAGCTGGTACTACAGGACTATGAGTGGAAGGGCCTGATTCCCGCACTGCTGTCGGGCAAGGCCGACATGGTCGCTGCCGACATGACGCCCACGCCGCAGCGCGCGGCCCAGGTGCTGTTCTCGCTGCCCATGTTCTACGCCGACACGGTGGCAGTCGTCCCCAAGGACTCGCCGTATAAGTCGTATGGTGAACTCGACAAGGAGGGCGTGACCGTCGGCGCGTTGGGGGCCAGCACGTATGCGGAGGTAGGCAAGAAAATGTTGCCCAAGGCCACTCTGAAAGAGTTTTCGGGCGGTAGCGCTCCAGTGGGGCAAGCCCTGTCCAGCGGCCGGTTGGACGCGGGCATCATGTCGTTATCCACCGCCAACCAGTTTCTCGCCGACTTCGGCACCCTGCGGGTGCTGGACGGTGTCATGGTGCGTGAGCCCCTGGCCTTTGCCGTGGGCCCCAATGCCGTGCGCCTGAAGTTCTGGCTGGATAACTGGCAGACCCTGAAGACTGCCGATAACTCGCTGCCTGAACTGGTCAAGTATTGGTATTCCACCGAATGGAAGAAAGAGCACTGAGCTCATGGACTGGCTGATCGATTTTTATAACTGGCGCATCGTCAGCCAGTACGCAGGCGAGTTTGCGACCGGCCTGGGTAACACTCTCATTGCAGCGGGCGCGAGCCTCGTGTTGTCGGTGTTGGCGGGCATTCCGATAGCACTTGCCCATATGTCGTCACGGGGCATTGTTTGGCGTCCCGTAGCGGCTTATGTGCAGTTCATCCGTTCGACTCCGCTCCTGGTGCAGATCTACCTGGTCTACTATGCCGTGCCATACCTGGTGCCAGGGGCCAAAGGCTGGAGCGAGATGCTGCTGGGTATCATCGCAATGACGCTGCACCACGCTGCCTACATGAGCGAAATCATTCGCGTGGGCATCGAATCTGTGCCGCGCGGTCAGATCGACGGTGCCAAGGCCTGCGGCATGAATTACCGCCAGCGTTTGCGCTACGTCGTGCTGCCACAGGCCTTCGTCAATACGTTGCCACCGCTGCTAGGCCAGACCGCGGTGCTGATCAAGGATACGTCCTTGCTGTCATTGATCACCGTATTCGAACTGGTCGCCGCTGGCGTGCAAATGAACAGCGACCGTATCGTACCCAGTGAGAGTTTCTTGACCATCGCGGCGGGCTATCTGTTGATCTACGGTTGCATGCTGCTGTTGTCCAAGGGCGTGAGTCTCTGGCTAGCGGGTCCTGCCTGGAACGCGAGGTGATCATGCTGGACTCCTATCTTTCCGCCGCGGGCGTCGTGCTGCCCTTCCTGTTGAAAGGCTTCTGGGAAACGCTGAAGGTTTCCTTCGTGGCTATCATCGCCGGCTCGCTGCTGGGATTCGTCATCGGCGTGATCCGCAGTTATCGCATCTGCGGCGTGCATCAGTTGCTGGGGTTGTACATCCACCTTTTGCGCGGTACGCCGTTTCTGGTGCAGCTGTACATCTTCTATTTTGTGCTGCCCAGCACCGGCATCGAACTCCTGCATTGGGATTCCGCCACAGCGGCGTTCGTGTCGCTGTCTGTCTACACGTCCTGCTATGTGGCAGAGATCGTCATGGGCGCTATCCAATCGGTACCGCGTGGCCAGACCGAGGGCGCGATGACGCTCGGCCTCAAACCTCTCCAAATCCTGTGGCTGGTCATTCTGCCGCAGGCCATGCGTCTCATCGTGCAACCGATGAGCGGCGTCTACGTCATGTTGATCAAGAGCACGGCCATTCTGTCGGTGGTCGGCATCACCGAACTGACGCGGCAGGGTGAAGTGTTCATCATTACTTTCCCGTCCAAATCGCTCTTTATCTACGGCATGATCGCGGCCATCTATTTCATCTACTGCTACCCGCTGCTGCGCCTGGCCAACTGGCTTGAAAAGCGGCTGGCCGGCGGCCTGCAGGGCGCAAGCCTGCACTGAGACCGAGCATCATGACCTCCGAGTACGTTGACACTTATTACCGCCGTACGCTAGCCGACACTGACACTTACTATCCACCGTTGACGGGGGCGGATAGCACCGATGTCTGCGTGATAGGAGGAGGGTTGGCTGGCCTGTCCACCGCGCTGGAGCTGGCACGGCGCGGGCGTGACGTGACCTTGCTGGAAGGGCGGCGCATCGCCTGGGGCGCATCGGGCCGCAACGGCGGATCGGTGTCACCCGCTTTTGCCGCGGGCGCGGACACCATTCGCCGGCATGTGGACGAAGATCACTACCGTCAGCTCTACCGGCTTTCTATGGAAGGCGTGGAAATTATCCGCGCCAATATCCGCGATTTGGCGATCGACGATGCACACAAAGTAGACGGCCGTTTACGCGTGGTGCGCTATGAGGCGACCGATGCGCTGCGGCAATGGTGCGATGGCCAGCAGCGCGATTTCGGGCGAGACGTCCGCTTTCTGACCCGTGCCGAGGTGCGTGAGCGGCTGCTATCGGACGTCTATCACCAGGGGATCGAGGATCCGTCGTCGTTTCACTTTCATCCGTTGAACTACGCTCGCGCGCTGGCCCGCGAGTGCGCGCGGCTGGGTGTGCGGATCCACGAGGATACTGCCGTCAAGCACGTCGAACTGGACGGCGCAGTCAAGCGTGTGAGCACCGGGCAGGGTCAGGTCGACGCTCGCTCCGTGGTGCTGGCCACCGGCGGCTATACGGGCGGAATCGTGCCCACGTTGCGCCGGGCAATGCAGCCGATAGCCACCTACATCATGCTGACTGAGCCTCTGGGCGATCGGGTCCGGGACGCCATCCGCAGCAATGCCGCCATCGGCGACGACCGCCGCGCCGGCAACTACTACCGGGTGCTCGACGGCGGCCGCATCGGCTGGGGCAGTAGAATCACCACCCGTGTGGATGATCCGCCGGATCTGGCAGAGTCGCTGCGTCGCGAATTACTTTCCGTTTATCCTCAGCTGACGGGGGTGAAGGTCGAGACGGCGTGGTCGGGACGCATGGCCTACGCCCGGCATCTGATGCCACAGATTGGCCAGTTGGCTCCGGACGTCTGGTACTGCACGGCGTTCGGCGGGCATGGCATGAATACCACCGCGATTGGCGGCCGAATCGTCGCCGAGGGCATGACAGGCGATACTCAGCGCTACAAGTTGTTTGCCCCCTTTGGGCTTGCGTGGGCCGGGGGCAATGTCGGCAGGGCGGCGGTTCAATTGACTTATTGGTCGTACCAGGTCCGCGACTGGTGGCGGGAGAGGCGGTCGCGGGCATGACAGGGTGTATAGATGGAAGACGACAAACAGAGCGTGTTGGCACAACGGCTGAGAGCCTTGCGTCGAGCGCGGACGTGGACTTTGAAGCAGGCGGCGGCGGCTACCGGCGTGTCCGCGTCCACGTTGTCCAAGATCGAGAACGGCCTGCTGTCGCCTACCTATGACAACTTGATCAAGATCGCAGCGGGTCTGGATCTGGACGTGGCCGAACTGTTCACGTCATCCGACGCCCATATGGGTACCGGACGCCGCAGCCTCAGCCTTGCAGGAGAAGGACGTCCGTACGAAACGCCGTACTACGACCACCGTCTGCTCTGCACCGCGCTGTCGCACAAGCGCATGATGCCGTTTCATACCCGAGTGAAGGCTCGCTCGTTTGAGGAGTTCCACGACTGGAGTCGCCATCGAGGCGAGGAGTTTGTCTACGTCCTGGAAGGCGAAGTCCAGCTCTACACCGAGTTTTACGAGCCCGCCCGTCTGCGAGCGGGCGAGAGTTTCTACATCGACAGCCGCATGGGACATCGGGTGATCAGTCTGAGCAAGAAAGACGCGCTAGTACTGTGGGTGTCTACGCACGCGGACATCGGTGAGGAGTAAACCTTCCGTCAGTTCGAAAGGCCTACTTCGCAGTAACCTTTACGCCAGACGCATCATCCAGCCGTGACGGTCAGCCGTACGGCCATACTGAATGTTCGTCAATTCCTCGCGCAAGGCCATGGTGAGCTTGCCTGCGGGTGCGTTCTCGTCGCCCACTGTGAAATCGGCGCCTTTCAGCACCGATATCGGCGTCACCACCGCTGCGGTACCGCAGGCAAAAGCCTCCACGATCTCACCGGACGCAAAGCCGTCGCGCCATTCTTGCACCGATACCTTGCGCTCTTGCACCTCATGGCCGCGGTCACGGGCCAATTGAATGATGCTGGCGCGGGTCACGCCCTCGAGAATGCTGCCGGACAATTCGGGCGTGACCAAGGTTCCGTCCTTCTGGACCAGGAACACGTTCATCCCGCCCAATTCCTCGAGGTATTTGCCCTCGAGCGGATCCAGGAACAGGACCTGTGCGCAGCCGTTTTCGTAGGCTTCCTGTTGAGGCAGCAGCGAGGCGGCGTAGTTGCCGCCGCATTTGGCAGCACCCGTACCCCCCTTGGCCGCACGCGCGTAGTCGGTCGACAGCCAGATCGACACAGGCTTGACCCCGCCGGCAAAATACGAGCCTGCCGGGCTGGCGATGACATAGTAGGCCGCACGGTGCGCCGAACGAACGCCCAGGAAGCTCTCGTTGGCGATCATGAACGGACGCAGGTACAGGCTGGTTTCCGGCGCGGAGGGCACCCAGGGGGCGTCGACGGCCAGCAACTGCTTGAGCGACTCGATGAATAGCTCGGTGGGCAGCTCCGGCAGGGCCAGACGGCGCGCGGAGCGCTGCATGCGTTCCGCATTGGCTTGGGGGCGGAACGTCCAGACCGAGCCGTCGGCATGGCGGTAGACTTTCAGGCCCTCGAAGATTTCCTGCGCATAATGCAGGACCGAGGCCGCCGGATCCAGCTGCAACGGACCGTAAGGCCGTACCTCGGCATCATGCCAACCCTTTTCCTTGGTCCAGTCGATCGAGACCATGTGATCCGTGAAATATTTCCCAAACCCAGGATCGGCCAGGACGGAGTCGCGTTCGGCGGCCGTCCGCGCTGTCGTAGAACGTATCGTATTGAAAGAAACGGAAGAAGAGGCGGTGTTGGACATGGGAATATTCGCTAGTTCACTGAAATAACGGCTTGAATTCAAAAGGTAAAGCCGCAGGCCGGGATCACGTGCCCGTTGTCAGCAAGTGTAATCCTTTCGGGCGACGGGCCGGGAGTGGCTGGATCGCCCTGCAGGATGAGATTACTCCTTTCCGCCATCAAGGCGGCAATACGGTACGCTTTAGCCTGTTTCAATGCCAGTACCACAAGCATGCAAGACGATTTATTTGGAGATACCGCTACGCAGCCGGAGGCCGACACCGCGCCTCGGGTGGATCCGGTTTCTTTCATCAGCCTGAACCCGAACCAGGTGCAGCCCGCGCCCAGCGCCGAGGGCTGGCGCGACCTTGCGCAGCAGCTTCCGGCGCAGTTGCGTTTTGGTGTCTCTACCTGGTCCTATCCGGGTTGGGATGGACTGGTGTGGGATGGCGACTACGCTCCGAGCACGCTATCGAAAAACGGCCTCGAGGCCTACCATCGGCATCCGTTGCTGCGGACGGTGTGCGTGGACCGTACTTTCTGGCGGCCGTTGACGACAAGCCAATACGCCGCTTACGCAGGGCAGGTCGACGATGATTTCCGTTTTGTCGTCAAGTGCCCTGCCAGCATCACCGATGCCCAGGTACGCAGCGAGGACGGCAAGGCGCGCAAGGCCAACCCGAATTTTCTCGATCCGCGTCTGGCTGTGGAGCACTTTGTGCAGCCGACGCTCGCTGGCTTGCGCGCCAAGCTGGGCGTTCTGGTCTTTCAGCTCAGTCCTTTGCCCTGGAACTGGCTCGGCCACCCCGCGTCGCTGCTAGAGCGGCTGGACGGTATGCTGGCTGCAGTCCGGCAGGCCCTGCCCGCAGATGGCGCTGTGATCGTTGCGGTGGAGGTCCGAGATCCGGAGTTGCTGAGTCAGGGGCTGGTTGACACGCTCAAGGCGCATGGGGCGACGTTCTGCCTGGGCCTGCACGGCAAGATGCCGCCGATCGAGGAGCAACTGCCCATGCTGCGTGCGCTATGGCCCGGTCCGCTGGTCTGCCGTTGGACCCTGAATCGGATCTTTGGCGCGTATGGCTATGCCGACGCGCAAAAGAAGCACGATCCATTCAACGCCATCCTCAGCGAAGACCCCCATACACGGTCTGTGCTGGTACGCACTATCCGCGGTATCACGGGCGCAGGCCAGCCTGCCTATGTGACCGTCAGCAATGATGCCGAGGGTTGTGCGCCGCTGTCCATCCAGATGCTTGCACAGGCGATTGGGGCATAGTGCATGACCATGTCTTATCTGTTATTTCGACATCGGATAACTGTTAGCCGAATTCTGTATTAGCCACCCTGGCGTCTAGTCTCTAGAGTGATGTTCCATGGTCATGACAGGAATGTCATTTGCGACATTGCGCAGGAGCAACAATGCAGCCGGTTTCTCAATCCTCCTCGTCGGTTGGCAACAACGACGGTGTCCACGCCGCTGAGCAGAGCAGGGCGCGCTATAGGATAAAGCGCGCGAATGGCGTCGAGTTGGAAGTCTACGCGTATGGCGACGGCGATCTGATCGTGATGTTGCCGTCGCTCGGGCGCGGCGCAGAAGACCTGGCCGAAATTGCCCACCCGTTGAGCCAGGCAGGCTATCGGGTGTTGTGCCCCGAGCCGCGCGGTAACGGGCATAGCACGGGTCCCCTGGAAGGCAAGACCTTGCATGACTGGGCCGAGGATATCGCTGCCGTCATTGAACACGACGGGGGAGGGCCAGCGTTCATCATCGGGCATGCTCATGGAAACTGGATTGCCAGGACGGTCGCATCTGACCGGCCCGACTTGGTTCGCGCATTGCTGCTGCTGGCGGGCTCCGCTGGCAAAGTTCCCGTAGGCTACGAGGGCGTCCCTATCAGCGACGAGACCCGGGCACAGATC
This sequence comes from Bordetella tumbae, assembly GCF_965139195.1. Classification (GTDB taxonomy): domain Bacteria; phylum Pseudomonadota; class Gammaproteobacteria; order Burkholderiales; family Burkholderiaceae_B; genus Bordetella_A; species Bordetella_A tumbae. The sequence goes on along the minus strand of NZ_CBCSJH010000005.1, from coordinate 197,236 downwards.
GAGGTCTGCGGGAATATGCTGCTGCCTGAATCGGCACGCCTGGAAAGCCTGAAACAGGTTTTTTTCGCACCGGGTAATGACGCGAGCGCCTGGCTCAATGGGTGGAACACGACGCTGATGACTATGCAGACACTCGCGCAAAAGAGAACGCCGGTGGATGATTTTTTTGCGGGCGGGACAGCGCCGATATTGAATCTGCAGGCCGAGTACGACGTTATTTCTCCTGCGCGTTTCGCGAATGTGCTCAAGGATTATTTGGGTGAACGCGTGACGAACAAGACTATCAAGAACGCTGCGCATGCACTGCTGCCAGAGCAACCGCAGGCCGTCATACAGGAAATACTTGCGTACCTGTCCACACAGCCACGCCTTGCCAACCATACTCGCGCCGAATGACTCAATCATCTCCTTCTTTGTTGGACAATGCCACGCGGGAACTCGCCAGTTTTTCCGCCGGGCTGGCGTTCAACCAAATTCCCGAAAATGTCCTCGGCAGAATCAAGACCAGCATATTAGACAGCATCGGTTGTTGCCTGTTTGGGATGACCTTGCCCTGGACACAAAAAGTACAAACCATGGTGGAGGAGCAGGGCAGCATTCCTGTCGCCTCCTTGTTTGGCGCCGGGCGGAAAGTCTCCGTTCCTGACGCCGTGCTGGTCAACGCCACCGCGGGCCATGCATTCGAATTGGACGATATTCATAAGGAGTCGATCGTTCATCCTGGTTCTATTGCTGTCCCTGTTGCGATCGCCTTGTCGGAAAAAACCGGCAAGCGCCGTGGTCGGGATCTGATGACTGCGATCGTGGCTGGATACGAGATCGGAACGCGTGTGGGCAACGCGGCAACCATGGATCTATTTTTCCGAGGCTTTCATCCGCAGGGAACATCCGGCGTTTTCGTCGCTGCTGCGACGGCAGGTCGTATGCTGGGGCTCGATGCGCATCGTATGCAGCACACCTTGGGGATCGCTGGGTCCCAAGCAGGCGGACTGATGGCGGCTCAAGAGGGTGCAATGGTCAAGCGATTCCATTCTGGACGCGCGGCTCAGAGCGGGGTTTATGCCGCACTGCTGGCAGACAAGGACTTTACCGGTATCACGGATGTGCTGGAGGCTTCTTATGGAGGCTACTTGAGCTCCTACTCGGGCAAGCCCAACCCTGGCCGATTGACCGATGGCCTGGGCGTTGTGTGGGAAACCGAAAAAGTCGGCTACAAGCCACATGCCAGCGTCACAAGCATCCATGCCGCGCTCGATGCGCTGGCACAGCTGATGCAGGCCCACGATCTGCGACCGGATACGATAGCTGGCATCGATGTCGGCGTCAGCCACATGACTCATGTACATTGCGCGTGGGAATACAAAGCGCAGGGAGTCACCGCCGCGCAAATGAACCTGTTTTATAGCCTGGCAGTGATGGCCTACGATGGCATGGCGTTCGTAGAGCAATATCGCCAGGAACGTTTGGCCGACCCCCGCATCCTGGCGCTCATTGCCCGCATGACAGCGCGTGTCGATCCCCGCATTGACGCGATGGGGCCTGCATTCCGGCACGCGGCGGTGGTGACCATTACGTCGACCTCCGGGGAGGTATTTGCCACCGAAATACTGCATCGGCGCGGCAGCCCGGAAAGCCCGCTCAGCCCGTCCGAGATCGAATACAAGTTTCGCAATATCGTGCAGCCTTGCCTGCGGACGGAGGATATCGACACCGTGATCGAGCTGACACGTAACCTGGATCAGTTGGACGATATCCAGCCTCTGCTCGATATTTTGAGCGCACCCCGGGCCTAGGCGAGTGGGCCAACGAGCCTTGCACGTAGCGGAAATTCTTGGGGCGTTATTCGGGATCGGCGAATGGCTCGTACATCACTTGGCGGATTACTTTCCTGACCAACTCCGTTGATACCTCATCTCTCCAGATTGCATACAGATGCAGATGACCTGCGCTGTTGTCGACATCCTTGAAGACGATGCCAGGAAACGGCATTCGCGAATACGGCTTGGGAACGATGGAGATACCGAGCCCGGAGCGGATCAGTTGAAAAACCGTGAATGGCGTTCTTGCCTGGTGCACCAGGGTGGGACGAAAGCCTTTTGCGAGGCAGCACGCCAATTGCGCATCATATAAAGATGGTGAGTGATCTCGCGAGAAACCAATGATGCGGTATTTTTCCAGTTCCGCCGCAGTGATTTTCTCAGCGTGCTCGAGTTCATGGCCGGCAGGAATGGCCAGGATAAACGGTTGAGAATAAATCGGCAGTTTGTTGAATGTCGAAATGGCCGGAATAGAGTGAACGATTCCGATGTCCAGCCGTTCTTGCATAAGCGAGTCGACTTGGTCGCGTGACGACATGTCGTAGATGCTCAATTCGATGTCGGGAAAGTCTTTTGATACCCGATCCAACACAATGGGCAGCACCTGTAATAGCGCCGAGGTGACGAAGCCGATTCTTATATTGCCGCCGTCGACTGCGGCCGCTCTGATCGTGGCACCGACCGCGCTACGCAGGTTCGCGAGAATGTTGCGGCTCTCGTTCAGGAATATCTTGCCTGCCTCCGTCAATCGGACTTCGCGCCGGCTGCGTTCAAGCAATTGGACGCCCAGATCGTCTTCCAGTGCCTTGATCTGCTGCGATAGCGGTGGCTGCGACATATGGAGTCGAACCGCCGCTTTGCTGAAGCTCAGCTCTTCCGCGACAGCCACAAAGTGGCGCAGATGCCTGATTTCTGGACTATGCATGGCCGTTTTCCCGTTTGATAGCGTCTCCATGCACTCCCGGCATGGTATGCGGATCATAGCGTTGTTCGTTATATCCGCGGCAAATAACTCGGGTATCGAAACGGTATTGGACGGGCTCGAGGATGGCGCCTAGATTGTCAATACACACAAAAACGGTGTCGCTGAACGACCTGCCGCACCGATTATTTACACGGAGACAAGAATGACGAATCTGCATACCTCGCGACGGATATGGGCAATGATCGCCGTGACGGTGACTTCCTTGATGGCGGCTCAGGCGCACGGCGAAACTGACAAATATCCTTCCAGGCCAATTACCGTCGTCGTGCCTTACACCCCGGGCGGGTCGGTGGATACCGTGGCCCGCTTGGTCACCGCTCAATTGCAGAAGCAATTGGGACAACCGATCGTGATAGAAAACAAGCCCGGCGCGTCCGGCATGATCGGCTCCGAATATGTGTCGCGTGCCAAGCCCGATGGCTACACGCTGTTGTTGCACGCCTCTAGCCAGGTATATCTGCCGTTGGTGGATGCGCGAGTCAAATACGATGCGCTGAAAGACTTCACCCCAATCGCCCGGCTCGGCACGGTGCCGCTATTAGTGGTCACAGGGGCGGAGTCGCCCTTTAACACGCTGAAGGAACTGCAAACCCAGGCCCACGCCAAAAAAGATTCTTTGACGTGGGCGACGTCGGGTTACGGAACATCGAGCCACCTCGTGGAGGAGATGCTGAATCGTGACCTGAAACTGGGCATGCAGATTGTGCCGTATCGCGGTGCTGCGCCGCAGCTGACCGATGTGACGGCTGGGCATGTTTCGGCCGCGGCTTCGCCCATGCCTGGCGCTTATCCTTACGTCGCATCCGGAAAGCTCAAGGCCCTCGCGGTGACAAGCTCGTCGCGAGTGTCCAAACTGCCAAACGTGCCTACCGTGGCGGAAAGCGGCGTGGAAGGCTTCGATTTTTCCTCATGGTATGGCGTATGGGGGCCCGCGGGCCTGCCGGCCAACATCGCGAACCAACTCGCGGCCGAAATCAACAAGGCGACTCATGCGCCCGAAGTGACCAAGGTCTTTGACACCATGATGTTCGAGGTCGCCAAGACTTCGCCTCAGGATCTGGCAAAAGTACAGCAGGACGAGCATGACAAGATCAGTCTGCTCGCGAAAGAAGCCGATATTGCGGTCAAGTGAAATAAAAGGGACGCTTACATGATAACGGGCAGCTTGGCCACGTGGTTGGCGGATTTATCCCGCGACCAGATCCCTGACGCAGTCATTAGAGAAATGCGTCATCTGGCTCTCGACACTTTCAGTGTGGGGCTCAGCGGGACACATACTCCCTGGTACCAGGCGATTCGCAACTGGGCTGTCCAGGACAATCACTCGCAGCACGGGGCGACGCTTTGGGGGGAAGGTACACGGCTCAGACCGTCCGATGCCGCCCTGGTCAATGGCGCAGCAGCTCATGCGCTGGAGCTCGACGATTTCCATAATGCCAAGGTGCATCCAGGGGCGGTCATTGTTCCCACTGTGTTCGCGGTGGCAGAGCATTATCGCGTTGACCCCGCACAGCTGGACATGGCTCTGGCTGTGGGCTACGAGGTGATGATAAGGACGTCGCTGGCGTTATCGCCTGCCGAAACACGCTTGCGCGGTTGGCACCTGACGCCGGTATGTGGCCCGCTGGGGGCGGCTGCGGCAGCGTCCGTCCTGTTGCAATTGAGACCACGCGAGATCCAGTCAGCGCTGGGATTGGCGGCTACCCAATCCAGTGGACTATTTGCCTTTACGCTGGACGGCTCCGACTCGAAACGGCTGCATGCGGGCATGGCTGCCAGGGCCGGTGTGGTATCTGCAGAGCTCGCTCGCAACGGTTTGACCGGCCCGGCCTATGCCATCGAGGCAGAAGACGGAGGCATGATGAAGGCGTTTTCCGATCATTCGGATGCCACTCGCCTGTTGCATGAGCTAGGTAAAACCTGGCACGCCGCCAAAACCAATTTCAAACCCTACAGTTGCTGCGGCAGTGCTCATGCTCACGTCGATGCAGCCCTCGAGCTACGGTCCGAATGGTTGCAAGGTGGAGTGGTGCGGGTGGGTGTGCCGACCCTGGTGGACATCCAATGCGGTTATCGATACGAGCCCGGCTCCGAACTGCAGGCTCAGATGAGCGTACGTTACGCCGTCGCCACTGCATTGCTGCGAGGTTCGGTGCTGCCGCAAGATTTCGGCGAAGCGCAACGCCGGGATCCTGCCATCGTTCAGTTGGCCAATGCGATCGAGATAGTCAGGGACGCTGATCTGGATCAACGTTATCCAAAGGAGTTCTGTGGTTGGGTGGAGGTCATTGATCGTTCTGGTACGCCACGCCGGATCATGCAATCCAATCCGTCTGGATCCGCCGAGAACACAACACGGCACGAAAAACTCCGGGAGAAATCCTTGGTGCTCTTAAACCAGGATTGCGACCCGGAAATCTCCGAGGCAATTTGCGATCGATTCCTGAAACCCGGCCCTTTGGATATTCAAGGGATTTTAGGGTCGCTGCGCATTGAGTAACGTCAACGCCTTCTGAATCAGGAATCCGTCTCCACGCATTAGCCAATGCCCGACGCTATCCTCGGCGGCGGAATATCATTCCGCCGTGATGAAGGGTGTTCTCATCGATGAATACGCCGTCGGCGGTGAATCCAGTGTCATCCCAATAATCGATGTGGTTTCCCTTGACCTCATAGCGGCCCTGATAGGCGCTCTCGCGACTACCGCGCGCCTCGTCGTAGCGACCGTTGGCAAGAAGCTCATGGCGGATGTGGCCGTCATCAGTCACCCACATTCCAGCGTAAGCATGCTCATTCATTTGCGTTTCTCCTTGTTGTTCAATAGACACCCGCTTTATGACGTCGTCATAGGGCGCGAGGTCGAGGAAGGCGATGACTTCGGTTGCGCGTTGATTTTCCATTCGGAAAATCCAAACATAGCTGTTGTGGTAGGGCTCACCGTCGGCGGCGGTTGCCGTGCCGTCCCAGTGAACGATGACATCGTCACCCTCGGCCCATACGTCTTTCACTGTGGGCCGCACGGGTGCAGACAGGCGCGCGGCAAAAGGGGCGACTGCTTGCTCCATGAACGCATCTCGGCCCCGGTAGCTTCCGGCTGCAGGGCTCGTTCCCTTGATTGTCCAGACGACGTCAGGTGACAGCACGTCTTGAAAGAACGTCCCGCTGCCAGCGGTCCATTGTTCAAAGGCCTGCACGATGAACTGCCGATTACGCTCGGTCGTCGAGCCGGCGGTTTGGGCATTCGCGCAGCCGTTGATCAGTGTGATGAAAATCAGCGCCGTTACTGTGGTGATGTATCTGAGAATCAACATGCGGTGTGCTCCTGTGTCTGTGAGAGAAAACCAAGCCGCTTCGTTCAGACGCGACGTTGCAGATTTGTCTGGCCGAAAATCAGCTGCTGGACCATAGGACGTTCCACAAAACGATTGGGAAAGATGGCCTCGGGTGCACTGGCTTGACTCAATCGGGCGATATGCTCGGTGTCGAGACGTATCTTCAGCGCGCCCAGGTTGTCCTGAGCCTGTATCAGCGTTCTGGCCCCGATGACAGGTGCGACGACAGCAGGGTTCAGCAGAGTCCAGGCCAGTGCGACTTGAGACGGCGTCGCACCGATCTCATGGGCAACGGCGTTCACGACCTCAGCGATATCCAGCGAGCGCGCTGTCATATGCCCAGACGACGCGATGACTCCCTTGCGCGTCACAGAGACACCGGCTTCGCTCTCCTGTTGCAGGTCGTCCCGGCTGTATTTGCCGGTCAGAATGCCGCCGCCGAGCGGTGACCACGGCATTACTCCCAGGCCCATTTCCTGTGCCATCGGCATCAGTTCATGTTCGGGCGTGCGTTCGACCAAGCTGTACTCGATTTGCAACGCCACGAGTGCAGACCAGCCGCGCAGATCTGCCATGGTTTGCAGCTGCGCGACCTTCCAGGCTGGCGTATTGCAGATGCCGAGATAGAGGACCTTGCCAGATCGCACCAGGTCGTCCAGCGCACGCATGACTTCATCGGGCGAGGTGGTAAAGTCCCAGGCGTGCAGGTGCAGCAGTTCGATCCGGTCGGTGTCGAGCTGCCGCAGGCTGGCCTCCACCGAGCGCACCAGATTCATTCGGTGATTTCCTCCCGAATTGGGGTCGCTTGGGTCACGCGCCATGGTGAACTTGGTCGAAACCACAATGCGATCGCGCCTGCCTTTCAGCAACTGGCCCAGAATGCGTTCCGATGTGCCGTTTGTGTAATTGACCGACGTATCAATGAAATTGCCGCCGTTGTCTACGTAGGTATCAAAGATCCGGCGTGCCTGCTCATCGTCGGCACCCCAGCCCCAATCGGCACCAAAGGTCATAGTGCCGAGAGCCAGTGGCGAGACGCGCATGCCGGATCGTCCGAGAAGACGGTATTGATCGAGCGCCGTGGGATTGGACATGGTGATCTCTTGCCTGAGTGAAAGTGTTGAATCCGCAGGGAGAAGTTTGCGCCGAGTGACGCGAATCGTTGTAGCGGGATCGTCCTGAGTTCTTGTACGATCGTCCGAACTGACGGCTCTCCAGTCGTTGATACGCCAACATCCTCATAGAGTGACACATGGGTTCGCTGACAAAGCTTGTGGATATTTTGGATCGTCATACCCCGGGTAATGGCACCTACGGCACGCCGATTCCAGGCGTGAGTCTGATCCGCTCAGATACCCCTACCATGCCGATGCCTGTTGTGTATGAACCGACACTTTGTCTTATTGCACAGGGGCGCAAGCGGGTAATGCTGGGAACGACTGCCTACGTGTACGACCCGGCGAGGTATTTGGTTGCATCAGTCGATCTGCCTGTCACGGGGGCAGTTATTGAGGCCAGCGAGACGGCCCCGTATCTATGCCTGGTAGTCGATCTCGATTTGGCCGAGCTGAGCGACCTTTGTTTGCGTTACCCGATCCAGGATCAGAACGACGATGTGCCGTCGGCCGGCATTGCGCTCAGCGACACTACACCGGAGCTGTTGGACGCAGCGGTACGGCTGGCAGCACTGCTCGACGCGCCGCGCGATATCGACGCCCTGGCCCCGCTAATGATCCGCGAGATTCTCTATCGTCTTCTAACAGATTCGGGAAACAACATCCTGAGACAGATGGCGGCGGCGGACAGTCGACTGAATCAGATCGCCAAGGGCATTGCCTGGCTGCGGGCACACTACCGCGAAAACCGCCGGATCGAAGAAATCGCCGACATTGCCGGCATGAGTCGCTCGACGTTCTATGCGCACTTCAAGGCGGTCACATCAATGAGCCCCCTGGATTTTCGTGGCCAATTGCGGTTGCAGGAAGCGCGCCGGTTGATGGTTGCCGAGGCGATGGATGCCGCAGGCGCAGGGTTTCGTGTCGGTTACGAAAGCCCGTCTCAATTCAGCCGCGACTATGCCCGTATGTTCGGTGCTCCCCCAGCGACGGACGCCTCTCGATTACGCAGGATGGCACAGGCGTCCGCAGCATGCTCATGAAAATGCGTCAGGCTGATAGGCAGCCGCGCAGATCATCTACGCCGGCTACTTGCCCTGACAATCAATTCGCTCACGAATTCATCCTGCATCGGATCCGCTGCGTGTTCGCCATCAGCATGCAAGAGCTTCAGTATCGCCCGCGCCGCGTGTTGACCGATCTGGTATCTGGGGGGCCTCACGGTCGTCAACGCCGGTGTCAAGCGTGACGATATCGCCGCATCTCCGAATCCCGCCATCAGGCAATCCCGAGGCAATTCCACACCACACGCCGGCGCATGCAGAATAGCCCCGGCTGCCATGTTGTCGTTGGAAAAAATCACCGCCTCAGGACGCGAGCGTTTTGATTCTTTTGTGAACGACTCAATCCATTTTTCCCCGACATCAAAGTCATCGGAATGCGTCGCGACCTGGATATCCGGTTTCAACCCGGCCTTTCGCATCTGTGATGCATATCCATCAGCCCGTTGCTTCGCACGAAAGTCCTCTTCGGCCATTGGCAATACAAACTGAATACGCTTGCACCCCTGCTCCAGAAAATGCCGAGCGAGTACCGCGCCGACTTCAGCGTGTGGAAAGCCCACTTGATGAAAAGGCCGCTCAGGAACAAATCCCCAGGCCTCGACGATCGGAATGTTCAAGCCCCTCAGTATGATCTCCGACGCGGGTGTGTGATCATCCCGAGTCAGTATCAGCGCACTGGGATGCCAACCCACAAAAGTACGGATGGCTTGTTCTTCCTGGTCTTTTGAATACTGTGCGTTGGCCAGTAAGAGCTGCAGACCGGACGATTGCAGTTCGTCGGTCATCCCCTTTACGAGGTCGGCAAACGTCGTACTGGCAATGTTCTGCATGACGGCGCAAACCACGCGGCCCCTGCCTGAGGCGAGCCCACCGGCGACTTGGCTGGGGACATAGCCAATGCTGTCCACGATCTCTTTCAGGCGCTCGCGTAATCCGGCGGACACTTTGTCGGGCGAGTTGAAGTAGCGGGAGACGGTAATCGAGGACACCCCAGCCATGTTGGCAACGTCATGGATGGTGTAGGTCCCGGTCTTGCGGCGGGCCGCGCGTGGGGTCTCTTTGGTGTCGGGCTTATTGTGTTGAGTCATGGTTTCTACTGATGGCGCCAGATCGAATGTTGATCCTACACTGCTTCCGATGTTACCGGTAACAGTTACCGGTAACATCGGAATTAACCCTGAGATGCCAATTCGCTAGAGATTGCACGAGAACGAAGAGGGACTTTGTGCCCCGGGAGACAAAAGATGGCCGTAAATGGAGCTGGATCCAGACGTCGATTTGCCCTTGCCGCTGCGCTGTTGAGCTGCCTGCCGCTGTGCCCGCTCTCTGCACAGGCGGATGAGGCGCAGGGTTACCCAAAAAAGCCGGTATCCCTGGTGGTGCCGTATCCGGCCGGCGGTGTCGCCGACCAGTTCGCGCGCAGCATGGCCAGTGAGTTGGGCAAGCGCCTGGGGCAAAGCGTCATTGTGGAAAACCGCCCAGGTGCGAATGGCAACATAGGCTCGGCCTTGGTCGCCAAGCAAGCCGCGGACGGCTATACGTTGTTGCTCGGCTCGACCAGTACGCTCGCGGTCAATCCGCATCTGTACAAAAACATGGGTTATGACCCCGTCAAGGACCTGCAGCCGATCACGTTGACGCATCAAATGCCCAATGTGCTGATCGTCAATACCGGCACTCCATATCACAGCGTGGCGGATGTGGTTGCCGCGGCAAAGAAGGCGCCTGGCCAGATTGCGTTCGGGTCAGCGGGGAATGGCAATTCCATGCATTTGGCGGGTGTGCTGTTTCAAAAGCAAGCGGGCATTGAGTTGATGCATGTCCCGTATCAGGGGGCGCCGCCGGCGCTGACCGACGTCATGGGTGGCGCGATTCCGATGATGTTTATCAACTTGCCAGCCATCGTCGGCTATCAAAAGTCGGACAAGATTCGTATTCTGGCTGTGACCGATACCAAGCGGGCCAATAGTGCGCCCGGCGTGCCTACATTCAGCGAGGCGGGTGTCGACGGGGTGGTGTCCCGCGTATGGAATGGATTGTTGGTGCGCCAGGGCACGCCCGATGCCATCGTGAAAAAACTCAACACCGAGATCGTGGCCATCCTCACCGATCCGGCGTTTCGCAAACCGCTAGAGGAACAGGGCTACGAAGTCCTCTCGTCTTCTCCACAAGAATTTTCGGACCTGCTGAACAAGGATCTGAAAACAATGGGCAAACTCATCGAGGCTGCCAACATCAAGCTGGATTGAAACATGGTTGAAAGAAAGAAAATCGGCGAGCTGCGCAGCCAGCGCTGGTTCGCCGGAGAAAGCATTCGCGGCTTTGCGCATCGGCAACGCATGCAGCAGCAAGGGCTGAATCGAGAAGAGTTCATGGGCCGGCCCATCATCGGCATCCTGAACACGTGGAGCGATCTGTCGCCGTGCCACGCTCACCTGAGAGATCGCGCACAGGCGATCAAAAGGGGCGTATTGCAGGCAGGCGGATATCCGTTAGAGCTGCCGGCAATGAGTCTTGGCGAGGTCATGGTGAAACCGACCACCATGCTCTATCGAAATTTTCTGGCCATGGAGGCCGAGGAGCTCATCCGCAGTTTGCCTCTGGATGGCGTGGTGCTATTGGGCGGGTGCGACAAAACGACGCCAGGGTTGGTGATGGGGGCTATCTCCATGGGGATTCCCGCCATTTTTTGCCCGGCAGGTCCTATGTTGAATGACCGATACAAGGGGCAGGCAGTCGGCGCTGGCACGCATACCAAGAAGTACTGGGAGCAGTACACCATTGGCGCGATCGATCAGGATGAGTGGATTTCGCTAGAGGCACGGATGACACGTGCCCCCGGCACATGCAACACGATGGGCACGGCCAGCACGATGACCGCGATCGTAGAGGCCATGGGGCTGGCCTTGCCGGGTTCGACGAGCGTGCCCGCCATGGACGCGGGACATACCCGAATGGCCTGGTCTTGTGGGACCCGAATCGTCGATATGGTGTGGGAGGATCTCACGCCATCGAGGATCTTGAGCCGCGCGTCGTTTCTGAACGGGGTGGCGGCGTGGATGGCGCTCGGTGGTTCCACCAATGCAGCCGTTCATTTGCCCGCCATGGCCAATCGTGCCGGCATTGAATTAGGCCTGAATGATTTTGACAGTATGGCCCGGCAGGTCCCTGTCATTGCCAATCTGTTCCCGTCGGGTAACCGCTTGATGGAAGATTTTTATTACGCGGGTGGACTGCCTGCGTTGCTGAACCGTATCCGCGATGTATTAGCATTGGACGCGTTGACGTGCACGGGCAAGACATTAGGCGCCAATATCGAGGGCCATGCCAGTACGGACGACGACGTGATTCGGCCCTTGAATAACCCGGTGGTCAGCGCGACGGATGATTGTCCCGAGGCCTGCATGGCGCTCGCTGTGTTGCATGGGAATCTCTGTCCGGATGGCGCGGTCATCAAGCCCTCTGCTGCATCTGCACGTTTGCTGAAACATACCGGACCGGCATTGGTGTTCGACTCCAACGCGGATATGTTGGCTGCCATCAACGATCCAGCATTGGACGTTGATGAGAACACCGTTCTCGTGCTGCGCAACGGTGGCCCGGTCGGTGGACCTGGCATGCCGGAATGGGGCAATTTGCCGATTCCGAAAAAGCTGCTTGAAAAAGGCATTACCGACATTCTGCGGCTCTCGGATTCGCGGATGAGCGGTACCCATTATGGGACTTGCGTTTTGCACATCAGCCCCGAGTCTGCCGTAGGCGGGCCGCTGGCTCTGATCCGTACGGGCGATCTCATTCAACTCGATATCGCGAAACGGCAGCTTGATGTTCTGGTGTCCGAAGCCGAACTGGCCCAGCGCAGACAGCAATGGACGCCGCCGGCCCAGAACTACGAACGCGGATACACCCGAATTTACCAGGCAGAAGTGACGCAGGCCCATCAGGGCTGCGATTTCAAGGCCCTCGAAGGGACCGCGCCTACACCCGAACCCTCTATTTACTAAAGACGCAGACAAGGATACGCAATGCCAGCGCCGAAAGACCTGTTAGAAAATGCATTTCGCACCCGTTTGAATGAACCTGGCGTGCCGCTTGGGACGTGGCTGATGTCAGGCGCCTCCAGCACGGCAGAGGCCATGGGACACGCTGGATTCGATTGGCTATTGGTCGATCTGGAGCATGTCCCGCTAGATGAAAAAGAAACGCTCGCGGTATTGCAGGCGATCGCTGGGACCAATGCCTGCCCGATTGCCCGTCTGGCCGCGAATGATCCGATCCTGTTCAAGCGCGCCTTGGACCTCGGAGCCAAAACCGTCATGGTGCCGTTTGTGGACAGCGCTGCGGCGGCCCAGCAAGCGGTGTCGTATGCAAAGTATCCGCCTGAAGGGATTCGCGGCTTTGCGGCCGTGCATCGCGCCAGCGGTTATGGCACAGCCAGCGAGTACGCCAAACGCGCGAATGACTCGGTCTTCACCATCATTCAGTTGGAAACGCCGCAGGCCGTGGCTGCGTTGGAGGATATTGCGAGTGTGCCGGGCGTCGATGCGCTGTTCCTGGGACCGGGCGATCTATCCGCCAACATGGGGCATATCGGCAACATCGCGCATCCCGAAGTCAAAGCCGTGATCGCCGATGTGGCCAAACGTTGCCAGGCGATCGGCAAACCTTGTGGCATTGTCGGTCCCACCCCCGAGATGGTTTCCGAGTTCATCGAGCTCGGCTATTCGTTCGTTGCCGTGGCTTCGGATATGGGAATGATGATGCGGCAGGCGACTGCTTTCATCGGCGCCATCCGGCCCGCCATCGCAAAAAAATTCGAAAGCAGCGTGTACTAAAAGAGAGATTGGGAGACAACACGATGAAATTACCATCGGCTCTGGTGAGCGCGATCGCGGCGGCCGTGGCGCTGGCAATAGCACCTCAGGTCGTGTCTGCACAGCAGGCGAACTATCCCAGCAAACCCATCACCATGATCGTGCCGTTTGGTCCAGGCGGCACGTCCGACATCATGGCTCGAATCCTGGCGAAGCATCTGAGCGCCACGTTGCCTGCGACGATTGTTGTTGAAAACAAAGCTGGAGCGGGTGGTGCCATCGGGATGACCCAGTTGAAGCGATCTGCGGCTGACGGATACACGGTGGGCTTGTCCGTTATCGGGCCGGAAGTCCTGCAGCCCGCGATCCGAAAGACGGGGTACACCTATCAGGACTTCGACCACGTATGCGCCACCTATTCCGTGCCGCTGATGATGATGGTCACCGAGGATTCGCCTTTTCGCAGCGTCTCGGATGTCATTGCCTACGCGAAAGAGAACCCGGGCAAGCTGACGTATGGATCCTCTGGACACGGCACATTGCTGCATCTGGCCATGGAGATGTTGATGGATCAGGCTGGGGCCACGGCACTGCACGTTCCATACAAAAGCTCTGGAGAGATGGTCACTGATCTGATGGGGAAACAGATCATGGTGTTCAACGAAACGCCAACGGTGTCCAAGCGCTATAAGCTGCGCCCGTTGGCGGTGTTCTCGGACACGAGGCTGGCCGGCTATCCCGATGTCCCGACTATTAAAGAGGCGGGATGGTCTATCAATGCCTCTATCTGGGGCGGGTTGATTGCGCCAAAGGGCCTGCCTAAAGAGGCGATCGGTGCATTGGAAAACGCATGCCAGACGGCATTGAAAAGCGATGCGTATCGGGCTGACGTCGAGCCGCTGGACACCCCAGCCTATTACATGGACTCGCAAGCCTTTGCCGCGTTTGCGCAGGACCAGTTCAACATGTATGGCGATCTGATCAACCGCCTGGGTTTAGTGGAAAAGCAATAACCGGCATTCCCCTTGTTGGTTCATGTGTCCCCTTTAGCGGGAAGGATCAGCACCATTGTCGTGCGGGCGGGGGCCCGCGCGCATTTGATAGCACCTCATTGGTGCTTCTCGATCCAGAATGAGTGCAGCGAGCACTTGTTTGGTGCGACGCAACATTGTCTTGTCTTAGTAGTCCTGCTTGGCACGGTTTTTGCATAACTGTCAGGCAAAACGACTCGTGCCGTCAGGTAACACCAGGCCGGTCTCAAGTACTACGTTCAACGGGACAGACATGACTGCCAAAGCTACTCGCATTGATTTGTTCAGCCTGCGTACGCCGCAGATGCGTGCCTTTCATCTGACTTGGCTGGCATTCTTTGTGTGTTTCTACGCGTGGTTCGCGTGCGCGCCGCTGATGCCGGTGCTAAAGGGCGAATTCAATCTCACGCCGGGGCAGATTGCCAATATCAATATTGCCGCTGTGGCGGTGACCATTCTGGTGCGCCTCATCGTCGGGCCGCTGTGTGATCGTTATGGACCGCGCAAGGCTTATACCGGCTTGCTGGTATTAGGAGCGATTCCGGTATTGGGCGTGGCCTTGGCGCAGAGCTATGAAGCCTTTTTGTTCTTCCGGTTGGCGATAGGCGCGATCGGAGCGAGCTTCGTCATCACGCAATATCACACCTCTGTCATGTTTGCACCCAATGTGGTCGGCACGGCGAATGCCACCACCGCGGGCTGGGGTAACGCAGGAGGCGGCGTGGCGCAAGGCACGATGCCGCTGCTGTTGACTGCCATCGTGATGATGGGTGTCAGCCAAAGCCTGGGTTGGCGGCTGGCCATGGTAGTGCCCGGTGTGGCGATGCTGATCGTTGCTGCACTCTACTGGCGCTATACGCAAGATTGCCCTGAGGGCAATTATTCAGATCTGCGGGCAGCAGGAAAGACGATCGAGGGTGGCAAGAAAGGTGGCTGGGCGAGTTTTGCTGCGGCGGCCTGTAATTATCGCGTGTGGTTGTTGTTTGTGACCTATGGCGCCTGCTTTGGTGTGGAGATTTTTATCCACAACGTGGCCGCTATCTACTACGTCGAGCGTTTTGGTCTGTCGCTCTCGTCGGCGGGCATGGCGGCCGCGAGCTTTGGCTTGCTGGCGCTGTTCGGCCGTGCATTGGGCGGCATCGTTTCTGACCGGATGGCGCATCGACGCGGATTGGATGGACGCACGCTGTTGTTATGCGTGCTGATGGTGGGCGAGGGTGTGGGGTTGTTGGGCTTTGCTCATGCAGATAACACCACGCTAGCCGTGCTGGCAATGCTGGTGTTCGGCCTCTTTACCCATATGGCCTGCGGTGCGACGTATGCGCTCGTGCCCTTTGTGGATCGCAATGCGTTGGGCGGCGTGGCAGGCATTATCGGCGCCGGCGGCAATGTCGGTGCGGTGGCGGCGGGCTTCTTGATGAAGGGGATGGGCGATACGCAGAGCACGCTGTCTGTGCTGGGTGTGTTGGTGATCCTGTCGGCCGCATGTGCGATTGCCGTGCGTTTTTCTGCTGAACATAAGGCTCGCGAGCAAGCCTTATACAACAACACGCTGAACCCCAGCGCCGTGGGCGCCTGAGGAGGAATTTGTCATGAGCATGAAGATCATCGTTGTTGGCCACGGCATGGTGGGCCACAAGTTTCTGGAAAGTCTTGCCGAGACGGGACTGCAAAATGTCGAGGTCACGGTGTTATGCGAGGAACCGCGTCCTGCCTATGACCGGGTGCACTTGTCTGAGTTTTTCAGTGGCCGTACCGCTGACGATCTGTCGTTGGTAGAACCTGGTTTCTTTGAGCGTACCGGTTTCAAGCTGCGCCTGGCCGCGCGCGCCGTTGCGGTAGAGCGCCGTAACAACACCGTGACGACTGCCGATGGCGAAGTGCTGCCCTACGACAAGCTGGTGCTGGCCACGGGCTCCAATCCTTTTGTGCCAGGGTTGCCTGGGCGTGATCGTCCGAATTGCTTCGTTTATCGCACGATCGAAGATCTGGAGGCGATGCAGGCCGCTGGCCATGGGGCCAGGCGCGGTGTGGTCGTCGGTGGCGGGTTGTTGGGCCTGGAGTGTGCGAAAGCGCTACGAGACATGGGCCTGGAAACGCATGTGGTCGAGTTTTCGCCGCGGTTGATGACGGTGCAGGTAGATGAGAGCGGCGGTCAGATGCTACGCCGCAAGATCGAGGCGTTGGGCGTCCAGGTGCACACCGATCGCAACACGGTAGAGATCGTGGACGGGACGCTGGCACGCCACCGGATGGTGTTTGCCGACGGCAAGCTCCTGGAAACCGACATGATTGTGTTCTCGGCCGGCATACGGCCACGGGACGAGATCGCACGTCAGTGCCTGCTGGCAGTGGGCCCGCGTGGCGGCGTGGTGATCGATGATTTCTGCCGCACGAGCGATCGCAATGTTTATGCGATAGGCGAATGTGCGTCTTGGCAGGAACAGGTGTTTGGCCTAGTGGCGCCCGGCTATGACATGGCCCGTGTGGCGGCGCGGCATATCGCCAGTACGGCAGGCCTGGCAGATGTGGAGTCCGCCCGATTCGCCGGTGCCGACATGAGCACGAAACTCAAACTCATGGGCGTGGATGTTGCCAGCATCGGTGATGCGCATGGCAAGACGAAGGACTGCCGTAGTTATCAGTACGTGGATGAGCGCAAGCAAGTCTACAAAAAAATCGTCGTCAGCGGGGACGGCAAGAAATTGCTCGGTGCCGTGCTGGTAGGCAACGCCGACGAGTATGGCACCCTGCTGCAGATGGCGTTGAACGACATCGCCTTGCCCGAGGACCCAGAGTTTCTGATCCTGCCATCAAGCGATGGCAAAGCCAAGCCCGGCCTGGGAGTGGATGCGCTGCCCGACAGTGCACAGATATGTTCCTGCAATAACGTCACGAAAGGACAGATTTGTGCGGCTGTCGGCGATGGGGTATGCACGATCGGCGATCTGAAGGCCTGCACGAAGGCCGGATCGACCTGCGGTGGCTGTGTGCCGCTGGTGACGCAGGTCATGAAGGCCGAAATGAAAAAGCAGGGAATGGCCGTCAACAACCATTTGTGCGAGCACTTCCCCTATTCGCGTCAGGAGATCTACCACTTGGTCCGCGTGGGCGGCATCAAGACGTTCGATGCATTATTGGAAAAGCATGGCAAGGGATTGGGCTGCGACATCTGCAAGCCCGTCGCGGCGAGCGTGCTCGCATCGTGCTGGAACGAATTCGTTCTGCAGCCGCCTTTGGCTGGCCTGCAGGATAGCAATGATTATTACCTGGGCAATATCCAAAAAGACGGCAGCTATTCCGTCGTGCCCCGTATGCCTGGTGGCGAGGTGACGCCCGACGGTTTGATCGCAGTCGGTCAGGTGGCCAAGAAATATGGTCTCTACACCAAAGTCACTGGCGGACAGCGCGTGGATATGTTTGGCGCGCGGGTAGAGCAGTTGCCTCTGATTTGGGAAGAGCTGATCGCAGCCGGTTTCGAATCGGGCCACGCGTATGGCAAATCGCTGCGTACCGTGAAAAGCTGCGTGGGATCCACGTGGTGCCGTTATGGTGTGGGTGATTCCGTGGGTTTCGCAATCTCTTTGGAGAACCGATACAAAGGGCTGCGTTCCCCACACAAGATCAAGTTCGGCGTGTCGGGTTGCACACGTGAATGCGCCGAGGCCCAGGGCAAGGACGTGGGCATCATTGCCACCGAGAAAGGCTGGAATCTCTACGTTTGCGGCAATGGCGGCATGAAGCCACGTCACGCCGAGTTGTTGGCATCCGATCTGGATCAGGCCACGCTGGTGAAGTATGTCGATCGCTTTTTGATGTTCTATGTGCGTACGGCAGACCGTTTGCAGCGCACCAGCACCTGGCGCGACAACCTGGAAGGTGGTCTGCAGTATCTGCAAGATGTCGTGGTGCACGACAAGCTGGGCATAGTGGCCGAGCTGGAAGCCGAGATGCAGCACGTGGTGGATACCTACCAGGACGAGTGGAAAGTCGCCGTCACGCAGCCCGAGGTACGCAAGCGTTTCCGCAGTTTCGTGAATAGCGAATCGCTGGACGAAAAAATCGTCTTTGTGCCCGAACGCGGACAGATTCGCCCGGCGTCACCGCAGGAGCGCGAGGATGCCGAGCGCGCGGAAGCCCTCACCGTCTAGTACTCATTGGATATAGAGAAGGAATGTCAGCATGACAACCCATGAAAATGGCTGGGCAGACGTTTGCGCAGTTCAGGACATCGTGCCCGGCACCGGGGTCTGTGCCTTGGTCAGCGGTCGGCATGTGGCGGTCTTTCGTTTGGGCGATGGACGCGTTTTTGCCATTGGCAATATCGACCCCAAGAGCGGCGCCAGCGTGCTGGCGCGCGGCTTGGTCGGTAACCTCGGCGATCGTGTCGTCGTCGCGTCGCCGCTATACAAGCAGCATTTCGACTTGTTCACCGGCGAGTGCCTGGAGGAGCCAGAGCAGTCAGTGCCGGCTTATCCCACCAAGGTCGACAACGCTCGGATCTGGGTGGCAGCATGAGTCAGGCGGGGCGCCCTAGTTTGGTGGTAGTAGGCAATGGTATGGCTGGCATGCGTACCGTAGAGGAACTGCTGCAGCTCGCCCCGGATTTGTATGACATCACCGTGTTCGGTGCAGAGCCGCACGGCAACTACAACCGTATCCTGCTGTCTCCGGTATTGGCCGGTGAAAAGAGCGTGGGCGATATCATGCTCAACACGCGTGAATGGTATGCCCAGTACGGTATCACTTTGCATGCAGGTGATCCGGTGGTGCAGATCGATCGTTCACGCCGGCTCGTGCACGCGCAAAGCGGCTTGCAGGTTCGATACGATCGTTTGTTGATCGCCACCGGGTCGCGGCCGTTCATTCCACCAGTACCTGGCAGCGACCTCGATGGCGTAATCGGGTTCCGCGACATCCAGGATGTGGAAACCATGCTCGAGGCCTCACGCCAGCATCATCATGCCGTGGTGATTGGCGGAGGGTTGCTGGGGTTGGAGGCCGCCAACGGTCTGTTGCGTCAAGGAATGACGGTAACTGTGGTGCACCTGCATCCAAGTTTGATGGAGCGCCAGCTGGATGCGCCGGCCTCTTCGTTGTTGCAGCGGGCGTTGGAGTCCAGCGGCCTGCGTTTTGAAATGAGTGCGCAAACTGCCGAGCTGGTAGGCACGGAGCGCGTCATTGCGGTGCGTTTCAAGGACGGGCGCGAGATTGCCGCCGATCTGGTGGTGATGGCGACAGGCGTGCGGCCAAATGTCGACTTGGCTCGTGACTCCGGCCTGCACTGCGAGCGTGCGATTGTCGTGGACGATACGCTGCAAACCTATGATCCATGTGTGTACGCCGTGGGCGAGTGTGTAGAGCATCGCCGCAGCACGTTCGGCTTGGTTGCCCCTATATGGGAACAGGCGCGCGTATGTGCGGCACATCTGGCGGGGGCGGGCCATCGCCGTTATGTGCAACGTGCTACGGCGACCAAGCTCAAGGTTACGGGCGTCGATCTTTATTCGGCTGGCAACATCGTCGGCGGCGCAGATACCGAGGATATTGTTCTGCGCGATCCGCGGCGCGGTATCTATAAGCGGCTGGTGCTCAAGGATGACTGCGTCGTCGGTGCGGTGCTGTACGGTGACGTGACAGACGGGCCGTGGTATTTCGATTTGATCCAACGGCAAGCGCCGATTACCTCGATTCGGCAACGCCTATTGTTTGGCCAAACGCTCTGCGAAGCAGAGTGACGGCATGATTGCAGATGACAACGACGATTAAAATAGCTCCCGTTGACGCGCCGGTACGTACCACTTGCCCCTATTGCGGCGTGGGGTGCGGCGTGCTGGCTACGCCGCGGGCTGATGGCGACGTACATATTGCGGGCGACCCTCAGCATCCCGCCAACGGCGGACGTCTATGCGTGAAGGGCTCTGCGCTCGGTGAAACCGTTGGCCTGGAAGGCCGTCTGCTTTATCCGGCCATGCGACCGGCCATGTCCGATCAGAAAGAGCCACTGCAGCGCGTATCGTGGGATCAGGCGCTCGATAAGGCGGCCCAGGGGTTTCGTCGCATCATCGAGTCGGATGGCCCTGATGCCGTGGCGTTTTATGTTTCTGGTCAGTTGTTGACCGAGGACTATTACGTTGCCAATAAATTGATGAAGGGCTTTATCGGCAGCGCCAATATCGATACGAATTCTCGGCTATGCATGTCATCGGCCGTGGCTGGGCACAAACGTGCCTTTGGTGAAGACTTGGTCCCTGTCTGCTATGACGATCTGGAGTTGGCCGATCTGGTCGTGCTGGTCGGGTCCAACGCCGCATGGTGTCATCCCATCCTGTTCCAACGCATCGCGCGCGCCAAAGAAGCCCGGCCGGATATGAGGCTGGTGGTAATCGATCCGCGTCATACGGCTACCTGTGAATTGGCCGATCTGCACTTGCCCGTCAAGCCCGGTACCGATGTGTGGCTGTTCAATGGCCTGTTGGCGCATCTGGTTCGGCAAGGTTTCGCAGACGATCGTTTCGTGTCGGAGCACACCACGGGTCTCGATGAGACGCTGCTCGCGGCAGGCGCCGACAGTGACATCGCATCCGTGGCCCGTGACTGCCGTCTCGATGAGGAATCTGTTCGCACTTTCTTTCAGTGGTTTGCCGAAAGGCCGCGCACCATCACCGCGTTTTCGCAGGGTGTGAATCAGTCCTCGGCCGGCACAGATAAAGTCAACAGCATCATCAACTGCCATCTGCTCACGGGCCGTATTGGTCAGCCCGGCATGGGGCCGTTCTCTATCACCGGTCAGCCCAATGCCATGGGCGGACGCGAGGTGGGGGGCTTGGCCAATATACTGGCTGCTCATCTGGAGCTGCATGAGCCCGCGCATCGCGAACTCGTCCAGACGTTCTGGGACGCGCCACGTATGGCCGATCGGGTGGGTTTGAAGGCCGTCGATTTGTTTCGGGCCATCGAGGCGGGACGCGTAAAGGCGGTATGGATCATGGGAACGAATCCCGTGGTCAGCCTGCCCGATGCAGACCAGGTCCGACGCGCCTTGAATGCATGTGAACTCGTGGTGGTGAGCGATATCGTCGCTCATACCGATACGATGGCGCATGCCGATATTGTGCTGCCTGCATTGGGCTGGGGCGAGAAGGATGGCACCGTTACCAATTCGGAACGCCGGATTTCGCGCCAACGCGCTTTCCTGCCAGTGCCCGGCGAGGCGCGTGCGGATTGGGACATCATTGCCGACGTGGCGCGGCGTATGGGTTATGAGGGATTCTCTTATCATCACCAGCGAGAGGTGTTCGATGAGCATGCTCGTTTGTCGGCCCAGTCTAACGCAGCCAATCTGATACCGAGGGCATTTCATATTGGCGGACTGGTGGGTCTATCGGCGCCGGCATACGACGCATTGACGCCGGTGCAGTGGCCCCTTCGATCCTTGGGTGACAGTGGTGCTGCGCGCTTGTTCAGCGACGGCGGCTTTTCCCATGCTGACGGACGCGCGCGTTTCGTACCCACGCCGGTGCGTACACCGGAATACACCACGGATGACGAGTATCCGCTGATACTCAACACAGGCCGTGTACGTGACCAATGGCACACCATGACGCGTACGGGACGCGCTCCCAAACTGGCCGACCATGTTCCCGAGCCCTTTATCGACCTGCACCCGCACGATGCGCTGTTGGCGGGTGTGCGAGAGGGTGCGTTGGCACGTGTGCGTTCCCGCTGGGGCAGCATGGTGGCCAGGGTGCGTCAGGGCGGCGGCATCGCTCGCGGCAGTGTGTTTGTGCCCATTCACTGGAACGGTCAGTTTGCCTCCGATGCGCGCGTAGGTGCAGTGGTCAACCCAGTCGTCGACCCTGTTTCGGGCGAGCCGGAGTTCAAGCACACACCGGTGACGGTGGAGCCTTTCGACGTGGCTTGGCACGGTTTTGTGCTGACGCGCCGGGAGCTGAATACCCATGATGTAGCTTGGTGGACGCGTATCCAAGGGCGGCAGTTTCTGCGCTATGAACTGGCCGGACGGCAAGCTGTCGATGCCCCTCACGATTGGGCGCGCGCGCTATTGGGAGTGAGCGACGTGCAGGCCGATTGGCTGGAATACGAAGACCGTACCGCACGCATCTATCGCGCCGTGTATCTCATCGATGATCGTATCGAAGCCTGTGTTTATCTGTCGCCGCGTCCCGATCTGCCGTCGCGTCAGTGGCTGGCGAGTTTATTCGCTCAGGAGTGTCTGGAAGACATAGACCGCGCAGGTGTACTGCTGGGCCAGCCTATCGTAGCGGGCGCGGATACGGGCCCCGTGATCTGCTCCTGCTTTGGTGTCGGCCGCAATACCATCTGCGACGCGATCCGCGACAAGGGGCTGCAGACGACAGGCGAGATTACCGCCTGCGTCAAAGCAGGCGGTAACTGCGGCTCATGCGTGCCAGAACTCAAGCGGTTGCTGACCGAGACTCAAGTATTGGCGCGGGTGGCTGCTTGATGACGCTGCCTCTTTTGTGATCACAATACCGCGAGGCGCTTGCGTTCGATAAGGTCAAAGTCGATCTTTGCGCCCAGCCCTGGCTCCGTTGGGGCATGCACAAATCCTTGCGCGTCGGGCTCAATATCCTCGATCAAACCGTACTTCTGCGCGCCGCTCGGTAAAAGCACCTCAAAGAATTCAGTATTCTTCAATGCCATTGCAACGTGCAACTGGGCCACGTTATTCAATGAATTTCCACCATGATGAATTTCGTAATTCATGCGAAAGGCTTCGGCTAGATGAGCGGCTTTCAGCATGCTGGTGATACCGCCTTTGAGCGGGATATCCCCTCGCAGGAAATCAGTCGCACTCTGCTGAATCCACGGCACATAAGCATCGAGCACAGCCGCCGGGGCCTCGGTGGCCATGATGGGAATATGCAGTTGCTGCTTGAGCTTTACGTAGTTGTAGAGGTCTGAGTCCTGTAGCGGATCTTCGTACCAGTAGTAATTCAATTCCTCGATAGCGCGGCCAACGCGGACGGCTTCGGGGTACTGATATGCCCACGCGGCATCGAGCATGACCAGATAATCGTCGCCGACCGCCTTGCGTACTGCTTGGCATACGCGGATATCCTCTTGCCACGGATGAGGCGGGTGGATTTTGTAGGCGGCCCAGTTCAAGGATTGATAATGCAACGCTTCGTCGGCATATTCCTGAGCCGAGTCCAAAATCATGGAGCTGGCGTAAGCCTTGATCTTGGTGCGATAGCTGCCCATCAGACGATGAATGGGCAGGCCAGCGACTTTACCCGCAATGTCCCACAGCGCCACGTCGCAGGCGCCAATCGTCCGTATGGTGGTGGTGCGGGCGCGACGCCACATGGCTTGAAACAGCCGCTCGCGATCCAAAGGGTCCTGACCCATCAAGATGGGCTTGAGATATTTGATCAGGTTGGGGGCGTCCAAGTCTGCGGGGTAGTACGCGGACCCCAGAAACGCATGCCCGGTCACGCCGTCGTCGGTCTGGATGGAAAGCAGCCCCATTTTGCTCGATCCAGCGAATTTGCCGGTATGGGCCGCGTAGCTGGTAGGGGGGATGTCATCCCAAGAGAAAAGGGTGACGCTGACATTATCGATCTTCATCTATTGCTCCGATGTGAGGCGCCTCGCTGTTGTCCAGCTCAATGCAGTAGCGCAGCGGTAGCCTCGGTAATCAATGACTCGCTTCGGTATATAGGCGCATACCTTCTATTACCCCCGGCCGTGCCGCCATGCGTTTGGCCCATGCGGTCAATGCCGGATATGCCGCAGGATCCAGCAGGTCGCGGCGTAGCGCATAGTTGGGGTAGAGGATGAAATCGGCATAGCTGATCGCACCAGCCAGATACTCGCGCGTTTTGAGATGTTGCTCGACAATGCCGAAATAGCGCAGGAAACGTTTGCGAAAGAGGTCGATGTGCGATTGGACTTTCTCTGGGGAAACGACCTCTACCTGGTTCATGGCGGCACTGGTACCGCCAATGTCGGTGCCGGCTTGCCAGGCCCATTGCATTGCCAGGGCGTGTTCTGCGGCGCCTTGAGGCACAAAGCGGCCGGATTTCTGGCACACATAGAGCACGATGGCTCCCGATTGTGCCAACACAAGAGGGCGGCCATCCGGGCCATCAGGGTCAACTATGGCAGGAATCTGGCTGGCCGGATTGATCTTCAGATACTCCGGTGTCTTGTGTGCACCCGCACCTACATCGATAGGGATCACTCGATGCGGCAAGCCGGATTCCGCTAAAGCGATAGTGGCGCGTAGACCGTTGCTGGTACGCCAAGCGTAGACATCTATCATTCATTTACCTTTCTGTTTATGCGGTCTGAGAGCGTTTTTCTGGTGATGCGGCCAGTTGCTGTGGATCATTCCACTTTTACGTTTGCCCGTTTGATCAATCCGGCCCAGTCGTTGGATTCCGCATCTAACCACTGCTTGTATTCATCGGCCGATTGATATACCGGCTCGACCATCATTTTTCGCAGCGTTTCCACCGTTTTGGGATCGCGCATGAAATCCTGTACCGCCTCGTTCAGCTTGTTGATTTCGGCTTCTGGCATAGTTGCCGGCGCAAATAAACCTTGAGAGATCATCGCCGAGAATCCCGGCACACCGGATTCGCTGATAGTGGGGATGTCCGATGCGTAGGGAGAGCGATTGGGGGTGGCAATCGCCAGAGCGCGTAGTTTGCCTGCCCGCAACAGCTCCAACACCGACGGCAATCCCGTAAACACCATGTCGATATGGCCGCCCACGGTATCCGAAATGGCGGGGCCGCTGCCTTTGTAGGGAACATGAACCAGCTTGATCTCGGCCTGCTCCATGAGTTTTTCCGCAGCCAAATGCGTGATGCCGCCTGCGCCGGAAGAGCCGATGGTGAGCTTGCCTGGTGTTTTGCGGGCGGCTTCGAGTACGTCCTGGAATGTCTTGAAGCGCGAGTTGGCTGGGACGACAAGGACGTTGCCAAAACTCGCCAGGTTGGCCACGGGGATCAAGTCGTTGCGCGAGTAGCTCAGAGAGGCGTAAAGAGAGGGGATGATGCTATAGACCGCCGAGTCCGACACCAGCAGCATCTTATTCGGAGGGGTTGATTTGACGACCGCTTCGGTACCTATGATGCCGCCTGCACCGGCGCGGTTTTCTACGACGATGGTTTCTTGCAGCGCTTTTCCCAGCGCTGGCGCCACCATGCGGCCGAACAGGTCAGAGCCACCGCCAGGGTTGTACGGCACGATCAATTGCACCGGTTGCCCGCCCTGCGCGCTCGCAGCGATAGGAACGAGTGGTAGTCCGAGCGCGATGCCAGCCGCGCATAACAGCTTTTTCAACATTGCTTGTCTCCGAATTTTTGTTCGTACTACCGATAGACATGCTTTGCATGTCAAACTCGTCTTTTCGGCTTTCGTGGCCGACGATTATTTGTTTGGTAAATTACATCATTGTTAAGTTGTCAGGCAACTATTTTATGGCTAGCGCTCCGACAAATGACCGCTCGCGGAAGACGCCTCCCAATGAGGACCTGCGTGCAACGCGTCCACCGCGATTGGCCGATCAACTCTATGATCGTCTGCTGCAACAGATCACCTATGGGAAATATCCCGAAGAAAGCCGGCTCCCGTCAGAGTTCGATTTATGCGCAACGTTCGGCGTTTCGCGCCCGGTAGTTCGCGAGGCATTGTTTCGCCTGCAGGCTGATGGTGTCATCGTGTCGCAGCGTGGGGCGGGGTCTTATGTGCGAAAGCGTCCCAGTCCCGAGTTGATACGGTTGGCTCCGATAGGAGGCTTGGCCGAGCTGGTGCGCTGTATGGAGCTGCGCAGCGCAATCGAGGGCGATGCCGCCTATATGGCTGCGGCGCGACGCAGCGACGATGATCTCGACATCATGGCCAAAGCCCTCGACGATATGCGAGTTGCTTTCGAGGCGCGCCAAGTCGGCAACGACGCCGATTACCGCTTTCACCAAGCCATTGCGGCGGCCTGTGGTAACGATCTATTCGTGACGATGCTGCAGTCGCTTTCGCAGCAGATATTCGACTACATGCGCGTCATGCGCAGCTTGGCGTTATCCAGTGCGGTGACACGAGGCCAGCAGGTGCAGCGCGAGCACGAATGTATTTTCCAGGCGATTCGTGATCAGCAGCCTGAGGCGGCACGAGATGCAATGCGTGAGCACATCCACAATTCCAGGATGCGAACACTAGACGAGAATTTCTTGCCTGCTAAAAAGAGGTGATGGCTGGCGCTCGAGCTTAATCAAGCCTCAGACATTGGCCCACCCGGATATTTCGGGCGTCTGGCTGCAGTCACAATGATTTCCACCAGCAACGCCGGCGCGGCCAATTTGGCCTCGCACGTCGCACGTGTAGGCATTGCATTCGCCGGGACCCATTCGGCCCAGGCGGCGTTCATCCCGTCAAAGTCGCGCTCGATGTCTTTGAGCCAGATTTGCACGGACAAGAGCCGAGACTTGTCCGATTTCGCCTGTGCCAGATAGCCGTCGATTTTTTTCAGCACATCGCGGGTCTGTTCGGTGATGCCTCCCGCGGCATTCGATGTCACGCCCGCCACATACACGGTATCTCCGTGAATCACGACTCGGCTCAAGCGCTCGTTGGACTCTCTGCGTACGATATCGGTCATGGGGGGTCTCCTTTGCGTGTGGACGGGCGTGAATGATCGTCAGGATCGGTTCGCTTCGATCTT
Organism: Bordetella tumbae; assembly: GCF_965139195.1. Lineage (GTDB taxonomy): Bacteria > Pseudomonadota > Gammaproteobacteria > Burkholderiales > Burkholderiaceae_B > Bordetella_A > Bordetella_A tumbae. The sequence continues at coordinate 170,363 of NZ_CBCSJH010000005.1, read as the reverse complement.
ATCCTGAGTTTTCGTTTCAAAGTCACTCGCGTCGTGGCGCTCGCGCAATTGTTCGGATGGCTCTCCGCTCAGGCGATTGACCATACGGCCGCGGCGTACTGCGGGCCGTGCCAGGATGGTATCGGCCCAGCGCTGGACGTGTTTGTAATCCTGCACGCTGAGAAACTCTGCCGCGCCGTATTGCCAGCCTTTGGCCAGTCCGCCGTACCAAGGGAATACGGCGATATCGGCAATCGTATAGTCGTTGCCAGCCAGGTACTCGCTCTCGGCGAGCCGCCGATCGAGTACATCGAGTTGACGTTTGACCTCCATGGCGAAACGATCGATGGCATATTCGATTTTGGTCGGGGCATAGGCATAGAAATGACCAAAACCGCCACCCAAATAAGGCGCGCTGCCCATTTGCCAGAACAACCAGTTCAACGTCTCGGTACGCCCCTGGATGTCTTTCGGGATGAAGGCGCCAAATTTTTCGGCCAGATACAACAGAATCGAGCCCGACTCGAATACGCGAATCGGCTCGGGGCCGCTGCGATCGAGCAAGGCGGGGATCTTGGAATTGGGATTGACGCCGATAAATCCGCTGCCAAACTGATCGCCTTCACGGATATTGATCAGCCACGCATCGTATTCGGCGCCGGTGTGCCCCAACGCGAGCAGTTCCTCCAGCAGGATCGTCACCTTGACGCCATTAGGCGTGCCTAGCGAATAGAGTTGCAGCGGATGTCGGCCGACCGGCAATTCCTTGTCGTGCGTAGGGCCAGCGATGGGCCGATTGATGCTGGCGAAGTGACCGCCGCTGGGTTGGGCCCAGGTCCAGACCTTTGGAGGAACATATTCGGGAGAGTCTGCCATGCTGATGCTCCGGGATAGCGTCGAGACCGCTCAGGCGGCTGAGGGATAGTTGGAAGGAAAGAGTGCGCGTTTGGTTTCTTCGTCGTTGACGCGCTTGAACTCGTGGTTCTGGCCGACGGCGCGCGCTCGCGCAACGGCAGGCCGTGCATCAACGGTGTCAAAGAGACGCTTGAGATTAGGAAAGGGCGCAAGCGGATCGTCTGCGCCTTTGCGTACTCGCGAGGCGCGATCTAGCCAGCCCCAGGCCGACATATCTGCGATCGTGTATGTGTCACCGACGATATAGGTGCGTCCCTCGAGATGATCGTTCAGCACTTGGTAATGCCGTTCAGCTTCGCGCCGATAGCGGTTGACGGCATAGTCCAGGCCCTCTGGCGCGGCAAACTGAAAATGTACCGCTTGTCCCGAGAACGGGCCCAGGCCGGATGCGAGGAACAGCAGCCACGAGAGCAACTCCGGCCGGTCTTGGGCGGCGCCCATGAATTTGCCGGTTTTTTCTGCGAGGTAGAGCAAGATCGCGGTGGAATCAAAGACGCGGGCTTCTTTGCCATCGGGCCCGGCTGTGTCGACGATGGCAGGGACTTTGCCATTAGGGTTGATCGCCCGAAACGCGGGCGCATGTTGCTCGCCCTTGCTGGTGTCGACCGGGATGACTTCGTAAGGCAGGCCCGCCTCCTCGAGAAAGAGGGAAATCTTTGCGGGGTTCGGCGTGGGGTGAAAATAAAACCGGATCATCTGTTTGCTCCGAGCAACGGTCTTGAGTTTTAATACGACCATTCTATAATGGCTCAACACGACAAGAATGGCAAGCACTGCGATGCCATAACGGGATCACAAAAAAAGATATGGCAAGGCCCAGAGAATTCGATGAGGATGCGCTGCTCGATGCGGTGATGCACTGCTTTTGGTCTCAGGGCTACGAGGCAACATCAGTGAAAGACCTCACTTGCGAGACGGGAATCACCGCCGCCAGTCTCTACAACGCTTATGGGGACAAACGCGGACTGTTCCGAGTCTCACTTGATCGCTACCTGGTGCATATCATGGAGCGAATAAAAATAGGCGAAACGCTCCCTCCTCGCGAGGCCATCGCCTATTTTTTTGAACAGATTCTGAACCGATCGCTGAATGATCGCGAACACAAGGGCTGCATGTTGGTGAACTCTGCGTTGGAGCTCGCCCCTCATGATCCCGAGTTTCGAAAGGTTATTGCCGATGCATTGAAGAACATTGAGATGTTCTTTCTACGTTGCATCACTGCAGGACAGGCTGACGGGACGGTCACGCGCGTGCTGCCCGCCGCGCAATTGGCCCGCCATTTGCTCAGTGTCTTGATGGGCGTGCGTGTCTTGGCGCGCGCCCGCCCGGAAAAGGCGCTGCTGGAGGGGGCTGTTACGACGGCTCTAACATTGTTGAGAGGTTAGGTCGTATACCCGGCGGGGCGTAGTGTCTTCTTTACTCTCAGTTGCTGGACATCAAGGTTTGAAGAAAGCAACCGGAGTCATCAGGCGGTTTTCCTGGCTGACGACATAGCCTGCTTCGGCGCTCTTGGTCAGGTAGCTCGCCCATTCCGGATCGCTTTGCAGGGCCTGGCGGCGCGCGGCGCGGTCAGCGGCGTCTTGATAGACCCAGATGTGCATGTAGCTGTTCACATTGCCCGTCTCGGTCTGCATGTAGGCCAGGGGCTTGCCCAGATGCCGGCTCTGTATCTCGTAGCCATGTTCCGCATACAGGGCGAGATGTTTTTTGATCGTGCCGGGGCGGCAGGTGTAGGTACGGACGTCGTAAAGCATGCGTGTTCCTTCGTGTAGCATGAGTATTGATGCCAGGCTGCGACAGCCACTTGTACTTTTGCCATTGGGTGGCGAATTAGTACGAGTGGTACTGTACGCAGTCATAGGAACGGCGCGTTAGGACAGATCAGAAGTCGCCTAGGACTTTTTTGCAGGGCCTGGATATGGGGATTGGGGCGCTTGCCGGTCAGGCGATTCGGGTCCTTACCTGTTCCCACGCGATATCGGCGACTCTCGTAAACCGATTTCCCATCGCCTCTGCATCCGCGCTGGCTGCGGTTCCCCGCAGCACGCGGCCCTTGATCCCGTGCAGGATGGCGGCAAAGCGGAACATGTTGAAGACGACGTAAAAATCCAGGTCAGGAATCCCCGCGCGCCCTGTACGTTCACAATAGGCCCGCACATAGGCCTGTTCATCGGGCAACCCCGAGGCCTGCAGGTCCAGCCCCCCGATTCCGCCCAATATGTCTGGAGGCATGCGGAACATCATGGCGTGATATGCAAAATCCGCAAGAGGATCACCCAAGGTGGACAGTTCCCAATCCAGCACCGCAAGTACCTTGGGTTCTGTTGGATGGAAAATCATGTTGTCTGCCCGAAAGTCGCCGTGCGTGATGGTGACGTCCTCGGTATCGGGCAGATGTTTGGGCAGCCATTGGACGAGTTGGTCCATCGCCGGATGACGGCCCGCGAGATCATCTTCGAGATACTGCTTGGACCAGCGGTCGATCTGGCGTTTGACGTAACCCCCCGGCCGGCCATAGTCACCCAGGCCGATAGCGGTATAGTCGATTTGGTGCAGCGTCGCCAGGGTGGCGTTCATGGCGTCCATGTACTGTGCGCGTGCTTCACGTGCGACGTCGGCAAAGCTGGCGTCCCAGAATACGCGGCCCTCCACCATGTCCATGACAAAGAACCAGCTGCCGATGACGCTGTCATCTGTGCACAGGCCATAGATCCGCGGCACTGCGAAACCCACGGTACCTAGTGCACTCATCACGCGGGCTTCGCGTTCTACGGCGTGAGCGCCTTTTAGTAATACGCCCGGCGGTTTGCGTCGCAGTACATAGTTGCGGGTCGGTGTCTGCAGGCGATAGGTCGGGTTGGATTGCCCGCCTTTGAACTGGTCTATCGTCAGTGGTCCCTGGTATCCCTCGACGTTGGCTTGCATCCAGGCCTCTAAAGCAGCCTGGTCAATGCGATGCTCGGGCCGGACAGCCGCGGTACCAGCGAAATTTCCAGTCGCTTTAGCCATGCGCACCTCCGTGCAACGCATCGCGTTTCATCTTTTTCGCCAGCGACCATTTGTGGACCTCGGTCGGGCCGTCATAGATGCGGAACGCGCGGACTTCACGGAATATCTGCTCGACAATCGTGTCGCGCGAGACACCGGTGCCGCCCATGACTTGCACGCAACGGTCCGCGACGCGAAATAATGCGTCGGAGACAGCGACCTTTGCCATGGAGCTTTCAGTGGTGGCTTGAGATCCGGAATCCAGCACGCCCGCGCACCAGTCGATCATCAAAGCGGCTTGTTGCAGATCGATCAAGTTGTCGGCCAGCATGAAGCCCACACCTTCGTGGTCAATCAGCGGTTTGCCGAAGGCTTTGCGTTTGACCGCATAGGCGGTTGCGATCTCGTGCGCGCGCGCAGCGCCACCGAACCAACGCATGCAGTGCGACAGACGGGCCGGAGACAGGCGGATCTGCGCGTAGCGAAAACCCTCGTGCACCTCGCCGAGAACGTCTTCCTGTGGAACGATGAGGTTATCGATGACGATCAGGGCGTGGCCGCCGGGCATCGAGCTGTCGATGGTATCGAGGATGCGTTCGATACGAATGGCGGGATGGGGTAGTTTGACCAGAAACATCGTGGCCTGGACTTTGTCGCCGGTATTGCTGCGTGCCATCACGATGCCGACCTCGGCGCCTTCTGCACCGGTGATGAACATCTTGCGTCCATTGATGATCCAGTTATTGCCTTGTTGAACGGCGGTCGTCTGCAGCATCGAGGGATCGGATCCCGCGCCACCATCCACCGCAGGTTCGGTCATGTAAAAGGCCGAACGTGCGTGTCCACTGACCAGCCGGTCCAGGTACTTGGCCTTTTGCGCCGGGGTGGCGACTTTGCCCAGCAAAAACATATTGCCTTCGTCTGGCGCCATGGTGTTGACCGCTATGGGTCCCAGGGGTGACAGGCCTGAGCGCTTGAGCACGGCAGCGGTTTCCAACTGCGTCATGTGGCTGCCATCGGACAGGATATGCGGCGTCATGACGCCAGCAGCGCGAGCCTTGGCACGCAGTTCTTCGACGAGCTCCTGTGTCGGGCCATGTGCGGTGCGGCGCGGATCGTTCTCATAGGGCACGACGACGTTACGCACAAACGCCTCGACGCGCTCGCCGACTTCGCGGCTGCGTTCACTGGGGTAGGGGGTGTACATGCCTGTTTCCTCAAAGCGTATTGACCAGATGGCCGCCGTCGACCACGAGCACCGAGCCTGTCATGTAGCGTGACGCGTCGCTGCACAAGAGCAGCAAGGGGCCATCGAGATCCTCGAGTTGGCCTAGACGCCGTTGCGGAATACGTTTGATCAACGCTTTACCTGCGTCGGATTGCCAAAAATCGGCGTTGATCTCGGTCTCGATATAGCCGGGCGCCAGGGCGTTGACGCGAACGCCATAGCGCGCCCATTCCAGCGCCAGCGTCTTGCTCAGCTGGATGACGCCGGCCTTGGACACGGCGTACGACACGATGCCGCCTGCTTGGCGCAGGCCCAGGATGGAGGCCACATTGATGATGCTGCCACCATTGGCCTGCAGCGCGGGCAGCAGGGATTGGGCCAGAAAAAACATCCCCTTGAGGTTGGTGTCCAGCACGGCATCCCAGTCCTCTGAACTGTGCGTGGCTGCAGCACTTTCCCGCACGATGCCGGCGTTATTGATCAGCACATCCAGTGTGTCGATTTGCTTGACCAGCTCGGTATGGCTGGCGGCATCCGTGACATCAAAGGGCAGGCACAGCGGCGCTACGCTGCACGACAGGGTGTCGGCGAAGGCCTGCAATCGATCCAGCCGCCGGGCCGCGAGGATCAGTTGCGCGCCCTGGGCGGCCAAGGTCCTGGCAAAGTGCTGTCCCAGACCGCTGGAGGCGCCCGTGATGAGCACCCGTTTGTTCGCGACGGATAGTGATGACGCCATTGCGTTGGTCTCCTCTGGTCCTATTGGCCCTGCCGCCATGTTCTTGGTGGGGCAGGGCAATATTTTCATCCGTAGAGTAAAATTGTTCCATAAAATTGTAGGATGATTTTTCTGGCGTGACCAGACCTTTATTTTTATGTGCCTGGAACTTTGCTTATGAGCCCATCTGCCCTGATTGCTGAAACCGGTGATTCGCCGTCGCTACAACAGAAAGCCAAAAGCGCCTCCGATGTGGTGTTTCAGGGCATTTTGCGCGAGCTTGAGGCGCACGCTCTGGTACCGGGCCAGCGCTTGGTCGAGGTCGATCTGGCCGCACATTTCGGGGTGGGGCGCAATTCAGTGCGCGAAGCCTTGCAGCGGCTGGCGGCAGAGGGGGTCATCGAGCTCTCGCGGCACAAGGGGGCGGCGATACGATCGCTGAGCCAGCAGGAAACGCTGGATGTGCTGGATGTGGCCGAGCGCATGCTGGGCCTGTTGGCGCGCACGGCGGTTCGAGGTGTTGGCGAGCCGTCTGCCCGCGCCTCGTTGCAAGAGACCTTGCAGCAGTTGGCGCAGGCCGATCAGACGCAGGACAGTATTGCCTTTGCCCGCGCCCGCCGGCGGTTTTATCGGGTATTGCTGGATATGGGAGGAAACCTGGAGCTCAAGCGCCTGTTTCCCACGATTCTGATGCCGGTGGTACACGCCCAGCATCGCCTGCCCAGCCTGCAGAAAATGCGCCTTGACGATTATCGGCGCATTGCCTTGGCGGTATTGGATGCCAAGCCGGATCACGCTGAGGCGGCGGCCAGTGCGCACGTGAACCATGTGCGCACGACGATTCAGACCGCCTATGCCGCAGGCAGGTCGTCCTGACCCAGAAAGCCGCCGCTCTGGTGCTGCCACAGGTTGGCGTAGACGCCATTTTGCAGCAGCAGCTCAGCGTGAGTGCCTTGTTCGATGATGCGCCCTTGGTCCATCACGATCAGCCGGTCCATCGCTGCGATCGTGGACAAGCGGTGTGCGATTGCAATGACCGTCTTGCCTTGCATCATTTCGCTCAAGCTTTCCTGAATTGCGGCTTCGACTTCCGAGTCGAGGGCGCTGGTGGCTTCGTCCAGTAACAGGATCGGGGCATTCTTGAGCATGACCCGCGCAATCGCGATGCGTTGACGCTGTCCGCCAGACAGCTTCGCTCCGCGCTCGCCGACCTGCGTGTCGTAGCCTGTGCGGCCCTGCGGATCGTTCAGGCGCTGAATGAAGTCGTCGGCCTGGGCATGCATGGCCGCCGCTTGTATGTCCGCGTCGCTGGCCTCGGGCAATCCATAGGCGATGTTGTCGCGAATACTGCGATGGAGCAATGACGTGTCTTGGGTGACCATGCCGATGGCTTGCCGCAAGCTGTCCTGTGTGACATGAGCGATGTTTTGTCCATCAATGCAGATGCGGCCTGCATCGACATCGTAAAAGCGCAGCAGCAGATTGACGAGCGTGGACTTGCCTGCACCCGAACGGCCGACAAGACCGATTTTCTCGCCTGGTTTCACGGTCAGGCTCAGGCCATCCAGAACCTGACGGTTGCCGCTGTAGTTGAACGAGATCTGATCGAATACGACTTCGCCCTTGGTGATCTGCAGCGCTGGCGCGCCGGGTTGATCCTGGACTTTGACCTTGCGGGAAAACGTCCCGATGCCATCCTGCACGGTGCCGATGGCCTCAAAGAGCGAGGTCATCTGCCACATGATCCAATGCGACATGCCGTTGACCCGCAAGGCCATCGCCGTCAGGGCGGCCACCGCTCCCGGGCCGACCGCTCCGGCATGCCATAGTTGCAGGGCATAGCCGCCAGCAGAAAGAATCAATCCGACCACCAACGCCTGATTGATAATCTCGAACTGGCTGACCAGCCGCATCTGGCTGTATCCCGTGTTCTTGAAATCCTCCATCGCTGCGCGCGCGAAATGCGCCTCGCGATTCGTATGCGAAAACAATTTAACAGTGATGATGTTGGAATACGCATCTGTCACACGGCCCGTCATGGACGAGCGCGCGTGGGCCTGTTCCTGCGATACCTTGCCCAGTCGGGGGATGAAATATCGCATCGTGAGTCCGTACAGGACGATCCAGACGAGAAATGGGATCATCAGCCGGCTATCAAACCCTCCCGCCAGCGCGATGATCGTCACAAAATAAATGCCGATGCCCAGCACTATCTCGGAAAACGTAAACAGCACCTCGCGCACGGCGAGAGCGGTCTGCATGACCTTGGTCGTGACTCGTCCGGCAAACTCGTCCGCAAAGAACGACAGGCTTTGCTGCAGCATCAGCCGGTGAAAATTCCAGCGCAGCCTCAGTGGCAGATTGATAGCCAATACTTGATGTTGGATGACGGTGCGTACGGCAACCAGCGCGATACTGGCGACCAGTACGATACCGATGCTCCATAGTACGCGCGTCTCTTCGGCGGATATCGCATCCGTCTGCCAATCGGCCAGAAAATCCACGACCTGACCGAGAAAGGCAAATAACCAGGCCTCATAGATCGAGACGCTGGCGCTGAACAGAGCCAGCAGGGCGAGATAACCACGGGCCCCCTTCGAGCACGCCCACAGAAACGGCAACAGCCCCTTGGGAGCGATGGCGGGGGATTCGGCGGGAAAGGGATCAAGCAGATTTTCAATCGGGCGGGGCAAGATAGCCTCCGGTAATACAGGGAAAAGGAGACTTTACGACATTCGATGCTTGTTCTGCTTGATCGTCAACATGGTGGAGATATCAGGCCGCACGACCTATGAGCCACCAGGAGGGACTTGATCGTGTGCGCTTTTCCTGCTGTGCTCGTGAGTCACTGCTTTCCAGGATGATTCTCGGCTAAAAAATCAGTTCGCTTTTAACCCCGCTGCTTCGATGACGGGTGCCCATTTCTGGCGTTCGCTCTGGGCAAATTCGGCGAGTGCGCGGGATGAACCGCCGGCAGGCTCATGGCCGAGTTCGAGTAGGCGTTTTTGAACGTCAGGCCGTTTGAGGATTTTGGTCAATGCCTGGTTGAGCGTTTTGACGTTGGCCGGTGGTGTCCCATGAGGCGCGTATATGCCATTCCATGCGATCACCTGAAAGCCGTCCACCCCTTCGCTCGCGACGGAGGGTACGCCGGGCAAGAGTGCCGACGGCTTGAGCGACGTGACCGCGAGAGGCTTTATTTTGCCGCCGTCTATCAAAGAGCGAGATGCACTGACGGTATCAATGGCGAGAGCAACGCGGCCGCCGATGAGGTCCGTTATGACGGTACTGGAGCCTTTATAAGGGATCCCGGTAATGCTTGTGCCTGTCTGTTTTTCAAGGAGTTCCAGTACCAAGCGTGCCGTGGTGCTGGGCAGGCCTACATCAATACGGTCGGGTTTGGCTTTGGCGGTCTGCAGTAGCGTTCTAATGCTGGTATATGGCGACTCTGGCGAGGTCAGCAGAACCATTGGAAAGGTGCTGACCAGAATTACAGGATCGAAGTCGCTTTCGGGATTGAACGGCACGCTGCTGTAAAGGTACGAGTTGAGCACGTGGGTGCCGTTTGTCCCCATAAGGATGGTATATCCGTCAGGGGTGGAGCGTGCCGCTTCGGCAGCACCGATGTTGCCTCCGGCGCCGGGGCGGTTCTCGACAACGAAGGGTTGGCCAAGCTCTTTGGTCAAGTGCTCGGCCAGCAAACGCGTGGCGACATCGGTGCCTTGACCTGCTTGATACGGCACGATAATGCGTACTGGTTTCTCCGGGTAGGATGCGGCGACGGCGAATTGGCTGAGGGACAGCATTACTGCAGCAAACAATCTTTTCATCTTTGTCTCCAGGTGGATGAGGTGTTGCTGTTTTTTTGCTATGTCTGATTTCTTAGGGGGCGGGTAAAACGCCAAGTGCCCGTAATCGCGCTATGTGTTCGAGGTCAAAGCCGCTCTCGAGCAAGATTTCGTCGGCGTGTTGAGCGAATCGAGGAGGTGGGCTGCCCGGCAAACCAGGCGTACGGCATAAGTGGTTAGGCAGGCCGACGCCGTGATAACCATTACGGTCGATTCTTGCGGTAGCCGCCTGGGCCTGCTCGAACGCTTCTGGCACGCTGTTGATAGGGCCGATAGGCACGCCCAGTTGCATCAGCTCTCGGCACAGCGTGTGACGATCTTTGTTTGCCAGTGCACGGTCGATGGCGGTAGTCAGCGCACTACGATGAGAAAGCCGGGCGGCATTGCTGGCAAAACGCCGATCAGCGATCAGTTCGGTCAGTTCAAGGTAATCGCAAAATCGACGAAACTGCCGGTCGTTGAGTATGCCCAGAAATACCGGCCCATTCTTGCAGTGGTATTTGTCGTAAGGGGCGATATTCGGGTGGGCGCTACCCAGAAGCTGTGGCGTTTTGCCTGAATACATCCAGTTGGCTGCGTGCGGGACAAGCAGGCTCAAGGCGGTATCGAATAGCGTCGCTTCGACGCGTTGGCCCCGATTGCTGATGCCGCGTTCTACCAGTGCCATCAGTATTCCCGTCATAGCGGTGTAGGCGGTCAAATGGTCAACGATCGGAATGCCGATGCGCGTAGGGCCGGACTCGGGCTCTCCGTTAATACTCATCAAGCCGCACATCGCCTGCAAAATGGCGTCGTAACCAGGCATGCCGCCCATAGGACCTTTGTCACCAAAGCCGGAGATAGAGCAATAAATCAGGCGGGGGAATTTCTCGGAGAGAACTGTGTCGTAGTCGAGTTGCCAGCGCGTCATGGTGCCTGGCAAGAAGTTCTCGACCAGCACGTCTGCATTCTCTAGCAGCCGCAGCAAGACGTCACGTCCTTCTGGCTGGGCCAGATCGAGCGCCAAGGCACGCTTGCCTCGATTGACGGCATTGAAATAGGCGGCAGTGCCGCTGCCGTCGAAAGGAGGCCCTAACGTCCGTGTTTCATCGCCCGCAGGTGGCTCGACCTTGATAACGTCCGCGCCGTTATCTGCCAACATCTGGGTGCACAATGGTCCTGCCAATACCCTGGATACGTCTATCACCCTAAGGCCACTCATTGAGCCCTTGTGATGATGATCTAGCATGATCGTTACCTCACATGCAGCGAGCCCGGCCGTTGACCGGGCTCTGTGGGGCGGTGGTTAGCCGCGAGAGGGGAGTTCCACTACGCCTGTCCCCAACACTGACAGTTCGTTGTCCTGATTTCGAGCCTCCTGCTCGATTTCAACGAGATGCCGGCCCTCTTCGACATATTTACGCTTGACCTTGCCTGTAAAGAACAGCATGTCGCCCTCGGGATTATGACGGCGGATCTTGCAATAAGATTTACGTAGAAAGCCATCATCGCCCATCCAATTGGTCAGATGGTGAGTGAGCCACGAGTTTCGTTCTGGGCCATAGTCATAGGCACCTGGAGCACCGACCTCCAGGGCGAAGTCTTCTTCCCAGTGCACCCGTTCCGGCACATCGGGAATACCAAATCGATTGGTGATGCCGACACCGGGGTGGGCATCGATGAGCTGCCATGCCAGCTTGTTTGCGCGAATATACAGCCCACCCCAACCTTGCGCGTAGGCAATGAAACCGGTCACTGTCATGGGGCCCTTGAATAGGGTGGGGAGGCTTTCCCCTTCTGTGACGTCGTCCCAGTAGCGCGTGTTTGAGCCGCGAATTTCTTCCTGGGCATAGAGTTTATAAGCCTCGCGGATTTCTTCTTCGCTGTAGCGGCGTGGCTCGCGTGCACGGACTTCTTTGTATTTGCTGCCTTGTTCACGGGCGTGATCACGCTCGGTGCGAAAGCACCAGCTATCGGCTTCGGCGAGCTTGTCGCCTGCCTGGTTAAAGAAGTCGACGTGATAAATCTGCTGTACTGCGCGTCCGGCAAAACGGGTCTCGTGTTCGATGAGGTCTTTCAGATAGGCCTCGGTGGAGATCACGTCATTACGGCGTATGGGGTTGTGCCAGGTCCAGTCTGCGCCGGACCACATCGCATGTACCCCTGGCAGTCCTCCTACATAGCCTGACACGATACGGCTGGTCGAGAATAAAAAGCTGGGCAGGGCGATGATGCCGCCGTAACGAGTCTCGGCGGCGTACGCTGGGTCGCACCATAGAGGATTGTCGTCACCAATGCCATGCGCGTAATGGCGGATATTGTCTCGGGTGGCCTCGTAGCACCAAGGTTCGGCGGTAAAGCCGATTTTTACGCCGATACGTTGACGTAGCTCTTCCAGCCCTTGCTCGGTGATTTTGGGAAAGCTTCTTTGCGTTTGAGTTTGGGTCAACATGATGTCTCCGGTTCTGATTGTCATTGCACGGCAGTGGCCGCGGCGAGGTTGGCGATCTCTTGTTCGCGCAGTTTTTTGCGATGAATCTTTCCAGCGGGAGTCTTGGGCAGCTCCGTCACGAAAACAACTTGACGCGGATATTCGTGTTGACTGAGCTGTGTGCGTACCGTGTCTTGGATTTCCTGGGTGAATATCTCGTCACCGGGACGTCGGGTGACAACGAATGCCTTGACCACCTGGCCACGCAATGTGTCGGGTACACCAATCGCGGCGGCTTCAATGACGTCAGGATGTTTGAGAATGGCGTCTTCGATTTCGACCGCGCTCATCGTCCATCCTGCAGAAATAATGACGTCGTCAGCACGTCCTCCATGCCAGAAATAGCCATCCTCGTCGATGCGGCCCAGGTCTTTGGTGGCGACCCAGTCGCCTCGCCGCCAAAGCTTGAGCTCTCCGGTAACACCTGCCGGACATGGAACGCCATTGGCGTCTTGCACCTCTACACGTAAGCCTGGTACGGGCTTGCCAAGGGATCCTGGTTTGATCTGGAAATCCGGAGCGCCGGGATAATTGACGAGGCAGACACCGATTTCGGTGGTGCCATACATGCTGCCGGCCGGATGCCCGAATACGCTGGCGACAAACTCTGCGGTCTCGCTGTCAATAGGCTCGCCGGTAAAGGAAAGCTTGTCCAAATAGTATTCATAGTGCGTCGCGACACCCGCATTTCGCATCATGCGGTAATGTGTGGCTGCCGCCGATAGATTATTGAAACGATGATCCTGCAGAGCCTTGAGCAGTCGCTCGGCGTGATATTTTCCGCTATACGCCCCGATCGTGACGCCCAGGGCCAGCGGTGCCAGCGTGCCGTGCCACAAACCATGCCCCCACGCGGGCGAGGACGGGCACATAAACCGGTCGCCCGGGCGGATCCCGCTGCCGTATAGTGCTGCCAACATGAGTGTGACGATGGCACGATGCGTGTGCTTGACTGCATCAGGCAACTCTCGTGTTGTACCCGAGGTGTACTGAAAGATCGCGAGATCGTCGGCACGGCTTTGGCATTGGAAATGGTCGGGGTAGCCGACCAGGTCGCTCAGGAAGCGTTCGCCCGTCACGATCACATCCAGATTCGGCAGGCTTGGTACCTGAGGGGCCTTTTCCGCGTGGGTGATCAGTAGACGGGGCAAGCAGTCTTCAATGCGTAGACGAATTCCGTCCGGGCCAAAAAGGGTGAACAAGGGGACGGCGATCGCCCCCATCTTGATCGTGCCAAATAGCGATACATAGAACTCGCGCGAGGGTTCCAGCATGACGGCAACCCGGTCACCAGGTTGAACGCCGCGCGCCACCAAGGCATGTGCAAAGCGCGATGCGTCGCGAGAGAGTTCGTCGAATCCCAGGATTTCGTCTTCGCCATTGGCCTTAACCAGGATCACCGCATGGCGGCCGCTCTTGGCATGGCGATCAACGCACTCGTGCGCAATGTTCATGTATTCGCTATCGCCGTCGAACAGTTCCCATAGCTTTTCCGGCGAGCAATGCGCTTGCGCATCTGCGTACGTGAGGTACTCCGTCAACTTTGTCATGACGTCCTTATCTCCTCGTTCTTGTTGGAGTTCACTTTACGCAGCGATAAATAAATTGTCAATTACGTTTATTGATTGTATTAGTACAATTATGATCGATGCGTTAAGGAAACCAAGGCGACGAAAGCGTCGTATCCTTAGCGCCATAGACGGAGACACACGTATGAACGATGCACCTGACGTTGCGGCCAAAGCGGGGCCGCGTATCCGGGAAGTACCCGCGGTGACGCGGGCTTTTGCGATTTTGCGGTTACTCGGGCGCGGAGGCGATCCGATGACGCTCAAGACCATTTCTGAAGAGCTCGGAATGGTCACCAGCACGTGTCTGCATATCTTGCGGGCGCTGGTAAGCGAGGGACTGGTCAAGGTCGATGTGGGCAGCAAGCGATATAGCCTGGACGTAGGCATGCTGACATTGGCCCGCAGCGTGATCGAGAGCAGCCCTTTTCCCGCATTGGCTCAGCCTGTGCTGGATCGCTTATCCAACGAGGCAAATGTCACCGCGATCGGTGTCGAGATCACAGGCCAGGACCATATGGTGGTATTGGCGCTTTCCCGTTCCCATGCACCGTTTCGCTTGCATGTCGATGTAGGCAGCAGATTTCCTGCGCTGATCAGCGCAACAGGAAGATTGGTCGCGGCCTACACCAGCATGGATGAGGCTGATGTTGAACGTCGTTTTAAGGCCTTGCGCTGGGATCAGCCGCCTGATATCGACGCCTGGCGTAAAGATGTTGAGAATGTGAGAAAGAAGGGCTACAGCATCGATCGTGGAAACTATATCGACGGGGTGACTGTCGTTGCTGTCCCGGTATTCAATGGACAGGGCAGGCTCTCGCATTCCCTCGTTGCTGCAGCGTTGTCGAATCAGTTGGTAGCGGCCAAGGCACAGGCGTTGGCGAAAGACCTGCAAAACGAGGCCGAAACCTTGTCGGCATTGCTGGCTGGGAGGGCCTGAATATGTCAACGGCGGTGGTGGGCTGTGTACGACAAACAGCCTCGTGTTTGTACGAGGGGAAGTATCTGTGGGATCAGATCTGATCGCTAGCGGTCAGGCCGTGTTGAAGAAGTCTCGGCCAATGTGCCATTTAACGCTGTAGCGATGCGCCTCCACAGATGCTTATATCCTGCCCGGTAATCGCGGCGGCCGCCGGAGACAGCAGATAGCCAACCAATTGTGCAATTTCAGCAGGTTCGATCAACCTGCCAATCGGCGGCAGTTGCGCTGAGCTGGCAGATCGCGCCGGATCATTCACCATACCTGTCGCGGTGGCAGCAGGCGAAACCACGTTGACCGTGACGTCCTGTGCGGCGACCTCTGCCGCCCAACTGCGCGATAGTGCAATCAACGCGGCCTTGGTTGCGGCGTACTGACCGCGGCCCGGCATGCCTTGCGCGATGCGGCTGCCGATGAATACGACCCTGCCGTCACGACGGTCCGCCATGGCTGGCAGGATGGTATTGCACAATATGCTGGCAGCGTCGACGTGAATACGCCACATCAGCTCGCCGGCGTGGCGATCCAACACACCGATGCGTCCCACACGCAGCACGCCTGCTGCATGCACCAAGGCATCGGCATCAACCAGTTGGGCGGCTATGCTTTCGACGTCAGCGCCGATGCCTAGGTCGGCCGTGACGGCGCGGAAGTGTTCGGACTCCAGTGTCGGTGCTGTGCGGTCCATCCCCGTCACACGCCAGCCGGCCCGCAACAGAAACTCGGCGATCGCTCGTCCGATTCCCGCGCTGGCGCCGGTCACGACGGCGTGTTTTTGCGGAGCATCATCGTTCACATGTTTATCATTGCGCACGGATATTGGCCTCGGTCACAATTTTTTGTGCTTGCGCCATCTCCTCGCGTTGAAAGTTGGCGAAATCGGCGACCAAGCCCGGTTGGAACATCAGGCCTTGTTCAGTGAGCTTGGCTCGCATATCGGAGGCCAACGCAATGTTGACTTCCTTATTCAAACGCTCGGTGACCTCCGCGGGTAGATTGGCCGGGCCCCATAGCCCATACCAACTGTAGAACGCGTAACCAGGGATTGTTTCTGCGACCGTCGGTACATCAGGCAAACTGCTTGCGCGTTCTGAGGATGTGACGGCGATGACCCGGAGCATGCCTGTCCTGTGATACTGCAGTGATCCTAGAATGGGATCAATGAAGCCATTGATCTGTCCGCCGATCAGGTCGTTGAATGCCGGGGCAGTCCCTTTGTAGGGCACCGTCAAATACTCCAGATGACCGGCCCGCTTGAGCGATTCGGTGGCCAGATGGCCGGCTGATCCTATGGATCCCACGGCAAAGGTCATTTTGCCGGGGTTGGCCTGCGCATAGCTGATGAGCGACTTGATGTCAGTAATGGGCAGGTCTTTATTGATGGCCACGGAAAGCGGGGCCTTTGCGACCAACGCAATGGGAGTGAAATCCTTTTCGACCCGATAGGGAACGGACTTCATTGTCATTTGCGTCGTGGTAAAGGTCGACGCGCTGAACAACAGGGTATAGCCGTCGGGTGTCGCGCGGGCAACTGCGTCGCCGCCAATGATGCCGTTGCCGCCGGGGCGATTTTCCACAACGATGGATTGACCCATCTGCGTGCCCAGTTTTTCCGCGAGCATACGGCCAACAATATCCAGCGTGCCGCCGGGTGGAAAGGGAATGATCATACGTATCGGGCGGGTGGGATAGTCTGCTGCGCTGGCTTGAGCAGACACCGCCAGAGTCACTGCCGTGACGCACGCGCTGAGCAAGGTCTTGATGTGCATGATTGTCTTCCTCCTTGTTATCTGTTGGCCGCTACGTTGTCAGCGTGCGAGTAGTCCCGCCTGTTTGACCGCGGCACGCAATGCGTCGAGTTCGCCTGCGGAAGGCGCCTCGGTGGGCGGGCGCACAGTGGCATCGTCGATGACGCCGGCGAGATACATGCCGCCCTTCATGCGCGCATGGGCTTCGCCTGTGGGCTCGCCGCCGCCATAGACGGCGTCTTTCAGGGGGGTGATGATGGCCTGGATCTCTACCGCCTTCTTGAGATCTCCTGCCTTGACGGCATTCCACAGATCGATGATCAGTTGCGGGATAAAGGTGGCAAAGCCGACCAGTGCACCATCCACGCCCTGGACCATCGACGCGAGCAGATATTCATCGTGGCAGGTCAGAATGGCCTTGCTGGCATTGGCCTCGCGGATGGCCTGAATGTCGCGGGCATACTTGTTCATGTCACGCTGGCCGACCTTGAATGCCTGCACATAGGGCAGACGAGCCAGATCCGCCAATAACTGAGACGAGTACGAGGCGCGCGTCCAGGCCGGATAGACATGGCAGACCAGGTCGAGATCCGGTGCAGCATTGTGAATCGCCTCGAAATACTGCAGCGCATGGCCCGAGGTGAATCCAAAGCGCAGCCAATGATGCGGCGGCATGACGTCCAGCGCGGCCGCGCCCGCTTCTTTGGCGGCACGGGCATGGTCTGCGGCATCGGCGAGACCTTCGCACACGATCGACGAAATGACGGGGATTTTGCCTTTCAGTTCGTCGGCGACGATACGGGTGACATCGGCTCGTTCGTGCGGCGTCAGCGCGAAGACTTCGCCGGTATGGCCGTTGGTCATGACGGCAACGACGCCCTCATGGCCGGCGAGCCAGGAAGCGAGCTTGCGCAGGGCAGGCTCGTCGATACGATGATCGGGTGTAAAAGGGCAGGAAATAGCAGGTATGATTCCCCGATAATTATTAATGGAAGGCATAGTCGTCTCCGGGTGTAGATAGCGAGTTCCGATCCGAACTCCAATGCCGCTATGGTTTCTCATCCGCCTGCCGTCCGTCCAATACTCGAATCGCATAGAACTATTCACCGCAAAGATGGGCCCCGGAAACCGACCTCTCGATCTCGAATGGCTAGAAGACTTTCTGGCCCTGGCAGAATGCGGCAATTTCTCGCGGGCGGCCGAGGCTCGCCGCATTGCACAACCCGCGTTCAGCCGGCATATTCGGGCGCTCGAGGAATGGGTGGGGGTGGATCTGTTCGATCGCAGTGCGCATCCTGCCGCACTGACGGCGGCGGGCAAGCGTTTTCATCCGCTGCTGGAGGATATCCTCGCCAGCCTGCAGGCCGCGCGCATCAAGGCACAGATTGCGCATGACGTGGCCGCCGCCAGCCTGCGGTTTGCGGCGACGCACGTGCTGTCATTGACGTTTTTCCCGTCCTGGTTGAGCCGCCTGGAGGGACAGCTGCACCTCGGGTCGATTCAGACCATGTCTGATAGCGCGCAGACTTGCGAAGACGCCATGCTGCAGCGCCGGGTGCAATTCATGCTCTGCCATGGCCATGCCCGGATGGTCAATCGATTGGATGAGGCAAATTACCCGAAATTGATCCTGACACAAGACGTCTTGATGCCGGTATCTGCACCCGATGAGCAAGGGCAGGCCCGATATAACCTGGACGCAACGTGTGTTCCCCCTTTGCTGGCCTATAGCGAAGGTGCTGGGTTGGGACGAATATTGCGCGCGGAGATGCGCCAATGGTTCGGGGGCAGCTCAGAGGCGATTGCACATCCTGGGGCGTCTGTCGTGTTCACGGCGCATCATGCCTTGTTGCTCAAGTCCATGGTTCAAGCCGGCCGTGGTGTGGCGTGGCTGCCCGAAAGCCTCATTCGCCGGGAACTGGAGCAAGGTGAATTGGTCGCTGCTGCGCCATCCTCGGCGTATGTTCCCGTGGATATTCGCCTGTATCGACAGCCCTTTGAAATGGCGCCAGCTGCGGAGAAAGTATGGCAGTTGGCGAGCGCTGAAAATTGAGCGGGCACTGTCTCCTTTGACTGCACCGCACAGCAGATTTCAACGTCTCAGCTAACGGCCTTCAGCGGGAAAACGGTGTGAACGCGTTCGCCCCTGGCGTCGATCGCCACCGTAACGGGCATATCGCGCACCTCGAATTCATAGATCGCCTCCATGCCAAGGTCTTTGAAGGCGACGACACGCGCCGCACGGATCGCGCGCGCCACGAGATAGGCGGCGCCACCCACCGCACTCAGGTAGGCGGCACCGTTTGTCTTGATGGCATCTATCGCAACAGGGCCGCGCTCCGCCTTGCCTATGGTCACGAGCAATCCGGTTTCGGCCAATAGCCGCGGCATGAATTTGTCCATGCGGGTGGCGGTGGTGGGACCTGCCGGACCGACGGCTTCTCCGTCGATGGGATCCACGGGGCCGACATAATAGAGCGCACGGTTGCGCAGTGGCACCGGCAAGGGCAGTCCTTTAGCGAGCAGGTCCACCATGCGCTTGTGTGCCGCATCGCGTCCGGTCAGGAGTTTGCCCGACAACAAGAGTGTCTCGCCTGCTGCCCACTGCGCGACATCGCTCGGCGTCAGGGTGTTGAGATCAACGCGTTTGCCTTCTTGGCCGGGTAGTGCATCGGGGATGCCATCCCAGACATGGGAATCCGTTTGCGGCACGCGCGCAGGACCATTGTCGGGCATTTCAAAGGAAACAAAACGCGTCGCCGCGCAGTTTGGTACGAGGGCGACGGGCAGGAGTGCCGCATGCGAGGCCGAAGTAGCGACCTTGACGTCCAGGACCGTAGTGTCGCCGCCCAGGCCTTGCGCGCCGATGCCCAGTGCGTTGACGCGCTGAAAGACCTCTATCCTGAGTTGCTCCTCGGCGTCACGTGCGCCCCGCTTGAGCAGGTCTTGCATGTCGATGGGAGTGAACAATGCGCGCTTTGCCATCGATACGGCTTGTTCGGGTGTACCGCCAATACCTAAGCCCAGTACGCCGGGCGGGCACCATCCTGCGCCCATGCCGGGTAGCTGGGACACTACCCAGTCCGCCACGGAATCGCTGGGATTGAGCATGGCGTAGCGCGTTTTGACGTCACCGCCACCACCTTTGGCGACGACGGTGAGCGTCAATGCATCGCCTTCGACGAGCTCCACTTGGACAATGGCGGGAGTGTTGTCCCGCGTGTTGCGGCGTGTTCCGAGCGGGTCCTGGATCATCGACGCCCGCAATGGATTTGCCGGACAGCCATAGGCGCGAGCGACGGCGCGATTGGCAATGCTTTGCAGACTGGGCGTGGGGCCCGATTCATCGTGGTAGATGCGGACATCCATGCCCATGGTCACGTAGACATGCGCAACCCCAGTATCCTGACAGACGGGCCGGCGAGCTTGCGCACTGAGCTTGCTGTTGATCAGCAATTGCAGCAGTGCGTGGCGTGCAGGGGCCTTGCTTTCCGTCGCATGCGCTGTCTTCAGGGCTTGCACGAAATCCGCGGGATGGGTGTAGCTGATCGCTTGCAAGGCGTCAGCAATGCTGGTTTCGATATCGGTTGCGGACACGCGGCGCATGCTGTTTTCCCCTTATTGCAGGGTGATGCCGGCTTGTTTGATGACAGCGGCCCAGCGTTTGCCTTCGTCGGCGGTGAACTGCTGGAATGCCGCGGGAGCATATTGTTCGGGTGGCAGCAATTTGATGCCTTGATCGCTCATCTTGCTGGTGAAGTCTTTGTCTTGCACGGCCTTCTGCCATGCTTGATACAAGGTCTGTACGACTTGATCCGGTGTGCCCTTCGGTGCATATAGACCAAACCAGGTCGCGACCTCGAATTTGGGAATTGCCTTTTCTCCTATCGTAGGCACATCGGGAAACTGCGCCATGCGGTCCGGCGAGGTCAGGCCCAGTGCCCGCACTTTGCCGCCCTTGGTTTGCGGCAAGGCGGTATTGGTCTGATCGAACATGGCATCGACTTGGTTGCCCATCAGATCGTTCAATGCGGGGCCGGCGCCTTTGTAGGCGATAGGGGTGATCTCTATTGCGGCCTGGCTGGCGAACATCGCTGCCACCAAGTGCGAGGTGGACCCTACGCCTGCATTGCTGAAGTTCAGTTTCCCGGGGTGTTGTTTGCCATAGGCGACCAGGTCGGACACGGATTGGTAGGGCGAGGACGCGCCTACCAACAACACCAACGGGGTGTCGGGGAATCGAAACACCGCCTTGAAATCTTTGACCGGATCGTAAGGCAAGCTTGAATAGAGGGCAGGGGCTGCCGCCATATAGCCGATGTGACCGACCAGGAATGTATAGCCGTCCGGCGCTGATTTGGCGGCTTTGGTGGCGCCTATCGTGCCTCCTGCGCCGCCGACGTTCTCGACCAGAATGGTCTGCCCCAGCTCCTGGGAAACGCGATTGGCGACGTTGCGCGCCATCGCGTCCGTGGGCCCGCCCGCGGCAAAGGGCACGATCCAGGTGATGGCCCGA
Organism: Bordetella tumbae; assembly: GCF_965139195.1. GTDB lineage: Bacteria > Pseudomonadota > Gammaproteobacteria > Burkholderiales > Burkholderiaceae_B > Bordetella_A > Bordetella_A tumbae. The sequence goes on along the minus strand of NZ_CBCSJH010000005.1, from coordinate 149,409 downwards.
TTGGGATAGTTGTCTTGTGCTTGGGATGACATCGGCAGGGCGAATGCCCCGGCGATGGTGAGTGCAGCTATCAAGTTTTTCATGCGTGTCTCCGTCCTGTTATGTGTGGTGGAGGCGAATGCTTACGCTCGCCCTGAGAGTGAATAGGCGCGCATGCGATCCACCATGGCGGGCGCAGCGCCCAGATAGTTGGCGGGGTCGCACAGGCGTTCAATTGCCGTACCGTCCAGCCGCTCGGTGACGCGGGCATCCTCTTTCAGGACATCAGCCAAGCGGCGGCGTGAAGTCGCGGCAAAACGGCAGGCGTCATAGACCACGTCATGCGCCGTCTGGCGGCCGATATGCGGGGCCAGGCCCATCATGACGGCTTCAGCCACAATGAGACCGCCGGAAATATCCAGGTTGCTCGCCATGCGTGCAGTGTCGACCTCCAGACCGCCCAGCATGAATTTCGCCTGATGCAGCGCGCCAGCGGTCAAGACGAACGCTTCGGGTACGGCGGACCATTCGATATGCCACGGGCCTGTCGCGCGTTCGAAATCTTGCAACATCGCGTCCAAGGCGAGTCCGGCATGTTGACGCACGGTTTTGGAGGCGCTCCACATGAGTTCGCAAGAAATCGGATTGCGTTTTTGCGGCATCGTGCTGGATGCGCCACGGCCTTTCACAAACGGTTCAAAGGCTTCGCTGAATTCGTTGGTCATCATCAACATGATGTCGACAGCAATCTTGCCCAACGATCCGGCGACCAGCGCCAGAAACTGCACGGTTTCTGCCAGGCCGTCTCGGGCGACATGCCACGTGATGGGCGTTGCCCCGAGGCCCAGTTCTTGCATGAGCGCTGCATGTACGGCCAGGCCCAGGTCTCCGAGCGAAGCCAGTGTGCCGGCGGCACCGCCAAATTGGCCGATCAACACGCGTGGGCGCAATTGCGCGAGGCGTTCGCGATGACGGCGCACCATTAACAGCCACACGGCGGCCTTGTAGCCGAAGGTGATGGGCAGAGCGTGTTGCAGATGCGTGCGGCCCGCCATCGGCGTGTCGCGATATTGCAGCGCGAGCTTGTCCAGTATGTCGTCCAGCGCGGCCAGGTCGGCGTCGATGATCTCCAGCGCATCACGCACCTGCAGCACGGTGGCCGTATCCATGATGTCTTGGGTGGTGGCGCCCCAATGCAGGTATTCGCCTTCGGCGCCACATATCCGCGACAACTGGTGTACGAGCGGCAAGATGGGATAGCCGACGATTTCGGTCTCGATGCGCAGCTCTTCCATATCGATGGCCGCCGCGTCCGCGCGCGCAGCAATCGCGTCGGCGGCCTGCGCGGGAATGACGCCTAGCCGGCCTTGCACGCGGGCCAGCGCGACTTCGGTTTCCACGTAGCGCCGTACGGTGGCGGCATCGTCGAACACCGCGCGCATCGCGTTGGTGCCGAACATGTCTTTGAACAGGGCGGATTCGAGGACGGAGACTGGCATAAATGTACGCTCATAAAAAGTTGTACGTACATTTAAGCAGGTGGGATTTTTCGCGTCAATATCGGGAATTACCCGTAGCGGGGCGGCATCCAGGGCAACAGATAGAATGGAGGTTGTCGCCGATTTCCCCTACGCCATGTCAATTACGCTGTACACCCGCATCTCAGAAGAACTCGCACGGTTGATCGCAAATGGCGTGTATCCCGTGGGTACGGTGCTGCCTGCCGAGCACACCTTGACGGAGCAGTTTGACGCCAGCCGCCATACGGTGCGTGCCGCGTTGCGCCAGTTACAGGATCTGGGCTTGATCGCGCGCCGCCGCGGCAGTGGAACGGTGGTGATTGCGGCTAGACCGAAGGCCGGCTTCAGCCAGTCGCTGAGTTCGCTGGAGGATCTTGTCCAACTGGCGGTGCGCAGTCCACGCACGATCAAGCAGGTTCAGGAAGTCGTGGTGGACGTTGAACTAGCCGCATACTTGGGCGTGGGGCCCGGGACACGGTGGTTGAAGTTTTCGTCGACTCGCGGTGTCGACGGAGCTCCGCCGGTGGCGTGGACGGATTTGTATGTCGATACTCACTACAAGGGCGTGCGCAAGCTGGCCCGTGAACATCCAGATCGACTGGTGTCGGAGTTGATCGAAGAGCATTACGGCCGCCGCATTGCTTCAGTCGAGCAAACGATTTCGGCAGTCGCGATTCCAGCGCCGGTCGCAAAGGAACTTGAAGTGCCGGTAGATTCTCCTGGCCTGTTGATCCGCCGGCAGTACAAGGATCAGGCTGGTCAATTGGTCGAAGCGTCGTGTTCCTATCATCCTGCAGGACGGTATGAGTTTTCGACGACGCTGATTCGAGAGCAGTGAAGGCAATTGCCAAGCCCGTCTGTTAACCGTCGGCGTTGGTCGTTGTGACAAGATGGTCGAGAATAGGCCGCCCGCCTTCGATAATGTCGCGCACGATGCTGGCCTCGCACGCCTGCGGGTCGCGGGCCTTCAGCGCTGAAAACAAGGCCTCGTGTTCATGCGGTTCAATTGCGTTGGGATCAACGTCTTTGTAAATCAGATTCAGGTAGGGGCCGGTGCGCACCCACAGCGATTCGATCATCGCCACGAGTTCTTCGCGTTGGCTCAGTTCGTATACGCCGAAGTGAATTTCCCGATTTAACCGCAAGGTGGTCGAGTATTGACCCTCTCGCTTGGCCGCAATCATTTTCTTGTGCAGGGCTTTGAGTGCGGTGATGTGCTGCGCCTGGACGTGCTCTGCGGCGCAGCGAGCCGCCAAGCCCTCTAGCGCGACGCGCATGTCGCGCAGTTCCACGAACTTCTCGCGTGAAAGCGTCGGCACGGTGACGGAACGATTGATGTTCATCGTCAATGCCCGCTCCGCCACCAACTGCAACATGGCTTCGCGCACGGGTGTCTGGCTGACGCCCAGCCTTTCAGAGAGCATCCGGCCGGTCAGTTTCTGGCCCGGCATCAATTCCCCGATCGCCAACGACGATCGTAATGCTTGATAGACCTTTGATGACAGGTTCGAGTGGCTGATTCGGGCCGCGGACAGACTGTCTGGCTGGTCCGAGGGGGAGGTGGGATCGACTAGTCGCATAGGGTGGGTTGTCTTGTCAGTACTGCTTCATACCACATCCACACGGGGTACTCAGGCTGCTCGACGAAAATTTGAAAGAGGTGTTGACGTAAATTATATTTTATAAAATACTTAAAAAAACATCACAACACTGACTCGGAGACAACTCTCATGGCGGCATCGGCGGCAAGCAACGCATTGGTTTCACGCGGGCTTTTGTATCAAGGCACCGTGGCGCATCGACTGGCAGAGGGGCTGAAGCGGCACGGCGTGACGTGCCTGTTTGGCCAAAGCCTGCCGTCGCTGGTGCATCTGGCTGGGCGGGAGTTCGGGATCAAGCAGATCGCCTATCGCCAGGAAAATACGGGCGGCTATATGGCCGACGCCTATGCGCGTGCCACGGGCAAAGTGGGCATCGTGACGGCGCAAAACGGCCCGGCAGCTGCGTTGCTGGTGGCACCGCTGGCCGAGGCTCTCAAGGTTTCCGTGCCCGTCATTGCCTTGGTCCAGGAGGTCTCCAGAGACCAGACGGACAAGAACGCGTTCCAGGAGCTGGACCATGAATCGATGTTCCGTCCGGTCACAAAATGGGTCAGGCGAGTGACCGACCCCAATCGGATTGATGACTATCTGGACATGGCATTCACGGCAGCCTGCGGCGGCCGTCCTGGTCCGGCGGTTTTGTTATTGCCGGCCGATTTTTTGCTGGAGCCGGCTCCGGCGAGTGCTGAGCGCAAGGCGAATTTGGGGCAGTTCCCGCTAGACCGCTCTCTCCCCAATAGTGAGGCGCTGAAAGAGGCGGCCGAGCTGTTGGCTTCAGCGCAGAGTCCGGTAGTGATTGCGGGCGGTGGAGTACATTTATCAGGCGCAGCGCAGGCCTTGGCTCGCCTGCAGGAACAGTACAGCCTGCCTGTGGCGACCACCGTGATGGGCAAGGGCGGCGTGGATGAGACACACCCGTTGTCGATCGGCGTGGCTTCGTACTTTATGGGTGAGAACGGCTCTGCCCGATACATGCGCCACCTGATTTCGGATGCTGACGTCGTGCTGTTGGTCGGGAATCGCACCAACCAGAATGGCACCGACTCCTGGAAACTCTATCCGTCGGGCGCGCGGTTTATTCACATCGATGTGGACGCCCAGGAAATCGGCCGAAACTATGAGGCATTGCGGCTGATCGGGGACGCGCGCACCACCTTGGAGGCGCTATGCGATCAGCTTGCCACAATAGACACCTCAGCCAGAAAGCAAGCACGCGCCGAGGTCGAATCGGCGATCAAACGTGGCCGGGAACAGCACGAAGAACAAGTCGCCTCGCTCGTAGGCAGTGACTCCGCGCCCATGCGTCCGGAACGCATCATGCGCGAAATCGACAAGCGGTTGACAGCCGAATCGGTCGTGGTCGCCGATGCCAGCTACTCGTCCATCTGGATTGCCAACTATATGCGCGCGCGCAAAGCCGGCAGCCGGTTCATTACCCCTCGTGGGTTGGCAGGCCTGGGATGGGGATTCCCCATGGCGTTGGGCGTGCGCGTGGCGCGGCCGCAGGCGCCGATTTTCTGCGTCGTCGGTGACGGAGGTTTTGCCCATGCGTGGGCCGAGCTCGAAACCGCCGTACGGATGAAACTTCCCGTGGTGCTGGTCGTACTGAACAACCAGATTCTGGGCTATCAAAAGCATGCGGAAAACATCAAGTTCGGCGAATACACCAGCGCCTGCGAGTTCAGCCCCGTCGATCATGCTGCTATCGCCCGAGCGGTAGGCGCCGAGGGCATCCGTGTGGAAAAGGCAGAGGATCTCGGTGCCGCCTTGGACCGAGCCATGTCGTCAGATACGGTGACCCTCATCGACGTCATCACCGACCCCAATGCCTTTCCACCGGTGACGTGGTACGAGTCCAACTGATTTCATCCACTGCAAAAGCGTGCCCCACTGCGGAGGGTGAATGGAAACGGTTCTGCAACTATTGATCTCTGGCGTACTGCTAGGCGGCGTCTATGCCTTGGGTGCGATGGGGTTGAATCTGATCTTTGGCGTGGCCAAGGTGGTCAACTTCGCCCATGGCGAGTTCTTGATGATCGGCATGTACGCGGCATATTGGCTGTGGAAGCTGACCGGATTGAACCCATATGCGGGCGCGCCAGTGATCCTCGTGTTCGGGGCGGCGATAGGTTGGGTTTTCTATCGCTGCTTGATTCGCTACACCATCTACAAGACCGAGATGACGCAGGTGTTTGCCACATTGGGCTTGTCCATCGTGTTGCAGAACCTCGCGCTGATGTTGTTTTCGGCGGATTTCCTGACGGTAAAGGTCTTTACGGCTGATTGGGAATCCATCCCCTTTCTGGGGGGCTATGTCAGTACTACACGTCTGGTGTCGTTCCTCTTTGCCGTCGTGGCCATGGTTCTCACACTGCTCTTCATGAAGCGCACCTATACCGGCCGCGCCATTGAGGCGGTATCGCAGGATCTATCTGCTGCCCGGCTGGTGGGCATCGATGTCAATAAAGTCCTGACGATTGCGTTCGCGCTCGGTATTGGCCTGACGGTATTGGCGGGGGGGGTTCTGGTTCCCAGTTTCTATGCCTTTCCGACCGTGGGATCGAGCTTTGTGCTGATTTCGTTTGTCGCCGTCGTGCTGGGTGGTTTAGGCAACGTCGCCGGAACGGTCGCGGGCGGGTTGATATTGGGGGTGATCGAAACGCTGGTGGGATATCTGGAGCCCGACTTGAAAGAGGCGACGCATTTCGTCCTGTTGATTGTGTTGCTGGCCTTTTTACCAAACGGACTATTTGGCGTAGGCGGTGCTGAGAAAGAGGGCCTCAAATGACCTTACACCGCATTGACTACCGTCGTGGCGATGCGCTGGGCGCTGTCTTTCTTGTCGCCATTGCGATTGGCCTGCCTTTTATCGTGGCGGACAGGTTCTATCTGAATCTGCTGTTTCTCATTCTTCTATATGGAGGCTTGGCCTCGGCCTGGAATCTGCTTGGAGGCTATGCGGGGCAGTTTTCTCTGGGGCATACGGCGTTCTTTGGTATCGGGGCATACAGTTCGACGCTGCTCTACACGATGGCAGGTGTTTCTCCCTGGCTAGGAGCGCTGGGGGGTATGGCGATTTCGATGGCGCTGGCTTTCCTGATTTCGTATCCCGTGTTCCGGCTACGTGGTGTGTTTTTTGCGATGGCGACGATCGCCGTTGGTGAAACCGTACGCATTGTGTTGTTGTGGTACCGCCGCATTGCTGATATTCCGTACGGTATCAGCATTGACTACAAGCCCGGTTTCGCCCGCATGATTTTTTCCGAGCCACGCAGTTATGCGTTGATGGCAGGCATATTTTTGCTGGTCGTCGTCGCCGTCTGTTATGCCGTGTCTCGCAGCCGGGCTGGCTACTATCTGCAAGCGCTGCGCGATAACGAAGACGCCGCGCAGGCCGTGGGTATAGATCTGCGGCGATACAAGCTGATCGCATTTCTGATCAGCGCGGCCTTTACGTCGCTGGGCGGAACATTGATGGCGCAGTATGTGCTTTATATCGAACCCAGCACCGTATTCAACACGACCATCTCCATCGATCTGGCGTTGATGTCCATATTAGGCGGGATAGGCACGCTCTGGGGGCCGTTGCTCGGCGCGGCGGTCACCATGCCGTTGCAAGAGTTCCTGAGAGACTGGTTGGGCTCGGCGGGAGCGGGCGCTCATCTGGTGGTATACGGCGCGTTATTGGTGCTGATCGTCATGCTGTTGCCACAGGGCGTCGTGGGGGCCTGGAAAGACTGGAGCGCCAAGCGCCGCCGGCACGGAGGCGAGCATGCTCGAGGTTAAGAATCTATCGAAGCGGTTTGGCGGCTTGACTGCAGTGAACGAGGTCAGCCTGTCGGTCGCCAAGGCCGAGATCGTGGCGCTCATCGGGCCGAACGGCGCAGGAAAAACCACGCTATTCAATTTGATTGCGGGCGCGATGCCCAGGGATGGCGGCGAGGTCGTATTCGACGGTCGCGATTTACCTCATCAAGGCAGCGCCGCGACGTGTCTGGCCGGCCTGGCCAGGACCTACCAGATCCCGCAGCTCTTTACCTCGATGACTGTGCTCGACACCGTGTTGGTCGCGGGCTTGTGCCGTGGCTCATCAATCCATCGAGCTCGCGTAAAGGCCATGGATGTGCTGGCACGCGTCGGTTTGGCGGGGCGCGAAGCACACGCCTCCACGGCATTGACCATCAGTGGGAAAAAGCGCCTGGAAATCGCCAGGGCCTTGGCCACCGAGCCTCGCGTACTGTTGCTCGATGAAGTCATGGCGGGGCTGAATCTATCAGAGGTGAACGGACTGCTCGACATGATCCGAGAGCTGCGCGCAGGTGGTATGACCATTGTGCTGGTCGAGCACAATATCGACGCCGTGTTGAACATTGCCGACCGGGTGGTTGTCTTGGACCAGGGGCGCAAGATCGCAGATGGCTTGCCACGTGAGGTGCTGAGCCAGCCCGAGGTCATCCGCTCGTATCTGGGAGATGGCTATGCCGTTGCTTGAAGTACAGGGTGTGCACACCTCCTACGGCGATACGGAAGTTCTGTTCGGCGTCGATATGCATGTCGACGAAGGCGAAGTCGTGGCAATTGTCGGCTCCAACGGAGCAGGAAAGACAACGTTGATGCGCACGATCGCCAAGCTCATGCCGGCAAGCAGTGGAGACCTCAGCTTCGGGGGGAAAAGCTTGGCCCCCCTGGCGACGCACGAGGCGGTCGAGCAGGGGCTGGTGTATGTCCCTGAGGGACGGCGTCTATTTCCGAGATTATCTGTGCGAACAAATCTGGAACTCGGCGCTTACAGCCCGCGAGCGAGAGACCAGCGCGACGCCACACTGGAAACGATATTTCAGTTATTCCCCGTGCTCAAACAACGCGAGTCTCAGCTTGCCGGCACGCTGTCGGGTGGCGAGCAACAGATGTGTGCAATTGGCCGGGGCCTGATGTCAAAGCCCAGATTGCTGATGGTCGACGAAGTATCGCTTGGGCTGGCGCCTGTCATCGTCTCCAAGGTGTACGAGGCCATTGCGCAGGTCAGGCAGTTGGGTACGACCGTGCTGTTGGTCGAGCAGAACGTACGGCAGGCGATAAAGGCGGCCGATCGAGGCTACGTCATCAAGCATGGCCGGGTCGTTTTATCGGGCAGCAGCGATGAACTAATGGGAAATCCAGAAGTTAGAAAGGCCTATCTGGGCATGTAGTCCAACATAGAGGCGAGGGTCAATCGCCAGAAGGAGGAGATTTGAAGAACATACATAAAAGCATCCGTCTTGGTTTGGGCATGCTCATCGTGGCAGCGTCGGCCAGCTCCGTAGCGGACATAAAAATCGGCGTGCTGTTGCCACTGACCGGTCCGCTGTCGTCGCTGGGGAATGACGTCAATCGCGGCTTTGAGCTCGCCAGAGATATGGCGAACGAAAAAGGTGGCGTGAATGGCGAAAAAATCGTCTTTGCGACCAGCGATGTGCCCGGCTCGAACGAGGCCGCTTCGCAAGCCACACGGTTGATCACGCGGGACAGCGTGCAGGTGATTGTCGGGTCGTACGCGAGTTCGATCTCATTTGCCGCCAGCCAGGTCGCCGAGCGAAATGGTGTCATTTATGTCGAGCAAGGCGCCGTCGCGGATGACATTACCAAGCGCGGTTTCAAGAATCTTTTCCGCTTTATCTACCCGGCTACGGAGCTGGGCCGTGGGGGCGCGCAGTATGCGACTGACATCATTCTGCCCAAACTCAATATCCCGTTGAAAAATGCCCGCGTGGCGATCATGAACGAGGACAGCTCCTATGGCACGGCCGTCGCCGAGGGGGCAAAGAAGTGGCTGCAGGATAAGGGCGTGCAGGTGGTGGATACTGCCAGCTATAGCTACAAGACGACTGATCTTTCGTCGGTGGTGCAGCGCTTCAAGTCAGCCAAGCCGGACATTGTCATTGCGTGTTCCTATACCCCTGATGGCATTCTTTTCTGGCGCCAGGCGCGTGAAGCCAAACTGGAACTGAAGGCGCTGATCGGTAACGGCGGAGCGCACAATATTCCCGATTTTGCTGAGGCCCTGGGCGATGATGTCAACGGACTGTTCAATGCCGGCACGTCCGCCTATTTCAATCCAAAGGGCTTGAGCCCGGAGGCGGCGCAGTTGTTCAAGGAATTTCATTCCGCCTACGAAAAGAAATTCCAACGCAAACCGTCGGCGCATTCCGCGATGGGTTTTAACGCCATGTGGGTGCTGCTGTCTGAAATATTGCCGGCCGCCGGTGGTACTGATCCAGAAAAAGTGCGGGCAGCATTCCTCGCGCTGGATAAACCTGTGGGCTCGACGATTGTGGGTTGGGGCTTGAAATTCGATCCCCAGACGGGAAACAACACGCGTGCCTTTCCGATGATAGATCAGTGGCAAGAGCGGCAAATCCGCACGATTTACCCGCCGGAGTTTGGGGTGACCAGCAATATCACCATGCCTCTGCCAGAGTGGGGGAAACGCGCGGACGTGGGCAAATAAGGCGATCGCTGCCGAGAGGGCATTCGTTCGATCAATACTTTGAAAGATGAGGAGTCGCCATGCTCGCGTTGAGAAAAACGGCACCCGTACAAGGACTCGATCTGGAGCACGTAGAGGAGCCTGGCGACCTGCAGCCGGACGAGGTCTTGGTCGAGGTCGCCGCAGTGGGAATCTGCGGTTCGGATCTTCATGTGTACGACTGGGGCGAGAACTATGAGTTCATGCGCGAGCGTCTTCCCGTCACGCTCGGCCATGAGTTCTCCGGGCGCGTAGTCAATATAGGGGCCGGTGTGTCCAGTTCGAAGATCGGCGATCTGGTGGCGATCATCCCCAGTACCAGTTGTATGAAGTGCGAGCATTGCCTTGCCGGATATCCGCAGCGCTGCATGCACCGGAGCACGGTGGGGTTGACTCGCGATGGTGCATTTGCGCGCTATGTCCGTGTGCCGTCCGTCAGTTGCATTCGATTGCCTGAGCACATAGATATGGCGCTCGCCGCGCTCATGGAGCCGCTGAGTGTGGGAGATAACGCCGCGCAGATCGGCGCCGTGTCCATGGGTGACACCGTGGTCGTACTGGGACCGGGGACCATTGGCCAGGCTATTGCACGATGTGCTCGATGGCGGGGGGCATCCCAGGTCATCGTGGTGGGAAAAGGCGATGAGTCCCGCTTAAAGACGGCATTGCAGGTGGGGGCGACTCATGCCATTGATCTGGATGAGACGCCGGATCTTCGGTCCGCGGTGATGGCGCGCACCGGCAATCGACTGGCTGACGTGGTGTTAGAAGCGACGGGACGGGCCTCCAGTATCGGCGATGGGTTGGGTCTGCTGCGTAAAGAGGGCGTGCTGGTATGCGCGGGGATCCACGCAGAACAAGCCGTGTTCGATGTGACGTCTTTAGTCCGAAATCGTCAGCAAATACGGGGGGCGCACGCGTCGCGCCGTTCCTCTTGGCATGCCGTGGCGCACCGAATTGCGAACGAGCCGGATAGTGTGCGGGCCATGATCTCGCGCGAAATGCCTTTGTCCGACGGATTAGTGGGTTTTGACCTTTGTCGAAATCGAGAAGTGTCGAAAGTCATCCTGCGTCCTTGACGCGGCAGGCAAGCGCTACTTACAACAGGAGTGCAAGGAAAATGTCGAAGCGTTGGAAAGTGCGTCCACCTGGTTCGAACTGGGGGGATTATGGCGAGGACGATGAACTGGGGCGGCTGAATCTCCTCACGCCCGAGAAGCGCCTGGCAGCTGCCCGGGAGATCCGCAAGGGGATTGCGTTCTGCCTGAGCCTGCCCTTGGATCTGCCCGGCGGGACGGCGCTCAATCCGAACCGGCATCCGCCGCAACGTCATGTGGCCACTCGCAAAGAAGGCAAGCCCAGCGTCAATTACCCGTTGAAGCTGGAAGACAACCGTTATGTGGATTGTTCCAGCGATGACTCGGTAACGTTGTTTACCCAGTATTCGACGCAATGGGACGCACTGTCCCACGTGGGCCAATATTTCGACGCACAGGGTGACGGTACCGCGCAGCCGATGTATTACAACGGCTTTCGTGCGGACGAACACATCAAACCGCCGCAGTCAGGCCAGCCGGCGTATGCACACCGATTGGGCATCGAGAAGATGGCCGAGACTTGTGTTCAGGGCAGGGGCGTATTGATAGATCTGCATGCGCACTATGGCGATGCACGGACGCTTGTCGATTATGAAATGTTAAAGCGGGTGATCGATGCGGATAAGATCGATGTCGCTCCTGGCGATATGTTGTGCCTGCACACGGGATTCGCTCAGAAACTCGTCGATATGAAGGGCGATCCGGATCCGCATGTATTGCACCATTCGTGCGCGGTGCTGGATGGCCGCGACAAGCGGCTTGCGCGATGGATAGAGGACAGCGGCATCTCTGTCCTGATTGCGGATAATTTTGCTGTCGAGGCCTATCCCTATGATCACCAGGGTTGTGATCATTGCGAGGGATTGCCGCTGCACCAGGTCTGTTTGTTCCGTTTGGGTATCCATCTGGGCGAACTCTGGTATCTCACGCCACTGGCGCGATGGCTGCGCGCGAATCACCGGCATCATTTCATGCTGACCAGCCCGCCGTTGCGACTGCCGGGCTCGTTCGGTTCCCCTCTTACTCCCGTGGCGACGGTCTAGCTATGGCAATAGACATCATGAAACCTCGTTTCGAGGGCCGGGTTGCGGTCGTGACTGGCGCCCGGCAGGGGATTGGATATGCCGTTGCAAAACGCTTTTATGCAGAGGGCGCTTCTGTCGTGCTGTGGGATGTGGACGACACCCAGACGCGTCGGGCGCAAGATGAGCTGGACGCGAGTGGGCAGCGGTCATTGGCGGTTTCGGGCAGCGTGGCCGACAGTGAGGCCGTCGCATTGGCTTTTCGGACCGTCGCCGAGCGATTTGGCAAAGTCGATATTCTCGTCAACAACGCAGGCATATCGCCGAAGCACGGCGGGAAACGGGCGTCGATGGAAACGGTCGATGCGACCGAGTGGCGCGAGGTTATCGACGTCAATCTAACGGGCGCTTTCCTGTGTGCACAGGCCTGCTTGCCGCTCATGAGACAGCAGGGTTACGGACGGATAGTGAATATCTCGTCTCAAGCCGCACGCACGTTGTCAACGGTAGCAGGAGGTCACTATGCGGCGTCCAAGGCCGGACTGGTGACCTTGGCACGCAATCTGGCAGGCGAGGCTGGACCATACGGCGTGACGGCAAACTGTGTGGCGCCCGGCCGCATCGTGACGCCGATGGCCAATGCGGCGGGCGCTGACGTCAATGCACAGTACTTGACTCGCATTCCGGTCGGACGGCTGGGAACGGTGGAGGACGTCGCGGCGGCAGTGGCGTTCCTGGCCTCGGAGGAGGCCGGTTTTGTGACCGGTGCCGTGCTTGATGTGAATGGCGGTTCGTTTATGGGCTAGCACGATGCACGTCGCTTTTTATCGACGCGCCACAATAACAGGAGACAAAAAATGAGCTGGATGAGATATCTGCTTGCTGGGTTGTGCATCAGTTTTTCGATGCCGATGGTCTGTGCGGCATCGTATCCCGATCGGGAAGTGCGCCTGATTGTGAATTATGGCGCAGGGGGCGTCACGGATGTTGCTGCCAGACTGTTGGCGAAAGCATTGGAACAGGAACTCAAAAAACCTGTCGTCGTGGAAAACAAGGCAGGCGCCCAGGCAACACTGGGGCCCGCCCATTTGATGCGGCAGGCCCCTGATGGCTATACCCTGGGCATTATCACGCTGTCCGCTGTGTCAATTACGCCTCATATGATCGATGTTCCCTATACGATCGACGATTTCGAGTTTGTCGGTGGTTCAGGTCGATATCGCTATGGATTGGCGGTTCAGGCAAACGCACCGTATAAGACGGTGCAGGAATTTGTGCAAGCCGCACGCGATGCAAAGGGCCATCCTCTGTTTTTCGGCACGCCGGGAGCACCCAATAATCTCGCGTTCTTCGACATCGCCAAGAAGACCGGTGCCAATCTGGAGCAGGTACTGTATAAGTCAGGCACTGAGGCTGTGACGGCGCTAGCCGCCGGGCAGATCGCTGCAGTGATCCAGACGCCTTCAGAGATAACGCCATTCGTAGAGTCGGGGAAAGTTCGCCTGTTGGCGTCAGTCAGCCCTGATAGATGGCAGACCTTGCCGGAAATGCCTACCTTGAAAGAAGCTGGCGTGGACGTCGAGATCGGTTCCTGGATGGGCGTCGCCGTACCGAAGGGAACGCCTGCAGCTGTGCGCTCGAGGCTGGAACAGGCGTTGGCAGCGGCGATGAAGAATCCCGATCTGGTGAGCGGTTTGAGCAAGATGGGCATAGACCCCGCCTACCTCAGCGGACAGGACTATGCCCAGCTTCTCAAGCAGGAATACAAGCTCATGTTGCCGCGCTTGGAGGCTGCAGGGGCTCCGGTGAAAGATCGATAGACGTATAGCCGAGCGCTGCTCCTGGTATCTCGATCCCCGAATGTCCTTCTTTCCGGATGACGTCCTTCAGCGTGTCAATAAAGGACTGCGATAGTTGCGAGACAGGTTCGTCGCGCAGGCGAACCAGGTGGGCTCTCAGGGTCGGACTCTCTGCAATGGGGCGAGTGACAAGTCGGCTGGCCGACCAACTGCGGGCCGAGAACTGGTCAACGAGGGCAATGCCTGCGCCAGCTTGTACAAGCGCACATGCATTTTGCGGCGACCCTACCTCGACGACGGGACGCAGCGGCAGCTCGCTTTCTTCGAACATGCCCTGCACCATGCGTCCAAACGGCGACGATTTCTCGTATGAGATGAACGGATAGGCCAGCAGGTCTTTGATTTCCAGGACGGCCCTGCGTGACAGCGGATGGTTGTAGGGGCAGATGCACACCAACTGGGCGCGTGCGATTTCTTCTTGTTCCAGGCTGGGGTGTTTGATGGGCAGGATCGTGACGGCGAGGTCTGCCTGCCGCTTCAGCAGCCGTTCGGTCAGCGGGTTGTGATTCAGATAATGGAACGTGAGCTTTACATGCGGGTGCGTGTGCCGATAGCTCGCAATGGCAACCGGTATGAGCATCTGGCCAAGGCTCGGGCTGGCGACAATGTTGAGAATCCCTTCCTGGTGCTCAAACAGTTCGCGCGCCATATCGTTTACGCGCTGCACGCCTTCGTACACGACCTCGACTTCATGGAATAGTTTCTTGGCTTCCAGCGTAGCCTGCAAGCGTCCGCGGATCCGGTTGAATAGCGGAAAACCGATGCGTTGTTCGGTATGCGAGAGCAGCCGGCTGACCGCGGGCTGCGAGACGAACAGCATTTCCGAAGCTCCCCGGATGGACCCGGTAATCATCACGGCTCGAAACACTTCGATCTGTCGGATATTGAGCTTCATAGGTGGGGTATCGGGGCTGGTACAGGCTATCCGGCAGGAATTCAGGGTTAACACTTATGCCAATGGCGGGCAGTCAAAATTGTACAAAAGGCGAATTTTTCTCTATTAATTAAGGGTTTTCCCTAGAAAAATATCCTCATCGGCCGAAATTCCTTAACCTCATGTTAATCAATGGGACTAAAGAAGCAATAGGCATAAGGGTAACGGAGGTCCAATAATTCTCTCAATTGGAACTTCCTGAGCCATTAGCTGATGCAGCCTTCAGATACGTCTCCCGTCGAATTCGATCTCACTATCCGCAACGGGCGGATAAGCAATGCGGATCGCATTTTTTTTGCCGATATCGGCGTGCGCAACGGTGTCATCGTTGAAGTCGCGCAGGGGCTGCCTGCCGGCAAACAGGATGTGGATGCGGGTGGTCTGTGGGTACTGCCCGGTGGCATCGACAGCCATACGCACATCGAGCAATTGTCCGGCATGGGCGTGATGTGCGCGGACGATTTTTACTCTGGTACGGTCTCCGCCGCTTTTGGCGGCACCACCACGATTCTGTCCTTTGCCGCGCAGCATCGAAACGACCGTATCCCCGATGTGTTGGAGGACTACTCGCGCCGGGCCAGAGAAAAAGCCGTGATCGACTATGGATTCCATTTGATCCTGGCCAACCCCGACGAACAGGCACTGATGCACGATCTGCCCGCCGTCATCGATGCGGGCATTACCTCGTTCAAGGTCTACATGACCTATGACAAGCTCAAGCTCGATGACTACCAACTGCTGGATGTGCTGGCAGTGGCGGGTGAGCGTGGGGCGATGGTCATGCTGCATGCCGAGAATCACGACATGATCCGTTGGGTCGCACGCCGCTTGCTGGAGCGCGGCCATACGGCGCCAAAGTTTCATGCGATATCGCATGATCCGCTGGCGGAATCCGAGGCGACCCATCGCGCCATTGCCTTGTCGCGATTGATCAATGTGCCGGTGCTTATCGTGCACGTCGCAGGCGCCGAGACCGTGGACATCATTCGAAAGGCGCAGCATTTGGGGGCCCAGGTGTATGCCGAGAGCTGCCCGCAGTACCTGTTCCTCGAGGCGAAGGACTCCGATCTGCCGGGATTCGAAGGCGCGAAATTCTGCTGCAGCCCACCTCCTGGAGACAAGGCGTCGCAAGAAGCCGTGTGGCAAGGTTTCAAGGATGGAACATTGAATGTCTATTCCTCTGACCATGCGCCTTATCGTTTTGACGAGTCGGGCAAGCTGCCTAAAGGAGACGCCACCACGTTCAAAGAAATGGCCAATGGCGTGCCGGGGATCGAGCTGCGCCTGCCTTTGCTGTTTTCCGAAGGGGTCATGAAAGGCCGTTTGACGCCCGAGGAGTTCGTGGCCCTGACGTCGACGAATCATGCGCAGATGTATGGTCTGGCGCCAAGAAAAGGGACGATTGCTGTGGGCGCGGATGCCGACGTGGTGCTTTGGGATCCGAATCGCAAGACTGTGGTGTCTGCCGAGATGCTGCACGACCGTGTCGGCTATACGCCCTATGAAGGCAGGGAAATCCAGGGTTGGCCGGTCGAGGTTTACAGCCGCGGGCGTTGTGTCATCAAAGACAACCAGCTCCAAGTCGAGCGCGGCAGCGGCCAATTCATCGCGAGGTCTCGCCCTGATCCGGTGCTGAATCGCCGTGCGCCTGCTGAGGGCCGCGGAATATTCAGTCAATTTATCGGGCTGAAATCCGCAACCGCAACTGAGTAGTTTCACACAAGCCGGTATTCCGGTGAATTCCTGACAGAACAAGGGGATGTTCATGCAAGGTCTGAAACTGTTTTTTGGTAGTTGCTTGATCGGAAGTTCGTTGTTAGTCGGGCTGGCAAGCCAGAGTGCCGCGCAAAACGCGCCGATACGGACGGCCGTGGACGCGACGTTCGCGCCGCACGCGATGGCCAGTCTAGGGGGCGGGCTGCAGGGGTTCAATGTAGATCTCGGCAAAGAGATCGCAAAACGCCTGAGCCGTGAAATCACCATCGAACCGGCGGAGTTTTCCGGGCTGGTGCCGGGGCTGAACAGCCGCCGATACGATTTTCTGATTGCACCGGTCACCGTGACACCAGAGCGCGCCAAGGCCTTGCTGTTCACAGAGGGATATCTGGACACGGACTACACGTTTCTCGGTCGCAAGAATGAGCCGCCCCTCGAGTCTCTGGAGCAATTGAAGGGCAAGGTGATCGCCGTGAACAAGGGCTCCAATTACGAGGCCTGGGCACACGACAATGCCGCGAAATATGGCTTTCGCTATGACGTTTATGGCGGCAATGCGGATGCGGTTCAAGCGGTGCAGGCATCGCGCGCGGATTTCAATCTGGCGGGCACAACCGTGGTCGCCTGGGTGGCGAAGCAGAACCCGCGCTTGGTGACCAGCTACACCATCAAGACTGGTCTGGTATGGGCATTGGCATTTCGCAAGGATGACCAGGAGGGAAGGCTCCAGGTATCGAATGTCCTGAAATGCATGAAGCAGGATGGAACGGTGTCGAAGCTGGCGGAGAAGTGGTTCGGATTCAAGCCCGCGGCAGAAGATGCCGCCGTTCGCATCGCGCCGGGAACGGGTGTGCCCGATATGGAGGGCTACGACCCCGCACCGGTACAGCCTAAGTGCGCCTGAGCAGCAGACGAGAACTAAGGGGTATGTCATGAGTACCAATGCCATTCTTGAGATCTCCGGCCTGCGCAAGCAGTATGGTCAGACCGAGGTGTTGCGCGGCATAGACCTGCAGGTGAATAAAGGACAACTCGTGTGCGTGATCGGCCCTTCGGGGTCCGGGAAAAGCACGATGTTGCGATGCTGCAATCTGCTGGAAGTCCCCAGCTCAGGCAGCATCGTAGCCAACGGCCATAATGTCCTGGACCCCAAGACGGATATCAACCGGATGCGTCAGGATGTGGGGATGGTGTTTCAACAGTTCAATCTGTATCCCCATCTGAATGCGCTGGATAACGTCAAGCTGGCGCTGTGCAAAGTGCAGAAACACAGCACGGACGAAGCACGCAGGATCGCCATGTCGGCATTGGAGCGCGTCGGATTGGGACATAAGGCAGATGCCATGCCGGGACAGCTGTCGGGTGGGCAGCAACAGCGTGTCGGCATAGCACGAGCCATTGCGCTCGCGCCCCAGATCATCCTGTTTGATGAGCCGACCAGTGCGCTGGACCCGGAGCTGGTCGAAGACGTTCTGGAGGTCATGCGAGAGCTGCGCGCAAGCGGAATGACTATGCTGGTGGTCACGCACGAAATGGCATTTGCGCATGCTGTCGCGGACAAAGTCGTCTTTATGGATGGCGGGATCGTTGTAGAGCAAGGCAGCGCGGCCGACATCTTCGAACATCCGAAAGAGACACGAACCCGCAGCTTTCTGGCTCGCTACGCGAATAGGCTCGTTCACTGATGGGAACGTCCAGCGGATTTTTCTTTACGTTTTTCAACGTCGATATCGCCGTCCAGTATCTGCCGGCGCTCGCTGTCGGTGCAGCGGTGACGTTGGGAACCGGGCTGGCAGTAGTGCTGACAGGCACTGTTCTGGGCGTGGCCCTGGCCATACTCAGAGCGCTGGAATGCCGAGTCCTGACGTTGGCGATCGTGGCGTTTGCCGATGTGTTGAGGTCGTTGCCGCCTTTGGTGATCCTGATCGTGATGTACTTCGGCCTGCCCGAGGTGGGCTTGCCCCTGTCGGCGTTGTTCGTGACGTGGTTTGCGCTCTCTCTGGTGCTGGCTGCTTATGCCGAAGAGAGTGTCTGGGCGGGAATCTCGTCATTGCCTGACGGCCAGATGGAGGCGGCGCGATCAACGGGCTTGTCATGGTGGTCCGCGATGCGATGGGTCGTGCTGCCGCAGGCGCTGCGGCGTGCCGTACCCACTCTGACCAATCGCATCATTTCCATCACGAAGAACACGGCATTGGGATCGGTGGTGTCACTGAACGAGTTGCTCAATGCGGCGCAAGGCGCAAGCAGCTTGTCCGGAAATCCCACCCCTTTGATGATGGCAGCGTTGTCGTACGTAGTCATCTTTCTGCCACTGGTGATTCTATCCAGATGGTTGGAAAGAAATTGGGTTCGATGCTGAGCGCCGGGTGACACTATGGAAAGCCTGATCCAGAATTTCTTTAACCTGCCTCTTTATGCGGATGTTTTTCCGTATTTGATGAAGGGCCTCTGGACCACCGTCTGGTTGTCGGCCATCGTGATTCCGCTTGGCGCGATATCGGGTCTGGTGCTGGCGGTGATCGTCACGCAATCCAGCCGCCGATGGCTGCGATGGGGAGTGATTGCCTATATCGATTTCTTTCGCGCGTTTCCTCCGTTGGTGTTGCTCATACTGGTCTACTTTGGTTGGCCGTTTCTCGGGATTGAGTTGGACAAGCTGACTGCTGTCGTCATCGCTTTTGTATTGAATAACGCCAGCTATTACGCAGAGGTTTTTCGCGCCGGCCTCGAGGGCGTACCGAAAGGGCAGATGGAGGCGGCTCGCTCGACCGGCTTGGCGCGCTGGCAGGCGCTTTGCTATGTCCTGGTCCCGCAGGCCGCTCGTAATGTGCTCCCTGATCTGGTGGGCAACAGTATCGAGGTGTTGAAGTTGACGACCATCGCCAGTGTCGTGGCGCTGCCGGAGCTGCTGCGTTCTGCCAGAGATGCTCAGGCACTGCTCTACAACCCGTCGCCCATTGTGCTCGCGGCGCTGATGTATCTGGTGTTGTTGTGGCCCCTGACCCGCTGGCTGGGCAGGCTGGAGCATAGGCGGTCGCGCTAGACGATAAAGACACCAATTCACGAATTTCAGGACGCACTGATACGTCCTCGTGGGGAAACTACGCCCTGAGCGGGCTGATCAAGATTTTTTGGAGTGATTCAACCTATGGCTACCCAATCGCATCGCCTCACAGAGCAGGCCAGCGGCGTGTACATCATTGCCGCGACGCCGTTTGATGACCAGGGCGAGGTCGACCTGTATAGCATCGACAGCCTGACCGATTTTTATCTTGAGAAAGGCGTGACCGGCTTTACCATCCTGGGCATGATGGGCGAGGCGCCCAAGCTCAGCGAAGCGGAAACAACCCTGGTGATGGAACGCATCCTCAAACGCGTTGACGCTCGAGTGCCGGTTGTAGTGGGCGTGAGCCATTCGTCGAATCGCCATATCGAACGGCTCTCCAAGGAGGCCATGGATCTGGGTGCGGCGGGGGTCATGGTCGCCCCGGTTCCCAATCTGAAGACTGACGAACAGGTCTACGGATACTACGCCAATATTGCGAAATTGCTGGGGCGAGGCACACCGATCTGCCTGCAGGATTTCCCGCAGGCGACGGGTGTGCATACCTCGGTATCGGTCATCAATCGTCTGATCGACGAGTTCGAGCAGGTGGTCATGCTCAAGCACGAAGACTTTCCCGGCATGCGCAAGTTGAGCCAAGTCAGGCATGACAGTGAGACGAGCGGACGGCGGCGCATCAGCATTCTGGTCGGCAATGGCGGACTGTTCCTGCCGCAGGAAATACTGCGCGGCGCCGATGGGGCGATGACGGGGTTCGCGTTTCCCGAGATGTTGGTTCAGGTATGTCAGCTGTTTAGCGAGGGGAAATCCGAAGCCGCTGAAGATCTGTTCAACATTTATCTGCCGCTGCTGCGTCATGAATTCCAGTACGGCATCGGCCTGGCTTTGCGCAAGGAAACGTTGCGTCGCCGTGGCGCGATTCGTTCGGCATTTGTGCGCAAGCCCGGCCCCGTTCTGGACGCACGGGATCACGAGGAACTGACACGTCTGATCGCGCGCCAGGAAAAGGCGTTGGCTTGATAAGCGAAAGCGACGGCCCAAAAGGACAAACCATGAAGAAAACGCTTTATGTGATCAATCCAAATAGCAACACAGGCGTGACTGCCGGGATTGACGCTGCGCTGGATATCCTGCGCCAGGACGATGCGCCGATAATCGAGTGTGTGACCTTGAAAGAGGGGCCGCCCGGGATTCAGACACAGCGCGACGTTGATCTGGCCGCCGTGCTGGTGCGGGAGTTCGCCGAGCAGCACCGAGAGGATGCAGCGGGATTTGTGACGGCATGCTTTAGCGATCCCGGGCTGCATTCGCTGCGGGAGATCCCGGATGTCTTGTCGCTGGGTATCAGCGAAGGGGCGGCTTTGGCGGCGATGATCTTGGGTCGGACGTTCGGCGTCATTGCCATCCTGGATGTTTCAATCCCCCGGCATATGCGGGCCTGGGCCGCGATGGGGATCAGCGACCGTGTGGCAGGCGAAGTCGCGATCGGGCGTACGGTAGCGGAATTGTCCGATAGCGAGGCGACATTGACGTCCATGATAGAGGCCGGCAAGTCGTTGCGAGACAAGCATCGGGCCGATGTGCTGGTCATGGGATGCGCCGGGATGGCGCGCTATCGCGAATCGCTGCAACAAGCCGTCGGGTTGCCCGTCGTCGAACCCAGCCAGGCAACCGTCGCCATGGCGCTGGGACGCCTGCGCCTGGGATGGTGAGTGCATGAGCCGATCCATCCCCCACCTCAAGTCCCAGTTCTTGCAGCGCTTATCCGAAATCGTCGGAGAGTCGGGACTCGTCAGCGACGCGCAGCAAAAAGACGATCACGACACTGACTGGCTGAAGAAGTGGCACGGCCGTAGTTGCGCGGTGGTGCGTCCAGCGAGTACTCAGCAAGTCGCGCAGGTGATGCGTCTCTGTCACGAAACACGCATTCCGGTGGTGACCCAGGGAGGCAATACGGGAATGAGTGGCGGGGCCACGCCTGATGAGAGCGGTGCGCAATTGATTCTGAGCACGTCGCGGCTGCGGCGCATCAGAGAAGTCGATCCCTTGAATAATACGATCACCGCAGAGGCCGGAGTGTTGCTTGCGCATGTTCAAGAGGCGGCTCAGGAGGTGAATCGTTATTTTCCTCTCAGTCTCGGGTCCGAGGGCAGTTGCACCATAGGGGGCAATCTGGCGACCAATGCCGGGGGCGTTGCGGTGCTGCGTTATGGCAATACCCGGGACCTGGCGCTGGGTCTGGAGGTCGTACTGCCCGATGGCCGCATCTGGAATGGTCTGCGCGCGTTACGCAAAGACAATACTGGCTACGCGTTGCGGGATCTCTTCATCGGCTCGGAAGGGACGCTCGGCGTCGTGACCGCCGCCGTACTCAAGCTGTTTCCTCAGCCCGTGGCGCGTGTGGCGGCGTGGGTCGGTTGCGATAGCATGGAAAGCCTGCTGGCCTTGTTGGCATTGAGCCGGGATACCTGCGGAGATCGCCTTGTTGCATTCGAGATGCTGACGCAAGCCTCGGTGGATCTCATTATGCGTCACATCACGGATGCAAGGCGGCCGTTGGCGAATGCGCATAAATTCCATGCCCTGGTCGAACTGGCCGATACTTACGAGAATGGCCTGGCAGAGATGTTGGAAGGGACGCTCGAGCGAGCCATGGCCGCCGGATACGTCGAGGACGCCACCGTCGGGCTCAATATTGCGCAACGACAGGCGTTCTGGAAAATCCGTGAGGGAATCTCCCAGGCGCAGGTCCGGGCTGGCAAGGCGATCAAGCACGATATCGCTTTACCTATATCGAAGCTACCTCGCTTCGTGGCTGATGCGGACGCCGCCGTGAAAAAGGTCATGCCCGACGCCTGCATCATTAATTTTGGCCATATGGGCGATGGCAACTTGCATTTCAATGTGCTGATGCCGCTAGATACGCCCACACCTGAAATGTCGCAAGCCGTGAGGCAGCTCAATCGCCTTGTGCATGACCTTGTCGATGAGGCCAATGGGAGCATCAGCGCCGAACACGGCGTCGGGCAATTGCGGCGCGATGAGTTGCGCAACTACAAATCCTCTGTCGAGCTGGATCTGATGATGCAGCTCAAGCAGTCTATCGATCCAAACCAGATCATGAACCCTGGGAAGTTGCTTTGAGCATCGTGGCTCCGACATTCAAGGGCATGAAAATTTTTCGCAGTACCGCACGTTTCTTTCAATGTCGTGCATTTTTTAAATGAGATAAGTATGAGTGATAGCAGACACTTGGGAATCGCCGTTGCCCAGATGGGACCGGTGCATTTGAACGATAGCCGCGCCGCCGTGGTAAAGAGGCTCGTCGAGATGTTGAACGAGGCCGCCTCCAGAGGAGCGAAGCTCGTCGTGTTCCCAGAGCTGGCGCTGACCACGTTCTTTCCGCGTTACTGGATGACCGAGGAAGAGGCCGTCGAACGTTTTTTTGAACGATCCATGCCGAACAAGGATGTGCAGCCGCTGTTCGACGCCGCGAAGGCTCGGGGCGTTGGGTTCTATCTGGGATATGCAGAACTGACTCCCAGCGGCGAACGCTTTAACACCAGTATCCTGGTCGACGCGAATGCCAACATCATCGGAAAATACCGCAAGATTCACTTGCCGGGGCATTCCGATCACAAGGTGGATGCGCCATTCCAGCATCTGGAGAAGAAGTTCTTCGAGGTCGGCGACGTCGGCATTCCCGTGTTCGAGGCATTCGATACACGTGTTGGCATGTGCCTGTGCAATGACCGCCGTTGGCCCGAGACGTGGCGCGTGATGTCATTGCAGAGCGCAGAGGTTGGTGTATTGGGTTACAACACACCATCTGTCAACATTCATTGGAACGAGCCCGTGCACTTGCGCATGTCGACCCATCTGGTGTCGCTGCAGGCCAGTGCTTATCAGAACGCGATGTGGATCGCCGCCGCCGCCAAATGCGGATCGGAAGACGGGCATCACATGATTGGCGGTTCCGTCATCGTCGCCCCCACGGGTGAGATTGTTGCGCGCGCCATATCCGAAGACGACGAGGTCATTGCGACGTCGGCGGACTTGTCGTGGGTCGAGAATTTCCGTAATCACGTCTTCAATTTCGCCAAGCATCGCCGGCCTGAGCACTACAAAATCATCGTGGAGCGCACCGGTGCAGGCGAGCCTTTGCCGATTCCAAAGATCTGATCTATGTGTCTTTGAGGCCGGCGGACTAGTGTTTCGCCGGCCAGCGGCAAACGAAGCCCCCACGCCGCGCCTTCGGCTTGCTGCCCCCCAGGGGGGTGTTTTTGTCTTGGGGCGGCCCGGCAACAAAAAAAGGGAAATAAATGAGTCAATACAATACCTCGGGTACCGAGGCCTTGAGTGCTGCCCAGGCGCCTCATGATGCGGACACTCAAAACGACACTGGACGCAGCAGTCCGATGCGGGCACTGATCGCAGCGGTTTCTGGCTATGCCATGGACGGTTTTGATCTCCTGATCCTCGGATTCATGCTGAATGTCATTGGGCTCGAGCTCGGGCTGACGGAAGCGGAAAGTGGTTCGTTGGTCACGGCGACCTTGATCGGCGGAATTTTCGGGGGAATCGGTTTCGGTATCCTCAGTGATTACTACGGGCGGGTCAGGGTGCTGACGTACACCATCCTGATGTTTGCGATCTTCACGGGGCTTTGCGCACTGGCCGTCGGCTACTGGGACTTGATGGCGTATCGATTCCTGGCGGGCCTGGGTTTAGGAGGCGAGTTCGGTATCGGTATGGCGCTCGCCATCGAGGCCTGGCCTGCAGAGAAGCGTGGCCGCGTGTCGTCGTATGTCGGAATGGGATGGCAATTGGGGGTGTTGGGAGCAGCGGTACTGACGCCATTGCTCTTGCCTCACATCGGATGGCGTGGCATGTTTGTCGTGGGCCTCTTTCCTGCTGTGGGATCGTTCATCATTCGCAAGGTCATCGGCGAATCCGAAATCTTCCTGCGCTCTACAAAGAAGAAAAAGCGTGAGTTCCCGATCAAGACCCTGTTCCGTGATGCTGAGACGACGAAACGCAGCATCGGCGTGATCATTCTGTGTTCGGTGCAGAACTTCGGGTACTACGGACTCATTGTCTGGATGCCGGCCTATTTGTCGAAAATGTTTGGCTATAGCCTGGCAAAATCGGCCGTGTGGACGGGGGCTTCGATCATCGGGATGCTGGTGGGAATCTGGATTTTCGGCCAGTTGGCAGATCGAATAGGCCGGCGTCCCACATTTATCGGCTATCAGATCGGCGCGCTTGTCATGGTGTTTGTCTATTCGACCCTGACCTCACCTGAAGCATTGTTGATCGGCGGCGTGGTGATGGGCGTGTTTGTCAACGGCATGATGGGCGGGTATGGCGCGCTATTGGCCGAACTCTATCCGACTCATGCGCGGGGAACTGCCCAGAACGTGCTCTGGAGCATCGGACGGGGAGTGGGCGGCTTCAGCCCGTTGGTGATCGGCGCTTTGGCCTCGTCTTATTCCTTTGGTGTTGCCATTGGCGCATTGGCCTTGATTTATCTGATCGATATCTTTGCGACGATCTGGCTGATTCCCGAGTTAAAGGGCGCCGAACTGGAATAGGCTGCGCGAACATCGCTGTGGCGACACAGCGATGTTCAACGTATCAGTTCATTCCACCGTTAGCGCGCAGCGTCTGTCCATTGACCCAAGATCCCTGCGGGCTGGCAAGAAACGAGACGACGTTGGCAATGTCTGCTGGGGTGCCCAACCGCTCCAGCGGATTCAGTTTGGCCAGCCGGTCGATCAGTTCGGCGGATTTGCCGTCCAGAAACAAGTCGGTCGCGGTAGGGCCGGGGGCCACGGCATTGACCGTGATCGACTTTCCTCGCAGTTCTTTGGCTAGCACGCCAGTCAGGGTTTCGACTGCGGCCTTGGTGGCGGCGTAGACGCCGTAGCCCTCCTGTCTCAGACCGATGACACTGGTCGAGAAGTTGATGATTCGTCCGCCGTCACGCACGCGCCGTGCGGCCTGACGCATAGCGTTAAAGCTGCCTTTGAGATTGATGTTGATCAGGCGATCGAACGCAGCATCGTCAAACTGCGCAATGGCCGATAGATGCATCACTCCCGCATTGTTGACCAGCACATCGACGCCGCCATAGCGAGCCTCAGTGGCGTCGAACAGTTGCCCGACGGCGGCGTTGTCGCTGACGTCGGCTTGCAGGGCGTGGGCCTGGCCGCCTGATGCGCGGATACGTGCCACGACTTGTTCCGCATCGTCGCGTCGGCCCGCGTAGTTGACGGCCACCGCGTAGCCGTCGGCAGCCAAGCGCTCCGAGATGGCGGCGCCGATGCCGCGCGATCCTCCAGTGACCAGGGCGACGCGCGAGGGGGAAGGGGTGTTCATTGATGTCCTTGGTTAGCTGCCGGAATGGCGTAAAGACACTTTATTCGTTATTTGGTGTTGGATAATCTGGCTAGATTTGCAATGACTATTCAATGGTTTGAATAATGGCGTGCGCTGACCTCATCCGATAAAGCAGCCGACGCGACTGGCGGTGGGNNTCGCCCCATGGGTTTCTTGCGATGCAGCCAGCGATTGGTGCCATTCAATCAACATCATGATCCCCTTGCCGGATCTACCGGCAGATTCCCTCGCCTCCTACGATGTGGCTGTCCGTTGCCTGCATAGCAGCAACGACCGCTTTCAAGCCGCCGGGCGGGCGGCGCCAACCTATCGAGGGAATCATCATGAGTCAGCGTATCAACGCGTTTGCGCAATCCCCAGAGTTGTTCAAGAAATTCGTCGAATTCGGCATGCTCGTGAAATCGGGCTCCATCGAAGACGAGATTCTTAATCTAGTCGATGTCCGTGCGTCGCAGCTCAATGGTTGCGGGTTCTGCCTGGATATGCACGTCAAGCAGGCCAAGATCCAAGGCGAACGCGAGCTGCGTTTGCACCACGTCGCGATTTGGCGCGAATCCACGTTGTTTTCGCCGCGTGAACGCGCTGCGCTGGCATGGACCGAGGTATTGACCCACCTGCCGGCACAGGGCGTGCCTGACGATATCTATGAGCGGGTGCGTACGCAGTATTCGGAAAAAGAATTGACGGAATTGAGTTTCTCCGTCATGGCGATCAATGCCTGGAATCGTCTGAACGTAGGTTTCCGGACGGTGCCGGGGTCGGCCGATAAGGCTTATGGCTTGGATAAAGCCAATCTCAGCTAAGGACATCATCATGAAAATCCTGGTCATTGGCGGTACGGGCTTGATCGGTTCCAAGTTGGTCGCCATCCTGCTTCAGCACGGTCATAATGCCATCGCAGCATCGCCTGCTACGGGGGTGAACACGATTACCGGCGAGGGATTGGCCGAGGCGCTCGAGGGCGTGCAAGTCGTGGTGGATGTGGCGAATTCCCCATCCTTCGAAGACAAAGCCGTCTTGGAGTTTTTCGCCACGTCGGGTCGCAACCTGCTCGCCGCCGAGGCCGAGGCGGGCGTTCGCCATCATGTGGCGCTGTCGGTGGTGGGTACGCATCGGCTCGCGGAAAGCGGTTATTTCCGCGGCAAAATTGCCCAGGAAAAATTGATCAAGGCCAGTGGTATTCCGTACACGATCGTCCATAGCACGCAGTTTTTCGAGTTCTTGGGCGGCATCGTGCAGTCGGGCGCCGAAGGCGATCATATTCGTCTGCCCGCGGCTTACGTGCAGCCTATTGCGTCGGACGATGTGGCCAGGGCGATGGCAGACGCCACGCTGGCAGCGCCGGTGAACGGGACCATTGAAATCGCCGGTCCGGAAAAGGTGCGTATGGCTGCATTGGTTGAGCGTTATCTGGCCAATACGGGTGATGCTCGTCCGGTGATTGCGGATCTGCAGGCCCGTTATTTCGGCGCCCTGCTGGAGGACGATACGCTCGTACCCGTCCGCAATCCCCATTTGGGGGCTATCAATTTCGAGACCTGGTTTCGGCGATCGAGAGCGACACTCTAAGTCGATTGGAGAGAGTGACGGAGGTGTTAGCATGGCCCACCGCCTTCGTTCTCCGATCTGAAATGAGATAAGTATGACTAAATTGCAGCCCCCGCCGTTAAGCTTATTAGATAAGTATCGCGGGGATGATTTCCAAGCGGTCTATACGGCCAATGTCACCGTTCAAGGGGGCGAAATAGAGCACGGTCGAGCGTCAGGCGTTGCTCGTTCCGATGACGGTGCTTTACAAGTCGAGTTGCGTCTGCCGACTGAACTGGATGGTCCTGGAGGCGGGACAAATCCGGAACAGCTATTCGCCGCTGGTTATGCGGCTTGTTTCCATGGCGTATTGAGTCTGCTGGCGATGAAAGCAGGCGTGATGTTGCGTGATGTGGAGGTTAAAGCATCAGTGAGTTTCGGCCGCGATCCGGTTGACGGCTTGCACGCGCTGACTGCGCACGTCCATGTTCATTTACCAGGTCTGGACAAGGCCGCAGCACAAGAACTGGTGAGAAATGCCGAGCGTTTATGCCCCTATGCCAAGATGGCACGGCAGGGCATTCATAGTGTCGTTACCGTAAACGACCCGCTTTAGCCTTTAAGCAGGAAATTGTCTACGCTCAGCAAATCCAGGGCGCGGATTTGGACGGTCATGTAATCAATGAAGACGCGTATCCGGCCAGGCAGGTGTTGCCGGCTCAGGTAGCAGAGGTAATGCCCCCGATCGTCTGGAGCGTATTGTGGCAAGCAGGGTACGAGCGCTCCCTTTTTCAGGTATTCGCTCACTTGGTAGCCCGCCATTTGAGCGATTCCCTGTCCTTCGAGGACGGCTTGCAGTATGAGATCGGCGTCGTTGAACGAAAGCATGGCTTGGGGCGTGAATTTGCGCGCCAAACCATTCACTTTGAATTCCCAGTCGTAGAGCCGGCCCGATGGTAGCCGGAAATTGATGCAACAATGTTGGGCAAGGTCGTCAATCTCCGTGGGCATCGAATGCGTTGCGATATAGCTGGGTGCGGCGCATAACAGCATCTGCATTGGGACGATCTGTTTGGCGATGACCTGACTGTCCTCCATGCGGCCATCACGGAACGAGACGTCAATCCGGCTTCCCGTGAAATCAGTCGGGCCATCATCGAGCAACAGCTCTACAGAAATGTCGGGATAGGCCGTGCGAAACCCTTTCAATAATGGCGCCACGACTTTCCGTCCAAAACCAGTGGTGGCGCTGACGCGCAGATGTCCTGCTGGAGGGCCTTCTCGCAATTCCCGCATGTCGTCCAAGGCCTGCACGATATGTTTGACCCCTGTATGGCAGTTTTCGTAAAACCGTTCGCCTTCGCGAGTGAGGGACGTACTGCGCGTGGTGCGCAGGAACAACCTGGTTCCCAGTTGATCTTCCAGCTTTTGTACGCTGCGGCTGACGGCGGAGCGGCCGATGCCGAGGCGGTCACCGGCTTTGGCAAAGTTGCCTTCCGATGCCACCGCGATAAAGGCGACGACGCCCGCGTAGCTGGTCGCGAAGCTGTAGGCCAGCGAGTCGGCACCGGTACCCGATGCAGCGATCGCAGAACTCTCGACGGATCTGGCCGATAGCCCGTCGTTAGGGGAGGCTGTGTTTTCCATATCCCTAAGACGTGCGGGCTATTGGATTTGTGACGTTACTTTTGAAAAAATTTTCAAAACGAGCATCATCCTCGGGTATACCCCGATATGGTGAGGTCGCTGAGCGCCACTCGGAGCGTGGCGTCTGAGGGGTTATTGCACAGGTATCAGTGCCGGCGCGCCTTGTGCCTTGATCAACACCACGACGAATTTGGCCGGCTTGGTCTTGCTGGCGTTGCGTCCGACAGTGTGCAGGTCATTGGGGCCTTCGTAATAAGTCTGGCCCGGGGTCAGGGTGACTTCCTTTTCGCCCTCCACTTGCATCACGATGCTGCCTTCCAGGACATAGACAAACGCGTGCGCGTCGTGACGGTGGATGGGGTCGGCAGCGCCGGGCGGGTAGTCGACCGTAATCATCAACGCCTCTTTACCCGGGAGGTCGGGCAAAGCCTTGGTCATCAACGGCGTAACGACGGGCTCGGGCACGCTGGCGCTATGGCCGCCGTGAGGCGGTGCGGCGACTGCGATAGTGGTGACCAGAGCGCTGGCGGCGCTTACGAGTATTCCGTGCTTGAGGATATTGCGCATGACCTGTCCTTGTGCTGGTTGAGAGAGCAGGTCCATCGTAGGGGCGCGAGCGTTACGCCGGTAGATGGGCGAAAGGGATCACGATGTTGCCCGGACGGCACCAATGTCCGGGCGCAGATCGCCATGGCGCTGCGGGTTAGTTTGGGGAATACGAGGCGGCGATGCGCGCGAGTTTGTCCGGATTGCGCTGGACGAGCACGCGGGTGATGCGTTGCCCATCGGTCTCATACGATTGCACGGATTCCAGCGCGCCCTGGATATAGCGCAGCAATGTCCATTGCCCGTTGACGAGTGTGACCTCGACCCGCAGCGTATCGCCATAGCGTCGCTGACCGGCATAAAACAGCTGGGCCAGGCGTTTGCCACCGACCAGGCTGGCAAAACTGGGCACTTTGCCGCCGCCGTCGCCTATCAGTTCCGCGTTGTCATTGAGCAGGGCATACAACCCATGGAAATCGCCTCGCTGCATGGCGTCGGCAAAACCTAACATCAGGCAATGATGCGTTTCGCGCGATACCTTATGGCGCGGGGGGGATTGTTGCAGTTGTTGTTTGGCTCGCCGAACCAATTGACGGCAAGTCGCCTCGGTCTTATCCAGAGTCCGGGCGATATCCTCGTAGTCAATGTCAAAGACCTCGCGCATCAGGAAAGCCGCGCGGGCTTCGGGGGACAAGCGTTCAAGCATGAACAGGAACGCAACCGAAACGTCGTCCGCGAACTCGTGGATTTCCTCCGGGGTGGATGGCGGCGCCATCAAGATCGGCTCCGGCAACCAGACGCCGGTATAGTTTTCTCTTTGGGCCTTGGCCGCGCGCAGGCTATCGATGGATAGCCGAGTGGTAACGGTGACCAGCCAGGCTTCGGGGTTGTCCAGTGTCGAATGATCGGCTTCGTGCCAGCGTAGCCAGGTGTCTTGGACGATGTCTTCTGCGTCGGCGACGCAGCCCAGCATGCGGTACGCGATCGCCTGCAAACGGGGGCGATGACGATTGAACAGACTGGTAGAGTCGGTCATGGGAATGGGGCCGCGGCCAGAGCTTAAGTGGACTGGAACGGCCGCTATTTTGCGGTTTCCCTACGGAAACGGCAAGTGTGTCCCCAATAACTCTCACGGAGCCATGGCTAGCCACATGACTCCGACTGCTCGCCCGGTTGTGTGCCCGTCGTCATGCGCTCAACGTACGCACGTTAATGCTCAAGAAACTCTTGCAGGCTTTCTACGCCGATTTGCGCTTTCCTGAGCGTTCTGGCCATCATGGCGCGGCGACAATAGCGATACAGGATGTAGAGCGCCAATGCGCTGCCAGCGATGAGCAGTGCGTGCCAGCCCAAATCGGACAGCATGGCAAAAATTTGCTCGATCTGGGACGCAAAAATTCCCCCGATGATCAGTCCGGCCGACGCCCACAGGGCGACACCCGCGCAATCGTGCCACAGGAAAGCTCGAAATCCGACCGCCATGGCTCCGCAGAGTGGCACAGAAACCAGCGATAGCCCCGGAACAAAGCGGGCAACGATGAGCAGTCGCACGCCCCACCTGCTGAAGAAGTTTTCAGTCCGGGCAATGCAGGTTTCCCGGGAAAGAGAAAGGCTGCACACGGTGTAAAGCGTTCGTTCACCGTAGCGTTTGCCTCCCTGAAACCAGATCAGATCGCCCAGTACGCCACCGGCGACGGCGGCAGCCAGGATGATGGCCAACTGGGGCAGCACTGCCGACGCGCTGGGTGTCGCGATCGCGCTGCTGGCGCCGATCGTGATCAGTGTCGGCATGACCGGTAAGGGTAAACCCAGGGATGCGCCCAGTACGTTGAGAAATACCACAAGTACGCCATAGTGGGCGATGAGTTCATGCGACACCATCATGCTCTCCTTTGACGCGAGTCGGGTTTTGAGACCAAATCGTATCGATGAGAGACGCAGGGCAGTAGCCCTGACTAGGGATGCGTCATGTTGCTCGGGCGGCAACAATCCGTATTGGCGATGATGGCCGGATAGCTATGATGTGCGTGGATCAGTTGGTCATCGGGCTTTTCGCAGCAATACCCATCCGCCGATTGTCAGCCCGATTCCAGAAATCAGCATGGGCAACCCGAAAATCAGTGACCAGAAGAAGAGCGCGACACGGCCGTCGTTGCCTCCCTCGCCCCTGAGTTCGCCGGTATCCATCATCAGCACGGCAGCGAGCAGACCGAGTAGTAGTGAGATGCCGAGAGGGATGCAGCCTCGGCCGAATAACTGATACAAGGTGGTGCTGCGCAAGAGGAACGCGGCGACGGCAATGGCGACCAATAACGCCAGGACCGAGGCCGCTATCAACACATGGTCAATGGCGTTGGGATCCGTCACGGCTCCGTTGGTGGTATCAGTGGCGGACCCAAATACGCTAAACAGAATCGGGTGGATGAAGCCGTAACTCGCGCGTCCGACAAACAGGCCAAACAATATGCTGGCAATCCATTTGAGTGGGGTAGGGATCATGCGGGTGCCTTTTCGGTAATTCAATTCTTGTATCACTGCATACCCTCTTCGCATTGGACGGCTTGAAGGTAAAGGTGTTCAATCTACCAGAGTCCAGCCGGGCGTACGCCCGGCTGGATCCGTCAACGAGATGAGAGACAACATGAGTCAGGCCCCTACCAAGCTGCGCGCCGCCCTGAACGGGATTTCCGGCATTCTGGTGACCCCTTTTGATGACGCCGACAAATTGGCGCCCGCCCGCCTAGCGCCTATTGTGGACCGTGCGATCAACGCCGGGGTGCATGTGTTGGTGGCCAACGGAAACACCAGCGAGTTTTACGGGCTGACGACCAACGAAGCCGAACAAATGGTACATGCCGCCGCCGAGCATGTGGCGGGACGCGCACCGTTGCTGGCTGGGGTGGGGCGCAGCTTGCATGATGCGATTGCCTTGGCGCGGGCCTCTCGCGCGGCCGGAGCTAGTGCATTGATGGTGCATCAGCCGCCAGACCCTTTTGTGGCGCCGCGCGGTGTAGTGCAGTATGTCACGCGTATTGCCGAGGCGGGCGATGGCCTGCCTCTGGTGCTGTACCTGCGTGATGACGGGATTGGCCTGGATACGGTCGAGGCGCTGTGTGCGATCCCTGGCGTAGTGGGCGTGAAATGGGCTTCGCCCACGCCGTTGCGCTTGGCGGAAATCATCGAACGTACGCGTGAGCGTGATATCGCGTGGGTGGGTGGCTTGGCCGAGCATTGGGCACCGCCGTTTTACGCAGTAGGCTCGCGTGGTTTTACCTCGGGTCTCATCAATGTCCTGCCCGAGCGCTCGGTCGCGATTCATGCCGCTCTCGAGGCGGGTGATTATCCGCGTGCCATGGAGCTGATTCGCAGCATGGCCGAATTCGAGGCCTTGCGCGCGATGGAACGCAACGGTACTAACGTGACCGTGGTCAAGCGTGCATTGCAGTTGATGGGTAACGACTGCGGCGCCGTACGCGCGCCGGGCGCCTGGCCCCTTTCCACGGAAGCTGACGACACGTTGCGCCGCCTGCTCGGCCAGTGGGGCTTGATCTGACTTTCTTGTCTTTGGTGTTCACGCCGGCCTGAGATCCTGCAGGCCGGACGTGATGGTACGCCTGTCTTTTGATACGGCGTGGCGTGCTGCTGCGCGTCGCTGCCGTGCGCCCAAAATCCAATCATAGGAGTAGGAGACTTCATGTCTGTTTTATCGCATACCTC
This sequence comes from Bordetella tumbae, assembly GCF_965139195.1. Taxonomy (GTDB): domain Bacteria; phylum Pseudomonadota; class Gammaproteobacteria; order Burkholderiales; family Burkholderiaceae_B; genus Bordetella_A; species Bordetella_A tumbae. The sequence continues at coordinate 116,270 of NZ_CBCSJH010000005.1, read as the reverse complement.
CCGGGTAGTGCGCCTGGCGGCGGCTTTCGTTGCTGCCGCGTTCGGCGCCAACGTTGTTCCCGCTGTTGCGGCTGATTATTCCAGTCAACCTCTCACGATCATCGTGCCTTATGCGCCTGGCGGCTCGTCGGACGCGATTGCTCGCCATTTATCGCAGCCGCTGAGCGAAGCGTTGGGCACCACGGTGATCGTGGACAATAAGGCCGGTGGGAACGGCGCTATCGGCGCTACGCAGCTGGCGCGTGCCAAGCCCGATGGGCATACGATTCTGATCGGGGCATTGGGCGTATTGGCCATCAATGAGGGCTTGTATCCGAAACTGAGCTATTTGCCGCGCAAAGATTTCGATATGCTCACCATCGCGGTACGTACCCCGAACGCTTTTGCGGTGACACCGTCGTCTTCTGTTCAGACCTTGCCCGAATTGATCGAGCATCTCAAGGCGGAAAAGGGCAATGTGCCGGTTGCAACGTCAGGCTCTGGTTCCAGCGAACATCTGACTTTGGCGCTTTTCTTGCAGAATAGCGGTACGCAGGCCATTCATGTGCCCTACAAGGGCGGCGGACCCGCGATTACCGATACGATGGCGGGCCATGCGGAAGTCCTGGTATCGAATCTGGGTGCGGTAGCGCCGCACATCCAAGCCAATCGTTTGCGTTTGATCACGGTGACAGGAGCGGAACGATCCGCATTGTTCCCGGATGTGCCGGTACCGGGTGAAGCGGGCGTGCCGGGGATGGATGTGTATTCCTGGCAAGGTATTGCCGCACCCAAGGGCTTGGCGCCCGAGGTCAAGGAGAAACTGGTGGCTGCCTTGCATAAGGTGCTGACATCGGCGGAGTTTCGCCAGAAGATGTCGGGTTTAGGCTTTGACGTGGTGGCCGATGGTCCTGATAGTGCGACGCAGTTTCAGATAGCGGAAGCCGAGCGTTGGAAAAAAGTGATCCGTGACGGCAACATCACTGTTGATTGATTCGGTAGTTCAGTTGAGCGGGCCCTGCTCGATGAGCAGGGCCCGCATGCGTTCCATCGCCGGGTTGGCGATGGCTCCGCCGCGCCGCCAGACGAGATGCATCTCGGCACGAATGTGGTCCGGCAGATCGATGTCGCGCACGGTCATGTTGTCCAGACGCATGAGCGCCGTGGACGCGGGGACGAGCGCCAAGCCTATCCCTGCGTTGACCAGTGCGATCATGGAGTGGGTGTGCCGCACATGCTGCATGAAACGCGGCGCGACGCCAGTTTCGTGAAATAGCGCCTGCAGCATTTCATGAAAATAGCGGCCATCTCCTGGCTGGTACATGATGAACGGCTCACCGTGCAGATCATCCAGCTGCAGACCGCGTCGACGGCGAGTCAGTGGATGAGCGCGAGGCAGCACCAATGACATGGGTTCGCGCACGACACAGGTCATTTCCAGGCCCTGCAAATCGGCCGGCAGGCGGATAAGCCCCAAGTCGATGCGTTCCGTGCGCAAAGCCTCCAACTGATCATCGGATACCATTTCGCGCAGTTCGAGATCAATGTTTGGTAATTGCTGCTGCGCGGCCGCCACCACGCGTGGCAGCAGGTCATAGTTCGCACCAGCCGAATAACCCAGCACAACCCGCCCAGCCTCGCCTTGCAGTGCATACCGGGCCTTGCTGGTTGCTGTGACGCAGCGCTGCAGAATATCGCGCGCCTCGGGTAAAAACGCCCGCCCGGCCGCGGTCAGGCGCACGCTGCGCCGCGTGCGTTCGAGCAACGCGGTGCCTAGTTCGTGCTCCAGCTGGCGGATTTGCCGGCTGAGCGGAGGTTGCGTCATGTTCAGGCGTTCGGCCGCTCGGCCGAAATGCAATTCGGTGGCGACTTCGACAAAGCAACGCAGTTGGCTGAGCTGGAACATGGCATAGGCGAAGCAAAAGCGTTATCTTAGCTAACTTTGACGAATCGCCTCGCCTGTCAGCCGCCGCAAGTTCCGATAGGCTTCCGGTAGCCATCAGCCTCTGTTTCCCTCTATGCCGCAATCTGTTCATCATTCGCCGTCCGCCGCGCCAGATCGCGTCCTTTTCCACAATACCAGCGACACGGTCCCTGTACTGCGGTTACGTGGGTTGCATAACTCACGGCTGGCGCCGGTCACGCTTGATATCCCTGCCGGGGAGTGTGTCGCCATCGTCGGCCCTTCCGGCTCTGGCAAATCGTTGCTGCTGCGCCAAATCGCCGACCTGGACCCAGGGCAGGGGTCTGCCGAACTCGATGGCCGCGATCGCATGCAGATGAGAGGTTATGAGTGGCGGCGTCAGGTGGTGTATTGCCAGGCCGAGGCGGGTTGGTGGGATGATGCCGTCACAGCGCATTTTGCGGATCTGGACGCCGCACGGGTCATCGCGCAGCGATTGGGCTTGCCTGCTGCCAAGCTCGATGCGCAGGTGCTGGAATTGTCGACGGGCGAGCGGCAACGGTTGGGGTTGGTACGGGCTCTGTTATTGAAGCCACGCGTGTTGTTGCTGGATGAGCCCACGGCAGCCCTGGATGAGCAGGCGACCGCGTTGGTTGAGCAAGAGTGGCAACGCGGTATGCAGCAGGGTTCGAGTATTGTGCTGGTGACGCATAACCAGGAACAGGCCCATCGTATGGGGCATCGGGGGTTCCGCATGGAAGCAGGCAGGCTGGAGGCTCTATGGACGTGATTCCTTTGCACGCATCGGACTTGATAATCGCGTCCTGTCTGGTCGTCTTGTGCGCGGGCGTATCGTTCGTACTACGACTGAATTTGCAGCGGCAGATTCTCTGGGCGGCGATTCGTACCGTATTGCAGTTGCTGCTGGTGGGGCATTTGTTGCGTGTAGTCTTCACGCATGCCAATCCCTGGCTGACGCTATTGATTATTGCCGTGATGATGGCCCTGGCGATCCGTGAGGTAGCGGCGCGTCCCAAGGCTCGTTTGATACAGCATGGCAACCTCGTCATCAGCGCCGTCGCGGTAACCGCAGCGACGTTGATCTGCGTGTTTTTCATCACGAATACGGCGGTGCAGCCGACGCCGTGGTATGACCCGCGTTATGTGGTGGCGCTGGTGGGGATTGTGCTGGGCAGTGCGTTGAACGCGGCCAGCCTGGCGCTGGATGCCGTCTTGTCCGGCGTGAGACGGGAGCGCTTGGCGATCGAGGCCCGACTGTCGTTGGGGGCGACGGTGCGCCAGGCATTTTCCACCTTGCTGCGCGAGTCCGTACGCCGCGGCATCGTGCCCAGCATCAACCAGATGGCCGCCGCGGGGATTATCACGCTGCCCGGCATCATGACCGGCCAGATCCTGGCGGGCATGGATCCGACGGACGCGGCCAAATACCAGATTTTGTTGATGTTTCTCCTTTGCGGCGCAAGCAGCATGGCCGCCATGGGGGCGGCCTATGGAGCAGTGCATCGGTTGACGGACGAACGCGGGCGCTTGCGTCTGGACCGGTTTCGAGAAGAGAGCTGACCCGGCGTTTAGGTATTTGTTATCAACCTCGCGTCATAATGCGCGCATCCATTGTGCAGGCGCCGTTCTCTGTGAAATCCGAGGGCGTGCCAATTTTGCGTCCCTATCATGCAAATTGAGAATGTCGATGTGGAGCCCAGGCCGAGCGCATGGAGCTTGTTCCTGATCTTTTCCCGTATCGGACTGTCGAGTTTTGGCGGCGGGTTGAGTGGTTGGTTTTACCGCGAGTTCGTCCAGGACCGGAAATGGATGAGCGAAGAGGATTTCCTCAACGGTCTGGCGTTGTCTCAGGCGCTGCCGGGCGTCAATGTCAAGAATATGGCGATCTGGATCGGCTACCGGCTGGCCGGCGCGCGGGGGGCAGTCGCGGGGTTTATGGGGATTATTGTTCCTCCGGCGATCTTCATCATCCTGCTGGCGACGGTGTTTGCCGCGCTGACTGAGTACTCTATTACCAACATTGCCTTGGCGGGCGCTGCGGCCGCCGCGATTGGCTTGTCCGCAAGTATGGCGATCACGACAGCGATCCGGGTGCCGAGGCGAGTGTTGCCTTGGATTTTCGTGGTGACCACATTTGTCGCAGTGGGCGTACTGCAATGGCCGCTGCTGTGGGTGGTGCTGGGCGAAGGTGTCCTGAGTGTCGGTATCGAATATGTCCGCCTGCTGAAAAAGGAGGCCTGATATGGGCAATATCCTGTGGACACTCTGGGGAGTCTTCGCGCCGCTTTCGCTGGTGACGATTGGAGGCGGACAGGCGACTGTAGCCGAGATTCATCGGCAAGTGGTGGATGTACAGCAGTGGATGACGGCGCAGGAGTTTTTGAATACCTTTGCGATCGCACGGCTCGCGCCTGGGCCAGGATCGTTGCTGGTGACCTTGATCGGTTGGGACGTTGGTGGTCTTTGGGGCGCGGTAGTCGCTACCATCGCGATTTTCGGGCCCACGGCGTTTCTGATTTATGCCGTGGCGTATGTCTGGCGGCGCCACCAGGGCGCGCGCTGGCAGTTGGCGCTGGAGGCGGGGCTGCGGCCCATCGCGGCCGGAATGATTTTGGCGGCAGTGTATGTGCTGTTCATGTCGCTGGAAGGCGGATGGTGGGCACGTGCAATTGCCGTGATTGCGACAGTGTTGATGATGCGAACACGATTGAATCCGCTGTTATTGATCGCCTGCGGCGCTGGCGTGTTGAGCGTGGTGCATGTTGCCGGATGGGTATAGGTGTAGAAAGCAGGGCGGCGTGAGGCGACTAGCGCCCATGTTACTGGCGGCTAGTCGAACTTCGCATCATTCACGGTCGGCTGTGCCAACGCTCAAGCCGCCTGGCTCAGGCGACGGCCGACCACAGCGCGGTGCTCGGGCCGATGTAACCCAAGGTGATCGCGCAGGGTGTGTCCTTGATATTCCGTGCGCACCAGTCCCCGGCGGCGTAGTTCTGGCAAGGCGAGATCAATAAAGTCGTTCAGTCCGCCGGGCAACCATGGAGACATGATATTGAAACCGTCGGCGCCTTCTTCTTCGAACCATTGCTGTAATTGGTCGGCCACGCTTTGCGGAGTTCCGACAATCTGCTGGTGTCCGCGTGCGCCGGCAATGCGTAGATAAAGGTCGCGGATGCTGAGGTTTTCCCGGCGAGCGAGATCGATCAGTAACTGCTGGCGGCTTTTCCCGCCATTGGTTTCAGGCAGATCTGGCAAAGGGCCATCCACCGGATAGGCAGATAGATCGAAACCGCCGATCATATTCGAGAGCAGTTGCACACCTACGATGGGATGGATCAGGTCTTGCAGCCGGGCGAATTTTTCCTCGGCCTCGGCTTGTGTGCGGCCTATGACCGGGAAAATGCCCGGCATGATCTTGATCTGATCGGGGTCGCGGCCGTAGTCGCTTGCGCGTTGCTTGATGTCGCGATAGAACGACTGGGCCTCGTCGAAGGTCTGGTGCGCGACGAAGATCACCTCTGCGGTGCGAGCGGCCAGATCCCGGCCGGCAGGCGAGGCGCCTGCTTGCACGACGACGGGGCGGCCTTGCGGAGAGCGTGCCACGTTCAGCGGGCCGCGCACACGAAAGTGTTCGCCGCGGTGATTCAAAGGGTGCAGCTTCTCCGGCTCGAAATAGACGCCGCTTTCCGTGTCACGCACAAAGGCATCGTCTTCCCAACTGTCCCACAGGCCGAGTACGACATCGTGGAACTCGGCTGCGCGGGCATAGCGCTGGGCATGATCGACGTGAGCGTCGAGGTTGAAGTTCTGCGCTTCGCCTTCACCGCTGGAGGTGACGAGGTTCCAGCCTGATCGGCCGCCACTGATCTGATCCAGCGATGCAAATTTGCGTGCGACATGATAGGGCTCGTTATACGTCGTCGAGACGGTCGCGATCAGGCCGATATGTTCAGTCACGGCGGCCAGCGCCGATAGCAGCGTCAGTGGTTCGAAATGATCGCTGCGCGCGGTACGCGACAATGAGTCGATGTTGCGATTGCGTACGCCAACGGAATCTGCAAGGAACACCGCATCGAATTTCGCGGCCTCGGCACGGCGCGCGAGCTCGACGTAATGTTTGAAATTGACGCCCGCATCTGCTTGGGCATCCGGGTGGCGCCAGGCGGCGATATGGTGCCCGGTCTGCATGAGAAATGCGCCGAGCTTGATTTGCCGGGGAGAGGTGGTCACGGTCGTGGCTCCGTATGGGTGTATGTCGTGGGACTAAGGAGAGATCACCAAGCCATTTGCAGTGAGGCTAAAGAGGGAATGGGGCGCAAGTAGAGATCAGTCTGTTCAGCGGGGACGCTGTCGGCCTCTGCCGGCGCGCCGTCGGGGGCGAGAAAATCCGAAAGAACGTCATCGCGGATGCGGATGAATCGAGGATCACTGCGGTTGCGCGGATGGGCAAGCGGCACGGGAACGATGCGGTGGATGCGGCCCGGATGAGGTTGCATGATCACGACGCGATCGCCCAGAAAGACGGCTTCTTCGACATCGTGGGTGACGAGGATCATCGTGATGCGTTCTTTTTCCCAGATGCGTTGCAGCTCGGTTTGCAGACGCGCGCGTGTCAAGGCATCGAGCGCACCAAACGGCTCGTCCAGCAGCAGCACGCGCGGCCGATTGACGAGCCCGCGCGCAATGGCGACGCGTTGCGCCATGCCTCCCGAGATCTGGTGAGGATAGGATTGCTCGAAACCTTCCAGGCCCACCAGCGCGACGTGCTCGGCCACCAGATCGCGTTTCTGTGCCGCGGTATGTGGGGAATTACGCAGCCCCACGGCGATGTTCTGTTCGACGGTGAGCCAGGGAAAGAGGCGATGATCCTGAAAGACGATGCCGCGTTCGCGTCCGGTGCCTTGCACGGGTGTGCCGCCTAGCGTGATGTGGCCATCGTAGTGATCTTCCAGCCCGAGTATCAGGCGCAGGAGCGTGGATTTTCCGCAGCCGCTGGCGCCGACGACGGCGACGAATTCTCCTGAGCGGACGTTCAGGTCAATCCCATGCAGGACTTGCAGTACGCCGCCCGCGGCTTGTGCGCTGGCGTAGCGTTTTCCTACTCCATGCAGGTCCAGATCGAGTTCCAACGTTGCAGATTCGGTCATATACGTTCCTGTGGTTATTGCGCGGCACCGCGCAGGTGCGCGAGACGGCGCTCGACGTGGCGGGCCAGGGCGTTCATCAGCCAACCGACCAAGCCCACGACGAACATGCCGAAGATCACCAGATCCATCTGGAAATGCTCGCTGCCTTCGATCAGCAGGTTGCCGATGCCGACACCCGCGACCAGCAGATATTCCGCGCCGATGGTGGCTAACCACGAATAGATCAAGGCGAGATAAACACCGGTGAAGATCGCGGGTGTGGCGGCAGGCAGTACGACGTGAAAGAACGTTTGTACGGGTGTATAGCGATAGACTTTGGCGACTTCGAGCAAGGGTTTTGGCGTGCTGCGGATGCCGTCGCAAGTGTTCACGACGACCGGCACCAACGCCGCCAATGAGAGAAAGACGACTTTGGCGGTGTCACCCAATCCGAACCACACCGAGATCAAGGGGATCCAGGCAAAGAGCGATATCTGCTTAAAGGTATTGAAGCTCGGCCCAACTAATCTATTGAACCAACGAGAGACGCCAAGCAGTGCGCCGAGCAGCAGGCCCGCCGATGTGCCGATGACAAAGCCCGTGAGTTCTCGTGTCAGGCTGGCGCCGAGTGCACGCCAGAGCTTGCCTGTGGTGATCTGGTCAGCGGCCGTGGCCAGGACTTTTCCTGGAGACACAAGCAGGGCCGAGTTGACGAGATCGGCGCGGGACAACGCCCACCACAGCAAGATGGCAGCGACTGGCAATACCAGGCCTCGCCAGCGACGCGTATCGCCATTGTCGTCAAGCGGAACAGGAGTGGCGCCGTTGGTGTTTGTCGCAGCGTTGCTCATGGCGCTTCTCCTTGGGTGCCCAGCCGCGACGCGGCGCGGGCGCCGATGAAACGCGCTTCTGACCAGTCGAGCAGACGATCAATGAGGTAGCCAATGGCACCTACCACAATGACTGCGGCCATGACGAGGTCCAGCTGGAACAGCTGGCGGCCATAGACGATGAGATAGCCCAGGCCTTCACTGGAGGCGACCAGTTCGACGACGACCAACGACAGCCAGGCCTTGGTGAAACCGAGCCGCAGACCGGTGAAGATGGTGGGAGTGGCCAGCGGCAGGACGACCTCCAGCACCTCCTGCCGCCGTGTGTAGCGGTATACATGGGCGACCTCGCGCAGTGCGGGACTGGCAAGCCGGAATCCCTGCAAGGTATTGAGCGTGACGGGGACCAATGCCGCCTTGGCAATGAGGATGTATTTCAGCGGTTCACCGATGCCGACCAGCAATAGCACAAACGGCAGCCAGGCCAGCACTGGAATTTGCACCAGCGCATTGAATGTCGGTAGCAGATAGGCTTGCAGCGGACGCCACAGGCCCATGGCCGTTCCCAGTGTCAACCCAAGCAGGCTGCCGACGGCAAAGCCAACCAAGACACGCAGCAGGCTCGCCTTCACGTTCAGCCACAAGTCTCCGCTGGTGGTCAGATCGCTGAGGGTTTCCCACACATACGAAGGGGGAGGCAGGACTTGGGGCGAGATCCAGCCTTGCTCTGCACCCAAGTGCCATAGGGCATAGAGAGACAGTGGTAATAACCACGGGGCAATAAACCAGATCGCCGCACGTGTATTCCAGGCAGGCGCGTGCGCTGACGCGAGATGGCGTCTGGGCAAGGTCAGGATGCTCATGGCACGTCTCCTAGCGAGCGCTGACCTGATTCGGTGCGGCCGTCGCTATGGTTTTGCCGCTGGCATCGGAGTACGCCCAGTATTGGTCCAGGCCCTTGTTCTTGAGGGCCTGTTCCAGATAACGGGTGTCGAACCAGTCATCGACCGAGACCTCCCGGCGGATCAGCTTCAGCTTGAGTGCATCGGCGGCAACCGCCTTGTAACGCGCGATGATGAAGTCATCGACGATGGGCGAATTGCGAGAGGCCAGGCTTTGCTGGTCGAACTCGGCGGCCCAGGATGTATAGGGCACACCGCTTTTCTCCCAAATTTTGAAAAGCGCGTCGCGATTTTTTTCGTCCGATGCCCAATGAGCGGCGTCGACGAAGACATCGACAACTTTCTGTACCTGCGCGGGGTTGTCGGTTGCGAAGTCCTCGCGTACGAGTAACGAGGCTTGGCGTGTATAGGCTGGGTCTTGCCCGCGTGTGGAGTAGATGATTTTCGCCAGGCCCTGGTCGCGAATCTTGAACCACTCGTAACCGCCAAAGGCGGCATCAACGCCATTGGATACCAAGGCGGCCTGAGCACTGCCGGAATCAAGATTGACGCCCTTGAGATCGCGCTCGGTCAGGCCATGCGCGGCAAGCACGTTGTTGGCGACCAGATGCCCATTGGTGCCGCGAAAGATCGAGACGCGCTCGCCTTTCAGGTCTTCGATGCTATCCAGTTTGGAGTTTGGCGGCACGACGACATAGAGATTATTGCGTGCGCCTGAGACCAATAGGATTTTGGTCTTCAGTCCATTGGCACGGCCGACTGTGGAAGGCAGGTCGCCTTGATAGGCAAAGTCGATTTGCTTGTTCGAGAGTGCTTCGTTGACGGCGGGGCCGGCGCCTTTGAAGAACAACCATTCGACTTTGACGCCGTCGGCCTGGAATGCCTTTTCCAATGCTTGGTTGGCACGGACAACACCACCGGGCGAGCCGCCCCAGGTGATGGGATCGCCGCCGCCGGCGGTCGCGACGCCGATGCGGATAACGTCGGCGGCATGTGCGCTGGCGGCAGCGCTGGTCAGCGTCAGCGCCAGCGCTGCGCGCGCTACCAGGGTGGACAGAAAATTCATCAGATACTCCAGAAATCCCCGGTGGTCACACCGGGGAGAATAGACATGACATCAAGCCGCGCGGGCTTGCGAGGTCGAGGTCAGTTTGCGGTCGACTTCAGTCCCGGCAAAGAATGCCGGGTTGGCTTCGGTATAGAACCGGTAGGGATTGCCGAAAACGAAGGCTTTGAAATTGGCTTCGCTCAAGACACCTTGTTCGACCAGATCCCAGCTTTCTGCCAAGGGCTCGGTCAGGTCCGGAACATCCCAATGCCCCACGTCGGAGGACCAGATCGCATTGATCTTGGCGCCAAGCGGATGAACTTTTTCGTTGAAGGCGGAGGCCACCGTACGATCGTCTGCTTCTGAGCCGAAGTAGAAACTGTTGACCCAGCGATCGCGTATGTCTTCGATTTTCTCTATGCCTGCCAATGCGAAGTCATCGAGTTCGTCGGGCTGGGGCTCACGGCTATGGGGCAGGGCCGAAATGCCCAGGCTGTCACGCAATAGCTGCGACGGATCGATGTCCCGGCCGCGGATGAAGTCTGCGCCGTAGCGTTCGAACAAGTCTTTCAGCAGGTCGAGATCAGCATTAGCGGGGTTGTAGTTCTGAACCTCGTGCCGATTACGTTTTTCCCACCGGTCGACCAGGTGCGTGTAGACATGTGATCCCCAATCTGCGCCACCCTCCAGCAGCGCGACGCGCAAGCCTGGAAAACGTCGCGTCACGCCGCCGAAGAACAGGGCCTTTGCAAATGCCTGAGAGCCATCGGCAAAATGGCCGATGTGATTGAACATGTAGTTGCTGATCGAATGCCGTCCCGTCCAGCCCTGACTGCCATAGTGTGTCGTGACCGGGACGCCGAGCTCGACGACCTTGGCCCAGAACGGATCGTAGTCGTACTCGCTGTCGATGCCGTAGAAATCAATATAGTGGGCATGCTTGGCAATATCGGGAAACTGCTCGGCGGGGTATTTTTCGGCAATTGCCTTGATCGGACGTCGCACGCCACCGGCGATGTTGATGACCTTGAGTCCCAATGTCTTGACGGCGAACTCCAGTTCTTCAATGCCTTCTTGGGGGGTATTGAGCGGGATTCCGGCTACAGGGGTCAGCCGATCACTGTATTTGCGGTATTGATCGGCATGGAAGTGATTGATGGCACGATGCAGTGCCTGGCGAGTGTCATCGCGGGCCGCCAGCGGGGCCAGCACGTCGTTGGGGAACAACACGGAGTAGTCGGCACCCTGTTCCGCGAGACGTTCGTAGAGTAATTCCGGCAGCGTGTATGTGGCGAGGTCCAGTGTGTTGCGCGTGACGCGTGCCCACCATGGTGAGCGCAACGTGCGGTGGTATTGACGTTCCTCCGCGGTCTGGGCATACCAGTCGCGCCCATTGCTTTTGGTGGCAAAGCGCGACCCCAATGCACGCCGCAACGAGTCGACGAGTTTGGCGCCGCCGTAGTGTTGAACATAGTCTTCGAGAATCGGCGCATAGTCGTTGACATGCACATCGGTGTCTATCACCGGGTAATCCAGCGTGGCTTTGACGGCTGCCGAGCGGGACGCGTGAATACGGTTCAAGCGATCATTCATGGGGCATCTCCGAAACGAGGTGAACGCAGCTAATGCGGACACGTCTGGCCCTTGTGCCGGAGACAAAGGCGTCGACGCATGCGCGATGCATAGCTCAAAACTCTACGGGCAGGCGTCGGGATGCCAAACGAAGATTTCGTTCTAATCTACTGCTTATGAGCAAATGCCGTGCGAAGGGGATACGGCCAGAGTAGAAAACCTGCGAAGGCTGAACGATTGCGCAGGCTAAGGACGGCGTGTCGGAAGATAAGCGCCTGAATGATGCAATTGGCCTTCGGCGTGCTCGATGGCTTTGATCGCGCCTTTGCCTTTCTTGGCGAGCAGTTGTTCGAGCAGGGCTTCGGTCAAAGCGGTAGCCGCGGTTGTGGACGGAAAAAACGATGGACTGTCCGTAGAGAACACAAGCGTGCAATCCGCATCCAGCGCGATAGGAGAGACCTTGCTGTCGGTCAGCGCCACGATCTTGCAACCTGCTGCACGAGCGGTGCGCGCAATTTGGCTGATTTCTTGTGAATACGGGGCGAAGCTGATCAGGACCATGGCATCGTTGGCGGTAAGCAAACGGAGTTCTAGTTCAAGCGTGCCGGCGTCGCTGCGGATGAGAAATGTGCTGCCGCGAAACAGTCGATAGACATAGTGAAAGCCGAATGCGATGGGATAGCTCGCACGAAAACCTGCGATATACACGTTTGTGGCGCGAGTCAGCAGCTCGGTGGCAACGGGCAGGGTCTCTGTGTTCTGGGCGCTGGTGCGCTCGAGATTTCGGAATTGTGTTGCCAGTATCTCGGCCTGCAGCCGCGCTGCTTTGCCAGTGCCGATGATTTTGCGGGCGCGCTGGGCATAAGGCTGAGAGCTGCTGTGAAAGGCGTCGACAAAAACCTCGCGCAGGTCTTGCCAGCCCGAATAGCCCAGATGCTGAGCCAGCCGCACGAGCGTAGCAGGCTGCACCCGGGCATCAGCAGCGATCTTGCGCATTGACAAGACAGGGACGTTGGTCGGCTGATTGAGCAGATAACGTGCCGCATTTTGAAATTGCGGAGTGAGCGCGGAGAACACCTGCCGCAAATGATCAATCAGTTGATCCAGCGATTCGGGTGGGGATGGGCTGTCGGAGCGCATAGATGGGATGCCGTTGGGGTGAAACGATTGTTGCATAAATGCCGCACCGTTGCATCCAGGCATGTGTGATCTGACCGCGATACGCTGGGCTGGTAAAGATGATGATTCATTTGTTCCTTGTATCTGGGTTTATGAAACAAGTGTTGCTTTGAGGAAAAAGAATTCATATACTGGCTGAAGGATGCTGTCCCGGCCCATCGCGCGTAGCAATAAATATCATCCGCTACCGCTTTCATACAAAGAGATCCGACCATGACGCACGTTTTCCATCGTCAGCCCAAGCAGAAACTCCCTGTCGCTGTTGCCGGAAAAGGGATAGAACTGTTCGATCAGGACGGCAAAAGCTATATCGACGCATCGGGTGGAGCGGCGGTGTCTTGCCTCGGACATGGCCACCCTGTTGTGATCGATGCGATCAAGCAGCAGGTGGAGTCGCTGGCCTACGCGCATACGTCGTTCTTTACGACCGAGGTGGCGGAGACGCTGGCCGACAGATTAGCCCAATCGGCGCCGGGGGATTTGAATCATGTGTACTTTGTCTCGGGAGGCTCGGAGGCGGTCGAGGCAGCCCTGAAGCTCGCGCGGCAATACTTTGTGGAAATTGGCCAGCCATCGCGCCGTCATTTCATTGCGCGGCGTCAGAGCTATCACGGCAATACGCTGGGGGCGTTGGCGATTGGCGGTAATGCCTGGCGGCGCGAGCCGTTTTTGCCATTGCTGGTGCCGGCGCATCATGTGTCGCCTTGCTATCCCTACCGCGAACGCCGGGAGGGTGAAAGCGACGTGCAATACGCGCAGCGGCTGGCCGATGAGCTGGAGGCCAAGATCCTGGAGCTGGGGTCGGATACGGTGGCGGCCTTTGTGGCTGAGACAGTGGTGGGGGCTACCGCGGGTGCGTTGGCGCCGGTAGGGGACTATCTCAAACGTATTCGGGCGGTGTGCGATAAATACGGCGTATTGCTGATCCTGGATGAAGTGATGTCCGGGATGGGGCGTACGGGATATCTGTTTGCCTGCGAAGAAGATGGTGTCGTGCCGGATCTGATCACCATTGCCAAGGGGCTGGGCGCCGGGTATCAGCCAATTGGCGCGACCTTATGTACTGACCGTATTTATGATGCCATTGTGGGCGGCAGCGGTTTCTTTCAGCATGGACACACCTATATCGGTCACGCGACGGCATGTGCCGCATCGCTGGCAGTGCAGCGTGTGATTCAAGAAGACAATCTCCTGGCCAACGTCCTGGCTCGAGGCGAACAATTGCGTGCCGGGCTCAAGGCCACGCTGGCAGATCATCCGAATGTCGGAGACGTGCGGGGGCGGGGTTTGTTTGTGGGCGTCGAGTTTGTGGCTGACCGCAATAGCAAAGAGACGCTGGACCCTGCTCAAAAGACCCATGCCAGACTCAAGGCGACGGCCAAGCAGAATGGCCTGCTGGTGTATCCCATGGGCGGGACGGTGGATGGGGTTCGAGGTGACCATGCACTGTTGGCGCCGCCGTTTATCTGCACGCCGGCAGATATCGACAGGATCATTGACCGGTTTGCGCAGTCAGTGCGCGAAGTCTTGCCAGTGACGTGACACCTGGGCTGCGTATGGCGAGTGAGCTCGCGGATGCATTGAGAGGGTGCATCCGCAGGCGGCGTTGGAGGGATGCAGGCCAGGCTTTCGGGCGGTCGAGTATGCTGTCGCCATGATGAGAAATTTTCGATCTGCCGGTGTGTTTGTGCTGCTGATGGCAGCGACGCTGCCGGTCATGGCCCAAGAGCAAGAATTCGACCGCTATGGTCACGCGTTGATCCAGGACGAGCACGGCTGGGTCTATGTCGATCGGGATCAGCGTCCCGTGTTGCGGCCGTTTATCTTTGATAACGGCCCGGACTACTACGAAGAAGGGCTGGCCCGTTTTGTCGAGAACGGCAAAATGGGTTTTCATAACCGTGCTTTGCACGTGGTAGTTCCCGCGGTATACGACTTTGCCTTTCCATTTGAAAATGGAACGGCCCAGGCAGGGACCAACTGCACTTTTCAGCGCGAGGCTGAGCACTCGAGCGTATCTTGCCAGCAATGGAAAACAGTTCGCAATCCGATGCGCGGCGCGGGCGCCAGATAGCGGGCTCAACGTCCGTGCAGCCCTTGGCACGCGTGGGCGCGATGGACGCACAGCGCCGGATTGCTGCGTTGCACGAATCCTTGATTTGATAGCCAACCCGAGTACACTCGGCAGACATCTCTCGTAGTGCGTGTCTTTGCCGAACAAGGAGCTCGTATGGCTAGTCTGACGATCAATGGCAAATCCCAAGAGGTAGACGTTCCCGATGATATGCCGTTGCTATGGGTGATACGTGACCGGCTGGGAATGACCGGCACGAAATTTGGGTGTGGCATGGCCATGTGCGGCGCCTGTACGGTGCATCTGGACGGTCAACCGATACGCTCCTGTATCACGCCGGTCGCCGCTGCGGCCGGCAAGCCGATCACGACCATCGAGGCAATAGGCGATGACGCCGTCGGCAAAGCTGTCAAAGAAGCCTGGGTAGAGATCGGCGTGCCCCAATGCGGATACTGTCAGTCGGGCCAGATCATGTCGGCGACCGCGCTGATCAAAGGCAACCCGAAACCTACCGATGAGGACATCGACGCGGCCATGAGCGGCAATATCTGCCGCTGCGGCACCTATCCGCGCATCCGGGCTGCGATCAAGGAAGTGGCCATCAAACAGGTCGCCAGCACAGGAGCCGCGAAATGAACCATTTTGCTCATTTGATGACGCAGCCGTCCGGAGCGATGGCTGATATGGCTCGTGCGGATCAACTGGCCTCGCCGGGCCGGCGCGATTGGATGAAAGCGGCAGGCGCGTTGACCGGTCTGGTGCTGATGGTGGGCGCGGGCGGCATGGTGCGTGCTGCAGAGGCCGCTAAAGAAGAAAAGAAGTACGGCGCCGACGGCATGCCACATGGTACGGTGGACGATCCTCTGGTGTTCGTATCGATCGGCAAGGATGGCATTGTCACGATCATCGCGCATCGCGCCGAGATGGGTACGGGGGTACGGACGGGTTTGCCGATGGTGGTGGCCGACGAGCTTGAGGCCGACTGGAGCAAAGTCCGTGTGATCCAGGCGCCAGGCGATGAGCCGCGCTATGGCAATCAGGACACGGATGGTTCGCGCAGTACGCGGCATTTCTTTCAGCCCATGCGGCGTGTCGGTGCGTCAGCGCGAGCGATGTTGGAAATCGCGGCAGCCAAGCAATGGAATGTGCCTGTGACCGAGGTCGTGGCGCGCAATCACGAAGTCCTGCACGAAGCCTCCGGACGCAAGCTCGGTTATGGAGAGCTCGCCGAGGCAGCCGCTGCGCTGCCGGTACCGGCCACCGACGCATTGCGGTTGAAAAAGCCAGAGCAGTTCCGCTATATCGGCAAGCAAAGCACGCGCAGCGTCGATATTCAGGACGTGGTGTCCGGCACGACGCATTTTGGTATCGATACCCGCCTGGATGGCATGCTGTATGCCGCGGTCGCGCGGCCGGCGGTACTGGGCGGCAAGGTCAAGAGCTATAAGGCCGATGCCGCCTTGAAAGTGCCGGGGGTGCTCAAGGTCGTGGAGATTCCTGCGGGTCCGATGCCGCCGGTGTTTGCCGCGTTGGGTGGCGTGGCGGTTGTTGCGGCCGATACGTGGGCGGCGATGAAAGGGCGTAATGCCCTGGAAATCGAGTGGGATGATGGCCCTAACGCGAGCTACGATTCAGAGGCGTTTCGCAAGACCCTGAGCGAGGGGGCGAATAAACCGGCCCCGGCGGTGCGCAATGATGGCGATGCGATGAAAGCCCTGGAGGGCGCAGCACAACGCATTCAAGCGGAATATTACCTGCCTCATTTGGCGCATGCGACCATGGAGCCTCCTGCGGCGACGGCGCGTGTGGCCGATGGCAAGTGCGAGGTCTGGGCCTGTGTGCAGTCGCCATACGGCACGCGCGAGAACGTGGCCAAGCAGCTGGGGTTGGATATCTCGGCCGTCACGGTTCATCAAACACTGTTGGGCGGCGGTTTTGGCCGCAAGTCCAAGTCGGATTACGCCGTCGAAGCGGCGTTGTTATCGCGTGCCATGGACGGCAAACCGGTCAAAGTCACCTGGTCGCGCGAGGATGACATCACCAATGATTATTTCCATACCGTATCGGTCGAACGCCTGGAGGCTGGGGTCGATGCCAACGGCAAGGCCGTCGCATGGCTGCATCGCACTGCCGCGCCGACCATAGGTTCGACCTTTGTCGCGAATGCGCAGGGCCAGCAGCCTTTCGAGCTGGGTATGTCGGCCGTGAATATTCCGTTTGCCATCCCGAATTTTCGGGTCGAGTCGGTGCCGGTGCCTGCCCATACGCGGATAGGCTGGTTCCGCTCCGTGTCGAATATTCCGCATGTTTTTGCGGTGCAGAGTTTCGTTGCGGAGATGGCGCATGCGCTCAAACGCGATCCGAAGGATTACTTGTTAGAGCTCATCGGGCCTGCGCGCAAGATCTCTCCGCCAGATATGTCCGACAGCTGGAATTATGGCGAATCGCCCATGATTTATCCACTGGACACAGGCCGTATGCGGCATGTGGTCGAGGTGGCTGCCAAAGCCGCGGGCTGGGGGCGCGAGCTGCCAGCCGGTCGAGGGCTGGGCTTGGCGGTGTCGTATAGCTTTGTGACCTACGTGGCCACGGTGGTAGAGGTCGAGGTCGGCAAGGACGGCAGTCTCATCGTGCATCAAGTGGACGTAGCCGTCGATTGTGGCCCGCAAGTCCATCCCGACCGGGTGCGTGCCCAGGTCGAAGGCGCATGCATCATGGGGCAAAGCCTGGCTACACGCAGTGAGATTTCGTTCGCCAAGGGCCGCACCAACCAGACGAACTTTCACCAATATGAGGTCACGCGCATGTCGGAGGCGCCGCGGGTGATCAAGGTGCATCTTGTTGAGCACGGCTTTGATGTGCCGTTGGGTGGCGTAGGCGAGCCCGCGGTGCCGCCATTTGCGCCAGCCTTGTGTAATGCGATTTTTGCCGCGACAGGCAAGCGTATTCGCAATTTGCCGATACGGGATCAGCTCAAGGCATGACGGGACAGATGCTTCGGNCCGGGCGATGTGCCCGGGCCGAAGTTCGTGTCACGATGGCTATCAGTTGACGTTAATGCCCTCGGCTTTCAGGATGGGTGTCCATTTGTTGATTTCGGATTGCACCCATTTTTTGAGGGACTCGGGCGTCTGACGGTCTTCCGAGACGATTTCCGCTCCCAGATCGGCCATCCTTGCGGTGAACTCAGGCGACTTGAGTGCGGCCTTGAGCGCTTTATTAAAGATGGCGATGTCTGCGGCAGGCGTGCCTTTCGGCGCGTAGATGCCGTGCCACACCTTCACCTCAAAGTCCTTGAGCCCTTGTTCGTTCAGGGTGGGAGCATCTGGCAGTTTAGAGATGCGGTTCAGTGTGGTGACGCCATAGAACTTCACATTGCCTGCCTGGATGTGAGGGATGGTCTGCGTGGTCTGGTCGCACAGCACGTCGACTTGTCCGCCCAGCAGGGCCGACATGGCGGGGCCGGTGCCTTGGTACGGAATGGTAGTGAATTTCACGTCCAGCGCTTGTTGCAGCAGTGAGCCGCACAGTTGCGAGACTGCACCCGGGCCGGCATTCGCCAGGTTGATTTTGTCGGCGTTGGCTTTGGCATAGGTAATGAATTCGGCCATGTTGCTGGCCGGGAAATCCTTGCGGGCCAACAAGGTCATGGGCACATCGATGACTTCGCCGACGTACTCGAAACTCGTCAGCGGATCGTATTTCAACGCGGGATAGAGCGCTGTGGCGGTGGCCATGCCATTGTGGTGGATGAAATACGTATAGCCGTCAGGCGCAGCGTTGGCGACATAGTTGGCTGCCACGGTGCCGCCCGCGCCAGTGCGGTTTTCTACGACGATGGGTTGCTTGAGTATTTTGCCGAGTTCAGCGCCGAGCGAACGGGCGACGACGTCAGTGGGCCCGCCTGCAGCAAAGGGAACGACCAGCGTGATGGGGCGGGAGGGATAGTCTGCGGCCTGTACGCTCGATGCGATGGAAAAGGACAAGGCGAGCGCCGACAAAGCAATATTTATAGGGCGATGGAAAAGCATACTGTCTCCTGTTAGGGGGCTTATGTTTTCCGAACCGCTCCAGTTCAGCAATTTGATTTTTTGGAAGCAGGGGTTTGGAGTGAGGAAAGCGGGGTAAACCCTGTTGTTGCGTCGCCGCAAAAATAAGCAAAGCTATGGCCTTAATTAGAGCCATAAAAATATTGCGGCCCTTGGGACTCTATTAAAAGAAAGAATTAAAAATAAGTGTCACAAATAAGGCTGACTCGGCACTGCAAAAACACGGTGATTTGCGGTGATGGGGGCTGTTGTGACGTGGCAGTATTGTTTCAATATATTGAAATTAGCAGTGTGGAATTTGTTCGAAGATTTTCTTATTTGTTAATGAATCGTAAGAAAAAACAGTAGCTGTTAGGTGTCATTGGGATGCGCACAGGCTATGCCTAGAATTCCGACTTCTGCGGGAGATAAGCGAAGATGGCCTATTTTAGGCTCAGGGTAATCCCGGATATGAACGATAGTTATGGAATTTGCCGATATTCTGACCGCTCTGGACCCACGTCTGCCTTGCGGCGAAGACTTGGAATACGACGCCGAGTTTCTGCAATTGCAGCAAGCTGCGGTCGAGCGTAGCGAGCAGCAATTCGGGTCGACGATCATTCCGGCCCAGCCGCCTGACTGGCGCGAAGTCGAAAGGCTGGCGCGCGGGTTATTGGACCGGACGCGCGACGTGCGCATCATGGGCTATTTGACGCAGGCCTGGACAGAGGCTCGTGGTCTGCCGGGTTATGCCGATGGCCTGACATTGGTGGCGGACACATTGGAGCGTTATTGGGACGCGGTGCATCCTCGTCTGGATAGTGTGGACGATAACGATCCGATGCCGCGCATCAATGCGTTGGTATCGCTGGGGGATCATGCCGGCGGNGNGCGGAGCGCGCGTTCCAGCCGATTGGTTAATGGCGTGCACGGGCAATTGTCGTTGCGCGATGCCGAATCCTTGCTGGACGGCAGCCGTTCGGATCCGGATTTTTATCCGGGCGGCCGCACACGCCTGATCGAGCATTTGCGTCAAGCATGGCTGCAGCAAGATGAAGATTTGATTGCCTTGTCGGCTGCCGTACAGGCGTTGCGCCGCATCCAGAATCAAGTCGCGGACAAGCTTGGGCAAGAATGGGTGCCGGATTACGCGGGCATCCTGCGGACGCTGGATGTGGTGATGCAGGTGCTGGGTGATAACGCCCCCATGACCAGTGCGGACACGTTAACTGGGGACGCAAGTGCTACGGCACAGCGTGAGGTTGCCGTAAAGGCCGCTGCAGAGCCCGCCTCATCGCATGCCGCGCCAGCGCCCGTGATGCGTTGGCAAGACGCACAGATTCAATCACGCGAAGAAGCTGCGGCGATGTTGGCCAAGGTCTGCGCGTATTTTGAAGTGCATGAGCCCAGTCATCCGGCACCGTATTTGATCCGGCGGGCGCAGCAGTTGATTTCCATGAGTTTTCACGACATTGTTAAAAATCTGGCGCCGCAAGGTCTCGAGCAGTTCGAGGCCTGGTTACCCAGGGACGCCAATGGCGGACCTGGCAACTGAGGTGACGTAATGCAGGCACACATATAGCTGGACAGGAGAGCACACATGGTAACGACACTAAAAGGCAGCGGGCAGAAGTTCATCGCACGTAACCGAGCCCCGCGCGTGCAGATCGAATATGACGTGGAAATCTATGGTGCAGAGCGCAAGATTCAACTGCCTTTTGTGATGGGCGTGTTGGCAGATCTGGCCGGTAAGTCTGTGGAGCCTCAACCTGATGTGGCCGAACGCAAGTTTCTGGATATCGACATCGATAACTTCGATGAGCGCATGAAATCCATTCAACCGCGCGCGGCTTTCCAGGTGCCCAATACGTTGACCGGCGACGGCAATCTGAACGTGGATATCACGTTCGAGAGCATTGACGATTTTTCGCCTGCTACGGTGGCGCGCAAGGTGGGCGCATTGAACGAGCTGCTGGAGGCTCGTACGCAGTTGGCGAACCTGTTGACCTACATGGATGGGAAAACAGGTGCCGAGGAATTGATCGGCAAGGTATTGAAAAACCCCGCTCTGATGAATGCGTTGGCTGCCGCACCGAATCCGGATGCGCCGACGACGGACGCCAATACGTCCGAATCTGATCCGGCCGCGAAATAAACGATAACGGAGATCGCGATGACTGCAGTAGCCAAACACGCAGATGCCCGCAGCACTGAAACGCTGGAGGCCGATGGCCTGTCCGCGTTGCTGAAGAAAGAGTTCAAACCCAAGACCGAGCAGGCCCGCGAGGCCGTCGAACACGCTGTCCGTACGCTGGCGCATCAAGCGCTGGAAAACAGCGGTGTGGCGGTGTCGGCAGATGCCTATCGAACGATTCAGGCCATCATTGCCGAGATTGACCGCAAGCTGTCGGATCAGATCAATCTGGTCATGCACCATGCTGATTTCCAGCAACTGGAAGGGGCATGGCGCGGTCTGCATTATCTGGTGACCAACACAGAAACGGACGAGTTGCTGAAGATCCGCGTGATGTGTATCTCGAAAAAGGAACTGGGCCGTACCTTGAAGCGTCACAAAGGCGTGGGCTGGGATCAAAGCCCGATCTTCAAGCGTGTGTACGAGGAGGAATACGGCCAGTTTGGTGGCGAGCCGATCGGTTGCCTGGTGGGCGATTACCATTTTGACCACAGCCCGCCCGATGTGGAGCTGCTGAGCGAAATCGCGAAGATTTCCGCCGCAGCGCATTGCCCGTTCATCGCAGGTGCATCGCCCAATGTGATGCAGATGGATTCGTGGCAAGAACTGGCGAACCCGCGCGATCTGACGAAGATCTTTACGAACACGGAATACGCTGCATGGCGTAGCCTGCGCGAGTCGGAGGATGCGCGTTATATCGGCTTGGCGATGCCGCGATTCCTGGCACGCCTGCCCTATGGGGCACGCACGAATCCTGTCGATGAGTTCGATTTCGAAGAAGACACCGACGGCGCGAATCACGACCGTTATGCGTGGGCGAACTCGGCGTATGCCATGGCGGCCAACATTAACCGTTCGTTCAAGTTGTACGGTTGGTGCACGTCGATTCGCGGCGTGGAGTCGGGCGGCGCGGTGGAAAATCTGCCATGCCATACGTTCCCGACCGATGACGGTGGCGTGGACATGAAGTGCCCCACCGAAATCGCGATCAGCGATCGCCGCGAGGCCGAGTTGGCCAAGAATGGTTTCATGCCGCTCGTGCATCGCAAGAACTCTGACTTTGCGGCGTTCATCGGCGCGCAGTCCCTGCAAAAACCGCACGAATACTACGATGCCGATGCGTCGGCCAACGCCAAGCTGTCGGCACGCCTGCCGTATTTGTTTGCCTGCTGCCGTTTTGCGCACTATCTGAAGTGCATCGTGCGCGACAAGATTGGTTCGTTCCGTGAGCGTGATGACATGGAACGCTGGCTCAATGACTGGATCATGAATTACGTCGATGGTGATCCTGCGAACTCGTCCCAAGAGACCAAAGCACGCAAGCCGCTCGCGGCGGCCGAGGTCCAGGTGCAAGAGATCGAGGACAACCCCGGCTATTACTCCGCGAAGTTTTTCTTGCGGCCTCACTATCAGTTGGAAGGGCTGACAGTGTCGCTGCGTCTTGTGTCCAAGCTGCCATCCTTGAAAAAGAATGATGGTTGAGATGGGCATTTTTTTCAGGGCACTTCGTGCCGTGACAGCAACTTAGGGAGAGAGAAGTGTCTGTTGACATGTTCATGAAGATCGACGGTGCCAACGGCGAGTCGAAGGATGCCAATCATAAGAATTGGACCGATATCGTTTCGTTCTCGTGGGGTGCCACACAGCCCGGCAACATGGCTAGCGGCGGAGGCCTGGGTGCTGGAAAAGCCAGTTTCAACGACTTGCACGTGGTGGCGCGTATTGACAAGGCCGCTCCGGCTGTCATGAAGCATTGCGCCAGCGGCAAACACCTGAGCAAGATTGAGTTGTCGGTGTGCAAGGCTGGCGGCCAGCAGATTGAATACACGAAGATCACGTTGGAAGACGTACTGGTGTCGTCCGTGCAATTGTCGGGTGAACTGAACCAGGAGTCCGTGACGGTGAACTTCGCTTTTCAAGCTGCCAAGGTCAAACAGCAATACTGGGAGCAGACGGAGCAAGGCGGCAAGGGCGCGGAAAGCGTGGTCGCTTGGGATATCAAGAAGAACCAGGAAGTCGGTTAAGCCGTCGGTACGGGCCTGGCGTTTCGGTGTCGGGTCCGTCCACGTCAACTCTTGCTCCCTTGAGCTGGCGCCACTGCGGGAAGTGTGTTGTGGTGGAGTCTCTTTGTTTTATGGCGACGGGCGATTTTCGGATCGACCGTCGACTTTGTTTTCTGTCTGCGGTGCTTTCTTATGATCAGACCTGCCGTTGCGTTGCGTGAAAGCAGCTTGTCCCAGCATCTGGAGACGATCCAGTCCCAGATACGTCGTCAACCGGCGGACGCTGATTTGCGGGCGCAGTTGTTCCAGTTGATGGTTGTGCAGGGTGATTGGGGACGAGCATCCGAACAATTGAAGTTGTCTGCCCAGTTGAATGCGCAGGCGCAGCCTACTGCCATCTTGTATGAGCAGGCGATTGCCGCTGAACGTCAACGCGAGCGCGTGTTGATCGGCCAGGAACAGCCGGCCGCGTTTGGTGAGGCACCCTCGTGGTTCGCTGATTTATGGAGAGCTTTGAGTTGTGATGCTGATGCGCCGGAGGAAGCGGCGCAATTGCGTGAACGTGCTTATGAGGCGGCCGAATCCCGAGCCGGGACATTGACGGTGTCCATGGATGATGCCGCGGCGACGTTCGAGTGGATCAGCGATGGCGACAGTCGTCTGGGGCCGGTTTTTGAATTCATGTCGGCGGGGCGTTATGGCTGGCTCCCGTTCTCGGCGTTGCGCGAGGTGCGGCTGTTGCCACCCGAAGGGTTGTGCGATGTGGTGTGGGCACAAGCGGAAGTGACGCTCGACGAAGGCCGTACCCAATACGGCCTGATCCCCGCGCGCTATCCGGCCCTGCCGGGACAAGTATTCGCTGATTTGCCGGACGGGGTGAAACTCGGTCGAATGACAGATTGGCATCCCCTGCAAGGCGAGATGTATGCCGGCGTGGGGCAAAAAATGTGGATGACCGATCAGGGGGAATACGCATTGCTGGATATCCGGTCGCTGGAGATGCGCTGATGGCAGTATCTGAGTCGACGGCGAGCCTGCGTCCCTGGGAGCAGTTGCCGCGCAGTGAGCGCGTGGCTCGGGATCGTTTGCAGCCGTCGCTGTTGGATCGCTTGATGGATAACGATCCATCCAAACGGCAGGAGCCTCGCGAAGCGTCGATGCTGACTCATGATGAGCTGCGGGTTGCCGTGCTGCGAGATCTGCGCTGGCTGCTCAATACCGTCAATTTACAGACCACGGATGATTTATCGTCGTATCCGTCTGTGCCGGAATCGACATTGAATTTCGGCGTACGGGCCATGGCAGGCAAGCGCATGTCGGAGATCGACTGGATCGACGTCGAGGATTCGATTCGTAATGCGATCGCGGCGTTCGAGCCTCGTATCCTGGATTCGTCGGTCGAGGTCCGGTGCGTGACAGATACCGGTACGCTGGAGCATCACAATGTGCTGAGCCTGGAAATCAAGGGCATGCTGTGGTGCGTGCCGCATCCCATGGAGTTCCTGTTTCGTACGGATATTGATCTGGAAAGCGGTCATATGGACCTGCGCGACCTGGGGGGTGTTGCCTGATGGATTCGCGCTTGCTCGACTATTACAACCGCGAGTTGGTGTACATGCGGGAAATGGGCGCCGAGTTTGCCCAGATGTACCCCAAGGTCGCCGGTCGTCTGGGGATGCATGGCACTGAGGTGGCGGATCCCTATGTCGAGCGGCTGCTTGAGGGGTTTAGCTTTCTGACGGCGCGTATCCATCTGAAGATGGATGCCGAGTTCCCGCGGTTTTCGCAGCGCCTGTTGGAGGTGGTGTATCCGAATTACCTCGCGCCTACGCCTGCGATGGCGGTGGTGCAGTTCTCTCCCAGCATGAACGAGGGGACGCTGGCCCGCGGCTTTGATCTGCCACGAGGGACGTTGTTGCGCGGACGTGTGCCGCGCGGCGAGCAGACACCGTGCGAATTCATGACGGGCCATGAGGTGCGTCTGTGGCCGCTGCGTGTGACGCAGGCCGAGTTCACGGGGACGCCGCCGGATCTGCCCTTGGCCCGGCTCGGATTGGGCGGACGCAATAGCCGCGTGCTGAGCGCTTTGCGAATTCGCATCGAGGTCTGCGGCGGTGTGCGTCTGGAAGACATGGATCTCGACCAGCTCGTGTTTCACCTGGCGGGCCAGGATCTGCAGATGCAGCGCTTGTTGGAAATCCTGATGGGCCATACCGTGGCGGTGCTGGGGCACGATACGCAGCGGCCGGTCAGTTGGATCAACAAGCTGTCTCCCTCGTCGATACGCCATGAGGGATTTGACGACGATCAGGCATTGCTGCCGGCCGATTCCCGCGTGTTTCAAGGGTATCGTTTGCTGCAGGAATATTTTGCATTTCCGCGCCGCTTCCTGTTTTTCAGTGTGAACGATCTGAAACGCGGCTTGCGTACGCCGCCCTTGTCGGGAAGTACTCGCCGCGAGACACGCAGTTTTGATCTGACGTTCTTGTTTTCCGTTGCGGCGCCGGAACTGGAAGGCGCCATTGCGGCGGAGCATCTGGCGTTGCATTGTGCGCCTATCATCAATCTGTTTC
The DNA here is from genome assembly GCF_965139195.1 of Bordetella tumbae. Lineage (GTDB taxonomy): Bacteria > Pseudomonadota > Gammaproteobacteria > Burkholderiales > Burkholderiaceae_B > Bordetella_A > Bordetella_A tumbae. The sequence goes on along the minus strand of NZ_CBCSJH010000005.1, from coordinate 90,838 downwards.
CCAAGCGTGCCGATCGTATTGCAGTGACCTCGCGTACGAGCGAATACCACTTGGTCGTGGATCGTACGCGCCCATTGGACTATGAGGTGTTTGGGGTAACCCAGGTGTTGGGGCATGCCTCGGCAGAGCGGCCCGAGCAGGAGTTCAGGCCGTTTTACGGGACGCTCGGGTCGGACCCGGATGATTACGGTGCGTATTACTCGACGCGTCGTGAGCCGCGCTTGTTATCTGAGCAGGCAAAACGCAACGGCACACGTACGGGGTATATCGGCAGCGAGGTGTTTGTGTCGCTCGTAGACCGGAATGAGGTGCCGTTTTCCGGTCAACTGCGTCATCTGACGCTGGATACGCTGTGCACGAATCGGGATCTGGCGATGTTGTTGCCGCTGGGAACGGATACGGATTTCACCTTGCGCGTATCGGCGCCAGTCGGTGCGGTAAAGGTGCTGCACGGTCCGACCCGTCCGCACGCTGCGTTGGCAGAGCATGCTGCGACGTGGCATCTGATCAGCCACTTGGGTCTGAACTACCTGAGTTTGATGGACCTGGACGCGGAGCAGGGCGCCCAGACGCTGCGCGAAATGTTGAATGTGTACGGCAATCTGGCCGATCCTGTCGTGCGTAAGCACATAGGCGGTGTACGTCACGTGCGTGCGGATCCGATGCATCACCGTCTGCCCCTGCCTGGTCCTATTGTGTACGGACGAGGCGTTCGTATCAGTATGCAAGTCGACGAGGCTGCGTTTTCGGGCATCAGTCCGTATTTGTTCGGCGCCGTACTGGAACAATTTTTTGCCCGGCATGTATCGATCAATATGATGTCGGAATTGGTGTTGTCTACATTGCAGCGCGGCGATATCGCCCGCTGGAAGCCTCGCATGGGGGCGCGGCCCGCCGTATAGGGCTGTCAAGGTTGATAGAAAGGAGTCGTGCCATGAATACCGCTGCGAAACGTCAGTATCCGGTCTACGATCCGGTGCATTTAATTGGCACGGTGTTGCATCGTGATGACGACGGTGGCTTTGTTGTCGAGTGTGATGGCCACCAGTGGCGCACGCGCTTGGCCGCCAGTTGCTTGTTGGTGCCGCAAGAGGGGGATCATGTGCTGATCAGTGGTCCTGAGGCGTCTCGCGTATATCTGATCGCTGTAGTTGAGCAGGCGGATCCGCAGCGTGCGCAGCTCGAGACGGTGGGCGACGTCGTACTGCGTTCGCGCACGGGCAGCGTGTCTCTTGAAGGGGCAACGGATGTCAATGTGTCCGGACAGAACGCGGTCAAGATCGATACTGTGTCGTTGGCGCTGCAGGCGAAAGAAGCCAGCTTCGTCACGGAAAAAATGAAATATCTCGGCGCAGAGGTGACGGCCACGGTCGGGTCTACGCGGGTCGTGGGCAAGGTATACGAGGCCATCATGGATCGGCTGTCGTTCTTGTCGCGCGTGACGTTCCGTGCGGCGGAGGAGGTCGAACATGTGCGCGCCGGGTCGTTGGACTATCGCGCCGACAAGAGCGCGCGATTGCATGCGTCGTACACCATGGTGACCGGCGAGAAGCTCGTGAAGGTGGACGCCAAGCAGATTCACATGGGCTGACGGATGACAGACACGATGGCGCAGGCAGGGGTACAAGCGACGGCCGACGAAATGTCAGGGTCGCAACCCGCTGCGACCGAAGCGGATCAGCAGGCGCCACAGACGTTGCCACCATCCAACGGCACGCTGCCGGGCATGCCGGCCGAGTTCTGGCGGGCATTGTCGCAGGACCCGTATTCCCACGATCTGTTTCATACGTTGCGCTGGATCGATGCACGGGCCGGCGCCCGTTTGCCGCTAGGCCGCGATACGGTCGCGCGCAATGAGCCCGTACGCTTGAGGCAAGAGCCGTCGATGGCTTTTGCGCCATCGACGCTGGCTTCGGTCGCGCTTGGGCGCGGAAACCGGCCGCCTGAACTCTCGATCTACAGCTTTGGCCTGTTCGGTCCGAATGGTCCGCTGCCGCTGCATTTGACGGAGTATGCACGCGAGCGCATGCATCACTATGGCGATCGAACGTTGTCGGGCTTTGCCGATGTCTTTCATCACCGGTTGATCCTGTTGTTTTATCGGGCATGGGCCGATGCGCAGAGCACGGTCAGCCTGGATCGGAAAGAAGCCCGTTTTACCCGCTATGTGGCGAGCTTGCTGCATATGGGCATGCCTTCGCTGGCCAGGCGCGACGCGGTGATGGATCACGCCAAGTTTTTCATGGCGGGCCATTTGTTGCGGCAAACCCGGAATCCCGAAGGGTTAAAGCAGATTCTGCAGACGTTTTTCTCCGTGCCGGTACGTATTGCGGAATTTGTGCCGCAGTGGATACGGCTGGATCCCTCGCAGCGATTAGGGCTGGGTGGATCCATGGGATTAGGGCAGGACACGATTCTCGGGGCGGCGGTGCGGGACGCGCAGCACAAGTTCCGCATCGAGCTGGGGCCGTTGACGCGGGCCGATTACGCCAGCTTTTTGCCTGGCGGCAGACGCGCCAAACAATTGCTGCATTGGGTGCGCGACTACATCGGTGTCGAACTGGCGTGGGATGTCCGGCCGGTGCTCAAGCGGCAGGACGTGCGCGGGGTCAAATTGGGCGAGCAGCAACCCTTGGGTTTGTCATCCTGGCTGGGTAAGCGCCGGGCAGAGCAAGGTGATGCTCGCGATTTACTACTGGATTATGAAGGCCGTGATCGTGCAAAGCGTGATGCACGCCAGGCGGCCGCAACATCGCAGCCCGAGGAGGCGAGATCGTGACGCATGACATGTTCTACGATGGCCAGGTACTGCATTGGCCAGGCCATGGAAAATTCCGTGCGACAAGCGGGATGCGCGGATCACAGATTCCGTCGGAATCGTGCACACCGGATGCTGGCCCGGTGCCGCCCGGGCTGTACAAGATATTCCTGGCGGATCAGGGCGCGGCGCAGGACGATGGGCGCGGCGCTTGCGCGTTGCAGCCGGCGTGGGGAATTCAGACGATCCCGCGTGGCGCTTCTGCCGGCGCGTGCGAACCGTATTGGGCCAACTGGGGCGTCAATCGCGCACGGATGGAGCCTGCCGATACGGCCACGCGTAATCGTTGCTCTCCGGTGCGCGGCGGGTTCTATCTGCATGATTCGACCAAGGGATTCAGTCATGGATGCATCGAAGTCGATGGCCGTATCTTTCCGCTGCTGCGCACGTATGCGCGTGGCGGCCGAGGGCGTTCGACGATGATCATCAAGGTCGATTATGTGGCCGGGCGCCAGACCAATGGAGGCACGCTTGTCGAATAATGCACGATGCCTGGCGGTGTTGTTGGCGGCCGCCCTGATCGGCACGGCGGCACAAGCGGCCGGGCCGATCAAAGTCGAGAATGCCCTGGCGCAATGCGTAACCTTGCAGCCAGGCGTGCGCACGACAACCGGAAAACAGGTGGTGACTGAAGCCACCCTCACTGTCAAAAAGCCAATCGGGGAATGTGGCTGCAAGTCTGCTATTGCGACGTATACCTCGCAGGTAGAGATGGAAGGAGGATATCGCAGCTTTTTGCAGCGCGGCGCCTTGTTGGTCAAGGAGTCGGGAGTGCAGCCGCTGACATTGGCCAGCAGTGAGCAATTGCTGGGGGATCGCGGTGTGGTGCTATCGTTGGCTTGCGCAGGACCGGATTGACGTTGCTCGAGCATGGCACTTGATTGATTTTCCTGTTTGATTCCTGCCGGATGATGCTGGCGGGCAGATTCGCTTTCACGCTGGGTACAACACAACGATATGTCTGACATTGGCCGCATAGATTTGTTTGGCAAGCTCAATCCGCTGCTATACCAGGCGCTGGAGGGGGCGACCTCATTCTGCAAACTGCGAGGTAATCCCTACGTTGAACTGGTGCACTGGATACACCAGATCGTACACACGCAGGATAGCGATCTGCATCGCATCGCGCGTCGGTTTGATGTTGATATGGGGATGCTGCAGGCCGATCTGACACAGGCGCTGGATCAACTGCCACGCGGTGCGGGGTCAGTATCCGATCTGTCGGAGCATATTGATCATGCCGTTGAACGAGCCTGGGTGCTCGGATCGCTGCGCTATGGTGCCGGACGCATTCGCGGCGGGCATTTGATCGCGGGTCTGGTAAAGACTTATGCCTTGCGCAACGTGCTGCTGGGGATGTCCGACCAGTTTTCACGCATTGTGCCGGATGTGTTGCTGGAGCAGTTGGACGCCATCGTGCATGGTTCGCCTGAGGATGCCACGGCGCAGCCGGTGGAGACTGACTCGGGGGCACCGGCATCCGTCGAAGGCGGTGGTTCCGCTTTGGCGAAGTATGCGGTCGACCTGACTGCCAAGGCCCGTGCGGGCGAAATCGACCCTGTGTCCGGAAGGGATGAGGAAATTCGCCAGATCGTCGATATTCTGATGCGGCGCCGGCAGAACAATCCCTTGCTGGCGGGCGAAGCCGGTGTAGGCAAGACGGCGGTGGTGGAGGGCCTGGCCTTGCGTCTGGCCAGTGGCGACGTGCCGCCTCCGCTGCGTGAGGTTTCTCTGCTGCTGCTGGATATCGGGCTGTTGCAGGCTGGGGCCGGCGTCAAGGGCGAATTCGAGCAGCGTCTGCGCGGCGTGATTGACGAGGTGCAATCCAGTCCTCGTCCGATCGTGTTGTTTATCGATGAGATTCACACGTTGGTAGGTGCAGGCGGCGCAGCGGGTACCGGCGATGCGGCCAATCTGCTCAAACCTGCATTGGCGCGTGGCCAGTTGCGTACGATCGGCGCAACAACCTGGTCGGAGTACAAAAAGTACATCGAGAAAGACCCGGCGCTGACCCGGCGTTTTCAGGTGGTGCAGATTCATGAACCGGCCGAACCTCGGGCGGTAGGTATGTTGCGCGGCCTGGCCGCGACGCTGGAGGCGCACCATCAGGTGTTGTTGCTGGACGAGGCGATCGAGGCGGCGGTGTCGTTATCGCATCGATATATTCCTGCCCGGCAATTGCCTGACAAGGCGGTTGCCTTGCTGGATACAGCGTGCGCTCGCGTTGCCGTGAGCCAACATGCGGTGCCTGCTGCACTGGAAGATGCGCGTCGCCGTATCGAAGCCCTGGAAATCGAGCAGCGTATCGCCGTGCGCGAGGCGCACTTGGGTGCGGGCGAGGAAGACCGGGTGGCCCAGGTCGGGACGGGTCTCGAACAAGCACGTGCACAAGAGAGCGAACTGGTGCAACGCTGGGAGGCCGAACGTGAGCTGGCTGAGCGGGTGTTTGCGTTGAGGCAGGCGCTGGATGCGTCGAATGCGCACGATGGTGAGCCGACAGGCGCAACGGCTGGCAGTGAGGCTGTCGCGGGTGAAGCATCGACGGTGCGCGCCGCTGACGCGGCCGATGCTGCTGGAGTGAGTGCAACGGCTGCGGCTGATGCATCGGCGCAGAGCCCGGCCGCCACGGTGGCCCCTGCGCAATTGCGTGCCGAGTTGGCGCAGGCGCAAGAGGAACTGGCGCGCCGTCAGGGCGAACAAGCGCTGATTTACCCCGCCGTGGATGCCGCCGCGGTGGCATCCGTCGTTGCCGATTGGACCGGCATCCCTGTGGGCCGCATGGTACGCGACGAGGCCCATTCGGTATTGCGTTTGGCAGATACGCTGGAACAGCGGGTCATTGGACAACGGCATGGTCTGGAGGCTATCGCACGGCGTATTCAGACGTCCCGTGCGCGCCTGACCGATCCCAACAAGCCGGTGGGCGTGTTCTTGCTGTGCGGCCCCAGTGGCGTGGGCAAGACCGAGACGGCATTGACCTTGGCCGAGGCCCTGTACGGTGGCGAGCAGAATCTGATCTCGATCAATATGAGCGAGTTCCAGGAATCGCATACGGTGTCCACGCTGAAGGGCGCGCCGCCGGGCTATGTAGGCTACGGCGAGGGCGGCGTACTGACTGAAGCCGTGCGGCGCCGTCCCTACAGCGTCGTGTTGCTCGACGAGGTGGAAAAGGCCCATGCGGACGTGCATGAGATTTTTTTCCAGGTCTTCGACAAAGGCTGGATGGAAGACGGCGAAGGCCGCTACATCGATTTTCGCAATACCGTCATCATCCTCACTTCGAATGTCGGTACAGAGTTGATCAGCAGCCTGTGCAAGGATCCGGATCTGATGCCGGATGCGGATGGTTTGGCCTCAGCCTTGCGAGAACCGCTGTTAAAGGCGTTTCCTGCGGCATTGCTGGGGCGTCTGGTGGCGGTGCCCTATTTGCCGCTCTCTGACGAGATGCTGGCCCGTATCGTGGATCTGCAGTTTGAGCGAATCCGCCAACGGCTCCGGGATAACCACGGCATTACGTTGACGGTCAGTCCTGGGGCGACGGCGCTGGTGGTGGCGCGTTGCACCGAGGTCGAGTCGGGCGGACGCATGGTGGATGCAATCCTGACGAATACGGTATTGCCGCAGATCAGCCACGAGTTGCTGACGGCATCAATGGATGGGCGCAATGTGCGTGCAGTCAGTTTGCTGGCGGCTGATGGCGAGTTTCAGTACGAGTACGAATCGCAGTCTTGAGTGTGCGGGCGCGCCTGCAGCGCAGTTACTTGCGGCGAGGCGTGTCTGTTTTTTGGCCGGTATTATCGTCAGATGCAGGAGAGGGCTGTTGCACGCGTGCAGGGCGCAGGTAGCCACCATATTCGCGTAAATGATCGCGTGCGGCCCAGCCCTGATTATCGTGATCCTGCGTGTTGCGCAGAGCCTCGCTGACGGGATCCAGTCGATGCGGGGCCAGCGGATCATCTGAGGGCAGGGTCGAGGGCGTTTGATCTGAAAATACGTTGTGCACGTCATCGCCTTCGTGAGAGTCCAGCAGGTCCAGTGGATCGCGCAGGGGACCGGAAACATTGGCATCGCCGCGCGGCAAATGACGTAAGGGGTCTTCAGGGTTGCGGTTTTGTGCGGATTCCATATCGAAGGGATGCGCGGAAACATCGGGTACGCTCCCGACCGGGAGGGTGCCAGGGCCGAACAGGTCGCTGAAAACGTCGGTGGATGAGGTATCAGCAGCCGACGTATTGGCAAACGGTTCGTCGAACAAGCGTTCCTCGGCGACCGGTGGACTGGACACGGCTGCCGTATCAGTAACGGCGTCCGTGGCCGCGGGTTCTGCGAAGTGTGTTGTGGGTGGCGACGGGGCAATGGCCTCGTCCGCGGGCTGAGGAATATCCTCGTTCAAGGGGGCCGTTGCAGTGGTATCTGCAGCAGTTGTAGTAGTAGTGTGGGCCTCGGCGACGGCTGCCGTGTCCTCGATATGTGAGGAGGGTGCGTTGTCGGACTGAGCCGTGGTGTCGGGCTCGGGCTGGGCGGCGGTGAGCGGGGCTGCGGCTTCTGCAGCAGCGGTCATCGCGACACTGGCCGTGGCGAGGGCGACAGGCGCCGATGATACTGATGGAGGCGAGGGAGGTGCTGAGGTGGTTAGCGAGATAGGAGTCGGGTTTTCCCGAGGTGGTGTGGGCGTTGGTGCTATCGCTGCAAGGTCGAGCAACGGGCTTTCCAGCAGAGGGTCCGGTTCTGCCGAGAGCGGGGTTTGCCCCGCATTCAGCGTCGTGAATCCGTCTGCCGATGCTGCGGTGTTCTCGACGGTGGGGGCAAGCGGGTCTTCTGCTCTGAGCTTATAGGAGCCGATCACCAATTCGTCGCCGAGGGAGAGCGGCACCTCCTGGTCTCGATGAATGGCGCGGCCGTTGATACTGACGCTGCTCATGCTGCTGAGATTCACCAGGTAGCAGGCATCGTTGCTGATGCGCACGGCTGCTTGGATACGGCATATGCCATGCGTGGGATCGGGCAGGACGAGGTGATTGTCTGCCGACCGTCCCAGCGTGCCGCCCGGGGCTTTGAATACCGCGGACCAGGGTGTGATGAAGCCGGAGTCTTCGGGGCGTTGCTGAACGGTGAGTTTCATGCAGAGATCTCCAATGCAGATGATCCAATGATAACGACCCTGGTAGGTAGAAGTGATGACGGGGAGTGATGAAAATTAATCGGCTCGGGTTTTTTTCGCCATGAGCGTAACAGTCGTAACTGTTTCTGTATTTACACGACAGTTTCTTATTTTTCGCTTGATATAGTCGGTTTATTCATAAGCTAGGGAGGCGTGCCGCGAATGATGGTGTTCCGTAGTACCTCGACTGCGCTTGGGAAAGCCCTGCGCATAGGGCTGCTGATGATTTTCTCGCTGGTGATCGCGGGCTGTTCTTCCACGGCGAGCCGTGTTGCGGTGCCGTATGCCATTGAGTTGACGGCTGATAAGCAGGTAAACCCTGATATCAACGGGCGGCCGTCTCCTGTGCAGATCACTATTTATGAGTTGAGCTCCACGAGCGCGTTCAGTTCCCGCGATTTTTTTGCACTGCAATCTGATCCCCAGGTCGCGTTGGGCAAAGAGCTGCTGAATTCGGATCAGGTGGTGCTGCGTCCTGGCGAAACAAAGACCCTGCACTATTCGGGCAACACCGAAGCCCGTATGGTGGGTATCGTCGCGGCGTATCGCGATCTAGAGAAAAGCCAATGGCGCCTGGCTGTGGAGTTGCCCGAGGCGCAGAAAACGAACATCTTCAAAGTATGGCAGTTTTCACCCAACGAAGAGACGATCAAGGTCTCTGTCAAAGATAACGAAGTGGTTGTCACGGATCGGGATAGATCGTGGTGGCCGTTCTAGGCGCATGGCTCGCGCTGCCCGCGGTCTGACTCCAACCCTATTGCAAGCATAACCATGGCAGAGAAGAACAAGGTCATTTGGTCAGAGGGGATGTTTCTGCGTCCCCAACACTTTCAACAATTCGAACGTTATCTCGATGGTGCGTTAAAGCAGCGCACTGCGGCGTTGCAGGGGTTTTCCTGGGGCTTCAGTCATCTGGTGCTGGATCGCGATGCGTTGGCGATCGGCAAGCTGGTGATGACGCAGGCCAGCGGCGTCTTGCCCGACGGCACGCCGTTCGATTTTTCTCATCCCGATGATGCGCCGGAAGCTTTAGATGTGCCAGGCTCGGTGCAGGACGTCCGCGTCATGTTGGCCTTGCCGCGTGTGCGGCCCGGGGCCACCGATGTGCAGTACGAGGACGAAGCCGATTCGCTGGCGCGGTACCTTGTGCAAGAGCTGGAGGTTGCCGATTCGGGATCGGTGGGATTGGAGCCTGCATTGCTGCAGGTGGGGCGTCTGCGCTTGCGTTTGATGCTCGAGACCGATATGGGTGACGAGTGGCTGGGCCTGGGGGTGGTGCGCGTCATTGAGCGCCGCGCGGACAACCGGGTCGTGCTGGATGAGCGCTACATTGCCCCATGGCTGTCGGTGGGGGCTCATCCCTTGTTGCTGGGTTTTGTACAGGAGCTTTACGGCCTGCTGCAGGCGCGCAGCGAGGCGCTGGCGATGCGTTTGTCGCAACCTGGCCGCGGCGGCGTGTCCGAAGTCTCCGATTTCATGCTGTTGGAGACGGTCAATCGCTATATCGGGTCGTTATGGCACACCCGTCAGACAACTTGGCTGCATCCCGAACGGCTGTTTCATGACTGGCTGATGCTGGCGTGCGATTTGGCGACTTATACCGCCGCGACGCGACGGCCGGAGGTACTGCCGACCTATGAGCATGACGATCTGCAGTTGACGTTCGGTACCCTGATGGATGAGTTGCGCCGTTCGCTGTCTGCAGTGTTGGAGCAGCACGCTTTGCAGATCCCGCTGCACGATCGTGGCCAAGGGGTGAAGGTGGCGCAGATTCCCGATCTGGAACTGCTGCGCACAGCGGGCTTTATCCTGGCAGTGCATGCGGATATGCCGTCGGATACGGTGCGCTCGCGTTTCCCCGCGCAGGTCAAGATTGGCCCGGTAGAACGTATTCGCGATCTGGTGCATTTGCAGTTGCCCGGTGTGACGGTACGGGCTTTGCCGGTAGCGCCTCGCCAGATTCCGTACAGCGCGGGCCATGTGTATTTCGAGCTCGACAAGGGCGGCGATTTCTGGAAACAGCTGGAGCGCACGGGCGCTCTGGCGTTGCATTTGGCGGGTGAATTCCCGGGCCTGTCCATGGAGTTCTGGGCCTTGCGCGATTAGGGTAGCCTGCCGGAGATATCATGCACGCATCTGATTCTGCATTACCCGGTCCCATGGGGTCGGGCCTTCCGGAAGGGGGCGCTTCGGCCTCCGGTCGCTTGCGGCCACACGAGTATGTGATCAGCGGTTCCAATCCACTGGTGGCTGCTGCGAACCCACTGCTGGACTTGATCCCCCAGATACGTGCGACCACGTCGCACCCGTCGCCAGCCATACTGCGCGAGCATCTGCTCGATGAGATTCGACAGTTCGAGTTGCGTGCACAACAGGCGGGTATTCCTAACGAGACTATTCTCGGAGCACGATATTGCCTGTGCACCGCCTTGGACGAGGCCGCCGCATTGACCCCGTGGGGGGGCAATGGGGTGTGGTCCGCACACAGTTTGCTCGTGACGTTTCACAACGAGACCTGGGGCGGGGAGAAGTTTTTTCAGTTGCTGGCGAAACTCTCGCAGAATCCCGGTCAGCATCTGGACTTGTTGGAACTGCTGTACTTTTGCCTGGCGTTGGGATTTGAGGGGCGCTATCGCGTACTCGATAATGGCCGTTCGCAGCTGGAGACGCTGCGTCAACGCTTGCTGCGGATTCTGCGCGGCGCCCGCGGCGAATATGCGCTGGCCTTGTCGCCGCATTGGCAGGACGTGCCGGCCCAGACGCAATTGCGGCGCTTGCCTGTGCCGTTATGGGTGTTTGGTGCACTGATTGCCGTGTTGGCATTGGCAATTTATTGGGCCTTGGCTTGGAGTCTGAGCCGGCAGTCTGACGTGGTGTTTTCTGCGGTGAATAGTCTGAGACCGCCTACGGTGCAGATCGCACCGACACGCCAGCCGGCGTCTTCTCCGCGTTTGGCCGTGTTTTTGGCGCCCGAGATCAGAGATGACCTGGTGACTGTGCGTGATGAGGTCGATCGCAGTGTGGTCGTGCTGCGCGGCGACGGATTGTTTGAGTCGGGGTCGGCCTCGGTGAGAGATCAGTATTTGCCGGTGCTGTCGCGCGTGGCCGATGCCATGCGTCAAACCGAAGGCAATATTCTGGTGCGTGGATATTCCGACAATGTCCCGATACGCAGTGCGCGCTATCCATCGAACTGGCATTTGTCGCAGGAGCGTGCAGATGCGGTCAAGGATCTGCTGGAGGCCCGATTGAATCAGCCGAACCGCGTGCGGGCAGAGGGCCGTGGCGATGCCGATCCGGTTGCGCCCAACGATACGGCAGCAGGGCGCGCGCGCAATCGTCGCGTTGAGATAACGCTGATGGTGCCGCCGGTGCCGCGAGGGGAAACTGTCGAGGGTACGCGGCAATGATTCATAACGTATTTAGTTTTATCTTTAGCCGAGGGCTGTGGAATTTCTTTGGCCTGGTGGCGATTTCCTTGCTGATCTGGATTGCTGGGCCGCTGTTGGCCATCGGCACGACTCGCCCTCTGGAAAGCGAGATGACCCGCATCATTGTGATTGCGGTGTTGTTCGGGCTCTGGTTGTTGCGCATTATCTGGCGCAAATGGCGCGAGGGCCGATTGAATGCGCAGTTGCTAGGTCAGCTGCGCAAGCCTGCGGCCAAAAAGAAAGTCGAGCCGGAACCCGGTAACCCCGAGATTCGTCAGCTCGAGGAGCGTTTCAACGAGGCCGTGGAGTTATTGCGCAAGACGCGCTTTGAGGGCGACAAAAGGCGATTTTCGTTGTCCCGCTTTTCCAAGCAGCATCTGTATCAGTTGCCTTGGTACGTCATCATCGGTGCGCCGGGGGCAGGAAAGACGACGGCGTTGGTGAACTCGGGCCTGAATTTTCCGCTCGCGGATCGTTTTGGCAAGGTGGCGCTGCGTGGCGTGGGCGGCACACGGAACTGCGATTGGTGGTTTACCGATGATGCGGTGTTGTTGGATACCGCTGGCCGCTACACGACTCACGAAAGCGATGCGACGGGAGACGAAGAGGAATGGAAAGGATTCCTCGGCCTGTTGTCGAAGTATCGCGGCCGTCAACCGATCAACGGGGCCATGTTGACGATCAGCGTGGAGGATTTGCTGGCCGCCTCGGATGCCGAGCGCGCGCAGCATGCCGCAGTGTTGCGCCGTCGTCTGCAGGAGTTGCGTGAACAGCTCGGTATTCAGTTTCCCGTGTATGTGCTGGTCACGAAAGCGGACTTGCTCTCGGGTTTCGAGGAATATTTCGGCTCCTTCAGCCGCGAGGATTTGTCCCAGGTCTGGGGCTTTACCTTGCCGTATACCCGGACGCAGGAAGCCGATTTCGATTTGTACGAGGCATTTCATACTGAGTATCAGTTGCTGCAGCGCCGCTTGCATGATGCGTTGCCTGAAGTGCTGGCTGCCGAGACGGATCCTGCTCGGCGGGCATTGGCCTATATGCTGCCGCAGCAGTTCGCAGGGCTGCAGACGGTGCTCGGACAGTTCCTGAGCGATGTGTTTGCGACGTCGAAATTCGAGGCACGGCTGGTGCCACGCGGGGTGTATTTCACCAGCGGCACACAGGGTGGAGAGACGTTTGACCAAGTAACGGGCTATCTGAAGCGCTACTTGCGTATTGATGGCGGTGCCGCGCAGGCAGCTGCTGTCCCGGAGGAAGACGGACGCAGCTATTTCTTGAAAGGCGTGTTGCAGGACGTGATCTTTCGCGAGGCGGGTCTGGCAGGCCGGAACTTGCGCTGGGAACGCCGCTATCGCCGTCTGCACTGGGCCGGTTATGGCCTGATCACGGTGGTGTTGATTGCCTTGTTGGTCGGATGGGGAATCAGCTATCGCAACAACAAGACGTACGTCGCCGAAGTCGAGCGTCGCGTGCCTACGGTAGAAAAGCTGGGGCGCGACATCAAGATTACGCGTGCGGGGGATGTGCTGGGGTTGATGCCATTTTTGGATAGCCTGTGGTATTTGCCGCGCGATGCGAGTTTTGAGTTGGCCTCGCCGCCGTTGACGTATCAGTTTGGCCTGTATCAAGGCCAGAAAATGCAGTCCGCGGCCCAGGGGGTATATCGAAATACTCTGGAGCAGGTGCTGTTGCCACAAGTGGCACGGCGTGTAGAAAGCGCGTTGCGTACCGCAGCGCCGAATGATCTGGAGTTTTCGTACGAGGCGTTGCGTGCGTATCTGATGCTGTATGAGCCGGATCACTATGATGCAGAGTTCATGCATGCTTGGCTGCTGTCCGATATGCAAAAGACTTTGCCTGAGGGCTATACGCGGCGTCAGTATGATTTGATGTCGTTGCATTTACGCAATCTGGTGCAGGGGCGTGTGTTGTCATCACCGTTCCCGCGTGATGACGAGTTGGTCGCCCAGATGCGTCAGCGGCTGGCGCATTACACACTGGCGCAACGCTCGTATAGCCGTCTGCGCCGATTGCTGTCCAATACGGATCAAGGTCCGGAGCAGACCGCGGTGACGCTGGGCGGGCCTCAGGCCAGCGCCGTGTTTGTACGCAAGAGCGGCAGGCCACTGACGGATGGAATCCCCTCGCTGTATAGCTACGATGGCTATTGGAAGGTCTTCAATCAACGGGTAAACCGGGTGGCCGAGCTGTTGCGTCAGGATGATGCCTGGGTGCTGAATATTGCCCCGCCAGGAGCGTTGGATCAGGCGGCACAGCAGCAGTTGATCGTGGATATCAAGCGGTTGTACATGAACGACTATGTGCAGCAGTGGGATGCCTATTTGAACGATCTGAAGTTGGCGCCCGCAACATCGTTGCTGCAGAATATTCAGATTGCCCGCACGCTGTCCGCGCCGGATTCGCCGTTGGTCAAGCTGGTGCAAGGCGTTGCGCGCGAGACAAATCTATTGCGTGATACCGGTGACGGACGCTCGCTGATGGACCAGGCCCGCGAACGCGTAAGCAGCACCCGCGATGCGTTGGAGCAGATGTTTGGCCCGACAGGACCCAACTCGGCAGTCCGCAGCGATGCCACGGATGAAAAGCTCGAGCGGATTGTGGACCTGCATTTCGAGCCCTATCGCCGCCTGGCCCAGAGTGAAACGCAAGGTGGACCTCCGCTGATTACCGCCACGACGGGTTTGATCAACGATCTGTACACGTATTTGACCGCCGCCGATGCGGCGCTGCGCAGCGCAAGCCCCGCACCCAATTCGGATGTTGTGACCAAGCTGCGTGCCGAGGCCGGGCGATTGCCGGAGCCGATACGTGATGTGCTCAATACGATGTCGGTAAATGCTTCTGGTGAGATCTCGGGGGCGTCGCGCCAGCGTATGGGCGAGACGATGTCGGCGACCATCGGATTATTCTGCCGGCAATCGATCGCGGGACGTTATCCGTTTGCGCGCAGCTCGTCGCGCGATGTGGCGCCGAACGATATGGCACGCTTGTTTGGCCCCAATGGGATGATGGATGAGTTTTTCCAGAAAGAGTTGGCCACACAGATCGATGTGTCGGGCCCGCGGTGGCGCTTTAAACCTGGCATCGACGGTGAAAAAGGCGAGCGTGCGTCGTATCTGGATTCGTTCCAGCGTGCAGGGGTGATCCGCGATGTGTATTTCATGGCGAGCAGCCCGTTACCGTCTTACCGCGTCGCAATTCGTCCGATCGAAATGGATGCGCAGATTACGCAATTCGTGATGGACGTGGATGGCCAGGCCGTGCGCTATGCACATGGTCCGCAGATTGCGACCACGGTGCAATGGCCGGGGGCCAGAGGATCGAATCAGGTGCGCATTGAACTGACGCCGCAAACGGGAGGCGCAGGACTGTCTGCTTCGGGGCCGTGGGCGTTGAACCGTTTATTGGACAAGGCGCAGTTGAGTCGTGGCCCGTCGCCTGAGATTACGATAGCGACGTTTGATATTAATGGCCGCAAGGTCGTGTTGGAGATCACTGCGAGCAGTGCCAAAAGTCCCTTCAATCTCGCCGAGATGCAGGGATTCGCCTGCCCGGGCCGCTAGATGAGACTCGCCATGGACGACGCAAGAGGACAGTTGGGGTGGTACGGCAAGATTCCTGCATCGGGAGATTTTGTCCATCGTCGCTTGCCGCGTGAACTCATTGCCTGGTGGGACCGATGGCTGCAATATGGATTGGCGGCGATGAAGCAGGCGCCCGATGACAGCGCGGCTCGCAGTTTTGCGTCGGCGCCGATCTGGAATTTCGCCATTCCGGCTGGACCGAGCGGCCATGGAGCACAGCTGGGTTGCCTGGCGCCAAGCCGGGACAGAGTGGGGCGCGCCTATCCTTTGTGCGTGATGATGCCGATTGCCGAGAGCGACTATCACAGCAGCATCCTGGATGGTGCGAGCGACTATTACCGCAAAATCGGCGCGAGCATTCTTACCGCAGTGCGTCATGGTTGTGTAACGGAACAGTTCGATCGCGAGTTGCAGACGATCCAGATACCCGGTGTTGTGCAGCCGGTGGCGCGCTCCAGCGGCAGCGATATCATGGATATCTTGAATGCGGGTCTGGAAACGGCGGCAGAGCCGGTGGCGGCGCGCAGTTTGACGGCATGGCCCGATTTGCCTTTTTGCTTTAACCCCAGTTCGCATACCAGCTATTGGTGGACGAATCAGATTGATGGGGCTGCATTACAGACGTATATACACGGCGGGGCATTCAATGCCACGTTATTCACCCGATTGTTTGCCTCGCTGCCCGCATGGCGCTAGCGACGTAGCAGGTGTCTGGAGTCCGGAGTTTGACTGCTCCCTTCCCTAAAGGAAAGGGATTCCCACTTCACCGAACCGAGCCGTTGCACATCATCATTCATGTACTCAGGTCTTACCGTTTCTCCATGGGCTAACACCGCCAGCCCGGCGGCTAATACGTTATGCGCCGCGTTGATGTCGCGGTCGTGGCCGGCGTTGCATTGCCGACAGGACCAATGTCGCACGCTCAATGGCAGCTTTGGTAACACGTGCCCGCACATGTGGCAGCGCTTGCTCGACGGGTACCAGCGATCTACCCGCACGAACTCACGTCCATACCAATGGGCCTTGTATTCGAGCTGTCTCAAAAATTCCGCCCACCCGGCATCGCCGATGGACTTAGCAAGGCAGCGGTTTTTCTGCATGTTGGACACAGACAAGCTTTCTACGGCAATCACTTGGTTCTCGTGGATCAACCGGGTAGAAAGCTGGTGCAGGAAATCTCTGCGAGTGTCTGCGATCTTTGCATGCAGCTTGGCGACTTTCAGTTTGGCCTTGGCACGACGAGCCGATCCCTTCTGCTTCTTCGCCAAGCGGCGCTGTAGCGTAGCTAACTTAACTTCATGCTTACGAAAGATCTGTGGCGCATCGACTTTTTCTCCTGTTGAGAGCACCGCAAAATGAGACAGGCCCAGATCAATCCCGACACAGTTCGGCGTAGGCGCTTTCCGCGCTATAACGTCGTCGCACAGCAGGCTGACAAAGTATCGTCCTGTCGGGTCTTTGCTGACCGTAACGGTGGTGACCTTGGCGGCTTTAGGGATTTGACGGGACCAACGGATGGACAACGCCTCAGTCATCTTCGCCAGCTTGAGAGAACGGCCATCCCATCGAAAGGCACTGGCGGTGTATTCCGCCGATTGCGGGCCATCCTTGCGTTTGAAGCGAGGATATCCCGTTCGCCTGGCAAAGAACCCGGTAAACGCCGTTTGGAGATGGCGCAGTGTCTGCTGCAACGGAACACTGCTGACCTCGTTCAGCCAGACATAGTTCGGCAGCTTTTTCAGCGTCGTCAGCGCAGCAGACGTCGCGTGATATCCCAGCCGCTCTTGCCGCTCAGCCCAGGCTGTCGAACGAAGACTAAGCATGTGGTTGTAGACCACACGAACACAACCAAACGTGCGAGTCAGCGTGATCGCTTGCTCGGGCGTCGGATAGAACCGGAATCGGTAGGCACGTTTGGTTTGCATGCCCGAGATACTATCCACGCCAGACCAGAAAACTGGATATTTATCCAGCAATCAACTCAAATCAGACCAATTCTGCAGCCTTACGGCTGCGCCCCTTACCTCCCCGGCGTGAATGCCGAGGTTTCTCGGAGCAGTGGATGAGTGCGACCACCCCTTTGCCCAAGCGCGATGCGTCTGCGAGCGATGCTCTTGGATTGCGATCTCTGAATGTGATTGCCGCTGCGGCCAACGGCGGCGTTCCTCAGGCGCGGATCCGCAGAGTGTTGGCCGATGTCGCCGAGTTGCTCAAACCATTGCACGCGCAAGGCGGTGTGCATGGTGGCATCGCTATGAGCACGATCGGCTTGGATGCATCGGGCAAGGCTCACTTGTTGATTCCGCCGCTGACGCCCGCTGCCAATGCAGAGAGCGCCGCCCGAATGGATGGTTATGCGGCCTTTGAGCAATACACGGACGATCCGGATTTGCCCTGCGGGCCTTGGACAGATATTTATGCCTTGAGCGCTGTGGCGCATACGATGCTGGTGGGGCAAGCCCCGCCATCTGCACTGGAGCGTTGCGTCAAAGATGTGTCTATTCCCTTGGCGGGTCGTGATATTGGTGTTTACGACCCCGAGTTTCTCGAGGCGGTGGACCGCGGGCTGTCGATGAGGCCGTCCGCTCGGCCAGCGAGTCTCGAGTCGTTTGCCCGTGCATTTGGTTTGGAGCCGGCCGTCTCGGCCGTTGCACCGGTTGCTGCGCCCGCTACAGCGCAAGCGCCGGCTCCTGAGCCAGCTCAGGCGTCTGCGCATGAGCCGGAGCCCGTAGTGCAGACGCAGCCAGAAACGGAGCAGCCTGTCGAGGCCGCTGTCACGTCTGCCGGTCCGCCTCCGATGATGGCTCCGAAGGTAGCGGGAGGGGCCAAGTCGGGACCGCGTGTGCCCTTGCTCGTTCTATTGGGAGTCTTGGCGGCGATCTCGCTGGCGGTCTATATGTGGTTGCGCCCCGATGGCCCGCTGTCGGCTTCGAGCGGACAAAAGCCCGCCGCCAGCGCGGGAACGGAGCCGGCTCCCACGCCGGCTCAACCGGAACCTCCGATTCCGGCGCCACCCGCCTTGTCCGATCTCGGGCGTGGCGGGCGTGCCAATGAGGCGGCCGGGGGGACGGCGACGGCGCCTGGTACATCGCCCGCGGCTAATCCCGACACATCTTCTGCGGTTAACTCAGGTGCTTCGCCCACGACTAATCCGGACGCGCCATCAGCAGCAGACAACGCTAGCGGTGCGGGCGCGCAAACCGGGGCGGCCGATTCGAGCTCGTCCGTGAATGCTGCGGGAACGGGGGCGTCGACCTCCCCATCTGTTGCGCCAGGAGGGGCGATTGCCCCACATGCTTTATCGAGCCCCGACAGTGTTGTGAACCCGGGAGCTGCGTCGAGCACTGAAACTGGGCCCGGTCCTCAAGCGCCGTCCAATGACGGCGCGGCTGCGGGTACGACGGGNGCCGGTGCGGGGGCAGATGGCGCTTCAACATCGCTCCCCGCGACCGGCGCATCCCCCGACACAGCAAACGGGTCAACGGTCACGGACGGTAATCAAGCCCTCGGCCAGGATGCCGACGCAGCCGCACAGGCTAAAGCCGCGGCGGAGGCGAAAGCTGCCGCGGAAGCTAAAGCTGCGGAGCAAGCCAAGGCATCGGCGGCACAGGTTCCGGTGCGGATCAGCGTGCGTCCCTGGGGCGAGGTGATTATTGACGGCCGTTCGCGGGGAATCAGTCCGCCGCTGGGTCAAGTAATGCTGCCGCCGGGGCGGCACCAAGTCACGATTCGCAATCCTGCATCATCCGATTATCAGACGACCATTAACGTCGGCGCAGGCGGTTCGGCAGGTATTTCTCACGTCTTTGAGTGAGGGCGGGTGGGGATGTTGGCGCCTGAGCGGCGCCAACATGGGCTGTGTGGATCTTTCAGGCCAGCGTCCTGATGACGCTAGTTTGAGTCCGCCATTGTTCCCTCGTAATCGGGGATGTCGGCGTCGACGAGCAGATCGGCGGTGAACATATAGCCCCAGCCATGGACGGCTTTGATGGGCAGGCGGACTCGCTGAGCGGCTGCCTTGCGCCGCATGCGGCTGATCATGACGTCGATAAAGCGCCCGCGGCGATCGCTTTCGGAGCCTTCGCCTGTGGCGGTGTCGAGGCTCAGTGCATCGCGGCTGATCCGCTTGTCGGGCTCGTGGGCAAACCGGAGCAGCAAACTGCGTTCGGCTGTGGTCAGGGAAAGCATCTGCCCACTGGGCGCCATCAACGCCCAGCCTTTGCTGGTCAGGCGCCACCCGCCCGACGGCGACGGGGCAGGATCGGTGGCTGGATAGGCAGATTCCTGTACTGTTGCGGGAGGCGTCAGCGCTTGGGCCGACGCCGCGTCTGCCGCAGCGGTGGCCTGCGTCGCATCAGGAACCCGGCGCGTGAGCGCCTGAAACACGGCAGCCAATTCGAGGCCGTTGACGTAGGTGTCCAGACAAGCATCGGCACCGCTCAAGAGCGTGCGTACCCGGGCATCGCTATCGGGAAACTGTGCGAGTGCGACAATCCCGATACCGGGACGCATGACACGCAACTGCGCTGCCGCAATATCGATGATGGCCAACGGACCTGAGAGCACCACTAACGGAATGGCCTGCTGAGACAGGTGCAGATATAGCTCCGAGAGCCCGGAATAACGGTGTACTTGAAATCCCAGGCGCGATAACTCAGTGATCTGCTGTGGATAGGCGGTGTCGTCGCCAGTAAGAAAAAGGACGTCCGGCGATGTGTTCATGATTCCATTCCGAATAGGGCGTCGAGACCCATCAAATAGGTCCGTGCCTAGTCTACCCCGGCGAGGGACTTGTTTATGTTGTGGCTCAGAATGAGCCGTGCGGGATGCACGCGGCAAAACTGAGCTAATGTCCAATTCGCGCGGATCAAGGATAGATCGCCACGCTGTAACAGACGAGATGTGAAGGGCAATCTTGTGTGACGCTGTGTGTCATATGGCGCGATGCGGGCCGAAGTCCGCGTTACAGTTAATGAGTGTACAAATAAGTTGGAGTGCAAAGATGTTCACTTGGTTGCATGTGCGTAATGTGATATTTGCAAGCCTAATTATCGGGACGGCGGGGTGCGCCAGCACGACCGGCCATGCTACGGCAGAGGGGGCTGCGGCCAGCAACGCGGCCACCAGTGCGGATTCGCTGGCCCAGACTGGCTGGGAATTGACCCGCTGGGTTAATTCGACAGGAGATCAACGGGCGATTCCGCATGGTGATAATGGTGAACCTATTCAGTTGGTATTTTTGGCTCAAGGCCAAACGTATCGGGTCAATGGGTTTTCCGGGTGTAATCGCTATATGGGCAATTATCGCTTGCAGGACGGGAAACTGTCGATTTCTGTGCAGGGGACGACACGCATGGCATGTGCGTCTCAGGACCGTGCGCAGTTGGAATCCTCGTATTTGCGCGCGTTGGCGGATATTCGCTCATTTACCCTGGATAGCGGCGGTGCGCCGCGCCATCTGACGTTCAATGTGCGAAATGGGGACGTGTTGGAGTTTGTGCGCAGGCAGGACCCGCCGACACCACGATAATTTACCCGGGTAAAATTTTGAAAGACGTCATTTGCGGCTGACTCGTTTACTATTACGCCGCTCCGCTTATGCCGTTGTTTCTTTTGCCATGTCTTCCGTCGTCAATATCGCTGCTTACAAATTTGTCCCTTTGCAAGATCTTCCTGTCTTGCGGGCCGAGGCGTTGGCGCGGGCCGGGGCGGCCGACCTGAAAGGCACTGTGCTGCTAGCCGAAGAGGGTATCAATCTCTTTTTGGCAGGATCTGCGAGCGGTATTCAGACGTGGCTGCAATGGCTGCAGTCCGATTCCCGCTTTGCCGACCTGGAGGTGAAATTCAGCCATTCGGCGAATGTTCCGTTTCGCAAGATGCTGGTCAAGATCAAGCGCGAGATCATTCGTATGAATCATCCGGCGATCCAACCCCGTGCTGGGCGCGCCCCGGCGGTAGCGCCTACGACCTTGGCCCGTTGGTTGGATCAAGGCGTGGACGACGAAGGGCGGCCGGTAGTGATGCTGGATACCCGCAATGCCTTCGAGGTCGACGAGGGGACTTTTGACGGAGCCATCGACTGGCGCATCGACCGGTTTACGCAGTTTCCCGATGCGGTGCAGGCGAACCGCGATAGTTTGCTTGGCAAGACGGTGGTCAGTTTCTGCACAGGGGGCATTCGCTGCGAAAAGGCCGCCCTGTATATGGCGGAAGCCGGGGTCGAGCATGTTTATCAGCTCGATGGCGGTATTCTGAAATATTTCGAGGACACCGGCGGCAAGGGCTTCCGCGGAAATTGTTTCGTGTTCGACGAACGTATCGCGCTGGATCCTGAGTTGGCGCCGGCCCCTGCATCGGACGATTCAGCCGGGCAGGGCCAATGACGCAGGTGCGGTGCACGGTGTTCTGTCTGACACGGTAATCCATAGAAAATCAGGGGCCGGGTTGCAACGCACTCGGCCCCTGGTTTTTATCCGGTGCGGTGCCCTTTTAACGTACGCGCATGCCTGGCTTGGCGCCAGGCCAGGGCTCCAGGACGTAGATGCCGGCATCGGCCTTGTCATCGGCATGACTGCCGGCCAAGACCATACCCTCGGAGACGCCGAATTTCATCTTGCGCGGCGCCAGGTTGGCGACCATGACGGTGAGCTTGCCGACCAGGTCCTCGGGCTTGTAGGCGGATTTGATGCCGGAAAACACGTTGCGATGACGGCCCTCGCCGACGTCGAGCGTGAGTTGCAGCAGCTTGGTCGACCCTTCGACGTGCTGGCAATCGACGATCTGCGCAATGCGCAGGTCGATCTTGGCAAAGTCGTCGATGGTGATGGTGTCCGCGATGGCTTCGCCGCCCGGCATGGGAGCGGTCGGCTCTGGTGCTGCCGGCGGTTCGAAGAGCTGATCCAGCATGGCGGGATCGACGCGCTGCATCAGGTGCTTGAAGGGCGCCACATGCTGCGGCAGCACGGACGCGTCAGCCCAGGTGTAGGCCTGCTGGGCACCGAACAGCTCGCGTGCGACGCGATCAGTCAAGGCGGGAAGGACCGGCGTCAGCATGACGGACAGTGCCTTGAAACCGGCCAGCGAACGCGAGCAGATATCTTGCAGCGCGGCCTTTTGCGCCGCGTCAGCGGTGCCGATGCCTTTGGCCAAGACCCAGGGCTGGGCCGTGTCGAACGCCTGGTTGATGCTGTCGGCGTAGGCCATGATCTCGCGGATGGCGCGGTTGTATTCCCGGGCCTCGAAGGCGGTACGGATGGACTCTGCCTGGGCAGCGAAACTGGCCGAGAGCGCGTCGGTGTCGCCGGTATAGGCCAACGCGCCGTCAAAGTGTTTGGTGATGAAGTTGGCCGCGCGGCTGGCGATATTGACGTACTTGCCCACCAGGTCGCTGTTGACGCGTGCGATGAAGTCATCGGGGTTGAAATCGATGTCTTCAACCTTGGCGTTGAGCTTGGCCGCGATGTAATAACGCAGCCATTCGGCATTCATGCCGATTTCCAGATAGCGCAGCGGCGAGATGCCCGTGCCCCGGCTCTTGGACATTTTTTCACCGCTGACGGTGATAAAACCGTGCACGTTCAGCGAGTCAGGCGTTTTGCGGCCGGCAAATTTGAGCATGGCCGGCCAGAACAGCGCGTGGAAATAAATGATGTCCTTGCCAATGAAGTGCACCTGCTCGGTGCTGCCTTGCGGATCCAGCAACGCGTCGAAATCCAGTCCTTGTTTGTGGCAATAGGATTTGAGCGACGCCAGGTAGCCCACCGGCGCGTCCAGCCAGACGTAGAAATATTTGCCCGGCGCATCGGGGATTTCGATACCGAAATAGGGGGCATCGCGCGAGATATCCCAATCGCCCAGTTTGGCCTCGCCGTCGTTGCCACCCAGCCATTCGCGGGTCTTGGCCTGGACCTCGGGTTGCAGGTGCTTCAGGCCAATGGCGTTGGTGCCGGTCGTCCAGTTTTGCAGAAACTCGACGCAGCGCGGATCGGACAGCTTAAAGAAAAAGTGTTCGGATGATTTCAGGACCGGCGTGGCGCCGGTCAGAGCCGAGTAGGGGTTGATCAGCTCGGTCGGGGCATAGACGGCGCCACAGACTTCGCAAGAGTCACCGTATTGGTCCTTGGCATGGCACTTGGGGCATTCGCCCTTGATGTAGCGGTCAGCCAGGAACATGCCTTTGACCGGGTCATAGAACTGCTCGATGGCGCGCGTTTCGATCAGGCCCTGGGCCTTGAGTGCGCGATAGATGTCGTGCGACAAGGCGACGTTTTCGTCCGAGTCGGTCGAATGCCAGTGATCGAAACGGATATGGAAACCGTCCAGGTAGCGAGGGCGCTCGGCGGCATAGCGAGCCACCAGATCGCGCGGCGAGATCCCTTCTTTTTCGGCCTTGAGCATGATGGGCGCGCCATGCGCGTCGTCCGCCCCCACGAAGTGCACGGTGTGACCGGCCATACGCATCGAGCGAACCCAGATGTCGGCCTGGATGTATTCCATGATGTGGCCGATATGGAAAGATCCGTTGGCATAGGGAAGCGCGGTCGTGACGAACAGAGTGCGAGACATATCGTGGATGACGGTTTGAGGACTAGAGTGGGGCTATTTTACCGGCCCTGCCGGGCTCGTGTGGCAGGGGTAAAAAAAGCCCCCACGCCGCGCCTTCGGCTTGCTGCCCCCCGAGGGGGCNGTTTTTATCTTGGGACGGCCCGGCGATAAAAANGCCCCCACGCCGCGCCTTCGGCTTGCTGTCCCCGAGGGGGCCGTTTTTATCTTGGGACGGCCCGGCGATAAAAAAACGATGCCCCCGCTCTGGCTCGTGCCAGAACAGGGGCTGGGTGATCGGTGCGCCGGATACAGCGATCTGTGACGCGTCCGGGGGACGCGCGCTGCACCAGGGACTCGGCACATCGTCGATCGTGCCGGGTCGGTGGCGGGAATTAGTGGATTTCTCGGGCCTCGACGTCGATGACCTCGCCGCGCGGCGTCGCAAAAGGCGACGCGGAGCGAGGGGGCGACGATGCGGTCTGGCCACCGGGCCGGAAAGCGTTCGGGCGGCCGTTTGCGCGCTGGCTCCAGTAGGCGCGTACGCCGAAGGGCTTGCCGCGGACCTTGGCGACGAGATACAGGATACCGATTGCGATGGCGGTCGATATCATGAAGGCCAGCGCCATGGCCATGCCGAACAAGGCCAGCACGGCGAACGCTACAGCACGAAGAAATCGGGAAATTGTGTCGATCATGATCATCCGATGCAAAACAGGAGAAAAGGTTCCCGTGTATCCGCTATCCTTGCGGGTAGCGGCGAGCGCAAAGCTCTCCTGCCTATGGAATTAGAGTAATGAGTATAACGATAGCGCAAGTTCGCGAGGTGTTGCGAGCAGTTACAGATTCGGCAGACCCCACCGACGCGGCGGCGGGGCAGGCGTTAGCGACATTTGTAAGGGACAGTGACATTCAAGTGGCCGGCGAATCGGTGTCGCTCACGCTGACGCTGGGATATCCCGCTGCGTATGCCGCCGCTCGCATCGAGCAGGCCGCTCGGCAGGCTTTGATCGAGGCGGGCGCGAAGCAGGCGCAGGTGTCCGTGAATTGGGCCGTCAAGCCGCACGCCGTGCAGCGTGGCCTGAAGCCGCTGCCCAATGTGCGTAACATCATCGCGGTAGCCTCGGGCAAAGGCGGCGTCGGCAAAAGTACGACAGCGGTCAATCTGGCGCTGGCATTGGCTGCTGATGGCGCGCGGGTGGGAATGCTCGACGCAGACATTTATGGCCCCAGCGTGCCGACCATGCTGGGGATTTCGGGCCGCCCCGCCAGCCATGACAACAAGACGATGGAGCCGCTGGAGGGCCATGGCCTGCAGGCGAATTCGATCGGGTTTTTGATTGATGCCGACGCTCCTGCGATCTGGCGAGGCGCGATGGTGACTCGAGCTTTTGAGCAGATGCTGCGCCAGACAAACTGGGGCGATCTGGATTATTTGATTATCGATATGCCGCCAGGTACGGGTGATTTGGCCCTGACCCTGGCTCAAAAGGTGCCTGTCGTGGGTGCGGTGATTGTGACGACGCCGCAGGATCTGGCGTTGCAGGATGCCCGTAAGGGGTTGCGTATGTTCCAGAAGGTCGATGTCCCGATTTTGGGGATTGTGGAAAACATGGCTGTGCATATTTGCACGCAATGCGGCCATGCCGAACATATTTTCGGCGAGGGCGGCGGCCAGCGCATGGCACAGCAGTACGAGACGCCTTGGCTGGGAAGCTTGCCGTTGACGATGCGCATCCGCGAGCAAACGGATTCGGGCCGGCCCACGATGGTGTCGGATCCAGAGAGCGAAGCGGCCCGGCATTACCGCGATATCGCGCGTAAATTGGCCAGAGCGGTTGCGGCGTTGCCGCGTGACATGGCGGGCAAATTGCCTTCTATCGTCGTTCAGCCGCCGACCTGACGTATGCGGGTCGGGGTTGCACTGTTATTCGTAGGCCTGCTGGGCGTGATGGGCAGCGCTCGCGCGCAAGGGCCCGAGGTCATTATTGATTCAGGGGGCGTACCGCCGGCGGCGTTGACTTCCATTACCGAGGCCGTTGCCGCGATCACGCGTCTGGCCGAGGACCAGGACGGTGGCGAGATCAACCGGTTGCGGCGTCGCGCGCGCGATGCTGCGTTGGCCGCACTGGCCACGCAGGGATATTTCACACCTAATGTCACGCTCGAGGTCGGAAAGGATGTTGGTGGTGAGACCTGGGATATCACGATTGAGCCCGGCAAGCGGGCCACGGTGGCTGCGGTCGATCTGAAATTCACCGGGCGCGTGACTCGCCCTGAGTACGCGACGCGCATCGAAGAACTACGCAAGAGTTGGTCCTTGGCGGTCGGGCAGCCCTTTATTAATGGTGATTGGAACAAGGCCAAGGCGGACCTGTTGGATGCGGTGTCGTCGCGCGATTTCATGCTGGCCTATATGACGGCATCGGAGGCGGCAGTGCACGCCGAGACTGCAGAGGTCTACCTGGCGGTCACCATCGATAGCGGGCCGCTGGTGCGCATGGGGCAGCTCAAGACCCAGGGTTTCAAGCGCGTGCCTGATTCATTGGCGCGCCGTTATGTGCGCTACGACGAAGGCGAGCCCTATAGTCAGGACAAGCTCAATGATTGGCAGCAGGATCTGCAGGCTACGTCGTTTTTCCGAGGGGCTTTTGTGACCTTGGGGTCAACGTCGTCCGACGAGCAGTCGCGGTCTTCGGGAGCGGGCGACCTGGCGGCGGCGACGCCGGGCGGTGATCCGGCTGTGTCGGGTGGCCCGACAGCGGCGCCTGCACCCTCTCGCGATTCCGACGGGGTCGTTACCTTGCCGGTCGATGTGCGCGTGGTCGAAGGGCCCGCACGCCGCTTGAGCGCTGCCATTGGCGTGGACGACGATGTGGGCGTGCGTGGTGAAGTGACGTATCAGCAGAATGTGGTGTTCGGTCTGCCCGTGACCCTGGAGAGCGGGATCAGCCTGGACCAGAAGGAGCAGCGCGCCTATGCCGATTTTCATTTGCCGCCCGATGAAAAAGGTCAAAAAGATTCCGTCGGTGTATTGGCCAGCCATTCGGATATTCAAGGGCTGGACGTCCGCCGTGTTGCCCTGGGGGCGACGCGGCTGCGCGAACGCAAAGGCGCGGGCGATAGCCGGGTTGAATACGAAAACCGTTGGGGCGTGCTGTTGGCCTATGACAAGGTCAAAATCGATGGCGGCGACGAGTATGACTTACCGACGGCAACGCTGACCTCGGAATGGCTGCGGCGCGATGTCGATAGCAAATATGATCCGCGCGAAGGCAATTTGATTGCACTCGGCGGCGGGGTTGGGGTGGTGCTGGATACCGGCAAGCCGTTTTTCCGTGCCCGCTTGCGTGGCCAGAAATGGTGGCCGATTGGCGAGCGTGATGTCTTGACGCTGCGGGGCGAGGTTGGCCGCGTTTGGTCCGATTCACAGACCCGGGTACCGGATGATTTCGGGTTCCGTACTGGCGGCGCCCGTACGATCCGGGGTTATCGCTACCAGAGTATCGGGGTGGAGCAAGACGACGCGGTGGTGGGGGCGCCTACGTTGGCCGTCGCGAGTATTGAATACGATCATTACTTTGACGAGCGGTGGGGGATGGGCGTCTTTGTCGATGCCGGCGATGCCGCCGAGTCGTTCGGCGAGATGGAAATGCATGTGGGGTACGGGGCAGGACTGCGGGTGCGCACGCCGGCTGGCCCTATCTTTCTGGATCTGGCGTACGGTCAAAAAGAGCGTGACCTGCGGCTGCACTTTTCGTTGGGGATCGCGTTTTGAAGGGCCTGCGAGCGCTGTTACGTCACCTCTTGGTGTGGTGGTTGCCGCTGCCGATTGCGTTGGTGGTGTTGCTGTGCGGCTTTGCATTGTGGCTGACAGGAACGCAATCGGGAACGCGCATGTTGCTGGGCGCGGTGGCGCAGCAGTTTGATGGGCGGGCAGAGAACGTCAACGGTACGATCCTCGGCAAATTGCAGGTCGGGCGCCTGCAGTTGGCGTTCCCGGGGACGGCTGTCGATTTGGCGGATCTGCGTCTGGATATACGCTGGAGCGCCCTGGGGCAGCGTTTGGTGCACGTACAGGAGTTGTCCGCGGGCAGCGTACAGGTGGCTTTGACGACGACGCCGGATGAGCCTGAGCCACCGGCAGTCGACGAGCCTTTCGTCATGCCGGAACTGCCCGTGAAAGTGCAGGTTGACCGATTTGCCGTGGGCGGCCTGGACGTGACGATGGACGGCGAGCCCTTGCCTGTCGCGGTGAGTGATTTTGCCGTCAGCCTGGGGGCGGATCAAAAGGGCGCCAGCTTGAACCTGCATAGCTTGCATGTGGCGCACGACCAGGTGCTGGCTGACATGCAGGGCAAGGTCGAGTTGTTGGGCATGGCGCAGCCATGGCCTTTGCAGGCAGCGCTGGATATCCAGGCCCAGGGAAGAAGCGCCGATTCCCCGCTATGTGCCAGCCAGATGCTGGCTGCGAAATCCGATAAGGCCGCAGGGACGAAAGCGGCGGCCGCTAAGGGCGCTACGTCGAAGTCGCCAGCATCGAAAGCCGAAGCATCGAAGGCATCTGCTTCAAAGACAACTGCCTCGAAAGCCGCGGCATCGCAGGACGCTGAGCAGAAAACCGCAGACTCGACGGAAACATCAACGGCGACGTCCCCCGCTGCATCGACCGTCACTTGCGCGGCCACGGTCCAGGTTCAGGCTGAGGGCTCGCTGCAGCAGATGGATGTGCGGCTGGATGGCGCGACCGCCGATGGCGCGTTGAAATTGTTGGCGCAGGCTGGCCTGGAGTTTGAACAGCCGTTTCCATTGCGTACGGCCAATGTGAATATGCGCTTGGCAGATCAGTCAGGCATCGTCGTGACGCTGGATCGTCAACCTTTACCGTTACAGTCCGGTGTCGATCGGGTCGTGGCGACGTTGGATGCCGAGCGGTTGAATGTCGGCGATTTTGTCGGGGATGTGATCCCGCCCGCGTTGTTGAGCGCGCGCATGGCTGTCGATGCACAGGTCGAAAATGTCTATGATTTGAAACACGCCTATGTGCAGGCCACGATTTCCAAGGATAGCCGCTGGAATAAGCAAGTGTTGGCCGGAAGTCTGACGGGCCGCATTGATGCGCTGCCAGTTGCGGAATCTGAGGCAACATCTGGATCGACATCGACATCGACATCGACATCGACGCCAGTGTCCGGGACGCCTGCCGCGCATTCCGACGATCCCCTGGCCGGCTTTGAACTTCGTGATCTGCTGCTCGATCTCATCGTAGGCCCGAATCGCGTGAAGGCCCAGGGTGGACTGAGTCGGGGCGAGGGCACGTTGACGTTGGACGCCAATACCCCACGGCTGGATGCTTTCTGGCCGGATCTGCCCGGTGGCGCATCGCTGAAAGCCAAACTGGCCGGACGGCTGGATCAGCATCAGGGGCAGCTTTCGGCCCGCTATACGCCGGGGGATTCCCGCGCCGATACATTGGGCCGCGCACCGATGCAGGCCGACCTCGCTTTTAGCGGCGGTTGGGGGCCGGGCCGTCCCGCAAATGCTTCGCGAGCTGCAACTGCTGAGCAGGAAAAGGCTTCGTCCGGCGCGACGGAAAACGGCGCTGCGGGCCTTGTCGGTTGGCGCGGCAAGATAGAACGCTTGACGGCTGGATCGATGAACTTCGCGGCGGCGTTGCAGCCCGTGATGTTGTCGTTCCTGCCTGAGGCCAAGGCCCCTCACTGGCAGTGGGACGTGGGGGCGACGCAATTGACCCTGACCCTGCCCGACAAACAACGTGCCGTGCTTTCGCACCAGGGATCACGCGGCGGCCAAGGGCGGTGGCAGACGGCCGGCCGTGCGGATAATCTCGTTGTTACCGCGTCGATGTTGCGCCAGATCATGCGGGCGCTGGATCCTGCCGCAGCCGAAGCTCGTCAACAGCGTGTCAATGCGCGCCCATCCGAGGGACAGCGCCGCATTGCGCTGGATGCTGCTTGGGATCTGAAATTTGCAGGCGCACTGTCGGGCACCGCACGTGTCGCGCGCCGTGACGGGGATTTACGCATTCCCGGGGATCCTCCGATTCCTCTGGGGCTGACCAATCTCGCGATCGACGTCAAAGCGACGCCGACGGGCGGCAACGCCAGCCGTCTGGATGCGACGCTGGATGTGCGTACTCAGAAAATGGGCACGGTGGCCGGTTCAGCCTCGGCGGTGCTCGTGAGCGGCACGGGCGGCGCAATGGGCCTGGATGCCAAACGTCCGATACGCGTCAATCTCGATGCAGACATTGCCGATCTGACGTGGGTAGACCTGTTTGTCGGCGACACGATGGAAGTGCGCGGCAAGGTCCAGGCCAAGATCGACGCGCAAGGCACGCTGAATGGCAAGTGGAGTACGGCGGGCACGATTCAGGGCCAGGCGCTGCGTATTGTCCGCATCGATGATGG
Organism: Bordetella tumbae; assembly: GCF_965139195.1. Lineage (GTDB taxonomy): Bacteria > Pseudomonadota > Gammaproteobacteria > Burkholderiales > Burkholderiaceae_B > Bordetella_A > Bordetella_A tumbae. Next base: position 60,851 of record NZ_CBCSJH010000005.1, on the reverse strand, counting down.
GGTTCGCCTCATTGACGGCACATTGAACGCGCATCTCGATGGCACGCGCCTCGTGTTGGACTCGTTGAAATTCCCGGCCTCGCTGCGGGTGTTGCCGGATGAGTGGCGCACGAAGGAATGGGTGACTGAGAGTCCCGACGCCAAGAACGGCTACGCCGAGGCCTCAGGGCAGTGGGATTTGCAAACGATGCAAGGCGCGATTCGCCTGAAGCTGCATCGATTCCCCGCGTTGCAACGTTCTGACCGCTACGCCATGGTGTCGGGGACGGTCGATGTTGATGCGCAATTGCCCCGGTTGGCGATTACCGGCGATCTGACCGCGGACGCGGGCTGGTTCAGCCTGGAGATCCTGCAGGGCGTTCCGAGCCTGGATGACGATGTTCATGTCATTAAAGTCGGCGAGACGGATCAGCCTGCCGATTCGCCGATGCAGATGTCCATGACGCTGAAATTCGACATGGGGCCGCGTTTCTACATTACCGGCATGGGGCTGGATGCGGGATTGTTGGGTTCGATTCAGATTCACATGGCCGACGGCCGGCTGACGGGGATCGGGGCGTTGCGCACACGAGGCGGCGGTATCGAGGCATACGGACAGAAATTGCGCCTGCGGCGCGGTACCCTCACGTTCCAGGGGCGATTGGATAATCCATTGCTCGATATCGAGGCGCTGCGTACTGGCGATCAGGTCGAGGCCGGCGTCAAGGTAGGCGGAACGGCGCAGCGTCCGAGGATCGATCTGGTGTCGTATCCGGATGTCAGCGATGTTGAGAAACTGTCATGGCTGGTGCTGGGCCGTGGTCCGGACGAGAGCGGTAATGACGCTGCCCTGATGTTGTCGGTCGGTGCGGCGCTGCTGGGCGGTGGGCAGCCGTTTTACAAGCAGTTTGGACTGGACGATGTGAGTATCCGCTCTGGCGCCATCGGCAGCTCGGGGAGTCTGCTACCCGACCGTACCGTTGCCAGTGGGGTCAACGCAGACAGTGATAGCGATTTGGCGACGCAATTCCTGGTCGCGAGCAAACACTTTGCCAATGGGATCACGCTGAGCGTCGAACAGGCGATGGCGGGCTCGGAAACGGTGGGGCGCGCCAGTTATGAACTGTCCCGCCGCTGGTCGCTGGACCTGAAGGGCGGGGCGGTCAACGGGCTGGCATTGGTGTACCGGACGTTCTTTGCCGATTGAGGCGATAAAATACCTGTTAACCAACCTGAGCAAGTTATTACCATGAGCATTAAAAGCGACCGCTGGATCCGACGCGCGGCCGAGGCCGGCATGATCGAACCTTACGAGCCAGGCCAGGTTCGCACGGCCAATGGCGGCCGTATTGTGAGCTATGGCACCAGCAGCTATGGCTACGACGTGCGCTGCGCCAACGAATTCAAGATCTTTACCAACATCAACTCCACCATCGTCGACCCCAAAAATTTCGACGAAAAGTCCTTTGTGGATTTCACGGGCGATGTGTGCATCATTCCGCCCAATTCGTTCGCCCTGGCGCGTACGGTGGAGTTTTTCCGCATTCCACGCAGCGTGCTGACCATTTGCCTGGGCAAGAGCACGTATGCCCGCTGCGGGATCATCGTCAACGTCACGCCGCTCGAGCCCGAATGGGAAGGTCACGTCACGCTCGAGTTTTCCAACACCACGCCGCTGCCTGCCAAGATCTACGCTGGTGAAGGCTGCGCGCAGATGCTGTTCCTGGAAAGCGACGAGGTCTGCGAGACGTCCTACCGTGACCGTGGCGGCAAATACCAGGGGCAACGTGGGGTCACCTTGCCGCGCACTTGATGGATCGCCTGCCTCTTGGGCGGGTGCTGGGTGGTGTTGCTTTTTTGCAACTTTACGTGGGTTGCCGGAATATAATGGAATTTCCTTATCGCGCGGGTTGCCGGCGCAGGAGCCTACGATGTTCGGTTTCCTCAAAAACACCCAGCATGTGGATGAAGACGCGCAAGACGAGTTCGTTGATCGTGTCCATACAGCAGCCGAAGAATTTTTGACGGCAGTGTCTGATCAGTCCGCTCTGGACTATTCCCTCCAAAGCCTCGGTGCCTTGGATTCGGTGCTGGATGACGCTCACCAAGGGCGCATCACCCTGACTCCGATGCAAACCGTTGGTGCGGCCGCCTATCTGTACGAGGTGGCTCGGCGGCACTATGGCGGTTTGTACGAGGTGTGCGACGATGAGGATCCGGTGGTTCTGGTGACGGGCGAGCCCGAGTTCGACGTCTGCCTGTGCGCGATTGCCAAGGTTGAACGGCGGATCCGTGATGGCGAGGCCGAAGCATTGCCGGCCTTTTTTCAACGGTATGTCAGCGCAGTGAATGCGCGCGCCTCGGTGACGATCAGCTAGTGCGATTGCTCGATCGGCACTATCCAGTTGTAAATCTCCCTGCCAGGTTGACGAGATGTCAACCTGCTGCCTCCTTATCGCTGTACACTCGCGTCCGTTTTGGCCTTGCCTCAGGAGCGCCCGCATGAAATTCCGCTTCCCCATTTTTATCATCGACGAAGACTACCGTTCCGAGAACGCCTCGGGTCTGGGGATTCGTGCATTGGCGACGGCGATTGAGGCCGAGGGCGTCGAGGTCATCGGCGTCACCAGCTATGGTGATCTGAGTTCCTTTGCGCAACAGCAGAGCCGGGCCAGCGCGTTTATCCTGTCGATCGACGACGAAGAGTTCGACGTTGCTTCGCCCGAGGATGTGGCCAGCGCGATCAAGAATCTGCGCAGCTTTATCGGCGAATTGCGTTTCCGCAATGCCGACATCCCGATTTATCTGTACGGTGAGACGCGCACCTCTGAGCATATCCCCAACGATATTCTGCGTGAGTTGCATGGCTTTATTCACATGTTCGAGGACACGCCTGAGTTCGTAGCGCGTCACATCATCCGTGAGGCGCGCAGCTACGTCGATGGCCTGCCGCCGCCGTTTTTCCGCGAGTTGGTCAACTACGCCCAAGATGGTTCGTATTCGTGGCACTGCCCAGGGCACTCGGGCGGCGTGGCATTCTTGAAGAGCCCGGTGGGGCAGATGTTCCACCAGTTCTTTGGCGAAAACATGCTGCGTGCCGATGTGTGCAACGCCGTAGACGAACTGGGCCAGTTGCTGGATCATACCGGCCCGGTGGCTGAGTCAGAGTTGAACGCCGCGCGTATTTTTCACGCGGATCACTGCTTTTTCGTGACCAACGGCACGTCCACGTCCAACAAAGTCGTGTGGCATGCCAACGTGGCTGCCGGCGACGTGGTGGTGGTGGATCGCAACTGCCACAAGTCGATTCTGCACGCCATCACCATGACCGGCGCGATCCCGGTGTTTCTGCGTCCGACGCGTAATCACCTGGGCATCATCGGCCCGATCCCGCTCGAGGAATTCGACCCCGAGAACATCAAAAAGAAAATCGAGGCCAACCCATTCGCGCGCGAGGCGGTCAATAAAAAACCGCGCATCCTGACGCTGACGCAAAGCACTTACGATGGCGTCATCTACAACGTCGAGATGATCAAGGAAAAGCTCGGCGATTACGTCGATACGTTGCATTTCGACGAGGCGTGGTTGCCGCACGCCGCGTTTCATGAGTATTACCAGGACATGCACGCCATTGGTCAGGACCGTCCGCGTCCGCACGGGCCAATGGTGTTCGCCACCCACTCGACCCACAAGCTGCTGGCCGGTATCTCCCAGGCGTCGCAGATCATTGTGCAAGAGTCCGAGTCGCGCAAACTGGATCGCAATATCTTCAACGAAGCCTATTTGATGCACACCTCGACGTCGCCGCAGTACGCGATCATCGCCTCGTGCGACGTGGCGGCTGCGATGATGGAGCCTCCGGGTGGCACTGCCTTGGTGGAAGAAAGCATACGCGAAGCCATGGACTTCCGTCGCGCGATGCGCAAGGTGGAATCCGAGTTCGGCAAGAACGACTGGTGGTTCAAGGTCTGGGGACCGAATCGCCTGGTGTCCGAAGGCATCGGCAATCGCGATGATTGGTTCCTGGAGGCCAATGATCACTGGCATGGTTTCGGCGAGATGGCCGACGGCTTTAACATGCTGGACCCGATCAAGGCGACCTTGGTCACCCCCGGATTGGACATCTCGGGCAGCTTTGGCGAGACGGGTATCCCCGCTGCCCTGGTGTCCAAGTATCTGGCCGAACACGGGGTGGTGGTCGAAAAGACCGGCCTGTACTCGTTCTTTATCCTGTTCACCATCGGCATTACCAAGGGCCGTTGGAATACGCTGTTGACCGCGTTGCAGCAGTTCAAGGACGACTACGATCGCAACCAGCCTTTGTGGCGCATTCTGCCCGAGTTCTGCCGCGGTCATCGCCGCTACGAGCGCATGGGTTTGCGCGACCTGTGCCAGCAGATCCACGAGGCCTATCGCGCCAACGATGTGGCACGTCTGACGACCGAGATGTATCTCAGCGACATGGTGCCCGCGCTCAAACCGTCGGATGCGTTCGCACGCATGGCGCACCGCGAAGTCGAGCGCGTGGAAGTCTCGCAACTGGAAGGGCGCGTGACTGGCGTGTTGCTCACGCCTTACCCGCCGGGCATTCCGCTGTTGATCCCGGGCGAACGCTTTAACCGCACTATCGTGCAGTATCTGCAGTTCGCGCGTGACTTCAACGAGCGTTTCCCCGGGTTTGAAACCTATATCCACGGCTTGGCCGAAGAGACCACACCCGATGGCAGCAAGCGGTATTACGTGGACTGCCTAATCGAAGAGTGAGCGCGGTGTTCGTGACTGCCGTGCTGGGCTCGGAGCACGGCGGGCTCCGTGATGTCGGTGGGGACAAATGTCCCGCACCGGGGAGCCGCCTGTGTTCGACGTAGCCATCATCGGTGCGGGCGCTGCAGGCATGATGTGCGCCGCCGTGGCAGGGCAGCGAGGGCTGCGGGTCGTGTTGATCGACCATGCCGAGCGCCTGGCGGAAAAAATCCGGATTTCCGGCGGCGGCCGCTGCAATTTCACGAACCTGGGGGCAGGGCCGGCAAATTTCTTGTCCGATAACCCACACTTCTGCCGGTCGGCGCTGGCAGGCTACACCCCGCAGGATTTTCTGGCGCTGTTGCGCAGCCATCGCGTGGCGTGGCACGAAAAGCATCGCGGACAGTTGTTCTGTGATGACAGCAGCGAATCCATCATCGAGATGCTGCGCGCCGAATGCCAGACAGGACGCGTGCAATGGCGCATGCCCTGCAGTGTGAGCGAGATCAGCCGTTCCGACGCGGGCTATGCCTTGCACACCAGTCAAGGCGAAATCCGAGCTGCCAAACTGGTCATCGCCACCGGCGGAATGGCCATTCCCCAATTGGGCGCCACGGATTTTGGCTTGAAAATCGCTCGGCAATTCGGTTTGAAAATCATCGAACCTCGTCCTGCCTTGGTGCCGCTGACGTTCGACGCTGCGCAGTGGAAGCCTTTTGCCGAACTGTCCGGGGTGGCGCTGGAAGTATCGCTGACCACAGGGGCAGGCCGTGCGCGCGGCGAGTTCCTGGAGGACTTGCTGTTCACGCATCGTGGCTTGTCTGGACCGGCGATTTTGCAGATCTCCAGCTTTTGGCAGCCTGGTGAGGCCATCGTGATTGATCTTGCGCCGGGTCGTGACCTGGCCTCTGAACTGATCGCAGCCAAGCCGGGCAGCCGACAGCAGTTGCATACGGTCCTGGGCGCGCTGTGGCCCAGGCGCCTGACTGATCAATGGCTGGGCGTCGCGGGGCAATCAGGACAGCAGCAGGTTGCCGGGCAAACCAAGCAGGGAGGGCGGCAAGCCAGCGGCCCTGCCGGCAAGGGCGAACTAGCCGAACTGCGGTTAGCTGACATTCCCGATAAAACGTTGCGGTCCCTGGCCGACGGCATTCATCAATGGCGTCTCGCGCCCAGCGGCACCGCCGGATATAAAAAGGCCGAAGTCATGCGCGGCGGTGTCGATACGCGCGGACTGGATCAAAAGTCGATGCAGGCGCGCACCGTGCCGGGCCTGTACTTCATAGGTGAGGCGGTCGATGTGACCGGCTGGCTGGGTGGGTACAACTTTCAATGGGCCTGGGCCTCGGGCGTGGCGTGCGGCCGGGCGCTGTGAGAGTGCGGCCGGCTTAGGGGCGATGCGACCTGCACGCATCACCCCTATTTTTCCTACTCAAGAGTCCATCAGGCTAAAGCAAGCCTGAATCTGGCCGCCATGGGCGTGCGCAGGATGTCTCGCGTTGTTTTATTAAATAAAAATGACTATCATTTGAGTTATCTTTATTGATTATTTCATCCTGACGGGAGTCTCGATGGTCCATATTCAAACCAGGCCTGCCGCAGTACTGCCACCTGCGACCACGTCCTGCCTCGGCGTATGGCAGCGGGCGACGTTGCGGGGCAATCGTGCCTATGAGCGGGGCGATCACGCTGCGGCCTTGACGCAATACCGCGCGGCCCTGAGCCTGGCCGATACCTTGCCGGGGCAGTTGGATGATGTCGAGGCGGCGGTGGCCGCGCTGGTGGTGTCGCATCACAACCTGCTGACGTTGTATGAGCAAACCGGGCAATCTGAGTTGGCCGCCGCCCACGCCTGTCGGGCACATGAATTGCTGCATGAAATGGCGTTGGATCCCGCCTTGCCAGAGTGTTGGCGCGAGGCCGCCTGGCGCCATGGGCGTGTGACCTATGCGGAGTTGCTGCAGTTTTTGCAGCGTCATCCGGATCACGATCGCGCCCGCCGTGCTGCCGCGCTGGTGTGGCGCGACGAGACACAGCCGCAGCATTGAATCTCAAGGAAATGTCGAGCGCTTCCAGTTGTTGCCAGAGGCGCCACGTATTTCATTACGGCCGATTCACCTCGGCATCCGAACCGCTCCCTCCGGGAGCTCGAACAGGAGATTTGCCATGCCCTATACCTTGCCCGATCTGCCCTACGCCTACGATGCGCTCGAGCCGCACATCGACGCGCAGACGATGGAAATTCACTACACCAAACATCATCAGACCTATATCAACAACCTGAATGCCGCGCTGGAAGGCGCCGGTCTGTCGACGGACGAGCCGGTCGAGAAGCTGATTGCCCATATCGACAGCCTGCCCGAGGCAGTGCGCGGCGCCGTCCGCAACAACGGGGGCGGCCATGCCAACCACAGTCTGTTCTGGAAGGTCATGTCGCCCAAAGGCGGCGGCCAGCCTCAGGGCCGTGTGGCAGCCGCTATCGACGCCGATCTGGGTGGCGTCGAGGCATTCCGTGATGCCTTTACCAAGGCGGCCTTGACCCGTTTTGGCAGCGGCTGGGCCTGGCTGAGCGTCACGCCGCAAGGCAAACTGGTGGTGGAAAGCTCGGCCAACCAGGACAGCCCCCTGATGCAGGGTAATACCCCGGTGTTGGGCCTCGATGTCTGGGAACACGCGTATTATCTGAAATATCAGAACCGTCGCCCGGAATACATCGGCGCGTTTTTCAATGTGATTGACTGGGCCGAAGTGGCCCGCCGTTACGAGGCCGCCTTGGCCTGAGTACCGGTTTGTGCTGCATCCTTTGCGCAGGTTGTTGATGAACACATTTAGCCGTCACCGTATTCGCCCGCAGCTGACCAGCATCAGTGTCTGGACACTGGCCGTCCTGGTCGCGTGTCTCGGCGCTCATGCGTTGTGGGAATATCTGTTGCCGCGCGCGCCTCACGTTGCCAACGCATTGGCGGGTGGCTTGCTGGCAGCGGGCGCGACGGCGCTGGGCACAGTGCCGGTGATGTTCTCGCAGACCCTGTCCGACAAGGTGCAGGACACGATGTTTGGATTCGGCGCGGGCGTCATGTTGGCGGCCTGCGCCTTTTCCCTGGTGGCTCCAGGCCTCGACGCCGCCGGCCAGCTGGGGCATGGGCCTTGGGGATCGGGTTTTATCGTCGGCGGTGCGATTTTGTTGGGTGCGGCAGTGTTGTTGACGATGGACCGTCTCTTGCCTCACGAACATTTCATCAAGGGCAAAGAAGGCATCGAGGTGCATCGTTTGCGCCGCACCTGGCTGTTTGTGTTTGCCATTGCGCTGCATAACCTGCCCGAAGGCCTGGCCATAGGCGTGGGATATGTGGGTAACGACCCGGTGCAAGGCAGTGCGCTGGCGACCGGGATCGCGATTCAAGACGTGCCCGAGGGGCTGGTGGTCGCGCTGGCGTTATTGTCGGCGGGCTATAGCCGGGCGTTTTCCGTAGCGCTGGGCATGTTGTCGGGGCTTGTGGAGCCCTTGGGGGCTGTCGTCGGAGCCCTCGTGGTCGGCTGGTCGGCGGAGTTGCTGCCCTGGGGGCTGGGCTTTGCGGCGGGCGCCATGTTGTTTGTCATCAGTCATGAAATCATTCCGGAGTCCCATCGCAAGGGCCACGAGGTGTTTGCGACCGGGGGGCTGATGATCGGTTTTGTCCTGATGATGTTGCTGGATACGGCGCTGGGGTAAATCAGCTGCGCCAAATGCAGCTTGCCTCGCCCAGGCACCCGACAGGGACTCACAATGAGGGAATGCAACGAGGGCTGATTGCCACCAGCGGTTTTCGAAGCTGTCTTTGCGAATGCGATGGGTTGAGCTGGCGCCACCCGCGTAGCCAGAACGCCACTCAACAGCGTTGATGCAGCAAGGGAAGGCGTACGAACATCCGTCAATGGCGGCCATTGCGAGCAGGAGGTCGGCGTGTAAAAGCCCCGCCGGGCCGTTGAGCCGCGATTTAGCCCGCGAAGCGGGCCGAGGCCCCTGGTCATGGGCCGAGTCGCGGCGATAGGCCCGGCGGGGCTTTTACACGCCGACCTCCTGCGCCAAAAAAACTCCACCCGACGCATGCCACAGACCACAACCGTGGCGGGGAAAAATGCCCCACGTCGCGCCTTACGGCTTGCTGCCCCCTCGGGGGCTTTTTGATGTCCAACTGCCTCGAGTATGGAAAACCGGCACGCCGCCGCTAGTCGGCACCCCGCTTTTCGCGGTATGCTTCACTCCGCTGTCATGTTCGTCGCGGGAGAGAGCGGCCCACCACCACGGTATAGGGTCGTCGCCGAAGGCGCAATTCGCCCGGAATCGCTCAGGTAACCCATACCGCGACGCATCAGTTTCCTGTCTGGCTCTTGGGGCCAGCGCAGGTCGCTGACACAGCACTCTGGAGAGACCTGGCGCCGCGGATTCCGTGTGTAGCCCAGGCGCCGAAGGTGCAAACCCGCCGAACGCGGGGCAACTCTCAGGCAAAAGGACAGAGGGGCGGAAAATCCAGCTGGTTTCTGGCGCTTTCCGCATCCAGGCCGGCATTCCGTAACCTCAAGGCGATGCCGCCACTCTGGAGCCTGTCCATGTCTGCTGTTCTTCAACGTACCCCCTTGGCCGAGACCCATGTCGCCGCTGGCGCGCGCATGGTCGATTTTGGCGGCTGGGATATGCCGCTGGCGTATGGGTCGCAACTGGAAGAACACCACGCCGTGCGCCGTGACGCAGGTATGTTTGACGTGTCCCACATGTTGAACGCCGACGTGGCCGGCCCTCAGGCGACCGAATTCTTGCAGCGTCTGGTGGCCAACGATGTCGCCAAACTGACGGTGCCGGGCAAAGCGCTCTATACCTGCATGCTGAACCCGCAGGGCGGCATTGTGGACGACTTGATCGTCTATTTCTTTGCCGTGGACCAGTGGCGTGTGGTGGTCAATGCCGGTACGGCCGACAAAGACATCGCCTGGATGCGCCGCGTGGCGGCCGCCGGCCAGTTCGACGTGACGATTACGCCTCGCCGTGATCTGGCCATGGTGGCAGTACAGGGCCCCAACGCCCGCGCCAAAGTCTGGGCCGCGCGTCCGGCCTGGCAGGCCGCTACCGAGCCGCTGACGCCCTTTGTGGCCGCTGAAGTGGCCGACGATACCCTGGTGGCGCGTACCGGCTATACCGGCGAAGATGGGTTCGAAATTGTCCTGCCTGCCACCGAGGTCGTGGCATTGTGGAACGATCTGGCCGCTCAGGGCGTGCGTCCCTGCGGTCTGGGTGCGCGTGACACGTTGCGCCTGGAGGCTGGCATGAATCTCTACGGCCAGGACATGGACGAATTGACCCAGCCGAATCAGGCCGGGCTGTCCTGGACCGTTTCTCTGAAAGACGCGGCGCGCCGTTTCGTTGGCCGCGATGCGTTGGAACAATTCGCGACGCCGTGCGCATTCGTGGGGCTGAAGCTCCAGGACCGCGGCGTGATGCGTGCCCATATGGCGGTGCGTACGCCGCAGGGCGCGGGCGAGCTCACCAGCGGCACCATGTCGCCGACCTTGGGCGTATCCGTGGGTTTTGCCCGCGTTCCCCTGGGCGTCGAACCCGGTCAGACAGTCGAAGTCGAGATCCGTGGCAAATGGATGCCCGCCTTGGTAACCAAATTACCATTCGTGCGTCACGGCAAAGCCGTCGAACACTCGTAAACTGCCGCCATGCGCTGGCAGGGGTGCCGGCGCAGGCGCGACCCAATTTTTAGGAGCTTTTATGAGCCTGCCCACCGATCGTAAATACACTGAGTCCCATGAATGGGTGCTCGCCGAAGGCGATGTGTTCGTCGTCGGCATCACCGACAATGCCCAGGAGCAACTGGGCGATCTCGTCTTCGTTGGCGATGTCAACGTAGGCGCCAAGCTCAAGGCTGGCGAGACCGCAGGCGTGGTCGAGTCGGTCAAGGCCGCCTCCGATATCTATGCGCCCGTGACGGGCGAGATCGTGGCCTTTAACGAAGACCTGGAAAACACGCCGAACCTGATCAACGAGTCGGCCTACACCGCCTGGATCTTCAAGATCAAGCCCGATAACGCCGCTGACGCCGACAAACTGTTGGACGCCGCCGGCTACGAAGCCGTCGCCAACGGCTGATCTGGCCGATGCTGCGCGGGCGTTGGCGCCCGCGCGGCCATTTTTCTGTACCGAGACCTCTCATGTCGCGCGCTCTAGATACCCACTCTGATTTCATCCCTCGTCATATTGGTCCCTCATTGGGGGATCAGGAAAAAATGCTCGCAGCCGTTGGCTGCGACAGTCTGAACACCTTGCTTGACGAGGTGGTGCCGCCCGCGATTCGCAGCCAAGCGCCCTTGGCGTTGCCCGCGTCGCGCAGCGAACCCGATGTGCTGGCCGAACTGAAGGCTATCGCCGGTCGCAACCGCATTTACCGCAATTACATCGGCCAGGGGTATTACGGCACGCACACGCCGAACGTGGTGTTGCGCAACGTGCTGGAAAATCCCGCCTGGTACACGGCCTATACGCCGTATCAACCCGAGATCTCGCAAGGCCGCCTGGAAGCCTTGTTGAACTACCAGACCATGGTGGCCGATCTGACGGGCTTGGATATCTCCAATGCATCGCTGCTGGACGAGGGGACGGCGGCTGCCGAGGCTATGACGCTGGCGCGTCGTGGTTCTAAATCGGCCAGCCCGGTGTTCTTTGTTTCGGCGCACTGCCATCCGCAAACGATCGAAGTCGTGCGCACGCGTGCCGAAGGCCTGGGTATCGAGATCGCCATCGGCGACGAGGCGCAGGGCTTGCCGGAATGCTTTGGCGTGCTGCTGCAATACCCGCACAGCCTGGGCGCGGTGACGGACTATCGTGCGCTGGCCGAGGCCGCGCATGCACAAGGCGCCGTCGTCGCGTGCGCGACAGACTTGCTGGCGCTGGCGTTGTTGACGCCGCCGGGAGAGTGGGGCGCGGACATCGCAGTGGGTTCGTCGCAACGCTTCGGGGTGCCGTTTGGTTTCGGTGGCCCGCACGCGGGCTTCATGGCCTGCAAAGACGCCTACAAGCGCAATATGCCGGGCCGTTTGGTCGGCGTGTCGAAAGATGCGCAGGGCAATCCGGCATTGCGTCTGGCATTGCAGACGCGCGAGCAGCATATCCGTCGCGAGAAAGCGACGTCGAATATTTGCACGGCCCAGGTGCTGTTGGCCGTGATGGCGGGTTTGTACGCCGTATGGCATGGTCCCGAGGGCATCCGTCGCATCGCCACGCGCGTGCAGCGCTACACGGCGATTCTGCGCACGGCGCTGACGCAGTTGGGGATCAAGGTTGTCAACGACACGTTCTTTGACACGCTGCTGCTGGAAACCGGGGCAGCGACGCCCGCGTTGGTGGTGGCCGCCGAGTGCGAACACATCAATCTGCGCCGCGTCGATGGCGCCCGCCTGTCGATCTCGCTGGACGAGACGGTGACGGCAGCCGATTTGCAGGCTTTGGTGAATGTCTTTGCCGCAGGCCTGGAAAAAGACGATGTGGCGCTGGACATCGATGCCCTGGACGCCAAGGCTGCCGGCGGGATTCCGGCTGCGCTGCAACGTGAGGGCGCGATTCTGTCGCATCCGGTGTTCTCCAGCATTCAATCCGAAACCGACATGCTGCGTTATCTGCGCAAGCTGTCCGACAAGGACCTCGCCCTGGATCGCAGCATGATTCCGCTGGGGTCGTGCACGATGAAGCTGAACGCGACGGCCGAGATGATTCCCATCACCTGGCCCGAGTTCGCACAGATCCATCCTTATGCGCCTCTGGACCAAAGCCAGGGCTATCGCGAATTGGTGCAGCGCCTGTCCGACGCGCTATGCGAAATCACCGGATACGACGATATCAGCCTGCAGCCGAACTCGGGCGCACAGGGCGAATATGCCGGCTTGCTGGCAATCCGAGGCTATCACCGCGCCAACGGCCAATCGCAGCGCGATGTGTGTTTGATCCCGGCATCGGCGCACGGCACCAATCCCGCATCCGCGCAATTGGTGGGGATGAGTGTGGTCGTCGTGGCGTCTGACGCCAACGGCAACGTGGATATCGCTGATCTGCGCGCCAAGGTGGAACAGGTCGGCGATCGCCTGGCTGCCTTGATGATCACCTATCCGTCGACCCACGGCGTGTTTGAAGAGTCCATCACCGAGATTTGCGATCTGGTGCATCAGGCCGGTGGCCAGGTGTATCTGGATGGCGCCAACATGAATGCCATGGTCGGTGTCGCCCAACCCGGAAAATTCGGTTCCGATGTCTCGCACCTGAACCTGCACAAGACGTTCTGCATTCCGCACGGCGGTGGCGGTCCGGGTGTCGGTCCGGTGGCCGTGCGTTCGCACCTGGCGCCGTATTTGCCGGGCGTGTTGAATGCGCAAGGCAAACTGGATGTCGAAGCTGAAGTCGGCCCCGTGTCCGCAGCCCCGTTTGGCTCGGCCAGCATTTTGCCGATCTCGTTTGCCTATATCGCGCTGATGGGCGCCGACGGCCTGCGTAGCGCGACCGAAATGGCGATCCTGAACGCGAACTATCTGGCTGCACGGTTGCGTGATCATTATCCGGTGCTATACGCCGGCCGTAATGGCCGTGTCGCGCATGAGTGCATTCTGGACGTGCGTCCGTTGAAAGACACGACTGGCATCAGTGCCGAGGACATCGCCAAACGTTTGATGGACTATGGTTTCCATGCGCCTACCATGAGCTTCCCCGTTGCCGGGACGCTGATGGTCGAGCCGACCGAATCCGAAGGCCTGGCGGAACTGGATCGCTTTGTCGACGCCATGATCGCCATCCGCGAAGAGATCGCGCAAATCGAACGTGGTGAGCGCGATCGCGATGACAACGTACTGAAGAACGCGCCGCACACGGCGCAGATGCTGTTGGCCGAAGAATGGCACCACGATTACCCGCGCCAGCAGGCCGCGTATCCGGTCGAGTCACTGCGCGAGACCAAGTACTGGCCGCCGGTGGCGCGCGTGGATAATGCCTACGGTGATCGCAATCTGGTGTGCGCGTGCTTGCCTATCGAGGCGTATGCGTGACATCGTAGTGTGACGATGACGCCGCGCGGATAGCGCGCGTCAACGTAAAAACGCCCGCCGATTGATAGTCGGCGGGCGTTTTTGTTTAGTGATGCCGGCAGGGCCGGCATCATGTCAGTGCTTATTTACGAGGCGCTTCTTTGATCGTGTTGGTGAACATCGACACATTGGCCAGGAACATCTGCACCGTGAATTCCACGTTGTCTTGGCCCACGCCGCCGTAGGCGTTCACGTCCATTTCCATCGTGGCAACTTTGTTTTCGGCGTCCCAGTAGGCGCGCGTCAGGCGGTTGTTCTGGTTCCATTCGTTGAGTACGCGCATCGGCACGGCGTAAGGCGTGGCGACGGAGATGCGCATTTGCATGTCCGAGCACGAGGATTCGGTTTCGCAATCGTTGAACAGGATGTCGACGCTTTTGGCGCCTTCGTTGTTGCCATCGATCGTCAACACGGGTGTGTCGTAATCCGAGGTGCCGAGTTCGTAGTCGAAGCCCGCGTCACTGACCATTTGACCGATCTGAGCAGGATCCAGCGAATTCAGCATGGTGTTTTCGCTCTCCTCGCCATAACTGTGATCGTCGTCCTCGACACTGCTCAGCAGGGCGCCAAACAGCTCGTCGGCGGGGACTTCTTCACCATTCAGATTGGCCTTGCCGTCGGCATAGTGGAACGTGCTCACGACATTGTCGCCGTCGGTCTTGGCGATACCGAACATTTCGGCCATGCCGGCCATGGAGCTCACTTGGTCAGCGGCTTCTTTGGCGGCGGCTGCGGCGTCGACTCCCTCACCTTGCAAGTACTGCACGGCCAGGCCCTCCACCATGGGCTTGGACACCGTGACCTTCATGTCGATCAGCTTGACGGATTGCTGCAACAGTTGCTTGGCATCGTCTGGCAGTTCCTTGCCTGCGACCAGGCCGGCAGGCTTGGTCAGCTCGATGGCCAGATTCAGGTTGCTCTGGCCTTTGGCGGTTTCCCAAACGAAAGGATCGACGCGCATGGTCGGGTTGGCGGCCAGCAATTGGATAGCCTGGTTGACGAGCTCGATTGCCTGCGCTCCATCCGCCGTGCTGTCTTCCGCACCGTTGGCAATCTTGGTCAGCATTTCGTTATAGAGATCGGACAGTGCTTTTGCGGCTTTGCCGTCGATCTTGTCGAACTTGATCGTGGCATGGCCTTTACCGAAATCGCTGCCATTGACGGCGATCTGGCCGATTTTGTAGTCGGCCGCGACGTTTACGGTGGTGTCTTGTTCGGCGATTTTCGCGGTGTAAGCCAGATCCTTCAGTTCGATCTTGGTCTTGACGGTTGCGGCCGGGGCCTGAGCAGCCTGTTCAGGCTGGGCAGACTGTTCGGGTTGAGCCGGCGTCTGGCTTTCTGCACTCGGATTCTGCGCGGCATTGGCTGCCTCGTCGGCGGCTTTTGCGGCCTCTTCGGCTGCTCGGGCGGCTTCTTCTTCGGCGTCCGATGTTTCGTTCGCGTAGGGATCCAGCGGCTCTTCGACCTCGATCACGATGTTATCGAACTTGGCGCCGGAGCTGCCTACGCCAAAGCCGAATTTGCCTTGCTGGCTATCGACGTCCACCGTCATGCCGGTGATATTCGCGTTGACCTTCTGGCCTTCGTCATCCTCTGACAATTGCAGAGCCAACTGGTTGATCTTGCCGGTGCCGACCGTGTGTTTGGTGGCGCGTACGAAGCTGCCTTCGAATTGGGCGCCGCTGAACTTGACGGACTGGCCTTCTTGCGGGGCGTAATCGACGGGAGCGATCGTGGCCGTGCCGACGCCATCACCGTTGTAGGACAGAATCGTGTCACCGACCAACGGCGAGACGCCCTTGGTCAGGTCGAACAAGGGCTTGACGAGATCATTTGAGGCGACTTCGCTGTGAACAAAAGCCAGCTTGGGCAGCCATTGGCCACGGGCCAATGCGCCTTTGGGGAACGGGCCGTGTTCAATGCGGCCGACAATCTCAACCATGCCTTTGGGGGGCGTTTCTTCGCCCGGGACTTTAGTCAGCTGAATGCCATAACGGACATCGCTGCTGAAAAAATGGCGTTCGTAGGAAATCTGGCTGATCGTGACACCGAAGCCTGTGCTGCCCAATGCGCTGGCCAACTCCTTGTTGAGTTCCGTCAGGCGCACAGGCTCTTCTGTTTCGATGCGCTTGCCGGTGTACCACGTGGTGCCGAGCCAGCCCGCGACTGCGATGACGACCACGCCCGCCGTGATCCCTACTGCCTTTTTCATTTTTTCGTCCATTTATTGTTTGCATGCTGCCGGTATAGCGATGGTGCGCCATACCGGCACGGGCGATACCCGCCCGCGGCGAGTATAACGAGATGTAGCGGCAGTGTTGCCGGATCAACCGTTACGAGTCGTTTCTGTAGTAGACAGAATGGCAATAGACAGCTCAGAAGGGCAGGCAGATGCCGTGGTACGGCATGGTGCCTGTGCCGCGGGTGTTCGTGAATGAATGGACTCCTGTTTCAAAGGGTATCGAGCGGATAGATCGGCCGCCGCACGTGCTTGAATTCAATTTGACTGTAGTCTGAGGTGGTCACGCCCAGGCCGGTGCATGGAATGATCTCCGTTGCCATGTCGGCAAAGCCGGCACGCCAGTGGACACGGCTTTTCAGCACGACATAGCGCTTTTGTAGAGGATCGATACCGGCTGATAGCAGACAGTTGATATCAAAGGGCTCCTGGTGGCGGGAAATCAGGACGATTTGCACCTTGCCGGTATCGAATACCACTGTCAGGCCGGTGTCATTGCGCACGCCGCGATACATGGGGCCACGGTTCAGGTACACGCCATCGAATACGAGTTTGACGCGGCCGGTGACCGACAGCGGCCGGCTTTGCTGTTTCAATGCGGGCATGGGCAGCTTGCCGCCCATGGACAGCGTGATCTCGGCGCCTACGCCAGCGGCCGCGGCCTGTTGCGCAGCCTCGGGGTCGCAGAGAGCGTAGAACGCGACGTTTTCCAGGCCTTGGCGCAGGATCTCCGCCAGGACTTCAGTGGTATCCATCGTGCCGCCTGAACCGGTGTTGTCGAAGTGGTCCAGCAGTACGACGGGGCCTTGCTCAATGGCTTTGGCGCGTGTAATGGCAGGGGCGAGGGGTTCGCAGTGAAATACCCATTGCGCCCGGGCTTGCCAGGCTGTATCGAGCAATTCGTCGCGATAGCGCTCGGCTGCCGGCAGATCGCCGTCGGTGCAGATGACGGCGCTCAGACCCGCCTCACGTATATCCGCATGAGGAAAACCCACAAAGACCGAGGCGGCTAGAACCCCTTGCGACTCCAATGTCCGGCAACGTTCTTGCAAGGACTTATTCGGCTCGGCATGGGTGCCCTGGCACATGATGTGTGGCAGCATGGGTTTGTTGGCCCAGGTCATCACGGGACGAATTTCGCCTTTTAGGGTGCGTGCAATGGTATCGGCCGCACGGACCCCTGCGGCGCGAATGTCAACGTGAGGATAGGTATGAAATCCGGTGACGACGGTGGCATGGCGCACGATATCGTCATAGATGTTGGCATGCATATCCAGCGTGACGCCTACCGGCGTGTCGGGATCAATCTCGCGCAGGCGATGCAGCAGATTACCCTCGGCGTCTTCGACGCCGTCTGCCACCATGGCGCCGTGCAGATCGAGCAGGATGGCGTCGTAGCCGCCGCGCCGGACCTCGTCCAGGATGAGTTCGCACAAACGTGCGTAAGTGTCTGCGTCAGTGGGGGCGCTGGGCCACGATTCTGCGGCGACGGGGATGGTGATCTCGGCGCCTTCGCGGCGTGCGATCTCGATATAGCCTCCCAGGCCGCTATCGGTGTTCTCGTAAGCGCGAACGGCACGCTCGCCCGCCAGGATCTCCGGGCTGCCGCGAAAGAATCGCTCGAGCGGCGTGGGCACGGGAGAAAAGGTATTGGTTTCATGCTTGATCATTGCCAGTAGCCAACGCATGTCGAAGTCCTTATTAACCTATCAACAGAGGGGCCAAAGCCCGCGAGAGAGATAAAAAAAGCCCCCACGCCACGCCTTCGGCTTGCTGCCTCCCGAGGGGGCGCTTTTTGCCTTGGGGCGGCCCGGCGGTAAAAAAACCAGCGGTCGCCGAGCCGATCAGCAGCGCCGTCAAGCGGCCGCCAGCGGCCGGAAATGCTGAAAATCCCAACCGCGCCCGGGCGCGGCGTCAATCAGGGCGCGGGTGTAATCGTGTGTCGGCTGCGTGAGTACCGTTTCCGCCGCGCCCGTTTCCACGACTTGCCCGCGTTGCATGACCAGAATGGTGTCGCAGATTTGCGCCGCGACTCGCAGGTCGTGTGTAATGAACAGCACGCCCACGCCGGTGCGTTGGCGGATTTGTTCCAGCAGCCCTAATACTTGAGCCTGTACCGAGACATCCAATGCCGAGACAGCCTCGTCGGCAACGAGGACTTCGGGTTCCATCACCAAGGCGCGGGCGATGCAGATTCGTTGCCGTTGTCCGCCGGAAAACTGGTGGGGATAGCGATCCATGGCATCAGCATCGAGCCCGACGACGCGCAATGTGTCGACGGCCTTTGCGGTGGCTTGATCGCGTGGGGTGCCGAAATTCAGCAGGCCTTCGATAATGGATTCGCCAATTTTGCGGCGTGGATTCAGCGAACGATAGGGGTCCTGAAAAACGATTTGAATACGCTGGCGTACTGGTCTGAGCGCAGTGCCCGATAGCATGGCGATATCGTCGTTGCCCATCAATACTTTGCCTGTCGTGGGCTCGATCAAGCGCATGATGCAGCGCGCGACCGTGGACTTACCGGAACCCGATTCGCCCACGATGCCCAGGATCTCGCCTTTGCGCAGCACCAGATTGACGTCTTGGGCGGCAGGTACCTGGCGCAGGCCGCCGGACCAGAATGAACGTTTATCGACATAGGTGCGCCCGAGCCCCTGTACCCGCAATACCGGTTCGCCCGTCGGCGCATCGCGGCGCAGCGGGACCAGGCTGGGCACGGACGAGACCAAGCGCCGGGTATAGCTTTGTGCGGGGCGCGCCAGAATCTCGTCTCGTGTGCCGGATTCGATCAGGTCGCCTCGATTCATGACCACAATGCGGTCGGCGATTTCCGCGACCACGCCAAAATCATGCGTGATGAACAGGACCGCGGTCTGGTGTTCGGTCTGCAGTTCTTTGATCAGTGCCAGGATTTGTTTTTGCGTGGTGACATCCAGGGCAGTGGTCGGCTCGTCCGCAATCAGCAGGCGAGGTTCCAGAATGAGCGCCATTGCGATGACGATACGCTGGCGCTGACCGCCAGAGAGCTGGTGAGGATACGAGTCATAAATGCGCTCGACGTCTGGCAGATGTACCGAACGGAACATGCTCAGCACTTTCTCGCGCCGCTCGGCGCGTGATAGCCGGCGATGCAACCGCAGGACCTCATCGACCTGACGGCCTACGGTATGTACGGGATTGAGCGCGGTCATGGGTTCTTGAAACACCATGGCCATGCGGGTGGCGCGCATCTCGCGCAAACGCTGCGGTGTTGCGCTGAGGATGTCCTCGCCTTCGACGCGAATGGCGCCGCTGGGTTTGAGCGCGCCGGGCGGCAGCAACCCCATGACGGCCAATGAACTGACCGATTTGCCCGATCCTGACTCGCCCACCACGCAGACGGTTTCGCCTGCGCGCACGTCCAGGCTCAGATTACGTACGACCTGTTTGCCGGTTCCTGCAACCGTGACGGAGAGGTTGCGGATAGCCAGGACGGCGTCCGACGTGTCTCCGGCGGGGGGGTACGGGGAATAGGACATGAGGTTAGATCCTGCGCACCATTTTGGGATCGAGTGCGTCGCGCAAGGCATCGCCCAGGATATTGACGCTGAGCACGGTGAGCGACAGAAACAGGCCCGGGAACAGAATCAGGCCGGGCAGCATCCGAAAGTACATGCGTCCCTCGGACATGATGTTGCCCCAGGACGGAATTTCCGGCGGAATGCCTGCGCCCAGAAAACTGAGAATGGCCTCTGTCAGCATGGCCGAGGCGAATACGTAGGTGCCTTGTACGGTGAGCGGAGCGATCGTGCTGGGCACCATATGCCGCCACAACAGCAACGGCAATGGCGTTCCCAGAGCCAGGGCGGCCTCGACGTAGGGCTCGCCGCGTACGCTCAGGATCTGGCCACGCACGAGGCGTACGACGCGAGGAATTTCGGGGATGGTGACGGCGACCAGGACGGTAGTCAGACTGGCGCCCGTGACGGCGACCAACGAGATCGCCAGCAAGATTCCCGGGATCGCCATGATCGCGTCCATGACGCGCATGATGAATCCATCCAATCGACGGAACCAGCCTGCGAGCAGGCCGATGACCAAGCCCAGGGTGACACTGATGACGGCGGCGCCCAGGCCGGTGATGAGCGAGACGCGTGCGCCGTACACGATGCGAGACCAGAGATCGCGACCAAACGCGTCTGTCCCCAGCAGGGTTTCAGTAAAAGGCCGTTTGAGCCGCTGGCCAGGATCCAGGGCAGTCGGGTCGACTGTTCCTAGCCAAGGCGCCAATAGCGCGGCCGCGGTGATGATGAGCAGGATCGCCAGCGCCAGCAGCACAGGCCAGCTTTTGAATCCCTGCCGCACACGATGCCATGCCGTGGATCGCGGCGGTGCATCGGGTGCCTGAACGGCAGGGGCGGCGACGTTGGACGGGGTGGCCATGGTCAGTACCTGATGCGCGGGTCGAACAGCGTATAGGCGCAATCGACGACCAGATTGATGAACACATACACAAAGGCGAAGAACAGCGTCAGCCCTTGAATGACCGGATAGTCGCGCGCCAACACTGCCTCGACCACCAGGCGCCCCAGGCCAGGGATGTTGAATACGGATTCGGTGACGACGACTCCACTGATGAGCAAGGCGATGCCTACCCCGATCACCGTGGCGATGGGCACGGCCGCATTGCGCAAGGCATGTCCCAGCAATACACCGGTTTCCCCCAGGCCTTTGGCTCGTGCCGTGCGGATGAAATCCTCGCCCATGACCTCGATGACACTGGTACGTGTGATACGCGCAATCAGCGCGACATAGATCGTGGAAAGTGCCAGCGCGGGCAAAATCAAGCGGTGGAGAAAGGGCCAGAAGCCGCTGGATAACGGCGTATAGCCTTGCACCTTGAACCAATTCAGTTCGATCGCAAAGGCCCAGATCAAGAGATAGCCTGTCACGAAGACCGGTACGGAAAATCCCAATACGGAAAATCCCATGACCATGCGATCGAGCAAGCGGCCCTGTTTCCAGGCGGCCAGTATACCCAGCGGCAGCGACACGATCAGCGTGAATAGCAACGTCAGGACAGCGAGGCTGAGCGAGGGCTCCAGGCGTTGCCCGATCAACTGCCGTACAGGGACTCCAGACATCAACGAGGTGCCAAAATCGCCTTGTACAAGGCGGCCCGCCCATAGAAAAAACTGTTTGAACAGTGGCTGATCCAGCCCCATCACCTGGCGTATCTGCTCGATGCGTTCGGGTGTGGCCCCGTCGCCGGCCATGATGACCGCCGGATCGCCAGGGCTCAGACGCAAGATGGCAAAGACGACAACGGCCACCAGGATGAGTACTGGAATGGTGGCCAGCAATCGGCGCAGAATAAAAGCCAGCATGGCGGGGCTACCGGATCAAGGAGCTTTCTTGACGTTCCAGAACGCCATGATCGGGGCGTGCACCAGCCCGCTGAGTTTGACGGAGTATGCGGTGGGAACGGACATCTGACCCAGCGGCACATACAGACCCTCGTCGATGCCGATGCGTTGCACTTCGTCGGCGATTTTCTTTTGCTCGGCAGGATCTGAGGTCAAGGCGAATTTGGTGCGCAAGGCTTCGATTTGCGGGAAATCGGGCCAGCCGAACCAGGCACTGTCGCCATTGGCCGATGCGGGGGCGGAGCGCACCGGGTCCATGATGTCGGTGGCGTACCAGTTGGTGTTGTGGATATTCCAGCCGCCAGCATCCGGTGCGGCCTTTGATGCACGGCGCGTGGCGACGCTTTGCCAGTCCATGGCGGCCAGGTTCACATTAAAGCCGGCTTTGCGCAAAGCCTCTGCCATGACGACGGGTTGCGGGCTGAGGGTGCCGACGTCCGTCGCATGCATGACGAGGATAGGGGTATTGTCGTAACCGGCTTCTTTGAGCAGCGCCTTGGCTTTTTCGATGTTGGACGGTACGACAATGTCTTTGCCGATATCGCTTTCAAACGGCGTACCGCAACCCCAGAGCGACGCGCAGGTCTGGTAGTACTTTGGATTGCCGACCAGCGCTTTCATGACGTCTTCCTGGCCAATCGCGTACATGGCGGCCTGGCGGATTTTTTTATTGTTGAAAGGCGGGTATTTGAAGTTGAAGCGATACATCGTGAAATAACCCACCGGGCTGAGCGACTCGACTTTGAATTCGTCGTTGCCATCCAGCATGGGCAGCAGATCGTATGGGAACTGCTCGACGTAATCGAGCTCGCCGCCCAAGAGCGCATTCGCCGTGGTGAGCGCATCGGGCATGACGTCCCAGACGACTTTGTCGACGTTGACGACTTTGCCGCCGGCCAATCCGCTGGCGGGTTCTTTGCGCGGTACGTAGTCCGTGTTCTTGACGTAGACCGTTTTGACGCCGGGTTTGAATTCGGCCACCTTGAACGGGCCGGAGCCTGTCATGTCGGTGATGGGCTTGCCGATGGGCGTCTCGGCGATGCGCTTGGGCATCATGAACGCCGCGGTGCCGGTGGGTTTGGAGAGCGCGCGCAAGGCCAGGTCCGTGGGCTCGGTCATGACGATGCGAAAGGTGCTGTCATCGACCACGTCAATGCTGGAGACGAATTTCAGCAGCGTGCGGCCCATGCCGTCGCCGGCGGCCCAGCGTTTGATCGAGGCGACACAGTCTTCGGCTTTGACCGGCTGGCCGTCATGCCATTTCAGGCCGGGCCGCAGTGTCATGGTGTACGTCTTGCCGTCACTCGATACGTCCCACTTGTCCAGCATTTGCGGCTGGATTTTGTTGTTGGCGTCGGTAGCCAGCAAGGTGTCATAGATCATGTAACCATGCCACGTGGTGATGTATGCCGTGGTCGCATGAGGGTCGGTCAATCGCAGCGGGGAGTGCATGACCGCGCGAATGGCGGTTTCTGCATGAGCGCTTCCCATTGCCAAGAGCGCAGCACCGGCCAGGGCGGCCGCACGAACAAACTTCAACATGAAAATCCCCTTTTTCCGTTGTTGGGCGGACCAAGGCCGCCGCATGATCGGATACGCCGTGAAGACGGCGTATCCGATCAGAGTGTTGCCGCGCGGGCCGCAAAAGCGGGACCGCAAGGCGCCATTCTGATGCCATGGCGCAGCCGTGTCCATGGCTGCTGTGCTGCATCCATCAGCATCGATCCTGGCGCAGCGCATACCAGGATGGTCTGCGCAATCTGGGTGAAATCCGCCCGGAAATGGGCAGAGCTTTTCAGTACGAGGATGGCCTGGCGCGTAGGCTCGATGCCAGCAAAGCGGAACATTTCCTGATCCGCCATCTGGACTTTGTTGGACGCGACTACGATGCGTACGTCATTCAGGCGCAAGCAGGCACTGGGGCCGAGATCCATGTGAAAGCCGCGGTAAAACGCGCCGTGCGTGTCGAAACGGCCGTCGGATATTTTTTCGACGATGTAGTCGGCTTCGAGAGGTTCGTCGTCAGGAATGCCAGAATGTCCGCCCAGCGCGAGGCGCACGGTTTTGCCTTCGCCTGCGTGATGCGCAGCGAGCGCCGCTGCGGGATCCACGATCAGGCCGATGGCGGCATCGGTGGCGTTGTGACGTATCAGGGCGCGCAAAACGCCGGTGGTATCCGAGCTGCCGCCTGCGCCGGGGTTGTCCTGGACGTCGGCAATGATGATGGGGCGAAGGCTGGTGTGAGCCAGGGTAATGGCCATTTGCACGGCTTCGTCCGCGTTCAGTATTTTTCCGCCAAAGTCGGCTTCGGCGTTGAGAACCGCGCGTTCCATGGCGTCTGCCGCAGCGTCGGCGTCTGCCTGGGTGTCACCGTAGGCCCAGACCGTAGGGGCACATTCGGGAAAGTCTGCCGCTGGAAAGCCGGTGGCAAAGGACAAGCTGATCGAGGCGTCGCGAGACTCCAGATCCTCCAGCCGCTGATACAGGCTGTTCGAGGGTTCGATGTCGGTGGATTGCCAGCACAGTGATATCAAATAGGGGATGCTGCGCAGGGCGACGTAGGGGCGCGGCATGCCATGCAATCTGCGGTCGAGCAGTTGTGCTGCACGTTGGCCGGTCTCGGCCATGTCGATGTGCGGATAGGTGCGATAGCAGATCAGGCTGTCGGCGTGCGTGATCATGGCGCGTGTGACGTTGGCGTGCAGGTCCAGGCTCGCGACGATGGGAACGCTCGGGCCGACGAGTGCGCGTACGCGGCGCAGGAGTTCGCCTTCGCCATCGTCGAGATGTTCGGCCACCATGGCGCCGTGCAGGTCCAGATAGACGCCGTCCAGAGGGAGTGCTTGTTCCAGGCCGCTGAGGATCATGCCGCTGATGCGCTCGTAGGCGTCGCGGGTGACGTGTCCGGAGGGGCTGGCTGCGGCCCAGGTGGTGGGCAGGAGGGTGTAGGCGCGCATGGCATCGATGAAGCCTGCGATGGGGATGTTGGCGCCTGCGACGGCGTCAAACAGGGCTGGACCGGATACTAGTTTGGGCCAGCCGCCGCCTTTGTCGGCGAATTCTTCCCAGGTGGCGCGTGAAGGTGCAAAAGTGTTTGTTTCGTGCTGGAACCCGCCTATCCCGATACGCATCGGTACGATCCTTCTGTAGTGGGCGTGCGTTGGTGGTAGTTGACTATAAGGATTCTGCGGAAGATGCAAGGGATGGGCAATCAGGCTTTGCCCGGATGTATGAATGAGGCGCGCCTGTGAGGCGGGGTGTGCCTTTCAGTGGGGATGTTTGTTTTTGTAATTGGCGTTTGTTTTTAACGCGGGAGTTTGTTTTTGGCGATGGCGTTTGTTGATTTTTTGCGGTGATGCTTTTTGTGTTTGATGTGCCGGAGAGCGATCGTTTGTCTTTGACTCGTTGTTTGTTCTTTGGTCATCGGACAGCTCGTTCTTAACACGTCGGGGCTGGGGGATAAAGGCGAACGTCCCGGCTTATCTGATGTGAGTTTGTCGCCGCCCGGCGGGAGTCGCGGGCAGGCCTGTCGGAGGCTGCCGAGTCCGCAGAGGATTGGCGGGGGCAGTCCGGGGGCCATGTTTGAGCGAAGCGAGTTTGGCCCCCGGCCCGCCAATCCTCTGTGGACGAAGGCCGAACCCCCGTTCAGGGGGTGAGTCAGCCGACCAGGCCTGTCCGCGACTCCCGCCGGGCGGCGACAAACGCGTTAAGAACCCGATCCTTCCCTGCACTAAAGCTACCGAAAGATATCTACTGAGCTCTATTCAATCAGAGCCCGATTCGATTTATCAGGCAATGTTTTTCAGAGCATTGCCGATGTGTTGGAAGAGCTCTGCGATCTGGGCTTCCTCGATGATCAGCGGAGGCGACAGGGCAATGGTATCCCCGGTGTAGCGGACCATGAGGCCGCTGTCGAAGCATTTTTGGAATGCTTCGGCGGCGCGGGCGCCGGGGGCGCCTGCACGGGGAGCGAGTTCGATGCCCGTGACCAGGCCAATGTTGCGCACGTCGATGACGTGAGGGGCGTCTTTCAGACTGTGGGCGGCAGCTTCGAAGGCGGGGGAGAGCTCGCGGGCACGGGTGAAGAGTTTGTCGCGCTGGTAGAGGTCCAGCGTGGCCAGGATCGCTGCCGCGGCCAAGGGGTGGGCCGAGTAGGTGTAGCCATGGAAAAACTCGATGCCGCCCTGTACGCCGTTGACGATGGCGTCGTGGACGTCGCGTTTGACGGCGACAGCGCCCGCGGGGACCGCCGCGTTGCTGATGCCTTTGGCCATGGTGATCAGGTCGGGGGTGACACCGAAATACTCGCTGGCGGTGGCGGCGCCCAGGCGGCCAAAGCCGGTGATGACTTCGTCAAAGATCAGCAGGATGCCGTATTTGGCGGTGATGGCGCGCAGGCGTTCCAGGTAGCCTTTGGGGGGAACCAGGACGCCGGTGGAGCCGGCCATGGGCTCGACGATGACGGCGGCGATGGTGGATGGGTCATGCAGGGCGACGATGCGTTCGAGATCGTCGGCCAGGTATTCACCCCAGGCGGGCTGGCCTTTCGAGAAGGCATTTTTCTCCAGGTTGTGGGTGTGCGGCAGGTGATCGACTGCGGGCAACAGGGCGCCGGAGAAGGTCTTGCGGTTGGGCGAGATGCCGCCGACGGAGATGCCGCCGAATCCCACGCCGTGGTAGCCGCGCTCACGGCCGATCAGGCGTGTGCGTTGGCCTTCGCCGCGCGCGCGGTGGTAGGCCAAGGCGATTTTCAGTGCGGTGTCGACTGATTCGGAGCCGGAGTTGGTAAAGAAGATGCGATCCAGGCCCTGCGGCATGAGTCCGGCAACGGCCGATGCGGCTTCGAAGGCCAAGGGGTGCCCCAGCTGGAAACCGGGCGCGTAGTCCATCTCGGCGGCTTGGCTGGCGATGGCTTGCACGATTTCTTCGCGGCAGTGGCCGGCATTGACGCACCACAGGCCGGAGGTGCCGTCCAGGATCTGGCGGCCGTCAACCGAGGTGTAGTACATGCCCTTGGCACTGGCCAACAGGCGCGGCTGGCTTTTGAATTGCCGATTGGCGGTGAAGGGCATCCACAGATGGGACAGGTCGGGCAAATCGGTGGGGGCGTTCATGATGCAAGCTCCAGGTGAAACTGCGCGAAGGCCGCTGGTACGCAGCAGGATGGCACCATTCTGATCGCGCCGGGACGGGATGAAAATATACAATTGGTGCAAAACTTGCGAACTGTACTGGCCCCAATTCTATAACTGTATTGATATGTTCGATTTTCAGCCCGTTCGTACACGTAACCAGGCGCCGACTCTGGTGGACCAGGTGGTCGACGCCTACGTCAGCGCTATCCGAGACCAGACGCTGCGTTCGGGCATGCCTGTGCCGTCCGTACGCGATTTTGCCCGGACCTATCAACTCAGCACGTTTACGGTGGCGGGCGCCTATAGCCGGTTGGTGGCGCAAGGGTGGTTGGTCGCGCGGCCCGGCGCCGGTTATCGCGTTGCCCCTCGGCCTAAAGCGGATGCAGAGGCAATGCCCACGTCATGGCAGCCGCCACGGCTGAATGCGGGCTGGCTGCTCTCGGATATTTATGCGGATCATTCCATTCCGATCAAGTCGGGCGGGGGATGGTTGCCGGGCGAATGGTTGAACGAAGATGGTCTGCATCAGGCATTGCGGCATCTGGGGCGTGTGCCGGCTTTGCGTATTGCGGGTTATGGACATCCGTACGGCTATGCGCCTCTACGCGAGATGGTGGCGGCCGGTCTGGCTGCGCATGGTCTGGATGTGGCGATGGATCAGGTGGTGCTGACGCAGGGCGTGGCGCATGGTCTGGATGTGGTGATTCGTACCTTGTTGCGGCCGGGAGATACGGTACTGGTCGAGCAGCCCTGCTATGCCAACCTGTTGCCGTTATTGCGTCTGGCGGGGCTGCGGATCGTCAGTGTGCCGCGCACCTCGGAGGGACTGGATTGCGAGGCGTTGACTCGGATGGCCGAGGCGCATCGTCCGCGGGCGTTGTTCGTCAACACGGTACTGCAAAATCCGTCCGGTGCCGTGATGACCATGGCGAATGCGTTCCGGGTGCTGCAGGCCGCGCAACAGCATAATCTCTGGATTATCGAGGACGATATCTCACGCGAGTTGATGTCTGGTGCCGCCCCGTTATTGGCGGCGCTGGACGGCGCGCAACGCGTGGTGTATCTCGGTGGCTATTCCAAAGTCATCAGCCCGTCGGTCCGCGTCGGCTACATCGCTGCGCATCGGGATTTGATCCGTGACATCGCGCGCACCAAGATGGCGGTGGGGCTGACCTCGCCAGAGATCATGGAGCGTGTCGTGCACCAGGTGATCCGCGAGGGGCGTTATCGCGCGCATATCGTGCGCACGCGAGAACGTCTGGCTCAGGCTCATGCCCAGGTCACGCAACAGATGGATGAACTGGGTATGCAGGTGTGGGCGCGGCCGCAGGCCGGGCTGTTTCTATGGGCTCGCTTGTCCGATGCCAGCGCGCACACCGGCGCAAACGCCTTGGCCGAGTTGGCGCTGAAAGACGGTATCTGGTTGGCGCCGGGTTCTTATTTCGACCCGGACGAAGCGGATATCCCCTGGATACGCTTTAACGTTGCGTATTCGCAGGGCCCGCAGTTATGGCGATTCTTGCAGCGCGTGCAGGCTGGCGAGCGCTGACAGAGGGCGTGGTCTGCGATTACACTCAGGGCGACTGCGGCATTGGCGCAAGATGACATGCGCCTTTGGATTCAGTGACGGCTGCAATGGTCGCCCGGCGCTCGTGCGTCATCGTCCCGATGACGATCAGGTCCGGCGCTCGTACACGACAAAATCGTACGCGTAGCCGTTCTCGGCGGGCTGCGGTTCACGCGATAGTTCTTGCCATTGCTCAGCGGGCAATGCAGGAAAAAACGCATCGCCCTCAACCATGGCATGCACTTCGGTGGCGATCAACCGTTGCGCGATCGGCAGGGCTTGTTCATAAATCTGTGCGCCGCCGATGACGTACGCATCGGCTACCTCGCCACAGGCCTGAACGGCGGCTTGCAGGGTGGGCACGACGACGGCGCCGGGCGCGGCATATTCCGTATTACGGCTCACGACCACGTTCGTGCGTCCCGGCAACGGCCGTCCCAATGATTCCCACGTCTTGCGGCCCATGATAATCGGGCTGCCCAGTGTGGTCCGTTTGAAATGCGCCAGATCGCCTGGCAGTTTCCAGGGCAGCGCATTGTCGCGGCCGATCACGCGATTATCAGAATAGGCGACGACGAGGGTCAGGCGAGGCAAGGCGGACATGGCAGTAATGATGAGTTATGGCGAGGGCTCATCGGTGGCGCCGTGCATGAGCAAGCCCGCCTGATGAGCGATGTCTTGAGCACAGCGGGTCAGGCGAGGCAGCGCCTCTAGCAGGTCTGGACCATCCCGGCGCTTTAGTGTTGCCACCGTCAGCGCGGCTTGAGTCTGAGAATGGGGCGTGCCGACAGGCACACCGAGGTCCAGGCCGCCGACGAATTTTTCGCCATCTGCGTACTCGTATCCGCGATCGCGAATAAGCTCCAATTGTGCCAGGAACTGACGGCGTCCGGCAGAAGGCATGCTGACAAAGTCAGCGCGCTGGTTCAACAGGGTATCGCGTTCGGTTACCGGTAAATGGGCCAGCAGCACGCGTCCCGAGGTGGTCAATACCGGGGAATGCAGTGACCCGGCCTCGACCGACAAGCGAAAGGGTTGCGGGCTTTGTTCCTGGGCCAGCACCATGACCTGGCCCCGGTGCAGCACACAGAGGTGACACGACTCGCCTATGGTGTCGGCTAATTCGCGCATCAAGGGCTGCGCCGTCTGCAAGAGCTTGTCATGCGGCGAATGCGCGCGGCTGAGTTCGAACAGTTTCAGTGTCAGGCTGTAGCCGCCGTTGACGGGATCGCGCCGCAGGTAGCCGCGTGATTCCAGGCAGGTCAGCATGCGAAAAATCTCGCCTGGCTGCCGCCCCAGCGCTCGTGCAATTTGCGATTGAGTCAAGGGCACTGCCCGGTCGGACAGGTGCTCGAGCACATCCAACGCTTTTTCTACCGCTGGGACGGAATACTTGTTTTTTTTGTTGTCGTCCGGTGGGGGGGAGGCTGTTTTGGGCATAAAGGCGGGGCGGGACGGTGGATTGCGCGAATCTTAACGCGTTCTCCGTTCAACCAAATGCAAGTGATCGCACACCAGGACCACTTCGTCGTGTTGGTTGATCATGGTGACGGTCTCGGTCACGATGCCATGTTCGGTTCGCTTGGGGTGATCGCGCTTGTCTGTAATCTGCACACGAGCATAAATGGTATCGCCAATAAAGACCGGCTTCACAAATCGCAGGCGGTCATACCCATACGACATTGCGCGCGGGTTGACCTGACCCGCGGTTAGGCCGATGCCTACGCTGAAAATCAGCGTGCCATGGGCGATACGTTGTTTGAACGGCTGTGTCGCACACCATGCTGCGTCCATGTGATGGGGGAAAAAATCCCCCGTCTGCCCGGCGTGCAGCACGATATCGGTTTCGGTAATGGTGCGGCCCTGGGTGCGCCGCTCGCTGCCGATGGCGTAGTCTTCGAAATAAATGTCCTGGCTCATATCGATCTCCGGGAGGTCATTGCGCCGATGGCAGGCCAAAAGCGGTGACGATGTCTTGGGTGTGCGCGCCCAGTCTCGGGGCGCCGCGAGTGTGCCGCAAGGGCTTGCCATCGATACGGATCGGGCAGCGCGTTGTGCGCATGCGCGCGCCGCTGTCGCTGGTGATTTCCTGCACCATGTCCAGGACCGTAAAGCCGGGGTGCGCGACCAGTTCGGGCCATGTCAGGACGTCTGCGCACCAGATGCCCGCAGGTTCCAATCGCTCCAGCCAATACGCCGTGCTTTGCGTACGCAGATGTTCGGCCAAGAGGCGCTTGAAATCGTCCCGTCGGCTGAACCACGTGTCGCGTGCCGCCGCTGCGGCGATGCGCAGCGGCTCGCATTCCAGCAACGTCCCAAGGCGATCCAGGGCGCCCATGGCCAGCGCCAGATGCCCATCCGATGTCGCATAGATACCGTACGGGGCAGCGGCATGCACATTGGCGTGGCTGACTGCACTGCGACGAGGTTGTTGACCGGACGGATCGTTCAAGAACGCAGTGAACGGTTCGAATTGCAGGTCCAGTGCGGACTCCAATAGACTGGCCTCGACCAGTGCGCCTCGTCCGTGAACGGCGCGGCGCAACAAGGCCGCCAGGATGCCTTGCGCCAGATGGGCGCCGGTCAGGATATCTACGACCGAGACGCCGGCGGGTGTCGGCGGATCTGCGTCGTTGCCTGCCAGCCAGGCGAGGCCGGAGAGCGACTGCACTAA
This sequence comes from Bordetella tumbae, assembly GCF_965139195.1. Taxonomy (GTDB): domain Bacteria; phylum Pseudomonadota; class Gammaproteobacteria; order Burkholderiales; family Burkholderiaceae_B; genus Bordetella_A; species Bordetella_A tumbae. Next base: position 30,004 of record NZ_CBCSJH010000005.1, on the reverse strand, counting down.
TAGATCCTGGCCAGGTTTGTCTTGCCAAGGTCCTTCGGCGCCATATCCCGTGATGCTGGCGTAGACCAGGCGCGGGTTGACCGCCGAGGCCGAGGCGTAATCCAACCCGACGCGTTCCATGACGCCAGGCCGGAAATTATGAATCATCACATCGGCCTGACGTACCAGGGCGATCACGCGCGCGAGATCGTCTGGATCTTTCAGGTCCGCGGCAAAGCTGCGCTTGTTGCGGTTGATGGTGTGGAACAGCGCGCTGTCGCCATCGTGCGTCTGGTCTGCTACGACCAAGCTACGGCAGGCATCGCCGCCTTGCGGGCGTTCGATCTTGATGACGTCGGCTCCCAGGTCGGCGAGTCGCATCGCACACGAGGGGCCAGCCAGATACTGGCTGAAATCCAGAACCACGAGCCCCGTCAGGGGAAGATCGTGTGCCTCCATGTTTCCTCTATGTGTCGTTGGTAATTTTTGTTTGTTGAAAAATATTAAGTTTATATATAAACGTAGTCAATCCGGTGTGATGCAATTAATTTGCTTGACTGGCAAAATTTTGCCGGCTTAGAATTTTGCATATAAACAATAAATTAATATTTGAATAAATATGCCTCAGAGGCAAACAAGGAGACAAACCATGAAAATCCGCCATCTGGCGCTGGCCGCAGTGCTTTGCCTGGGAGCGTTCGGCTCTGCCGCCGCGCAAACGGTGCGTTTTGCGACCTCGCAGGTCAACCCGAACGAACCGGTCGTGAAAACGATGAAAGCCTTTGCGCAACGGGTAGAGGAGCGCTCCGGGGGCAAGCTGAAATTGCCTTTGTTCACGGGCGACCAGTTGGGCGCTCAAAAGAAAGTGAACGAGATGCTCAAGAGCGGCGCACGCATTGTGAACGTGACCGATTACGGCCAGCTCAGCCAGTTCGTGCCGGACTTGGGCATTCTGGCCGGGCCATACATGTACAGCAATCTGGACGAGGCCAATCGTCTGTTCGCGTCTGACGTCTTTGCCGAACTGTCGGGCAAACTCGAAGCGCAGGGCATCAAGCTGATCATGGCTGATGGCCTGTTTGGCTACCGTCACGTGATTGCCAACAAAGCCGTACGCAAACCGGCCGACATGCAGGGTATGACCATTCGTGTGCCGCCATCGCCCATCATGCTGGAGACATTCACCGCGTTGGGTGCGCGGCCCACGGACCTGCCGTGGAGCGAGGTTTACAACGCCTTGCAGACCGGGGTCGTGGATGCGGCGGAAGCCAACTTCGGTTCTCTGGCAGGATCCAAGCTGTACGAGGTGCGCAAGGTCGTCTCCATGACCAGTCACCAGATCATGTTCGCTGCGTTTGCCACCAGCACGCAGTTTTTCAATAGTCTGTCGCCGGATCTGCAGACCATCTTGCTGGAGGAAGGCAAGCGCGCTGGCCAGGAGCTGACAAAAGCGACCCTGGAGTCGGACGCCGCCTATGCAGAAGAACTAAAGCGCCACGGCGTAGAGATCGTCACCGATGTCGACGTAAAGGCTTTTGCTGAGAAAGCGCGCACCGCCTATGGAAATATCAAGGGATTGACGCCCGGTATGGTGGATCGCGTACGCGCGGCCATGGCCAACTGAGGGGCATTGCCGTGAGTGAAGCCGATATCGCAGAGGACGAAGGCCCGCTGTTCAGCCTGCGTCGCCTGGATGAACTGATTGCCGTATGTTGTCTGCTGGCCATCGTATTCGCTATCGCGTGGGGTGTCGTGACACGCTATGTGTTGCCTCAACCTGCGTCGTGGACCTTTGAGGTCGCCGTGATGGCGTTTGCCTGGATGGTGTTTTTCGGCGCCGCTGCCGGTGTGCGGCGTCGTATGCACGCGGATATCGATGTGTTGACTGCGTGCTTTTCGCTACCAGTGCGACGCGTGATCGCCATCTGCAATTGGGTATTGTTGGCTGCGTTTTTTGCGGCCATGACTGCCTTGTTCGCGCTGCAAGCCGTACTGGCGCATGGCATCTTGACGGTCGCCCTCAGTTTGCCGCGCTCGGTGGTGTATGCGCCGTTGGCGATTGCTTCGGCCATGATGTTGCTGCAGCACGTCTTGCTGCGTCCGTGGCGTCATGGATGGATGGCTTCACAACAACATGCCGAGGTGCCGCTATGACCTGGATGCATTTATGGCTGCCGTCAATCCTGATGCTGGTGCTGCTGTTCATGCAGACGCCCATTACATGGAGTATGGCCATTGCGGCATTGAGCTTTTTCCTGCTCAATATGGACACCATGCCCTTGGCCAATTTCGCCCAGGAAATGGCGGCAGGGACGGAGTCGGTGTCATTGCTGGCGTTGCCCTTGTTTGTGCTGGCCGGATGCATCATGAACGCATCGGGGATCACACGGCGCCTGATGAATGTGGCTGAAGTGCTGGTGGGGCACATGACTGGCGCGCTGGCACAGATGTGTACGGTGCTCGGGACATTGCTGGGCGGCCTGACCGCGTCGGCGAATGCGGATGCCGCCATGCTGGCCAAAACCATCGGCAATCAAATGGCGCAGCGTGGCTATAGCCGTGCGTTTGCCGCGGTGATTACCTCGTCCGCCGCCATCATCACGGCGTTGATTCCGCCATCTATCGGTTTGATCATCTACGGATTCTTGTCCGAGACCTCGATCGGCAGATTGTTTGCCGCGGGTGTCGTGCCCGGCCTGTTGTTGGCCGTCGGCCTGATGCTGACAACGCATGTCGTGGCCCGGCGGCGTGGCTACACCGCGCAACGTGCGACGAGAGCCAGCGCGGGCGAGATATCCAAGGCCGTCATCGATGGATTATGGGCCTTGTCGATTCCCGTCGTGATTTTTGCCGGGACCCGGTATGGTCTATTTACCACCACCGAGTCGGGCGCCATCGTAGTGCTATACGTGCTGCTGGTTGCGGTGCTGGGCTATCGGGAAATCCGTATGCGGGACTTGCCTGGCGTGTTGGCCGAGTCCGCGCGCGATGCTAGCTCTGTGATGATGATGATCTGCGCCGCCTCGGCGTTCGGCTTTTATCTCACGTGGGAACAAGTGCCGCAGTCGATGTCCTCGTGGCTGGCGGGGGCGACGTCTGATCCCCTCACCATGCTGCTGTTGATCAACGTGACCTTGATTCTGCTGGGCACGGCCATCGAAGGCTCTGCCGCGTTGATCATCTTGACGCCGATGCTGCTGCCCATCATCGACCACTCACAGATCGACAAGGTGCATTTTGGCATTGTCATGATCACCAATTTGACCATCGCAGGCATCACGCCGCCTGTCGGCGGACTGATGTATATCTCGTCGCAGGTCTTGCGTGTCCGAATGGGCGAATACGCCCGTGAGGTCTTGCCTTACCTGGCCATGATGATGTTGCTGCTCGTGCTGCTGTCGGCCTTTCCCGGCATTACGTTGTGGCTGCCGGATTTGATCTATGGCGGTGTTGCCGTCCAGTAACCCTTGATTGTTGATAATGATGCTCACCCTACATGGCATGACCTGGGATCATCCGCGTGGCTATGACCCGCTTGTGGCTTGCGCCCAGCAATGGAAAGCGCAGACCCAGGTCGATATCGTCTGGCATCGCCGGTCCTTGCAAGACTTCGAGTCCTATCCCGTTCAGGAGTTGGCCCGCCAGTTCGATCTCATCGTGATCGATCATCCTCACGTCGGACAGATCACGCAGGAACATTGTCTGGCACCGTTGGACGAGCCTCAGCGTCAGGCCGATCTAAACGCCATTGCGCGTGACGCGGTGGGCGCATCGCTGCAAAGCTATCAATGGGATGGACGTATCTGGGCGCTGCCTATTGATGCCGCCACACAAGTCCAGGCCTGGATTCCGGGGCGTCTGGAACAACCTCTGCGTGACTGGGACGACGTGATTGCTCTCGCTGAGCAAGGTGCAGTCGCCTGCCCGTTGCGCCCGCCGCATTCCCTGATGGTGTTGTATACCTTGTCCGCCCATCTGGGCGGACTGACTCGTGTCACAGGGCCCGAGTTGTTCAGCGGCGATGCGCCGCACGAAGCCTATGAGCGACTACGCGAGTTGGCAGCGCTGGTGCCCGCCGATAACTTCGGCATGGACCCCATTGCCGTATTCGAAGAGGCGGCGCTACCGCAGTCTCGCGTGGCGTGCGTCCCCCTGATTTATGGCTACGTGAATTACGCGATCGAGGGATTCCGTGCACAGCGCATCGCTTTTGCCGATATGCCTGTGATAGCAGGGCGAGCGCCGCGAGGTTCGGCGTTGGGCGGGACTGGCATTGCCGTGTCGGCCATGCGCGAGCATGCTGTGCACGCGGCCGATTTCGCCTATTGGGTGGCAGGGGAATCCACGCAGCGGACCTTGTATACCGCGGCAGGAGGACAGGCAGGACATGGCCGGGCGTGGGAAGACCCCGCGGTCAATGCCGCGACAGCAGATTTTTATCGCGCCACGCGGGCGACGCTGAATGGCGCGTGGGTGCGGCCGCGGCACAACGGCTATATGGCATTTCAACATGCGGCTTCCCTGCGTTTGAACCAGGCTTTGGCAGCCGGCGAGACGTCTGCCAGTTTGCTGCATGATCTCAATCGTTTGTTTCGCGATAGTCTGGCGGTGTCCGCATGATGCAGGCGACGGTTACGGGCCAGCCACCCTTGAACGGCTTGCTGGTGCTCGACTTGAGCCAGTTTTTGTCTGGGCCGTCCGCTGCCTTGCGGCTCGGGGATTTAGGCGCGCGCGTCATCAAAGTCGAACGTCCCGAGGGGGGTGATATCTGCCGTCATTTGTACTTGAGCGATACCGATCTGGGCGGCGACTCGACCTTGTTTCACGCCATCAATCGCAATAAGGAAAGCTTCGCTGCCGATCTGAAAGACGCAGGCGATCTGGCGTACGTGCGTGAACTGATTCGCCATGCGGATGTGTTGATCCAGAATTTCCGACCCGGCGTCATTGAGCGGCTGGGGCTGGGGTATGACGAGGTCCGCCAAATCAATCCGCGTCTGATTTATGCTGGAATCTCGGGTTATGGAGAGAACGGCCCGTGGGTGGGATTGCCGGGGCAGGACCTGCTGGCGCAAGCCGTGTCGGGAGCCATGTGGTTGACGGGAAATCGCGATGACGGCCCCGTGCCGTTTGGGTTATCCGTGGCCGACATGCTGGCAGGGCATGCGCTCGTCGAAGGCATTCTGGCCAGCCTGGTACGGCGCTCGATAACGGGCGAAGGCGCATGGGTGCAGACCAGCCTGCTCGAGGCGCTGATCGACTTTCAGTTCGAGGTCCTCACGACGCATTTGAACGACGGCGGCCGTTTGCCGCGGCGATCGGCTGCATTCAACGGCCATGCCTATTTGGCTGCGCCGTACGGGGTCTACCCCACGCGGGATGGCTACCTGGCAGTGGCGATGATGCCGTTGGCGCAGTTGCGCGACAGTTTGCCGTTGCCCGGGCTGCAGGCTTACTGTGACGATGCGTCGGCCGGCTTTGAGCATCGCGACGTCATCAAGCAGTTGATTGCCGATTGCCTGGCTCAACGCGATACCGCGCATTGGTTGACTGTGCTGCAGAAGGCGGGCATCTGGTGTGCCGAAGTCTACGATTGGCCCAAGCTGCTGCAAAGCGAAGCCATGCGTCGTCTGGATATGCTCCAGGTGGTATCGCGTGACGCTACGCACATCACAACGACGTGCAGCCCTGTCCGCATCGACGGCCGCCGGTCGAGCACGGCACGGGCCGCGCCCCATATCGGCCAGCACACGGCGGCCATTTGCAATGAGTTCGGCCTCAGACCGCCATCGGCGCCGTCAGGGCAGGATGGTGCTCGTAGCCTTCCAGGACAAAATCCGTAGGCTCGACTTGTTCCAGCCATTGCGGTTCATATTTCCCGGTCACTGCGTAATCGGGGATGCGATCCGACAGCACCAGTTGCGGCGCGGCGTAGGGCTCGCGCGTCAATTGTTCGCGCAGCATCGGCAGATGGCTTTCGTAGATATGCGCATCGCCGATGAAATACGAGAACCAGCGCGGCTTGTAGCCCGTCAGGCGGCCGACCAGGTGCAATAGCGCCGCGCCCTCGGTCAGGTTGAACGGGGTGCCCAGGCCCACGTCGTTGGATCGGATATACAAGCACAGCGAGATTTCCCGCGTGCTGGCATTCGGCAGGAATTGATACAGCAGATGGCACGGCGGCAGCGCCATTTCCTCGATCTGCGCCCAGTTCCAGCCATGGAACAGGATGCGGCGATCCTGTGGGTTGTTCTGAATCGTGTCCAGGCATTGACGCAGTTGGTCCACTGCTTTGTACAACAGGACATGAGGCACCCCGTCTTCGTCGGGTTCGGCGACCTGGCGGTAGCCGCGGCCTAGCGCGTCCTGAATCTGCGCGGTGTTTGCGCGAGGCAGCAGTTTGTACGCAGGCCAGCGGCGCCATTGGACGCCATAGACCGGACCCAGGTCATCGGGGCCTTCACGATAGGGGTTGGCCAGCCAATTGGCGTTTTCATTGGCGTTCTGGTCCCAGACCTTGCAGCCCAACGCCCGGAAATCGGCCGCGCTACGTGCGCCGCGCATGAAACCTACCAGTTCGCCGATGGCGGATTTGAACGCCAGCTTTTTGGTGGTCACGGCGGGAAAGCCCTGTTGCAGGTCAAAACGCAGCGCCGCACCGGGTAGCGAAAGCGTCCGTATGCCCGTGCGGTTTTCCTGCCACGCACCGTGGTCGAGAATGGATTGAATGAGCGAAAGGTATTGTTTCATGGCGATCTGCCCGCCGATGCGGGCGTGATGGCGAGGCGGCATTCAAAAACGCGCAGCTGCCTCAAATTGCTTGAGCCCTCTCGGGGCAGCCGGACAACGTCCGGCCCTGGGAACTGCTTTACGCGGCCTGTGTTTCCTGCGTGTCGGCAATATCTACCGAGAACGTTAGCTCTGCCGTTTTTTCCAGCATGGCGGACGCCGAGCAATATTTCTCGTGCGACAGTTGCACGGCGCGCTTGACTGCGGCACGGGGCAGGTTCTTGCCCGTGACGGTGAAGGCGAAATGAATCCGGGTGAAGACCTTGGGGTCCGTTTCCGCACGGTCGGCGGAGAGCTTGACGCTGCAGCCGGTGACCGCGTGGCGGCCGCGCTTGAGGATCAACACGACATCGTATGCTGTACACCCGCCGGTGCCAGCCAGCAGCAACTCCATCGGGCGCGGCGCCAGATTGTTGCCGCCGCCTTCGACGGCGCCATCCATGGTGGCGATGTGACCGCTGCCCGTCTGGGCCACGAACAGCATGCCGTCCGGGCCGCCCCAGTTGATCGTGCAATCCATGAGAAGAATTCCTTGTGCGTGATTCGCGAACAAAGGTTGATGATAACCGCTACGTGGGTAGGCGCGGGGGCGTGCGGCAGGGGTAATGGCGCCGTCCGTATCCCGGTAATCTTGTGTCGCTCGCAGGGGCTTTCAGCGATCTGGGACTGTCGTACATCATGCGGGCAATGGCAGGGTGCCGTTCACCAGGAACGTATCGATCGAAAACGTCGTGACGACGGCCTCGCCGGCTCGTTTGAACGTGATCTTGTCTGCCGTGGTCTCGCACAACCACGATTGCAGGTCATGTGGGTGTTTACTGGCGAAGGCGCGAGGAGTGAACAGGGCTACGCAGAGGCCCTTGTGCTGCGCACGTGCCGAAGGGTATTGAAACGCCTCGATCCCAGCCGTGCGCATGGCAGACCCCAGTTCCTGGCAAGGCAGGTAGTCGCGCGGGTGTGTCAATTGACTGTGGTGGTCGCCAAACGCGGCATCCTGCAGCCGGACCCCGTATTTCGTGGCATAGCGCGCTGAGAATAGAGTGTGTTCGGTGTGCATGGTGGGCTTGGCCGGCGGGGCGTCCATGGAAAACCAGAACACAAAGCGGTAATAGGCCGATTCGGCCAAGGTGGTCTGCAGGTCGGCGCCGCCGTAAAACAGATTGGGTTCGTGCACGCGCCCATAGCGCGAGCCCCATTTGAGAGGGGGATAGCGAAAGGGCGTACGCAGCAGGTAATGCAGATCGGTGCCGTCCGTCAGGCCCGGTGGCTTGACCGATTCGAGGAGGTCTTCTAATAGGGCTTGTTCTTCGAGGGTGTCGACAAAGCTCAGCGTCGCGATTTGCTCCTGGCTTTCGACGAGACGCAACACGACACCGGACATTGGCGCGACATGTTGCGGGCCTTGGCAGGCTTCCCATAGGTTGGGGTTCATTAAATCTTGCCCCGGATGGCGTCTACGAACTGCAATACCGTAATCAAGCCCTGAATGCTGCGGACCTGCTGAGCGGGAATACCGCCCGTGACAGTGTTGGGGGTTTGCATGAAGTGGCGCATCCATTCGGGGTCACCGCCCGTCAGCGCGAATAGCGAACGGGCCAGTCGCACCAGCAGCAGTGCCAACTCGCCTTGTTTCGAGGATGGATCCAGCGCCGGTGTGTGTTTCAGGCGGCTGATGGCGGTACGGTGCACGCCCAGCACCGCAGCCAGATCGGCCTGGTTCAGGCCGATCTGGCGAGCGGCGTTCAGCACGGCCTTGGCCAGAACGGCGTCAGCAGAGAGGACGGGCTTGGGCAGGGCAGTCATGATGGGCGGCCTGAAATGTTCATATTGCACAAATTGTAGGTAAAAAGTTGGTTTTGCACAATTTCTCGAAGGTCCGAGGCTTCCAGTAAAGCTGCATTGGTCTGGCAATTCCGTACAATTCCTCAGGGAGAACCCTGCCATGGCAGGCGGAGTGTCCATTCAGGAGCTTGTTTTATGTCTGTAGCCCCCACGCTTTCCGGTTTTGCGCCATTTTCACGCCGTCGCGGTCCGCTTGATGCCTTGTTCGGCGAGGTGGACAGGGCTCTGAGGGTGTTGACCGGAGCGGCGACGGCGTCGCGTCCTAATCCCGCTGAGGCTCCCGAACCGGAGCCTGCGCTGACCGAGCAGGAAAAACGCCATGCGGCGGGGTTGATGCGTGTCAATCATGTCGGCGAGGTGTGCGCACAGGCGCTTTATCGTGGCCAGGCTGCGGTCTGCCGTGACGAGCCCGCACGGAAATTGTTGCTCGAAGCTGCTGTCGAGGAGGTCGACCATCTGGTCTGGTGCTCTCAGCGGCTCGAGGAGCTGGGCAGCCGCCCCAGTCTGCTTAATCCCATGTGGTATGCCGGCTCGTTCACATTAGGCGTGCTGGCCAGTTATGCGGGCGTGCCGCGCAATCTGGGTTTCATGGCAGAGACCGAGCGTCAGGTCGAAGAGCATCTCGATGGCCACCTGATGACCTTGCCCGAGACCGATCAGCGTTCGCGCCAGATCGTGAGCAAGATGAAGGACGACGAGGCCAAGCACCGCTCGAGCGCCGAGAATGCCGGCGGGGTCCCTTTGCCGGCGCCGGTGAGAGGGGTGATGCGAGCCATGTCGCGGGTGATGACGACGACTGCGTATCGGATTTGAAGTCCGGCGACGGTTGGTGCGTTGCACAAGAAAATCCTCATATGGATATGAATTACCTCAACGTGTCCCACATAAGTAGTTGAAAACTATAGGGTAAGCCCGCAAGGGTTTACCCTTTTAGCTAAAATCGCGTTTGATGCATGTGCTTGTTGCGGTGCGGCTTTCCGGTGAGGTGATGTGGTTTTGCAACACTCGATGGCGATCAAAAACCCAGTTCAAAAAATATCTTGCATCGCACAAAACGATGCGCTAATATTCATTCATGGATGTTGAAAACGCAGCGGCGCGGTGAATAACCCCGATGCGTAGCGGTCGAACCTGATGCAGTGTTCACCCCAACATGCCCCGGTTGTCTCCTCCACCCTCCTCCTTTGGTGGATTTAGCCCGAGATCGCAAGATCTCGGGCTTTTTTTTAACCTGAATTAATGTGTCCCCAATTTCAAAGGGGGCAGGCTGCTATTCGATATCAAATTCATTTGAACCGCCTCAACACGGGTGGTCTGCGTGGTGTGGCAACACGCTCCTGAATTTGTTCTGGCGTCTGCCAATTTCTTTGTCTCTCTTAGTCTAGGGATAGCATTACAATCCGTTGAAACGGTGTGTGTAATGTGTACCTGCGCCAATGGCGCCGTTACGTTTTGTGGGGGTGCCTTGCACTTGTTTATGCCCTGCATACAAGAGCGTTACACGCACTGTAGATAATGATGTGTTTCCGGGCATTCCGCCCAATCCGCTTTTTTGCCGCCGAGCCGGCTCAAGGCAAAACGCCTTCTTCTGAGGGCAACAAGCCGAAGGCGCAGCGTGGGGGTTAGATTTTGTGACTTGGTTGTATATCTGCGTGGCGGCGTTCATGGTTGGGGGGCTCATCGTTGCCTCCGAGCGCTGGCATGGTGCGTTTACCGGTGATAGCGACCTGAGCAAGCCGCAGGCCTCGCACACGCGTGCGACGCCCCGGGTGGGCGGCTTGGCCGTGTTGGCGGGCTCATTGGCGGGCCTGCTGGTGCTGGGGCCCAGCAACATGACGCTGACTTGGCTCTGGCCGGCGCTGTTTGTCGCGGCGCTGCCTGTATTTGTGGCGGGCCTGCTCGAAGACATTACAAAAGATATCGGCGCCAGCAAACGCCTGCTGGCGGCTTTTCTGTCGGCAGCGATCGCCTGGTGGCTGCTGGGCGGTGTCAGCCGTGTCGGCATGGCACCGGTAGATTGGGTGCTGTCGTTCTGGCCTGTCTCGCTGGTTTTCACGATGTTCGCCGTCGGTGGCTGTACTCATGCCCTGAATATTGTGGACGGCATGAACGGCTTGGCGGGTATGGTCGCCACGCTGATGGCCGTGTCCATTGCGCTGGTCGCGATGCAGGTCGGCGATATGCCCATCTTTATGATTGCGGCTTCGTTGGCGTCGGCGACGTTGGGCTTTTTGGTGTGGAATTTTCCGTTTGGCCGGGTGTTCCTGGGCGACGGTGGGGCGTATTTCCTGGGCTTCATGTTGGCGGAACTGGCCGTGCTGCTGGTGGTGCGCAATCCGTCCGTGTCGCCTTTTTATGCCTTGGCCGTGCTGTTTTATCCGGTATTCGAAACAGGGTTTTCGATCTGGCGCCGCCGTTTCAAGCGCGGTGTGCCGGTCGATCAGCCTGACGCGCTGCACTTGCACCAATTGGTGTTTCGCCGGTTGGTCCGGGTGACGTTCAGCCGCGGGCGCCGCCATGCGGTGCCGGCCTTGTGCAATGCTTTGGCTTCCCCATATATGTGGGTGTTGGCCTTGATTGGCCTGGTTCCGGCGACCATCTGGTGGGACAACGCCTGGATCCTGAGCTTGAGTCTGGCCGTGTTTGCGGCAGCCTATATCTGGCTGTACGTGCGGCTGGTGTCGTGGCGTCGTCCGGGGTGGCTGTTGTTGCCACGTACTCACTGAGTGAATGTCCTGACGAGAGGCCCACAACGGGTCAAGGGCCGCTGTTACAATTTTCCCCGTTCCTATTTAAAATGCCGTGATCGTAGCGCGGCAAAGGGAGAGCTATCTTGCGTATCGATGAGGTAAAACTTGCCGTGGTTGGCCTGGGCTATGTCGGGCTGCCGCTGGCCGTGGAGTTCGGCAAGAAGCGTCCGGTCATTGGGTTTGATATCAACACCAAGCGTATTCAGGCCCTGCAGGCAGGGCATGACCACACGCTGGAGGTGGACGATGCCGAGTTGGCCGAGGCCAAGCATCTGACATACACCGCCGATCGTGCCGAGTTGGCCAAGGCCAATGTGTACATCGTGACGGTGCCCACGCCCATTGACGAATACAAACAGCCCGATCTGACGCCGCTGGTCAAGGCCAGCGAGACCATCGGTGCGGTGCTCAAGCGCGGCGATATCGTCATTTACGAGTCCACCGTCTATCCGGGCGCGACCGAAGAAGACTGCGTGCCGGTACTGGAGCGCGTGTCGGGCCTGAAATTCAACGAGGATTTCTACGCCGGCTACAGCCCCGAGCGTATCAACCCGGGCGACAAGGCGCACCGCGTCAGCACGATCAAGAAAGTCACTGCGGGCTCCACGCCCGAGGTCGCTGATCTGGTCGATGCGCTGTACAACGAGATCATCACTGCGGGAACGCACAAGGCGTCCAGCATTCGTGTGGCCGAGGCCGCCAAGGTCATCGAAAACACGCAGCGTGACGTGAACATCGCGCTGATCAACGAGCTGGCCTTGATCTTCAACAAGATGGGCATCGACACCGAAGCCGTACTGCAGGCCGCAGGCACCAAATGGAATTTCCTGCCGTTCCGTCCAGGCCTGGTGGGCGGACACTGCATCGGTGTGGATCCGTACTATCTGACGCACAAGGCGCAATCCATCGGCTATCACCCCGAAATCATTCTGGCGGGCCGCCGCTTGAACGATTCCATGGGCGGCTACGTGGTGTCGCAGTTGGTCAAAGCCATGACCAAAGAGCGTATCCACGTCCAAGGCGCGCGCGTGCTGGTGATGGGCCTGACCTTCAAGGAAAACTGCCCCGATCTGCGCAATACCCGCGTGGTCGACATCGTGCACGAGCTGGGTGAATACAACGTCGATGTCGACGTTTACGATCCCTGGGTCGATGCGGAAGAAGCCGTGCACGAATACGGCATCACGCCCGTTGCCAAACCGGAGCCGGGCAAATACGACGCCATCATCCTGGCGGTGTCGCATGAACAATTCGTCAAAATGGGCGCTGCCGAGATTCGTAAACTGGGCAAGGCCAAGCATGTGTTGTACGACTTGAAGTACGTGCTGGCCACCAACGAATCCGACCTGCGTCTGTAAAGAGGGTGGTATGAGCGAACGTTACGAAAACATCCAGCGCGAGTTGCGTGCCACGCCACGTAAATGGCTGGTCACGGGCTGCGCCGGATTCATCGGGTCTAACCTGCTGGAAGCGCTGCTCAAGCTCGACCAGACGGTTGTGGGGTTGGATAACTTCGCGACTGGCCATCAGCGCAATCTGGACGAGGTGCGTGACTCGGTAGAGCCCGCTCAATGGGCGCGCTTTACCTTTATCGAAGGCGATATCCGCGATCTCGAAACCTGCCAGAAGGCCACGCAAGGCGTGGACTATGTGCTGCACCAGGCAGCGCTGGGGTCGGTGCCCCGTTCGTTGAACGATCCGATCACGACGAATGCGGTCAACATCAGCGGTTCGCTGAACATGCTGGTGGCCGCGCGCGATGCCAAGGTCAAGACCTTTGTGTATGCCGCATCCAGTTCCACCTATGGCGATCATCCTGCCCTGCCCAAGGTCGAAGACCAGATCGGCAAGCCGCTGTCGCCCTACGCAGTCACCAAGTACGTCAACGAGCTGTATGCGGATGTGTTTGCGCGCTCGTACGGTTTCCGTAGCGTGGGCCTGCGTTATTTCAACGTGTTCGGCAAGCGCCAGGATCCCGATGGCGCCTATGCGGCGGTCATCCCGAAATGGACGGCGGCCATGATCGGCGGCGAGGATGTCAATATCAACGGTGATGGCGAAACCAGCCGTGATTTCTGCTTTGTGGACAACGCTGTGCAGGCCAATTTGCTGGCCGCGTTGGCACCCGAAGAAGGCATCAACCAGGTTTACAACGTGGCCTATAGCGGCCGCACGACGTTGACCCAGTTGTACGGCTTTCTGGCCAAAACCTTGGCCACGCAGGGCGTGCAATACGACAAGAAACCGGTATACGTGGATTTCCGCGCAGGCGATGTACGGCATTCGCAGGCCGATATCGGCAAGGCAAGCAAACTGCTGGGTTATCAGCCCGCGTTCGATATTCTGCGTGGCCTGGAAACCGCGATGCCCTGGTACGTCAAATTCCTGGGTTGATCATTCGAAAGGCCGTGGGCGCGCTCTGCCGAGCCGCCCGCGCGCCAGGCGGTCGCTTTTACCGCGACGAATCATAGGCGAGTGGGAGAATTCTTGAAAGCGCTCATTCGCAGAGTCAACGCGATCCATCCGGATCATCAACGCATCTTCAAGGCTGCGTTTCGGGTGGCGGTCTTCTTGATCCTGGGCAAGGCCGCCGGCGCCGTCAAGGAAATGGCGGTCGCGTACCGTTATGGCATCAGCGATGCGGTAGATGCCTATCAGTTCACGATGACCATGACCAACTGGTTGCCGGTCACGATCGTGGGCGTCCTGGGGGTGGTATTGATCCCTGTGCTCGTGCGCCTGCGGCGCACGGGGGGCAAGGAACGCGACCTGTTCATCAGTGAGCTCCAGGGCTGGATGCTGATGCTGGGGCTGTTGTTGGCCGTGGCGACTGCACTGGCCTGGCCTTGGGTGTTGCAATGGCTGGGCAGTGGCCTGTCTGTACAGGTCGCCAGCATGAGCACGGATTTGCTGCTGGCGTTTGCACCGGTGACGGTATTTCTGTTGATGGCGGGTATCAGCGGGGCGCGTTTGCGCTCACACGAGCGGCACGTCAATACCTTGCTGGACAGCGTGCCGGCCGTTGCCACGTTGGCTTGGGTCATGCTGGCCGCCGCCTCACCGCACGATGTGGGGCCGTTGCTGTGGGGCACGCTGGTTGGATATGCGATTCAGGCGGTGTGGCTGGCTTGGCTGGCTGCGCGCGCCGATAATGGCTTTTGGGGGGCTCCCCGTCTGACGATGCAGTCATCGCATTGGCCCGAGCTGGTGAGTGCGGCGGGCATCATGCTGGTGGGTCAGGTAGCGATGAGTTTCGTCGGTCCGCTGGATCAGTACACAGCTGCAAATCTGGGCGACAACGCCAACGCGACGCTGGGATATGCGGCTCGCTTGTTATCGTTGTTGATCGGTATTGGTGCCGTGTCCGTCGGGCGTGCGGCGCTGCCGGTGTTGGCAGACATACAGAGCCGTGGCGATGCGGCGCGGGCGCGTACGATGGCCTTGAAATGGTCAGTCTTGATGCTCGGGGCGGGTGCTGTTGCGGTCGCGATTGCCTGGGTGTTGGCGCCCTGGGGGGTGTCGGTGTTGTATCAGCGCGGCGCTTTTACCGCTGAAAACACGCAGGCTGTGGCCGAGGTGTTTCGTTGGGGGCTGCTACAGCTGCCGTTTTATTTCGGGGTGTTGATTCTGGTGCAACTGTTGGCGAGCCAGAATCGATATCGTGTCATGGCGCTGATTGCCGTCGCCAATTTTCTGCTCAAGGCTGTGTTGAATACGGTGCTTGCTCCGCGCATGGGGGCATCGGGCATCATGCTGGCGACGGCGTTGATGTATGCCTTGTCGTTTGCGTGTTATCTCGTGGTGGCGTTACAGCGTCATGAGCCGCCGGCCGCTAAGGAGACCGTTTGATGGATTCGCCCGCGATGCGTGAGCCGCGTGTCCTGATCTTCATTCATTCGCTGCATGGCGGTGGTGCGGAGCGTGTCGCCGCGGATTTGAGTGCGCATTGGGCTCAGGCCGGCTGGCAGGTCATGCTGGTTACGCAGGCGGATGCCAGCGAGGATGCCTACACGCTGCATCCGCACGTGCAGCGCAAAGTCCTGCACACGGTGGGTGAGGGTGGTGGTTTACGCGGGATATGGGCGAATGTGCGGCGCGTGCATGCTTTGCGCCGGGTACTGCGAAAGTTTCAGCCCGATATCGTGCTGGGCATGATGACGACGGCCTCGGTGTTGGCGGTGATGGCCGCGCGTGGCATGCCGTGCCAGGTGATTGCGACAGAACATACGCATCCGCCATCACAGACTTTGTCGGGGCTGTGGCAACGCCTGCGCCGGTGGACATATCCGCACGCCGCAAAGGTAGTGGCATTGACGCGTGGTACGGCGGATTGGTTGGACCAGCATGTGCCGGGGAGCAAGCTGGCGGTGATTCCGAATCCGGTGCATTGGCCGTTGTCGCGCGCCGAGCCGGTCGTCATGCCGCCTGTGGCCGATGGCCGCCGCCGTCTGCTGGCGGTGGGACGATTGCATCCGGACAAGGGGTTCGACCTGCTGGTACAAGCCTATGCGCAGATTGCTAGCCGGCATCCCGAGTGGGATCTGATCATCTTGGGCGAGGGTGGCGAACGTCAACGCTTGCAGGCACAGATCGATGCGGCAGGCCTGCACGGGCGTGTCAGCATGCCGGGGCGGGTCGGCAATGTGGGCGACTGGTATGCG
The DNA here is from genome assembly GCF_965139195.1 of Bordetella tumbae. GTDB lineage: Bacteria > Pseudomonadota > Gammaproteobacteria > Burkholderiales > Burkholderiaceae_B > Bordetella_A > Bordetella_A tumbae. The sequence continues at coordinate 13,983 of NZ_CBCSJH010000005.1, read as the reverse complement.
AGTGCGGACATCTATGTGTTGAGCTCTCGTTTCGAGGGATTGTCCAATACGTTGCTGGAGTCTTTGGCCAGCGGATTGGCCGCCGTTTGCTTTGATTGCGATACGGGGCCGCGCGAGGTTGTCCGTGACGGTACGGATGGTGTGCTGGTTCGGCCCAATGGCGATGTCGCGGCCATGGCGGCGGCGCTGTCGGCGTTGATGGATGATGACGAGACCCGCCAGGCCTTGGCGCAGCGGGCTATCGAGGCGCGTGAACGATTTTCGGCTCAGCGGGTGCTGGGCTTGTGGCAACAACTTTTCGACGATGTGCGAGGGCAGGGCTGATCGCCCCGTCCGCCAGTCGTCTGGACGAGCACGGAAGAAACCATCATGTGTGGAATAGTCGGAATCTGGGGAACCTTGCAGGACAAGGCGCAGGTGCTGGCCGAGAGCTGCCGGCGTATTCGGCATCGTGGTCCCGACAGCAATGGCTTTTGGGAAGACCCCGCAGCCGATGTGGCGCTGGCACATGTCCGCCTGGCCATTCTGGATCTGACCGAGGCCGGGCATCAGCCTATGGTGTCGGCCTGCGGCCGGTATGTACTGGTGCTCAACGGCGAGATCTACAACCATATGGAGTTGCGTGCTCGCCTGGAGCAGGCCGGGCAGGCGCCTCAGTGGCGTGGTCACTCCGATACGGAAACCATACTGGCCGGCTTCGCCGCATTGGGTGTCGAGGCAACCTTGCAGGCGGCTGTGGGCATGTATGCGATTGCCTTGTGGGATCGGGAGCGCCGTACTTTGACGCTGGCGCGAGACCGCATGGGTGAAAAACCTCTGTATTACGGCTACACGGGCGCCAATCTGGTGTTCGCCTCCGAGCTGAAGGGGCTGATGCCGATTCCGGGGTTTGGCCGCGAACTGAGCCGCGCTGCGATGACTTCGCTGATGCGTCACAACTACATTCCGTCGCCTCAATCCATCTACGAAGGCATCTACAAGCTGCCGCCGGGAACGTGGTTGGAGATTTCCGAGGCAGACATGCGCGCGCGGCGTGTGCCGGCGCACCATGCCTATTGGTCTGCGTTGCAGATGGCGGATCAGGGTGTGCAGACACGCAGTAGTTTTGCTTCGGATGCGCAGGCCACCGATGAACTCGAGGCCGTTCTGTCCAAAGCCGTTGGCGGGCAGATGTTGTCTGATGTGAGCCTGGGCGCATTCCTGTCGGGCGGCATTGATTCGTCGACGATAGTCGCACTGATGCAGGCGCAAAGCTCGCAGCCTGTGCGCACGTTTGCGATCGGTTTTCACGAAAAAAAATATAACGAGGCCGAACACGCCAAGGCAGTGGCGCAGCATTTGGGCACCGACCATACCGAGCTCTACGTCACGGCCGACGATGCCTTGGCTGTCGTGCCGACGTTGGCCGATATGTATGACGAGCCGTTTGCAGATTCCTCGCAGATTCCGACCGCGCTGGTGACGCGCATGGCGCGCCAGCATGTGACCGTGGCGCTGTCTGGTGACGGGGGCGACGAGTTGTTTGGCGGGTATTCGCGGTATTTTCGCGTGCGGGACTGGTGGCACAAGTGCGGACGTTTTCCTGGGCCTGTGCGCCATGCGATGGGTGCCATCATGGGTGCGTCCACGGCGTTGCCCGGACGTGGCGCCTGGCGCGGTAAAGTCGGCAAATTCGGTGAGATGCTGCGCGCCGACACGCATGGTGATTTTTATCGGTCGTTCGTGTCGTATTGGTCGGACCCGGCGCAGGTCGTCAAGCAGGGTGTTGAACCCCCATCGTTGTTCGAACAGCCTATGGATGGCTCCGTGTTCGACGTGATGATGAAGCTCGACACGGTGACCTATATGCCGGACGATATTCTGGTCAAGGTCGATCGCGCCGCCATGGCAGTCAGCCTGGAAACGCGGGTACCCTTGTTGGACCATCGCGTTTATGAGTTTGCCTGGCGCTTGCCCTTTGAATACAAGGTGCGCGGCGACACCGGCAAGTGGTTGTTGCGCCAAGTGCTGTATCGCCACGTGCCGCAGTCGTTGGTGGATCGCCCCAAACGCGGATTTGCCGTGCCGCTGGCGAGCTGGCTGCGCGGGCCGTTGCGCGATTGGGCCGAATCGTTGCTGGACCCGGCGCGCCTGCGCCAAGAGGGCTGGTTTGAGCCCGAGCCTATCCTGCACAAATGGCGTGAGCATGTCTCGGGTCATCGCGACTGGAGCAGTCGCTTGTGGGGCGTGTTGATGATGCAAGCCTGGTTAGATCGCTATCACGCCGGCGTCGCCGGCGAAAAGGATTCCTTACGATGAAAATATTGCTGCTGGTCAGTTCCATGCATGCAGGCGGAGCCGAACGGGTGGCCGCCACGTTAGTAAACGCCTGGACCGATCGCGGTGATACCGTGACACTGGTGCCTACTTATTCCTCCAAGGGCACGTGTTTTTATCCTGTTTCCGATGCCGTGAATCTGATCTGGCTGGCCGACCGGGTCGGCACGCGCAGCGGCGGCCCGTTGGCCGCGTGGAGGCGATTGCGCGCATTGCGGGAATTGATTCGCGAGCAGGATCCCGATGTGGTGGTGTCCTTTCTGACCAACGTCAATGTGGCCGCGATCTTGGCGACAAAGGTGCTGGGTAAATTGGATATCCCGCTGATTGTCTGCGAACGGACCAACCCCGTTGCCGAGCTGTCGACCGGCCGCGTATGGCGTATTGCGCGCCGCTGGCTCTACCCCCGTGCGGACATGGTGACGGTACAGGCCGATGATACGGTCGGTCCGTTTGCGCGTCAGGTGCCCGGCATCAAGCAATTGAAGGTCATCCCCAATCCTTTGCCGCCCGAGTTGTTGAATGCCCCTGTGGTAGATACGCAGGCCGTTACGCCGCGTAAACAGCTGTTGGCAATGGGACGGCTGGCGCCGGCCAAACGATTCGATTTACTGATTGACGTTTTTGCGGACCTGGCCGGCGAGTTTCCCGATTGGGACCTCAGCATCTGGGGCGAAGGCGCGGATCGCGACGATCTGCAGGCACGTATCGACGCAGCTGGTCTGGACAATCGCGTGCAACTGCGTGGGCGTACCGACGCCCCTTGGGATGCTTTGTCTCAAGGGCACGCGTTTGTGCTGAGCTCGGCTGTAGAGGGCTTTCCGAATGTATTGCTGGAGTCGATGGCATTGGGCCTGCCCTGCGTGACGTTCGATTGTCCGAGCGGCCCGCGCGAGATGACGCGCGATGGCCAAGACGCCGTGCTGGTGCCCGCGGGTGACCGGGACAAGCTGCGAGAGGGGCTGCGCCGGGTATTTTCCGACCCGGCCCTGCGCCAAGAGCTCGGCAAACGCGCCGCCGAGTCGGTGCGTAATCGCTACGCCTTGCCGGCGGTGCTGGCGCAATGGGATGCCTTGTTTGACAGCGTAAGAGGCAAATCATGAATAACCCTGCGACCCTGCGCGTCACGCATGTGATTACCGGTTTGGGGCAAGGCGGCGCCGAAGCTGTCCTGTTTCGCTTGGCGACTTATCCCGATCAACAGGTGCATCACACGGTGGTATCGTTGACGGATGAGGGCGTGTATGGAGAGCGCCTGCGTGCGGCTGGTGTCACGGTGCATACGCTGGGCATGGCGCGTGGCCGTGTGAGCCTGGGTGGGTTGTTGACGTTGCGCCGGTTATTGGCCGAGCAAAAGCCCGATGCGGTGCAGACATGGATGTATCACGCGGACTTGATCGGTGGGCTGGCTGCGCGGTTGGCCGGTGTGCGCGCTGTGGCGTGGGGGATTCGTAATTCCGGGGCTCATCTGCAACGCAGCAGCCGTTCGGCGCGATTGGTGTTGAAGCTCTGCGCGTTGTTGTCAGGCCGCGTGCCTGCGGCCATTGTTTGCGCGGCGCGCGACGCTGCTGTACGGCATGAACAGTATGGTTATCGCGCCGATCGCCTCGTGGTGATCGCCAATGGCTATGATTTATCGCGGTATCAGCCCGATGCCGAAGCACGCCAGCGAGTGCGTGGGCAATGGCAATTGGCCGACGAAGTTCCTGTGATTGGCTGCGTAGCGCGCTGGGATCCACTGAAGGATCATGCGAATCTGCTGGGTGCTTTGGCCGTGTTATTGCGCCAGAATGGTGGTCAAGGTCTGGGCGCTGATCCGGGGCACAGTAATACGCAGCAGGACGCAGGGTCTAGTGCTGATGCGACGGCTGGCTCGACCGCATGGGCTCAATTGCGTTGCGCGTTGGTGGGACGCGGCATGTCGCCAGACAATGCCGAGCTGGGCGCTTTGATAGATCGTTTGGGACTGCGTGATCGTGTTCTGTTGTTGGGTCCTAGTGATGAGGTCCCTGCCGTCATGAATGCGTTGGACATTCACGTACTGTCCAGTTGTGCAGAAGGCTTTCCCAACGTGGTCGCCGAGGCCATGGCCTGCGGCACGCCTTGCGTCGTCACGGACGTGGGTGACGCGGCTCACATCGTCGGGCAGACGGCCGCTGTCGTGCCCCCCGAGAACGCCGAGGCCCTGGCCCAGGGGATCGCCAGCACATTGCAAGACATCGCTGCACGCGGCCGTCAGGCTGTGGGCGAGCCGGGGCGCGCACGCGTGCTGGCGGAATTCGACTTGGCCCACATGGTCGCGGCATACGACGCCGTGTGGCGCCGCATCGCGCAGGAGGCCAGATGACCGCACCTCGTTTGCTGTTCGTGGTGAATAATCCCGCGTTCTTTCTCTCGCATCGTTTGCCATTGGCACTGGCCGCGCAGCGTGCCGGCTACGACGTTCACGTCGCCACCATGGCAGGCGACAGCGTGTCGCGCATCGAGGGCTATGGGCTGACACATCATGCGATCCCGATGACGCGCAGCGGAAAGAACCCGGTGCAAGAGCTACGCACGGTATGGGCCTTGTATCAGTTATTCCGCCGGTTGCAGCCGGACGTGGTGCATCTGGTGACGATCAAACCTGTGCTGTACGGCGGCATCGCCGCACGGCTGGCCGGTGTGTCCGCGATGGTGTCGGCCATTTCGGGATTGGGTTTTGTATTTGTCGCCAAGGGCGCCAAGGCGACGTTAGTACGTCAGGTCGTTGCCATGTTGTATCGCCTGGCGCTGGGCCATCGCAACAGCCGTATCGTTTTTCAGAATGGAAACGATCGGGACGTGCTGCAGGGTCTGGGCGCTGTGCGCGATGAACAGGTGGTCATGATTCGCGGGTCCGGTGTGAACCTGGCTGACTATGCTGCCGTTGCTGAACCGCCGCCGCCAGTGGTTGCTCTGATGGTGGCCCGTCTGCTGCGAGACAAGGGGTTGCAGGAGTTTGTCGAGGCCGCTCGCATCCTGCGTCGTGAAGGGATCAACGTGCGTATGCGGTTGGCCGGCGGCATTGACCCCGGTAACCCCGCCTCGGTCACCCAAGCTGATGTCGACGGATGGCAACAGGAGGGCATTGTCGAGGCCCTGGGCGAACGCAGCGATATCGCTGCGCTGTATGCGGCTTCGCATATTGCGGTATTGCCCTCATATCGAGAGGGCCTGCCGAAGTCGCTGATCGAGGCTGCGGCTTGCGGCCGTGCGGTCGTCACCACCGATGTGCCGGGTTGTCGTGACGCCATCGAGCCTGATACGACAGGGCTGCTCGTGCCCTCGCATGATGCGCCGGCGTTGGCTGCAGCGATTGGCCGTTTGGCCAGTGATGACGCGCTACGCCAACAAATGGGCCAGGCAGGGCGTGTACTGGCCGAGCGAGAATTCGATATCGACGATGTGTGTCGTCAACATCTGGATATCTATCAGACGCTGCTCGATCAGCGTGTTCGTTAGTTAACCGAGCGGCATCCAATTAGAGATATTTGCGAGGGTGGAGTGCCTTCGCAAAGAATGACGGGCCGCCTTGAGTCAACAAGGTGGCCCGTTCAATCAGAACGGCAATTTCGCATCAGGAGCGAGTTGCTGCAATTGCTTGCGGAAATCCTCCTGGATGCGGGTCAGTGCCTCGTCCGTGTCAGCCTCGAATCGCAGCACGACGACCGGCGTGGTGTTCGAGGCACGTGCCAGACCGAAGCCATCGGGATATTCTGCACGCACCCCATCGATGGTGACCACGCGCAGGGAACCGTCGAATTTGCCTTGCTCCTGCAGCGTCTTGATCAGGGCAAACGGCTGGCCTTCTTCCATTTCGAGTTTGAGTTCGGGTGTGGAAACGGCCTGAGGCAGGGCCTCCAGCAGTTGCGACGGATTGCTTTCGCGCGAGACGATTTCGAGCAGCCGTGCACCGGTGTACAGGCCGTCGTCGAAACCGAACCAGCGCTCCTTGAAGAAAATATGCCCGCTCATTTCGCCAGCCAGCGGCGCGCCGGTTTCGGCGAGTTTGGCCTTGACCAATGAATGGCCGGTCTGCCACATCAGCGGCTTGCCGCCGGCGGCCTCGACAGCCAGGCCCACGTGGCGGCTGCACTTGACGTCGTAAATGATGGTCTCGCCGGGGCAGCGCTGCAGCACGTCGCGCGCGAACAGGATCAATTGGCGATCGGGCCAAATGATCTGTCCGGATTTGGTGACCACGCCCAGACGGTCGCCGTCACCGTCAAACGCCAGGCCGATTTCGCAATCGGTTGTCGCCAGGCAGTGAATCAGGTCTTCCAGGTTGTGCGGGTCGGCTGGATCGGGATGGTGATTGGGGAACGTGCCGTCGACCTCGCAGAACAGCTCGGTGACTTCGCAGCCCAGTGCACGAAAGAGCTGCGGCGCCACGGCGCCGGCGACGCCGTTGCCGCAGTCGATGGCGATCTTGAGCGGGCGCGCCAATTTGACGTCGCCGACGATGCGCTGGATGTATTCGTCGATCAGATTCAGCTCACGGCGGGTGCCGCGCTGGCCTGCCGGCGCAGTTTGCCCCGACGTTGCCGCGGTATTCATGGCATCGCGCAGCGCCAGGACGCCTGGTCCGTAGAGCGCCTTGCCGCCCATCATCATCTTGAACCCGTTGTATTGCGGCGGGTTATGGCTGCCGGTGATGGCAACTCCAGAGCCGGTTTTCTGGGTATAGGCTGCGTAATACACCAGCGGAGTCGGGACTTCGCCGATATCGATCGTGTCGACACCGCCATCCAGAATGCCGTCTTGCAGGGCCTGCGACAGTTCGGTGCTGCTGAGACGGCCGTCGCGGCCGATCACCAGCGCGGAAATGCCTTGGGTACGTGCCTGGTCGGCCAGCGCGCGGCCCAGTGCAACAGCAAAGGCCGGATTCAAGGCATCGGGTACCGTACCCCGGATGTCGTATGCCTTGAAGACGGAATCGGGGTAATGAGTAGCGGTGTTCAAGCAGACTCCTGGGAATGATGAATAATCAAATAGGGCTGATCATATTCAAGCAGAGAGGCGTTACGTGTGCGTGAATGTGAATTATGTGTGCAGGAATGTGAATTATCCTCGATTCGCGGGGCTTGCGGGGCGGCTGCCGGCCGGCGGGCCGCCATATCTGCCGGTCAGCCCCTACAATAACCCTCCTGTCTTCCATGTCGTCCTGCGTGGCCGGGCGCTTTGATTGCGGTTTTCGCTATGAGCTTATTAAACGCATTGCAATCCCTACTGGGCTCGGCCCACGTGCTGACCGGCGACGATGCTGCGGCGCACCTGCAGGACTGGCGTCGTCGCTATCGCGGCACTGCGCTGGCGGTGATCCGTCCCGATTCCACTGAACAAGTCGCGCAAGCAGTGCGTCTGTGTGTCCAGCATGGCACGCCCGTGGTGCCGCAGGGCGGTAACACCGGCCTGTGCGGCGGCGCAACCCCCGACGACTCGGGCCAGGCGGTAGTGCTGTCGACAGGCAGGCTGAACCGCGTTCGTGCCATCGACACCGCCAACGATACGATTACGGTCGAGGCCGGCTGCATTTTGCAAGCCGTGCAACAGGCGGCTGCCGAGGCCGGCCGCCTGTTCCCCCTGAGCCTGGCGGCCGAAGGCAGTTGCACGATAGGCGGAAATCTCGCCACCAACGCGGGCGGTACTCAGGTGTTGCGCTACGGCAATGCCCGCGAATTGGCGCTCGGGCTGGAGGTCGTGACCGCCGAAGGCGAGATATGGAATGGCCTGCGGGGGCTGCGCAAAGATAACACTGGTTACGATTTACGTGACCTGTACATCGGCAGCGAGGGCACGCTGGGCATTATCACGGCCGCCACCCTGAAGCTGTATCCGCAACCCGTGGCCTCTTGTACGGCGTTGCTGGCCTTGGACTCCATCGACGCCGCAGTCGAGTTGCTGTCGCGAGCGCGTTCCGGGTTCGGGGCGTCGCTGACGGGGTTCGAGTTGATGGCGGGCGATTGCCTGCAGACGGTTGTGCAGCTATTCCCCCAGCAGCGTCTGCCCTTTGAGGGCGATTCGGCTAAATCCCCTTGGTTTGCCCTGCTGGAGCTGTCTGACAGCGAGAGCGAGGCGCATGCTCGCGAGCGTTTCGAGGCAGTATTGGGCGAGGCGATCGAGGCGGGGCTGGTCACCGATGCGGCCATTGCCGCCAGCGTGGCGCAGAGCCGCGCGCTATGGCATTTGCGCGAGAGCATTCCCTTGGCCGAGGCCGAGCAGGGCAAAGGCGTCAAGCACGATGTATCGATTCCGATTTCATCGATTGCCGGGTTTGTGCACAAGACCAATGGGTTGCTGCAGGAACGCTTTCCCAATGTACGCAATGTGGTGTTCGGCCACCTGGGCGATGGCAACCTGCACTACAACGTGGCGCGTGCGCCCGGGCAGACAGAGGCCGATCTATTGGCGTTGCAGCAAGACATTTACGACATCGTGCATCGGAGCGTGATCGAGCATGCGGGCTCGATCAGTGCCGAGCACGGGATCGGGCAGCTCAAGCGTGATGAGTTGCCTCATTACAAGGCGGCTCTGGAACTGGGTTTGATGAAACGTATCAAGCAGGCGCTGGATCCCCGGGGCTTGATGAATCCGGGCAAAGTCTTGCAGGCTTGAACTGAGCCCGCGGCGGCACTGCCGCCGCGGTGTGTCTCACGCTCACTTGAACAGCAGGTCGGGTAACCACGACGAGAATGTCGGCACATAGGTCACGAGTGCCAACGCCGCAATCAGCGCGCCATAAAACGGCCAGATGGTGCGCATGACGGTGCCTACCGATACCTTTCCTATGGCGCATCCCACAAACTGCACCGTACCTACCGGGGGCGTGTTCAGTCCCAGCGCGCAATTCAACAAGATGACCACGCCGAATTGCACGGGGCTCATGCCGTACTGCATGCAGATCGGCAGAAAGATCGGCGTGCAGATCAGGATCGTCGCCGCCATATCCAGAAAGGTGCCCAGCAGAAACAGCGCGATGTTGACCATCAGGAAAATGGCCCAGGGCTCTGTGGAGATCGAGCCCATCAGTTCACCGGTCTTTTCTGCGACGCCGTAGAACCCGATCAAATAGCCAAAGGTGGCTGAAATACCAATCAGCAACAGGACGATGCCCGTGGTCTTGACGGCTTTGGCAGCTGCACGGATGAATTGATCCCAGCTCAGCGACCGGTACACCAGTGCGGTCAGCGCCAGTGAATACAGGACGGCGACGGCGGCAGATTCTGTCGCCGTGAATACGCCACTGAGAATGCCGGTAATGATCAGCACGATCACGAACAATCCCGGTGCCGCCGACACGAGCGATCGCACCACCATGGCCCATCCGGGAAAGGTGCCTGCAGGATAGCCGCGTTGGCGGGCCACGAGATAGGCTGCCGCCAGGTTGCACAGCGTCAGGATGACCGCCGGTACGACGCAGGCGGCAATCAATGCGGCGATGGAGACCTTGCCGCCGGTAGCCAGGGTATAGATGATGATGTTGTGGCTGGTAGGCATCAGCGCGCCGACCAATGCCGCATGCGTGGTGACGTTCACCGCGTAATCGGCGTGATAGCCCTCGCGTTTCATCATCGGGATCATGACGGAGCCCATGGCCGAGACGTCGGCAACTGGTGACCCCGATACGCCGCCGAACAGCGTGCAAGCCAGGACGTTGGACATTCCCAGCCCGCCACGCACGTGACCGACCACGGATTTGGCAAACGTGACAATACGGTCGGCAATGCCGCCGTACAACATCAATTCTCCGGTGAAGATAAAAAACGGAATGGCCAGGAACGAAAAGGCGTTCATGCCCGAGGTCATCTGCTGAAAAGCCACCGCGATGGGCAGGTCCTCATAGACGATGGCCGATATCGAGGCCAGACCGATGGCAAAGGCTACCGGCACCCCGATGACCAGAAAGCCGATGAACGTCAATGAAAGTAGAGTCAATGCCATGCGGGTACCACCTTTTGATTGCGCAGCAGCGCAATGATGTGTTCGATCGAAAACAACACGATCAATGCACCGGATAACGTGGCGGGCGCGTATTTCCAGCCTTCGGACAAACCCAGGTTGGGGATCTTGTAGCTGTGCACCGACTCGGCCAGCTGGCCGCAGTACCACGCCATGAGCGCACCGAACAGCAGCACCAGCAAATGGATGACGATTTGCAGGCGTCGCTGGCCGGCTTCGGGCAGCAGATTGACCAGGGACTCAAAACCGATATGGCCTGCATCGCGCACGGCCACTGCCGCGCCGAGCATCGTGACGTACAGCACCAGCAGCAGCGACAGGCTCTCGGCCCAGGTCGGTGTGTTGTTCAGCACGTGACGGCCGAAGATTTGATACGAGACAGCGGCGACCAGGCATATCACTCCGATCACACTTAGCACCATGCATAGCCGGGCAATGGCTGCGCACAGACGTGCGTAGCCATTTAATACCCGTGACATTGTGCTGCCGCTGCTTTCCGTGGATGAAAGCGTTTGGGCAGACATGGCTCTTCCTTATTTAACTGCCTGGATGCGAGCCACCAGATCTTTCATCTCTGGCGTCGTGACAAAGCGTTCATAGACGGGCTTCATGGCCGCCTGGAACGAGGCCTTATCGGGTTCGATGATTTCCGAACCGGCTTTGACGACGATGGCGCGCGACGTGTTCTCGCGTTCGCTCCATAGCTTGCGCATGTAGGGCACCGATTCGCGCGCGGCATCGCGAATGATCTTGCGGTCTTCATCTGACAGCTTGTCCCATTGACGTTTGGAAAACAGCAGGATTTCCGGTGTCATAGTGTGTTCGGTCAGAGAGTAATACTTGGCCACCTCATAATGGTGTGCGCTTTCGTAGCTGGGATAGTTGTTTTCTGCGGCATCCACGAGGCCGGTCTTTAATGCCGTGTAGACCTCGCCCATGGACATGGGGGTGGCATTGCCGCCCAGTGCCTCGACCATGGCGACTGACAGATCCGATTGCTGGACGCGGATCTTCATGCCTTTTATGTCGTCTTTGGTCTTGACGGGTTTGTTGCGCGTGTACATCGAGCGTGCGCCGCTGTCATACCAGGCTAGCCCGACAAAGCCTGCGTTTTCGCAGGATTTCAGGATTTGTTCGCCGATGTCGCTATCGAGCACTTTGTGCAGGTGTTCTTTGGACCGGAATAAAAAGGGCAGCGACGGCACGCGTGTCGTTTCGCAGATGTTGTGCATCGCGGCGCTGCTGACGCGCGTCATGGCGAGCGCGCCCATTTTGACTTGTTCGATGGAGTCTTCTTCGCGGCCCAGTGTGCCGCCGGCATAGACCTTGACGTCGATGCGTCCGTTGGTCCGTTGTTTGATCAACTCGCCCATGTGGCGTACGGCTTGTACGGTGGGGTAGTCGTCAGGGTGGATGTCCGCCGAGCGCAGCGTTTCGGCATGAAGGGATGCACCTGCGGACAGGCACGCAGCAGTCAACGCGGCCACGGTGGCGCGTTTCAGGGTAAAGCACAACATTGTCTACCTCCGGCTTAGGAGTGGGGCGTAATCAGGTTTCTTGTGGAAAAAACGCTGCGGGCACTACGTTGGTGCCAAGTGGGCCATGGGTGTTGGCCCGTTATGAGTCAGTCACTCGGGGGCTAGCCGATAAAAGCGGGTTCCTCCAGGCCGCGGGTGCCAGGTGTGAGGGCGAACAGCGCGCCATCCAGCGCGTCTGGAGCGACGTGAGGGGGACGTATGCTGGTGATGAATAGTGTGTCCAGGCCGGCGCCGCCAAAAGCGCACATGGCCGGTTTGGCGATGGGCAGTGTCAGGCTGCGATCCAGTTTGCCTGCCGGGGTGTAGCGGTACAGCATGCCGGCATCGTTGCCGCATATCCAGTAGCCGCCGTCTTGATCCACGGCTGCGCCATCGGGGCGGCCGGCTGGCAGGCGGTCGATGAAGACGCGGCCATGATGCGGCACGCCGTTGTCGATGTCGTAATCAAAGGCCCATACGGTTTGGCGATCCGGGTGCGAATCGGACACATACATGGTGCGGCCGTCGGGACTGAAGGCCATGCCATTAGGCACGATGAATGTCATGGGCAAGGGGATGCTGAGCTCACCGCCCGCGTAGCGATATAACCGGCCAGCGTCGTGGCCCAGTGCCATGTTCTGGACCATCGTGCCTGCCCAGAAACGGCCCTGGCGGTCGCAGCGGCCGTCGTTAAAGCGCATGTCGGGTGCCGCGTGCGTGACCAGGGCCAGCGATGTCGCAGGCAGCGGTGTTGTTTCAGAAACGCTATTGCCGGTGCTGGGTGACGCGGTGACTGCTGGCAAGGCATAGAGGCCGCTTTCCATGGCAGCCAGCCAGCCCGTGCCGTGCATCGCAATGCAGCCCGCCATTTCAGGGAGCAGCCAGTGATGTGCCAATCCTTGGGCGGGATCGTAGCGCCACAGGCGGCGTGCCGGGATGTCTGTCCAATACAGGGCCTGGTCACTGGCACGCCAGACGGGGCTTTCGCCCACGGTGCATAGCATGCTGCCCAGCCGTTCTGCTTGGGGCTGGGTGTTCATGGGTGGTCTCTGAGGTGAATGCCCACCGCCCGGCTAGTCAGCGAGCGATGGTAGTGTCGGGTGTTCGTGGGTGATTCAGTAACGAGAGTCATTCAAGCATTCCGGCGGTGTAGCAGAAGCAAGGGACAGACTGAGTGATACGTGAACGCCGACAGATATCCTGGGTGAAACAGATACGTTGTCGTACAACTTCGGGCAGTATAATGAGGCCAGAATTTTCACGTCAAGCGCAGTATTACTCGGGATATCCCTTGATGACGAACAACGCAGACTGGCCGGTTTCTGTGCCGCGTCGGCCGCGCAATCTGGCGCAAGGCTTGGTTGAGGACGTGTCCGAACGTATTCGGGGTGGGCAAATCCGGCCAGGTGAAAAATTACCGACCGAGTCCGAATTGATGCGGCAATTCGGTGTCAGCCGTACTGTGGTGCGCGAGGCTTTGTCGCGTTTGCAGGCGGCGGGGTTGGTCGAGACGCATCACGGTATTGGGACTTATGCGCTGGAACCCAGCGGCGGAGCGGATTTTCGGGTGGATCCCGCGGATCTGGCGACGGTGCGTGATGTGCTGGTGTTGCTGGAATTGCGTATCTGTCTGGAGAGCGAGGCGGCTGGGTTGGCGGCGATGCGCCGTACGGATGCGCAGTTGGCGGATATGCGGGTGGCGCTCGATGAGTTCCGCCATAGCCTGGGGAATGCGGGCGATACGATTACGCCCGATTTCAGGTTTCATTTACTGATCGCACAAGCGACGGACAATCGTTATTTTGCTGATCTGATGTCGCATTTGGGGTCGGCGGCTATTCCTCGGGCGCGGATTAATTCTGCGCGTATTGCGGATGAGGACCGGGAGCAGTATCTGGCTCGGGTTAATCGGGAGCATGAGGATATTTATGACGCGATTTCGCGTCAGGAACCGGATGCGGCTCGGGCGGCTATGCGGACGCATTTGAGTAATAGCCGGGAGAGGTTGAGGAGGGGGCAGACGCGGTAGGGGTGTCTGTCTGTGCGCATGTGTGCGTTGCGTATGCAGTGCGTGTGCTGTTTATTCCGTTTTGGTTGCGAGGGCGGATGTTCTTATGGACGTCGAGCCGAGGCAATCGGGCCGGGAGGCCNNCGCAAAGCCAGTCCGGCG
>NZ_CBCSJH010000004.1:200403-255250 GCF_965139195.1 Bordetella tumbae | reverse complement strand
GTGCCGGGCCGTTGAGCACGGATTTAGTCCGCGCAGCGGACCGAGGCCCCTGGTCACGGGCCGAGTCCGTGCGATAGGCCCGGCACCACGCCCAGGCACGCGACAGGGACGCCTTCAGAGAGACAATCAACAGCAGCAAACGCCCACAACACCAACAGCGATTAAAAAACGCCAGTCAGCGCTTAAGCAACAAGCACTAAACCATCGGCTTGTCCATGCTGCCCAAGCCAATAAATCCGATTCCTAGGGATTAATAGGAATATTCGCGTCATGAATCAATTTAGCAAAGCGGTCCAGGTCTTTGCTCGTCAAGCGCGCCATCTCGCCGGGGCCGCGCCGCTCGCCCTGCGGCGCCAACGCTCCCGATGAATCCAACGAGGCCTTTACCTTTGGATCGTCCAGCGCATAATTCAGGGCATTGACGAGCTTGTCCACCCGATCCTTGGGCGTATCTTTCGGAGCTGCCAAGGCGTTCCACACCGCGATATCGAACTCCGGCACGCCGCCCTCGGCAAACGTCGGCGTGTCAGGCATTTGCGAAATACGCTCGGGACTGGCGACCGCCAAAGGCACCACTCGCCCGCCTTTGCTGGCTGGAATCATGGCGACGGTCTGATCGATCAGCATGTCGACCGTGCCGGCCATCAGATCGACCAAGGCGGGTCCAGTGCCGCGATACGGAACCATCTGCGCTTTCGTCTTCGTCAGATAGAGAAAATATTCCGCCCCGATGTGCGCCGTGCTGCCCGGGCCGCCATTGCCCAGGTTCACGCTGGGCTTAGACTGATCGCGCAATCGTTTGAGCAAATCCGGCAGGTTCTTGATGCCGCTGGCCGCACTGACCGATAGCACCATCGGCACCTCTGCAACCAGGCCTATGGGCTCCATTTCCGTTTTGGGATCGAACTTCATGCTGCGATACAGGGTCGGCGCAATCGCAAACGAACCCATGTTGCTGAACATGATCGTGTAGCCATCGTTGGCCGCGCGCAAGAACTTTTGTACCCCTGGCACGCCACCGACACCGCCCAGGTTCTCAACGATAACGGTCGTGCCGAGATCCTTGCCCATGGCCTCGGCGACAATGCGGGCCAGCGCGTCGGTAGAGCCTCCTGGCGCATAAGGCACCACCATGGTGATTGGTTTCTCTGGATACGCCGCGTGTGCCGCACTCGCGAGGACGACCAGGGTCGTCGCCAGCACGGGGCGAAGAAATTTACGCATGAGTGTCTCCCTCCACCTTGTCTCAGGCGGATGTCAGTTCAGCATTAAAAATGAACGGCCGGATCTGAACGGCCCCGTTCAACGCTGCATATCGCGCTGGTCTATGCAGGGGGCCAATTCAGTTATTGTTGTGCTGTCATCCCCGGCCTCAGACGCCGGATACGCCTATTTCTCGGTCCCGGCGGCTTGTGCTTCGCGATATTCCTTGATCGCTTCAGAGGCGATCCGGAACGAATCCATCCCCGCCGGAATACCGCCATAAATCGCCACGTGAGTCAGCGCGCCGCGGATCTCCGACTCTTTCAAGCCGTTGCGCAAGGCACCTTTGACATGCAACGACAACTCATGCGGACGGTTCAGCACGCTGATCATGGCCAGATTTACCAGACTGCGTTCACGGCGCGTCAGGTCATCATTGGCCCAGCACAATCCCCAGCACGCCGTCGTCGTGATTTCCTGAGCGATGCGATTGAAATCGGTCGCATTGGCGATCGACTTGTCCACGTGTTCGGCGCCCAGCACTTCGCGTCGGACTTTCAGGCCTTTTTCGTACAGTTCATTGTTCATAGTCTTCCTTGACAGTGAGAAAAGCGTTAATCAAAAAGGAACAGCCTGACACGCAGAAAGAAATGCCTGCGGCGTCAAGCCCGGCAGATCGTGAAAATCACGAACGCACCGGTATTTACTGGGGATCTGCGTGCCCGCGGATCGTGATGCCGGCCCATTGCTCCATGACACGGGCGACGTCCGAAATATCGGCGTCCTGGCCAAAGGTCGCCGTGGTGATCGCCAGCATCTCGCGTATCGCGACGCTGACAGGCATGGGAATGCCCATGGACGCAGCCTCTTCAATGCAAAGCGTCACGTCTTTGTGGGACAGCTTGTTGGCAAATCCCACTTGAAAACGGCGGGTCAGAACCTCGTTGGGGATCTTGTGCGTGGTCGCCGTATTACGGCCGCTGCTGGCGTTGATGATTTCCAGCGCGACGGCCGGGTCGACGCCTGCCTTTGTTGCCATGGAAAGCGCTTCGGACGAGGCCACCAACGCCGCCGCCGACAACATGTTGTTGGCCAGTTTCGCCGCTTGCGCCAGACCCGCCGCCTCGCCGGCGTAAAGCACCTTGCCCAGTGCCTGGAATATCGGCTCGACCTGATGGCGAACGCCCGTAGCGCACGACACCATCAAGGTCAACGTCCCTGCCGCAGCGCCGGTGACACCGCCGCTGACCGGGGCTTCGATCCACTCGATGCCGCGCTCACTGACGATCTCCTGGGCGCGTCGCGCGGCCCTGATACCTATCGTCGACAGATCGATCACCCGGCGGACCTTTGCGCCTTGCCGTAACTCCAGCAAGACAGATTCCACGATCGCCGGTGTCGGCAGGCTCAAACATATCGTCCCGACTCGATCCGCCAGCGCCCTGACACTGTCTGCCAAGACAGCTCCGCTGTCTTTCGCAGCGGCCCGAGCCTGCTCGGAGGCGTCGAATGCATGCACCGCATATCCGGCTTTCAGCAGATTCCGCGCCATGGGCAGACCCATGCGCCCCAACCCGACAAAGCCAATTTCCTGGTTTTCCAAGACCGTCTCCTTTTATCTGATTGTATGACAATAAGTCAATCCTACGGAAATGACGTAGACGAGCACATCAGTAATAACCCTGAGACGTGCGCATCGGCATAAGCGGCCAGCCTGCCCACTCCCTTCCGGGAAATCCCCTACGCATTGGGCCTTGATGACACACATAAATCTATAGGACACTTCGTGTCATTAAGGAATCGTTTTTAACTACAATCAGCATCAGGGAAAAATCATGCGTATATCCAGGCTTCTTATCTCCGCCCTTTTTTTTGCGGTCAGCTGCAGCACCGTCGCGGCGCAACCCTATCCGGAGCGTGCCGTGCGGCTCATCGTGCCTTTTGGTGCGGGCGGCATCACCGATATCGTGGCGCGCCAGGTGGGCAAGGAATTGGGAGACGCCTTGGGACAGAGTGTGATCATTGAAAACCGCCCTGGCGCTGGCGGCGTGATCGGCGCGCAACTCGCGGCCACGTCCGCCCCGGACGGCTACACCCTGTTCCTGGGTACGGTCGGCACACAGATCGTGAATCCGCTCGTGCGCGACAAGATCTCCTATGACCCGAATCGCGATTTTCTGCCGGTCGGCATGGTATCGAGCTCACCGTTTATGCTCGCCGTTCATCCCAGCGTCCAGGCTCAGGATTTTGCGCAGTTTGTGACATATGCCAAGGCCCATCCCGGCCAGCTGAATTTCGGCTCCGCGGGCAACGCCAGCTCACCGCACCTGGGTCTGGAGCTGCTGAAACTCACGTCCGGCGTCGACATTACGCATGTGCCGTTCAAGAGCGGCATCGAAGCCGTCAACGCAGCGATGGGCGGCCAAGTCGACGTCGTCATGGACGCTATCCCTGTCATCATGCCGCAGGTCCAGGCCGGCAAGCTCAGAGCGCTGGTACTGGCAAATCCCAGCCCCCTGCCCTCGGCCCCTGGTGTGCCTACCAGCGCAGACGTGCATGTTCCCCAACTGCAAATCAGTTCCTGGAATGGGCTGTATGTCCCGGCCGGCACCCCGGCGCCGATTGCCGCTACGTTAAATACAGCCCTGCAAAAGGCCCTGTCCTCGCCTGCGCTGAGTGAACGCCTGGCCTCGCAGGGGACGCAGATGTACAAAGGAACCAACGAGGAATATCAACAGTTCATCACCGCCGAAAAAGCGAAATGGACCGACATCATCCAACGGGCCCATATTCGATTGGACTGATGGCCGTACCGCGCTTGAGGTCCCGAGACATGGCACACGTCATCGTGCGCATCAGGGATGGCCGATCGCGCAGCACGACCTATCAGTCATAACGCACAACGCAAAACATCACACGAAAGGAAGCACCATGGCAGACACCATGCACCTGTCCAAACAAGAACTGATCGAGAAAGCCCAGGCCGAAATGCGCCGTCAATTCGCCGACTCGCAGTGGACACCGCGCGAACGTCTCGCGCTGACCTGCCGCATCTTGTTTGACGGCGGCCATGATTCCGGGCTGGCCGGACAAATCACCGCGCGCGCAGAAACCTCGGGCAGCTATTACACCCAGCGCCTGGGGCTGGGCTTTGACGAAATCACGGCCAGCAATCTACTGCTGGTCGACGAAGACCTGCACGTACAAGAAGGCGACGGCATGCCGAACCCGGCTAACCGTTTTCATTCGTGGATCTATCGCGCCCGGCCTGACGTGCAGTGCATTATTCATACGCATCCGTTGCATGTCGCCTCGCTGTCGATGCTGGAGGTCCCGCTCGAGGTTTCGCACATGGACAACTGCACGCTGTATGGCGATGTCGCGTTTCTGGAAAAATGGCCTGGCGTGCCCGTTGGAAACGAAGAAGGCGAAATCATCTCGGCAGCCCTGGGCGACAAGCGCGCCATCCTGCTCTCGCACCACGGCATGTTGGTAGCAGCGACGACGATCGAAGAAGCCTGCGTGCTGTCACTGCAATTCGAGCGCGCAGCCCGCATGCAATTGCTGGCCATGAGCGCCGGCACGATCCGGCCCATCCCGCCGGAGCTCGGCGCGGAGGCCCACGATTGGATCTTGACGCCAAAACGGTCACAGATCGGCTTCGCGTATTATGCACGTCGAGCCCTGCGCACCCATACTGACGTGCTGACCTGATCCGAATTGCCTATGCAAGACCTGCCACACCGACTTCGCGCCCTGCGCCGCCAACAAGACCTCTCGCTGGAGCAACTCGCCCAGCGTACGGGCCTGACAAAGAGCTACCTGTCCAAACTGGAGCGCGGCCTGAGCGAGCCCTCCATTTCCACGGTGCTCCGCCTGGCGCAGGCCTACGATATCGGTGTGTCGCAGCTGGTCGGCGCAGACATGGATGCACAAGAAGAAACCACCAGCATCGTGCGCGTGGCAGACCGGGAGCCTCTGGTGCGCGATGGCACCCATGTCGGCTACCACTACCAATCCATGGCCGGCCGGCGCAAGATCCGCACGATGGAGCCCTTTGTCGTGCGCCCGCCGCGCAAGTTTCCCGCAGATAAAGCCGTATTCCCGCACCCAGGCGAGGAATTCATGCTGGTCCTGAAAGGCTCGGTCGAGGTCCACGTCGGCGAACGGCAGTTCCGGCTGGATTGCGGCGACTCGGTATATTTCGACTCGGAACTCCCCCATCGCATGCGTACCGTCAGCCGGGAAATCGCCGAAGTGCTGGTCGTCGCAGCTCGCTGATGCCAGCGCTGCGCTGCTGACCCGCCGGCACGGCGAGGCAGTGTTGCATCCACCACAGAAACAGGACTGAATGAATTGCCATTGTCAAGCCTTGGCTGATATCATTTGTCCTTGGGTGTTTGCCGCCCATCTTGTTGTACCCCCTCTTCCACCATTTCACTCACCACCAGGGAGGCGTCTGATGTCCATCGTTCGCAATGCTATCCCCAGCGTGGACCCGCGACACCTTTAAGTCGTCGCTGGCGCTGGGCCGCCCGCCAAGCTCTTTTCGCTTGTAAGTACGCGTTCTGCGCACTTGCGGCAGCCTATCGCCCATTCCAGACATTTTGCTCGGCCTATCCGCCTCTACGGACGCGCGGCAATGTGTCTTTCTATTGCTTTTGTTGAAAGCCCCGGCATTCCTCACGATACCGGGCAATAAAAAATGGCTCGAAGAAAAATCGATTTTCGCGGACAAGCGTTTAAGGACGTTTTAGGTTTTACGTTCCGGCATTGGCGCGAGCAGCCCTGGCGCGTTCTGCTGATCATTCTATTGGTGCTGCTCTCGGCCACAGCGGATGTGTTGACGCCCATGTTTGCCGGACGGCTGGTCGACGCAGTGGCGGCGGGCATCTCCAGCGGCCCTGGCGCCTGGGATATGGCAACGACCGCATTCTGGGCGTTGGCCGCGTTGGCGCTAGGCAGCACGATCTTTCTGCAACTGGTGTACTTCAACATCATCAAGCTCACGCTGAACATGATGACCGCGGTTGCCTCGCGCGCATTTCATCGTGTACAGCGACTGTCTACGGATTGGCATGCCAATAGCTTCGCCGGCTCGACGGTGCGCAAGATCACGCGCGGAATGTGGGCGCTGGACTTGCTCAACGACACCTTGTTGATAGCGTTATTGCCATCGATAGGCATGCTGGTGGGCGCGACCATTCTGCTGGGTGTGCAATGGCCCATCATGGGGCTGGTGGTGGGCGTGGGATCACTGGTGTACATCTCGGTGACGGCCGCCTTGTCATTGGGTTTTGTCGCGCCCGCCGCACGCCTGGGCAATGCCTGGGATACGCGGCTGGGCGGCGCCTTGGCCGATGCCGTGACCTGCAATGCGGTCGTGAAAGCCTTTGGCGCGGAGTCGCGCGAAGAGATCCGACTGGAGCGCATCCTAGGCAAATGGCGCCACCGTACCCGGCGGGGCTGGGTGCGCGGCACGCTCAACGGTGGCGTACAGGGCCTCATGCTCGCAGCCATGCAAGCCGCCATTCTGGGCTCTGCCCTGCTGCTCTGGGCCAAAGGACAAGCCAGCGTCGGTGACATCACCTTTGCATTGACGATGTTCTTTATCCTGCAGGGCTATCTGCGCGATATCGGCATGCACATTCGTAACCTGCAGCGTTCGGTCAACGATATGGAAGAGCTCGTCTCGCTGCACGCACAGCCGCTAGGCGTGAGCGACAAACCCGATGCGCATCCTATTGCGATCCAGGCGGGTGAGATCCGTTTTGAAAACGTCACGTTCCGATATGGCGCACATCCTGTCGCGCTATACGACGATTTCTCGGTGCGCATCAAGCCCGGCGAACGCGTGGGCCTGGTAGGCCATTCAGGCTCTGGCAAGACGACGTTCATCAAGCTGATCCAACGTCTCTATGACATCAACAGCGGCCGCATCGCCATCGACGGCCAGGATATTGCTGAGGTACAGCAGGCCTCGTTGCGCAGCCAGATCGCCATCGTACAGCAGGAGCCTGTGCTGTTTCACCGCACGCTGGCTGAAAACATTGCCTATGCCCGGCCGGACGCCACGCGTGTGGAAATCGAACAGGCCGCCCGCCAGGCCAGTGCCCATGATTTCATCATGGCATTGCCAAAGGGCTATGAAACCATGGTGGGTGAGCGTGGTGTCAAACTCTCTGGCGGAGAACGCCAACGAGTGGCCCTTGCGCGCGCGTTTCTGGCCAATGCGCCTATCCTGATACTGGACGAAGCGACATCGAGCCTGGACAGCGAGAGCGAAGCCTTGATCCAGCAAGCCATGGAACGCCTGATGGCCGGGCGCACGACGCTGGTGGTTGCACACAGGTTGTCTACGATACGTACCATGGACCGTTTGCTGGTCATGGATAAAGGCCGCATCGTCGAGGAAGGCAATCATCACGCCCTGATGCGACGCGAAGGCGGCCTGTATCGCCGTTTGCTCGAGCGCCAAGCCCTGGAATTGACCAAAGGCCTGACCTTGCCCGATGGCGCGCAGCAACGCCGCCCGCTCAGGGCATTGGACACGGAGGACGATGCCATACTGACCGAAAGCTGAAAATTTTTCGGCGCAAGCGGGGCCACGCCCCGCCCTACTGCCGCTCAGTTCTGCTCGTTATATCGTCCTCGTTATATCGTCCCCACTAGGACGTTGTATTGCTGTCATATGAGGGGCGCTACAATTAAGCGTTTTTCGGCCGCGGGCCATGGCGCCCCTCCGCCTTTTCATTTCCCAAGATTCACTCCATGACCTCCTCTGTTTCCGGGCCGCGTTCGCCCGGCCTGGTGCTGTTTGCGCTCGCTATCGGCGCATTTGCCATTGGCACCACCGAATTCGCCACCATGAGCCTGCTGCCGTATTTTGCGCCCGCGCTCGGTATTGATGCACCGACGGCGGGCCACGTCATCAGCGCGTATGCGCTGGGGGTAGTGGTCGGCGCACCGTTGATCACCGTGGCGGCGGCCCGGCTGCCTCGACGTGCACTGCTGCTGTTGTTGATGGGCAGTTTCGCGCTGTTCAACGGGCTATGCGCCTTTGCCCCTACCTATGAATGGATGATGGTGCTGCGCTTTCTGAGCGGCTTGCCGCATGGCGCCTACTTTGGCATTGCCTCACTGGTCGCCGTGTCACTGGTGCCGGAGAACCGCCGTACCCAAGCAGTTGGCCGCATGTTTTTGGGTCTGACGGTAGCCACCATCATTGGTGTTCCCATGGCCAACTGGCTAGGACACGTCGTAGGCTGGCGTTGGGGATTTGCCTTGGTAGCCGCGACCGGCCTGCTCACCGTATTGCTCGTTGCCTTGTTTGCGCCAGCCACGCCCGCCGACCCCAAGGCCAGCCCGCTGCGCGAATTGAGCGCGTTACGCCATGCTCAGGTCTGGATGACACTCGGCATAGGCGCAATCGGCTTTGGCGGCTTGTTTGCGGTCTATACCTATTTGGCCGACATTCTGCTGGAGGTGACTCACGTCTCGCCCGATGCCGTCCCATTGGTATTGGGGGTATTTGGCATCGGCATGACCGCGGGCAATCTGATCATTCCCAAATTTGCCGATCGTGCGTTGATGCCGACCGCGGGCGGGTTGTTGGTATTCAGCGCGGTCTCGCTGGTGCTGTTTACGTTCAGCATCGACAGCATCTGGACGATTACGCCTGCCGTCTTCCTGGTCGGTGTCGGCGGTGCACTGGGTACGGTATTGCAAACACGCCTGATGGATGTGGCAGAACACGCCCAAGGCCTGGCCGCTGCGCTGAACCACTCGGCCTTCAATACTGCCAACGCGCTGGGGCCGCTGCTGGGCGGACTGGCATTGTCCCAGGGCTACGGCTGGCACGCACCAGGCTGGGTCGGCGCCCTGCTCGCTCTGGGCGGATTTTTACTCTGGTTGATTTCGGTCTCAATGGATCGGCAACGCAACACGCTGCAGCAGGCAACGTAAAGCAATGCAAAACCAGGGCTCGAATCTCGCAAAAACAGCGATCCGAGCCTAGGCAAAACCCGTTGCGTTCCCCTATGATCGGGAAGCGCTGCGGGGGATCCCCCCCGGCACGTATCGTTTCGCTCATCGCTTTCAACCCAAGGAGTCACATCATGGCAGGTTGGTTTGAACTAAAAAAAGCAAGCAACGGACAATTCCACTTTTCCCTGAAAGCCGGAAATGGGGAAATCATCCTGACCAGTGAGATGTACGAGACCAAGGCCTCGGCCTCGAACGGCATCGCCTCGGTACAAAAGAATAGCGGTGACAGCGCCCGGTACAAATCGGCGACATCATCGAATGGCAAATTCTATTTCTCGTTGCGGGCCGCTAATAATCAGGTCATCGGCAACAGTCAGATGTATGCGTCCGAGGCCGCGCGCGATGGCGGTATCGAGTCCGTCAGGCAAAATGGCGCGACGGCGGATATCCGCGATAACAGTTGATACCCTCGAGCCGCTACCCGGTACGTCGATATACAGGCGTACCGAGGATCACTTGGCAATGCCCAGAAACACCGCCAGACAACGCTCTACCTCCAGCAACGCATCGGCATGAATCCGCCCAAAGGCGGGTCCTATTTTGTCGCGTTTCACGGTTATCGACTTATCAACCATGATTTGAGAAGGTTTCTGCAGACCGTTTTCAGGGCTCGGTGGGATGGTGATGCGCAGCAGAGGCGCGGCAACCAGTGTGCTCGTCACGGGCAATACCGCCACTGACGAGTGCTCGTCAAACTGATCCGCCTGGATGACCAAAGCCGGCCGTGGTTTTCCAAAATCGCCCTGCATCGCGACACTCACGAAATCGCCGCGCATTATTCCGTCCAACCCTCGATCTCGCCCAGCGCCTCGTCCATGAGATGTTGCAGCACAGTGTCGGTCTGATCTGCCAGCGCGGCTAGCCGAGACTGACGGCGGCACTCGTCGGCAAACCCTGGGCGCCGTGTGTCCGGCACCCAGATCTGCACTGGACGCAATCCAGCCATCCGCAGCGCGGCGCGGTGCTTTTGTACGCGTGAATTAACGTCAGCCATGTCGACATGCTCCCTGTTACATGCAACATGGTAGCCCTTAAAGCCGTTACATGCAACAGCGGCTGACGCAAATGTTCCCAAGTCCATTTCCATTCCTTTTCTGCAACCTATGATTGTGCTGGTTGAGAAGAATGGCGGCTATTCGTAGTTACCGCAAAAGCCTCGGTCTGCTCGGGCGTCGATCGCTTACAAGAACGATTTGCCGTGCTCCAGGACTTGATCGCACGCTTTGCGGGTGATTTCTTCTTTCATCCCGCCGCCACTCAAATCCAGGGATTTGCCATCGCTACCCGTCAATACGCCAGAGGCGCCCTTGGTGTAGCCCTCGTCGGACGAGGCCTTTTCTGAGCCACCCAACTTTCCGACCAATTTATCTTTCACCGACGACGCGTCACCGCCGCTCAGGTAATTATTCTTGATGCAAAACTCGAGCACGCCTGCAGCATTGCCCGCCGTGCCGGAACCCGCCGAGCCGCCCAGAGCCGACAACGCCGAACTGCTATCGCCGCCTAGAGCACTGCCCAGACCTTGCGTCGCGCCGCCAGTCGAAGACCCGGTCTGTGCAGCGTCGCCGCCCAGTTGACCTTTGACAGCGTCCATCAATTGCGCATGCGCGCCGGTCGCAAAAAACGGTGCGGCGATGAGGGCCGCAGCGCTGATGAGATATCGATGATTCAGTTTCATTCGGTGCTCCAGGCTGATAAAACCACAGTCATCCTAGCGGGCACGTGCAGCAAGCAACAAGACAAACAACGCAAAGACGGCAACGCGAGTGCGACAAAATTTGACGATCGAGGAGCTTGCACCATGAGGCTCTCTCCCACGAGAACTATCATCGGCACGCCAGCGTGGTAACACCTCGAACCGGATTGTCACGAGTACGACATACCGGGCTCATGCCGCGCTGCGCGCCAATGGCACACAGCCCGCGATCCCGTAAACAATCGCTGCGCCAACCGTGCAAAGCTATCTCGCACAGCGGGTTTGCAACGCCTGCAAATCGGGTTCGACACCTATGCCGGGGGCCTGGCCTAAATGGGCGAATCCGTTATCCAGTTTTAGCAACGGTTCGCTGAGCAGCGTACGCAGCGGATTGTCGTTCGCGTCGATTTCCAGCAAGCCGCCGTGGTGAATACCATCGACAGCCGCCAGCAGATGGGCCGATGCCATCAGGCCGATGCCCGCCCCCAAGTAATGCGGACAATAACGCAGGCCCGCGGCCCGCACCGCCTGAATGACGGGCAAACACCCCGAAATACCGCCCCATTTAGCCAGGTCGGGCTGAACGACTTGCAAGAACCCCGCACCGATGCCTGCCTGAAACATCGGCAGACCCAGATAGTTCTCGCCCGCGGCCAGGGGAATCGCGCTGTGGCGAGACAACGCTTGCCACTCTTCGAATGGCCGATCCGCGCGCAGCGGCTCTTCTAACCAGGCAAGATTGAATTCGGCCATCGCCGCCATCATGGTGGCGGCTGTCGGCGCGTCCCAGCCTTGATTGGCATCCGTCATCAACGGCATATCCATGCCGATCACATCGCGGGCATCTCGCAGGTTCTTTAGATCGCGCTCCTGGCCGAAGCCGAGTTTTAGCTTGAAGGCGCGATAACCCTCAGCGTACTTTTTTCGCACCATGCTGGCCGGATCATCGGGATTGATGCCGCTCGCGTAGACCTGGACTTGATCATGCGTGCCTCCCAGAAAAGCCCACAACGGCTGACCAGCACGGCGAGCACATAAATCCCACAGCGCCAGATCAATGCCTGCGATGGCCTGCGCCATGGGCCCCGGTTCGCCGGACTGCAGGGCCAGGACTTCCGTTGCTGCCGTCAGATGTGCAAAGGCGGCGGCGGGATCTTGGTATTCGCGATCCAGCAGCAAAGGCTGCAATACCGTCTCGACCAGCAATGCCCGATGCTCGGCCCCGCACGACGGGAAATTGCACCAGACCTCGCCCCAGCCATGCGCGCCGTCACGATCCTCTATACGCACAAAGACGGCAGGACGGCTATACATCGTACCGAACGAGGTACGCACGGGGCTTTCCAAGGGGTAGCGCAGCACGTGCACGCTGAGTTTGGCGGGATGGACACTGCGGTCGTTATTCGTCATGGCTCTGGAACAATCAGGGAATCAAGTTCATTTCAACGTGGATGAAATCCCCCCGGTAGGAGACCTCGCTCAGATAAATCACGCGCCCGTCCGCATCCACAAAGACGCGGCGAACCTCGGCAATGGGCGTATTCACCGCCACCTGCAAATGCTGGGCGACCTCGGTATCGGCAGTCCCGATGGTCAACGCCTGTCGCGCCTGCGCAATCGTGATGCTGGGCATGGAGACCAGCAAAGGGATCACCGTTTCATTGCGAAAGCGCTCAGGGTGCTGGCGAAAGACATCCTCGGCCAGATAGATATTGATCACGCAATACGGCTGGTCCTGGCGTTCGTGAACGCGGCGCATAAAGACATAGCGCTCGGCCGCCGTGCCGTCCTGCGGCGTGACCGGCGCACGATGGATGGACTCGTCGATCGTCACGATCTTGGGTTTGGTATCCCGGTACATATTGGCCAGTTCGGCCAAAGTGGTCTGTACCCGCAGCCAGCGGTCATTGGGCGGCAGGCCCGTCACAAAGGTCCCTCGCCCCTGTTGGGGAGAGACCAGTCCCTCGCGAGTCAGGACATCTACCGCCTGGCGGACGGTCACCCGTGCGACTCCGAACTCCGCGACCAGTTCCTCCAGCGAGGGGACTTTTTGCCCCTGCTCCCACACACCACGGCCGATGCGCTGACGCATCAGGTCTGCCAGTTGGAGATAGCGAGGAATAGGGCTGTCGTGAAAATTGATAGCCATAAACAAATAGCCATATGTTGTTTGCTGAACGTATGGTCTACAGTACGATTTGACCTTTAAAAGGTCAAGCGCCTTCGCTTTTATTTACGGAGGAGACATCTTGCGCAATCGTTCCGTGGTGCAACGCGTGGCGTTGATTGCCGCCCCTTGGCTGCTCATCGTATTGGCGTGGTATGCGGTGCGAGCCAGCGGCCTGGTCAGCCCTGCCCTGGTCCCCAGCCCACACGAGGTCCTGGCGAAATTCCTGGAACTGATGCAAACCCGGCTGCCTCACGACATCCTGATGTCGACCCAGCGGGTATTGGTCGGGGTCGTATTGGGAATTGTGCTGGCCGTGCCTGTCGGCTTTGTCCTGGGTTGGTATCAATCGATACGCAGTTTTGTCGATCCGGTCATCAACTTTTTCCGTGCGCTGCCGCCGATTGCGTTGATTCCGCTGGTGATTGTGTATTTTGGGATAGGCGAGTCGGCAAAGATCGCGATCCTGTTTTATGCGTCATTCTTTGCCGGCGTCATCGTCATGTACGAAGGCATTGCGCAGATCAATCCCATATTCGTGCGTGTATCGCGCACCCTGGGCGCGAGCGATGGTGAGATTTTTCGCAAGGTCATCGTTCCCCTGACCATCCCCCATATGTTGACGGCATTGCGCGTAGCGTTAGGTGTCGCCTGGGCCACGCTGGTCGCCTCGGAACTGATTGCTGCGCAGCAGGGACTGGGCGCCTTGATTCAGGATGCGTCGTCGTTCTTTCAGCTCGATATCATTTACGTCGGCATCATCTGCATCGGCGTCATCGCGCTGATCATGGATCTGATTCTGCGCGCGCTGGCGCGCCGTCTGGTGGCATGGCAGGAGCGCATCGCATGACATCGAACACGCCTGTACGACTGCGATTTTCCGATGTGTCGGTGGACTATCCGACGGCACATGGGCCAATGCGGGTGCTCGACGGTATCAACCTCGACATCCACCAAGGCGAGTTCGTCTCGATTATCGGCCCATCGGGCTGCGGCAAGACGACCATGATGAATATGGTGGCGGGCTTTTTGCAGCCTACCCAGGGCACAGTACAACTGGACGGAACGCCTATTACCGGCCCCGGACCGGACCGGGGTGTGATTTTCCAGGAGTATGGCGTCTTTCCCTGGCTGACCGTGAAAGAGAACATCGCCTTCGGCCTGACGCTGCGCGCCAATCAAGTCAGTCGCGCCGAACGCGACGAGATCTGCCAGCGCTACATGACGCTGATGGGGCTCGCCGATTTTGCAAACCATCATCCCAAGCATTTATCTGGCGGCATGCGCCAGCGCCTGGCGCNNNCCCGCGCCTATGCCGTCAAGCCGCAATTTTTGCTGATGGACGAGCCTTTCGGTGCGCTGGACGCGCAGACGCGCAGCGCGATGCAGGATTTATTGCTGCAAGTGCTGCTGGCCGAAAACAAGACTGTCATGCTGATCACGCACTCGGTCGAAGAAGCCATCTACCTGTCATCGCGCATTGTGGTGGTCACGGCGAGGCCGGCGCGGATACGCACGGTGATCGACGTGCCGTTTGCCTATCCGCGCGCGGAGAATCTGCACGAAGACCCGCGCTTTGGGGAGCTGCGTTCGCATATCCGCAGCCTGGTCATGGAGGAATACGCCCGGCAGGCTAGCCAGGCGGTGCGTCTATCTGAATAATGCTGGCGCGAGTCTCACGTGCCTCACTGCTGTCGTTTTCCCTAACCTGTTATTTCGTCGTTTCGCCTGCTAAAAGGAGCCTCCACATGAATCCGCAGCGCAGAACCTTATTGAAAACCGGCGCCCTTGCGGCCGCCATGTCGGGTATAGGCATGCCAATGTTGGCTCGTGCCGCGCAGACCGTGCGCGTGGGCTACCTGCATACCCCTGCCGTAGATGGTCAAATCTGGACGGGCCTGGAAACCCGAGCGTTTGCCGAGCAAGGCCTGGATTTGCAGATGATCAAGTTCACCACCGGGCTTGAACTATTCCAGGCCATGATTGGCGGCAGTCTCGACGTACTGTCCACCGGCGCGGTGGTATCCAATTTCCCGGCGCGCGGCCAAGGCAAAGTCTTTTTGCTGAACAACGTGGAATATGCAACCGCCCAACTCTGGGTACGGGCCGACTCCGGCATCAAGAGCGCCGCCGATCTCAAGGGCAAGAAAATCTCGACCACGGCCGGCACCACGGCACACGTTTTCCTGAATCGGGTACTGCAAGGCGCCAATCTGCAAGAAGGCAAAGACGTGCAGATCGTGAATCAACGCATGACCGAAGCCGTCACGTCGTTCATCTCGGGCGCTGTGCCCGCCGTGGCGTTGTGGGTGCCGTTTGACGTGACCGTCAAACAAAAAGCCGAGGGCGCGCGCATGCTGGTCGATGCCTCGGCCTTTTATCCCGAGGCCGCCATCGTGGGCGGCTGGGCCGCGCGCAATGATTACTACGAAAAAAATCCGCAGTTGATCCAATCCCTGATCAAAGGCTGGGTCAAGGCCAACGATCACCTGCTATCTCACACCGACGAGGCCATCGCGGCACTGCAGAAAAAGCACTACCCCGAAGTCCCCCTGGCCGATCTCAAGGATCAATTCAAGGCGTCGAAGTATTTCACCTCCAGCGAATGGCGGGCAAAATACGCCGATGGCACCGTCACAAAATGGCTGCAGCAGGTCACGGACTTTTTCGTCAAGACCGCCAATATCTCCAACCCCGTGCCCGCCAGCACCTATTTCGATCCCAAGCCCTACCTAGACATCGTGAAAGCCTAACCTCGCCGCAACGCGCCATGTCCCAAACCTATGACTACATCATTGTGGGAGCCGGCTCCGCCGGCTGCGTGCTGGCCAATCGCCTGAGCGCGGACCCGGCCTGCCGTGTGTTGCTGCTGGAGGCCGGCGGCGCAAACACGGGATTCTGGTTGAAGCTGCCCGTGGGATATTTCCGCTCGATCTATGACCCTCGCTATTCGTGGCAGTTTGACGTTGAGCCCCAGCCCGAAACGGGCAATCGCGCCATCGTCTGGCCACGTGGCCGCGTGCTGGGCGGGTCCAGTTCGATCAACGGGCTGATTTATATCCGCGGCCAACACGCGGACTATGATGACTGGGCGCGACTGGGCGCGACGGGTTGGAGCTATCGGGATGTCTTGCCCATTTTCAAGCAATCCGAGTGCTATGCGGGCGGCGCGAGCGAGTATCACGGCGATCAGGGCGAGCTGCATGTCTCGGACCTGCGTAATGATCACCCGCTCTGCGCGGCCTGGTTGCGCGCGGGCGCCGAAGCAGGCCTGCCTGGCAGTCCCGACTTTAATGGCGCACAGGATAGCGGCCTGGGCAGCTACCAACTGACACTGCGAGGGCACTGGCGCGACAGTGCGGCCACGGCCTTTTTACGGCCGGTGCGGGCACGTCGCAACCTCACGGTATTGACCGATGCCCATGTCACCCGATTACTGATAGAACGGGGCATCTGCCACGGCGTCACCTGGCTGCACCACGGACAAGTCATGCGTGCTCATGCAGCGGGCGAAGTGATCGTGGCCGCGGGTGCGCTGCAATCGCCACATCTGCTGCAACTCTCCGGCGTCGGCCCTGCCCGCTTGTTGCAAAAGCATCAGATCCCCGTCCAGGTCGATGCACCGGAAGTCGGCTGCAATTTGCAGGATCACTACCAGGCGCGCGTCATCGTCAAGGTCAAGGACAAACTCTCGCTCAATGACGACGTGCGCAATCCGTTCAAGCTCGCGAACATGGGCGCGAAGTGGCTGTTCAACAAAGCAGGCCCTCTGACTGTCGGCGCCGGACAGGTCGGTGGCATGGTGCGTACCGAGCATGCGCGCGATAGCCGGGCCGATATTCTGTTCAATGTCATGCCGCTATCGGTAGACAAGCCCGGCGACCCCTTGCATGGGTTTTCCGGTTTTTCCGCATCTGCTACCCAATGCCGGCCCGATTCTCGCGGTACGGTCGAAATCCGTTCGGCCGATCCCTTCGATCCCCCGCGCATCGTATCCAACTATCTGACCGAACCGCACGACATCAAAGTCCTGATCGCAGGGCTGCGCATGCTGCGCGACATCTATCACCAACCCGCTTTCCGCCAATTCGCCACCGGCGAGGAGTACATGCCTGGCAGCGGATTAAAAAAAGAGCAGGACCTGGCACAGTTCGCGCGCGAACGCGGGGGGACGGTATTCCACGTCTCGGGGACCTGCCGTATGGGCAGCGACACACAGGCCGTCGTCGATCCGGCGCTGCGGGTGCAAGGCGTGGACAGGCTGCGCGTCATTGACGCATCGGTGATGCCGGCCATGGTGTCGGCCAATACCAATGCGGCCGCGATCCTGATCGGGGAAAAAGGCGCCCAACTGGTCCGCAGCTCTGCTGCACATCAGTGAAGCCCTGTCCACCCCCACGCCCCTGACCTGTACTCAGGAGTGTCCCGTATTTTTGGCAAGTGTCCAAACATAAGACACTATGCACACTGTTTGAACGGCCTTTTCCTGGCTCTCCTCCGCGTATGTAAATTGGCATAGAAGTTGCTTGACTCCTCCCAGGGACGAATCCCGTAACGAGTCGGTCAACCATCGAGTACGCGCAGCGGCACTCGGTCCAGACCAAAAAGAATGCCAATATAAGGAGGAGCACAATGAGGAAAAACGTCTTGCGCCTGGTATCGCTGACGGGCAGCATGCTGTTTGCACTGACCGCCCATTCTCAAGATAACCAGCCATTCCGCCTGGGAGCCATTGTCGACATGACCGGTGTCTATTCGGCTCATGGCGGGCCGGGGATGGTGACCGCAGTAAAAATGGCCGTGGAAGATTTTGGGGGCAAAGTCCTGGGCCGTCCGATAGAAGTCTTGTCGGCCGACTATCAGAACAAGGTCGATATCACCGCGACAAGAGCACGCGAATGGTATGACAGAGAAAATGTCAGCGCCATCATCGAATCGACGGACTCCGCATCGGCGCTGGCACTGCAGGCCCTGGGACAAGAAAAAAAACGAGTCACCATCTTCGCCGGATCGGCCACCTCCAATCTGACAGGAAAATCATGCTCGCCCTATGGCGTGCATTATGTGTATGACACGTACGCCCTGGCACATGGCACGGGCCGCGCCGTCACTCGTGCTGGCGGCAATACATGGTTTTTCATCACTGCCGACTATGCATTCGGTCATTCTCTGGAGCGCGACACCAAAGCGGTCATCGAAGAAAACGGCGGCAAGGTTCTCGGTCAAATACGCGCACCGCTTTCGAGCCCCGATTTCTCGTCTTACTTGTTGCAGGCGCAGGCGTCCCGTGCCAAGGTCATTGGCTTGGCCAACGCGGGCACCGATACCCAGAACTCCGTACGCCAAGCGTCCGAGTTCGGCATCACGCAAGGCGGGCAGGCGCTCGCCACATTGCTGGTGTTCCTGCACGACATCAAGGGAATGGGTTTGCAAGCCGCACAGGGGCTGCAATTCACGACGGGGTTCTACTGGGATCGCAACGATGAAACCCGTAAATGGTCGCAACGCTACTTTGAACGGCAAAAGTCCATGCCGTCCATGGTGCAAGCCGGCGCGTACTCAGCCACGCTGCATTATCTGAACGCCGTCCAGGCCGTCGGATCGGACGATGCCGATGCCGTGTCTGCGAAAATGAAAGAAACGCCGATTAATGACTTCTACGCCAAGAACGGCAAAATTCGCGCGGACGGCCGCATGGTCTATGACATGTATTTGGCGCAGGCCAAAACGCCGGGCGAGTCCAAAAGCGACTGGGACCTCCTGAAAATCCTGGACACGATCCCAGGGGACGAAGCGTATCGCCCATTATCAAAGAGCGAATGCCCCTTGGTCGCGGCCGATGCCAAGAAATAAATAGGCGGACTTTCCGATAAGCAGATTGTCGCGGGGCTATTGATTGTTCGATAGCCGCTCGACAGTGCCTCTCACAATGGTGTCGGCCAATACTAATGCTAAGACCTCGGCGCCAGGGCCCGGCAGCACACCGACCTCGGGCGCCTTGGTTTGCGGACAGATTATGCCTTGCTAAGCTTGCCGATGGGGTTGTTCAGGCTCAGCAAGAAATTGGCCGCGCGCTCATCACCGCTGTTCCGCGCGAGCTCTACGAGCTCTACGATGTCTGCAACGTTGACGCTCCCGGTGGCGATTAGTGTTTTTGCCACCGCGGTATTCTCACGCTTTGCCGCGCATAGCAGCGCATCGGGGAACTCGGCGCCGAGCAGGCACAACACATCCACCGCCCGTTGGCTCTTGGATTCTACCGCGTACATTAGCGCTGCCGACAGATCGACGCCCAGGTCGATTAATGGCATCGCAATCCACACATTTGATCCGTTGATCGTCTGCATCAACAGTTTTTCCCCATTCGCACCAACGGAAATCAACGCTTTTGCCGAGTCGAGTTTGTTATCTACGATCGCTTGCGCCAGTGCCGTCAAGCCAATGGTCTCCCCCCTGTGCACGTTCAGCAATACTTTCCCTTTGTCCGCGTTGCCCGTCTCGGCGAAATAGGTCAACGCATCAGCGTCATATATGCGTGCACGGCTCAACTCTGTGAGCGCTTCGAGGTTTCCGCTGACCGTGTGTTCAACTAGTTCCTCATACTTATCGGTATCAGGCGGGTTGTCGTCTTCGATCGGATCAAACAAAGTATGACCTTTCGCAGCGTCTGCTTCTCCAGCGTCGTTCAGGCCCTCGTACGGAGAGGTCACTGCTGCCTCGATCAGTACTTTTACAATTTCAGGTTTCCCGGCTTTTATGGCTTGCCTGACTGCATACGAGTAAATGCCCCTATCGAGCAGTATCGATTGCACGGCCGCGATATCTCCCGTGGCCGCAACGGTGTTAACCGCAGTGGCGATGTTCCGTGCCAACACGGGGCCCAGCAGGGCTCCGATACTACGCTCATCACCGCGCTGCGCCGCAGCGGCCAGATCCGCGATGCCGTCCGCGCCGAGGAACTGCAACGCGTATGCAGTCTTCGGCAGCTTTGCCATCGCAGCATGATAGAACGCACGCGAAGGATCGGCCTTCAGTTCATTTATCAGGATTCGTGTGGCCTTTATCGTTCCCATCGATATGGACCTCATCAACGCATCGGCGCAGTCGGCACGCGCCCTGGTCAATGAGGCTATCATGTCCTTGCCCTTCTGGACATCATCAGAATTCTCTGCATACGCGCGGAAATGCACCGCCAAGTGCAATGCAGACGGAACAATGGACGAGTTTTTGCCCGAGGCCTCATCGACGAGTGCGGCGCGTTGCTCAGTCAATGGCACGTCAGCGCTGGCACCGGCCTCGAGCAGTGCGTCGACCAGCTCGAGCTGACCGAGCCGGACCGCGAGCATTAATGGCGTATATCCATGATCATCGATAGCGTCGAGATAATCGACAGCGCCGTCACACTCCTGCGTTAATCGCCTCGCGATCATCGTATGGCCCGACCGTATGGCAACGTGAAGCATGGTCTCCCCTTGACCATTTCGAATCTCACCATGAATAGCGGGATGGGCATACAGTTCGAGGCAGAGGTTGATATTCCCGTCTTCGAGCGCGTCGAAGAACTCGGCCCTGACCTCGCTGTCGCTATAGGCGGCCAGCGGCTTAGTGCCCAATGCGGATGGCTGCGCGCCCGCTGAAGTTGGTGGATTCAAGTCCATGGAAAGCTCACTCGTATAAGAAATCGCATTGTGCGAATTAAGGAAACGTACCGTCGGCATATCACCAGCCGGCCATGTGAAGTAACCACGGCACGACAAATAGTTCCTGCGCGGAACGCCTCCTTTTCCCGGGCTTGCGCCAGCCTTTAATCCAATTTTTATATAGATCGATGTTTTTTCTGACTGAATCAGAAAAGAAACCTCAGGCCGGCCACCATCTTTCCCTATACTAGAACGTTTATACGGACTCCCCTCCGGAATCCATTCAATTCAGCTTCAGGAGACTTTTCCATGTCTATCACTGGTGAGATGCTCATCGGCGCCAGCGCCGTGCGCGGCACGCTGGGCGCACAGCGCGCGTTTGACCCGGCTCGTAACGAACATATCGAGCCTGAATTCGGCATGGGCGGCAAGGACGAAGTCAATCGCGCCTGCGAATTGGCCGCCGCGGCGTTCGATCCCTATCGCGCCGCACCGCTGGCTCAGCGCGCCGCTTTCCTGGAAAGTATTGCCGACAATATCATGGCGCTGGGCGACGAACTGATCGCCCGCGGCATGGCCGAAACCGGCCTGCCCGAAGCCCGCCTGCAAGGCGAGCGCGGCCGTACGGTCGGCCAACTGCGTTTGTTCGCAAAAGTCGTGCGTGATGGTTTGTTCCTGAACGCCACCATCGATCCGGCCCAACCGGAACGCAAGCCCCTGCCCCGCTCGGACCTGCGCCTGGCGCGCGTGCCGCTCGGCCCGGTCGCCGTGTTCGGCGCCAGCAATTTCCCATTGGCGTTCTCGGTCGCCGGTGGCGATACCGCCTCGGCACTGGCCGCGGGCTGCCCGGTTGTGGTCAAGGCGCATAGCGGTCACCCCGGTCTGTCGGAACTTGTGGGCCGTGCCATTCAAAAAGCCGTCAAAGACAACAATCTGCCCGAGGGCGTGTTCTCGCTGCTGTTCGGCGCAGGCCGCACCCTGGGCGATGCGCTCGTTGCGCACCCCGCGATCAAGGCCGTGGGCTTTACCGGCTCGCGCCAAGGCGGCCTGGCGCTGGTGCGCACCGCCAATGCCCGCCCCGAGCCGATCCCGGTCTACGCCGAGATGAGCAGCATCAACCCCGTGTTCCTGTTCCCGGGTGCGTTGTCTGCCCGCGCGGAAAGCATTGCGCAAGGCTTCGCGACCTCGTTGACCGGCAGCGTGGGCCAACTGTGCACGAATCCTGGTCTGGTCATTGCGATCGACGGCCCGGATCTGAAGCGCTTTGAGACCGCGGTGACGGCAGCGCTGCAACCCGCACCGGCCGGCACCATGCTGACCCCGGGCATCGCTGACGCCTATAACTCCGGTGTGGCGCAACTGAGCGCCGTCGAAGGCGTGTCGTGCGTGGCCAAGGGCCAAAGCAACGAAGGCCGCCCCAACAGCGCTCAAGCCGCGCTTTACAGCACCGATGCACAGCGCTTTTTGAAGGACAAGGCGTTAGAGGCCGAAGTATTCGGCCCGGCCTCGTTGCTGATCCGCGTGCGCGACGTCGCGGAAATGCGCGAGATCGCCGAACACCTGGAAGGCCAGTTGACCAGCACGCTGCAGATCGAAGCGAGCGACGTCGAGGCGGCTCGTACGCTCGTGCCGGTGTTGGAACGCAAGGCTGGCCGCATTCTGGCCAATGGCTTCCCCACGGGCGTGGAAGTCACCTACGCCATGGTGCACGGCGGTCCGTTCCCGTCGACATCCAATGCGATGTACACGTCCGTGGGTACGACGGCGATCGATCGTTTCTTGCGTCCGGTCTGCTATCAGGATCTGCCTGATGCGCTGCTGCCCGAGGCGGTTCAACAGGCCAATCCGCTGGGCCTGTGGCGTCTGGTCGACGGCGCGCCGCAAAAGCCCTGATCCTAGATAGAAACGCTGTACAGCGCCACGATAACGCCGGGTTCGCCAACGAATCCGGCGTTATTTTTTGCGTGACAGATTCAATCCTCATCCAGCGTGGCATCGGGCCCGTCCTTCATCCCATCCCGCCCCGCGACGCGATCCAGGAACGCCTCTACCGTAGGGTTGTCCGCCTGCTGCCGCCACGCCAGATAGATGTCGGCGTACAGGTTCTTTTGCGCGATGGGGCGGTATTCCACGCCCTCGAAATGCAGCTCTCGCGCCGAATCCGGCACGATGCCATATCCCAGCCCTGCCCTGACCAGCGCGACCAAGGTATGCGTTTGGCTGGCGCGTTGTACATAGCGCGGCGCGATATTGGCCAGACCCATGGCGCCGACAATGCGGTCATGGAAATATCGGCTGTCCCCTGGCGAATACAGTATCAGCGGCTGTTGATGCAAGGCACGCAGCGGCACAGTATCCATCGCACACAGCGGAGAACCGGCAGGCAGCGCCAATATCAGCGCTTCACGTTCCATCAACCGTTTTTCCAACCCTTGATGCATAGGCACATGCCGCGTCAACGCAACGTCGAGCTCGCCCGCCAATAGCAAGCGGCCCAGATCGCTGGACACCATTTCGCGCAACTGGATATTGACGTCGGGCAGCACCTGTTGCGCACGCATCAGCATCGCCGGCATCAAACGATAGGCTGCCACCGCGGTATATCCCAAGGTCAGATGCCCCGCCTCGCCATGCGCAGCTCGCCGCGCCGCAAGGGCTGCACGTGCCGAATAATCCAACAGATGACGTGCGTCGCGCAGCAAACGCTGCCCGGCCGCGGTCAGCCTCACGACGCGGCTATGGCGTTCGAGCAGCGTTACGCCCAGATCCTGTTCCAGCAACTGTATTTGCCTGCTGAGCGGCGGCTGTGTCATGCGCAAGCGCGCCGCTGCCCGGCCAAAGTGCAATTCCTCGGCCACGGCGACAAAACATTCCAATTGACGCAGTTCCATACTGCCGCATCCATCCATTCAATATGTGTATCGGGTAATGTTATTTATAGCTCAATTGGTATTGAATGGTGCCCCCGCCCCTATACTTTTGCCGTTGGCATCATTCAAAGATGCCGTAAACCAGACAGCATGCCCGCTGCACCCCAGCGAGAGCGGCTCAGTTAAAGATCAATTCAAAAACGGTATTGCGGAGACACAAACGCATGAAAGCAAAGCGGATTTCTCGTATTCGCGCCCAGGTCATGGGCGCCCTGACCCTGGCGGTCGCAGCATGTTTTCCCGTCGCCAGCCAAGCGGCGGGTGATTACCCTAATCGTCCTGTTTCGCTGGTCGTCCCGTTCTCGCCCGGTGGCGGGACTGACATTTCCGCCCGCATTCTGGCCGAACGCCTGGGACAAACGTTGGGCCAGACCATCGTGGTCGATAACAAGGCGGGCGCAGGCGGGCAAATCGCGGCCGATTTGGTCGCGCGTGCTGACCCTGATGGCTACACGCTGCTGTTTGCAAACTCGGGCATGCTGTCCATCAATCCCTGGATCTACAAGCTGAAAACCGATCCGGCGGTGGCGTTCGCCCCGGTGTCGCTGTTCTCGGACCTGCCTTTTGTGCTGGTCGTGCCGCCTTCGCTAAACGTCAAAACGGTGCAAGACCTGGTGGCCTTGGCCAAGGCCGAGCCCGGCCAGCATACGTTTGCCAGTTCGGGCACAGGTGGCGCGCCTCACCTGACGGCAGAGGTGTTTCAACTGGCCACGGGTACGGAATTGCTGCACGTCCCCTATAAAGGCGGTGGCCCCGCCATGGGCGACCTGATGGGCGGCCGCGTCGATATGTTGTTCGCCTCGGTGCTGGAAACCAATTCGTTCGTACAAGCCGGCAAGCTGCGCGCGCTGGCCGTCACGGGCGACAAGCGTTCGCCCGCGATGCCGGACGTGCCCACGATCGACGAGGCCGGCATCAAGAATGCCCAAGGCGGATCCTGGACCGCCGTGCTGGTGCCCACAGGCACGCCGCAAGCCATCGTCGACAAGCTCTCGAAAGCCATCCGCGATGTCGCCAACGAGGAAAGCATCAAGCAAAAGCTGCTGGCTCAGGGTGCGGGCGCTCATGGCTCGACGCCTGAAGAGTTGGCACAGCTGGCCGCAAGTGAGCGCGCGCGTTATGGCGAGATCATCAAGGCGCGCGGCCTGCTAGCACAATAAGAAGTTTCATACGCGAGAACCCGCTGCCCCTTCATGACCGGACCGTCGAAGGCAAAGCGGGTTCTTGAAACCCTATAGATTGGATTTTTCATGACTGACTCTGTCTCCACGGACCTCATCGACGTACTGATGGTGGGCCCCATGCCACCCGCCATCACCGAACACGTCGATCGCCATTACCGCTTGCACCGCTGGTGGGAAATCAAAGACCAAGCCGGCTTTCTGCAAACGCAAGGGCAAACCGTGCGTGGCATTGTCACCAGCGGACGCCATGGGGCATCGGCAGAACTGATCAATAGCCTGCCCAATCTGGAAGGCATTTTCAGCCAAGGCGTAGGCTACGATCCCATCGATATCGGCACCGCCAAAAAACGCGGCGTCGTCGTGACCAATACGCCCGGCGTGTTGA
The DNA here is from genome assembly GCF_965139195.1 of Bordetella tumbae. GTDB lineage: Bacteria > Pseudomonadota > Gammaproteobacteria > Burkholderiales > Burkholderiaceae_B > Bordetella_A > Bordetella_A tumbae. Next base: position 229,999 of record NZ_CBCSJH010000004.1, on the reverse strand, counting down.
ACGATTGCGTTGCGGACACTGCGCTCGCACTGGTCTTGAACGTGTCGCGCCGTCTCTGCCTGGCGGATCGTTTTGTGCGCGAGGGCCACTGGCTCAATGAAGCCTTTCCTCTGACGATCAAACCCAGCGGCAAACGCTGCGGCATTGTCGGGCTGGGCAGCATCGGCCTGCAGGTCGCCAAGCGCGCCGAAGCCTTTGACATGAGCATTGCGTATTACAACCGCCGCGCGCGCAACGATGTGCCGGATCACTATCGCTATTACGACGATCTGATCCAATTGGCCGAAAACAGCGATTTTCTAGTGGTGGTTGTACCAGGCGGTGCAGAAACGCGTCATCTGATCAACGATGCGGTGCTCAATGCGCTGGGCCCAAAGGGATATCTCATCAACGTGGCACGGGGCACCGTCGTCGACGAATCGGCATTGATCAAGGCCTTGCAAGACGGCCGTATCGCTGGTGCAGGCCTGGACGTGTTTGAGCACGAGCCTCAAGTCCCGCAAGCGCTATTGGACATGGATCAAGTCGTGCTCTTTCCGCATCTGGCCAGCGGCACGAAAGAAACCCGGCAAGCCATGGCCGATCTGGTGTTGAGTAATCTGGATGGATGGTTTCAGCAGCGTAAAGTGCTGACGCCGGTCGGTTGATGGCAATGGTCCAGCGTGCCTGCAGCGCGGGGCCTTTTCGACCACCTCGGGCTACAAGTTCAAATGCCCCAGTGAATCGAACACCCGCTGCGCCGCGCTGTTCGCACTGAGCGGGCTCAAATACAGCCTGAAACTGACGTCGGGCAATCTCGGCAAGGCCTCTGCCTCGCTCATCACGCGCAGATCGCTGCCCAACATTTCCACACTGCGCGCGGTCACGCCCAGCCCTGCCCTCACTGCAGCACGCACCCCCACCACCGTCGGAGAGGTATAGGTGATCCGCCACGGAATGCCCACGCGATCCAGGTGTTCTATCGCGATGCGGCGAAACTGGCTGGACTCGGCCGCCACGATCAGCGGCAAGGGCTGCTCTGCATCGTAACGATAGCGGGCGGCACACATCCATACGATAGGCGAGGTACGCAATGTGATGTGCCGCAGATCCGGTGCATCCGATCCCGCAATCGTCATATCGATTTCCCCTTGCCGCAAGCGCTGCAATAGATGCGGACTGCGTCCGACATGAATCGCGATCCGCATTCGGGGAAACGCCTGAGAAAAATGCGCCAAGAGATTGGGCAGGATGCTGTCGGTCACGTCATGAGGCGCGCCCAATCTCAACTCGCCGCTCTCCTCCCGGGACAGCATAGCGGCACAGGCCTCATCGTTTAGCGCCAGCAGGCGCCTCGCGTAATCCAGCAGACGCAATCCGTCCGGAGTCAATTGCTTGTTGCGCCCCACACGCTGGAATAGCCGTTTGCCGAACAATGCCTCCAAACGCTGCATTTGCTGCGTCACTGCCGATTGCGTACGCAACACCTCGACGGCAGCCGCGGCGAATGATTCCCGATCCACGACAGCGACGAATGTCCGTAGATGATCGATGTCCAGGCTTTTCATTTTTTGTTAAGCGCTTCTAATGTATTCGGCTCAAAAACCCGCACTGTGACGCAGGCAGGTTTTCCTATAGTGCAGGCGCAGCAAATAAAAAGGAAGGCCCCACGCTGCACCTTAGCTCGCTGTGCCCCAAGGCGACGTTCTTGCCGTGGGACGGCCCGGTGACAAAAAACTCAAGGAGACAACCATGAAACCCATCACCATACTGCGCGGCTTATTTCCTGCCCTCTTCTTGCTCGGCTGCAGCATGTCCGCCTCGGCGGCTGACTATCCAGAAAGACCGATCCGCATGATAGCCCCCTTTGCTCCGGGCGGCGGCTCGGACGTGGTGGCTCGTCTCGTCGCGGAAAAAATGGGCCCGTTACTGGGACAGAATGTCGTGGTAGAAAACCGCCCAGGCGCGTCGAGCATCATCGGTACGGACCTGGTCGCCAAGGCATCGCCCGATGGCTATACCATCCTGATGACCAACAGTGCGATCACCAGCAACCCCTCGCTGTATCAAACGCTGCCCTACGACACGCGCAAGGATCTGATACCCGTCACTTATCTGGCTGATGCGCCGACTTTGCTCGCCGCTCACCCCTCAGTTCCCTTTAACACGGTTCCCGAATTGGTGGCATACGCCAAACAACATCCGAATGAGGTGACCGTGGGCACACCGGGCGCCGGCCAAATGTCGCATCTGGTCGCGGAGATGGTCAGCCAAGCCAGCGATACCAAACTGACGATGGTTCATTACAAGGGCACGGCCAATTCGATCAACGACCTGGTCGGCGGTACGATCATGATGTCTTTCGGGACAGTACCCGGGTTCATCAATTTTATCGAATCCAAGAAACTCAAACCTGTCGCCGTCGCCAGCCGTGAGCGAATCAGTGTGCTGCCCAACGTTCCTACGATTGCAGAGACCTATCCGGGATTCGAAATGAGCGTCTGGTTCGGCGTATTCGTCCCCGCAGGCACGCCGGACGCTATCGTCGACAAGCTCAACACGGCCATGCTCCAGGCGCTGAAAGATCCCACCATTCAGGCTCGTTTTCCCGAAGAAGGTCTGCGGCCTGGCAATCTGTCCCATGAACAATTCAATGCCTTGTTCCGGTCAGATCTGGACAAGTGGCAGACCTTTATCCGCGAACGCAATATCCATCTCAACAAATGAGTCACGCGATGCAATCCTCATCTATCGACCAACTGTCGCGCACGCCATTGTCGGCCGAGGCGCTTAAAGATTTTGCCTGCGCCGTGTACCAGCAGGCGGGCGTACCGCCTGCCGNCGCCGGCCTGGCGGCCGACGCCCTGGTCCAGGCGGACTTATGGGGGCACCAATCACACGGCCTGCTCAGATTGGGCTGGTATTACGCCCGCTTGCGCTCCGGTGCGATGAAAGGCGTGACTCGCCTGCAGACCGTGACCGATGCGGGCGCTGTCGGCGTACTGGACGGCAATGACGGCGTCGGCCCGGTCATTGCGCATCAGGCTACCGAAGAAGCCGTACGGCGCGCGCGTGCGCATGGCGTGGGTATTGTGTCGGTCCGGCATTCGAACCATTTTGGCACGTGCATGTACTTCACTCGGCAAGGCGCGCTGCAGAACTGCGCCATGCTGATGATGAGTAATGGCGGGCCCAATATGGCCCCATGGGGCGGTTTGCAAAAGAAAATCGGCACGAACCCATGGTCTATCGGCGTACCGGCCGGCAAGCATGCGCCGATGGTCATGGACATCGCCAATTCCGGAGTCGCCCGGGGAAAGATTTATCTGGCGAACAATCGTCATGAGCCTATCCCTGCCAACTGGGCGGTCGATACGCAAGGCAACCCGACGACCGATCCGAAAGAGGCGCTCAAAGGCTTCATCCTGCCCATGGCCGGCCATAAAGGTTATGCCATTGGCGTCATGGTCGATGTGATGTCAGGGGTCTTGTCAGGCAGCGGATTTCAGGATCAAGTGCACGGCCCATACGATCCGGTCAATCGCAGCCGGGCCGGCCATTTCATCATGGCCCTGAATATCGACGCGTTTCAGCCGATCGCCGAATTTCAAACGCGCATGGAGGCGTACATCGCTTCTCTCAAGAGCGTCCCCGTCGCCGCAGGTCACGACAAGGTCTATTACCCAGGCGAAATCGAGGCCGAAGCCGACCTTCGTCACCGCGCAAATGGCCTGCTGCTGCCGGCTGACACGTTGAGCGCGCTTGAACAGGTTGGAAACGAGGCAGGCATCGCCTGGCGGGATTTTGTGCGTGCGGTCGATAGCAGCAACCGCGGCAGCCCATGAATCGCGCCAGACCGCACACTGTTTAATGGCTGCGATTCACTGATGCAGTATCAGGCTGGCGGGTTCCGCCAGCCTTGCCTCGCTACTCGCCTTTCACCCCGGCGTCCGCAATCACTTTCGCCCATTTGGCCCGCTCTGCGGCAATGCGCGCAGCCGCGTCCGCAGGCGTTGTCCACGTTGCCACCGCACCTTGATTCAGCAGCGCAGCCTTGACTGCAGGCTTGGCCAGGATCTGTTTGAGCGCGTCATTCAGCTTCTGAATGACAGCGTCCGGCGTTCCGGCAGGCGCCACGATCCCGAACATGGAACTGACCTGGAAATTCGGCAGCCCCGCCTCGGCGGTCGTCGGCACATCGGGCAAGGCCTCGGCGCGTTGATCTGACGCCACTGCCAGAGCCCGCAATTTACCGGCTTTCACGTGCCCCTGCGCCGCGGGTACGGTCTCGATCATGCTGAGCACCTGTCCACCCATCAAATCCGTCATCGCGGGGCCGCTGCCCTTGTATGGCACATGCAGGACGTCCACACCCACCATGCTTTTGAACATTTCGGTGGCCAGATGCTGGGGCGAACCATTGCCCGATGAAGCCATCGTCAAATAGCCCGGGCGCTTTTTGGCTAAATCGATGAACTCCTGCAGCGACTTCGCTTCCACCGAAGGATTCACCACGAACACCAGCGGCACCGAGCCAACGATAGAAACCGGAGCAAAGCTCTTTTCGATGTCGTAAGGGACTTTGCCTTTGTAGAGCTCTGCATTGATGGAATGGCTCGTCAACGCGCCGAGCAACAGCGTATAGCCATCGGGATCGGACTTCGCGACCTGATCGGCCCCGATATTGCCTGTCGCGCCGGCACGGTTTTCGACGACGAACTGCTGGCCCAGCGCCAGCGATAGTTCCTGCGCCATCACGCGGCCGATCACATCGGTCGCCCCGCCGGGCGGATAAGGCACCACCATGCGCACGGGACGCTCGGGATAGCCCGCGGCAGCAGCGACGGTGGGCAGACCCAGGCTCGCACAAAAGGTCAAGGCACAGGCTAGAAATGCCCGCCTTGCGGGGGGACGCTTGCTCGATAAAAACATGTTTGTCTCCTGCCAGGTTAGTGGTTGAATGTGTTTCTGGCGCCGATTCACCGTCCGGTACTTGCATTACGCGAGAAGGCCCGGATATGATCGCCCATAGATTATCAATAATATTATTGAGATGACAATGGCTTCCTCAAAAAAACCTGATTCCCCCGCCACCGGCCTGCGCAAGGGGCTGACCAATTACGGAGACACGGGCTTCTCGCTGTTCCTGCGCAAAGCCTTTATCAAAGGTGCGGGCTATACCGAGGACGCCCTGTCGCGCCCCGTGATCGGCATCGCGAACACGGGCAGCAGCTACAACCCCTGTCATGGCAATGCCCCGCAGCTGATCGAGGCGGTCAAGCGCGGGGTGATGCTGGCGGGCGGGCTGCCGGTCGATTTCCCTACGATCTCGGTGCATGAAAGTTTTTCGCAGCCGACGAGCATGTATCTGCGCAACTTGATGTCAATGGACACCGAGGAGATGATTCGCGCGCAGCCCATGGATGCCGTGGTGCTGATCGGCGGCTGCGACAAGACCGTGCCCGCTCAATTGATGGGCGCCGCATCGGCAGGCGTACCGGCGATTCAATTGGTCACGGGTGCCATGCTGACGGGCTCGCATCGTGGCGAACGCGTGGGCGCGTGTACGGACTGCCGCCGCTATTGGGGCCGCTACCGTGCAGAGGAGATCGACGCCGAGGAGATCACCGACGTCAATAATCAACTGGTGGCCAGCGTCGGAACCTGTTCGGTGATGGGAACGGCCAGCACGATGGCATGCCTGGCCGAGGCCTTGGGCATCATGGTTTTTGGTGGCGCCTCGGCGCCTGCCGTCACGGCTGACCGCATGCGTGTGGCGGAGCAGACAGGCACCACTGCTGTGGCCATGGCGATCAACCGCCTGACGCCCGACAAGATTCTGACAGGCAAGGCGTTCGAGAATGCGTTGCGGGTGCTGCTGTCAGTAGGCGGCTCGACCAATGGCATCGTGCACTTGACCGCGATGGCAGGACGGTTGGGCATCGATATCGATCTGGCCGGGCTGGATCGCCTGAGCCGCGAGACCCCCGTGCTGGTCGATCTGAAGCCCTCTGGACAGCACTACATGGAGGATTTTCACAAAGCGGGCGGCATGCCTGCCCTGCTGCGTGAACTGCGGCCGTTGCTGCATCTGGATACCCTGACTGTATCCGGCCGTACCTTGGGCGAGGAGCTCGACGCTGCGCCTGCCGCCTTCGTGCAAGACGTGATCCGGCCATTCGACTCGCCAATCTATCCCGTCGGCGGCCTGGCCGTTTTGCGCGGCAACCTGGCCCCCGGCGGCGCCATCATCAAGCAATCGGCGGCGAACCCCCAACTCATGGAACATGAAGGCCGCGCTGTCGTATTCGAGGACGCCGAGGACATGGCCAATCGCATTGACGACGATGCCTTGGACGTCACGGCGGATGACGTGCTCGTCTTGAAGCGCATTGGCCCGACCGGCGGCCCGGGTATGCCGGAGGCCGGATATATGCCGATTCCGCGCAAGCTCGCCCGAGCCGGCGTCAAAGACATGGTGCGTATTTCCGATGGCCGCATGAGCGGCACGGCAGCGGGCACGATTGTGTTGCATGTGACACCCGAGGCAGCGGTGGGCGGGCCGTTGGCCCATATACAGACGGGCGACCGTATCCGTCTGTCGGTGAAAAATCGCGAAATCGCGGTGTTGATCAGTGATGAGGAACTCGCCCGCCGCGCCGCTGCGCATCCCATCGAGCACCCCACTGGCGATCGCGGCTATCGCAAGTTGTATATGCAGAGTGTGACGCAAGCCGATCAAGGCGTGGATTTCGATTTTCTGCGTGCGACCGATACGAAGGAAAGCGTGCCTGGCAAGGCTTAGTCCTCTCACCACACCTGCTTTCACCACGCATTCGAGACGTGCGCAATGACTCAGCGCGGCGCCGTCAAAGGAAACATGATGTCTTCATTACCTCAACCTCTGCTCAGTAACCCTGCCGCCGCGCACGCCGTGGTGGTGGGTGGCGGCACGATGGGCGCTGACGTTGCCGTGGTCCTGGCACGTGCGCATTGCCGCACGACGGTCATTGAACCCGATGCTACGCGCGCCCAGGCCCTGCCTGCACGCGTCGCCGCCAATCTGGCTGCGGCCGGACGTGCAGAGGCGGCGGATTATGTACAAACCGCGCCCGATCTGGATAGCGTCGACTGGAATAGCGTCGGGCTGGTGATCGAATGCATTCCCGAACGATTGGATCTGAAACAGGCCCTGTTTGCCGAACTGGAGCAACGTGCGCCTGCGCGTGCCATTCTGGCGAGCAATAGCTCGAGCTTTCCAATCAGTGCGATCGGCCAGGGGCTCAAGACACGTGATCGCATGTTGGGCCTGCATTTTTTCATGCCTGCGCACCTCGTGCCCCTGGTCGAGGTAGTGTTGTGCGACGCCAGCGATCCCGCGCAGGCCGATGCGCTGATTGCGTTCATGCGCCGCTGCGGCATGGTGCCGGTCAAGGTGTTGAAAGACTTGCCTGGCTTTCTGGCCAATCGTTTGCAGCACGCGTTGTCACGCGAGGCATTTGATCTGATCGATCGCGGTATCGCCTCGCCCGAGGATGTCGATGCAGCCGTGCGATTCGGTTTTGGGTTCCGGTTTCTGGCCGCCGGCCCGGTGTTGCAGCGCGATCACGCGGGTATCGAGGTACACGCGGCAGCGGGCGCTACGATGTATCCCTCGTTTTGCAATAGCGATACCCCCGCGCGTTGTCTCACCGAACGCGCCGCGGACGGCAGGCACGGGATGAAGGCGGGCCAAGGCTTTTACGAGTGGACACCCGAAAGCATCGCTGCTGAGCGTGCGCGCTATGATCGGCTACTGCGCGCAGGGCTCGATTTGATTGCGGATGAACTGCCGCCGATAGAACCCTGATGGTGGCCCAAATGCCGCCAACCGGACTAAAGTCCCAGCTCAATACACCTGCGGCACCATCATCTCGGTCGGCACCGGATGACGAATATAGTCCTCGTTGCGCACGCGCTCTGGCAAGATCACCTCGGCACGTTCGACTTCCTGGTAAGGAAATTGCGACAGCAAATGGTGGATGCAATTGAGTCGTGCCTGCTTCTTGTTGTCGGCGGGCACGACCCACCATGGCGCGTCATCGATGTGTGTGTGGTCCAACATCGCCTCTTTGACCCGGGTGTAGTCCTCCCAGCGACGGCGCGATTCCAAATCCATGGGGCTGAGTTTCCATTGCTTGAGCGGATCGTGGATGCGGCCCAAAAAGCGTAGATGCTGTTCTTCGTCGGTGATCGAGAACCAGTATTTGATGACCTTGATCCCCGAACGCACCAGCATGCGTTCGAATTCCGGCACCGAACGGAAGAACTCCTCGTATTCCTCGTCTGAACAGAACCCCATGACGCGCTCGACGCCTGCGCGGTTGTACCAACTGCGATCGAACAGCACGAGTTCGCCGGCAGCGGGCAGATGCGCCACATAGCGTTGGAAATACCATTGTGTACGCTCGCGATCATTGGGCGCCGGCAAAGCCACTACGCGGCATACGCGGGGATTCAGGCGTTGTGTAATGCGCTTGATCACGCCGCCCTTGCCTGCCGCATCACGCCCCTCGAAAATGATGACTGCTTTTTGCCGGGTCGATGCCACCCAGTTCTGTAGTTTGACCAACTCGCCTTGCAGACGAAACAGCTCACGGAAATAGGCTACGCGCTGCGCGTGAGTTTCGCCTCCCGGCGCAGCACCGCCCTCCTGCTGTGCCAGATCATAGGCGCGATCTTCGATTTCCAGCTCCAGCTCTTCGTCCAGGCTGTCGAGCAAATCGTTTTCGATGCGGCGTCGCAGTTCGTCGCGGTCTTCAAAATTCATGATGTCAGGTCCTTTGCCCGTTTTTGACAGCGTAGCGGGTGTAGATGAAGGATTGTTGACAGCGTTGTTGCTGTTAAGCGGTATGGGGTTGGGGACATTATCAGGTGTTTGCGTGAAGGTGACGTTGGCGTGCTTGTGGACGTCGAGGCCNGNCAACACGGTCACTGCCCNGCCTCGACGTCCAATGGCACTCATCCCCACCACGCACGAAGCTCACCGCGAAATCGTCAACGCACGCTCCCACACCGCCAACTTTTCTTCCCGCCTCATCGCAGCATGAGCCGGGCTCGTAGACGGCAAATCAACGTATTGCAGTTCACGCGAGAGCGTCAATGCGGGCAACACGTGGCGTCGATATAACGCTGCAGCTTTGCCACCGTTGAAACAGACACGCACGATGCCAGGGCTCTCGCGGAAAAACGACTCGAAGTCATTAGGCACGATGCTATGGATATCGATATTCGCATCCAGGCTACCAGGACGCTCGCAGGCCTGCAGCACATCCCACAGCGCGATCCCCGACGATACTAATGCCTCGCTGCGCGCGTCATAACTGGCCTGCGCATCAAAACCGCAAACCTCGGCAGCAATCGGCCAGAATGCATTGCGAGGATGTGCGTAATACTGCTGTCGCCGCAGCGACGCGACGCCAGGCATCGAGCCGAGCACGACGATGCGTGCGCCCGATGCCATCAACGGAGCGAACCCTTGCACACGAGGGGCAATCGGCTCAATCTGGTCAGGAAAAACTGACACCGTTAAAACCTTCAATCAACACGTAAAAACGCGGCCATCTGACTCCGGCAGAGCCCGATGGCCGCGTCCTTGGCTCAGCGCTTGATTACGTCAGCAATCAGCGCCAAGCCCGGCTAATGCCAAAACACGCCTTGCCTCAAGCGGCCAGACGCGTCTCGATCGACGACTTCACACCAGGCAATTCACCCGGCAAACGCTGAGCCAACTGCTGGAACAAGGTATCGTGCAGCGCCAATTCATCACGCCACGATTTCACATCGACCGAGATGACTTGCTGGAACTGATCCGGGCTGAATTCCAGGCCAGTCCAGTCGATGTCCTGATACGTGGGCGATACGCCGAACACTTGCTCGACACCGTTGGCCGTGCCGTCAATGCGGCCCAGCATCCACTTCAGCACACGCATGTTGTCGCCAAAGCCCGGCCAGACGAATTTGCCATCCGGCCCTTTACGGAACCAATTGACGCAGTAAATGTGAGGCAGCGTGGCGCCCGCATCCTGCAGGCGTTTGCCCAGTTTCAGCCAATGGCCAAAGTAGTCGCTCATGTTGTAGCCGCAGAACGGCAACATGGCGAACGGATCGCGGCGCACGACGCCCTGCTGGCCTGCGGCCGCTGCCGTGGTCTCAGAGCCCATAGTGGCCGCCATGTAGACGCCCTCTACCCAATTACGGGCTTCGGTGACCAGCGGCACGGTGGTGGAACGACGGCCGCCAAAGATGAACGCGTCGATGACGACACCTTTGGGGTTTTCCCATTCAGGGTCGATGGACGGACATTGCGAGGCGGGTGCAGTAAAGCGCGCGTTCGGATGCGCAGCCTTGCGACCGGTTTCCTTCGCGCTTGCGGGCGTCCAATCCTGGCCCTGCCAGTCGATCAGATGCGCGGGCGGCGTATCGGTCATGCCTTCCCACCAGACGTCGCCATCATCGGTCAACGCCACGTTGGTGAAAATGACATTGGCTTTCAACGTCGCCATGGCATTGAAGTTGGTCCTTTCGCTGGTGCCAGGCGCTACGCCGAAATAGCCCGCTTCGGGGTTGATGGCGCGCAGGCGGCCTTCGGCGTCCGGCTTGATCCAGGCGATATCGTCGCCGATGGTGGAGACCTTCCAGCCGTCCATGCCCTCGGGCGGGATCAACATGGCAAAGTTGGTCTTGCCGCAAGCCGACGGGAATGCCGCAGCGACGTGATACTTGCGGCCTTTGGGCGAGGTCACGCCCAGGATCAGCATGTGCTCGGCCAACCAGCCCTGATCGCGGCCCATGGTCGATGCGATACGCAAGGCAAAGCATTTTTTGCCCAACAAGGCATTGCCGCCGTAACCCGAGCCAAAGCTCCAGATCTCGCGCGTTTCGGGATAATGGACGATGTATTTGGTCGGATTGCACGGCCACACCACATCGGCCTGACCTGCTGCCAGCGGGGCGCCCACGCTATGCACGCAAGGCACGAATTCGCCATCGCTGCCCAGCACGTCAAACACGGCGCGGCCCATGCGGGTCATGATGCGCATGTTGACCACGACATAGGGGCTGTCAGACAGCTCGACACCGATGTGGGCGATGTCCGAGCCCAACGGGCCCATCGAGAACGGCACCACATACATCGTGCGTCCACGCATGGCGCCATCAAACAAGCCATCCAGCGTGGCGCGCATTTCAGCGGGATCAGCCCAATTATTCGTAGGACCGGCGTCCTCTGCGCGCTGCGAGCAGATAAAGGTGCGGTCTTCGACCCGCGCCACATCGGAGGGATCGGACCAGGCCAGATACGAATTGGGCCGCTTTTCCGGATTCAATCGTCGCAGGGTGCCCGCTTGCACCATTAGCTCGCACAGTCGGTCGTATTCTTCTTGGGAACCATCGCACCAGACCACATTGTCCGGCTTTGTCAGCGCAGCCACATGCGCCACCCACTCGACCAACCCCTTGTGCTTGACGTATTCGGGTACGTTAAGCGAGGCGACTTCTCCGTCGAACGGCTTATTCATCGGGACCATCTCCTTTAATAAAAAAACGATGCGGGTCCCCCATGAGGACCCGCATTTCATCTATTTATCTGATTTCGCAATATTACTTGCCCGCACGCCCGCCGAACCAATTCGGGGCATCAGGAATGCAACATCGTATGTCTGTTGTATCGTCAACGAGGATAGGATGAACAGATGCACGAGTGTCTTGACGCGAATTCAGAAGTCGTCGAGCGTACTGCATTCCGCTGTGTTCGTTTCGCGAAAACAGGGTAAACCCCGATAACATATCGATTTTCAGCCGCCTGCATCCCATGCAACAAATCGAACTCAACGACAGTACTGCCGACCGCTACTTGCTGGATGCCCCCGGCTTGTCGCTGCTGGCCTTTCATAGCCGTACCTGCGGCACGTGCCGCGTGGCGCGGGAACAGTTACCCGAGCTGGATCTGCCGGTCGAGCGCCTGTGCTGGATCGATGCGGGCGATAACGGCGGGCTGGTCGAGCGCTACGAGGTCTTTCATTTGCCCGCCCTGTTCCTGGTGCGCGACGGCGCCTATTACGGTGCTGTCAATGCCTCGCTGGCGGAATGGGATCTGCGCCAGCAGATCAGTCTGGCGCTGGATAGTTACCCCGCGGAGTTACCGTGACGATCAGGCTGGCAGTTACCCCGTAGCGGGGNNGGTCACGCCGTCCGCGCCGACTCGATCAAATCCGACAGCCGGCGGCGCTGCCGTCCGTCCGCATCGAAATTATCCGGCGCGAGCCATTGCTCAAAGCCTCTGCGCACGGCCGGCCATTCCGAATCGATGATGGAAAACCAGGCGGTATCTCGATTGCGCCCTTTGTAAACCACGGCCTGCCGGAAAATCCCCTCGAACTGAAATCCCATGCGCAACGCAGCGGCGCGCGACGGCGCATTCAGGCTGTCGCACTTCCATTCATAGCGGCGATAGCCGAGTTGATCAAACGCCCGGCGCATCAGCAGATACTGGGCCTCGGTGGCGGCAGGCGTACGTTTGAGCAGATTCGAGTACGCCACGTTGCCTACCTCGATGACGCCATTGGCCGGATCAATGCGCATGGCGGCCAAAGTGCCGACTGCTTGTCCTGTAGCCGAGTCAATAACGGCAAAAAACTGTGGGTCCTCAGAGGTTTGCACCGTACGCGCATACGCCAGATAGCTGGCCTCGTCGGCGAATGGCCCGGCCAGGGTATACGTCCAATCGGCATCGTCCGGCGTCTGACGAAACGCGGCATACAGTTGAGCGCCATGACGCGCCGCGTCCAGCGGTTCGAGCCGACAGTAGTGTCCCGCGATCGCCTCATGCGGGGGCCGCGGACGCGCCGTCCAATGCGGGAGGGAATCGCCCACGGGTTGTTGAGTCACGGCACTGGTCGACGGCATACGAAACATCCTTCTGAGGCTCAGGGGAAATGGCATTACGCGAATACAAGCCATAAGCCTAGCCGAATCGTGGCATGGTAAAAAGATCCAATATCAGACTATTTGATGGTGCCATGGATACGCCAGCCCCCTTGCTGGACAGCCCGCTGTCGCCGCCCCAGGACGGCAATACACTGCAACGTCAGTTGTTGCGACGGCTCAAGGCGTCCATTCTGGACGGACGGCTACCCGCGGGCAGCCGGCTACCCGCCTCGCGGGCGCTGGCGGAGCAACTCGGCATTTCGCGCAATACCGTGCTGCTGGCGTACAGCCAGTTGACGGCGGAAGGCTACGTGCGAGCCGATCGCCAAGGGACATGGGTCGCCTTCCTGCCTATGGCCCCCGCCACAGGCATCAACCCAGCCGCCCGCATCAGCCTCCCCAAACCTATCAGCCCGGCCCCCATGGACGCCAGTGCCGCACAACGCGTCAGCCGCTTGATAGCGTCTCCCCGTCACATCGAGGCCGCCGTGGCGCTGCGCCCGGGGACACCGGCGCTCAGCCATTTTCCCCTCGGCGCGTGGCGCCGCACGCTGGACCGTACGCTGCGCGACATGCCCATCAGCACGCTGGGCTACGGCGACCCCGCTGGCGAACCTGCGCTGCGCGACGCCATCGCCCGCCATCTGGGTCTGTCTCGCGGTGTACGCTGTCACGCGGAACAGATCCTGATTACCGAGGGGGCCCAAGAGGCGTTGTCTCTATGTGTACGGCTGCTAAGTAATCCAGGCGATATCGCCTGGATGGAAGACCCGGGGTATCGGGGTGTCAAGGCCGCGCTCCAGGCAGGGGACCTGCAGGTGATACCGGTGCGCGTTGACGACGAGGGCCTGGCGGCGCCTGCCACGCTCTGGCACACCCATGCGCCACGCATGATCTACACCTCACCCTCGCATCAATATCCGACGGGCGCCGTGCTGAGCGCCGCTCGCCGCCTGGACCTGCTGGAACGCGCCCGGCGCAACAACGCCTGGATCATCGAGGACGACTACGACAGCGAATTCCGGCACCAGGGCGATCCGATCCCCGCCATGCAAGGGCTCGCCGATAATGCACCCGTGGTCTACATCGGTACGTTCAGCAAGACCATGTTTCCCGCCCTGCGCATTGGATTCCTGGTATTACCCGAGGGGCTGACAGGTTCGTTACACACGGCCGTGCACGAATTGCTGCGCGGCGGCCATCGGCATGAGCAACTCGCCTTGGCGGAGTTTATGGAAAGCGGACAGTTTGCCCGCCATCTGGGCCGCATGCGGCGTCTCTATCGCGACCGGCAATCCGCCTTGCGATCAGCCCTAGCGCGCCACCTGTCCGTCTCGCACGAGGTGTTAGGCGGACAAGGCGGCCTGCACTTGACCGTGAGACTGCCGCCTGAAATTCAGGACCGGCAACTGGCCGCTGCAGCGCGGCAGGCGGGCATGGCGCCCAGCGCCCTGTCGGCCTTTGCCCTGCAACCGACCGCCGAGGACAACGGCCTGGTGCTGGGCTATGGCAACACCTCGGCGGATCTGTTCGAACCGCTCATCAAGCGGCTCACCATGCTGATCGCGCAAACCACTGCGCGGCGCCCGGCATAGAGGGAAAGCTCAACCTACCGATAGAACCGAGGCTGCCGGNGGCNNCCCCCCTGCCCCGCTAACTGATCAGGCCGGACAACAACAGCATGGCCAATAGCAGCCAGAACAATCCCGCCACAATGGAACGCCCCATAAAGGCCTTGACCGCGGACCACAGCAGGACCAGGCCCAGGAGCAGCAGCGCGAAATGAAATATCGACGAGCTCATGCCCAATGCGCCGGCCAGGCCCGAGAAAAAATCCCCGATCGCCGAGCCCAGGCCGCTAAAGACATAGCGGATGCCTGACACAATGGCACGGATCACCTCGCCCAACACGGCGCCCACCGAGCCAAAGAAACTAGTTTCAGTCTGCATGCATTCCCATCACGGAATCACCCCGAACGCCGCCCGATACGGCGGCACCACCGTCAGAATGTATCCCATATGCGGGGCCTGTGCTGAGGGCACCACAAGCCAGGTCGCAGCATACCCGCCGGACGGCGGTTTAAGATTAGCGGTTTAATACCGTTCTTTTCAGAAATTATGTGGGCGGCTGCGTCCCACCAAGCAGACTCGTAACAAGGATTCGTGATGGCTTTCGATTTCGACTTATACGTCATAGGCGCAGGTTCAGGCGGCGTGCGCGCGGCGCGCTTTGCCGCGGGATTCGGTGCTCGTGTAGCCATTGCGGAAAGCCGCTATCTCGGCGGCACCTGCGTGAACGTTGGATGCGTACCCAAAAAACTGCTGGTGTACGGCGCGCATTTTCACGAAGACTTCGAGCAAGCCTCCGGATTTGGATGGACCGTCGGGACCCCGGGTTTTGACTGGACTACCCTGATCGCCAATAAAAACCGCGAAATCGAACGTCTCAATGGCATTTATCGCAACCTGCTCGTCAATAGCGGTGTGACCCTGCACGAAGGCCATGCCCGGCTGGTCGACCCTCACACCGTGGAAATCAACGGCCAGCGCCACACGGCCGAGCATATCCTGGTGGCCACTGGCGGCTGGCCGCAAGTCCCTGATATTCCAGGTAAAGAACACGCCATTACCTCGAACGAGGCCTTTTTCCTGCAGGAACTGCCGCGCCGCGTCGTGGTCGTGGGCGGGGGCTACATCGCGGTCGAATTCGCCTCGATTTTCAATGGCCTGGGCGCCCAAACCACGCAACTGTATCGACGCGACCTGTTTCTGCGCGGCTTTGACGGCAGCGTACGCGAGCACCTGCGCGACGAACTGATAAAAAAAGGCCTGGATTTACGCTTTAACGCCGATATTGCCCGCATCGACAAACGCGATGACGGCACCCTGAGCGTCACCCTGAAAAGCGGCGAGGTCATCGAAACCGATTGCGTGTTCTATGCCACCGGCCGCCGCCCCATGCTGGACAATCTGGGGCTGGAAAACACCGGCGTGACACTCAACGACGACGGCTTTATCGGGGTTGACGACGAATATCGCAGCAGCGAACCGTCGATCCTGGCCATCGGCGACGTGATCGGCCGCGTGCCGCTGACCCCAGTCGCTCTGGCCGAGGGGATGGCAGTCGCGCGCCGCTTGTTCAAACCCGAGGAGTACCGCAAGGTCGATTACGACCTGATTCCTACGGCCGTATTCAGCCTGCCCAATATCGGCACCGTCGGCCTGACGACCGAGGCGGCGCTCGAGGCCGGTCATCGCATCAAGCGTTTCGAAAGCCGGTTCCGCCCGATGAAGCTCACGCTGACCGGTATCCAGGAAAAAACCTTGATGAAACTGGTGGTCGACGCCGATACCGACCGCGTTTTGGGTTGCCACATGGTGGGCCCGGACGCGGGTGAAATCGTGCAGGGCCTGGCCGTCGCGCTGAAAGCGGGCGCGACAAAGCAGGTCTTTGACGAGACCATCGGCATCCACCCGACAGCCGCCGAGGAATTCGTCACGCTGCGCACGCCCGTCGCAGATTGACCCGAATACGATTAACGCACATCAGATAGCCCGCCTGCACGCTCCGCTCGATCCGCTGCCGACTCCGTCGCAGTAGCCGTTGAGCGCGCGGCTCTTCCTCCCGAGACAATAATGACCCGTATCGACGATTCTCACCACGACCGTGAAGTTGGCCAGGCCGACTCCACGCAAGACACGACCCGCATTGATGACGTTCGTATCGGCGCGGTACGTCCGCTGATTTCGCCTGCCCTGCTGCAGGATGAACTACCAATTCCTCCTACGACGCTGGCTCTCGTCGAAAACGCCCGCAGGCAGATTGCCGACGTGCTGCACGGCCGCGACGACCGTCTGGTCGTGGTGGTAGGCCCCTGTTCCATCCACGACCATGATCAGGCAATCGAATACGCGCGCAAGCTAAAAAGCGCCGCGCAATCACTGAGCAAAGACCTGCTGATCGTGATGCGCGTGTACTTTGAAAAACCGCGCACCACCGTCGGCTGGAAGGGCTATATCAATGACCCGCGCCTCGATGGCAGTTTCCGTATCAATGAGGGGCTGCACCGCGCGCGCGAGCTGTTGCTGGAAATCAGCGAACTGGGCTTGCCCATCGCCACCGAATTCCTGGACCTGCTCAGCCCGCAATACATTGCCGACCTGGTCGCCTGGGGCGCAATCGGGGCACGCACAACGGAAAGCCCCAGCCATCGCCAATTGGCGTCCGGCCTGAGCTGCCCGTTGGGCTTTAAGAACGGCACCGATGGCGGCATGCAGGTCGCCGCCGATGCGATCGTGGCGGCCCGCGCCAAACATGCCTTTATGGGCATGACCAAAATGGGCATGGCCGCGATTTTCGAGACGCGCGGCAATGACGATACCCATGTGATCCTGCGGGGCGGCAAACAAGGCCCCAACTACGATGCCGCCAGCGTCCAGGCCAGTTGCGCCGCACTGAAAGCCGCAGGCCAACGCGAACAGGTCATGATCGACTGTTCGCACGCGAACTCCAACAAATCGCACGAGCGCCAGATCGACGTGGCCCGCGATATCGGCACGCAACTCGCCAACGGCGATTCGCGCATCATTGGCGTCATGATCGAAAGCCATCTGGAGGCCGGCCGCCAGGACCTGAAACCCGGCGTGCCGTTGCGTCATGGGGTGTCGATCACCGATGCCTGCCTGGGTTGGACACAGACCGAACCGGTGCTGGCCGATCTGGCCGAGGCCGTACGCAAGCGGCGCGCACGCAAGGCAGGCTGATCAGCATCATTACGCACTTGGCACATCATGTATGTCGCCGAGTGCTGTCACCGCTGGAGCCGGTCACGCGTCAGCGGTAAGTAACGCGGTCTTCGCCTTCTCGCGGAGTTCCAGCAACGGGCCACCCAGCTGTTTCTGCGTCTCTGACATGCTGGCTATGGTCCGGACGCTGACATTCAATACGTAAATGGGGCGGTCTGGCAGCACAAGCGGCGTTGCCATTGCCACGACCTCCGGCTGCCATGAGGCGGCGCAATAGCCTTTGGTATCGACGCTGAGCCTGGCGGCGTGGATTTCGTCAAGCAGACGGCGCGAGTCAGTACTGCGCCGTTGGCGAAACTGCTCCAGCAACGCCTGCCGCTGTACGTCATCGACGACCGCCAGATAGGCTCTGCCCAGCGAAGTGAGCTCCATCGGCACACGCTGCCCCGCGACAACACTGCGCAGCGCCACCTTGCGGTTAAACCGAAACGATTCCAAATAGACCATTTCGTCACGGTCCGCGGTCGCCAGCCCCACATTGATCCGCATTTTCTCGGCCATCGCACGCATCAGCGGCGCGACCGCATTCAACACCGGCGAGCCCGCACGCATTGCGTGAGCCAGGCTCAATACCGGCGTGGCCAGACGGTAAGTCCGCCGCACCCGATCATGCTCCAGCAGCCCGCATTCGACCAGCGTCTGCGTCAGACGGCTGACCGTGGCGCGCGAAAGCTGAGTCCTTTCCGCGATTTCTCCATTGCCGAGTTGATCTGCACCGGGGCGAAACGCGCGCAGAATCTCGACCCCACGCACCAACGAACGATTCAACACAGGGTCTTCGTGATGGTGCCGCCGCACGGTCTGGGGAGAAGAATCGGACATGATGTAGCGAAATGGGTGGGACGCAGCAGCTTAGCACTATTTCCATCAAGTGGAATTCAGGGAATACATATTGCGGCTTGGGCACCTAAACTATCCGGCAAAAGGCAAATGCTGGTTTGACGCAGGCGCGTCAAGAAAAGCCACATCGCCAACGACTGAGCCGACTCAAGGAAAACTCGCGACATGACCACGGATTTGATCGAACTGACCGTTACCGACGGCATTGCCACACTGCTGCTCAACCGCCCTGAGAAACGCAATGCCATGAGCGACGATATGCGCAGCGCATTCATCGCGGCGCTGGAACGCATCAGTGCCGACAAAGCGATCCGCGCATTGGTGCTCAGCGGTAACGGAAAGGGATTCTGCGCCGGTGGCGATGTCGCGGGGATGGAACGGCGGATGAACGCCCCTGTTGGCGAAATCGCTTTCAACGGCTGGCACCGTCAGCAGCGCGTGCACTACACCCAATCGTTGCTGCACACCATGCCCAAGCCGACCATTGCTGCCGTCAATGGCGCTGCGTCCGGCCTGGGCGCCGACACTGCCCTGGCCTGCGATTTCATCATTGCCAGCGACGCCGCGAGCTTTACCTGGTCGTATATCAATCGCGGCATCGTCCCGGACGGTGGCGGTATGTATTTCCTGCCGCGCCGGGTGGGTCTATCCAAAGCAAAAGAACTGATTTTCACCGGTCGAAAAGTCGAATGCGACGAAGCCCTGCGGTTAGGCATCGTGGATCGCACCACCAGCGCAGCGCAACTGCTGACCGATGCGCAGACCTGGGCCGCCGAGCTGAGCCAAGGCTCCGGGACTGCATTGGCGCTGGGCAAGACCATTCTCAACCAGAGCTTCGAAATGTCGGCTGAACAAGTATTCGCACAAGGCAGCCAAGCGCAAGGCATCTGCTACACGAGCACGGAGCACCGCGAATCGGTCATGGCTTTCCTGGCCAAGGCCGCCGAAAAGCGCACCAGCAAAGAGTAACAAACATGAGCCCCCTTACCCGCCTCCTCAATCCACGCAGCGTAGCCGTCATCGGCGCCTCCGCCGATAGCAGAAAGACCGCCGGCCGCCCTGTCGCCTATCTGCGCAAGCACGGTTTTACCGGCCACATTTATCCTGTCAATCCACGAGCCGACAATATCGACGGCCTGCCCTGCTATCCCAACATCGCATCGCTGCCGTCGGTACCCGACGTCGGCATCGTACTGTTGGGCGCCGAACGCGCGCACTTGGCCGTACGAGAACTCGCACAGCGCGGTACGGCGGCATCGATCGTGCTGGCCAGCGGCTACACCGAAGTCGGTGCAGAGGGAGCGCGCCGGCAAGCCGAACTCATCGAGGCCGCAGGCAGTATGCGCATCCTCGGCCCCAACACGATCGGTTTGGTCAATCTGACCGACAACATCGTGCTGTCGGCCAGCGGCGCACTGGAAATGGATCATTTCCCGGCTGGGTCCATCGGTGTGGTGTCGCAAAGCGGCGGCATCCTCGGTGCGCTGCTGTCCCGCGCAGCGTCTCGCGGGATCGGCTTGTCCAAGCTCATCTCAACCAGCAACGAAGTCGATCTCGATTTGGCCGACTTCATTGATTACTTGACTGACGACGAAGCCACCAAAGTCATCGCGCTCTATGTCGAAAGCGTGCGCAACCCGGAGAAATTCCGCACTGCAGCCCTGAAGGCCGCCCGCGCCGGTAAGCCGGTCGTCGCCTTCAAGATCGGCCGCTCGGAAGCCGGCGCAAAAGCGGCCGTGTCGCATACAGGTGCACTGGCCGGTGCCGACCGCATGTACGACGCGCTATTCAAGCAAGTCGGCATTATTCGCGCCCAGACCTTTAGCGACTTGCTGGATATCCCTGCTGCGCTGGCCACAAACCGCGTGCTGCGGGGCAATCGTGTCGCCATCCTGACCTCGACGGGTGGCGCTGGCACACTGGTGTCCGACAGCCTGGGCGTATCGGGTTTTGAGGCGCCGGCCCCTGATGCCGCCACCGCTGCGCAATTGCGCGCGCTGCAGACCGGCGACCACGCCGCGCTGGATCGCAATCCCATCGATGTCACCCTGGCCGGTCTGCAGCCAGATCTGTTACGTGGCGCTATCCGAACGCTGCTGGCAAGTCCCAGCTATGACGCGCTCGCCATCATTGTGGGGTCTTCGGGCCTCGCCATGCCGGAGCTGATGGCTGGCGCCATCCAGGACTGCCTACCCGAAAGCGATAAGCCCGTGATCGCCTTCGTCAGTCCTCACGCGCCGAATGTCGGTGCCCTGCTCACACAGCGCGGCGTCCCGGCTTTCGCCATCCCAGAGGCATGCTCCGTCGCGCTGGCCGGTATGCTGCAGCACGCGCAGTGGAGGGAGCCGACATATTCGGTTCCTGCTGCGCCGATCGACATAGCAGATCTGCCTGCAGGTTCGTTGGACGAAGCGCAAGCCAAGCAATTGTTCACGCGCTTCGGCGTGCCCTGCGCGCAAGAAACCGTTGTGACAACGCCCACCAGCGCGGAACAAGCTGCGCGTGCCTTTAATACGCGTGTCGCGCTAAAAATCCTGTCGAGTGAAATTACGCATAAGAGCGACGTCGGCGGCGTCGCCATCAACCTCACTGCCGAGCAGATCGGTGACCGGCTGAGGGCAATGAAGGACGAAGTACAAAGCAAGACCGGCATCGTGCCTCAGCGCTTTCTGGTACAAGAAATGGTCGCCGGCGGCACGGAGCTGATTCTCGGCATGCATCGCGACCCGCTCGGCACGGCGATCCTGCTAGGCATGGGCGGCGTCACCGCGGAACTGTTCAAGGACACCACGATGCGCCTGCTGCCATCCGGCAATAAAGGCCTCGGCCGCGAAGATGCCCTCGACATGGTCCACGAGTTAAAAACCTGGCCACTGCTCGACGGTTTTCGTGGCCGGCCCAAAGCCGATCTGGATGCGCTGGTGAAAGCCATCGTTGCGTTCTCGCAAATGGCCGCACAATTGGGCGACCGCTTGGTCGAAGCCGAAATCAATCCCCTGTTCGTTATGCCTGCAGGTCAAGGCGTGCGTGCCGCGGACGGTATTGCCGTGCTTGCCTGAGCACCGATAGACGGAAAAACGAGACGGGCTTGCGTTCCACCACCTGAAATTCCATACAATGGAAACATCAGGTGCATGACAGCCTCCTGATCCTGACACACCCGGCGAATAACAGCGCAGCAGGCCTGGCGTGGAATCATATGCAAACAAATCAATGATCAAGCTGGTCTATCATTGACGACTAATTTGCAAGAAGGAGTTTCTCTCATGATGCGCAAGCTGTTTCCCGTCATCCTCGTCGCCGGCCTCACCGCCTGCGCCTCCTCTGGAACGCAGCACACCTCATCGGATACCAGTACATACGGCGGCAGTGGCGCGTCGTCTGGCACGGCCGCCACCTGCGATGCCCAGCCGGTACAAGATCAGGTGGGTCAAAAGTACTCGGAGTCGCTCAACCGCACGCTGAGCTCGAGTGCCAACGCGACGCAACTACGCGTGCTGAAACCCGGCGAAGTCATGACCATGGAATACAACCCCACGCGTTTGAACGTGATTGTGGAAAGCGACGGCTCGATCAGCGCATTGCGCTGCGGCTGAGCACCAACGAGTTCAAGCGCAAAAGCCGGAGTGTCTGGCATCGCAAGGATGCCTACATTAGGGTCATATACGATTCTGACGCACACTCCGGCCTCTTCGCCCATGGTCGCGTGACCGACCACCGTGGCGCAACCGCCGGCCAGCGCAACGAAACACCATCTACACGCCGACGCAGCCTTACCATGAACCTGGACTTGTTTGCTCCCGACGCAGTCGCCCCAGTCAACGTGCAATTGGGTCCGCAAGCGGTTGTACTGCGAGGCTTGGCACTGCCCTATATTGATGCGCTATTGTCCGAGCTGGACGCCATATTCGCGGCGGCGCCTTTACGCCATATGGTGACGCCGGGCGGGTTCCGGATGTCTGTCGCGCTGACGAACTGCGGCTCGCTGGGGTGGACAACGGATCTGCGCGGCTATCGTTACACCCAGCAGGATCCGCAAACCGGCCTGCCCTGGCCCGCTTTACCCGCGTCGTTTTTGCGACTGGCGCAGCAGGCGGCGCAAACCGCCGGCTTTCCGGATTTTCAGCCCGATGCCTGCCTGATCAATCGCTATCTGCCGGGTGCCCGCATGAGCTTGCACCAGGACAAGAATGAACGGGATTTCAGCGCGCCTATCGTATCGGTGTCGCTGGGAATTCCTGCGACGTTCCTGTTCGGCGGCGAACAACGCAGTGACCGCGCGCAACGCGTGCCACTGCAGCATGGAGACGTCGCCGTGTGGGGCGGCCGGGATCGGCTGCGGTATCACGGCGTGTCCGAGTTGAAAGACGCCACGCACCCTTTGTTGGGCGCCATGCGCATCAATCTGACGTTTCGCCGGGCAGGATGATACGCCCGAACGCCCGCGCTCTGGCTCTTATTTGTCCTGACGCGCCTCGGACAATGCCACAGTCAAGTGCATGACTTTCTTTTTCAAACCATCGCGCTCCTCGGTCAGTGCCGCCACCAGTCGACGCAGGCGCGCCACCTCGGCGGGATAGTCCTCGATCGCCTCAACGGGTGGCTCTGCCTCCAACTCGCCGTCCCCCGCCTCAGTGTCCATTGACGGTTCTTTTGCCTTGGCCTTCGCCTCGCGGGCCTGGCGCGCGAGCTCCTTCAATGCCTTGCGCCCTTCGGCTGCGGCGGCGACCTGCTTGTCGACCGGCATTTCGGCAACGGCCGCAGCAGCGTTGATGGAAATCTCGCCGGACTTGACCGCACGGACCAGCTCTGGCGCGGCATCTTTTTGAATCTTTTCGATCTGTCCTAGCGTATTGCTGCTGACCCGTGCCGCACGTGCCAACGCCTGGCGATTGGGAATGACCACCGGCTCGGCCGGTGAGGCCGCGGGCGTTTCCGCCTCGCCGGCTGAGCCAGCGTCTGCCTGCTGCGCCTGTTGCTGTGCCTCTAGCTCCTGCTGCCGCTGCTGCAAGATTTCCTTCTTGCGCAAGGCCAGCACTCCTCGCTGGAAATCCGAGACACTGCGCCGGCCCAGGTGATTTTCAATCATCCATAACCGCACATCGTCCATCGATTTAAAGCGGGTATTTTGCGTAGTCTTGAATTCGATGCCGTGTTTGGTGCACAGCGCATAGCGGTTATGTCCATCGACCAGGACATCGCCCCATAACACGAGCGCATCGCGGCACCCATCGGCCAGGAGGCTGCGCTCCAGCGCCTCGTATTCGTCGGCGCTCAGCGGGTCGATATAAGTTCGTAACTCTTCGTTAATCTGGATCGTCATCGTAGCGATTTTGGCGTGTAGTTCATCTGCGCGACCGCTATTAGAACATTGGCCTCGCGATCCGGCTGCCGCCTGGCGAGATGGGCCGGCAAGGACGGCGTTTTCCCTGCGCCCGGACCAATCATCAATAACTGTCAAGAACACACTTGCAACGCCATCCGGTGGTACGCTTAGTCCACCTTTAACCAGGAAGAACACACCATGAACTCCCCCACTACGCTTTCCGACGAATTGCTCGCGCAGTTACAAGGCGGGCCGATGCAACAAATCTCTCAACAACTGGGGACCGATACGGCTCAAACGCAAGACGCGGTCAGCGCCGCGCTGCCCATGCTGCTGGGTACGCTAGGCCAGAACGCCTCGCAACCGGGAGGCGCCGACGCCCTGTTTGGCGCACTGCAGCGTGATCATGCCGGCGGTGGCGCCGATCTGGGTGGACTATTGGGGTCGTTGCTCGGCGGCGGCGCGAACGCAGGTGCGGGCCAATCCGATGGCGCCAGCATTCTGGGCAACATCTTTGGCGGCAACCAGCAACGCGCCGAAGATAACCTTGGCCAAGCGACCGGCCTGGGCGGCGGCAATGCGTCGAACCTGCTCCAGATCCTGGCGCCCATCGTCATGGCCTTTCTGGCCAATCGCATGCAAGGCAACAACCTGGACGCCGGCGGACTCGGCGCCCAACTAGGACAGGAACGCGACGCCGCCCAACAACAAGGCGGTGTGGGTGGCGGCCTGCTGGGCTCGCTGCTGGACCAGGACGGCGATGGCCAAGTCGGCCTGGGCGACTTGCTGAAAATGGGCGGCGGACTCTTCGGTAAAAACTAAATTCCGCGGGATCGGACGCAACCTGGCTCCAACTGCACCTGCCGGGTTGCGCCTTGCGGTCTGCGTCAGGCGCTGGACGGTGTCCGGCGCCTGACGCTTCCGGCCAGTTTTACTACGCCGTCGCGGCAGCGTCTGGCATCTGCGATGCGCCCCCAGCCGACAAGGCCTGTGGCAACGTATCGAACATCCCCTGCGGTCCCACCAAGTCGGCAATCATGGCTTTACGCAGTTTGCCTCGCACGCGGGTATTTGCCTCGGCCAGCAACACACGCACCCCACGCGAGCGTAAACGGACAATCACGTCCTCCAGCACCTGCAACCCTGTCACATCGACAAACGGAACGCGGCGCAGGCAAAGCACGAGCACACGGGGATCCGTATTCGTGTTGTCGAGCGCTCGCTCGAAATTTTCTACCGCCGCGAAAAACAAGGGTCCTTCGATGGTATAGACCAACACGCCATCCGGGACATCGATGCCTGCATTGGCCGCCAGTTCCCGGCTCAATTCATCGCGGCCCATTTGCTGAACCCCCACGCTGGACGCCATGCGACGCAGAAAATGCAATGTCGCCAGGATCACGCCGATATTGACCGCGACTACCAAATCAGCGAACACCGTCAAGGCAAAGGTCACCAGCAAGATCACCACATCCGCCCGAGGGGCGCGGCGCAGCATTCTGCCGAAATGCCGCAGATCGCTCATATTCCAGGCGACGATGAACAAGATCGCAGCCAAGGCCGCCAACGGCACGTACTCTGCCAACGGCGCCAGCAGCACGACGATAGCGACCAACGTCGCTGCGTGCACAATGCCCGCCAAGGGACTGGTGCCACCATTACGGATATTGGTCGCCGTGCGCGCAATCGCGCCCGTCGCCGCTATCCCGCCGAATAGCGGCGCGGCAATGTTCGCAATGCCTTGGCCGATCAGTTCCTGGTTGGAGTTATGACGCGTGCCCGCCATTCCATCGGCCACCACCGCCGACAGCAGCGACTCGATCGCCCCCAGCATGGCAATGGCAAACGCCGGACCGATCAACTCGACCACGCGCGACAAGGTGACCTCCGGCCAATGCCACGAGGGCAACCCCTGAGGTACGCCGCCAAAGGCCGACCCTATCGTTGCAACGCCGTCGAAACCAAACAAGGCCTGCAGCACCGTGGCAGCCACCAACGCAATCAAGGGGCCTGGCACGCGCCTCAGATATGGCACCCGAGGCGACACAATCAAGATCGCCAAACTGATCAAGGCTAGCACCGTCGTCGCCACATGCAACTGGGGCAAAGCCTGTATTAGCTGCCAGAATTTCTCGTGAAAATGCGTACCCGTGATACTGGGCAGACCGAAAAACTCCTTCCACTGCCCGACCCAGATGATGACGCCGATACCCGCCGTAAAACCCACAATCACAGGCGCCGGAATGAATTTGATCACGGCTCCCATACGAGCCACGCCCAGCAACAGCAGAATGATGCCCGCCATCAGGGTGGCAATCTGCAACCCTGCCACCCCGTGCTCGGCCACGATGGCAGCCAGGATCACAATGAACGCGCCGGTGGGACCCGCAATCTGCAGCCTGCTCCCCCCAAATATCGATACGCATAACCCGGCAATAATCGCGGTGTACAAACCCTGTTCGGGCTTCACGCCGGACGCGATTGCAAATGCCATCGCCAATGGCAACGCCACTACCCCGACAATCACTCCAGACACGATATTCGGCAACCACTGCCGCCGCTGAAACAGCCCCGCCCGATAAGCTTCCCGCAACGCGATCACGACGTCGATCCTTTGGAATAAACAGCACGCCCCACCCAGGGGGCAAATACAGAATGACACAGTCTACTGCTACGGCGGTGCGATTCTCTACTGCCCCTATGGGGAAGTCACTGACAAAGCGCAAATAACACGCAGTCTGCGTCCCGCAGGCAGCACTTCCCCAGCGGCCCGGATGAGACTTCCATTCGCCCCATTGCCCGGCTAGACTGCGATTCTTCGCCTATTCAGGAGACAGTCATGTCTTTTATGATGCTCATCGTCGAACCCATCGGCCAACGGGCGCAGCGCACGCCTGAGGAGGGGCATGCCGCCTACGACAGCATGATGCAATTCGCGGCGGACCTGAAATCCCGCGGCCTGCTGCAAGACGCCCAATCCCTAAAATCAGAAAAAGAAGGCGTAAAACTCCAGGTCCGCGATGGCCGGCAACGTCTGCTGGATGGCCCCTATGCCGAGGCAAAGGAAATGATCGGCGGATTTTTTCTGTTGAACTGTGACACGCGCGAACAAGCCATCGCCATCGCTGCAGAATGTCCAGCCGCCCAATGGTGCACGGTGGAAATACGCGAACTCGGGCCCTGCTTCGCTTAGTTTGCGGTAGCAGGTCTGCGGGACGTTGAGTTGTCATTTGGCCTTGCCAGGCCGATTGCTGGACCGATTGATTAGGGTTTTCCCTGAGCATCAATTTTCATGTCGATTGCAGGAGATCTGATTCGTCGTATGCATAACAGCCACCATCAACCCGGCTGTCGCAAATCCTCCAACTCGACCTCCCACTTTGAGAGTCCACCATGCATAAGCAAATTTTCGTCAATCTCGCCGTTGTTGATCTGCCCGCTGCCATGACCTTTTTCCGCAAACTCGGGTTGGACTTCAATCCTCAGTTCAGCGATCAGAACGCGGCCTGCCTGGTTTTGGGTGAAAACCTGTACGCCATGCTGCTCACGCGCGAGTACTTCAAGACCTTTGTCAATAAACCCCTTTGCGACCCGAAACAAAGCACCGAGGTGCTGGTCTGCCTGTCGTGCGACAGCCGCGCCGAGGTTGACGATCTGGTCGCCCGCGCCGTCTCAGCTGGAGGCTCGGTGCCGCGAGAGCCGCAAGACTATGGCTTCATGTACGGCCATGCGTTTGAAGATCTGGACGGTCATATCTGGGAACTGATGTATATGGATCCCAACGCGGAAATGCCGCAACAATGAGTTCTCGCGACGCCGTCCATCGGGCCATCGAGACCGTCTGGCGCAGCGAGTCAGCCAAAGTGATCGCCAGCGTCGCGCGCGTCGTGCGCGACGTGGGCCTGGCCGAAGAACTCGCTCAAGATGCGCTGGTCACGGCCTTGGAGCACTGGCCCCGCGACGGCATTCCTGACAAACCAGGAGCCTGGCTGATGACCACAGCCAAGAACCGCGCCCTCGACCGATTGCGGCAACACGCGTTACACGAACGCAAGCACGAGCAATTGGGTTATGAAATGGACGCGTTGCAAACCCATGTCGAACCCGATTTCGTCGACGCGCTGGACCAGGCCCGCCAAGACGAGATCGGCGACGACTTGCTGCGATTGATCTTTACGGCCTGCCATCCTGTGTTGTCAGCCGAGGCACGTGTCGCGATGACGCTGCGTCTGCTAGGTGGATTACGTACCGACGAAATCGCGCGCGCCTTTCTCGTTTCCGAAGCCACCATTGCCCAGCGCATCGTCCGCGCCAAGCGGACCCTGCGCGAGGCACAAGTCCCATTCGAAGTCCCACGCGGAAACGATTTGGCGGCGCGCCTGACTTCTGTGCTGGAAGTGATTTACCTGATTTTCAACGAAGGCTACGCTGCCACGGCGGGCGACGACTGGACGCGTCCAACCTTGTGCGACGAGGCCCTGCGGTTAGGCCGCATCTTGTCTGAACTCGCGCCCCAGGAAAGCGAGGTTCACGGCCTGGTAGCATTGATGGAACTGCAGGCATCGCGTCTGGCGGCGCGGACCGATGCGCAGGGTCACCCTATCTTGCTCATGGAACAAGACCGTAGCCGCTGGGACGCACTGCAAATTCGACGCGGCCTGGCCGCATTGCATCGTGCGCAAAGTCAATCGGACACATTGGGCCCGTACGCCCTGCAAGCGGCGCTCGCTGCCTGCCACGCTCGCGCCGCCCGCGCCGAGGATACGGATTGGCCACAGATCGTCGCACTGTATGACGCGCTGGTGCAAACCGCCCCATCTCCTATCGTCGAACTCAACCGCGCTGTCGCCGTAGGCATGGCGTATGGCCCCCAGGCCGGGCTCGCGCTGACCGATGCTTTGCTGACCGAATCGTCTTTGGCCGACTATCACCTGTTGCCCAGCGTGCGCGCCGATTTCCTGGAAAAACTGGGCCGCCGCGACGAAGCCGATGCGGAATTCCACCGCGCCGCGGCTCTCACACGCAATGCGCGTGAACGTGAATTTCTACTGGCCAGAGCGCGCGCGCTCAAGTCCTGAACCGCCTTGAAACGCCCCGTAACGCGGGGTCCCTGCGGGCTGTCACATGCGCAAACATCCGAAAGCTTGAACCATACTTGGTGGACTTGTCATCATGGAGGGGTACGACGTTTAACCCATGAAGGAGGTCTCCATGCCGCGTTCTACATACGCATTCTTTGCCGCAGCCGTACTCGCCGCGAGCCTGTCGCCCGCCGTGGTACTGGCCCAAACGGCACAGGCACCGGCTGCGCAACCCCCTGCCCAAGTACAGCCTGCTATCAAACCCTCTGAAGCACAACTGCAAAAATTCGCCAGTGCATCACAGAAAGTCGCCATGGTTGCCGACGAGTATCGTCCGAAGCTGCAAGCCGCAAAGGATGAGCCTGCCCGCCAACAGGTCTATCGCGAAGCCGACGACAAAATGGTGAAAATGGTGCAAGCCGATGGCCTGACAGTCGATGAGTTCAACGGCATCGGACAAGCCGTCGAACAAGATCCGCAACTACGCCAGCGCGTGATCGACATGGCTCAGAAAAACGCTCCTGCAGGTAGTACGGCGCCACAGTAAGCATTACTGCGCTCACTGCCACCTACTGCGGCGGCATACAGCCTCGNATTT
>NZ_CBCSJH010000004.1:0-200393 GCF_965139195.1 Bordetella tumbae | reverse complement strand
ATGCGTCGGGAGGCTGATTCAACGCCGCCGCATCGTTTCCACATTCCCGCACACC
Organism: Bordetella tumbae; assembly: GCF_965139195.1. Taxonomy (GTDB): domain Bacteria; phylum Pseudomonadota; class Gammaproteobacteria; order Burkholderiales; family Burkholderiaceae_B; genus Bordetella_A; species Bordetella_A tumbae. The sequence continues at coordinate 200,338 of NZ_CBCSJH010000004.1, read as the reverse complement.
CCCAGAGATTGACCGCTGATGTGCCGCCCCGTGACCAGCACCCGTGTTTTGTCTAACGCTGACGGCTTGCTCATCATGGTTTCTTGAGGTCCAACGTTTTCACGAGCTCGCCCAGTTCCGCGTATTCCTGACGCACATGATCAGAGAATGCTTTACGGCGCAAAATTTTCTTCTCCACACCAGCCGTTTCAAAGAACTTGGCCATTTCCGGCGAATCTGCGGCTTTTTCAAATGCGTCGCCCAAACGCTTCACTGCCGCATCCGGCGTCCCGGCCGGCACCACATGCCATGCCACAACAGCGTCTCTTTCTCGGGGATACCCAGTTCGGTGAGCGTAGTGGCTCGTGGTAACGCCTTTACCGGATCTGCACCGGTTACCAACAGGCATTTGATTTTTCCTGTTTTTTCCATCGAGACGGCAAGAGGCACAGAACCCACGTAAATGTCGACAACGTTCCCCAATAATGCGGGCATGATTTCCCCTGCACCGCGGTAAGGCACGTCGCGAGCCTTGATACCGAAAGACTGAAACACACGTTCGGCCGCCAATTGACCGGGGCCTGCAACACCGTCGGTCCCAAAGGTATATTGATCGGGTTTGGACTTCAGTGTATCGAGGAAAGCTTTACCGTCATTGGCCGGAAAATCACTGCGAACGCAGAGCACATAAGGTGCGGCGTCGAGCTGAATGACGGGGATATAGTCGTCCAGACCGTAGGTCGTATCGACCGTATGCGGCGCCACCGTTATGGGTCCCATCCAGACACCCGCCATCGTCAAACCGTCCGGCTTTGCCCGAGCCATTTGACCGATCCCTATCGTTCCGCCGGCGCCGCCCACATTCTTTACCACGATCGTGGCGTCAAGATATGGCTCCGCATAGCGCGAAATGGCGCGAAACAGAGAGTCCGTTCCGCCACCCGGAGCGGTCGGAATAATCATGTCTACGACGTCCTTGGCGGCCGAGGCATTGGCCATGCAGACGAGTGCCGCAGAAAGCGCCGCGCTCAGAAGTTTATGTTTTCTCATTATGTTGTCTCCTACCTATAGCGTAGAAATGGTCAGAGGGACAGGCCAATCGGTTGATCGGCTCGCCGTTACGGACCGAACCCAAACGCTTCGTAGGCGTTTTTCGTCAGGATTCGATTTCGAATTTCCGCATCGGGCACGCATTCGAAAAGCGATGCGATGCACTGCGAATAAGTCACCTTCTCTTCATGGCCTACCCAGGGCCAGTCAGTTGCCCATAGTGCTCGTTCACCATTGGACTGCTTGATGATTTCGGCTGCGAGTGCGGGCGCCGCACTGCCTCGCAATCGAAAGGGCGCCGATAACTTGACCCAGGTGTTACCGGCATCCAGCGCGGCCAGCAACGCCCGAAAGCCCTCGCTGTGAATCCCATCGGCGCCCTCCGGATTCCCGAAATGATCAATCACGGCGCGCGCCCCGCTGGCATTGATGGCAGCGAGAACCGGCGGCAGATGTTCGCCCTCCAGGTACACCTCGACATGCAGGCCGAGATTCTTTACCTTGGCCAGCAGACCTTGGTATTCCCTGGACTGAATATCGGGAATTGCTGCACGCTTGACCCAATTCAATCGGATGCCGCACACGCCCTCGGCCTGCAAGGATGCGAGAGCAGCCTCGCCAATCTCGGGCTCCACAATTGCCGTGCCGCGCAGCCTGCCGCCGGATCTTTTCAATGCGTCGAGCAGCACGTCGTTATTCGTGCCGTAAAAACTCGGTGCTGTGAGCAACCCGTACATGACGCCATTAGCCGTCAGCGTATGCAGATAGTCCTCGACCAACGCATCAGCAGCGGGCTGAGAATGCCGGTCGCTGACCAGCGGCCTGTCCGTTTTAATGACATGAGCATGGCAATCCGCCGATCCCGGCGGCAATATGCGCGAGTCTGTGGCCGCACTATGCATGCGAGGCTCCCTCACTTTCCTCGCGAACTGCGCCAACCGGTTCCCGGCCATATTTCGCGGTCTTCTGCGCGACTGTCAGGAATTTTTCCTCCAGATCCTTGATGTGCACCATTCCCATGATGTCGTTGAGCTCTTCGAAACTCAATGCCGCATCGGGTCTATCCTCGGGTTTTCCGCTTTGCAGCGATTGCCCCAGGATCTCCAGGCCCTTTCTCATGCCAGCCAACGCGCAGGCCGTCAACAGCCGCGGGTAGATGACCACGGCCACGCCCAGATCCTGCAATTGCGCGGCGGACAACAGCGGCGTCGTCGAACGCTGGCGGATACCAAAACCCATGTTCACGCATAGCGGTTTAGGCACGTTGGCCGCAACCGTGCGAATCTGTTCGGCATCCAACAAGGCATCGGCAAACAAGAGATCCGCGCCCGCTTCCGCGTACGCATTCAACCGGCGAATCACCTCATCCAGTCCGTGCGTTGCCAGCGTGTCAGTACGCGACTTGATGACGAAATCCTTGTCTGTGCGCGCCTCGCACGCGGCGCGCAGCTTCTGCTCCATTTCGTCTTGGGGGATAACCTCCTTGCCGCGCATATGGCCGCAACGCTTGGGCCAGACTTGATCCTCGATCATGATGCCGGCTGCGCCCGCGCGCTCGAAAGCCCGTACCGTGTGAAAGACGTTGATGGCGTTGCCATAGCCCGTATCGCCGTCGGCCAGCAGCGCGAGATTCGAACAGGCGGTGATATTGCGCACGGCCGCGACATTTTCCTCCATGCCCATGATGCCCACATCGACCTGCCCAAGACGCGTCTCGCTCACGCCGCTGCCCGTAATAAACGCGCTGGTGTAGCCCATGTGTTCCACCAGCCGTGTACTGAACCCGTCAAAAACGCCTGGCTGCACGAGTATTTCCGGCGCGTAGATAGCATCCCTCAACTGTTTCGCTTTCGTCATTGCCCTCTCTCCAATTGGGACGGACCTGGATCGCGTTTGCTTCCAGCATGCCGCGTATTTGTCGTAATGCCCGTATCCTAGCGCCGCTCAAACCATTAAACTAATTAAACTTTTTCTACGTTTTCCATAGGAAAAACTGATGCGTCGATACTCCCTGGCTCAGATCGAGGCACTCGCAGCGATTGCAAAATTAGGATCGTTTCAGGCAGCGGCCCGGCACATGAACGTCACACAGCCCACGATTTCGCTGCGCGTGCGAGAGCTCGAAGAAGCCCTCGGCACCCGGCTGTTCGAAAAAGACGGGCGCACCGCCAAACTGAACGCCGAAGGAACCGTCGCACTGCACTACACCGACGAAGTGCTGAAACTGCTGGACGAGCTCGAAACCCGGCTGCGCACCGGCGATCCGCTGCAAGGCACACTGCGGGTCGGTTCATCGGAAACCATCGCCATCGCGGTCCTGCCCAAGATCATCACCCTGCTGGGAGAACGCTATCCGCGCCTGAAAGTCGAGCTGACCGTCAGCAACAGCTTTGTGCTGCTCGACGGATTGGCGGCCAATCAATTGGATCTGGCGATACTGGCCGATCCAGGGCATCTGGCGAACATGCAAATTGAACCTCTGGCACTGGCGCCTGTCGCCTGGGTGGGGCACCGCTCCATCGCCATGCCCTCTCAGTTTGCCGATCCGCAGTCTTTGTCTGAATCAACGATTCTTTGCATGCCCCAGCCGTCGCCGCTGAACGAGATGATGGCCAACTGGTGGGAGCAAGCGGGCGGATCAGCGCTCAGGGTCAACACCTGCAACAGCCTAGCGATGCTCGCCCGTCTGGTAGCCAGCGGCGTAGGAGTAGGCGTGCTGCCCACATGCATCTTGCGCAACGAAATCCAGCGCGGCTCTGTCGTGAGCTATCGCCAGCAAACGCCGTTCAGATCGCTACGGATCTGCGCCGCCTATCGCAAAGCCTCGCACTCTGATGGGCTCGAGGCTCTGGTCGGCATTGCACGGCGCGTGATGCTTGATTCGAGATACTTTGCGCCGCTGAGAAAGAATGATGCTTAGCAAAACGCAAAGCGTCGGCCCAATATCATCCTGTCCTTAACTTTCCGATGACGAATCCGATTCCAGCGTATGTTCCACCGGCCGCTCACCAATCTGTTGACGCCACATCGCGTAGTACAAGCCTGTCTGTGCCAACAGTTGGGAATGCGTGCCGCTTTCGACAATACGGCCTTTTTCCAGTACAAAAATCGTATCGGCGTGCATGATCGTCGATAGCCGATGCGCAATGAGCAGCGTGATCTGCTGCCGGCTAGCAGAAATATGACGCACGGTATCCGAGATCTGCTCTTCGGTCAGCGAGTCCAATGCCGAAGTCGCCTCGTCAAAAATCAACAGCCTCGGTTGGCGAATCAAGGCCCGCGCGATCGACAGGCGCTGTTTCTCGCCGCCCGATAGCTTCATGCCCATTTCGCCGATCGTCGTATCCAGCCCGTCAGGTGATTTGTTCAGCAAATAGGCACACGCTGCCTGCTCCATCGCTTTGGTGATTTCCTCATCCGTGGCATCGGTACGCACCAACCGAATATTGTCGCGCAGCGTGCCAGCGAACAGATAAGGTTCCTGCGTCACCAGACCGACCTGGCGGCGCGCCCGGTTATATCGCAGAACTTTGGTGGAAATATCGTTGTAGAAGACCTCGCCCGACGCCGGGGTATAGAGGCCCAGCAGCAACTTGACCAACGTCGACTTGCCAGACCCCGACGGCCCTACGAATGCGATCGTATCCCCGAGCGATGCAGAAAACGTCACGCCATCCAGTGCGTTATCGCGAGCTCCTTTATGGCGAAACGTCACATCGGCAAATCGCACGCCATTGATCGGCCCGCTATCCTGCGGCGATTCCGGCCGCCTATCGATCGGTCTTTTCATGAGGGCATCGAAACTCGACAATGATGCGTCAGCCTCGCGATACGCGAGAATGATGTTGCCCAGCTCCTGCAACGGCGCAAAAATCGCCACAGAAATAAACTGCATCGCGATCAATTCACCAGTACTCAATACATCGCGAAAGATCAGCCACAGCAATGCAAATAGAATCGCGAGTTTCAGCAGGCTCAGCGTCACTCCCTGCAAAAAGGACAATAATCGGATCCGTTTGACCTTTTGCATCTCGAGCTCAAAGATGCGCACGATTTGCGCCTGCAATCGGCGGATCTCCGGAAACGTCAATCCCAGGCTTTTTATCAGCTCGATATTGCGCAGCGACTCGGAAATAAAGCCGGAGCTGCGGTTCGTTTCGCGCATGATCGAACGCTGCTGTGTTTTGATCTCGCGACTGAGCAGTCCGGTCAATCCCCCCAACACCAACACACCGATAACAAATACCGGCACGAGCAGCCAATGCCGCGTCACGGCATACCACACCAGAAAACCCATCCCCACCACGGCGGCAAAGAGCGTGTTGATGAACGTATTGATGAACCGCTCGCTATCGGCCCTCACCTTTTGCAGCAGCGACAAAGTCTCGCCACTACGCAGGTCTTCGAATTCCTGGAATTTCAGACGCATCGCCTGACGCAGGCCGTCATTGAACAGCTGCGTGCCAAATTTCTGTACCACCAGACGCGTGACGTATTCCTGCAAGGCCTTTGCCAGCCTGGACAGCACCGCTATCGCCACCGCCAAACCCAGCAGCGTCAATACACCCGACACCAACTCGCTGTCGCTTTTACCGGCGCGATTGATCGCGTACTCGTCGATGATCTTGCCAAAAATAATCGGATCGATCAGCGCCAGCACCTGGCTCGCGCCAGCCAGCACCAATGCCAAAACGGCCAGGCGGCTATGCGGCCGCAGATACGCCCACAGGATACGCATCGCGTTCAATAATGAGGAGGAATCTCGTCACGCAGGCTGCGAAAGTTGCCTCCCGCGGTATCCGGCACCTGTTGGCGCAATTCGGCCAATTCACGCGCCAAGCGTTCTATCAGCTGTTGCTGACGAAACAGCGTCTGACTCAATTGATCCAGCATATCATCGGCCAAGCCGAGCTTGATTTCCAGATCGGTTAAACGACGGTCAGTATCCGTAGCAGCACTCATGGCAAATTCGACTCTCAAATAATCCGGGGCCCGCACCACCAACGCAGCAACATGCATCGACACAGCCGATCGATGCATCCGGCCGATTGCGCCCAAAGCAGCATCATGCCGCCAAAGAATCATTATCGCAGGTCAACGCCCCTGCTTACCGAGCCTGCCTCGGCAACAACAGCCCCGGCCGCCCCACATGCACCGCGTGGGCCCGATCCATGATGAATTCGATCAGCATCGCCAAGGCGCGAGGCTGATGGCGGCTGGGCATCATCAGCAGATACATCGCCCGTCCGAAAATGCTGAGCCGCCAGTCGTCCAGTGCCGTCAGCAGACGTTGTTGCGCGACATCCTCATACACGACATAGTCGGGCACTACCGCCACGCCCAGACCTGCCAGCGCAGCATCGCGCAAAAACGCGTAATTGCGCGACACGATCGTCGGATCCAGAACGACCTGCTGACGCTGGTTGCCCTGATAGGCCGAAAGCCGCAGCGGCCGGCCTATCACTGCCGCGCTGATCACAGGCAGATCGGACAATGCCTCGGGACGGCGAGGCAAACCATGACGGTCCCGATAGGCTGGCGAAGCACAGACCACGTAACGCACCTGCCCCAACTCACGCGCCACCAGATGTCCCGGTGGCTCGGACATGATCCGCACGGCGATATCCACCTCGTCGCGCAGCAAATCCTCGACGCTGTTCTCGAATAACACATCCAGCACGATATCCGGGTAGCTGCGCTTGAATTCCAGCAGCCATGGCGTCATGACAAACTGTCCATAACCACTGGGCACGCTCAATCGCACACGCCCCTGGGGCGTTTTCCCCAGCGACTCCACTGACGCCTGCGCCGCGGCCAGTTCGTCGCGGATGTTGCACCCGTGCTGATAGAGCTTGAGCCCGATCTCGGTAGGCTCGACGCGCCGAGTCGTACGGCGCACCAACTGCATCCCTATCGCCCGCTCCAATTGACCCAGGTGATAGCTCACATTGGCCCGAGTCATTTTCAGACGGCGCGCGGCCTCGCTCAGATTGCCCGCGTCGAGTATTTCCACCAGCAGCGTCAGTGATTTCGTATCCATAAGGACTGATTGTCAAATTTTTTTGAACGCAATGTCAACTATTGATGTAATTGTCAAGCCTTGCTTACTGATGAAGAATAGAACGCTGCCGCGGTTCATATCCCTCTTTTCCCTCAGGACGTTTTCATGCGTGAAGCTGTCATTGTCTCTACCGCCCGCACGCCCATTACCAAGGCACATCGCGGCGAATTCAACGTCACCCCAGGCGCCACGCTCGCCGCTTTTGCTGTAAAAGCCGCGGTAGAACGCGCGGGCATCGACCCGGGCATGATCGAGGACGCCATTCTCGGTTGCGGCTATCCCGAGGGCACCACCGGCCGCAATATCGCCCGGCAGGCCGTGCTACGCGCGGGCTTGCCCGTCACCATCGGCGGCGCGACCGTCAATCGTTTTTGCGCCTCTGGCCTGCAGGCCATCGCCAGCGCCGCCGCCCGCATTGTGATGGATGGCGCGCCGGCCATGATAGCGGGCGGCGTCGAGAGCGTATCCCAGCTGCGCACCCGTGATGATCCGAACAGCGGCGTCGACCCATGGATTCTGGAAAACAAGCCGGCGCTCTATCTACCCATGATAGAGACGGCCGACATCGTAGCCGCCCGCTATGGCATCAGCCGCGAAGCCCAAGACCGCTTCAGTGTCGAAAGCCAGCGGCGCACCGCCGATGCGCAGGCCGCCGGCCGCTATCGTGACGAAATCATCGCCGTCACCACGACAATGGCGGTCGCCGATAAAACCACCGGCAGCGTCACTCCCCGCGAAGTCACTGTCGATGCCGACACCTGCAACCGGCCCGGCACCACCTATGACAATCTCTCGACACTGGCGCCCGTACGCGGCCCGGATCAATTCGTCACTGCGGGCAATGCCTCGCAGCTCTCCGACGGCGCTGCGGCCTGCGTGATGATGGAAGCCCGCGACGCTGAACGCGCCGGCCTGCAGCCTTTGGGGGCTTTTCGTGGGCTGGCCATTGCGGGCTGCGAGCCCGACGAAATGGGTATCGGCCCCGTCTACGCCGTGCCGCGCCTATTGGCCCGCCACGGTCTAAAGGTCGACGACATCGGTCTGTGGGAACTGAACGAAGCTTTTGCTTCGCAAGCCCTGTATTGCCAGCAACAACTCGGCATCCCATCCGAACGGCTCAACGTCGATGGCGGTGCGATTTCCATCGGCCACCCGTTTGGCGTCACAGGCGCGCGTCTGACTGGCCATGCGCTGATCGAGGGCCGTCGCCGCGGCATCCGCTATGCCGTCGTCACGATGTGCGTCGGCGGCGGCATGGGCGCCGCCGGTTTATTCGAAATTTACTGATTACGAGAATCCCTGATGGATCTGACTTTCACTCCCGAAGAAGAAGCCTTTCGCGCCGAGGTGCGCGCATTCCTGGCAGCCGAATTGCCCGAGCCCCTGGCTCGCAAGGTGCGTGAACATCGTCATCTGCATAAAGCCGATATGGAGGCCTGGCACGCGATCTTGAACGCCCGGGGCTGGCTCGCCAGCCACTGGCCGCAGGAATACGGCGGCACTGGCTGGACGGCGGTACAAAAATTCATCTTCGAGAATGAATGCGCGTTAGCGCATGCCCCCCGCATCGTGCCGTTCGGCCTGAGCATGCTGGGGCCTGTCCTCATCAAGTACGGCAACGAAGCACAAAAACGTTATTGGCTGCCGCGTATCCTGAACGGTGCGGACTGGTGGTGCCAGGGCTATTCCGAACCCGGCGCGGGCTCGGATCTCGCATCGCTGAAAACCAGCGCCGTGCGCGATGGCGATCACTACATCGTCAACGGCCAAAAGACCTGGACCACCTTGGGCCAGTACGCCAACATGATTTTCTGCCTGGTGCGCACGCGCAGCGACGGCAAACCTCAAGAAGGCATCAGCTTTCTGCTGATCGACATGAACACCCCTGGCATCGAAGTCCGCCCTATCATCACGCTGGATGGCGGACACGAAGTCAACGAAGTGTTCTTCTCCGATGTGCGCGTCCCCGTCGACAATCTGGTGGGCGAAGAAAATCGTGGCTGGTCCTGCGCCAAGTACCTGCTGACCTACGAGCGCACCAATATTGCGGGGATCGGTTTCTCGACAGCGGCCTTGCAGCAGCTGAAGGAAGTCGCCGCTCGACAGCAGAAAAACGGCCGCCCCCTGCTGCAAGATCCCGCCTTCGCGGCCCGTCTGGCGGGTATCGAAATCGACCTGGACAACATGCGCATCACGAATCTGCGCGTACTGGCGGCCGCTGCCAACGGCGGCGCGCCCGGCGCGGAAAGCTCGATGCTGAAGATCCGCGGCACCCAGATCCGCCAGGAGATTTCATCGCTGAACCGCCGCGCCATGGGCCCCTATGCACGCCCCTATGTGGCTGAGGCGCTCGAGGACGGCAACCAGCATCTGAGCATCGGCCCGACAGGCGCGGACAGCGCCGCTGCGCAATATTTCAATAACCGCAAGCTGTCGATCTTTGGCGGCTCGAACGAAATCCAGAAGAACATCATCTCGAAGATGATTCTGGGCCTGTAAGGAGCCGCCATGAATTTCACCCATACCGAAGACCGGCGCATGCTGTCGGATATGCTCACACGCTTTGTGGCCGAGCAATACGGCTTTGCGGTACGCGACCGGATTGCGAACTCTGCTGAAGGCTACAGCATGGAGTTCTGGCAACGCTATGCCGAACTGGGCGCGATCGGCGCCTTGTTCGACGAGGCCAATGGTGGATTTGGCGGCCATGGCTTTGACATCGCGGTGGTGTTTGAGGCATTGGGACGAGGCCTCGTCGTCGAACCGTTTCTCGATACGCTGATGGCCGGCGATGCTATCGCAGCCGTAGGCACCCCAGCCCAAAAAGACATCCTGGAAAGCGTGCAAACCGGTGCAATGCGAATCGCGCTGGCGCACACGGAACCACAAGCGTATTACGAGCTGGCCCATGTTGACACCTATGCGGTGCGTAACAAAAACGGTTGGACACTGAATGGCCACAAAGCCGTCGTCGCCCAAGCCGAACATGCCGATTTATTCGTCGTGTCGGCACGCACGTCCGGCGACGCGGAAAACGAGCAAGGCATCACCCTGTTTCTGGTGCCGGCAACCACTCCTGGCCTACATATCAACGGCTACCCATTGATCGATGGCGGACGTGCGGCGGATATCACGTTACGCGACGTCGCACTACGGGACGATGCAGTCTTGGGCACGATCGATCAGGGATACGCCACCCTGGAACGCAGCGTCGGCAAAGGCGTCCTCGCCTTGTGCGCAGAAGCCCTGGGCGCCATGGGTGCAGCCCGTGACGCCACGTTGGACTATCTGCAAACGCGCAAACAATTCGGTGTCCCTATTGGCCGGTTCCAGGCACTGCAACACCGCATGGCCGACGTCCTGCTGGAAATCGAACAAACCCGCTCCGCAGTCATCAACGCGGCCTCGCAGCTCGATCACGCCGACCGGATCACACGCGAACGCGCCCTGTCCGCTGCGAAATACACCGTCGGCCGCGTTGGCACGCTGGTCGCGGAGGAATGCATCCAGTTGCACGGTGGCATTGGCATGACATGGGAACTGCCCCTCGCGCACTACGCCAAACGGCTGATCATGATCGATCATCAGTTAGGCGACGAAGATCATCATTTGAATCGCTACATCGCGCTGGCTCACCAGCCGGGTTGACGACATGCCACACACAGACTGTGCTGACGCAAACCATCACCCGGGCCGCTGCATCGCATCGACCCACCAACCGAACTGATGCCATGCCAGACACACATACCGCTCACGCCAACGATCAAGACCTGCCGCTGGAAGGCATCCGCGTGCTGGACCTCTCTCGCGTCTTTGCAGGCCCGCTGTGCGGCCAGGTCCTGGCCGATTTTGGCGCCGAGGTGATCAAGGTCGAACACCCTGTACGTGGCGACGACACGCGCGATTGGGGCATGCGTATCGGCAAAACCGAGACCACCTACTACAACAGCATGAATCGCAACAAGCGATCCATCACCCTGGACCTGCAAAGCCCCGAAGGCCTGGCGCTCATTTACGATCTGCTGCCCCAATTCGACGTCGTCCTGCACAACTTCAAATGCGGCGGCGCCGACAAACTGGGCCTCGGCTACGAACAACTCAAAGCCCACAAACCCGATCTCATCTATTGCGCCATCAGCGGCTACAACAGCACCGGCCCAGAGGCCACCCGGCCGGGCTACGACCTCGTAATCCAAGGCGAAAGCGGATTGATGGCCCTCAATGGCGAAGCCAGCCAGCCGCCTCTGAAATTCGGCGTGGCGACCGTCGACATGATGACCGGCATGTACGCCGCACAAGCCGTACTGGCGGCATTGTTCCGGCGCGAACGCAGCGGCAAAGGGCGTCTGATCGAAATGGCGCTCTACGACTGCGGCATCATGGTCACGAGCTACTACGGACTCGATGCCTTGCTGCTGGGGCGCGATCCGCAACGCTACGGCAACGCCCATCCGTCCATCGTGCCTTACGGCATGTTCGAGGCCGCCGACGGGCCTTTTATCATCGCAGTCGGCACCAATACGCAGTTCGACAAATTCTGCCGCCAGGTCGTGATGCGGCCCGACATCGTCGAGGATCCGCGCTATGCCACGAATATCGAACGCGCCAAGAACCGCTTGACCCTGCTGCCCATGGTGACGGCCCTGCTACACGAATTTCCGCGTGACCTCTTGCTGCAACGCCTGAGCGAGTGCGGTATTCCATGCGGCAAAGTCCTAGGATTGCACGAAGCCCTCACCAGCGAACGCACACGCCAGGGCGGCCTACTGCAAAGCCTGCCGCACCCCGTCGCGGGATCCACCCACGTCTATGCTCCCCCCTATCGGCTCGACGGCCAGCGCCTGCCCATCCGTCACGCGCCGCCGACCTTGGGCGAAGGCACCAAAGACGTATTACAGCGGCTGCTGCAACTATCCGAACCCGAATTACGCGCCCTGCAAGCCAAAGGCGTGTTGACCTTGCCGGGAGAAACCCCGGCTGAATGACACAAAGCAAACCGCTAACTCGGGATCATGACAAAGATCAGACCCAGCCTATCGCGGCATTTAATCAGTACCGATAACGGAGACAACCCATCATGCCATCGAATACCCGCCGTACCTGCTTTCGGCTGACACTGGCTGCACTATTGAACCTGACCATCGCTTGGCCCGCCTTGGCGCAGACCGATTTTCCCACCAAGCCCATTACATTGATTGTGCCGTTTCCCGCGGGCGGATCCACCGATCGCCACCTGCGCGCCGTCGCTATGGAAGCCAGCAAATCGCTGGGGCAGAACGTCGTCGTCGAGAACCGTCCGGGCGCAGGCGGCACCATGGCGCCTGGCAACATGGCGAGATCGGCCAAACCCGACGGCTATACGATCAGCCTCTATCCGTTGGGCATGCTGCGCATGCCCTACATGCACAAGACCGACTGGGACCCGATCAAAGACTTCACCTTCATCGTGGGCCTCTCCGGCTATACGTTTGGTTTCACAGTCCGTGCAGACTCGCCTTTCAAGACCTTTAACGACTACATTGCCGCGGCTCGCGCAAAGCCGGGCGCGATCGACTATGGTTCAACAGGCGTAGGATCCTCTCCCCATCTCCTGATGGAAGAACTCGCCATCAATGCCAAAGTGAAATTGACTCATGTGCCCTTCAAAGGCAACGCCGACATGCAACAGGCACTGCTGGGCGGACACGTCATGGCGCAAAGCGATGCCAGCGGATGGGATCAATTCGTCGATAGCGGCAAAATGCGTTTGCTGGTGACCTTTGGCGAAAAACGCACGACGCGCTGGCCCGATGTCCCGACAGCAGAGGAACTAGGCTATGGCGTCACATCCACGTCACCTTATGGGCTGGCCGGTCCCAAAGGCATGGACCCTGCCGTGGTCAAAAAACTGCACGATGCCTTTAAAACCGCCCTGTTTTCTGCACAAAGCATGGAGATCATGAAGCAGCTCAACCAAGAGCCGGTCTATCGCAACAGCGACGACTACCGCGAATGGGCCATCGCCACCTACGCAAAAGACAAGACCCTGATCGAGCATCTAGGCCTGATGGCGAAATAGATCGCGCATCGTCCCGTCACGCGACACGACGGACTGACGTTACCCCTATTCGGACTCTACGCCCCACAACGGAAAAGGATCCGAATAGGTCATCCACTCGTGAGGCCCCTGTGCCATCTCGACATCATTGAGCAAACAGGCATCCAGACGCGCCCGCAACACAGCCTCGCCCATCTGCATGCCGATCAATACGAGTTCCTGTCTCGCGTCGCCAGTCCCTTCCTCCCAACGCTCCCGAATATGAGCAACGGTCTCGGTGTCCTCAGGCCATTGCTCGAGCGGCACCGCCACCCACCAACGTCCAGCCAGACCATGCCGGCACACGCCGCCCGCTTGCGACCAAGAGCCCGCAAACGCCGGACGGCTGGCCAGCCAGAAAAACCCTTTAGAACGCACCACGCCGGGCCAATCGGACTCGATCAACCGATGAAAGCGCATGGGGTGAAACGGGCGTCGGGCGCGATACACAAAACTGCTGATGCCATATTCCTGCGTCTCAGGCGTATGCTCGCCACGCAGTTCTTTGAGCCATCCAGGCGCCTGAGAGGCCTGCTCAAAATCGAATAGCCGCGTACTCAGCACCTGCGACAACGCAACGCGGCCGAATTCGGCGCTGACGATGCGTGCGCGCGGATTCAAACGCTGCAGGATAGCCATCAACTGCGCGCGTTGGTCCGCATCCACCAAATCGATTTTGTTCACGACGATCACATCACAGAACTCGATCTGCTCGATGAGCAAATCTACGACTGTGCGCTCATCCTCCTCGCCCAGTGACTCACCGCGGGCCTGCAGGCTATCGTGGGAACTGTAGTCACGCAAAAAATTGTAGGCATCCACCACTGTCACCATGGTGTCCAATTGCGCGACATCAGACAGGCTTTGCCCGGCCTCGTCGGCGAACGTAAAGGTCTCGGCCACCGGCAACGGCTCGGAAATGCCGGTGGACTCGATCACCAACTGGTCAAACCGCCCGTCGCGCGCCAAGCGGCCGACTTCCAACAGCAGGTCTTCCCGCAATGTGCAGCAGATACAGCCGTTGCTCATCTCCACCAGCTTTTCGTCGGTACGCGAGAGCTCCGCCCCGCCTTGGCGCACGAGCTCTGCGTCAATATTCACATCGCTCATGTCATTGACGATCACCGCCACACGGCGGCCCTCGCGATTATTCAAAATATGGTTGAGCAAAGTGGTTTTACCGGCCCCAAGAAAACCGGACAGTACCGTGACGGGCAATTTTGTAGTCATAGCAACCAGCGCCAGCGACGCATTCACCGAAAATGTTATGTTATATCATTTCTAAAACAAATCACGCGTTTCCGTCAACCATCAATCCATCAACAGGAAAGATTGCAAAACGGTAATCTCCCGGGTTAATCTCACACCACGATAAGTTGTACGACAACATACGACCATAACGAGATGGGCACTACGCGACCATTCGGCCGGTGCCCAAGGAGATTTAAATAATGCAACGCCGTGACTTTCTGCGCACCGCCGCAGCGCTACCCCTGACGGGTCTTGTCGCCCACGCTCATGCTGCCGAGGAAAAATGGCCGACGCGCCCTGTGCGCATCGTGGTGCCCTACACACCCGGCGGGTCATCAGACATCATTGCGCGCCTGATCTCGCCCGAGCTGAGCAAAGCCCTGGGTGAAAGCGTCGTCGTGGAAAACCGTCCGGGCGCCAATGGCAACCTGGGCACCGGCATCGTGGCCAAGGCCGACGACGGCCATACCCTGTTGCTGTGCGACATCGGCGCGTTGGCGATTACGCCATCGGTCTACACCAAACTCACCTTTGATCCGTCGAAGGACCTGCGCCCCGTCAGCATGCTGGCGTATTCCCCGCACGTCCTGGCCGTTCACCCCAGCTTTCCCGCCAAGACCCTGCCCGAAATCGTCGAGCTCTCGAAAAAGCAGCGCGTCAATTTCGCCGTCACTGCCATCGGCAGCGCCCCTCACCTGGCCGCGGTCGCCGTACAGCAAGCCACCGGCGCAAAATGGGAATACGTGCCCTACAAGGGCGGCGCACAGGCCATCTCCGATACGGTAGGCGGCCAGACCGAAGTCATCATGAATGGTTTGCTCGCAACCCTGCCGCACATCCGCAGCGGCAACCTGCGCGCCATCGCCATTTCCAAGCGCGAACGCATGCAGTTGATTCCGGACATCCCGACGATCGCCGAGCAAGGCGTTCCGGGATTCGAATCGGGCACTTGGCAAGGCATCATGGCCCCGGCCACCCTGCCCGCCGCGACCGCAGAGCGTTTGGCCAAAATCCTGGCTGACATCGCCAAAAAACCCGAGATCGTCGAAAAGCTCAACCAACAGGGCGCGGAAGTCGTCACCTACGATCCGGCGCAACTCGGCAAGTTCTACACGACCGAGCGCGATCGTTGGGCCAAAGTCGTCAAGAGCGTAGGGATCACGCTGGATTAAAGTTCTCCGTGCCGCCATGCGGCTTGTGATGTCCTGTGAACGGGCAAGGCACGCCAATCGTATTTGCGCAGATACGATAGGCACGCCTTGCCCGTTGTCTCTATTTATCGACCGAATCTCCGTTTGTAACAACACCGAAACAAACCGCCCCTAGTCTGTCCGCTCTTACGAACTCCTGAACTGAGCGACAGAGAACAATGAATACATGGAAACTCGCCGCGGCATCCGCCCTTTTACCCCTCGCCCTGCTGGGCTGCGGCAGTAGCAGTGATGACGACGATGACGAGACGGCCCCGCCGACTACACCCCCCGTTGCCGAAGTCGCTCAACACATCACCTCGGTGGATTTCCTGGGCCGTTATGAGGCCGGCAGCTACGGCGTGAGCGCCGCTGAGATTCCGGCTTTTGATCCTGCGACCAAACGCGTCTTTGTCGTCAATGCCCTCTCCGGCAAAATCGATATACTGGACCTGCAAATACCCTCAACGCCCAGCCACCTCGGCACACTCGACGCCGAGGCGGTGCTGGCTGGCGCCGAGATCAACAGCGTTGCCGTCAACAACGGCATGGTCGCCGTCGCGATTCAAGCGCCGGTCAAGACCGATCCCGGCTATGTCGCCTTGTACGACGCCGCCTCGCTCGCCCTGCTAGGCTCGATCCAAGTCGGCGCCCTGCCCGACATGGTGACTTTTACCCCCAACGGCAAGACCGTGCTGGTCGCCAACGAAGGCGAGCCCTCAGACGACTACACAATCGATCCCGAAGGCTCGGTCAGCGTCATCGATGTGTCCAACCCGGCAGCCTTGACTGCACGCACCGCTGGATTCACCGAATGGAACGGCAAAGAGGCCGCGCTGCGCACGCAGGGTGTACGCCTGGTCGGCCCGCGCGCGACGGCCGCACAGGATATTGAACCCGAGTACATCACGGTATCGGACGACGGCGCCACCGCCTGGGTTGCTTTGCAAGAAAACAATGCACTGGCCAAACTGGATGTTGCCAACGCCCGCATCACCGACATCCTGCCGCTGGGCGCCAAAGACCACGGCATCGACGGCAATGGCCTGGACGTCAGCGATGCCGATGGCGCCATCAACATCCGCCCGTGGGCCGGCGTCAAAGGCCTGTACATGCCTGACGGCATCGCATCCTATACGGTGGGCGACGCCACCTACATCGTCACCGCCAACGAGGGCGATAGCCGCGCCTGGGGCGAAGACAACGATGCATACTGGAACTGGGGCCGCGATGCCGACGGCAACTGGCTGGGTTTAGATGCCTCCGAAGCGCCCGGTTTTGTCGATGAGTTCCGCGTCAAACACCTGGTACACAAGAGCGGCTTCGATCGCCGGGCTGGCGACGACTTGCCGCCCCAACTGCGCCAACTGGCGCCTGGCGGCCTGCTCGACCCCGCCGTCTTCGCCTATTGCGGCGCCACTGACACTGATCCTGGCGATTGCCGCGAAGACGAAAACCTCGGCCGCCTGACCGTGACCTGGACCATGGGCTACAAACAGAACGCCGACGGCACACCGCAACTGAGCGCTGATGGCCGCCTGGTCTATGACACGCTATACACCTACGGCGCACGCTCATTCTCGATCCGCGATGCCGACGGCAAACTGGTCTGGGACTCGGGCGATCAATTCGAAAAGATCACGGCAGAACGCTATCCAGAGTGGTTCAACTCGGGCCATGACGAAACGATCTTCGACGATCGCAGCGACAACAAGGGGCCGGAACCCGAAGGCGTCACACTGGGCAAGATCGGCGAAAAAACCTATGCCTTTGTCGGTCTGGAGCGCATGGGCGGCATCATGGTCTACAACATCAGCGATCCCGCAAATCCCGTATTCACCACCTATGTGAACTCGCGCGACTTCAACGTGGATTCTGCTGAAAACCCGGCAGGCGCAGGAGACCTCGGTCCCGAGGGACTGGCGTTCGTATCCGCCGAGGATTCGCCCGACGGCCAGCCTTTGTTGATTGTCGGTAACGAAGTCAGCGGCACCACCTCGATCTATCGCATCGTATTGGCTGACGACGCAAACTGATCGTAGATCACGTCAGGGGCTGGGCATCGCTCAGCCCCGCGACGAGCGTCCTCGCGACGCCATCCAAAACATGCACTGTCCCGTCAGACCAGCGCCGGCCAGCACCAACGCGGTCGAAAGCGCGGGAGACGAGCCCAGTCCGGCCAACGCCGTACACAGCGCGCCCACCGCCATCTGCAACGCGCCATACAAGCCCGACGCCGAGCCGATCACCAGCGGATTCACGCCGACCGCCAGCGTCAGGGAAATCGGCCCGGCCATGCCGCAGCCGAACGTATAAAAAAACATCACCGCCACGATCGGTGCAACAGTGGCATAGCCCGACAACACCAGCCCTAAGAATGTCACCGCCGATATGGCGCTCAATGCATTACCCGCGACCATCACGCGGTCCATAGGCACTTTGCCAATCAACCGCGACGTCACTACACAGCCCAGCCACACGCCAGAGACCAGCACGGCCAAATACAGGCCGACTTCGCTTGCAGGCCGGTGCAGTTCATTCACGAAAATAAACGGTGCCGATGCGACAAAGGCAAACATCGACGTGGTGGCGCAACCGCCCCCGATCGAATAGCCGATAAACGCCCGAGATGCGAGCAATTGCCGATAATGGCGCATCAACGTTGCCGACGTCACGCGCGCCAGCTTGGCTCCCGTTTCCGGCAACATACGCCAGGCCAATAGGAAATTCACCACGCCCAGCACGCACAGGCTGAACAGCACCGAGCGCCAGCCAGCCCACGTCGCCAATGCTCCCCCCACAATCGGGGCGACACCGGGCGCGACCGTCACCATCAAACTCATCAACGCCAAACGTTTCGCCGCTTCCGCGGGTGCAGCCGTATCACGCACGATGGCACGGCCCAGCACCAGGCCCGCGCAGCCACCCAGGGCCTGAAACAGACGCGCGGCGATCAAGGCATAGACATCAGGCGCCAACGCTGCGGCCAATCCAGCTACGGTATAGATCACCAAGCCCGCCATCAGCACACGGCGGCGCCCATACCGATCGGACAACGGACCATAGATCAGTTGCCCCACCGCCAACCCGATGATGTAGAGACTGACCGTCATCTGCATCGCGCCATTGCCCGCCTGCAGATCGTGACCGGCCATCGCCAGCGCCGGCACAAAAATATGCATCGCCAGCGTACCGCTAAAGGTGAACAGGGCTAATAACCAGAGCGGCACATGCGCCACAGTGGGGACATCAGAGAGATCGGCGGCTGGCGACGGCGAGTGTTCGTCGTGCGTCACGCCACGTGGCAACGTAGTAGAGTCCATCGGCAAATACATGACATATCAATTAATTGTATATCAAAGATATTGGCCCCGCCATTCGGGTACGATTCCAACGCCCACCATCACTACGGAAATCGATCTCCATGGCTGACCTGTCCGCTTTCCCCATTACCCGCAAATGGCCTGCCCGCCACCCGGACCACATTCAGTTGTATTCCTTGCCCACGCCCAATGGCGTCAAGGTATCGATCATGCTCGAGGAAACGGGCCTGCCCTACGAACCGCATCGCGTGGCGTTCGACACGCAGGACCAGCTCTCTCCGGAATTTTTATCGCTGAATCCCAATAACAAGATTCCCGCCATCCTGGATCCCAACGGTCCGGATGGTCAGCCCCTGGCGCTGTTCGAATCCGGCGCGATCCTGGTTTATTTGGCCAGCAAGACCGGACAATTCATCCCCCAGGACACCGCAGGCCGCTTCCAGGCGCTGCAATGGCTGATGTTCCAGATGGGTGGTATCGGCCCGATGTTTGGCCAACTCGGTTTCTTTAACAAGTTCGCTGGCAAGGAATACGAGGACAAGCGTCCGCGCGATCGCTACGTCGCGGAATCACGGCGCCTGCTGCAGGTCCTGGATGGTCACCTGGCCGGTCGCGCCTGGATCCTCGGCGACGAATACAGCATTGCCGATATCGCCACGTTCCCGTGGATACGCAATCTAGTAGGTTTCTACGAAGCCGGCGATCTGGTGGGCTTTGGCGATTTTGCCAATGTACAGCGCGTGCTGGACACTTTCGTTGCGCGCCCCGCCGTTCAACGCGGGTTGACCATTCCTGCAGCGCCGAACTGAACCGCCGCACTCGAACACGCCGAGACAAGGCTAACCATCGCTATGCTCTCGGCGCAGGACGACTGAGCAGCCACACCGCACAGCCCACCATAAAGAGACTGACCACTGCGCCCAGCCACCAAACGGGGTCGACCGTAAGCCAAAACACGGCCAGCCCAACGGCGATGCCTGCCACGGCAAACGCCTTGCCGCGTGCAGAAATAGCCCGCTGCTCTCGCCAGGCGACCAAGGGCGGACCGAACTGGGGATGCTGTAATAAGTAGGCTTCCCAGCGAGGCGAGGCGCGGCCAAAGCACCCCGCCGCCAAAATCACGAAAATCGTGGTGGGCATCACTGGCAGTACTGCGCCAATGACGGCCAGCACGAGCATCAGCATGCCCAACGCCCAATACAAGCGGCGTATCCAGCGATGCCTACCAACCATAAAACTGCGGCCACAATTGCACGCCGCCCTCGGCTGCCACAATCTGGCGCTCAGGCTGCTGTGACGCGGGCGTATTCAGGGAGTGCAGAGGCGTCATGGGTTCTTGATCGGAGAGAAGTAACGTGACCGAAATAAGGTTCGAAACGTCGTCCCCGAGATAATACCAATGACTGGCCCTGCCCCGGCCTCAAGCCGATTTCTTGCCTGCGCCGCGATAGCGCGACAACCAATGAGCATAAGGCGCCGGCAACACCCAGTCCGGATCCTGTACGCCAAGCACTTGGGCCAAATGATACGGGTAGTGCGGATTTGCCAAATGTGCACGCCCTATCATCACCAAGTCCATTTGGTTCTTCTCGACCAGACCTTGTGCAATGAGGGGATCGTCCATGCCCCAACCCGAGGCCACGGGGATTTCGGCCTCACGGCGCACGCGTTCTGCGATCGGGCCCAGAAACGCTGGCGTTTTCCAGGGAATATCGACCTCGGCAATCGTGAACCCGACGCTGACGTTCAACAGATCCAACCCGCCCCTGCGCATTGCACGCGTCAGCGAGATCGACTCAGCTAACGTTTCCTCGTCGCGCCCGTCGTATTCCAGCACCCCGAAACGCGCGGTCAGCGGCAGGTGCTCCGGCCATACAGCGCGCACGGCGTCCAGCGTTTCCAGCAGAAAACGGCTGCGTCCGTCGAAGCTGCCGCCGTACTGATCCGTACGCTGATTGGAATGGCTCGAAAAGAACGACTGCGCCAGATAGCCGTGCGCAAAATGCAGCTCCAGCCACTGGAATCCCGCGTCACGCGCGCGGCGCGCAGCGGCAGCGAAGTCTGCCTTGACCCGCTCGATGTCTGCCAGGCTCATTTCAGTCGGGACCTTGGGCAAGTCACCACCGTACGCCACCGCCGAGGGCGCAATGGTCTGCCAGCCGCCCGGGGCATCATTGGGAATATGATCGTCGCCTTCCCAGGGACGATTGGCGCTGGCCTTGCGGCCGGCATGAGCGATCTGGATACCAGGTACGGCTCCAGCGGCTTTGATACTGGCCGCGATACGTGCCATCCCCTCGGCTTGTGCGTCATTCCACAGGCCTGTACAGGCGGGCGTAATCCGCCCTTCGGGCGACACAGCAGTCGCCTCGACAATCACCAACCCGGCACCGCCACGCGCAATGCTGGGGTAATGCACCTGATGCCAGTCCGTCGTGAATCCGTCCTCGGCGCTGTATTGGCACATGGGCGGTATCGCAATCCGGTTGCGCAGTGTGACGTCCTTGAGTGTGAACGGCGTGAATAATGCAGACGACATCAGATTCTCTTTGAAAAAAATACGGTGACTAGGTAGGGACAGCGCTAGATTACCCTCCGCGCACCAGAATTTGATCTAATGGATCATTATCCCTTCGATAAATTATTGTTATGCTAAATCCGCAATGGCTACGGACCTTTTCCGCGGTAAGCGAGGCCGGTGGCTTTACCCGCGCGGCCATTGAGCTGGGCTTGACCCAGGCTGCCGTCAGCCAACACATCCGGCATCTGGAAACCGCACTCGGTCCATTGTTGATCCGGCGTCCACGTCAGATTGAACTGACGCCTGCAGGCATGGCGCTGCTGGAATACTGCAACGATATTGAACAAGCAGACCGCCGGCTGCAGGCTCGATTGAGCGATGGAGACACAGAGCATGGCGAAATCAGCTTGATCACGCCCGGCAGTATCGGCCTGTCCCTGTATCCCGTATTACTGGACTTGCAACGTGCACGGCCGGGCCTGAGTATTCGCCATCGTTTCGCGCCTGATTGGGAAACTATCGATGCGATATTGCGCAAACAATTCGAACTGGGATTGGTCACGCTGCGCCCGGACGACCCTCGTCTGGCATCGCAAAAATTTGCAGAAGAACCACTGGAACTCATCGTACCCGCCTCGGCACGCGTAGACCGCTGGGAGGATTTGGCAAGCCTGGGGTTCATCGATCATCCTGAGGGTCAAGCCATGGCCACCCGTCTGCTGGCGCGCCGGTTTCCCGGTAATCCAGGAATGCGCAGTCTGTCCATACACGGTTTTAGCAATCAGATTGGCTTGATGTTGGAACCGGTGGCACGCGGCCTCGGATTCACCGTATTGCACCGTCATGCACGCCAGGCGTTCCCCCGCCCAGAGGCTATCCGAGTCGTTGAATGCGGTGCGCCCGTCGTCGATACGTTGTGGCTGATCCATCGCGCAGAATGGCCACTGTCGACTCGCGCGGCCTATATCGTCGATTACTTGAAAAGACACATCGCCTCAGAACGCCCTCAAAATCGCCGACCCGCACCGTCTGGCGCTCGGACCAAGGCGGCGCCCACCAAACGTAGCACGAAACGTTGAGGAAACTAACGGGCGATCAAGGTACGCAAGCCCGTCGCGAGCCGACGCGACACGCGCTGCTGTTGTTTAACGATATTGACCTGCAAGGTCATCTTCGCCACCTCGATCATGGGTTGCGACAAGGCATATCCCCCCCTTGATTGCAGCCACGCCAGCAGATCGGCCAAATGCCACAGCACCGAGCTGCCCTCATGAACGGGAGTCGGAAAAGTCCCCGAATGCGTCAACATCAATTTGCGCATGTTCTGTCGAGACACCCCCACCAGCTCGGCAGCATCGGTCAATCCGACCAGATCCGGAGTAGCCTCGATCAGTTGTGCTGAAGGAATGGCCAGTTGAACATCGGCCAACGCGCTGCGAACGGCAGCCTCGGCACTCTCTGCTTCACGGGTGAATTCCAATGCCAATCGTCCGGGCACACCCATACCGACCAACGCGTCATCACAGCCGGCCTCTCCGAGGCGCTCGACGATGTCGTCCATATTCCGATCGTCACTCGCAAGCTGATATTTCAAGGTAAAAACATATTCCATCAAGATTCCTTAGCTCAAGACAAAAGCATTCTGCGGTGCGTTGAACAGTTTTCTACGACACGGCATAAAGCGTGGGCATGGTTAGCCGGGCTTTTGGGTGTGCTCCATATGCAGGTAATACAGAACTCACCGCAACGACACTCGTCGTCGTTGTAGGGGCAATACATTTTTCCCCACGCGTGACCACCCCCTACAACGATTCGCCAGCCTTGTTGCTCTGCGTATCTGAGTACCTGTTCGATTTCCTTTTTTGGGTGAATCCGACGAACCATCAATGCTCCCACTGTACAAGCACATCAATAAGTTGTCAACTGACAACCTTACAAATAAAAAAGAGTGGCCATCGAGAACCACGCACCGTTTTCAACGGTGCAGTCCCGCTGCACTAGCGCTTGAATCCGTTGGAATAGTGTATGTCTCGCCCAGGCGTATTCACAATGCCATGAGTGATAAATCTGTCAGCCCGTAGCGCCTAGCAATGCCTCCACCGCCTGCTGAAATCGCGGGTCTAGCATGGCTGCAACGTTGCAGCGGGACCAGCGTGAGATGGCGGCCGAGTCCAGGTGAAACACCCGCCCGGGCGCCATCTTGACATTACGCGCCAGCAGGTCCTCCGCCCACTGCAAAGAATCATGAACTCCCGGGAAAGCCACCCACAAATAAAGCGACTGTCCGCTACGGGCAAAGACTTCGCAATCATGTTCGTCCAGCCATTGCTGCGCCGATACGCATGCCGTACTCAGTTTTTGGCGCAACTTGACGAGATGGCGCTCGTAATGTCCTTCGCGCAGCATGATGTCGACCATGCGTTCACAATATTCAGAGCCGCTGACATGAATGAGGGCATTGAGATCCGCGAGATCGCTGGCCAATGCCGTATTGCAGGCAATAAACCCGACCCGTAACGCGGCAGAAAAAGATTTGGAAAAGCTGCCGATATAAATCGTACGTTCGAGTTGATCCAACGTAGATAGGCGCACAGTGGACGGAGGCTTGAAATCGGCAAAAGGATCATCCTCGACGATCAGCAGATTATGGCGCTCGGCCAACTGCAGCACGCGATAAGCCTTGGCCGCACTGATATCAGACCCCGTAGGATTGTGCGCGACAGATTGCGTAAAGAACAACCTGGGCCGCTCGGTCATCAAGATATTTTCCAACGCGGCCAAATCCGGTCCATCTGCCAATCTCGGCACACCGATGACGCGCGCCCCGGCGAGCTTCAGCTTGCCAAACAGCAGGTAATACCCAGGCTCATCCACCAACACCGTGGCGCCCGGCGGAACGAAATAACGAATCACCAGATCCAGCGCTTGATTTGCCCCCTGCGTCAACACCAGTTGACTGGTACTGACCTCCAACCCCAGCACGCCCAGCTTGCGAACCAGGCTGTCGCGCAACGGGGCGTACCCATAACGATGTCCATAGCGAAATAAGGAACTCAATCCCGTACGCACGACCTTTTGGTGATAACGGTCCATACGCATATCCGCTAACCACTCGATCGGCGGAAATCCGTCGCCGACGGCCGTCGTACCGGGATGGGTTTTGAGCTGCTCGCGCATCAGCCATACCGTGTCCATGGCGCGATGCAGCTGCCCGGGTTCGTCCTCGGCCTCCTCGGCTCGGCGGAACTGGGCCGACACGTAAAACCCTGCACCTCGGCGAGGCTCGATCATGCCGCGCGACACCAAGATATCGAACGCGGAGACCACCGTGTTGATCGCATAGCGATGTAATCGCGCCAACTCGCGCAGCGATGGCAGCTTGTCACCGGGTTGATACACCCCGTCCGAGATCTGTTGGCCGATGATATCGGCGAGTTTCTGGGCAATCGTGGCCGAACGTTGCACGCGCATGTCTCGTTGATCCTCTGTTTTTTCCTGACGCCGCAACGCCTTGAATGTTGCATTGCAATGATACTGTTTGTGCAAACTGTACCTTTTATAAATGAGTCACCTTTAATACAGTGCGCTCCATTGTTTTGCATTGTCTACTTTTTGGGCCGCCGGGTTGCGTCAATTGAAAGATGCGGATCGGGGCCTCAACATTCTGGAGTGCTGTCGTGGTTGCCGATTCCCGCTTGCCCAATTTCCGTGCCCTCAATCCTGCCCAACGCTGGGATTTTCTTGCCAACGCGTGCGGGTTGACGGACGAAGATCGCGCGTTGCTCACACAGCCGGGCGCCTTGCCCGTCAATATTGCCGACGGCATGATTGAAAACGTGTTCGGCACCTTTGAATTGCCCATGGGGATCGCCAGCAATTTCCAGATCAATGGCCGGGACGTCCTGATTCCCATGGCGGTCGAAGAGCCCTCGATCGTCGCGGCCGCCTCGTACATGGCCAAACTGGCTCGGGAAGACGGCGGTTTTCAGACATCCAGTACGCTGCCGCTCATGCGCGCCCAAGTGCAGGTCCTGGGCATCTCCGATCCCTACGGCGCACGCATCGCGCTGCTGCAGGCGCGTGACCAGATCATCGAGCGTGCAAACAGCCGCGACAAAGTGCTCATCGGACTGGGCGGCGGCTGCAAGGACATCGAAGTCCACGTGTTCCCCGAATCGCCGCGTGGGCCCATGATTGTCATGCACTTGATCGTCGATGTGCGCGACGCCATGGGGGCCAATACGGTCAACACCATGGCAGAATCGGTCGCACCGTTGGTCGAGGAACTCACGGGCGGCTCAGTGCGCCTGCGCATTCTCTCGAATCTGGCTGACTTGCGTCTGGCCCGCGCCCGTGTCCGCCTGACTCCGCAGACGCTGGCCACCAAAGAACGCAGCGGCGAGGCCATCATCGAAGGCGTGTTGGACGCCTATACTTTCGCCGCCATCGATCCGTACCGTGCTGCAACGCACAACAAGGGCATCATGAACGGTATCGATCCCATCATCGTTGCCACCGGCAACGATTGGCGNGNCGTCGAAGCCGGCGCGCATGTCTACGCCAGCCGCCAAGGCGGCTACACCTCGCTGACTCGCTGGGAAAAGGACAACAGCGGCGCGTTGGTCGGCACGATCGAATTGCCCATGCCTGTCGGCCTGGTCGGCGGCGCCACCAAAACGCATCCCCTCGCCCGTCTGGCGCTCAAGATCATGCAAGTTAAATCCGCGCAAGACCTAGGCGAAATCTGCGCAGCCGTCGGATTGGCGCAAAACCTGGGGGCACTGCGAGCGCTGGCCACCGAGGGTATCCAGCGCGGCCACATGGCGCTGCACGCGCGCAATATCGCGCTGGTGGCGGGTGCGGTCGGCGACGAGGTCGACGCGGTTGCCAAACGCCTGGCAGCCGAACACGACGTACGCACTGACCGTGCGCTTGAGGTCCTGCAAGAACTGCGCGCCAAAGGCTAAGCACCCTCGCATCAAAAACGAAAAAAGAGCCGCCTGCGTAACGGCTCACCTGACACTCACGGAGACTTATCCATGACATCCGAGCATCGAGGCCCTCATCCTGCGCCGCAAGGCCGGTTCGCCGAGGTTTGGGGCGACACGGTAGACCTGAAGCACTTAGCCTGGGCGATAGGCATCGGCATTGGTATCAGCATCTTTGGCTTTTACGTCGCCAGCCACTGGCTGACATCGGTCGTCGAGTCCAAGCAACTGGCCCATGCCTACGCGATGTTGGCAGGCCTGGCGGGGTGCATCATCGCCGGCGTGATTTGCGCAAAGGCGTTTCCGCCAAAACGCGAGGTCACGGAAACGGAAATTTCCGTCGACCCGCAATGGCGGCAAGAGGTCCTGGACGAACTCGCCATGACGTCCGGCGGCATGGGCTCGATCGCCGACCTGCCGCCCACGGTCACCAAAGAGTTGAAAGAACTCAAACTCTACGACCTGTTTGCCGACACCGAGTCCTCGGCACGCAACGTCCCTGCCAGCCGCTGAACAAGGAATCACTTCATGGATCCTCATCTGATCGAACAGATTGCGGTCGCGGCGGGCATGGGCCTGATCGGCGCCGTGGTCTTTGCAGCCATCGGCCTGGTGTCTGGCACCGATGAAACAACGACGCTCGCTCCACTGACATTGCTGACGGTGTTGTTGGGCGTACCGCCCGCCGGCGTGTTTACTTTCTTCTTGGCCGGCGCCGTCGCCAAACACATGACACACGCGGTACCTACGGCCTTGCTGGGCATCCCCGGTGACACCATGGCCATGCCGCTCCTGCAGGACGCGAACCTGCTGCGCAAGCTGGGCGTGCCGCATATCGCCCTGCGCAAAATGGTTTCTGGCGCCATCATCGCGGCCTTTGTCGCGGTGCCCCTGGCTGTGCTGTTTGCCGTCATGCTGGCGCCGTTTGGCGCGTTCATCACTAAAACAGCGCCCTGGATTTTCCTGGCCGCCGCGATATTGATCGCCTATTTTTCCGCAGGCCGCTGGGCATCCGTCGCGCTGTTGGTGCCCTTTGTCGTGGTGATTCTGGCGTTGCAAAGTCTGACTGCGAAATATGACGTCAAACTCAGCATCAGTTATTTCCTTGGGATTGCCATCGGGCCGTTGATTGCGGACTTGTTCACGGTGCTGTCGCCTGCGGGCCGCCAACGGATGTCACGCGACAATGTGCGCAAATTCAATCTGGCTCCCGACGTCAAAGGCTGGTCGGGATACTTCCCCAACCCGTTCAAGGTGCTCGATCGCAGCCAGACACGATGGACGCTGAGCACGGCACTGGTATCCAGCGCGACCTTTGTATTCAGTCCTGTAGCCATGACGGTCGTTCTGGGCGAAATCGTCGGCTCGCGGATCAAACATGCTTATCATCGGTTGACCACCGTATTGAGCGCGCGCAATGGCGTCACCGAAGCCACTTACATTGCCGAGGCCTTGATCCCGCTGATCGCATTTGGTCTGCCGCTAAGTCCCGTCGCCGCAGGTCCCGCCGCACCGCTGTTCAATGCCCCACCCCGCTTTACCGTGGATTCCGCAACAGGTCAGACGCACAATCTGCACAACCTGATGAACCATTGGGAATTCCTGGGTTACGGCATGCTGGCCGTGATTCTGGCGGCGGTCGTGTCCTATCCGTTCGCGATGAATTATGCGCGCCGCGCAGCCTTGTTCGTCTCGCGCAAAGTCAGCCACGAGGCCATCATTGCCACCTTTGTCGGCCTGATCATTGTCATCAGCGTGTGGGAAGGCCAACTGCTCGGCTTGCTGGTCATTCTGACCATGGGCTTGATGGGTGGCCTGCTGTCACGTATTTTCGGCTTTAACACCGGCGTGCAGTTCATGGGGTATTACACCGCCGTATTGAGTGTGCCCGCGTTGGTCAAGCTGCTGTAAAGCCCAGCGGCTCGCGCTGCGAATGCGCGTGCTCCGACTTCACCATCCGCACATGGCAAAAGCCCCAGCTCATCTGATGAACTGGGGCTTTATTCTTTCACCGGTCGTTAGCGATTCAGATACTACTGTTCGGCAATCGCTTGTTTACTGCGGCCCGTAAACAAGCGCCCGACCAAGCCCCAGACCAACAACAGCAGCGCTGCCGTCATGATGGTGCCGACCAGGCCATTCTCAAAGAACACCCCCATAGAGCCATCTGCCAACAACATACTTTGACGGAAAGCGTCCTCGGTCTTGTCGCCCAGCACCATGGCCAGAATCAATGGCGCAATCGGATAGTCCAGCTTTTTAAAGACATAGCCGACCACCCCGAACACCAGCGCGATGTACACGTCCGACATCTTGCCGCTGATCGTGTAGGCGCCGATCAAGCAGATGACGATAATCAACGGCCCAATCACGGCAAACGGTGCACGCAGGATCGACGAAAACAGCGGAATCGTCGCCAGCACCAACACCACGGCCACAATATTGGCCACGTACATCGAGGAAATCAGGCCCCAGACAAAATCAGGCTGTTCGATAAACAACATCGGACCCGGCTGCAAACCCCAGATCATCAGCCCGCCCATCATCACCGCAGCGGTGGCCGAGCCGGGCACGCCCAGCGCCAACATGGGGAGCAACGCCGACACGCCCGCCGAGTGATCGGCCGCCTCCGGAGCCACGACCCCGTCCGGCTCGCCCTTGCCAAAGTTATTGCGATACTTGGAAAAACGTTTGGCCAAGCCATACGACATGAACGATGCCGCCGTTGGGCCACCGGGTGTGATTCCCATCCAGCATCCCACGATCGTGGAGCGAATGAGAGTTACGCCATGCTTGGGCATTTTCTTGATGGCCTGCCACACTACGCCCCAACTCATGCGCGCCCGCAGGCCATTGAATTTGAGGCCTTCTTCGATCGTGACCAGCAACTCGCCAATGCCGAACAAACCCACCACAGCCGCCAGGAACGAGATGCCGCTGACCAGCGTGTTGGAACCATAAGTCAGGCGCATTTCGCCCGACACGGTGTCCATGCCCACGGTGGCCAGAATCAAACCGATCAACAGCGAGGCCAGGGTTTTCAGCGGGGAACCGCCACTCACCAAGTAGCTGCAGAATGTCAACAGATACACAGCGAAAAACTCTGGCGGACCGAATTTCAGCGCAAAATCTGCGATCGCATTGGCAATCAGGGTAACGACAATCACCCCCGCCATGGCACCGAAGCCCGCTGCAATGAACGCGGTAGCCAGGGCCTCTGGCGCCAGCCCCTTGCGCGCCATCGGATGACCGTCGAAGGTCGTCGCCACCGACGATGGCTCGCCCGGAATGTTAAAGAGAATAGAAGTTGTCGACCCGCCGAAAAGCGCGCCCCAGTACATGGAAGACAACAAAATGATGGCCGCCACCGGCTCCATCGTGAACGTCAAAGGCAATAGCAGCGTCACGCCGTTCGGCGCACCCAGGCCGGGCAGCACGCCGACCAGAATGCCCAGCAGCACGCCCGCCGCCATTAACCCAATGTGGTACAGACTCAGCGCAGTGTCAAAGCCTGACGCGAGATAGCTCAGTTGATCTAGCATGGCAAATCTCTAGGCGGCAATGCGCCAGGTATCAATCCAGTCTTCCAGTGGCCCGCGCGCCAGCGGCACGTTGAACCACAGTTCGAATACGGCGTACAGCACGAGAACGGCGCCTACACCGACCAGCAGCGAACGCCCCCAGCCAAAACCGCCATGTGCCCGGCACATGTAGACCAGAAAGACGGCCGACGCCACGTAGAAACCCAGAAATGGGGCAGCAACCGCCAGCACCACCGTGGGAATAAATAGCGACATGACGCGTCGCAACTGCTCGCCAGTGACGAATACTTCCTGCACAGGTTTGCGCACGGCCTGGACCAGCAGCAATACGCTGACGATCAATAGCAACACGCTCAACCGCAGGGGGAAATAACCCGCCTCCGGCCCAGTGCTGCTCCAACCGGAATTCAGTTGCAGACTGCCGTAGATGACCACTGCGGAAAACGCGGCCAGAAGACCAGCCATGGTGACCTCCATGGCTTGGCGTTGAATCGATATAGACTTGCCATTCATGCTGAGTCACCCGCGGGGTTCAGTCTTTGACCAACCAGCCGTCTTTTTCGAACTGGGCTTTGTTTTTGTTGCCGTCGGCGACGATGTAGTCCTTCAACGCCTGCCCCGTCAGGAACATCTCGGTCTGCAATCCGCGTTCGATCCATGCCTTGAATTCGGGCTGTTCACGAACTTTGTCCATGACGTCCTCGTAGTACTTGACCTGCTCCGGGGTCAAGCCGCCTGCTGCCCAGACCGTACGCGGCATATTGAACGTCTCGATCGCAATACCCGACTCATGGCAGGTCGGCACATCGGCAAAGCCCTTGTCGCCATGCACTTTGCCTGCAATGGTCATGCGCTCTTTGGTGAACACACACAGCGGTTGCACTTTGCCGGCACGCCAGTGCGACACGTTCTCCGACGGATTGTTCAGGTTGGCATCAACGTGGCCGCCCGACAATTGCGCGGCGACTTCACCGCCGGACTTGAACGGCACGTACGTAACCTTGACGTCAGTCGTCATTTCGATCTGACGGGTCAAGATGTGATCCGTGTCCTTGGACTGTGCACCGCCCACCTTGATCGAACCCGGCTTGGCGCGCGCGGCGTCCAACAGGCTCTTGACGTCCTGATAGGGGCCGTCGGCGTTTGACCACAGCAGGAACTCGTCGGCCGCCATGATGGCGATCGGCGTCATGTTTTCAATTTGATAACCCACCTTGGTGATCATCGGCATCAGATAAGCCAGATTGGTCGAGAACACCAG
Source organism: Bordetella tumbae (assembly GCF_965139195.1). GTDB lineage: Bacteria > Pseudomonadota > Gammaproteobacteria > Burkholderiales > Burkholderiaceae_B > Bordetella_A > Bordetella_A tumbae. Next base: position 169,096 of record NZ_CBCSJH010000004.1, on the reverse strand, counting down.
GCGAGTGGGATCGCCTTCAGACGACTGCAAATAGACTAAAGCTTCCGAGCCGGCACCGCCGCCTTTATTCGTGACGATGATAGGCACGGGCATCAGCTTGTGCTTTTGCACCACCGCCTGCACCACGCGAGCAAACTGATCCGTACCGCCACCGGGCCCTGCTGTCACGACGAACTCTACGGGACGCGTGGGTTTCCAGTCGGCCGCTATGGCCGGCAGGGTGACAGCAAAGGCGCCGATCGAGGCGGCAGCCAAAGAAGCAAAACGAAATGCGCTACGCATGTTGTCTCCTGTATAGCGATTTATTAATGAAAACAAAGTCTTGTCGTACTGCTTGCGGCGTGCAGCGGCTTAGGCGGCCGCAAAAAACGCCGCATCCTGCTGTTGCCTCAACTGCAGCAGCTCCGACGCCGGATCGATCTCAATATCGTCAAAGCAGATCAATTGCCCGGCAGCCACATCGCGGACGAGCTTGCGATTGCCAACGAGATAGAACGGAGCAGGCACGCCCGCAGCCAGCGGAGCCGCGGACACCAACTCGGCCGTGGTGCCGTCGATCGTGTGATGATGGCCGCCCATGGTCAAGACCGTGCCGGCAGCCAGCGCTCGCGTACTGCGAGCTACCAGATCCAAGCGGGGTTCAGGCGCCTGAGCGCCGCTCGACAGCCCGTAAACGGCTGCATCCAACACACTGCTGAAAGCCTCCAGACCCAGCAAATGACGGGGAATGTACATCATGGCGCGCTGCTGATCGCGGCTCATGACATGCCCCTTGCCCAACAGCAGGTCCCAGGTTGGCTTGTCATCGCAGCGAATCACGACGAACACGCCGCCGGCAAAACTCAGCTCGTCAGACTTGCGCAGGCAGTGAAATACATCAACCACGCCATTGGCTCGGAACAATCCGCCCTCGGCCGCTGTGGCGAACAAATCGGGGACTTCGCTCGGACGCGCAATAGGTGCATGGAAAGCCGCAGTATCCACGCCCAGGCCTGTGCTGTTTGCCACGACCTGCAGTTCACACAAATCGGGCACGGCCCGCTGCGGCAATGCCGAGCAAATAGCGGCGCGCGCTTGAACGCACTCAACTGCCTTGCCTCCAGGCATCACCCAGTGATCGCCAAAGCCAGGCACATCGACGGACACACCATTGCTGTCCATGCGGCTCGCCTCGGCGTTGAAAACGAAGTCGTATTCGCTGGATTTGCCCGCGGACAGGACTTCAAAGCCCATCGCCTGCGCCCAGGTCACCAAGCCGATCAACAAGGACGGCTGGTCACCATCGACCGGCGTCACGACACGGCCTTTGGCACGCGCCAAGCGCGACAGCCCCGGGCCAACCACGCTATCGACCTCTTTCGAGGCCAACGCCACATGCAGACCCGCCTCGATCGCCAGACGCGCATGACGGGCACCCGCTTCGGGGTGACCGGTAGCCTCCACCATGACCTGCAACGGCAAACCGACAACGGCAGCGGCATCGCTCGCGGCAATGAACAGGCCCTGCTCCCAGGCTTTCACGGCTTGCTCCGCCGTGTCACACTGCGCGATCTGAGCAGCGTCGACACCGATCGAAAGCCAGGCGTCTGCCGCGATGGCCGACGTCAGGTCGACGGCGACACGGGCGCTGATCGTCGGCACACGCCGTGATTGCGCGAGGAAACTCCGTCCGAAGCCACCGCTTCCGATAACGCAAACTTCGATAGGCTGAGTGACGCCGTGATAACGATGCAGATAGTCCATGGAGTGAAATAAGCACGCTTAAGCGACAATGCGCTTCTAAGGAAACGCGAATTACATGCACTTTTGCATGTAATCTTGGCATTTCAGTTGAATGACAGGCCGAATATTAGGCTAAAAATTGATTGATTGCATGCACTTTGCACAAAAGTACTGATTACGAGATGAAACCAGATACTGAACCCCTGGCCCCGGCCAAACCCTCCAGCCGGGATGGAATGCGCACCGACCAGGTCGCCGCACAGCTGCGCAAGCTGATCGTGTCAGGCACCCTATCCCCCGGACAACGCCTGTCCGAACGCGTCATGTCGGAGCAATTCGAGGGGATTTCCCGCACCCCGTTGCGCGAGGCATTCAAGATCCTCGCGGCCGAGGGTCTGCTGACCCTGGAGCCCAATCGCGGCGCGGTGGTCACCGCCCTGTCCCTGCTCGAAGTCGAAGCCGCGATAGAGGTATTGAGCGGGCTCGAAGCCCTGGCCGCCGAACCCGCCTGTGAATTGATCACCGACAGCGAGGTCGCAGAAATAGAGGCGTTGCATATGCAAATGGTGGCGGCCCACGATGCGGGCGACCTGATGTCCTACTTCCAGATCAACCAAGCCATCCATCAACGCATGGTCGATGCCGCCCGCAACCCCGTGCTCTCACGCATCTATACCGCAGAATGCGCGCGTATACGCCGCTATCGTTACGCAGGTAATCAACAACCTGCGCGTTGGCACCAAGCCGTGCGCGAACATGGCGAGATGCTCAACGCGCTGCGTGATCGTGCGGGACCGGTCTTGCGCGAAATGCTCCGCAGGCATCACAAAGCAGGCTGGGTAGTATCACGCGGCGTACTGGAAGAAAGCCTGCCAGCCGCCGACATCTCAACTGCCCGCCCCCGACCGCAACGCCGTAACCCAACAGCGTCAAAGCGAAGTAAGTAGCAACGTTGGATGGCGCCGGAGCCATCCAACGCACACACAATAACTAGACCCGTTGTATGGTTTTCCCCTAAAGGAGTTTGATGCAAAGGCACAATTTGAAGCTTGGCAAGTCTTATGTATCGCCTGACTCGCTGTAGAGTTGCTGTTCGACTCTATCCTTCACGCATCCCGTTCATCCTGAAAAATACCGGGCACGTCTCTTGCGCATGCTCGCCTTTTTGGACATACGGCCGTGTCATATCTGGGCTGCAGTGCCTGGCGTCATCACGCATCCACACATGCCTCATTCACCATCAGCGCACCGATTCTCATGGTTTGGATTAGCCTGCCACAGTACATTGTGGTTCAGCGCTTCGGCCGCGTTGGCACAAACGCCTACGCTCGAGCCGGTCATCACGACCAGTACCCGCTATGACACCAATGTGCTGGACACGCCTGCCTCGGTCAACATTGTCGACGGCGTTCAATTGCGCGCAGACAATCTACAGATCAATCTATCCGACAGCATGGGCAGCGTCCCTGGATTGCAGATTCAGAATCGGCAGAATTACGCCCAGGACCTGCAGCTCTCGATACGTGGCTTTGGCGCCCGCTCGACCTTTGGCGTACGAGGGATAAAGATCTTTGTCGACGGAATCCCGGCCACCATGCCGGATGGCCAGGGCCAGACGTCCAACATTGATATCGCATCGGCGGATCACGTCGAAGTCCTGCGAGGCCCATTTTCCGCGCTCTATGGCAATGCGTCCGGTGGTGTGCTGCTGGTCGAGACCGAAACGGGTAAAGCCCCTCCCGCCCTACAAGCCAACTTCGGCGCTGGCAGCTACGGCACATATCACTATGGCGCCAAGGCTAGCGGCGCAACGGGCCAGTTCGACTACGTGGTCAGCGCCAACCGCTTTACCACCGACGGCTATCGCGATCACAGCAGCGCACGCAAGAACCTGGGCAATGCCAAGCTGGGTATCCAACTCGATGACGACAGCCGTCTGACGGTCGTGGCCAACAGTGTCGACCTGACGGCTCAGGATCCCTTGGGCTTGACTCGCGAGCAATACGAATCCGATCCGCGGCAGGCTGCACCGCAAGCCGACCAATACAACACCCGCAAAACCGTCCAGCAAACCCAGGGCGGCCTGGTGTACGAACGGCAAATGGACGCGGACAACGAATTGCGCGCGATGGTGTATTACGGCCAGCGCCACACCGTGCAATATCAATCCATTCCGGCCATCATCCAAGCCAATCCCCAACAATCCGGCGGTGTCATTGATCTGCGGCGCGAATATGCCGGGGCCGATCTGCGCTGGACCTCGCATCTGAGCCTGGCGGGCCGGCCCTTTACCCTGATTGGCGGCGTGTCGTACGACACCTTGAGCGAACGGCGCAAAGGCTATGAAAATTTTCTAGGCAGCGCCAGCGCCCCGACTGAGCTCGGCGTCAAAGGCGCACTGCGTCGCAACGAAACCAACGACGTCGACAGCCTGGATCCTTATCTGCAGGCCTCGTGGCAATTCGCACCGGACTGGACCCTGGATGCCGGACTTCGTTACAGCACGATCGACTTTGACTCCGACGACCATTACGTAAACGCAGCCAACGGCGACGACAGCGGCTCGACGCGTTATCGCAAGGCGCTGCCCATGGCGGCGCTGCGTTACCAGTTCACGCCGAAAACCATGGCCTATATTTCCTATGGCCGCGGCTTTGAGACCCCGACAACCAACGAACTATCCTATCGCCCTGATGGCGAATCGGGCCTGAACCTGGGCTTGCAGCCCGCGTTGAGCAATAACTACGAAGCAGGAATAAAGACCGAACTCGGCAACGGCATCCTATCCCTGGCAGCTTTTCACATCGACACCCGCGACGAGATCGTTTCAGCAGGCAGCCTGAATGGACGGACCTCGTATCGCAACGCCGGGCGGACGCGCCGCGATGGCGCAGAACTGGGTTGGAGCGGCACCATCGACTCAAACTGGCGCGCTGATCTAGCCTACACCTGGATCAACGCGCGTTACCGCGATAGCGTCGATGACTCGGATATTCGCGCTGGCAACAAGATCCCCGGCATCGCCAGCCAAATGCTGTACGGAGCCCTTGCCTGGGCCCCCGCAGAAGGCTGGCGCGCCGGCATCGAAGGCCGCTACCTCAGCAAGATCTATGTGAATGACGCCAATAGCGACACGGCCCCCGGCTATTTCGTAGCCTCGGTCTCTACTGGCTATCTCTGGCGCCAAGGCCCTTGGGAATGGAACGCCTATGCTCGCGTAGACAACCTGTTCGACCGCGATTACGTAGGTTCAGTCATCGTCAATGATGGTAATGACCGCTACTTTGAACCCGCCCCAGGTCGCAACTGGAGCGCAGGATTGAGCGTCAGCTATCAGTTCTGACGCGGCGCCCGGCCGCAACACGCCCTTCAACTTTTTGGGTCTGCCGACGCACCAATGCAGTGCACACTCGGCAATTTCCTCTCACGTCGCTGCCGCCGTCCAGAGCACGGCGCAGTCGGCGTGCTGCATGGCTCGGCACAGAGCGACCACCTGCGCCATGAACCTCTATATAATCACTAATAAGACACGTTCTCATTACAAAACTTAACCGCGCATGCCCGATGCCCTTGCCTGCCGTCCCTGCACGATCGTTGCCCCCATCAGCCACTGAATGCGTCGGCACGCTTTATCAAAGCCACCATACGTGGTTGAACAGTTGGCTGCGCCGCAAATTGGGCGATCAACATGATGCGGCCGATGTCGCGCACGACACGTTCGTGCGCGTATTGCAATCGCGCCTGGCTGACCGCATACAAGAGCCACGCAGCTACCTGACCACGATTGCGCGTGGCTTGGTCGTGGACCTGTGGCGGCGGCGTGCGTTGGAACAAGCCTATCTGCAGGTTCTGCAGACATTACCGGTCGAACACCAGCCGTCGCTTGAAGCACAAGCATTGATCCAGGAACAACTCGTCCAGCTCGACCGCATGCTCAACGGCCTGGGAGCCAAAGTAAAACAAGCTTTTTTGTTATCAGTCATCGAGGGCGCCACGTATCCCGCCATCGCGCAGCGCCTGGGCATCTCGGAACGGACCGTCAGTCACTATATGGCCCGGGCCATGGAACGTTGCTGCCTGGTGATGGATTTGGATTGAGCACGATCATGACCGTCTCACTTTCCTCCACTGCCGAACAACGTACTGCCATAAAAGAAGCGGCTCGCTGGTTTGCCCGCCTGCAAGCGTCGCAGGCGGATGAGGCCGCACGTGCGGCCTGGTCGGCCTGGATGGCGCGTCATCCCGAGAATCGCAACGCCTGGTCAAAAGTACAAGCAGTGCAGCAACAGTTCGCCGCGGTACCCGGCCATGTCGCGTTGCCGACCCTGCAGAATGTCGATCACGGACGGCGCCGGCTGCTGAGTTGGGCCGCAGCCGGCGGTGCGCTGTTGCCGCTGGGATTCTGGATGAGTGACGATGCTCACCGCGCCAGATGGACGGCTGATTTTCGTACTGCTATCGGCGAGGTTGCTCCCCTGCCCCTCACTGATGGCACTGTGGCCATCCTGGATACCAACAGTGCGGCAGATGTAGATTTCACTGCCGATGTCCGTCGTATTGTCTTGCGCGCCGGCCGTCTCTACACCAATACCCATGCCGACAACGCCGCCCGATCACGGCCCTTTATTGTGCAGACCCGCCATGGCACAGTCGAAGCGTTAGGCACCGAATTCATGGTCCGCGTCACCGATACGCACAGCAAGGTCTGGGTCAACGAACATGCTGTGCGCGTTAGCCCGAGAGGTGCGCCGGACGCCCCGATGATCATCCGGGCGGGTCATCGCGCGACATTCGAGGACCGCGACCTGGAGGCCGGGCCTGTCGAGAAGCATGATGCGCTGGCCGCCAGCAATTTTGCGCCTTGGCGCAATGGCTCGCTGGTGGCTACCAACATGCGCCTGCCGCGATTTGTCGAGCGATTCCAGGCTTACCAGCGCGGTTATCTGTTCTTGGATGACAGTCTGGCAAACGTGGAAGTCTCTGGCGTATTTCCCCTGTTTAAACCGGAATTGGCGCTAGCCGCTCTGGAAAACAGCTATCCCGTGCAGGTACGGCGGCTGACACGTTATCTCACCTGGATCGAACCGCGGGCCTGAGGGGGCTCGCCGCACAAATCACATTTCGAACCTCGTGAAGTCATCGGGCCAGCGCCGCTGGTTTCAACCAGAAACAAATTGGCTTGCAAGAAATCGCGGCGTCATTCGGCCTCCTTGGTATCCGTGAACATTGACGATCACCGTCCGTTTCAATATGCCGCTCCGACACCTGCCCACGAAGCCAACCCTCTCGTCCTCATCCACGCGCGTTTTCCCACAAGCCAGGCTCTTGCTCATGCTGAGCACGACCATGTCGTTCAATCTGGCGCCGCTCGCGACCCACGCAGCCCCCGCAGCGGAGTCGGTCGCCGTACGGACCTATCAGGTTGCAGCGGGCCCGCTGCTGCCCGCGATCAATCAGTTTGCCTCCGAGGCCGGCATCGCGCTGACATTCGACGCCAATGCGCTGCAAAACGAGACCTCGCCGGGCGTACAAGGACGCTACACGGTAGACGAAGGCCTGCGGCGAGTGCTCGCTGCATCGAGCTGGCAAGCACGGCGCAGCGCCAACGGCGCCTATGTGCTTGAAAGAAAACCCGTGCCTCGCAGCAGCGGCGACGTCACGCTGGCTCCTGTGACCGTGACAGCCTCATCCATGGCGTCAACCGAAAACTCGGGCAATTATGGCGGCCATACGACCTCGGTATTCAAAGGCGAGACATCGATCCGCCAAACACCGCAGCCTGTCACCATCATCTCGCGCCAGTTCATCGACGATCGCGACATGCCGGACCTGCACGACGTGATGCAGAATACGCCGGGCGTCACAGTGGACTACACCGACAGCGAACGCGTCACCTACTACTCGCGCGGTTTTCAGATCGACTCTCTGCAGATCGATGGTTTGAACGTCTACCAATCGGGCTCGACCTTTATTCAACCCGATACGGCCGTTCTCGATCGCGTCGAGGTGCTGCGCGGTGCAGCCGGCATTCTACGTGGATCGGGTAACCCATCGGCCACCGTCAACCTCGTCCGTAAACGCCCCACGCCTGAATTCCAGGCCGGCGTCAAACTCATGACAGGCTCGTGGGATCGCAACCGCGTCGAGGCCGACATTTCCAGCCCGCTGAATGAATCCGGCAGCCTGCGTGGCCGCGTCGTCGCTGTCTTAGACAACAAAGATTTTTTCCAGGATGCGCGCGAAGAAAAACGCCGTGTGTTCTATGGCGTGCTCGAAGCCGATTTGACGGACAACACCACCCTCACCGCGAGTTTCCAACACACCGAACTCAAAGCCACGGGCGCATGGGGGGGACTGCCTCGGGATTTTGATGGCAGCTCACTGCATTTCTCGCGAGACACCTATCTGGGCGCCGCGTGGAATCATTGGAACCGCTACAACCAGCAAGCCTCGCTGGAACTGGAACACCGCTTTGATAACGACTGGAAAGTCAAAGCCAGTGCCGCCAACACGCGATTCCGTTATTTCGATGGCGGTTTCAAGCAGAGTTACATCACGCGCGCCAGCACGACAAACCCGTATTTGTATAACGTGACGACATCGGTCTATCCCGACTCCGCAAGCGATCAAAACGCGCTCGCGCTCGTGGCCGATGGTCCGTTGGCAATGTTCGGCCGCAAACATCACCTGACCGTCGGCCTGGAAAGCAACTACACCCGTACCACCGGGTCGAGCGGTTACTTCAATCTCGGCCCCCTGAGCAACATCGACATCCGCGACTGGGATCCCTATACCAGCTACCCCGAACCAACCGATGAAACCGCTGGCTCCTATTACGAAGCCACGAATAACATCGTCAAACAACAAGCCGCCTATGCCGTAGGCCGCATTTCAGTCACGGATCCCTTGACCGTTCTGCTGGGCGCGCGCGCCACATGGTGGGATTACAAAGTCCCTGGCGATTCCGACAGCAACTACAGTATCGATCGAGAGATCACCCCCTATGTCGGCCTGATCTACGACCTGAACGACAACTTCAGTCTCTACAGCAGCTATAGCGAGATCTTTGTGCCGCAAGACGCCTACGATGCGACCGGCAATCTGCTGGACCCCATCACCGGCGAAGACTACGAGGCCGGTTTGAAGGGCGAATTCCTCGATGGCCGCCTGAATTTCAGCGCGTCGGTATTCCGCATCAACAACACGGGCCGCGCGATGGACGATGCCAACAGCGCCAATCCCTGCCTGCCAAACTACCCCAACGGCTACTGCAAAGTCGCAGGTGGCAAAACGCGCAGCCAAGGCTGGGAACTGGAACTGACCGGCGAGATCACGCCGAACTGGCACATCATGGCCGGCTACACCAACACCCAGACCAAATATGTGCGTGATGCGTCCGACACCAACATCGGGCAACCCATTCGTACCCTCGATCCCCGCCACCTGCTGCGTCTGTTCACCACCTATCGCTTCCCCGGTACCTTGCACGGCCTGACCATCGGCGGCGGCGTGCAGGCACAAAGCAGCACCTACGCCACCAGCCGAGGCATCGAAGCCCGCCAGGGTGGCTATGCCGTCTACAACCTGATGGCCAGCTACGATTTCAACGAAAACGTGCGCCTGCAGTTAAACGTCAACAACGTGTTCGACAAGGTGTACTACCGCAAGGTCGATGCGACAGGCATCAGCAATTACTACGGCGATCCGCGTAATTTCATGCTGTCGCTAGGCCTGCGGATGTAAGGGGGACACCGGCCGTCCCAGCGCCGCCCGCTACGGCAGGCAGCGCTGCAGACAGTTGGCCATATGCGCGTGGGCGGCATCGCGAGCCGCCTGCCCATCACGCCGGCAAATCGCTTCCATAATGGCGTGATGTTCCTGCATGACCGCATCCTGATGCTCTACCCATGCCTGATCCTGCCGGGATCCTTTGATGCTTTCCCGGATATAGCCGCCCAGGAAATCGAGGAACGATCCAAACAAGGCGTTGCCTGCGGCCTCCGCGATCGCGCGGTGAAACACGATGTCCGCACTCACCCCATCACCGCCGGCTTCGATATCGGCCTGCATCGCCGCATAAGCATCGCGAATCGCCGCGAGTTGTGCATCGCTGCCCCGTTCGGCAGCCAAGGCGGCCGCCTGCATCTCCACGCCAGTGCGCAATTCGAAAATCTGCTCTGGACCAATGGCCGGCTGATCCTCCGAAGCGCCCGAAGGCGTAATCCGAAACGGCCGCATGTGTGCTGACTTGCTGACGAACGCGCCGGCGCCTTGGCGCGTTTCCACGATGCCGTCGGCCTTGAGCGTGGAAATCGATTCGCGCACCACCGTCAAGCTGACACCGAATCGGCGCGCCAGTTCTTGCCCCGTGGGCAGCTTTTCGCCGGGCTGAAATTCGCCCGCGTTGATCACGTCCAGCAGCGCCTTGCTGAGCTTGTCGGTCAGCGTGCTGCCTTTGCTCAGTTCAGTGCCGATGCCGGGCTCGCGTAGGGTCATGGATTACCTAGGTTTCAGGGTTTTAAGCAGATTTATTGCCGTTCATTTTATTCAGACTTTGAATCAGATGCGGCACATACCGCTCGCCCAGCCCCACATTGTTGGCCACGGCATAGCTGTTATGCACCACGCCCGCCACAGCGGACACCACCTGCGCATCGCTCGCCATACGCGTGTAGTACTGCATGTCCTTTAACGCGTTTGCCAAGGAAAAGCGGAATAGCTGATCATTGCCTTCGGCCACGAATGCGCTCAAGCGCTGAAACGCCGTACTATTCGCGCCGCCAGAGCCAATCACACCACATAGCGTCTGCAGATTCACGCCCGTCTTTTGCGCGCAAGAAAACGCCTCCGCCAACACTGCCGCGTTGCTCAACACCACAAACTGATGCAACAGCTTCACACTGTGGCCTGCACCTACACCGCCACACTCGTATATCTGGCGCGAAAACGACGACAACACATCGCGCACCTGATCCAACACCGCGGGGTCCCCGCCTGCCAACAGGTTCACTTGCCCTTCTTCGGCTTCCTTCGGCGTCCCCGTCAGCGCGGCATCCAGAAAATGCGCCCCTGCGGTCTCTAGAGCCGCAGCGATACGCCGGGAGGATTCTGGCAATGAGGTCGAGCAGTCCACCACCACCGTGCCGGGACGCACCTGCGACAGCAAGCCAGACGGGCCGAATATGACTTCTTCCACCTGCGGCGACCCCGTGACGCAAATGATCACGACATCACATTGCGCAGCCACACTGCCCGCGGTATCCAGCACGGTCGCCCCGGCCTCCAACAGGTCAGTATTGCGCTCGCGCGCCGCCGGACTGCGCAGCAACAACGACACCAGATACCCGTGTGCCAGCGCGTGCTTTGCCAGACCGTGGCCCATCAGGCCCACACCAATAAAACCCACGCGGCGTGAATCTTTGGGGGGTTGGGGTAAACCCATACTCGTATCCTTTTCGTCTTATGGTTTAATTCTTTAATGGTTTAATTGTTATCATAAAACTTTCCTTCCCACGAGACAATCACATGCGCACCAATCCACTGATCGCCCGATTGAAAACGGGCGTACCAGCCCTCAATGGCTGGCTGACACTAGGCAGCGTCGCTGTCGCCGAAGCCATGGCTCATCAGCCTTGGGACAGCCTGACCATCGATATGCAGCATGGATTGTCGGATTACGAAACCACGGTGCAGATGTTGCGCGCCATCTCCACTACCAACGTCACCCCTATCGTGCGCGTACCGTGGCTGGAGCCCGGCATCATCATGAAGATCCTCGACGCGGGCGCCTACGGCATCATCTGCCCCATGGTAAACACGCCCGAGCAATGCCAGGAATTCGTCAGCTATTGCCGGTACGCCCCGGTGGGCGCCCGCAGTTTCGGACCCACGCGCGCGCCCTTGTATGCGGGAGCGGACTACTGGAAAGGCGCGAACGACAACGTGCTGACCATCGCCATGATCGAAACCAGACAGGCACTGGAAAACCTGGACGGCATTCTGGCCGTACCGGGTTTGAACGGCGTCTATATCGGCCCTGCCGATCTGAGCCTGTCGCTGGGCTTTGATCCCGTCGATGACCAAAGCACGCCCGAGGTATTGGCCGTCATCGAAGATATCCGCACGCGCGCACAACAGGCCGGCAAATTCGCTGTCATGCACTGCTCGCCTATCGAATACGCCGTGTACATGGCGGACAAAAAATTCGAGATGCTGACCGTCTCCAATGACGGCCGTCTGCTCGCTATCGCGCAACAACAATTATTCGCCCAATTGGACCAGGCTCGAGCCAAGCAGGCTGCCGCCCCGGCTTATTAAACACAACGCCGGCTCGTCCACTTCTCAAGTGCCACGCTAGATGCGCACGGACCGGCTCTATTTTTCAGGAGACAACATGCCTTATTCATTCGTCGGACGCGCAACCGGATTCGCGCGCAAACTCGCACAAACCACGGGACTGGCCGCTGCATTGCTTGGCATATGTGCCGCCCCTGCCGCCCATGCAGCCTACCCCGACAAGCCCATCCGCATGATCGTTCCGCAACCGCCGGGCGGGTTCAACGATACCGTGGGCCGTTTGCTCGCCAAGAAAATGTCGGACGCCATGGGGCAGCCCGTGCTTGTTGAAAACCAACCTGGCGCAGGTTCTCAACTAGGCACCACGAATGCAGCACGATCGCCTGCGGACGGCTACACCATTCTGGTCGTCTCCTTTGCCTATGGCACCAACCCCGCGCTGCGTAGCAATCTGCCTTACGATACCGCCCGTGATTTCACGCCGTTGATTTTCCTGGGCCAGACGCCGAACCTGCTCGTCGTCAACAGCGCATCGCCGTACAAATCGTTGGCAGAGGTGCTGGACTATGTGCGCAAACATCCAGGCAAGCTCAGCTACGCCTCGTCCGGCGTCGGCTCGTCACCTCACCTGTCCATGGAAATGCTGAAATCCATGGCGAAAGTAGATCTCGTGCATATCCCCTATAAAGGCGGTGCGCCGATGGCCACCGACCTGTTGGGCGGCCAAGTCGACATCATGTTCGATAACACGCCCAACCTCATGCCCTACGTCACGTCGGGCAAGATGCGTGCATTGGCGGTCACCAGCGCCGAACCCTCGCCCTATGCGCCTGGTGTTCCCACCGTTGCACAGGCAGGCGTCCCGGGCTATGCCATGACAGCTTGGTACGGTCTGGTCGTGCGCTCTGGCACACCCGTTGAGATTGTCGAGAAACTCAACACAACATTGAATGCCATCCTGAAAGAAGAAGACGTACGCAAAATCTTTGCAGCACAAAGCGTCGAGCCGGTTGGCGGCACATCCGAGCAATTTGGTCAATTTCTGAATGGGGAATTCACGAAATGGGCCAAGGTCATTAAAGACGCAAATATCACGGCTGATTGAGACTTGCCTGATTTAACCTTGGTTTACACGGGCAATTCCTGCGGCTTCGCATCCTCGTAAGCCGTGCGAATGTACGGTTAGCGTTGACAAAGCCGCACGCCATCAGGGCTCCAATCACACGACTTGGAGCCCTGATTATTTAACCTACAGATCAAGCCAACCTACTCTTTTGTATACGCCAGATATTCCATACGCACCGAAATGTGGTCAGCAATAAACTTGGCATCATGCCAAACCCCCCAGATAAATGATGAAGACCGGTTGGTGAGATTCGGCAAACCCAAAAAGTAAATACCCGTCTCTGCCGAGATGCCACGCTTATGCAAAGGCTCGCCCTTGTCATTAAACGCATCGACCTCCAGCCAACTGAAATCAAACTTGAACCCCGTCGCCCAAAGCACGGTCTTGATGCCCGCCTCAGCCAGGTTCAATTCAAGCAACGGGTTCTTCAGGCACTCTGGATCTTCCAACAGTTTCCAGGCCTCCGGCTCCGGAGGCAGATCCAGGCCATTGCGTTCGATAAACGCATCGGCCTCTCGCAACACTTCAAAATAATCCTCATCGCCTTGTGCAATGTTGCGTCCCAGGCCTTCTTCAAAGCTCACGATGCCATTCTCATAGCCTTTGGTAATGCCGACCAGAGTGATACCCATCTGTGCCAGCCGACGGAAATCAACGGTTTTCCCTCCCTCATAGCCACTGACCGCAAAAGCCACATGGGTTCGTTTCGGCTTGGTTTTCACCTCATCCCACATCCCTAGCGCGGCCAGCCACCATACATAGTCACGCTGACGATAGGACCGCGGAGGACGATAATGCTCGCCGACCGACAGATAAACCGTTTTTCCTGCCTGGCGCAGCTCTTCCGCGATCTGAGAGCCAGAGGCGCCTGCGCCAACCACCAAGACCGCGCCGTCCTCTAACTGCCCCGGGTTCTTGTACGCCGAGGAATGAAGTTGCTGAATACCCGTACCGTCAGGAATAATTCTGGGGTAGCTCGGCACCTGAAACGGCCCCGTCGCAACGACCACATGCATCGCATCGATCACGCCATCCGTCGTAGTCACCGTAAACCCCGGACGACCATCATTACGCTTGACGTGTTTCACCTCTACGCCGGTGCGAATCGGCGCCTTGATCATTTTTGCGTAGTCTTCAAAATACTGTGCCATACGCTCTTTGGGCGGAAACACCTCGGGGCCAACATCGTCGAACTGCAAACTCGGGAAACGATCGTGCCAGGCCGGTCCGTTGGCCACCAACGAATCCCAGCGTTCTGAACGCCAGCGCTCAGCAATACGCTTGCGCTCCAGCACAATGTGAGGGATACCCAATAAACCGAGATGCTCGCTCATCGCGACGCCAGCCTGACCGGCTCCAATCACCAGCGTATTGATTTTTTCAACTGACATTTGTTTATTTCCTAAATAGAACCGAGAGCTCTCTCTCGAACCCAACACGAAAAACGCGGGCAATGACTCAAGTCGCACAAAAAGACTCGATCACGGGTGGAATGCAGTGTGATCAAACTTCCGCTTTTTGATAACTTCGTTTTTCGGACGCTGGGCTTAGGAAAAAGCAAATACCCCTCGCGCCAATGCGCATGCACCATTCGCTGCACAGCCGTGTCATAGCCGAATGGCGTCAGACAGATATCACCGGGCCTGGGAGACGTTTCGTTTTTCCGATGAACCGCATCAGTATCCCCAAAGCATTCCCGCCGGGCTTTTCCCGTATTCTGCAACACAGCCACTGATCATTGATCGTCCCGGCGGCAGATCTCATCCGCGAGCGGAAGGAGACCGCCTGGGGCGAAGCAACGTTTCCTTGAGAGCCAGATTGCACATGCAGAACAGTCCCTTATCCCAGGAGTCGCCCATTGCTGTCAGCCTAGAGGGCGTGGTGAAAAAATATCGCGAACAGACCGTTCTGCATGACATCTCGCTCAAGATCCGGCATGGCGAATTTTTGACGTTGCTGGGCCCCTCTGGCTGCGGCAAAACCACCTTGCTTAACATCATTGCCGGCTTTGTCCCCGTCGATAATGGCGAGATTCTCATTGATGGCAAAGTCATCACCGACCAACCGCCGCACAACCGCGAAATCGGCATCGTCTTTCAGAACTATGCACTCTTTCCGCATATGACCGTAGAGCGCAACATCGGCTATGGCCTGCGCATGCGCCGCGTTCCGTCCGGGGAAATCACCCAGCGCGTACAAGAGGTCATGGCCCTGGTCAAACTGGATGGCCTGGGTCAACGCAAGCCGCGCGAGCTGTCAGGAGGCCAACAACAGCGTGTCGCGCTCGCGCGCGCGCTGGTCATTCATCCCAGGGTACTGCTGCTCGACGAGCCTTTCTCCGCCTTGGACAAAAGCCTGCGCGGCGCCATGCAAGTCGAGATCCGAGAAATCCAACGCAAACTAGGCGTCACGACCGTCTTTGTGACGCACGATCAGGGCGAGGCACTGAGCATGTCGGATCGTATCGCCGTCATGTCCGGCGGCGTCATCCGGCAAATCGCCGCGCCTGATACGCTCTATCGCCATCCCCAGGATCCGTTCGTCGCCTCGTTCCTGGGTGACGTCAATATCCTGCCGGCTTACTACCATGGCTCAGACGCTGGCGGTCTGCAACTGCGCCTGGGTGCGAAGCTGCTGCGCGTATGCCGGGAACGTCTGGTCGGCGGGTCGCACGAAGGGGGACGCCTGGATATTTATGTCAGGCCAGAACAGATCCGCCTGGAAAACCTGCACTCGGACTCCGTCCTCAGCGGCACCGTGGTCAACCACGTTTTCCAAGGGGATCACATCGACTCCTACTTCGATGTGGATCTGCCGGTCGCGGGTCGTCAACGTGTCATGGTGCGTAGCGCCGGCCTGGACGCGATGCATCAATGGCCCATCGGCGCAGTTGCCGGGCTCGCTCTGCCGAGCGACGGCATCAGTGTCTTTCAAGCAGGGCGATAAGCCATGAAAAATCCTCCCACCACCATGCACGCCGTTGTTGCCCGCGAGCCGGGAGACGCCAGCGTTCTCACCCTGGCAGAACGGCCCGTGCCAACGCCGGCTGCTGGCGAAGTCCTGCTGCGCGTACTCGCAGCAGGAGTCAATCGACCCGACATCATGCAGCGCCAGGGATTTTCCAAGCCCGCCCCGGGTATCACCGACGTCTTGGGTCTGGAAGCCTGCGGCGAAGTCATCGCCTGCGGGCCTGGCGTCCCGCAACATCTGCTCGGTAAACGGCTGATGAGCTTGCTGCCAGGTGGTGGGTATGCGCCGTGGTGCGTCGCGCGCGTAGACCATTCGCTGCCCGTTCCCGACAACCTGGACGATATTTCTGCCGGCGCACTACCAGAGGGCCTGTTCACCGTCTGGCACAACCTGTTCGAACTCGGCCAATTGACCATGGGCCAAACCGTACTGATCCATGGCGCTGCCGGCGGCATCGGCACCCTGGCCATCAGCATGGCCCGCGCAGCTGGCGCCAAGATCATTGCGACCGTGGGCCGTAGCGACCGCGCCCCTGCCCTGCACAAGATCGGTGCAGACCACACCATCTGCTACCGCGACACGGACTTTGTCGCAGCCTGCCTGGATCATACCCAAAGGCGCGGCGTCGATGTGGTGCTCGATGTCGTTGGCGGCGATTATGTGCGGCGCAATCTACAAACCTTGGCTTTTGGCGGACACCATGTCAGCCTGTCGTTTCTACAAGGCTCCTCGGTGCAAATCGAATTGCTCACATTGATGCAAAAGCAATTAAGCCTGCATTCGTCAACCATGCGCCCTCAGAGCGCAGACGAGAAAGCCCGTATGGCCAGAATCATTGCCCAACGGGTCCTGCCCTTGATCGCTGACCATCGAATCCTCCCACGCGTGCACGCCAGCCTGCCGCTGTCCGAGGCTGCCCGCTCGCATGAGCTGCTCGAAAACGGCGACGTGTTCGGCAAAGTCGTGTTAGTCCCATAGTCTCGTCTCTGTCCTGCAACCATCACCTCGACAAGACCACCGCCAGATTGGAGCGCTCCTCCTATGATGCAACTCCTATATGCCCCCACGTCCCCCTTTGTACGCAAGGTCATGGTCTGCGCACACCTCACGGGCCTGACTGATCAAATCCAATTTCTCGACAGCGCGGCCAACCCCATCAAACGCGATGCGCGCATTGCCACGCACAACCCCTTGGCCAAGGTTCCCACATTGATCTTGGACCATGGACAGTCACTATATGACAGCCGCCTCATCTGCGAATACTTGGCTAACCTGGCCGGCGATACCCGTCTCTTTCCCCATGAGAGTTCCCAACGATGGCCAGCGCTCATGCGCCAGGAACTGGGCAATGGCTTGTTGGATGCAGCCCTGCTGGCCCGTTACGAGTTGACCGCCCGCCCCGTTGAAAAGCAATGGACGGCCTGGCGCGAGGCCCAACTGGTCAAGGTTACCGCTTGCCTGAACGATATCGAAGCACAGGCATCCACACTCTCGATAGACGTCCCGACCATCGGCGAAGTCACATTGGGATGTGCTCTGGGCTATCTGGATTTTCGCTTTCCCGAGATCGACTGGCGTGCCGACCGCCCACAGGCCAGCCGTTGGAACGAGGCCTTTCAGAGCCTGCCTGCCATGCTCGCCACCATCCCCCGTGACAGCTAGCCTCGAGCTACCGCCTGCTCTTGACGACAATGACCGCATCGCCCCCCCAATGCCGAGGCCCCGAGGAATAGCCCATGAATACGCCTGCACAGATTTCCCCCTCCTCACCCGACACCACCGAGACCACAGTCTGGTTTCTCAACGGCCCCAACGCCAATCTGTATGGCCTGGACACGAATCAAGTTTATGGCTCTGAGAGTTTTCCCGTCCTGCAGCAGCGATGCGAGCGTAAAGCCGCGGCACTGCAGATGGCGCTGCACTTTGTGCAGTCCAACCATGAAGGGCAATTGGTCGACTGGATCCAGCAAGCGCGCGGCACGGCGCAAGGCATCATCATCAATGCGGCGGGTCTGACCTATTCCTCGATACCCATTCTCGACGCGCTGCTATCCTTTCCCGGCCGCATCATTGAAGTCCACATGAGCAACATCTGGCGGCGCGAGAGTTTTCGCCATCACTCGTATATTTCCAAGGCTGCCGATGGCGTCATCGCCGGCCTCGGCGGCGAAGGCTACGAACTCGCTCTCGAAGCCATGGCGCGCCTCATCCAGCGCCCAGCCTGAAGGACAATTATCATGCCCCAGCGCTCCCCCCTCGCCCCCGCGACCATGCCGTCGGGGGATCTTGTTTTCTACAGTGAATTCGATGACTTCATCGTTTGGAAAAATGCCCTTCAGGCACAACTTCCCACGCTGCGCATTCTGCAGGCCAGTGAAATCACCGACCCGACCCGTGTACATTTCTCGTTAGCGTGGAAGCCGCCGGAGGGCTTTTTCGACGAGATGAGCAGCCTGCGTCTGATCATCAATCTGGGCGCAGGCGTAGACTCGCTCGTCGGCCGCGGGGATTTACCCGCTGGTGTACCCATTACGCGGCTCACCGATCCTCACATGGCTCGCATGATGGCGGGCTATGTACTCTTTGCCACGCTACGCTATGCCAGGGATATCCCTCACTTTGAGCAAGCACAGCGGCGTGGCGAATGGGCCTATCGCCACCCTCGGTCTGCCGAAGACATCCGCGTCGCCGTCCTGGGCCTGGGCGAGTTGGGCGCCTATGCCGCCAATGAGCTGCAACGCCAGGGGCTGACGGTGCTAGGCTGGTCCAGACAGCCTCGGCAGCTTGCCGGCATCCAGTGTTTTGCTGGCCTGGAAACACTCGACACGGTTCTATCCCAGGCCGATATCCTGGTCGTCATGTTGCCGCTGACGCCGCAGACGCAGGGCCTGCTCAGCCGCGAAAAACTCACGAGGCTTCCCAGAGGCGCCGCCCTGATCAACGTCGCTCGGGGCGCCCTGATCGATCAGGATGCAATGACCGACCTGCTGAACAATGGTCATCTTGGCGCGGCTACGCTAGATGTTTTTACACGTGAACCACTGCCTGCGGACCACCCATTATGGCGCATGGACAATGTGCTGATCACACCGCACCTCGCGTCCGTCGCCATTCCCTCATCTGCTGCCGCGCAGATCGCAGAAAATATCCTCAGGGTCTCCAGAGGCGAACAACCCAACAATCAGATCGACCCATTACGCGGTTACTGAACTGCGGAATGAACTGCGGCCAAAAGGAGGCGAAACTTCCGCCTCCTTTTTTCTCGAATGTTGCCCTACTGATTGTCCTCGATATTCAACACCCGGCCGAGGCCCAGAAAATAATTGGCAAACGCCAGCAAACTGGCAGTCACCGCAATGTAGACCACCGATAACGCGGCCAATGTCGGGTCTGCGAACTCGCGCACATAGTTGTACATCGCCACAGGGAGCGTCTGTGTGTTTTGCGTCGTCACAAACAGCGATGCCGTGAACTCACTGAAAGACATGATGGCGGCAAACAGCCAGCCGCCAAACAATCCGGGCGCCAGCAAGGGGATCGTCACCGTCAACAGCACCTTGAGCGGCGACGCCCCCAAACTCGCCGCCGCCTGCTCCAGGCGTTCATCCAGATTCTCCATCGAGACGTAAACGCTACGCAATACAAAAGGCAGCACCAGCATCACATGGCACAAGATCACCAATGCATAGCCGCGATCCACCCTGAACTGCGCCACCAGAATCAGCAGGCCCAACCCGAGAGTAAAGTGAGGGATCACCAAAGGCGAAAGCAAGATCGCTTGCAGGGTATCTTTCCCCGGAAACGCCATCCGTTTCACTGCAATCGCCAATCCGGTTCCAATCACCAAAGCAATCAGTGACGACCAGAACATGACTATCAGGCTGGCACGAAATCCGTGTTGAAAGTCTGCGTACGTAAATACCCGGATGAACCATCGCCACGACCACGTCTGCGGAGGAAACGTCAATAGCGCCTTGTCGTTGAACGACGCCATCGTCACCACCACCACTGGCAATAAAACAAAAGCCAGTATCAGACATACAAGCGCCGGGGCCGCCACGCGCAACGGCAACGGCAAAGAACTTCGAATCTTCATGGTTAATGACCTCCCACTGCCTTGAGCCGTCGTGTCATTCGACCAAGCCCCCATAGCGCCACCGCCGTCAACGCCAGCCCAGCGACACTCAGACTGGCAGCCAGCGGAAAATTCATCGAAGAAAAACCAAGTTGGTACACCAGCGTCGACACCGTCGGTACGCGCCCGCCGCCTATCATTTGCGGCGTGGCGAATGCGCTGAACGTCCATGCAAACGCCGTCGTCACACTTGCCAGGATGCCCGGCATCGACAAAGGCAAAGTCACCGTCAGGAAAGTCCGAATCGGCCCCGCCCCTAGACTCTGAGCAGCCTTTTCGTAATCGCGATCAATATGCGAAATCGCGGTGGCCAGCATCAACACCACAATGGGAATCGTGACATGCACCAGCGCGACCAGCACGCCCAAGTGCGTAAACATCAGCTCAAGCGGCCATTCAATCAACCCCAACTTTCGCAGCATCGTATTAATAAAGCCAGTGTTCCCCAACACAATGATCCATGAATACGTGCGCACGATCTCACCCAGAAACAAGGGTGTGACCGAGACAATGAGGATGAAAGACTTCAGCGCACGATTGCGCACTCTGACCATTGCATAAGCCAATGGATACGCCACCAGCAACGATAAAACCGTCGTCTCTGCACTTAACAGCAGCGTATTCCAGAAGGCGTCCAAATAAATCGGTTTGTTCAACCCAGTGAAATTGGCCAGCGTCAGCCCACCGACATCCAGCGAGCCCGGCACGTACGTGCGCAGGCTGTACTGAAATACCGTCACCAACGCCACGCAGATGCAAAACGCCACCAAAACCGCCGGAGACACCAGCCATGCTCTTAGTCCGGAACGTGTGTCCATAACTCGAATGATCTTCCGTCTACGTTGTCCTATATCGGAACGCAGATACCCCGGCGACTGGGCGGCCGGGGCATCATCTCATGCGCTGACACCATCAGTTCATGATGTTTTCGGTAAACCACTTGCGCCATTCGGCCGTTTTCTCGGCGCGCAATTTGTCGTCAATCACGATGGCCTGAGTTGCCCACTGCTCTTTAGTCGTGAATACGCCAGGCAACGCCGCGTCTTCGGATGAAACCTTGGCGTTATCCACCACAGGGCTGGCCTTTTTATAGGCCACGATCTTGGCTTGCACGTCGGGCGACAGCGCGATGTCCATGAATTTGTAGGCCAAGTCGACCTTTTTCGACCCCTTCATGATGCCCATGGAATCCACGCCCAGAACCGCTCCCTCTTTGGGCATGACTACCTTGATAGGTACGCCTTGACCTACCATGTGATAGGCATTCATCGACAACAGGATCTGCACAGGCGTTTCACCGGTGGAGATCAACTGCTGGCTATTGGCATCGTTGGTGTAAAAAGCCTTGAAATTAGGTTTTAGTGCCTTGAGTTTGTCCTGACCCTTTTCCCAGGTGCTGGCATCGCCGCTGGACAGAATCGCAGCAATATCGATAATGTGGCTGGGATCGAAATCAGGCGAAGCAATTTTCCCCTTTAGTTCCGGATTCCAAAGGTCATTCCAACTATTGAACGTGATGCTCGACGGCACCAGATCAGGGCGATAACCAATGGTGTATACGTAAGCCCAACTGCCGATGTGATACGGACTGATTTTGGCGCGGTCGACCAAATGCGAATAATTCGTCAGCTTGCTTGTGTCCAGCTGTTCAAACAACCCTCCATTGACGTATAGCCAGCCGATATGGGATGTTGTAAACGTCAGATCGCTCTCGGGGGTAGTGGCCAACTTGGCTTTATTCAGCCGGTCTATCGTACCGCCGGTGATGTATTTGACCGGCACACCTGTCTGGCGAGTGAACTCCTTGCCGATGTTCTCGTCTATCAGATCCCGAAAGCTGCCGCCCCAGGTGCTGATCACCAATGCATCCTCGGCCTGTACGGCGCCCGCAAACAATACGCTGGATAAAACCCCAGCCGTCAAGATTTTTTGAATCATTGCATACCCCTTGTAGTGTGTATAGATGCGCCAGAATTTCCGAGTGGAGCAGCACCAATAATGCGAGAGACACGCTAGTGGGCCAATTCGCCTTTTCCTTAGCAATGGCTCACCTTTCCTGACGCCCCTGGTGCCGGCCTGGCTCACAGCACCTGGTCGAGAAAGTGTTTCAATCGTTCGCTTCGGGGCGTCCTGAAAAAGCATTCCGACTCGGCCTGCTCAATGATTTCTCCCCGCTCCATGAATACACAGCGATCCGCCACGCGTCGAGCAAAACCCATCTCGTGCGTCACGCATACCATGGTGATCCCCGTCGCAGCCAGATCTTCCATAATGCGCAAGACCGATCCAACAGACTCCGGATCCAACGCGGAGGTCGGCTCATCGAAAAGCATGATGCGGGGCTTCAGGCAAAGCGCCCTCGCGATTGCCACGCGCTGCTGCTGTCCCCCTGACAATTGAATCGGATACTTGTCTGCTTGTTCGAGTACGTTGACCTGCTCCAGGTAGCCGCAGGCGACTGACTCCGCGTCCTTCACCGGCATCTTCAATGCCAATCTGAGTGCAAACGTACAATTTTCCAACACCGTCATGTGCGGAAAGAGATTAAAACTCTGGAAGACCATCCCCAGTTGACGACGGACATGTTCGATATCCGCCGTCCGCGGCGTCAGTCTCGCCCCGTTGACGTGAATCTGGCCGGAGTCATGCGGCTCCAGATGATTGACGCAGCGAATGAGCGTAGATTTCCCAGAGCCCGACGGCCCGCACAACACGACAATTTCGCCGTTGGCAATCTCCAAATTAATCTGACGCAGCGCTTGGAACGACCCATAGAACTTATTCAGATCTTTGATGGATATCGCAGCCTGCGCATCAGCAGGTGTGCTCGGTACCCTCGGATTGATAGCCTCAATCCGCACGGAAGTATTCATTCCAGCTTGCATGTCAATGTGCCTAGACAGAAGTAGTGAAGAAAAATCCCATTCCTCGGCGCATCGTGTCGCCAAGACGACGGACGTGACCGCTCGACGCTCCCTTTCGGGCTCAGGACTTGACTAGATGACGGTTAAGCTTCCTATCCGCCGTGGCAAAACCGAAACGCAGCATGTTGATGAGACACCAATAAATCGCTGCCGCCGTCATCAATGGCGTAAACGGATCGTAGGTGTAATCGAACACCGTATTGGCTGCGGATGTCAGATCCACCAGCGTAATCGCGCTCACCGCCGCCGTGCTCTTGACCATGATGAGCAGTTCGTTCTGATACGCCTTGAGCACGTAGCGCGCAGCCATCGGCAGACGCAGTCGAAACAAAATCTGCCGGGGAGTCAGCCCGAGCGTGGCCGCCGCCTCAACGGTCCCTGCCGGGATCGCTGCCAGCCCTCCCCGGATGATCTCCGCCATGAATCCCGAATGCGTCAACGCCAGCCCCAACCAGGCACAGACATAGGCATTCGAGAAAAACTGCCATAAAAAGGTATCGCGCACGATTGTCAGTTGAGGCAGCCCGCTATAGATCAGGTATAGCAAGACCAGACTCGGCACACCACGAAAAAACCCGATATACATGGCGGCAACAGTCGATCTGGGTCCGGGTTGCAGACGCGCCAGCGCGACAGGCAATGCAAACAGCAGACCCAGAATCAGCACCGGGATCAACACAGTCAATGTCGTTCCCAGGCCGTTCAACAAAGCGGGCAGGCTCTCCCACGCGATTTCGACATCAAAGTGCATGAGCGCGTCCTTTGGTCACCACGGGCCGAAAGCCGCATTCCGTCCATTTTTCTACCCGCCTGGCCACAAAGTAGGTCAACCAGGTCATGCCCAGAAAAAAGACCGACGCCAACAGATAATAGACAAACGGCTCTTTCGTCACGCCCGACGCCAGTTTCGCATAGGCCATGATCTCTTTAAGCCCGATCAACGAGACCAATGCGGTGTCCTTCAACACCACGATCCACATATTGGTCATCCCTGGCAGCGCCAGGCGCAATACCTGCGGCAAAATGACTTTGACCCAGGTCACCGGCCGCGGCACCAGCAACACGTCCGAGGCCTCGAACTGCCCTCGCGGCACATTCTGGATGGCGCTGCGAATCAGGTCGGTCAAATAGGCGCCGTACACCATGCCCAATGCCGTGACCGCCGCCATAAAGGGCGTGATTTCGATCTGTAGGTCCATCCCGACCAACGCACCCAGTTGGTTCAGCATGCCTGACCCGGCGTAAAAGAAAAGAAAGGCAATCAGCAACGACGGAACGCCCGTGAAAACCGAGACATACGGCACCCAGACGATTCTCATCAAATTCTTGGGCTTCAGCGTCGCCAGCGCAAACAGTATTCCGATGGCGAGCGCAAGCAAATAGGCGCACACCGCGACCTGAATGGTCATCAGCGCACCAATACCCATTTGTTGCACAAATCCCAACAATGGCATGGGAGTATCCTTGTGAACATGGAGACCTTGAGCCGTACAGGCCCTAAAACCTGCCGGGACCATCGCACGCTGGCGCATGTGATGGTCTGCATCTATGGCACCTACCGGCAGGCCGCCTCTTCCGGCAACAGCTCCACTTCCATGTACTGCTTGCGCAGTTTCGTGAACGTGCAATCGCGAATAATGCTGTCGATAGACTGGTTCATCCTGTCGAGCAAAGCCTGGCTATCCTTGCGTGCGATCCAACTGGAACCGGCCTCGCCGCCCCCTGTCCATAAATCGCCACCAGCGAATTTCCAGTTTTTCCCGGCGGGCTTGGACAAGAATTCATTCGTCCAGCTGATCTTTGGCCCCAAGCTCATATCCAGGCGGCCGCTGGCGAGATCCAGGCGGATCTGATCTGGATTGTCGTAGAACACGACCTGCACCGCATCCCCGAAGGTTTCAGTCACATACTTGGCCTGTGCAGACCCACGCTGCAACCCGATACGCACGCCTTTCAGTCCCTCTTTCGTAAACGCATAGTCCTTGTCCGCGGGGACCACATAAGAGTCCGGATTGAACAGCACGGGCCTGCCGAACAGCACTTTGGCTTTGCGCTCGGGCAGTGGCTTGGTCTGTGTCGCCACCGCATCCAGCTTTTTCTGCAACAACGCGGGAATCAACCCCTTGAAATCCATCACGACGATTTCACACTGCACATTCATGCGTTTACACATTTCCCGTGCAAGATCGGGCTCGAACCCGGTGAGCTGGCCGGAAGCAGCGACCATGCTGAACGGCGGATAACTACCCTCATTGCCCAGCACCAGTTTTTCCGCTGACACTGGCGACATTGCCCCTACCGACCATGCCGCGACGATTGCTGCCATTGAAAAGAAAACTTGACCTCTACGCATCTTGACTTCCCCTTGCGTTATTGACGTTGGATGATCAATCAGCCCTCAAACAGAATGAGGGGCAAGCCTCGCTCAGTTCCTGTTTTCTTGGGCGAGGCTGTCAGTAAACAACTCGCCATAACCGGGCTTCGCGCCAGCAGCATTCATCAATGCCAGGCAATGCCAGAACGAAGCCTGGATCGCAGAAATCACCGGTTTTCCCAAGCGTTGCTCCAGTGCCTCGATGGCGCCTACCGTTCTGAAATTGGTGCACGAGACGAAAATTGCGGAAGCATCGGGATGATCGACCGACAACACATGCTCATACACTTTTTCCAGAGGCACTTCGGCCAGCGCGTGATCATCGGAAATGCCTAGATAGGAGCTCTTCACCACCTCGTGGCCATTTTCCGAGAGAAATCGGATAGCGCGCTCGTGAATCTCCGGCAGATACGGAGTCGCCAGCGCCACTTTGCCGGCCTTGACCTTTTTCAGCGCCGCCAGTGTTGCCGTAGAGGCTGTCGTGACCTGAATCCCCGGTACCCATTGACGCAGTTTTTCGATCAGCGCATGGTCATAAGCTGTGCCATGCAGGAAAGACGCACTGGTTCCGCCGAATAGCAGCACATCAATAGGTGCAGACCCTACCAGGCGAGCGGCTTGCTCCAATTCCGGCGCGCTCATCATTTCCTCAATGCCCTGCACCGTGACCTTCGGCAATTTGATTCTGGCGGTATGGGTAGAAACCCCAGGTGCAGACATGGCCCACATTTCTTCTTCCATGACCACGCTAGAGGCGATGTAAATCAATCCAATACGGGTCATACTCCCTGCACCGTCATAGCGAAATCCCGGCATTGTGTGTTCTTGAATCATTAAATTCCTCTTGTGATCAGGTGGCTTCCCCTCAGACGCAAACAAGTATGAGAGCCGCCGCCCACCGGGCCAATTCGCGATTTCCTTAGGAATGACTCGCCTTTCCTGACGCGGCCTTCGGCTGGCCCGCCGCGTTCACGGTCGGAAATTCCGAGACCACCCACCGGAAAAAACAAATTGGCGTGATCCACTCCTGAGCTGACTATGAAGGGCCTCGCCTCAGCGGCACACCAGCCTCACAACGCGCATCGCACGCATTCACTCACGGTGGACGACCATGAAACACACCCGCATACGCAGCTTTAATACCAAGGCCACCTATCCCGAACAGAATCTGGACAACGACCTCTGCCAGGCCGTGGTCGCACGCGGCAGCACGGTCTTCCTGCGCGGCCAGATAGGGCAGAACCTGGAAACCTCGGAAAGCGTATGCATCGGCGATGCCGCAGGCCAGGCGGAGCAAGCAATGGCAAACATCGCCATGCTGCTCAAAGAAGCCGGCGGCGAACTCGAACACGTGTGCAAGATCACCATCTACCTCATTGACCCTCGCTATCGGGAAGCGGTATATCGTGTTGTCGGACGCTGGCTCAAAGGCGTCTTTCCGGTATCCACGGGGATCGTGGTCTCCGCCCTGGCCCGCCCGGAATGGCTGGTGGAAATCGACGCTACTGCCGTCATTCCGGATTAACCCCTACCAGGCGCTGACCATGACTTTCTCGATCATTGCGCGCTGCCCCGCTACGGGCCAATTCGGCGCAGCCGTCGCTTCCTCTTCCCCTGCCGTCGCGTCACGCTGCATTCGCGCCCGGCCAGGTGTGGGTGCCGCAGTCAGTCAAAACATTACCGATCCGGGCCTGGGACCTATGGTCCTGGACTTACTGGCTGCTGGAAATACTCCTGAGCAAGCGCTCGAAGCGTTGCAACAGCGCCCTTTCATCGCCTACCGCCAACTGATGGCCATCAACGCCACTCACCCGCCGGCGATTTTTACGGGTGAAAGCGCCCTCGGAACATTGGCCAGCGCAGCGGGCGAACACGCAGCTTGCGCGGGCAACATGCTGGCGTCGCTGGACGTGCCCGCCGTCATGCTGTCGGCTTTCGAGAGCGCACAGGGTTCGTTGGCCGAGCGGCTGATGCAGGCGATGCTGGCCGGACAGGAGGCTGGAGGGGAAGAAGGCCCCGTCCATTCCGCCGGACTATTAGTCTATGGAGAACTGGATTGGCCCATGATCGACCTGCGCCTGGACTGGCTCGATGCAGATCCTGTCCAGGCGCTTTATGCGACCTGGAAGATCTATGAGCCGCAGGTACAGGACTACATCACGCGAGCACGGGACCCACGCGCAGCGCCGAGCTTTGGCGTTCCCGGCGACCTCTGATTGCGCGCAGAGCCTGCAGGGCATGGGCACCCTTGAAATGCGCCATCGCCTCGGACCAAGCAGAGTGGATACACTGCGGTATCACAGCCGCCGGCGCCCGGCGTCAACGCTGACGACATCTCAGCCACGGCGCACGTACCGCCCCCATCCACTGCACTCGCTTCCATTCCGTTGCCATCATGCTTAATCGCATTTCTCTGCGTCAGATGGAGTACTTTGTGGCCACTGCCAAACACGGCAGCATCGCCTCGGCCTCCGCCCAGATCCATATTTCACCGCCCTCTATTTCGGCCGCCATTGCGCACATAGAAACCGAATTGGGCACGCAACTATTTGTACGGCATCCGTCCAAGGGCCTGGCGCTGACGACAGTCGGCACTCAAGTGATGCAGGAATGCGAAGACCTGCTGGAGCGCGCCTCCCGCCTGTACGAAATCGCTTCGGATTCCAGCGATACCCTGCGCGGCGTACTTCGCGTGGGATGCTTTCAGTCACTGGCGGCCATGATTGCGCCGGAAGTCATTTTTGGCTTTTCGCGTGCCTTTGACACGGTCGAATTGCATATGGCCGAAGGCAATCAGCAAGACCTGATTCAGAAGCTGCACACGCTGGAAATCGACATCGCCCTCACCTATGACCTGCAATTGGGCGAAGAAATTGGCTTTGAGACGCTGGCACGTCTGCCGCCGCACGTGCTGGTTAGCGAACTGCATCCGCTGGCGCAACAACTGGCGGTCACGCTTGAGGAATTGGCCCCGCAACCCATGGTGCTGTTGGACCTGCCCATGAGCAAGGAGTATTTCACATCGCTCTACTCCAAGGCCGGCGTCGAGCCCAATATCGTCGCACGCTCCCGCTCGGAGGACGTTGTCCGATCCATGGTCGCCAATGGCATCGGCTACGCCTTGTTCAACGTACGCCCCAAATCCACGCAATCTCTAGATGGAAAACGGCTCGTACGCCTGCGCCTGGTGGGCGAACAACGACCAATGTTGCTCGGCCTGGCCACATACAAGCCGATGAAGCCATCCCGACTGACACAAGCCTTCATGCAACGCTGCCGCGCCTATATCTCCGATCAATACATTCCTGGGATGAGCGCGGCGAGTTTCTTCGACCCCCATTTATCCAACAGGACCGAAAGCAAAAAATCCTGATCTATCATCACAGCATTCTTGACGTCCTATCCTCCTTTACGCGCCCCTCTATGAACAACACTTCGTCCTTGAGCAGCCTTGACTTGCTGCGCGAACTGATTGCCTTTCCCTCAGTATCCTTGACTCCGAATGCGGATCTGATGGCACGCGTACAGGCGTTATTGAGCGAGGCCGGCATCGCGTCAACGCTGGTATCGGATCCGCAAGACGCCTCGCGCTGCAATTTATTCGCCAGCGTCGGTCCGCAGGACACCCCCGGGGTCCTGCTGTCAGGCCATACCGACGTCGTCCCGGCAAAAGGCCAGCCCTGGACCTTTCCGCCCTTCGAGGCTACCGAACGCGATGGCCGCATTTATGGACGGGGCAGTTCGGACATGAAAGGCTTTGTCGCCTGTGCCGTCGTCGCCATGATCAACGCGGCGCGTCAACCCCTGAAACGCCCGTTATTGCTGGCGCTGTCCTTTGACGAGGAAATCGGCTGCGTAGGCGTACGCCATCTCTTGCGCGCACTGGAGGGTAAGCTACCCGCGCCCTCGCTGTGCATCGTCGGCGAACCGACACTCATGAAAATCGGTACAGGCCACAAGGGCAAAGCCGCCTATCGTGCAATGTGTTGCGGCCAAGCTGGCCACTCCGGCTTGGCGCCGCGATTCGTCAACGCCATTCATACCGCAACTGATCTCATCACCGCGTTGCGCGAAGTCCAGCAGGAACTTGCCGAGTCAGGCCCTCAAGAAGACGGCTATGCCATTCCCTACTCGACCGTGCATGTAGGCACGATACGCGGCGGACGTGCGCTGAATATTGTTCCTGAAGAATGCGAACTCGATTTTGAAATCCGCAACGTTTCAGAAGACGACCCCGCGCAAATCCTGGCCCACATTCTGGAGGTCACGCGAGCACGGATGACGGCCAATAACGCCCATCCCGATGCCGCCCCGCCCGATGTTCGACTGATCAACGCCTATCCAGGCCTCTCCACCGACGAAGACTCATCGGCAGTCCGCTTGCTCACCTCCCTGCTGCCTCCAGACACCGCGCGCACCAAGGTTGCCTTTGGCACCGAGGGCGGTCTGTTTCGCCAACAATGGGATCAGACGCCCGTCTTGGTCTGCGGCCCCGGCAGCATCGAAGTCGCACATAAAGCCGACGAATACGTGGAAGTTTCGCAAATCGCGGCCTGCGATTTGATGCTGTCTCGACTGACGGATTACCTCTGCTCGCCGGCGTGAATTGGACGCATTGCACACAATCACCTAAAATCCGGCCCACTTGAAAACGCTGGCGCTTACTGCGCCGCGTGCGATCCAACCCGCCTGCCACCTCTACCCATGTAACTACGCCACGAACCCTTTTCTGTCATCTCCTTGACCGGACAGGACGTTCGTGGTTCGCGTGCGCCTACATCGGCGCCGTCGTGACGCTCCCTCAGCATCTGATGAGTTTCAGGGTCGTTTGCCCCTTCTGTGACGAAATCACTTCGTTTGCGCTACTCACGTCCCATCACGCCCTCCTGCCGGCCTGCTTCATATTTTCTCTTTAGGCCCTTTCATGCACACGCATTCTCTACGCGACGAATGGTTCTCCAACATTCGAGGCGACATCCTGGCCGGCATTGTGGTCGCGCTGGCACTTATTCCCGAGGCGCTCGCCTTTTCCATCATTGCAGGCGTTGAGCCTAAAGTCGGCCTTTATGCAGCGTTCAGCATTGCCGTCGTCTCCGCGATCGCCGGTGGCCGCCCGGGAATGATCTCTGCAGCAACTGGCGCCGTAGCGCTGCTGATCGGATCCCTGGTCAAGAATCACGGTGTGGAATATGTGTTGGCCGCCGGCATCCTGGCCGGACTGCTGCAGATCGGCGCCGGCTTTCTGGGGCTGGGATCGCTGATGCGCTTCGTGTCCCGCTCCGTCATCACCGGCTTTGTCAATGCGCTGGCCATTCTGATCTTTCTGGCTCAGTTGCCTCAACTGCACAACGTCCCGCCCTACGTTTATGCCATGGTCGCGGGCGGCCTGGCCATTATCTATCTCGTGCCCCGCCTGACCAAGGCCGTGCCCTCGCCGCTCATCTGCATCATCGTCCTGACAGCCATTTCCATGACGCTGCATCTGGATGTGCCCACCGTCGGCGACATGGGTGCATTCCCGGACGAGCTGCCGATCTTTGCCTTTCCCGAGGTCCCGTTCTCGCTGGACACCTTGCGCATCATCTTTCCTTATTCGGTCAGTATTGCTTTGGTCGGTCTACTCGAATCGCTCATGACGGCCAGCATTGTCGATGACTACACCGACACACCCAGCAGCAAAAACCGCGAATGCCGGGGCCAGGGCTGCGCCAACATCGTCGCGGGATTTTTAGGCGGGATGCCTGGCTGCGCCATGATCGGCCAGACCGTCATCAACCTGAAATCCGGTGGCCGCGGTCGTCTGTCCACCTTTATCGCGGGCGCTTTCTTGCTGGTGCTTGTTGTATTCCTGGGCCCCTGGGTCCAGCAGATCCC
The DNA here is from genome assembly GCF_965139195.1 of Bordetella tumbae. Taxonomy (GTDB): domain Bacteria; phylum Pseudomonadota; class Gammaproteobacteria; order Burkholderiales; family Burkholderiaceae_B; genus Bordetella_A; species Bordetella_A tumbae. Next base: position 137,675 of record NZ_CBCSJH010000004.1, on the reverse strand, counting down.
CATGGCCGCATTGGTGGCCGTGATGATCATGGTGTCGATCAGTACATTCGACTGGCGCTCCATTACCCGCTTGAAAACCAACCCCAAGACCTCATCGGTAGTCATGGTCGCCACGGTCGCTGCGGTGGTATCGACCGATAATCTCGCCATTGGCGTAGGCCTGGGCGTGTTGCTGAGCGCGATCTTCTTTACCGAAAAAGCCCGTCGCATTTTGACGGTCGAATCCACGCTGGATTCACAAACGAGCGAGCGCCACTACCGGGTACGCGGCCAAGTCTTCTTTGCTTCGTCCGAGGCGCTGGTGTCGGAGTTTGATTTCAAAGAAACAATTTCGTCCGTACACCTGGACCTATCGCACGCCCATTTCTGGGACATTACCGCGATCGAGGCACTGGATCGCATCGTTCATAAATTCCGCCGCAATGGCATCGAAGTGACCGTCACAGGCCTGAACCGCGCCAGCGCGACGATGATCGAGAAATACGCGACGCATGACAAGCCGGGCGGAACGGCCCTGCCTACCTCATCCCATTAACGAACTAGAAAAAATACTGACAAACAGCCTCAGGGATTGGATATGTGTCCGATTCTGAGGGACTGTTTAGTCAACACCACGCTTTGCTCTGTCGATTTGCCACAATGCATGCAAGCCTTTCGACATAGTCGCGCGGTCGCCCAGACAAGCACCTGTTAAGAAGAATGGCCTCAGGCGACCGAGCCGCCTGTTTTCTCAGAATTTGCAACATTGCCAATGTCAGAAACTGTTATACTGTTTCTGACATTAAATGAGAGTATCTCATGGACACGCTACCGGAAACGATCCTTCGACAAGCACGGGCTCTTCCTGAGGGAGGGGTACTTTCGCCTAAGGAATTTTTGCATCTGGGCAGCCGGGCAGCGGTGGATCAAGCATTCTCGCGGCTATGCAGGGCCGGCAAACTACTACGCGTCGCTCGTGGCCTCTACTCTTCCCCCGTTTCCAGTCGATTTGGTTCGCGTGCCCCGTCGCCTGAAAAAGTCGTCCAGGCGTTGGCCGAACACAGCGGCGAAATCGTCATGCCGCATGGTGCCAGCGCGGCCAATGCCTTAGGGCTGACTCAACAAGTACCAATTCGTGAGGTCTACCTGACGTCGGGCCGTAGCATCACACTGAAGCTAGGACGATCTGAGATACAGGTAAAACGCGCACCGCGCTGGATGTTGGCACTAGGCTCACGCCCGGCCGGAGCCGCTGTACGTGCACTAGCCTGGATCGGACCAGCGCATGCGAGAGAGTCGTTAGCCTCACTACATCGCACGCTTCCACGCTCAGAATGGCAGGCGCTAACCTCAGCACGTGCAACCCTTCCAGCGTGGATGGCGCAGGCGATTGGAAAAGAAGCATTCCGTGACTGAGTACTTCTTCGATCTAAGCAAAAAGGATCAACGGGAAGCTCTGGAGTATGCCCGTGCCAATAGCAGTCGCCCGGCACACCTCTTAGAAAAAGACATATGGGTTGTATGGACCCTTCGCTGTCTATTTGAATCGCCCCTCTCAGCCCACCTGACATTCAAGGGCGGCACTTCGCTATCAAAGGTTTATAAAGTTATCGACCGATTTTCCGAAGACATCGACCTGACCTATGACATTCGCAGATTGATACCGGACTTAATCGGCTCAGGCAACGGCCTGCCCGCAAGCCGCAGTCAAGCAACCAAGTGGACACAAGCGGTTCGCCATCGGCTGCCAAACTGGATCATGGAAAACATACAACCTGTGCTTCAGGCAGCGTTGGCGCGCGAACACCTGGCCGGCCAACTTGAGCTGGGCGGCCACGAAAAAGACAAGCTATTCCTACGATATCCCGCATTAACGCTGGGCACCGGCTACGTCGCGCCGGTTGTAACTCTGGAGTTCGGTGGCCGCGCTACAGGCGAGCCCCACCAAGTTTTCCCAGTGAATTGCGATGTCGCAGCTTTCTTGCCCGATGTGTCATTCCCCACCTCCTCGCCACTGGTCATGAGCATCTCGCGCACATTTTGGGAGAAAGCAACGGCGGCCCACGTATTCTGTGCGCAAGGCCGCATTCGCAGCGAACGCTACTCGCGGCATTGGCACGATCTGGTCGCGATAGCTAGCGGGCCTCATTTTGAAAGCGTCGTTGCTGATCATTCAGTAGCGGAGACCGTCGCTCATCATAAATCCTGCTTCTTCATCGAAAAGGATCCGAGCGGCCAAGCCATCAACTACGGTACAGCAACCGGTGGACATTTGAAGATCGTCCCCGAGCGAGAAGCGCGAGCAGCCCTAGAGGACGATTATGCCGCCATGCTCGCGGATGACGTGATGATAGGGCATGCTTTACCCTTCCACGAACTGATGGAGGCATGCGCTGAACTCCAGGTGAAATTGAACCAAGTCGCCAGGCAGCGGGCGGCATCAGTTTAGACTGATATATCCCTGTAATTCTCGTCGTTGCTCCCCTTCCCACGTATGCTATTCGTCACACCGACACACGCACATCTTCCAAAATAAGATCCGCCGCCTTTTCCGCCACCATCATCACCGCGGCCTGTGTATTGCCCGACACCATACGCGGCATCACTGACGCATCCACCACACGCAGGCCGGCTACCCCCCGTACGCGCAAACGGGGATCCGTCACTGCGGTGGCGTCCGACCCCATGCGGCATGTGCCTATGGGGTGATAAATGGTTTGTCCGTTCCGGCGCGCAAAATCCAACCATTCATCGTCCGTTCGCACCGCCGCCCCCGGGCTGGTTTCCTGTTCGATATATCGCTGCATACTGGGCTGCCCCACAATACGCCGCGCCACCTGCATCCCTCCCACCAAGCTCGCGCGATCCTCTTCTGCACTCAAAAAGTTGGGACGTATCGCGGGGGCATCGAACGGATCAGCACTTTTGATATGGATGCTGCCCACAGACTGGGGCCTCAGTTGCGCGACCCCTATGGTCATGCCGGGATGGTGATCCAGAATGCGCTCGGCCGCGTTCGCATAGCTGGCATGCACAAAAAAGTACTGCACGTCGGGGCTCGGCAGATCCGGCGCGGACTTTACAAAGCCATGCACCAGGCCCGTGCCCAGCGTCAGTATGCCTTTGTGAGACGCGTAGTACCGCAAGACCTGATTGGCCAGGCGCCATCCTCTGGACATTTCGTTCAGAGTCACCGTGCCCCGCACACGCCAGTTCATCCGCGTGGCGAAATGATCGATATAGTTCTCTCCGACGCGGGGCTGTGCATGCACCACGTCGATACCCAGCGTTCGCAATCTCTCGGGATCACCCACACCAGATAGCTCCAGCACCTGAGGCGTCTGAATCGCCCCCGTGCACAGCAGCGTCTCGCGGCTCGAGCGCACGGTGTGTTGCTGGCCATCTTTTTGGTAAACCACACCCACGCAACGCTGCCCCTCAAACAACAAGCGCAACACGTGCGCACCGCTGATCACTGTCAGATTCTTGCGTCCCAATGCGGGTTTCAGATAGCCGTCGACCACGCTCCAGCGACGCCCGCGATGCTGCACCACCTGATAATAGCCAAAGCCCTCTTGATCGCCATCGTTGTAGTCGGCATTGATGGGCTGACCGTCCTCTTGCGCCGCCGCCAGAAAGGCATCGGCGATTGGGTAGCGCTCGGAAACCTGCTCAATATGCATGGGCCCGGATGTACCGCGATTCGGACCACCCAGCGCATAGTTCTCGATCTTCTGAAAATACGGCGCGACATCCGCCGCCGACCAACCGGTCGCGCCATCATCACGCCAGGCATCATAATCGCCGGCTTGGCCGCGCACATAGATCATGCCATTGATCAAGGTAGAACCGCCCAGTCCTTTGCCGCGCGGCACCGCAATGGTTCGACCCAGTACGTTTTCCTCCGGCTCAGTCTGAAACCGCCAGTTGAACACCGGATTCACTAACAGCTTGCTAAAACCGGCGGGAATCGAAATCCACATGCTGCGTGCATCCGTGCCAGCCTCCAACATCAGCACGCGATACTTGCCGTCGGCCGTCAATCGATTGGCCAGAATGCAGCCAGCCGTCCCGCCCCCTACGATGATGAAGTCGTACTGATGCATCACTGCCCTGCCCCCGGCACGCCCAGGGCCTGAGCCATCAGCGGAATCTGGCACGCCAACATAGGGGCACCATAATGAATACGGCATCCTCGCACCTGTGCGGCCTGCAACAAGGCCGTGTCCTTGGGCTGCATGATGATCTCGCACACGAGCTGGTCCGGCGTCAGGCGATTGACCTCCAATGGCAAGGCATCGCCTTCGGCCAAACCCAGCGACGTGGCGTTGACCACGATCTCGTGCCCTGACGGGTCGGGTGTGCCCACATGAATCCGTGCATCGGGATACAGCGTGAGAATACGCTGCTTCAGATCCTCGGCCTTGGCACTCGTGCGATTTGCGATAGTCAGATTGGCCACGCCAGCTTTGACCAACGCAAAGGCAATCGCGTTTGCCGCTCCGCCTGCTCCGGCCATATAGGCGGTCTTGCCCCGCAGCTCATGACCAGCGGCCAGTACGCCACGCACAAAGCCTTCGCCATCCAGCATGTCCGCCACCAGCCGCCCATCGGGTTCGCGGCGCACGACATTGGCCGCACCAATCAATGTCGTCGCATCGGAGGCCTCGTCCACCAGCTGCAAAATCGCAGTCTTATGCGGCACGGTGACAATGAATCCACCCAGATTGCGCAATTGCCGCAAGCCCGCGACGACGGTGGCCAAACTGTCCGGAGTCGCGTGAAACGGCACACACACGCCATCGTGACCGATCTGCGCAAAATACTCATTCAACCGCTGAGGCGTTTTTACGTGATGAATGGGATCGGCCAGAATGCCGTACAGGCGGGTCGTACCAGTGATTTCTTTCACGTTGTCATTCCTTTGTGCACTTATCAATGCCAGCGCACGCCATGCAGCGATACCGCGCATGGCGCAACCAAAATCGAAACTTCAAGACCGCAATTGCTCCAACGCAACGGCCGCTACCCCCTCAGCGTCCAGCTTGTAATGGGCATACAAGGTGGTCGGCGGCGCAATCAAGCTGTATTCGTCATAGATGCCGTGCCGCCGCAGCCGCGTCCCGCTGCCGATATCGGCCAGGACTTCCGCTACCGCCGATCCGAGGCCACCCAAAACATTGTGTTCCTCTACCGTCAACAAACGCGACGACGCGCCCGTTGCTTTGAGTACGGCATCACGATCCAGGGGCTTGATCGTCGGCATATCTATCACCCCCACGGAATAGCCTTGATCCCGCAGCGCTTGCGCAGCCTGCAATGCCGCGCTGACGGTAATGCCACATGCGATGATATTCAAATCACTGCCCAGGCTATGCTCAATGGCACGGCCGAACTCAAACGGAACACCATCTGGATAAACCTCGGGATCTCGGCCACGGCCGATCCGAAAGTAAATCGGCTCGGGCCAATCGACCGAGGCCTTGATGGCCGACGCCAATTGCGCGCCATCCGCCGGCGACACCACTGTGAGTCCGGCGATCGCGCGCATAGTCGAAATATCCTCTGTAGCGTGATGCGACGTGCCGTAGAACCCCAGGCTGATCCCCGTATGATGGCCGATCAGCCGCACTGGCAGTTTCGTATACGCGACATCCATGCGTATCTGCTCGCAGCACAGCAATCCCAGAAACGACGCGAATGTCGCCACGAACGGCATCACCCCCGTCGTCGCCAGCCCTGCCGCGGCGGACACCATGTTTTGCTCGGAAATGCCAAACTGCACATAGCGATCCGGATAGGCGGCGGCAAAACGATTCAGGCCATTCGAATACTGCAGGTCGGCAGACCCCGCTACCACGGGATGCCCCTCATGGGCCAACTCAATGAGGGCGTTGGACAAATAGCTCAGTCCGGGATTCATCGCATTCAGTGCGCGATACTGCCAAGACTCTGGACTCAGGGTATGTGTCATGTTCAGATCTCCTGCGATTGGATTTCGTCAATGGCGATCTGTGCGTCGGCGGGCGCCAGATACCCCAAATGCCAACCGGGCTCGGTTTCCATGAACGACACGCCTCTGCCCTTGACGGTGCGGGCGATCAGGCAAGCTGGCTTTTGACGTGTGCCATCGGCCTTGAGTTTGCGCAAGGTGTGCGTCAAGGCATTCAGGTCATGACCATCGACCTCGTGCACCTCCCATCCAAACGCGGTCCATTTATCGCGCAACGACTCTACCCCCACGACATCGTCGACCTTGCCGTCCAGTTGATAGCCATTGCGATCAATGATGGCGATCAATCGCGAGAGCTTGTTATGGCCAGCGAACAATGCGGCTTCCCATACCTGGCCTTCTTGCATCTCGCCATCGCCCAGCATGACGAACACATGATAGGGACGCTGATTCATGCGCCCACCCAATGCTATCCCGATACCGTTGGACAGCGCGTGCCCAATCGAGCCAGAACTGAAATCAATGCCCGGCACCTTGGTCATGTCCGGATGGTCTCCCAACGGGCTGCCCAGCCGCGTATAACCATCCAGCAACTCGCGCGAGATGAATCCGTGGTCCGCCAGCACGGGGAACAGACCGACGGCCGCATGGCCCTTGCCCATCAGGAATCGATCGCGATCCGGCCAATCGGGTTCACCCGCACGCAGGCGCATCACGTCGTAGTACAGCGCGGCAAATATCTCGGCGCAGGAAAACACGGAACTGTAATGACCGACTTTTGCGATCTCGATCAGTCGGATCGTTTCCAGTCGTATATAGCGTGCTTTGTCGCGCAGCAGCGCAATTTGCTGTGATGTGGGGGGCTGCGCCACGGGGCACTGCTCATCCGATGCCATGCCTGTCTCCTCTTCTATTCAAGATATATGATATATAATATACTCAAATTCGGATAATACGCTATGGCAAGCTAGAATTCACCGTCCCGTCACTTGCAAGCGCTGTCACGTCATGTCGAGCCTGAAACCGGTCAAAAAAGAAAACCTCTCCGTCAAGGTCTATAACGAGATCCGTAATGCCTTGATCAATGGGCAATACGAGCCTGGCGAGCGCCTGATCATTGGAGAGCTGGCCGCGGAAATGGGGGTATCTATTACGCCTGTGCGCGAGGCCATCTTTCGGCTGATCAGCGAGCAAGGCCTGGAAATGCAGGCAGCAACGGCGGTCTACGTGCCCTATGTGAACTCGGAAAAGCTGCGGGAAATCCAGCAGATCCGCTTTCACCTCGAGGGCATGGGCGCGGCCGAGGCAGCCAAAAACATCACCCGCAAACAACTGGACAACCTGATAGCGCTGCAAAAGGAATTCATTTCCTGCACCTCGACGGATCCCAAGCGTGCCAGCGCCCTGAATCGCAAATTCCATTTCTCGATCCTCGAGGCCAGCAACAAACCGATCCTGCGCGCTACCGTGGAGTCGTTCTGGGTGATCACGGGCCCCATTCTGAAGGTCTTTCATATCAAGACCGCCGGGCTGGACTATTCGACCGACGAACACCGCCACGAGGCCGTGCTGGCCGCCTTGATCGCCCGTGATCCCGAGGCTGCCCGCACAGCGATCCAGGCCGACCTGGTATGGGGCGGACAGATCATGATCGACTGGTTGGTCGAGAAAGAAAAAGAACAACAATTTCTCAGCACGACACCACGTAAATAAGGAGACACCATGCTGAAGGTTTTCGGAGGTCCGGGCCGCTATTTCCAGGGCCCCGGGGCATTGCGCACGCTTGGCGAATCGGCTGCCCTGTTCGGACGGCGCGCCGCACTTGTCATCGACAGCTATGTCTATGGCGTACTGCATGAGCGATTGGCCGATCTCTGCAAACCCGCAAACGTGGAATTGATCCCCCTGATCGTAGAGGGCGAAATGACGCCCGATACGATTGCCTCGCTGCGGGCCCAGGCGCAGGCGCAATCGGTAGATATGGTGATCGCGGTGGGCGGAGGCAAGGCACTGGACGCGGGCAAAGCCGTGGCCAAAGCCCAACACCAGCATTTGATCACCGTGCCGACAGTGGCCTCTAACGACGCCCCCACCAGCAAAAACTACGTCTTGTACGACGCGCATCACAATCTGCTGGCGGTCGAACACATGCTGTTCAATCCGACCATTGTGTTGGTGGACACCGAGGTCATCAGCACCGCCCCTGCCCTGTTTTTCCGTGCCGGCATGGGCGATGCCATCTCGAAAAAATTCGAAGCCGAACAGTGTTTCCGCAATCAAGGACAAAACATGTTCAACGCGGCGTCGACACTGACGGCGCAGTTGATTGCCGAGGGCTGCATGCGCACGCTGCTGACCGATGGTGCGGCCGCACTGGACGCGGCAGGCACCGGCCGCCCGACAGCGGCGTTCGAACGGGTCGTTGAAGCCATGATTCTGATGAGCGGCCTCGGATTCGAGAGCGGCGGCCTGTCGATCGCCCATGCGCTGACTCGCGGCCTGCCACGTATTCCAGGCATAGGGCAGGCCCTGCACGGCCTGCAAGTCGCCGTGGGACTGTTGGTGCAATTGGATCTGGAGCATCGTTCCGACACCATGCTGAACGATCTACTGGCTTGGTATGCGCAGGTAGGATTACCAACGCGACTGAGCGAATTAGGTGCGGCGGGCACCATCGACGATGCGGTGTTGCACGAAGCCGCCACGCTGACATTGGCCGCGCGCCATGCGACCAATTTCGATCGCACGCTGACCGAGCAAGAGTTGGTCGACGCGCTGCGGCGGCGTTAGGACGCTGCGTCTCGTGGTGCTCTACGTTAGAACGCCACGTTGTCTGCGCCTTTCAGTCCCAACTTTTCTCGCGCTTCATCGGGCGTCGCGATATCGAGGTTCAACGCCTCTGCAATCGTGCGAATCCGTTCGACCTGCACACGATTTGACTCGGCGAGTTGACCCGGCCCGATCCATAGCGAGTCCTCCAGCCCAACACGCACGTTCGATCCCATGGCGGCGCCGATAGTCGCTAGCGGAATCTGATTGCGCCCCGCCCCCAGGATGGACCATTCGTATTCGTTGCCGAATAGCCGGTCCGCCGTGCGCTTCATGTGCATCAGGTCTTCCGGATGGGGACCGATGCCGCCCAGGATGCCAAACACCGACTGAATGAACGGTGGCGACTTGACCAGGCCGCGGTCGACGAAATGGGCCAGGTTATACAAATGGCTGATGTCATAGCACTCGAACTCAAAACGCGTGCCGTTTTGATTGCCCAAGGTCAGGATGGACTCGATGTCCTGATACGTATTGCGAAAAATCAGCGAACGGCTGTTTTCCAGATGCTCGCGCTCCCAGTCGTGCTTGAACTCCTTGAACCGGTCCAGCATGGGAAACAGCCCGAAGTTCATCGACCCCATGTTCAGCGATGCCAGTTCGGGCTTGAACGTCGTCGCCGGACGCATGCGTTCCTCTACCGTCATATGCGGGCTGCCACCCGTCGTGATGTTGATGATGGCGTTGGTACGTTCCTTTATTTTCTGCAGGAACGGCCGGAACAATTCAGGATCCTGGGATGGCTTGCCAGTCTGCGGATCGCGCGCATGCAAGTGCAATACTGCTGCGCCCGCCTCGGCTGCGCCAATCGCCGCCTCCGCAATCTCGTCAGCGGTCACCGGCAGGTGCGGCGACATGCTGGGCGTATGAATGGCGCCTGTCACGGCGCACGTGATAACGATCTTCGGTTTAGCTCTGGCCATGCTCGTCTCCAGTTTGGTTCTTGTGACGCATCAATTTCATCAACTGATCATCGCGCCAAAATCGGCGTTCCTGCAATTGGCTCGCCGGTAATTGCTCTCGGCGCTGCTGCTCCAGCGATCCCACCAATGCCTCGTCCCACGGCACGGATTGAGACTGCGTCGCACCAATCGACTGATACAGGCCGCCATAACGGGCGCAGTAGTCTGCCAGGCCTGCAGGCGCATTCAGATCTATGGTCTCGAATGGCCCCATGAATGACCAACGCAGGCCCAGGCCGTCTTTGATCGTGGTATCGATGTCCTCGGCGCTGGCCACCCCCGCTGCCGCCAGCCGAAACGCCTCGTGCAATAGCGCGCCCTGCAAACGATTCAACACAAAGCCTTCGATCTCGTGCCGGACCGTGATGGGCTTCTGTCCCAGTTCCTGCATGATCTGCCGTGCGGTTTCTATCGTTTGCGGTGACGTCCACGGGGCGCCGCACAACTCGACCAATGGAATCAAATACGGCGGGTTGACGGGATGCACTACCAGGCAGCGATGCCTGCCGGCCAACGACTCCGTATATTCACTGGCCGGCAAGCTGGATGTCGAGCTGCCGATTACGGCGTGGGGTTCGGCATATTGGTCCAGCTCGGCAAAGACGGCGCGCTTGATTTCCAGCCGTTCCGGCGAATTTTCCTGCACATAATCCGCACCCGACAATGCAGCCTGCAACGACTCGGCAATACTGACGCGATCAGCAGCTGCCTGTACGTCGTCCAGCAAACCATAGCGCTGCAGTTCTGCCAATTGCTGCACAATCAATTCGCGAGCCTGACCCAAGCCCTGGGTCTGCACATCGTACAGCCTGACATTCCAACCGCGGCGTGCAAAAACAATGGCCCAACCCTGGCCTATCAGGCCGGCGCCAATAACGGCAACAGTACGCATGAGAGATCCTCGATCAATAGAGCTTTTGCGTAAAACCATCGATCACAATTGCCTGCCCACTGACGCTGCGCGCTGCCTCACTGGCATTGAATAGCACCATGTTGGCGATATCGCGCGCGCTCACCATACGGCCCAAGGCTGCCTGACTCTCGTATTGCTCGGCGATTTCTGCGACCGGACGCCCCAGCGTTTTGGCCTTGGCCTCGATCACTGCCCGGATTCTCGGCCCCTCGACCGCACCGGGCAATATGGCGTTCACGCGTATGCCATAAGCTCCCAATTCGATCGCCAGCGTCTTGGTAAAACCGATCACCGCCCATTTCGATGCGGAATAGGCAGAGCGCCCGGCAAAGCCCAAATGCCCTGCCGCCGACGACAGATTGATCATGACACCGGCTTGCGACTGCTTTAGCAACGGCACCGCCTGCCTGGCACACAGGAACTGCCCCGTGATATTCACCGCCAGCGTGCGATCCCAGTCGGCTTTGCTGAGTGTCTCTACGAATCCCGTCGGCCCAGCCACGCCCGCATTGTTGACGAGGATATCCAGTCCGCCCAACTCGTTGCGAACCTGGGCAAACAACCGCTCGACACTGACTTCATCGGACACGTCCGCATGCGCCGCATGCAATCCTGGTAGCTGGCTCGCCGCCTCAGCCAGCCGAGTGTCATTCACATCGCAGATGAACACGGTCGCGCCCGCATGGTGAAAGACCTTGGCCATCTCCAGGCCCAATCCATCCGCGCCCGCGGTGATCAGCACCTTTTTGCCTGCGTAATTAACCTCTTCGAACATACCTGAGTCTCCGAATTGTTATACGTGTCTCGCTTTATTTTCGATATACGATATATGATAATTTCACTTCATGCTCAGAAAATTTTTGCAACGCCAAACTCGTCGTCCGCCGCCCCAGTTTGAACAGGAACCTGATGGATAACGAAAAAAATTCTTTCAAAATCCGATGCTTATGCGGATTTAGGGAAATCCCCGATTCGTCTCATTCCCTCGGCAACTAGAATCGAACAGGGCGTTTTTAGCCCAAAATTTCATATATCATATATTATAAAAACCAAGACGGACTCTCTGAAAAGTCCCACGCACTCCCACATCAACGCATGGAGCGAGACAATGTTCAAAATCAAAAAATTCACATTGGCACTAGGGTTATGCAGCGCGCTTTCGGCCACCACCGCATGGGCAGATATCAAGGTTGGCGCCCTGTTTCCGTTCAGCGGCGCCCTGGCGCTGTTGGGCCAGGAGAGCTATCGAGGCCTGGAGCTGGCGGTCAATGAAATCAATGCCGCAGGCGGCGTCAACGGCGAAAAGATCGAGATTCTCAAGGCCGACGCAGTTGATCCCACCCAGGCCGTGTCCGAAACCAAACGCCTGGTCTCCTCAGGTGTGGCAGCAGTATTCGGCAGCTATGCCTCAGGCATTTCCTATGCCGCGTCGCCCGTGACCGAACTTGCCGGCATCCCCTATTTCGAACTGGGTGCGACCGCGCACAAAATCACGACCCGCGGCTACAAGTACCTGTTCCGCAGCAATCCGAATACAGGGCTGTACGGGGCCGCAGTGATCGATGCCTTGCATGACATCGTCGCGCCAGGCATGGGGCTGAACCCCAAAGAAATCCGGATAGGGATCATTCACGAAGACGGCCCATACGGCACGGACGTCGCAGCCACCGAGAAAAAACGTGCCCAGGAGCTGGGCTATACCGTGGCAGAAGTCCTGCCCTACTCGGCCAAGACCGTCGATCTGTCGTCGTTGATCTTGCGCCTGAAAGGCGCCAAGGTTGACGTGGTGCTGCAGACGGCTTATCAGAACGACGCTATCCTGTATTTCAGCCAAGCACGCGCTGGCGGGTTCAAACCCAAAGTCGTCATCGGCGCGGGCGGCGGCTATTCGCTGGCGGACACCGCAAAGGCCGTGGGCGCCGATATGAACGGCGTTTTTGATCTGGATTTCCCGCAATCCTCGATCAATCCGGCGGGCGCTCCGGGGTTGGACAAGTTCCTGCAGGCCTATAAAACCACCTATAAAAGCGACCCGCAATCCGGCCACAGCCTGACCAACTACGTAGGTGCCAAGGCATTCTTCGAAGCCATCGGCAACGCCAAATCCACCGACCCCGAAAAAATCCGCGAGGCTGTGCTGGCCTATAAGAAACCTGCAGGACAAACAGCCAATGGCTGGGGCTTTGAATTTGGCGAAGATGGCCAGAACAAGGCATCCACGTTCTACGTCATGCAGTGGCAAGACGGCAAACTCGTCACCATCGCGCCGTCAAATCTCGCTCAAGGCAAGCCCATCTTTAACAAGTAAATGATTTGCCGCTGCAGCGCCGTTCAAAAGAAACGGCCCGCGGCTCTCAAGGAAATGCGGGACCGCCTCACGTTTCCTTGCCCCTCAAAAGCCTCCCGGTCCGCGCGGGACACCGGGAGGCTTCCCATCACAGAGGTTGCACAATGGACATTTTTGTTCAACTGGTCATCAATGGCCTGTTGCTAGGTGGCGCCTACACCATCATCAGTCTGGGGCTGACGTTGATATTCGGTGTGGTGCGAGTGGTGAATTTCGCGCACGGCGAATTCCTCATGATAGGCATGTACATGGTCTATCTGATCGCCACGCATTTCGGCGTCCATCCTTATGCCGGCCTGATCCCGGTTGCGGTGATTCTGTTTGCGCTAGGCGCAATGACGCAGAAGGCCATTATTCAGCCTCTGCTCAACGCCGATGAACATATACAGATCTTTGCCACCGTGGGCGTATCGACAATACTGCTGAACCTGGCCCTGGTGATCTTTGGCGCCAATGTCTATCGTGCCCCTGTAGAGCTCGGTACCTCCACGATGAACGTCGGGACGTACACCGTGGTGACGGGGCAGTTGATCACGTTCATTATCGGCCTGACTTTAGCCGTGCTGCTGCATCTGTTCATGCATCGCACCTATCTGGGCCGGGCGCTGCGCGCCGTCGCCCAACATCGTTACGCCGCCATGTTGATGGGCGTCAACGTCCATACCGTCTATGCCATCGCGTTTGGACTGGGCACCGCATTTGTCGGGGTCGCGGCCGGACTGCTGGCGCCACAGTATCCCGTCTTTCCCACCGTAGGCACCTATTTTGTGCTCACGGCATTTGTCATTGTGGTGCTGGGCGGACTGGGCAGCCTCTATGGCGCGGTTGCCGGCTCAATGATTCTGGGCGTAGTCGATACGCTGGCAGGCTATTACATCGCCCCCGACCTGAAAGAGGTCGTGTATTTCGGGATCTTCTTGCTGATCCTTGTCCTGCGTCCCACCGGCCTGTTTGGCATCGGCACAGAATAACAAGGAGCCTGCCGTGTTTCCCGATATCCGTCATCCCAAGGTTTACACCAGCCTCATCCTGTTCCTGGTGATGTTCCTCGTGCCCGTCATCATGGGTACGCCATTCTGGACCAACCTGTTTGTCCTACTATTTGTGTTCGCTTCGTTGTCCGTGGCCTGGAACATCGTCGGCGGCTACGCAGGCCAATTGTCATTGGGCCACGCCGTGTTCTATGGCATAGGCGGTTATACCGCCACATTGCTGACGCAGAATTTTGGCATTTCGCCATGGATCGGCATGTTGACCGGTGCGGTGATTTCCGGCGTGGTCGCCATCGTGATCGCCTATCCTACCCTGCGTCTGCGTGGTCCATTCTTTGCCCTGGCGACGATCGCGATCCTGGAGGTCGTGCGGTTGTTGGTCATCCATGAGGAAAGCTGGACCGGCGGATCGAGCGGTATCAGCCTGCCGTTGAACATCGGCTGGACCTGGATCGTGTTCCGCGAAAAAATCAATTACGTCATCATCGCGTTTGCCCTGTTTCTCTTTGTCGTCTGGGCCTCCTGGTTCATCCGCAAATCTCGCATGGGCCATTACCTCATTGCGATCCGCGAACGCGAAGACGCTGCTCTAGCAGTCGGCATCCATACCGTACGCGTCAAGATCCTGGCTGCCGTGGTCTCCGCCATGTTGACCAGCTTGATCGGCACTTTTCACATTACCTATCTGACCTTTGTGGATCCGAGCTCGGCGTTCTCTCTGGATCTGTCCATACAGATCGCCATGTTCGCCCTGATCGGCGGCCTAGGTACTGTGGGCGGCCCCATTGCCGGCACATTCCTCGTATTGCCGATCGCAGAGCTGGCTCGCGGCTGGCTCAGCAGTGTCGGCAGCGGCATGCACGGATTGATCTATGGCCTGATTCTGGTCGCGGTGGTGTTGACGATTCCGCGCGGCTTGGCTGGCGCGTTTGGTCCCGCGCTGGGGCGTCTGATGGCACGGCTACCCTATCTCGGCACTCCGAAATCAAAACCGCCGATGAGGCATGGTCTGGCACATACCGACACGCCTCATCGCGGCGAACCCGTCCTACGTGCAGAGAATCTGTTCAAGAGCTTTGGCGGCCTATGCGCGACAAACGACGTGTCGTTGCAGCTGAACGAACGCGAGATTCTGGGCATGATAGGTCCGAACGGCGCGGGGAAAACCACGGTATTCAATTTACTGTCGGGCTTCTTGTCGCCGGACAAAGGCTCAGTCACACTGCGCGACAAGAACGGCAACTGGATATCGTGCAACACGCCAGACGCCTTTGCGCACCAAGGCCTGGGCCGCACCTTTCAGACGGCCAAGCCCTTCACCGGCCTGACTGTGCTGGAAAACATCATGTTAGGGGCGTTCATCAACACCCGTGATCGCGAGCAGGCCGAACAGATCGCCTTGTCCGTCGCCGAACAGACGGATCTGTTAAAGCACCTGAACACGGAAGCGCGCAGCCTGACCGTGGGAGGCATGAAGCGCCTGGAAATCGCCCGCGCATTGGCCACGCAGCCACGGATACTGTTGCTGGATGAAGTCATGGCTGGGCTCAATCCTACCGACATCGAAAAAGCCATTCAAATGATCAAGCGCATCCGCGATTCCGGCGTATCGGTGCTGTTGATCGAGCACATGATGCAGGCCACGATGGCGCTGTCCGATCGCATCATCGTTCTCAACGAAGGCGCCGTACTCGTGACGGGCTCCCCGAAAGAAGTGGTCGAGCATCCCGCGGTGATTGAAGCCTATCTCGGCAAGGAGTATCAAGATGCTTAAGATATCGAACCTGACCTCGGGCTATGGCAAGACTCAGGTCCTGAACGGATTGGATTTTGAAGTCCATGCCGGAGAAATCGTCACACTGATCGGCGCGAATGGCGCAGGCAAGACGACGACCTTGAAAACTCTGTGCGGCGTCATTGGCAGCACGGCAGGCAAAGTCGAGTTCGAGGGAAGAGACCTCACCAACCTCACACCCTACGACATTGTCGATGCGGGAATCACCATGATCCCCGAGGGCCGTCAGCTATTTCCTCATTTCACCGTGCGCGACAACCTCGTGATGGGTTCGTACAAACGCGCGGCCCGGCCGATTGTGAGTCGCAAGCTGGAAGAAGTCCTCACCATTTTCCCCCGCGTCAAGGAACGGCTGAATCAATATGCCGGCTCGCTGTCCGGCGGCGAACAGCAGATGGTCGCGATTGCACGGGGCATGATGGCCGACCCGAAACTGCTGGTGTTTGACGAGCCGTCGCTCGGCCTGTCGCCACTACTGGTACAGCAGATGTTCGACACCATCCGCAACGTCACCTCGCATGGCATGACCGTGTTGCTGGTCGAACAAAATGTATTTCGCACCCTGCGCCTGGCAGATCGCGGCTACGTGCTGGAAAACGGCGCCATCGTCCTCTCTGGCACGGGCGAAGAACTGCTGGTCAATCCTCACGTGAAGAAAGCCTACCTGGGCCACTGACCTTCAATCTGTTTCCTATAAGGACCGGCGTCATGTCGCTGAACTGCACCTATATCGACCACGGCAAGGGCGGAACGCCCGACTGCATGCAAATAGCCACCCGTCCCATGGAGGAACCTCAGGGACGGCAGGTCTTGATCGAAGTTGCGTACGCCGGCGTCAACCGCCCGGATATCCTGCAACGCGCCGGATCGTACCCCCCACCTCCCGGCGCATCGCCTCACCTGGGCCTGGAAGTCTCTGGCCGCATCATTGCCATAGGCCCGGACGTCCGTGACCGGCGCGTCGGCGACGTCGTATGTGCACTGACACCCGGCGGTGGTTACGCGCAATATTGCCTGACCGACGAACGGCAATGCCTACCCATACCAAAGGGCCTGGACTTGTTGCACGCGGCTGCGATTCCGGAAAACTACTTCACCGTATGGACCAATGTATTCGAACGCGCGGCGTTAAAGCCCGGAGAAACATTGCTGGTGCATGGCGGCTCCAGCGGCATTGGCCTGACGGCAATCCAATTGGCTCATGCCTTGGGATCCACCGTATGGACCACGGTCGGCAATGCCGACAAGGCCGCGGCCTGCGCAAAGGCCGGTGCCGATCACACGATTCAATATCGTGACCAGGACTTTGAGAAAGTGCTGGGCGACGCCACACAAGGCAAGGGAGTCGATGTCATTCTGGACATGGTAGGCGGCGACTATATCAACAAGAACCTGCGCAGCTTGGCGCTGAACGGCCGCCTGGTGCAGATCGCCTTTCTGGAGGGCAGCAAGGCACAGATCGACGCCATGCCTATCATGCTAAAGCGGCTGTCGTTCACTGGCTCCACACTGCGCCCCAGAACTGACGAGGACAAAGCGGCGATCGGCCAGGCACTGCAGGAGCGCGTCTTTCCCCTGATGGAATCGGGCCGTTGCCTGCCATTGATCCATCAGGTATTCACGCTGGATCAAGCCGTGCAGGCGCACGAACTCATGGAAAGCAGCAAACATATCGGCAAGATCATGCTGAAGATCAAGGACTGACCATCATGCGTTTTAGCGATCAAATCGCGATCGTGACCGGCGCCGCTGGCGGCATCGGCAGCGCCATCGTCGAGGGGCTACTGGCCGAGGGCGCGCACGTGGGCCTGATCGACACCAATGCGTCGACGGGCCAGGAATACGCAAAGGTTCTGCGCGAACAAGGACATCGCGTCCATTTTGTGCAGGCAGATGTCTCGCAGTTTGAATCATGTCAGACGGCTTATGAGGCCATTTCTACAGCCCTCGGCCCGGCCACGATTCTGGTCAACAATGTCGGGATCTCTCCGAAAACGAATGGCCGCGCGCTGAATGTCTGGGAAATGTCCCCGCAGGAATGGGACAAGGTCGTAGATGTGAACCTCAACAGCGTGTTCTACATGACGCGCCTGGCCACGCCCCACATGGTGCAGCAAAACACCGGCCGTATCATCAATATGTCGTCAGTCGCAGGCCGGGCGTATTGCGATATCGTGGCGGCACATTATGCCGCGACCAAAGCCGCGCTGATTGGCCTCACCCGCCATTGGGCGGCCGAGTTAGGCCCGCACCAGGTCACTGTCAACGCGCTGGCGCCGGGACGTATCGCCACACCACTATTAAAAACCGTCTCTCAGGAAATGAATGATGCCGTGGTCAAGGTCACGGCCCTGGGCCGCCTGGGCACCCCTCAGGAGGTGGCCGATGCATGCCTGTATTTTGCTTCCGACCAGGCTCGATTCGTCACCGGCCAAGTACTCGATGTGGCCGGTGGATGGCTGATGACGTAACGCAATCCGTTACTGCAGCGAGCCACGCCGTGTCGATCCAAGAACCATATCTCGCACAGCCAACAACGGCGGGGCCGAGGTCTAAGATCGATATGACGCCAGTCGCGCAGATGCGTTTTGCAAATGCGCGCTGGCCGCCTGCGCGGCCTGCTCTGCATCGCCTGCCTCGATCGCCTTCAGGATCGCCTCGTGCTCGGCCTGCACCTGCCACATCAAATCATGCGAACGATTACGGGTGTTTTTGCGCGCCGTGCGTATGAGCCTGCGGACTTGCCCGTCCAAAAATCCAGCAAAAGCGATGAAATGCTGATTGTGACTGGCCAGCACAATAGACTTGTGAAACTGCCCGTCCTCCTCCGTGCCGTCGGCCAGTCCCCGGGTGGCATCGTACAGCCGCTGATAGCATGCGCGAATACGTTTCAGATCGTCAGCAGTACGGCGTTGCGCAGCCAGACGCGTCGCCGAGACCTCCACCGATAACAAGAACTCGAACAACGCATCGATCTCGTCGCCGTTGCCCATATTCGCATCCAGGCGGAACACATTGCTGCCGTGCGGATTGACGAACTGTCCCCTGCCTTGCTGAGAGATGATCAGGCCGTCCGATTTCAGCATGAAGATAGCCTCGCGTATCACAGGCCGGCTCACACCATAGGTAGCAGCCAACGCCGCCTCAGACGGCAATTTGTGATTCTCATCGACGATATCGCCCTGCAAAATCGCCTGGCGCAAACGATCGGCGACCTCGCTCGGCAAAGTTGCCGGGCGAGGAATCAGGCTCTCTCGCAACGGATCAGGCAACACCACAGGATCATCCTGAGACATACAGTCCACCATTGACGTGCAAGACCTCGGCGGTAATAAAGCTGGCGTCATCGCTGCACAAGAATGCCACCGCCGATGCAACCTCTTGGGCTTGCCCCAGGCGCTTTGCGATGGATTGGTCGATCGACTCGGCCGCTCGGGTCTTTAGCAATGCCGAGGTCATCGGGGTTTCGATGATACCAGGCGAAACCGCATTGACACGGGTGCGTGGCCCCAGCTCGCGTGCGATGCTGCGCGTAAAGCTCAACAGTGCCCCCTTTGAGGCGCTGTAGTGTGCGTTGTAGAACGCGCCTCGATGCGCCGCCATCGAGCTCAGGTTCACGATCGCGCTGTTATCGCGCAGTAACGGCAACACCCTGCGGGTCAAGTAAAACACGCCGTCCAGATTCACCGCCAGCGTGCGCCGCCACTGTTCGTCCATCATCTGGGCCAACGGCTCGGCGAGATAAATCCCTGCACACGACACCAGAAAATCAACGCCGCCAAATGCTTGCTCAATCTGATCCACCGCCCTGGCGGCCGCATGCGCATCAGATAAATCGGCAGCAAAGGTGGCGATGGCCGGCGGATGCGCCACATCAATGCCGCTCTGCAAAGTTGCTGCAAAGGCGTCTAGCACGCCCTGATCCAGATCCAGCAAGAACACATTGGCGCCGGAACGGAAAAAGCGTTCTGCCACGGCACGCCCAATACCACCGGCCGCCCCCGTCACCACCAATGTACGTCCGGAAAAATCGTAGATAGCCATGATGCAATCGCTTGTTGGTACTCAGACCAGCATGGCCCAAGGTTGCTCGATGTAGCGTGTATAACGGCTCAACCACTGGGCCGCCAGCGCGCCATCAATCGCACGGTGATCGACAGACAGGGTGCATTTCACCACGGACTCGATGGCGAGTTGGTCATCCACGACGATCGGGACACGTTGCACCGCGCCGACGGCGAGAATGGCGGACTGAGGAGGATTGATGATGGCGCTGAAACGCGATACACCAAACATACCCAGATTGCTGATACTGAACGCACCGCCCTGGTATTCGTTGGGTGACAACTGATCGTCACGCGCCCGTTGCGCCAAGGTATTCATGGTGTGGCTGATTTCGGTCAGAGACATTTTTTCTACCTGCCGCAGCACCGGCGTATACAGTCCTTTATCGGTTGACACCGCGACACTGACATCGACATCGCGATAATGCAGCATGTCCTCCTCTGCCCAGGTGACATTCATCTCTGGCAGGTCTCTCAGCGCGCAAGCCACGGCCTTGACGATCAGGTCATTGATCGAAATTTTCCCGTCGATCGAGCCGTTGATTTGTTCCCGCAACGTCAACAATGCCCCGGCACGGCATTCTGCATCGAGATAAAAATGCGGAACCGTGGCTTTGCTTTCCGACAAACGCCGCGCGATAGTCTTGCGCATCTTGGAATGAGGTACTCGGATGATGGCATCGCGAACAGCGGCGGCATGCTCGTTTGCCCCGGTTCGTACGCTGCTGCCTGCGGATATGTTTTCAGCCGCTGTCGCAGCGGGCTGGGATGCAGCCTGTGGCAGATCACGTTTCACTACCCGCCCATTTGGGCCCGACCCCTGCACACCACGCAGGTCAATGCCACGCTCGGCCGCTAAACGGCGCGCCAGCGGGCTCGCGAATTGTCGATGGGTAAGGCTCTCCGCTGGCTGCGCACATGATGCCTCTGCACGAGACGGCGTCTCTGCAGCAATCGACACATTCTCGGCCGAAAGAGAAGCCAGCAGCGTCTGTGCTTTTTCCTCCGACTCACCATTCTCCAACAACACAGCAACTGCAGCTCCCACGGCGACTTCTTGTCCCGCCGGTGCCAGGATGTGCGACAGTGTTCCATCATGCTCGGCCACGAGGTCTACCGTCGCCTTGTCGGTCTCTATCAACGCCAAGGTGTCGCCTGCATGTACCGTGGCACCGCCCTCGACCTCCCAAGACAACAGCGTCGCTGACTCGGCATTTGCGGCAATTTCGGGCATACGAACAATACTGGCCATTATGCGGCTCCTTTTTGCTGCATGACCTCACGCAGTCCCTCGAGCACCTCTTCCGTCCGTGCGGCGGCGGCGCGCTCTAGCACTTTGGAAATGCTGGGTGCGGCCTCGCCCCCTGTCACACGCTGTACGGGCTGATCCAGCCAATCAAAAAAACGGCGCTGGATCTCATCGGACAGCCACCCGCCGTATGAAGTCCCGCGCGCGCCTTGCTCGACGATGAGCACATTGTTTGTCTTTCGAATACTTTCCCCCACCGTCTCCCAATCCAGGCTGGCGCGGTCCAGCCAGCGCAGATCGATCAAATCGGCCGATATGCCGGTCTCGTCCAGCGCCTCTGCGGCATGGTGAACCATGGACAAATACGTGATGACTGTCAGCTCAGTCCCGCTTCGACGCACGCAGGCTCGGCCCACAGGCAAGCAATAGTCGTAATCATCTACCGGCCCCAAGGCCGTCGCGTTGTACAGATCAACATGCTCGATGACCAGCACCGGATCCTTGCAACGCAGGGCCGTATTCATCAACCCGACGTAATCAAACGGCGTGGAAGGCGCAACAATGCGCCACCCAGGACTGGTAGCAAAGATACCCGCAGGGTCCATCGAATGCTGCGAGCCATAGCCCGTTCCCATTGCTACCTTGGTGCGCAACACTAAGGGCACATCGCTATCGCCGCCAAACATATGACGCACTTTACCGATCTGATTGAAGACCTGATCGGCAGCGACCCACATGAAATCAGGGTACATGAACTCGACCACTGGCTTATAGCGTCCGTCCAGTGCCATGCCACCTGCCAAGCCTACAAAGGCATTCTCACTGATAGGCGTTCCCAGGCATCGATCCTGATACAGCTGGCTCAACCCACGCGTCGCACCGTTGGTGCCGCCCTTCAGGCGATGGACGTCTTCACCCATCACAATCACCGATGCGTCCTGCTGCATACGGCGCGCCATCACGTCGGCCACTACGTCGATAAATTTACGATCGGATACCGCGACATGGTTCGATCCATCAACTCTGCCCGGAGAGCCGCTCATCGCCTCTGCCCTATCCGGCTCGGCAGCATAGCGCGCTCCCTGCATTTCAGAGAGATCCCCCAGAATACCCACATCGCGAAAATCCGGGCTGGGCCACAACGCTGCGCGTATCTGGCGCTTGCCCGCATGACGCGTGGCAGTGTTGTTCGAACCGGAGACATTTGGCGCCTCATCGTCCCCTGCAGCCCGGCCCTCTACAACCGTCAAGGCTTGCACCGCCGCATTCATCGCCGCCTTGACACGATCATGCAAGGCCTGCACATCCAATTCCGTCATCAGTCCCCGTGCCGTCATGCGGCGGGCCAGCAGCAACAACGGATCGCGCTGACGCCACGCGGCTTCTTCTTCCTTTGTGCGATAGCCAAAAGCACTGCCTGCATAGGGGCCGTTCTGATGAAAGAACCGATATACGTCCGCCTCGATAATCGTCGGCCCTTGTCCCGAGCGCATGTGTGTCAATGCCTGCTGCATGGCTGCGTGCACCGCCAGCGGGTCCATGCCGTCGACCTTCCAGCTGGGGATATTGAACGCCGATCCACGTGACGACAATCGCGTCTCGGCAGTGCTGTCCTCGATCGCCGTCGAGACGGCATAGCGATTGTTTTCAATAAAAAAGCACAGTGGCAGTTTCCACGCCGCTGCCAGATTCATCGTCTCCAGCACCGACCCGATATTGACAGCGCCGTCACCGAAGTACGTAATCATGACATCGTCCGTACCCGCGTGACGATACGCCCAGGCCTGACCTGCGGCCATCGGTACCCCGCCGCCCACAATCGCATTCGTGCCCAGCGCACCCGCCTCAGCCCAACGCAAATGCATCGACCCGCCACGCCCGCGGCAGTATCCCTGTGCCAAGCCCAGAATCTCGGCCAACGCTTTCTGTAGCAGACCCTGCACTGCCTCATCGATTTCCGCTTTCGGATCGATCCCGCGCGGGTGCAGATACGCCAGCGCTTTCGACAAGAACTGGTGATGCCCCCGATGCGAGCCGTTGACACCGTCGCTCGCTTTCAGGCCTGCGATGGATCCTGCGGCGCCGCCTTCTTGGCCGATGCTCGAATGGGCCGGGCCATGCACCAGGCCTTGTGCCGCCAGATCCAATACGGTTTCCTCGAACCCTCTTATCAGCGCACAATGCGCCAGCAAGGTACCCAGCAATTGCGGGTCAGCCTCATCCCAATCCTGATCAGTCGTTGTCAGTTCCCACCAGGGAGACTGAGGGGTCAAGCGGCAAAGTTCAGACATAATCGTGGTCGTCGTGTTGAGTCAAAGATAGCCGTTGGCAGTCCATCCGCCATCGGCAACATAGGCGTGGCCTGTCACAAACGCGGCGCCATCCGACGCCAGAAACAAGGCTGCCTCGGCAATTTCCTCTGGGGTACCCAATCGCCGCATCGGCGTATGAGCGACCAGCACGTCCGCATCGAGTGCGCCGCGCGCCACCAGATCGTTGACCAAATCGGTGCGGATATAGCCTGGACAAATCGCATTGACGCGCACCCCATGCGGCGCCCACTCCAAGGCCAGTGATTTACTCAGCGCCACGACGGCGGCCTTGGATGCGCAATACGCAGCGCGTTCGGGTGCGGCCACGATGCCGTACATCGATGCCGTATTCAGGATCACCCCACTACCATCGCGGGTCATACGCTGAGCCGCTTGTTGGCAGCAATAGAACAGGCCATTCAGATTGATATCGACCGCTCGCCGCCAGTCGTCCGGCGCTAGCGTCAGCGTGGGCCGGTTCATCGAAATGCCCGCGTTATTCAATAGAACATCGACCCGGCCATGACGAGCATCCACATCCTGGAATGCGCGTTCGACCGCCTCGCTGTCCACGACGGATACACAGATCGCGTCGACATTGATACTCGGATGTTGCTGCCTGATCGAGGCCTGCGCCGCAGCCAAAGTATCCGGATTCACATCCAGCAAAACCAGATGCGCCTCATGCCGCGCAAAGGCACGCACCATGGCCAGCCCGATGCCGGCCGCGGCGCCTGTGCACACTACGACTTTCCCGGCCAAGCCCGGGTAATAGCTCGTGCGCTCCGCCCGCTGTTGACTGTCCATTTCGTGACCCGGCCGCAACAACCGGGATCGACGATCACTCGACTCTGACAGGGACATGCTTGTCTCTCGTTGTTATCGCAGCGTGCGAACTGACCGTCGATCAGTGCCCCGCCGCCATCTTGAGTGGACAGCATACGTCGCTATCAGCTTATCTTACAATTAGGTATAAACCCTTATTAAAATCATCACCCTCGCTTAATCCAGCAACTGCAGCAGATGCTGAAACGCCGGTGCTTCAAACCCCTCGTGCCATACCAGCACCGTATCTGCCCGCCCCGCGGATAGCGTCTTTAACGTATCCGGTGCGCTCGTGAGCGCCAGCACACTTTGGGGCAACAACGTCGCACACGCCCCTGCCGCCACGCAGGCAATCATGGCGTGATATGAGGCCATTTCCAGCACCGTCCAATCGGCCGCGCCGTTCATTCCCAGCAACTCCTCGGCCATGCTGCGATAAGTGCATCCTTGCGGAAAAGCCGCCAAGGCCCGGACCTGCACGTCGCTGGGCTTACGCGCACGGGATTCGCTCGCAGGCAGCAACAACACCAGATCCTCGCGCCATACCGGCTGGGCTTTCAGGCCCGCCTCTTGTAATGCGGCCGCGTCTTGCAACGACGCCGGCAACGCAAGGAACGCGCAGTCCAATCGCCCTGTTCTCACCTGTTCCAATAATGCGCGCGATGGCCCCGTGCTCAACGTCAGGCGCGTGGTCGGATAGGAGGCGTGATAGCGCGCCAGCAATGCCGGCAAGCGGCTCGCGGCAGTACTCTCCATACTACCGATGCGCAGCGCACCGCCCTCTCGCCCGCCAGTCACCACATGACGCGCCTCATCCTCGAGCGCCAGCAAGCGTTTCGCATAATCCAGAAAGCGCTCGCCCGCTGCCGACAGCGCCATGCGTTTTCCCGTGCGCACGAACAGATTCGTTCCCACGTCGGCCTCTAATTGCTGGATGCGCGTGGTGACGTTCGATGGCGCACGGCCCAGGCGAACAGCGGCCTGGGTGATGCTCAACTCACTGGCTACCGAACAAAAAATCTTGAGCGATTCCGAATCCATTAAATTCCCAATTAGAGAACGTTTTATGTATTATATTCCCAATACTGAAATTAAAGAATTTGCGTCCTGCTTAGGCTGGCGTTCCTAAGTCCGCCGCCATACCGTCATTCTGCTAAAACATCGAGGGCTTCTCACATGAACACGTCTGCATCATTTCTGAGCCGGCTCGGCATCAAGCATCCCATCATTCAAGCCCCGATGGCTGGCACCTCTACTCCCCAATTGGCAGCGGCGGTATCCAACGCCGGCGGCCTGGGGTCGCTGGGTATTGGCGCCAACACCGCCGACCAGGCGCAACTAGCGATCGAAGACACCCGCCGATTGACGGACGGTCCCTTTAACGTCAACGTGTTCTGCCATGCTCCCTCTAACTATGACGCTGCACGCGACACCGCGTGGCTGCGTTATCTGAGCCCGCTGTTTGCAGAAGCTGGAATTGCACCGCCCACCACGCTCAAGGAAATTTACAAGAGCTTCCTGCAAGACGACGCCGTGTTCGAGATGCTGCTGCAACAGCGTCCGGCAGCCGTGAGTTTCCATTTTGGTCTGCCGACGGCCGAGCATATCAAGGCCCTGCGCCAAGCGGGAATCTATACCATCGCCAGCGCCACGAATCTGCACGAAGCCACACTGATTGAACAAGCCGGCATTGACGCCATCGTGGCCCAGGGTATCGAGGCAGGCGGCCATCGTGGCATGTTCGACCCGGAGGCGAACGATGAACGGCTCAGCACCTCGGTGCTCGTCCGCTTGCTGGTGCAACGCACTCGATTGCCCATCATTGCCGCCGGCGGCATCATGGACGGCCAAGGCATCAAATCAGTATTGAATCTAGGCGCCGCCGCCGCACAACTCGGCACCGCATTCGTGTTGTGCCCGGAGTCCGCTGCAAACGCCAGCTATCGCGAGAATTTGAAAAGCGAGCGTGCCGCCGCCACGCGACTGACGCCTGTGTTGTCGGGACGGCCAGCCCGCGGCATGGTCAATCGCCTCATCGAATTTGGCGAAGCCGCCGGCAGCCCAGGGCCCGCCGCATATCCCTATGCGTACGACGCAGCAAAGCAATTGAATGCCGCCGCAGCCAAACAAGGCAACAACGAATTCGCCGCGCAATGGGCGGGGCAAGGTGCGCCGCTGGCACGAGAGCTGCCGGCGGCAGAACTGATGTCCACCTTGATCACAGAGTTGGCCTGCGAGCCATGAACCGCTGCAGTCCCTCTCTGGCTTCATCGCACGTAAACGCGCGCTGCCCGAGTATCGCCTCGCGGCGAAACGCCTCGTCCAACGGCAAATGTCCCAACGTCAAGGCTGCCTCCTTGATCACCGAGACGGCGACTTGGCCTTTCTCTGCGATCGCGCGCGCATAACCCAGCGCCACCGATTCCAATTGATCAAAAGGAACCACCCGATTCAGCAATCCCATTTCAGCGAGTCGCGTGGCAGAAAAGCGCTCGCTCGTCAGCATGAGTTCCATCGCCCATGCAAATGGAATCTGACGCACCAATCGCACCAGCGTGCCACCTGCGGGAACGAACCCCAACGACGCCTCCGGCAACGCAAACACCGCCGTATCCGCAGCAACGCGTATGTCGGCAGCCAGCATGATTTCAAAGCCGCCGCCCATACACATGCCATTGATGGCCGCGACAACAGGTTTATAGAACCCTGGCTGCTTGATGTGCGCGCCGTCCCATTCCGAGATATCAAAACGGCCCTCTGCCAAGGCGGGAATCGATTCCCCCAGATCGGCGCCGACACAAAAGGCACGATCGCCATTACCGCTCAACAAGATGACCCGCACCGCCGAGTCGTCGTTTGCCCGGCGAAATGCATCACCCAATTCCTCGTACATCGCCAAAGTGAGCGCGTTGAGTTTCTCGGGCCGATTGAAACGAATATGAGCAATGGCATCCCTGACCTCGTAAGCAATGCTCATCAGACGATACCCTCCCCCACGTAACGCGCGTAGTCAGTCTCATCGATACCGAGCCACCCTTTGAGCACGACCTCGTTGTGCTCGCCGAAACCCGGCGCCGCCCCCTGGACATGAACGGAAGTGCGAGACAGCTTCATCGGACTGCCAAAGGCTTTTACCTCGACGCCGTCCACTTGCACCGGCACAAACATGTCCCGAGCCTGCAGATGGGGATCATCGACCACCTCGGCCATCGTCTTGATGGGTGTCATCGGAATCAGGTCACTGGCCAACGCCTCCAGCTCTGCCTTCGTTCTCGTCGCGCACCAACGCTGCACGATAGGCTGAACGCGCCTGGCATAGATTTCTGGATCAAAACGCTTGGCCATCGTATCGATTTCAGGATCGGTGAGCCATTGGGGCTCGCCAAAGAGCCGGCATGCCTCGGTCCAGAACTTGTCGGTATACGCGCCGAAAAAAACGAAGCCGTCTTTGCACGCGTATTGGCCATAAGGCCGAACAAAGGGATGATCATTACCCAAAGGCGCTGCAATAACGCCATCGACGGTGTAGTTCACCACGGCGTGCTCGGTCAAGGTCACCACAGAATCCTGCTGAGCCACGTCCACCCATTGCCCTTTACCGGTTTGCTTCATGTCGATGACTGCCGCCAATGCGGCGATTGCGGCATAGAACGACGCCGAGAGGTCTCCGATGATGGTACCCACGCGCAGCGGGGGTTTTCCCTTGTCGCCATTCATGGACCACAAGCCCCCTGTCGCCTGGGCGCTGTTGTCATACGCAGGGCGGCGTGCATTGGGACCCGTTTGACCGAAACCGCTGATCGACACATAGATCAAACGCGGGTTGATGTCTTTTAACGTATCGTAGTCCAGCCCCATTTTTGCCATGGTTCCAGGACGAAAATTCTCCACCAGCAGATCGGCCTTGCTGACCAGGTCACGCAATAGTGCCCTCCCTTGTTCAGATTTCAAATCCAGGCTCACCCCTAATTTGTGGCGGTTGTATTGGGCGAAAAATGCGCTGGCCTGGCCGTTGGAGCCCTGTACGAACGGCGGAAAACTCCTCACATAATCGGGTTCAGCCGGATTCTCGATCTTGATCACCGTCGCCCCCAGATCCGCGAGCATCATGGTGCAATACGGGCCCGCCACGACCCGAGTTACGTCGATCACCACCAGTCCCCGCAACGGGCCCTCACCTAACGGCAACTGCGTCACATGATGCGGCATCTACTTCCCCTGACCTACGTGCTGAATTTGCTGGCTCTGCAATAGCTCGGGCTTGAGCGTCTTGACCCATTCGGCCGATACCTGGCCCACGGGCGGCGCGACAATATCCGCGGGATAAAACGTCAGATCGCCTACGATAGGAAAGGGTTGTGAACTGTCGTGACGCGTCACTCCCAAGAGCTGCCCCTGCAAGGCTTGCCCATCCTCACGCATACGGATGGGACGCGACAAGCCGCGATACTCGAATTGATGCAAGGTATCCACCAATTGCTCGGTCGTCGGCCACTTTCCTCCATTGTCCGCGATAGCTTTCTTATAGGTTCCGGTCGCGGCCTTCAGCGCCTGGATCATGTGGTAGACAGCGAAATTGGGATAAGCCCCCGTGCGCTGTTTGAACGCCTGGACGAAATCCCGCACTTCTGGATCGTCAGCAAAAGCCGGATCAGCAAAATAACCATCACCGACAAAACCGATAATGACGCCAGGCGGCACAGCATTACCCAAACGCTCCAACGACGAATCCGCCAACGGCAGGACGAATTGCGACCGCTTGAATAACCCGCGCTGTGAAGCCTGCCTCAAGAAGGTATCCAGATCACCGCCCCACGCTGTCGACAGCACTACATCGGGATGCAATGCCTGCAAGCGCGTCACTTCGCTAGAAAAATCCGCAGCGCCGAACTTGGGAAAGAGCTCTGCCACGATCTTGACGTTCGGCTTCAACGCCAGCAGGGTATTGCGGAATATCTCCCATGAATCGCGCCCCCAGGCATAGTCCTGATTGACCACGGCCAGGGTCTTGAAATCAGGCTTGGTGCGCAATAGGTGCAGGACGGCAGCCACCATCTCCATGGTGCCGTTCGGACCTGTGCGAAATACGTAACGATAGCGCTGAGCCTCCAGGACTTTTTCACTCGAGCATTCCCACAGAATGTTGATGACCTTCATTTCCTCGGCGACGGGCGCCAAGGCGTTGCAATAGCCGCTGGAGATCGCCGAGAGCATCAGTTTTTCGCCCGGCTCCGAGGCCAGGCGGCGGTACTCCGACAGAAACTTTTCCGCACCCTGCCCCTCGTCGATCCACGTCGGTTTGAGTTTGACCCCATCAATGCCACCGGCGGCGTTGAATTTCTCTATCCACATCTCGGCAGCTACTTTCGCCGGTGCGCCCAGCACCGAGGCCGAGCCTGTCATAAAGGTGCTCATGCCGAGCTTGATTTCAGCAGGCCGGTCCGGTTGCGCCATCGACACCGCTGATACGGCGAGCAAGCCCGTGCCCAGTATTCTGGCCAGCAATTTCATCTGTTGTCTCCTCAGCCTGGTGACTGATCCTGTTGTAGTGAATGCATGATGCGTGTTAACTGGCGCGAACTCTATGGATCATGCAAACATAAATAGACTTTATTTATGTGATCAAACTACATTAGCCAGACCGTACAGCACCTCCATTCAGGGTTTTCACTGAAACCGTCTTGCAGACTGAACGAAAGCGACGTCCCATGCCAAACACACAAGAGATAATGATCGACAAGCCGGGAAAGCACACGGATACCGAGACAAGTTCCCTCGATCCAGGCGAGCTGCAATCCGAACTGCTGACAATGCTGCAGCGCAATGCTACGACCCAGGACTACAACCAGATGCTGGTCCGCGTCGAGTCCACCATTCAGGATGCGAGCGTGCGCGCTTTACTTGTCGGCAGTATCCGGGCTGCCATTGCCATCTCAGAAGAACATGCACAGCAACAACGCAGAGAGAAAAACCTGCTCGTCGTCCTCGAAAGCGCCAACGACCTGACGGCGATCCGCGACCTGGAACTCGTGCTGGGAGCTATCGTTCGCCGCGCCAAACAGATATTCGCCTCAGATATTGGATATCTGACGAACTTCGACCGCATACAAAACGACTTTTATATTCGTGCGACGGACGGCGCGATCTCGGAGCGATTCAAGAACGTGCGGGTGCCGATCGATCACGGCATCTGCGGCTATGTCCTGAAACACAAGACCCCCTATCACTGCACGGACTACCAGACCGATCAAGGCTTTGTCCATGACCGCGGAATCGATTTGGCGATCCGGGACGAGGGCGTCCAATCGCTGCTGGGCGCGCCACTCATGGTGGGCAATCATTGCATTGGCGTGCTGTGTATCTGCGACAGGCATCCGCGCCATCATGCGCCATGGGAAATCGCGATGCTGTCCACCCTGGCCGCACAGGCGGCCATCGCCATCGAAAACGCCCGCCTATTCCAGGAAGCCCAAGTCGCGCTGCAGCGCGCCAGCGAAGCCAATGCCTCCTTGCATCGCCAAGCCGAAGAAATCGAGGCGGCAGCAGAAGCCCAGGAACAGATGACCAAGCTGGTCGCTCGTGGCTGCACCATGCCGGATTTTCTGAGCATGGTGGCATCGTTGATCGACGGACACGTCATGCTGTTGGACGAGGCAGAACAAATCGTCCAACAAGCGCACGCACATGGGGCAGTCATGGCCGCTGGCCGTCAATTGGCGGACAGACTGCAACATACGAAGATGCAGGATGCCGTCCACCTCGCCCTGTCAGCATGCCGCAAGACAGGCCGATCGCAAGCAGTCGAGAGCGATAAAGGCCTCCATGTTCGCATCGCAGCGCTGATGGGTGCGGACCGTCTGCTCGGAGCCATGCTAATCGCGTCTGATCAGCCCATGAGTCCCACCAGAATCCGAACGTTCGAACGTGGCGCCCTGGTGGCCGGTGTCGTACTGCTCTCGCAAGAGCGCAGCGAACTGGTCGTCAGCAACGAATCCGCCGCGACCATCCGTGCATTGGTGAGTTGGCAGCAGGAAAGTATCGCGGCCCTGCAAACCAGAGCCAAGCCATTCGGCATTGATTTAACCCGCCCCCTGCGCCTGGCCGTTCTACGTGTCGAGGAACGAGACATCGAATATGCGTTGCGCCGGGTACGCACAGAGATCGCTCGCGGAATTCTGTTGGAAACGGTGGATGGTTTCATCGTCGCCATTTGTGACGCGGGTCAGTTTGCCTCTCTGGAGCGCGTACTTCAAGGGACGCTGCTGACAGACGAGCGCCTGACAACGCTAGGGGTGGCCTCGGATTCGCTTTCCAATGTAGAGGCCCTGCCTAGCCGTTTCCGATCGCTCAAACGCGGCATCAACATCCTCAGTGCGCTCGGCCGCTCACGTGAAATGGCGCCAGAGGCGACGCTATCCATGTATTCGCTGCTGTTCGAACAACGGCAAGCTGAAGACGTCTCGGGTTTCATCCATGCGACGATTGGCAAACTCGTGTCTCACGACGAGCGTCGCAACACGCATCTCGCCGACACGCTGTTGATTTACCTGGAACACGCGCAAAACGCCAAATCAACCGCCGATGCCCTGCAGATACACGTGAACACGCTACGGCAACGCCTGGAAATCGTCGACGACCTGCTCACGGGATGGCGTCGTGAAGGGCGTTTTCTGGAACTGCACGTGGCGCTGCGCCTGCATAGCCTGCAGAGAGGCCTGCACGGTTAGCCTTTTGAACCGTCATGTTCGTCGAATTCGGCCTAACCTATCCAACACGCGAACGCGCCTTCCCGGGATACCTTCGTACGTATCCACCGACCGTCGCCCTTGTTGATCCTCCACCGTCACGGTGAACCCGCGTGAATGAAAGATCATGGAGCGGACGTCCGATTGACGTCCACCGTCAGGGACAACCCCTAAGCCGCCCGGTTCAGTGCCCGCTGGACCGGATGCGCCGCGAAATAATCCATCGCAGCATGAATACCGCTTTGCTGCAACTTGACGCCGGAAAGCTTCAGCCCCATTTCCACACCGGCCACCATAGCCAGCAACGTCAGGTCGTTGCTGTCGCCCAAATGCCCCATGCGGAACATGCGGCCTTTGACTTTGCCCAGGCCCGTGCCCAACGACAGATCGAAGCGTTCATGAATCAATCGGCGCACATCATCGGCGTTGATGCCCTCTGGCGTAATCACGCCAGTCAACACAGGGGAATACACCTCAGGGTCTGCACACTGGATCGGCAACCCCCATGCGTTGACAGCGGCGCGTACGCCCTCGCCCCAGCGCTGGTGGCGTGCAAACACATTCGTCAGCCCCTCGTCCTGCAGCATGTCCAGAGCCTCTGACAAGCCATACAGCAGATTCGTATTGGGCGTATAGGGCCAATAGCCGGTGGCGTTCATGTCAATGATCTCGTCCCACGCAAAAAACGAGCGCGGCAGTTTCGCTCGTTGTGCGGCCTGCAAGGCGCGTGGAGAGATGGCGTTAAAGCTGATCCCTGGCGGCAGCATCAGGCCTTTTTGCGAACCGCTGACAGTGGCGTCCACGCCCCACTCATCATGACGAAATTCCGCGCAGCCCAGGCCTGAGATAGAGTCAACCATCAACAACGCAGGATGTTGGGCCGCATCGATGGCGCGACGCACGGCGGGGATATCCGAGGTCACGCCAGTGGAGGTCTCGTTGTGCACGACGCAGACAGCTTTGATCTGATGCTGCGTGTCTTGGCGCAAGCGTTCTTCGATCAGATCAGCCTGCACACCGTGCCGCCACCCCGCCGCGTTCGGTAGTTCGGCATCCGCGCCCGGCCAGGTCAAAAACTCGACAGATAGGCCCAAGCGCGTCGCCACCCGGTTCCACAAGGTCGCGAAATGGCCGGTCTCGTACATCAAGACGAGATCGCCGGGGCTGAGCGT
Organism: Bordetella tumbae; assembly: GCF_965139195.1. Lineage (GTDB taxonomy): Bacteria > Pseudomonadota > Gammaproteobacteria > Burkholderiales > Burkholderiaceae_B > Bordetella_A > Bordetella_A tumbae. The sequence continues at coordinate 104,538 of NZ_CBCSJH010000004.1, read as the reverse complement.
ATTGGACAAAGCCGCCTCCCAGGCCCCCGTGCCCGAGGCGGGATAGATGATGACGGGATGCTTGGTTTGAAAGACATCCTTGATGCCGTTGAGCACCTTCAGGCCCAACGCGCCGAATTCCGGACCACGATGGTCAATCGTCGGCAGGCTCATCGCGCGCAGGATACGATCCGGCACCGGGCTGGGGCCTGGGATCTGCAAAAAATGACGGCCTGTAGGATGGAAATCGAGTGGGATCATGGGCGCCCCTCCGAATGATCAAGGTGGTGAATAGCGAGAATGTCCGGCAGAGACTATTCGCTTTTATCCATTTTTGCATTCAAAATACATTTTTGCGTCATGGTTTACCCTATACTTCCCTGAAATCACCAGAATTTTTGTATTTATAATTCGACTACTCCCGCAATTCAGCTGGACCGCCGTCCGGACCACCCTATGGCCGAAGTTCTCGAAATATCTCGTCAGGCACTGCACGATCAAGTCGTCACGCGATTACGCACCTTGCTGATCGAGGGCCGTATTGCCCCGGGTGCCAAGCTGAATGAACGCGAGTTGTGCGAGCAGTTGCGCGTATCGCGCACGCCATTACGCGAAGCGATCAAACTGCTGGCAGCCGAGGGCTTGGTCGACCTGATTCCCAATCGCGGGGCTGTGGCGGTCCGGCTGACCGAAGCCGATGTGTTGCATACCTTTGAAATGCTGGGCGTGCTCGAAGCCACCTCCGGCGAATTGGCCGCGCGACGCATCTCGAAAGAAGAGCTCGCCGAACTGCGCGCCCTGCACTACGAAATGCTGGCTTGTTATGAGCGGGACGATCTGCCCGGCTATTACGAGTTCAACGCAAAGATCCACAACGCCATCAACGCGGCCGCGCACAATCCAGTGCTGACCAGCACCTATCACTCGATCAACGCACGCGTGCAGTCACTGCGTTATCGCACCAACCAGGATGCTGCCAAATGGAAACACGCCATCCAAGAGCACGAGCAAATGATGCAGGCATTGTCCGAGCGCGACTCGGCAGGAATGCGCGCGATACTGCTCGAGCACTTGCAGCGAAAACGGGATCTGGTGCTGGAATTGCTGCATGCGGGCAAGCTCTATCCCAGCGCGCCTGCGCCGCATGGTGAAACGCGGCGCAGCGCGTAACGAGTCGATCCTCAGGAATCAGAAGTCCCAAATGACCGGCACCCAACGAAAACCGTCGCCGTCGATGGCCACGTGCCCCACGGACGGAAACGGCAGGTGCGTCGCCACCAATAGTTCTCCGGTGGCGGCGATTTTCTTCAACAGTTCGACCCGGACGCGGGCGGACTCGTCGGGGTAATGCTCAAAACCGTTATGCCAATCAGGATGATCGAATCCGACAGGAAATATGGCGTCGCCTGCGAACGTCAGCCGATCACCTCTAGACTCCAGACATACCACGCTGTGCCCGGCGGTGTGGCCTCCGGTGCGATGGACGGTGACGCCCGGCGCGACCTCACACTCCTCGTCGAATGTCTGCAGATAGCTGCCGTACTCGTTCAAGAATCGTGTCGCGGCCGAGCACAGCACGGTGGGTATGGGCTCTGGCATGCACGCCTGAGAGAAGTCGGGTGATTTCCAGAATTCGACTTCCGAGGCCGCCACGTGAATCCGCAGATCGGGACGCAATTGTTCTTTGATCCCCTCGACCAGCAAGCCGCCCACATGATCCATATGCATGTGAGTGATGATGATGTCGGTCAGGTCCGCGAGATCGATACCAGCGGCGGCCAGTCGCTGCGGCAGCAACCCGGCGCGCGGGAAGTCCGGGTATTCTGCGCCCAGGCCGCTATCAATCAGAATATTCCGATCGCCGCGGCGCACCATCATCACGTTCAACGGCCAATCGAACGCATCCGGCGGCAAAAACATGTCGTCCAGCCAGACCGCCCGGTCGACTGGATCGACATTCGTAGACATGGTCTCAGCGGGCAACAAAAGCACCCCATCGCTGATTACCAGCGCTTCAATCTCGCCAATACGCAATGCATAACGTGAAGGGACTTGTTCGTCGAACTGCTGCTGACCTGACTGCACGGTGGTGTCTACGCTTAACATGATGAACCCTCCTGAAGGTGGTGGCCCAATCGTCTGGGCCCACGCGGCAAAAGGCCGCATGTCGTCATGGTAGGTAGCAAGGAAATTGGCCGGTAGGCATACGACAGGACTCACTGTGTTGCCAAATACGCACCGCTCTTATAATTTCCTAACATTTCGAATTTTTTAAAATTGCTACATTAACGAAATAATGCTGCCAACCCCATGATGATTACACCCAAAGATCACAAATAATGAACGAAGCCGTCTGGAATCACGACATCGCCGGGAGTAGCGGCAGGAACAATGAAACGCCTGCGCAACGCCTGCGGGGACGGCAGATACGGCCGATCGTGCGCCGAGTAACGCTGGGCCTGAGCGTGGTTTGGCTGGGACTAGTGGCTGGCGCGGGCTGGTGGATGTCGCAGCGGGCTGTGAACACGTGGCTGAGCAGCGTGGGAGCCAGCACCGAATACGAGACCACAACCACGGCACGCGTCATACAGCGGCTATTTACGGAAATGGTTAGCGTGACCAATATGGTGGCACGCCAAAGCCAGGTGGTGGAGCTGGCCACCCGCTATCGCACGGATCCGCCCGGCTTTGCCGAGCTGACGCACCAGCAACGCGCCGCGCAGTTTACGCGTGACCCGTTGGTGCGCAAGGTTGGCGACTATATGAATGCGCTGTCCGGCGATCTGCGCTATGGCCGCATCTATATGAACAATATGTCGGACGACACCGTGACGGCCAGCAACTGGGCCTCGCCCGACAGTATCGTGGGGATGATTTACACGGGCCGCATTTACCTCATGGACGCCTTGCGCACAGGGAATGGCAGTTCATTCGGTATTGCCCGCCTGCTCAAAATGCCATCCTATTTCGTGTCCAGCCGGATTGATGACGCAAACGACAGGCCGCTAGGGTCCGTCACGGTGAAGTTCGACGCGTCAGACATGGCGCTGTATCTGACAGGCCGGCATATTTCGCTGGTCATAAACCGCCAAGGGCGTGTCATCACCAGCTCGTCAGAGCCATTCATGCTACGCAACGTAGCGGCGCTGCTGCCACCGGGGTCGACGGTACCATCGGCCGACGGCGAGGAGTCGGGTGATGCCATGGACGTACATGCAATGGACCTCCAGAGCCATACCGGCGGATGGGTCATCGACGGCAAGCCCTATCTGCTGCGCAGTCAGCCGCTGCCCAATACCCAATATCAGTTGCTCACATTGGCGTCGCTGGATGACTTGGTGCCCATGGGGAAGCGGCACGCATGGACGGCGGGGCTGGTGGCGGTGGTCGGCCTGGCTCTGCTCCTGCTGTCCAGCCATGTGGTCGGCCAGATGCTGATACGCCGCCAGGACGAACGGTATGCAGCCAACTATGACATATTGACCGGCCTGCCGAATCGGCGCGCGGTGGTGGCTAAATTGGACCGTTTGTTTGCCGTGGCGAAGCAAACGCAATCGTGGGTATTGGTGGCGTTTATAGACCTGGACGAGTTCAAGACGATCAACGACACCTACGGGCACGAGGTTGGCGACAAATTCCTGATCGAGGTCGGCCGCCGCATGTCTGCCAGCCTGCGTGCCAACGATATGCTGGGCCGGTTTGGTGGAGACGAATTCGTCGTGATCGGCTTGGCCGCCCCGTCCGAACCCGAAAATCCGGACGGAACAGCCAATGCAATACGCAGTCGTCTGGCACCGCTGTTGATCGGCACCTATACTTTTGACGAGTGCAGTTTCGACTATGCCGGCGCGAGCTTTGGCATTGCCACCGCCGATCCGTCTGTCGGTTCGGTGGAGAGCGTGCTCAAGGAAGCGGACCGATTGATGTATGCCGACAAGCAGGCACGGCGGACGCGGCAAACGGTATAAAGATCGGTCAGTTACGACGGCAGTGAGGGGGCAGGCGCTGGCATTCCAAAACCGGAATCCAGCCGCCTGGCGCTCTGGCTTGGGATGACGCCTGCAAAAAAATTTCGGAACGATGTCGATTTCCGACGAATTCATTCGTCGTGCTCTTGAACCCGTTCACTAAGGAATTCCCATGCTGCAGAACCAAGTCTATAGATGGGTGATTGTCGCAGCTGGCGGCCTGCTCGGCTGTATCGCGATCGGCGCCATGTTTTGCCTGCCGGTGTTCCTGTTTTCGATTGCCCAAGATACCGGCTGGTCAACAACCGGTATCTCCACCGCCATGACCATCGGCTTTCTTGCCTTGGCGGTTGCCAGCCCCCTCTGGGGCACCCTGTCGGACCGGCTGGGCCCCAGGCTGGTGATACTGACCGGCTCCGTGCTGCTGGCCGCCGGCCTGGCGCTGGCAAGTAAGGCGCCGTCGCTGCTGGTCTTTCAGCTGGCATTTGGCCTGCTGGTCGGCGCTGCCGGCGCTGCGATCATGGTGCCGATCATGGCTAGCGTCACCGGCTGGTTCGACACCCATCGCAGTCTCGCGGTGTCTCTGGTGTCCGCAGGCATGGGTGTCGCGCCCATGACCATGTCACCCCTGGCCGCCTGGCTGATCGACGGCCATGATTGGCGCAGCGCCATGCTGATCATCGCCACTATCGTTGCCGTCTCGATGATCCCGATCTCGTTTCTGATCCGCCGCCCGCCTGCTCTGGCCGAGCCCGCAGCTGCATCCCCGAAAATGGCTGATCAGCCGTCCCTGTCGCTGGCAGAAGCACTCAAGTCGCGGCAGTTCATCATTCTGGCCTTGACCAATTTTTTCTGCTGCGCCACCCACTCCGGCCCGATTTTTCACACGGTAAGCTATGCCGTGACATGCGGTATTCCCGTGATTACAGCGGCGACTATCTACAGCCTGGAAGGTCTGACCGGCCTCGGTGGCCGCGTGGCTTTTGGCCTCCTGGGCGACAGGTTGGGCGCCAAGCGAGTCCTCGTCTGGGGACTGCTCGCGCAGGCCTTTGGTGCGCTGATCTATGCTTTCGCCAGCAATCTGGGGACCTTTTACGCGGCGGCAGCGGTGTTCGGTTTCATTTACGGCGGGATCATGCCACTCTATGCCGTCATCGTCCGTGAAAACTTTCCGCTGCATATGATGGGTACCGTGATCGGCGGCACAACCATGGCAGGCAGCCTGGGAATGGCAACCGGCCCGGTGGCGGGCGGCTTTCTCCATGACATCACCGGCAGCTATGTCTGGCTCTATGTCGGTTCTTTCGCCCTGGGAACGGGTGCTTTCCTGATCGCCCTGACTTTCAAGCCATTTCCGAAGAGCGCAATCGCATTACCTACCCTTTCCAAGCATGCTGACTGAACCGACCATTGAGCTCGCTCATCAGTCGGATTTCAAAACGCGTCGATCAGGTGGCATTCCCCACGAATACATATCCATATCCCCTGAGCGAACGAATAGGCAGCCTTTCTCCGGTTGCTATCAGCTTCTGCTTTATCCGGCTGATTTGTACGTCCACGTAGCGTCCTATGTCCCCAGGACGCGACTTGATGACCAGATCTTTACGTTCGACCGGGTTGGGACAGTTTGCCATGAGCACCTGCAAGAGATGCCTTTCGGTTGGTGTCAATCCGATTTCTCGACCAGAAGGCGTCAACAACAACCAACCATCGTCTTTCAACTCCCACCGCTTGTTATTGGAGTCACAGACCAGCAGCTGATCAGCAATGTCGGGCTTGGTCCGGTCTTGTGACACTCGCCCAAATGCGTATCCGCGGCGCCAAAGAGCCTGAAGCGATGCAACGACCTCCATTGGCACCACACTTGCATCAAAGCAGGCATCTGCTCCTGCAAAGAGGAGAGACGCCCGTTCAGGACCAAACACCATTTCTTCAGTCAGAACGACTATCCCCGCAGTGGGATAGTCAGACCTCAGCTCATTGAGGCTCAGCGACCGATGCCCTGACGGACAGCGCATGGTATTGATGATGTGCCCCGCCTCTGCTGCGGCGCCGGGGCTCACAACATCGTCCATGGCGTCTTCCTCTCTAAAGGAGATACGCCATGCAGCCGCCTCCGTCATCATTCTTTGCAATAATGCGTCACTGTCATACAAAAGAAAAACTGGACTGACAGTCATTACGTCGACCACTCTTCTATTATCGGCTCGCCGGTTGACGAATCAGGCGCGAGATAGCTTGAGCCTCGTCGACGCTGGCGACCGGCAAAGGAAAGCTGCCACCGTCATAAGTCGCCGAGATCTTGGGTACAGAGATCAGCTTGCCCTGCGCGCTGATGATGAGATAGTTGCCTTGAGACTCGCGGGTCACCTTGGCCAGCTTTGCGGCGCCCTGCTGATTGAAGTCAAAGCGCAGGAACACCTGCCCATTCTTATTTTGCATCGGCACGATCTGCCGCAGATCCGCCTGAGTCAACACCGGTTGCGGGACCGCATAGAGGCGCGTGTTCTGGTTCAGTTGCACCTGAGCCAAACCGTTGCCGGGACGAACCTGCGCCAGATGGAAGGTAATGTTCGGCGTAGAGTTATTGGCGTTCTGCTGGCTCGGCTGCTGGGCCGGTTGCTGGGTCGTGCTGGCCTGTTGAGCAGCGGGTTGAGCATTCCCCGATCGGGCGCTGCTGGTCCCCTTGTTCGGCATCTGCTGACACGCGGCCAACCCAAGCACGCTAGCGAGCGCAAAACCACGCCACACTTGGCGCTTAGCCATTGCTGTCATTGTTGTACTAATACTCATTGGAACTCCAATATAAAGAAAGTACACAAAGCCCGGCCTCTATGAGGCTATGTTGGCTTTGTGCCCATTATCAGAATGTGAGACAAGTCGCGGACGTCGTTACTCTCGAGTTTTCTTGGTCCGCGCCGCCAGTTCAGCGTACGCCGCTGGCGTTGATTTCCACACGGCGATTGGGAGCCAGGCAGGCAACCAACTCACTGCGATTCTGTTGGTCGCATTGCACGATTGGCTGGCGTTCACCGTAGCCTACGGCACGCATACTGCCCGCGGGGATGCCATTGGCAATCAGTGTTTGACGCACCGCATCCGCCCGCCTCTGCGACAAATCCTCATTACTGGCATCGCTGCCGATACGGTCCGTGTGTCCAGCGATTTCCAATTGATCAATGGTCTGGCGATTACGGAGTTCTCCTGCGATCTCGGCAATACGGCTATTCCCGGCAGCAGTAATCACTGCGCTGCCAAACGCGAACGAAACATCGCCATTCAAGGTGTATTTCTTGGGGGCTGCTGATGGGACAGGCCGGCAATCCTGGGGCGCCCAATAGAAGCTGCGAGCGACTTTATCCGAGTCGAACAGAATCTTGAACTGGCAGGTGCGGATACCCTCAGGCGTGCGGAAATGAAACAGATAATCCCATTCACGCACCTGGAAGCCTTCCGAAAAATGCGGGCGACCGAGCAGCTCATATATCTGGTCTCGAGTAACGCCATCTTGGACCAGGGCCAGGCTGTCCACATTGGGGAAGGTACCGGTGGAAAGGGAAACGCTCTGCGGATCGGGGAATACAGGACTATCTGTCTTGCCGTCGCCGCTCACATTGCTCAGCGTGCCGCACCCTGCCAGCAACAAAGCAGCCGTCAACGGAGCCGACCGCTGCAGGCAGCGGGTAATAACGGTTTTCATCAATCTTTCCTTTGAATTCGACAAGCAGGTTGATCGCCGCCGGTATTGTTCAATCGATACCAGCGGCTCTCTCTTCGGCCTCGGCGGGCCGAAGAGCGCAAGCTCAATATCTATGAATTACCACTGATAACCCACGCCCACCGCACCGCCGTAATCGCCGCGCGAATTGGAGTTACCAGAGAATTTCATAACCCAGCTTCCGTTATCAGACACAGTGGAAACGCCGATCGCATAACCGGATTCACCGTTATAGGTGCCCCCTGCTATCGACATCATGCTCTTGCCTGGCAAGTAGGCCTGCGGTAAACCCGCCGTCGCCATCGCAGAGGCAATACCAGCACTGAGCTTGTTATTGAGTCTGCTCACATCACCACGGACCTGACTGATCTGGTTCTGCAAACCATTGGTCGCAGATTCCAACTGGCCCAGGTTGACTGCGTCCGTGGGTGCGGTACCCGCGCCCACATTCACGATCTTCTTGCCACCCATGTCGATACCGCTCTGATTGATGGTCGGGCCGTTCTCGATTTTGACTTCCTGGGCGTTCACCGTCTTGGCCGTCACAGAGTTGACGTTGATGTCCTGAGCCATGGAGACCTTGACATCGGCACCCTCACCGTTGGGACGCTCGGTCTTCGAGATGACGATATTGTCCCCTGCGACGAAGCCCACGGTATTGCCGTTATGGATCGGTGTAGGCGAGCCACCTCCGGTGCCACCGTCAGAGCCACCCGAACCGCCATTCCCGTTGCCGGAATCCGTCCCACCCGAGCTTCCGCCCGAGTTGTCCGGCGCTGGCGCCTCAACGTTCCAATGCATGCTGTTGAGCGCATCTTGTAACGAGGCGTACTTGTCGCCGCCGTAGCTGAACGATCCGTCATCATTGAGTCCGATGAAGTCGGTGACGGGCTTGAGTTGCTCTTCAGTCGCAGCACGTCCAGAGCCATCACCAAAACCCGCATAGTTGACGGTCTGGTTAGTCAGGCCGGTAATGGTGCCCGTATTGCCGCTGATGACGATTGGGCTGAGGCCCCCGATTGCGATTTGATCGCCACCGATCGCAGTCGTGCCGGCAGCATCGGTTATCGAAATTGCGCCCGCGCCTACTGTCGATATGTTGGCACCATCCGTCACCGTCAAACCACCGTTGTTCAGCACGCTGCCATCTGTGCCGTCTCCGATCGTCAAACTGCCGTCTGCGGTCAAGTGGAGATCGTCCGCCAGATTGAACGCAAGATCAGTACCCGTGCGAGTGATGTCGATATTGCCATCGGTATTAGACAAGTCCACCGAACCGCCAGGTGCTACGTTGGCGCCCGCATCACCATTGGCGCTCACGTTCCAGCCTGCGCTGGCGACGTCGTTGACCTGTTTCAGCTGGTCTTCCGTTGCAGCTTGGCCGCTGGTGTAGTTGTTCGGATCGAACGTCGTGTTGGTCAAACCACCGATCGTGCCGGTATTGCCGCTGATCACAATCGGATTAGCGCCGCCTACGGAGATTTGATTGCCACCGATAGCCGTGCTGTTGCCAGCCGCGTCCACCACCGACACCGTGCCGGCACCCACCGTGGTCGTAGCACCAGCGGCATTGCTTACCGTCGTGCCAGCAGCGGTGATGGTTGCCGTATTCCCGGCACCGTCAGCCACCGTTGTGCCGGTAGCCGTGGTCGTCGTCACGTTGCCTGCACCGTCGTTGACCGCCAGACCGTCATTGTTCATCACGGTATTACCCGTGGTGACGCTGCCCGTGTTGCCCAGGTCGATGTTCTGGTTCAGGCTGACGGCCACCACACCGTTCTGATCCACACCGGTTTGAGCAACGCTGATGTTGCTGTCACCTTCGAATCGCACTACACCGTTCGGGCCGATGTTGGCGCTATTGCCACCGGCATCGGTCACGTTCCAGCCTGCGCTTGCAACATCGTTGACCTGTTTCAGCTGGTCTTCTGTTGCCGCTTGGCCGCTGGTGTAGTTGTTCGGATCGAACGTCGTATTGGTCAAGCCACCGATCGTGCCAGTGTTGCCGCTGATCACAATCGGGTTGCTGCCACCGATCGAGATCTGGTTGCCACCGACCGTGGTCGTATTGCCTGCGCCGTCATTGACCGTCAGACCGTCATTGTTCATCACGGTATTACCCGTGGTGACGCTTCCGGTGTTGCCCAGGTCGATATTCTGGTTCAGGCTGACCGCCACCACGCCGTTCTGATCCACACCGGTTTGAGCAACGCTGATGTTGCTGTCACCTTCGAATCGCACTACACCGTTCGGGCCGATGTTGGCGCTATTGCCACCGGCATCGGTCACGTTCCAGCCTGCGCTTGCAACATCGTTGACCTGTTTCAGCTGGTCTTCCGTTGCCGCTTGGCCGCTGGTGTAGTTGTTCGGATCGAACGTCGTGTTGGTCAAACCACCTATCGTGCCGGTATTGCCGCTGATCACAATCGGATTAGCGCCGCCTACGGAGATTTGATTGCCACCGATGGCCGTGCTGTTACCAGCCGCGTCCACCACCGACACCGTGCCGGCACCCACCGTGGTCGTAGCGCCAGCGGCATTGCTTACTGTCGAGCCCGCTGCCGTCGTAGCTGTCGTATTTCCGGCACTGTCAGCCACCGTTGTGCCGGTAGCCGTGGTCGTCGTCACGTTGCCTGCACCGTCNTTGACCGCCAGACCGTCATTGTTCATCACGGTATTACCCGTGGTGACGCTGCCGGTATTGCCCAGGTCAATATTCTCGTTCAGGCTGACCGCCACCACACCGTTCTGATCCACACCAGTTTGCGCAACGCTGATGTTGCTGTCACCCTCGAATCGCACTTCACCGTTGGGACCGATGTTGGCGCTGTTGCCTGCCGCATCGGTCGCTTTCCAACCGGCGCTTGCAACATCATTGACCTGCTTCAGTTGGTCTTCCGTTGCAGCCTGGCCGCTGGTGTAGTTGCTCGGATCGAACGTCGTGTTGGTCAAACCACCGATCGTGCCAGTGTTGCCGCTGATCACAATCGGGTTGCTGCCACCGACCGAGATTTGATTGCCACCGATAGCCGTGCTGTTGCCAGCCGCGTCCACCACCGACACGGTACCTGCTCCCACCGTGGTCGTGGCACCGGCAGCATCGGTCACCGTCGTGCCAGCCACCGTCGTCGTCGTGCTATTTCCAGCACCATCATTGACGGCCAGACCGTCATTGTTCATCACGGTATTACCCGTGGTGACGCTGCCGGTATTGCCCAGGTCGATGTTCTGGTTCAGGCTGACCGAGATCACGCCGTTCTGATCTACACCCGTCTGAGCCACGCTCAGGTTGTCGTCGCCTTCGAATGTCACCACACCGTTCGGGCCGATGTTCGCGCTGTTACCCGCTGCATCGGTCGCCGTCCAACCGGCATTGGCCACATCACTGACCAACTTCAGTTGGTCTTCCGTCGCCGCTTGCCCGCTGGTGAAATTATCCGGATCGAATGTCGTGTTGGTCAGACCACCAATCGTGCCCGTGTTGCCATTGATCGCGATCGGATTGCTGCCGCCGACGTTGATCTGGTTGCTGCCGATCGTCGTCTGACCGCCACCGGGAGTGGCAACCGTAATCGAACCTGCGCCTACCGTGGTCACCTCGCCCACGGCGTTGACCACCGTCGTGCCCGCCGTCGAGGTCACCGTGCTATTGCCGCCATCGTTGACCACCAGACCGTCATCGTTCATGAGGGTCTTACCCGTGGTGACGCTGCCGGCTGCGCTCAGATCGATGTTGTTGGCCAGGTTGAAAGCCAGATCGGTGCCATTGCGGCTGATCACGACGTTGCCGTCGTCGTTGCTGAAGTCGACCGTCGCGCCCGGAGCAACGTTCGCACCGGTGCCTTCGCCGTTGGCCGCCACGTTCCAACCCTGTGCAGCGTAGCCAATGGCGTCATGGACAGTGTCTTCGCCAGTATTGCCAATATTGCTCGTGGTCACTTGGTGCGTAACCGGGTCATAAGCGGCATTCCCGCCCATAACCGTTGCCACGGATTGGCCAGCGGTGTCCAAATCGTTGCCGACTGCAGTCACAGCCACGTTCGTGCCGTACAACTGGCTGCCGTTGATAGCATCGGTACTGGTACTGCTGATACGACCCGCAGCAACGTTGGTGAGAGTGCGCTCTTGGCCCGCACTACCTACGCTGACAGTGGCTAACGGATTAGTACCAGCATAGTTGTATGTAACGTTGTCGATAACCGCATTGGACGTACCGACCGCGGCAGCCGTCACGGCACCGCTGCCAAGCGCGACCGCATTTGCGTTCGATGCCGCAGCACCACGGCCAAGCGCGAGCGCGCTTTCGCCAGATGCCGCAGAGCCAGTGCCAAGAGCGACCGCGTTTGCGCTCGATGACGCAGCATTGGTGCCCATCGCAATCGAATCTGTCGCGCCCGCCGCCGTAGACGCCCCTCTACCTATTGCGCTGGAGTTGGTCGCATTAGCCGTACTCTGGAAACCCATTGCAAGCGAAGCGCGTTGCAAAGCATTAGCACCGTAGCCGGCAGCCAATGAATAATCACCCGAAGACGTCGCACGACCACCCACAGTCATGCTGAATTCGCCCGAGGCCTCTGACTCTGTGCCAATACTAATAGAAGAGCCGCCCGAGGCATCAGAAACCATACCAATTGCGATACCGTTTTGGCCCGTAGAGTTCGAACTCACGCCGAGCGCGATGCCGTTATCGGACGTCGCGTTCGCCATGTAGCCAATGGCATAGCTCCCGTTGCCCGACGAGTTCGCATAAGGTCCGATTGCTCCGGCCTTCGGACCACTGGAGTGCGCGAACGACCCGATTGCGAGGCCATCGGATCCCTCTACGCCACTAGCCTCTACCGAGGGGTCAACTTGAGCCTGATAACCAATCGCGGTTGATCTCGAACCAAGCGCCTGAGCCTCTTGCCCCAGAGCGATGCTGCTATCCCGCTCGGCGATTGAAGATGTACCTATAGCTATCGAATCATGATTACTGTCTGCGAGTTCAACGTCAGGGTTAGCCTGGCCGGATCGCGCATTGGTTCCAAACGCAATACCGTTTAACGCAAAAGCATTTGCACCCGTACCACTTGCTTGCGAGTCCGATCCAGCGGCGCTTGCAGTAGTACCGAATGCCATGGCGTTCTCTGCTGTAGCAGTTGCGCCACTACCCTGGGCAATACCACGAGCCGCATTTACCACGGAATTCTTGCCGACAACAATACCCTCTACCGCTGTCGAACTGGATTCTGTGCCGATCACAATCGAGTTTTCAACGGACGGGCCGTTAGCCTGGCGATTGCTATACGAATCCCGACCGATAATGATGGAGTTCTCATCACGGCTGACAACGTTTGTACCGATGGCGATACCGCTCGCATCGCGGGCTTCCGATTGCGAATTGCCGATCGTGGTCGAATTCGAACCCAAGCCTTTGATGTTATGACCGAGCACGACCGCGGAATCACCCTCAGCACCAGCCAAGTGCCCGATCGCGATCGAGTCTTGGTTCTTGGTCGTTGCGTCCGGACCGATAGCAATCGAATCAATGGCTGTAGCACTGGCACCATTGTTGTTCTTGTTGCCCTTGTCTACCCCACCATCATTGATGCTGACATAGTGCATCATGTTCTGGTCAATCTGGGTTTGCAGATTGGCGATGACGCCACCGGCAAAATCAATATCGCTCAGATCAATGCCGGATACCGCTTGCTGCAACTGACGGACGTTCACCGCATCCGTATCATTCGCCCCGTCTTCGACATTGACGATGCGGCGCGTGAACTCGCTGCCTGCCTCGCTGCTGCCAACGGAAACTGCGCTGCCGGAGAACGCGCGGTTAGTGAACCGGCTATTACCCGAGACATCGCTCTGGACAGCGTTAGAATTCAGCCCCAATGCGACAAAACCGCTATCCGCATGAGCATTGGGCCCAATCGCCGTTCCTGTTCCCACTGCGCTGGTCTGACGGCCAATCGCCACACCCGTGTTGCCGGCGCTGGCGGCATAACCAATCGCAATGCCTTCCGTTTGCGCATCCGTATCTTCGCCAATGCTGACTGCGCGGTTCGCTGTGCCACCAGTATTCGCGTTCAAACCGATGCTGACATTAGAGTCACCCTCTAATCCACCGGAGTTACGCCCTAACGCAACGTTGTCGTCACCGTTTACGTTATTACCAACCCCTTCTCCCATCGCTACGTTGAACTGGCCTGCAACGTTCTGACCAGACGCCGTGCCGATGGCAATGTTATGTGAGCGATCGCCTGGCAGGTGCTGACCTGTGCCCTGACCAGCGCCGCTGCCTATCGAGATATTATTCTCGGCATCTGCTACCGCGCCGGTACCCAAGGCCAAACCGCTGGCGCCAGTCGCAGCAGCGCCAGTTCCCAACGCAACGGCGTTGCCACCCGAGGCGGTTGCTTCCAGGCCTATGGCCGTACTGGCTACACCACTGCTATCGCTGTCCTTGCCAATGGCGATCGCAGCAGTCGGATCACCGTTGTTCGCGGGCTTTGAAACTTGAGCGCCGTCACCCAAGGCAATTGCGCTTTCGCCATCAGCAATCGCTCCAACGCCTGCAGCGAAACTGTTGTCTTCGCGCGCCTCAGAGCTGGGACCGATCGCGATCGATTCTTGGCCAATGGCCTGCGAATCGGGTGCTGCCGAATTGGCGTGGAAATACCGAACGCCGGTCGCGCCCTGTTCAATGAAAAGGTTATGGATTTGCTTACCAGTGACAGCATCGGTACTGGTCGCATTGATCGTGCCATCAGCAAGATTAGTAATCTTGTTGCCGCCCATATCAACATCGGTCCCAATGGTGACCCCATTGCTGTCGGCAACGATAACGCCGTTGGCAACATTCAGACTATCAGTAGTGACGCTGGCGGTAGTAATGGAAGTCCCAATAGCACCAACTTGACTCTGCAGTGTTGCGATATTGCCCTCTGCGGAACTCACATCACTTTGCAGCGTGGTGATGTTGCCCTGCGCCGTGCTGACATCGCTCTGCAGCGTCGTGATGTTTCCTTGCGCCGTACTGACGTCACTTTGCAGTGTCGTGATATTGCCTTGTGCGGCAGTAATCGCTGTCTCGGCAGCACCAACGCGTTCGTTGGTTTGGAACAGCTGTCTGCCAGATACCGCCTCGGAACTGCCTGCGTTCAGACTAGCGTCGGTCAGACCCGTTACGGTACCGCCACCACTGAACTCGATACGACCGGTCCCATCGGAGAACACGATCTCATTGCCGTCCCAGCTGCTTGGCGCAGTACTGTCGTCAATCGTGACGGTCGCTTGAGCGGCTCCCATCGCACCGGCAATCGCTACTGCCAAGGCACCGCGTGCCAAAAGGCGAGCGCCAGAGCTTCGTTTGCCTCGCGCTTTCGTTGTCTCAGGGACCGCAACAAAAGTGCGGCTTTCTTCGTTCCAAATCGACCTGTAGAGATGATTCACTTCCCGCGCCCTTACGGCTTGTATGCCGTTGCTTTGTTCCGTTGATCTTTACTGGACACTACGGTCCATAACCAAGCGTAATTGTGGCAAGGGAATAGGTATAATTTTCTACAAAAGCACGTGATTCATTATCTTTTGACCGATATACATGACTAATGAAACAATCACGCAAACCAACGTAATACTTCACTTAGTTCGAGTGCTTTCATTTATCCGCGCATCATGCTTTGGCGGCCTGCATTTGCAGTACGAAAAGCTATTTCCAAGATTTCGAATACTCGCTGTCCTGAAATAGTTCAGGCAGTCCCGATACTTGTTTAAAGCGCAGTACTTCGTCTGCATCCATGCCTAGTCTTTGGGCGACTTCGCTTTCGTGCCATCCTTCTTTGAGCAATCGAACCACGATGTCAGTCATCGGCATCACGGCATGAACGCCACGTGCACGATTGTGCCGTATCGTAGCGACGATACGGTCTGCAATATTGCTTCGCTCCGATTGAATACAGACCAATGGCAGATAGCCATGCAGGCGTTGTCGGATGGGCCCATTCTTCTTTGCTATTCGCTGACGGTGAAACCCATCCACGACCACGTATTCATTTTCTTGGTGTTCGTGCGCCACGATTGGCTGCGTATAACCGTCTACACCGATAGACAACTCAAGCAGCTTCATTTCCGGCGGAGCAACAGTGTTGGGATTGTAGTCATTGCCTTCGACTTGGCTCACTGGCACCCATTGAACACAATCGACGGGTTCGTCAGCAAAAGGACTGTGATCGCGCAACGACCGGCGTATCCCGTTTATGGCCTCTATCCGTTGACGCAAAGGCAGACTATCCAGTTCATCAAACAACGCTGCAGCACGACTGATCAGCTGTTCTACTTTCAGCATATCGATTCCTCCTCAATGTGACCCACTGTCCTCTGACACTCTGGACTTCGAACCCATAGGGCTCCAGAAGAGACACGTTCGACTGCAGCGCCTGGACTCTAGCTGCAAGTCCCCGCTCGTCGATGTACGCCAGAACACGATTGCGGAGCTCACGAAACAGACCTTTGTCGCGCGCTTCAACACGTAGATATCCCTCTCGGATACGCACCTCGTCAGCTAGGTGCTCAATACTGATAAATCCGAGGACCCTCGGGTCATTCTCGTGACGGACGGTGAACCATCGATACCGCGGGCCATCGTTCAGCGGATAGCCGCCGCACTCTCGCCGTACCGTAGCGCTGGCAAAAAAGCGTCCCATCTTGGCGAAAAACGCCGTCTCATCATCAATGGAACGCCGCACTTCAAATACATACCGTCGTGACGAATTCATCCCCTCTTCCCCGTCACAGACAATTCCTTGGTGTCACGCTTGGCAAAGCCAAACGACAATGACCGCGCCATATCCTGCTTTAGCAATGACATAGCTATCCGGCGCCACGAAGGTTGAGTTCGTCTATTCTCTAGAGCTGGGGTGCCCGCGTCAGGCCAAGCCGCAAGCGGATAGTCACGAACCACCCACCAATCGATGAATGCCTTGATGCGGCGCATATATACCTGTCTCACCTCTTGCGGCAGACTGCGCAGCAAAAACTCGCTGTACTGTTTCCATGTAGAAAACGTCGGCGGCAGCCCGATTCCCCCGCGATAGCCCAAGAACTTTTGCCGCGAATAGCGTGCACCGCAATTCGCGCCGGCCACACGCGCTACGACGCGGAACCAAGTTTGCGGCTCGAGCTGATGAAACAGATCCAGCCCTTTGCGTTGATCATCTCCGTAGGGCTGGCATACCCTCATCTGTGAGAATAGAACGCCGGCACGATACATACGATCGTACAAACGGTTGTACGAATTGCCTTTATCCGCCGTATAACGCCACAGGTCGCTGAAACGCCAATCGTAGATAGGAAAAAAAGTGATTGCTTTACCATGGAGGTGATCCCGGGCGCTCCATGCGATAGGCTCTTTGCCTCCGGGAGCTGTCCAGGCGAACTTCTTGACACCGGCACGGCGCTTGATAGCCAGATACCGGTTGAGCGACTCATCGGAGCGAATGCCCACCAGAATGGCCGTGGATACGCCGTCGCGGCACATCCACTCGTTGAATGCCGGGAAAAACTCTTCGAACTCCATCCGGTAGCGATAAAAAGGGAAATAATCCTGATCCTTGATCACTCTGCAATGATCAGGCATCGGCCGGATCCAGTCCTGCTCACGTCCAGGCTCCCAGGCACACCAATAGGGCTCCTGAAGGCTGGAGGCGTTGCGCAGATTTATCGGTAAACATATCCACCAGCCGCGGACGTCGGGTCGGTCGAACATTTCCTTGACGTGCTCAATGGTCGACTCATACTGACCTTCGAGGTCGATAAACACGGCATGCACTTCTCCGCGGCCCAGTTCCCGGGAGACCTCCAGCGCCAAATGCAGCAGTACCGAGCTATCCTTGCCTCCAGAAAAGGCAACACAAACTCGTTGAAATTGCGTCAAGACCATACGTAGACGATCTTTTGCTGCTTCGTAGACATTTTGGTCTTGGTACTGCTTGGCCGTCATACGACGCCCCTCTCCTTGGTCAATAACGCCTGGCCCGAAGAGAAAAGCGATTCGATCAAGACAAACTTGGCGGGCTGCGTATGTAGTAAAAACTTACAACTAACACATTGAGTACTAATTATGCCCCAATATACATATACTTACGGTTCTACATATCAACTTTCAATGAAAATTGACAATCCTTGACTTATATCGATATCAACAGAAACTAAAGGTTGACGCCCTTCGACGACCTAGAATCCGACAGCATCACTCTTCTGTGCCAGCCACGACAGCAGCCTAGTAGCTGCGACGCACATCGCAGGGCCACCCGCCCGACAACAACACACAGCCTGGCCGTAAACCATTTGAGTTGACAACCCACGGTATTTAGCAAATACTTCACTACATGGTGAACTATTATCAAACCTTGGATCGGACGTTTGCGGCGCTGGGAGACCCGACCCGCCGCGCCATCCTGGCACGACTCGAGCAAGAAGGCAGTGCGACCGTCAGCCAGTTGGCGCAGCCTTTTTCCATCAAGCTGCCGGCCGTCATGAAGCATCTGGACGTCCTTGACGATGCCGGACTCATCGTCCGTACCAAGGCCGGACGCACCGTTACCGTTCGCCTCTCGCCTGCCCCCATGCAGGCCGCGATGGATTGGCTACGTCGCTACGAGCATTTCTGGACCCATAGCCTCAATCGCCTGGCTTCCTACGCGGAAAGCCAGGAAGCCCAACGGAGACCCGAAAAATGACCAGCCTGACTCTTGTAAGACGTATCGCGGCACAGCCCGCTACGGTATTCGACGCTTTGACCACATCTGACGGCATCGCGTGCTGGTGGGGCCCAGACGGCGGGCCAGTGCTCGTCGCCGAAACCGATGTCCGGGTCGGCGGCCGTTTCCGAGTGAGATTTCGCATGCTCGACGGCAGCGAACATGAAAGCAGCGGCGAATACCTGCGCGTCGATCCTCCACATCATCTGGCGATGAGTTGGCGCTGGTCCGATAACGAAGACGGCGGCGAGTCGCGCCTCGAGTTTGCATTGCGCGCCACTGACACCGGCACGGAACTCACGCTCACACACAGCGGCCTGCAAGACGAAGCCACGCGCACTAGTCACGAAGAAGGCTGGGGTGGCGCATTGGACAAACTTGTGCGGCATTTCGCGGGCTGAGCCCAAATCGCATCCCGTAGCTTTGCGGCTGCGCCCTTTTCCTGCTCGGCACGAACGCCGAAGTCGCTAGGAGCGACCCATGATTACTCTTTCCGCATTCCGTTGGGTGCCCCCTTTTGCGCAAGGCTTGGTGCGCGATCTACGCGTGCGCTGGGCGCTCGAAGAAGCCGGCATCCCGTACAAAGAAAAACTGATCGGTGTGAAAGACCAGGCCAGCGCGGAATACCGGACATTGCAGCCCTTTGGGCAGGTCCCCGCCATCGAAGACGGCGACCTCAAGCTATTCGAATCCGGAGCCATCTTGCTGGAGATCGCCGAACGCAGCGATACATTGCTGCCCGCCGACGCGCAAGGCCGCGCACGTGCGCGCGCATGGACACTGGCGGCGTTGAATACGGTGGAGCCCCCTATCACGCATCTTGGCGGGCTGATGATTTTCCATGTCAATGAGCCGTGGGCGGCGCCAGCCGTCCCGACTGCGGAGCAGGCCGTGTGCAAGCGCCTGGACGAATTGGCACAGTGGCTGGGCGAGCGCGACTATCTGGAAGACCGCTTTACCGTCGGGGACTTGATGATGACCACCGTATTGCGCATCTTGCGCAATACCTCGCTGGTCAGCGATCGACCCGCGCTACAGGCTTATCAGTCGCGCTGCGAAGCACGGCCAGCATTTCGCAAGGCGCTGGCCGATCACTTGCGGCCATTCGCCGAATACGAATCCGCACGCGCCAGCACTAGGCCCGCTGCTGGCTGATACGGGCCCGGAAACCAGCGGCGACGATACGGTACCGCTGTGGACGCCCGATACAGACCATGCATAGGCATCAAGCCACACACATAGTCTGCGTCGGACGACGCGGCATCACAAACCGAACATCAGCGAGCGATGTGCGGCAGCCCCCGCCATGGCACCGTCGCCCACCGCCAGCGCCACCGACCCCGCAGGACGGGCCAAGTCGCCGCAAGCAAATACGCCAGGTATCGTCGTCGCCCGTGTGAAATCGGCTTTCACATAGGGGCCTAGCGGCCCTTCTTCTAGTTCGCACCCGAGTTGAACCGCCAATGCGCCCGGACGCACGCGCGTGGCAACGAACAAGCCCGCCAACGAGAATACGCGGCCGTCTTGCATCACCACATCGACGGCCTCACCGTCCAGACGCGCCACCCTGCCCGGCTCTACTCGCACATTGCGAGCCGTCAAGTGTGCCAGCTGCTCGGCATCAGGCTCGAATACATCATTAAGGAACAAGGTCGTCTCACCCCAATCGGGCAACATCAATCCCTGATGCAGTGATATCGCCGACACGGCCAGCACACCGATATGCCCCTGCTGCAATTCATAGCCATGACAATAGGGGCAATGGAACACGTGTTTGCCCCAACGCTGTGCCAAACCGGGCAATTCCGGCAGTTCATCCTGCACCCCCGCGGCGAGGATGAGGCGGCTGGCGGTATGCGCGGAGCCCTGCTGCGCAACGATTCGAAACCCACCGTCAACAGGCTCGGCGACCTCTACCCAGTCGTCCAACCATTGCACGGTGGCATAGCGCATAAGCTGCGCTCGGCCTGCGGCGGCAATCTCCTCAGGAGGTCTGCCGTCTTGAGTGAGAAAGCCATGTGAATGGGTAGCGAAGCGATTACGACGCTGTCCAGCATCAATCACCAACACTTTACGGCGCGCACGCGCCAATTGCAGGCCGGCTGACATACCGGCATAACTGCCCCCAATGATGATCACGTCGTAGTCCATCGGAAACCTCATTCGTGCGAGTTTAATTTCACGTATCTTTTAATGATACATTAAAGCATGAACCTTGGCGATATACGTCTGTTCAATCAGGAATCGAACGAGGACTCAGGGCTGTGGCCGATGGCTCGATTTCGTTTTCGCATTCGAAGGCGCCGCACGGCACAATGCGTCGAACTGCCCCGCCAAGTCGGCTAGACTGACCGCCCCCAACCGCTGCACCAGCAGGATCTCGGCCTGATGCAAGGCGTCCGCAATTGCTGCGTTTACCACGCGCTCTACGGCACAGTCGGGATTGTCACGGTCGGCGCCAATCGCAAAGATACGCGGGCCGCCAACTGCTTGATGCACATCGAGCAGCGTAATACGGTCCAGCCCGCAAGCCAGGCGCCAGCCGCCATGGTGGCCCTTGTCAGATTGCACATAACCGGCCTTGCGCAGGCCCGCCATGGTGCGACGGACAACGGCGGCATTCGTGCCCAGCATGCGCGCGATCTGCTCTGATGTCATGGGCTCCTCGTTGGCACGTGCCATGTGCAGCAGTACGTGCAGCATGCGGGAAAGGCGGCTATCAGTTCTCATGGGTAGCGCATCTAGGCCGAAGCCAAGCTTATTGGTTACCCTGCATTATCGGCGATATCCGCGCGGCGTTTCAGTTCGCGTGTTGAAGGGCCTTTGCCAGTTCATGCCGGGACTGGTCCCAACCGGAGGCCGGGACCAGTTGACCGGCCTGCGCTTGCACCTGCGCGAGTTGTTCGCACAAAGCATCGACCGGGGTACCTGCGTCACCCAGGTGGACGCCATGCGTCATCGTGATGTGCGCGCATTCAAAGCTGCCCCCTCCCGCCAACAGAATCATGCGCGTCGGGGCGTCCTCGCCTATCAACGCAATCAGCCCCGGGCTGACCTTTTCCGGCGTAAAGATCTCTGCCGCCTGCGGATCCAGTAAACCCTCGGTCATCGCAGTCATGGCAGTAGGCGCCAGGCAGTTCACCCGTACGTTATGTTTGGCGCCTTCGAGAGCAAGCGTCTGCATCAGACCGACCAGCGCCATCTTGGCCGCGCCATAGTTTGATTGCCCGAAATTGCCATACAACCCCGACGACGAGGTCGTCATCACGATCCGTCCGTATGATTGCGCGCACATGTGGGGCCACACCGCCTTGGTGGCATTGACAGCGCCCATGACGTGCACGTCCAGCACCAGGCGAAAGTCGTCCAGATTCATCTTGGCAAAGCTGCGGTCTCGCAGGATGCCCGCATTGTTCACCAAGACGTCCACACGTCCGAAAGCCTCTATCGAGCGGGCAGCCATAGCCTCCATGTCGGCATATTGCGTCACGTCGCTCAACACCGCGATGGCCTGTCCACCAGCAGCGCAGATCTCATCAGCCACGTCTTGAGCGGCATTGCCGAGATCATTGACCACCACCTGCGCACCGTGCCGTGCCAGCTCAATGGCGTGGGCACGTCCCAGGCCGCCCCCCGCGCCAGTCACGATCGCCACCCTGCCCGTTAGTCGCTTCAACATACGTTGCTCCTGATAAACGTCATCATGTTGGTTCATGCGCCGACCGCTCAGTCCACGCGCTGAACTGGAGGGTAACGGAACTCGCCGTCCAGGTGAATCGATTGAGGCTGATATAGTCGCAGCGTGAGATAGAATCCGGCCCCCGCGGGTGCCGGAAGCCAGTTTTCCGTCGGCCCGGGGTCATCGGCCTGGATCGAGATGCTCAAACCACCGTCTTCGTCGTACCGCAGGCCCGGCGTGCGATCGCCGATGGAATGCCGCCCAATGGGATTTTCGACCAACAGACAGTCACTGCGACGATAGAGCGTGATCGACCAAAACGCGTCCACTCTGGGCCCGCCTTGCGGCGCGAAGCGAAGCACATAACGCTGTGCACCCGTCAATGGCTCACCATCGGCGTCTACCTCGGCCATGATATACATCGCCTCATCGACACCAAGCGTGCCTATCCAATTACGCGCCACACGAGCGCGCGTCAGAAAGTCGCTGCCGAAACTCGTGCGCACCGCCACCGCCGTGGTCCACCCCCCGCCCAGCGCAGAAGGCTGCGCCACATCGCGCAGCTCGCTATAGATCTCGGTCAAAGCCGTCTGCAGATCGGCGACCTCCGGCGGCCAACATGGCAGAGGCTCGGACGGCGGATTGCGTTCAAGCATGTTGTCCAACACACGCAGATATTCGTGTGCCTCGGGTATGCCGGTATCTCGGTTGTCGAGCAATACGTCCAGGCGCGATAACGCGGGCGTCCCATCGAGTCGACAAATGGCGAAACGATCTTGCAGCGCATGCACCTGCGCCAAGTCTGCCGGATCTGCATCCACCAGAATACGGCCGATGACCCACACATCGTCGCTAGGGGCACTGATCTGATGCATGCCCGCCGGTACTACGGTGCCTTGCCAGCCAGGGCCATGCACAAATAAACGTTGTGCGGCTCCACCGGTGGTGCGCCGCCCGGCATATGCCCAGGGATTTGTCCACGCATCCAAAAATCCCAGCACCCAGTAGCGTGACCCCATCTGTGGAACGTCGATGACCAATGGTCCCTCCGACAGATCCAACCACGCATTGGTGAACAGCGTGTCGTTGTTTGGCGTCACAACTTCTTTGTCGTCTGGACTGCGCAGTCTGCGAGTATGGGTGAACTGATTCACCCAACGCATCCTCGAACCAGGACTGTCGCCGGCAAAGCCGGCCACAGCATGCTTGCGTGCGGTATTTGAAGCACGCATGCGCGCCATCTCGAAGAGCGGCAAAGTGGCAATCACTGCCTGCCGGACAGCAGCCGACGCCGCGGTTGCGGCTCGCGTCAACACCACCGCATCCAACGCGCAGACTCCTTTGCCCTGCGGCAATACCACCAGCGGATTCAACTCCACCGAATCGAGCGCATCGCCCGCCGCCACGGCAAACTGCGAGAGCCGCACCATGCACTCGGCCAAGGCAGTCACATCCGCAGCGGGCGCACTGCGAAACCCGGCGAACAACGGGGCGATCTTTAGCTCGCGGATCATCTCGCGTGCCTGCTGGATGTCGATCGGCGCCAGCCGCAATGCCACGTCTCCCAACAACTCGACATTCACACCACCTGCCCCCAGCATCACGACAGGTCCCAAGACAGGGTCCCGGCGCACCCCCAGGATGCACTCAACACCGCCGCGCAACATCGGCGCGATCAGTACTCCCTGTACACGGGCGTGCGGGGCCGCACTTGCCACCGTCGACAGAATACGATCGAATGCGCCAGCAGCAGCCTGCGCATCACGGATATCCAGCACCACGCCGCCGATATCGCTCTTGTGCGTGATATCGGCAGACACGACCTTCATGACTACTGGAAATCCTAACGCGCATGCGTGGTCCACCGCACCTTCGCGAGAATGCGCATGACGTGCCGGCACGACGGGTATGCCGTTTTCGCTCAAGACTCGCATCGCGTCGGCTTCGCTATAAGCGCCAAGCCGCAGTGCGACCGATGGGATTGCAACGGCAGGCACGGGCTTGGGCCGCAACTGCTGTGCATGAAAGAACGCCATCGCGGCCAGCACACGGATCGCTCTGGCCGGATCGCCATAGCAAAGGCACCCTTGCTCTTCGAGCGCGCGCTGTTGCCCGGTATCGGCAAGTGCGCTGAACATCACCAGACGACCGGGGAATTCCCGCCGTAGATCCCGAGCCAACTGTTGTTGCCTGGCCTGCATGGCAGGAGTACTGCCGAACGCGGCTAGAAAAATCAGCAAGCTGCCGTAGTCGCCATGCTCCAGCATCGCACGAGCAGCGGTATCGAGCAGCGACGGATCTGCTGTGACCTGCCCCGTCAAATCGACCGGATTTTGCGTCGCGGCAAACGGCACGCGAACTCGGATGATCTCTTGCGCGGCTGCCGGCAGCTCGGCGACATCCAAACCCGCCTCGGCTGCGTCGTCCGCCATCATCACACCAACGCCACCCGACACTGTCAACAGGCCCACTCGGGCATTGGCCGGCAGACCAGAAACCGCGAGGCAATGCGCGATGTCGAAAAACTCCTCGATAGAACGCGCGCGCCAGGCGCCATGTTGGCGAAATAGCGCTTGATACACCGCATCGTCACCCGCCAATGCCGCGGTATGCGATGCAGCGGCTTGCGCTCCCAGTGCCGTGCGGCCGACTTTCACTACGATCACCGGCTTGCTCGCTGCGCGGGCCAAGTCCAGCGCTCGCCGCAGCTTTGCGCCGTCGCGGCAGCCTTCCAGATACGCCATGATCACTCGCGTCGCCAGATCGCGTGCCATCCACGCAATGCAATCAGCCACGTCAATGTCTGACTCATTGCCCGTGGTCACCCACGCGGAAAGTCCGACATCGCGCTCGCGCGCCATGGCGTAGGCGTATGCGCCAAACGCGCCACTCTGGCTGACCAAGCCGATATGGCCAGTCTTGACCAGACCGGTCGACACCACCGGAGAGAACGTGGCATACACAGACTGCGCTACATTCATGAACCCCAGGCAGTTGGGCCCCAGCACGCGAATTCCTGCCGCGCGCGCCCTATCGACAAACTGACGCTGCACCGCTGCACCTTGCGTTCCGAGCTCGGCAAAGCCGGCCGAGAACATGACGATGTTGCGCACCTCTGCGCCGATGGCATCGTCTAGTGCCGCGTCCGCGCCCGAGGCGGGAATGGCGAAAATCGCTAGATCGATCGGTTTGCCCACGGCGCGCAATGAGGGGTGAGTCCGACACCCTCCGATCCGCTGTGTCCCAGCATTGATCGGATACACCTCACCACGATATCCCTGTTCAAGCAGATATCGCAGCGCCACTGCGCCGACTTTGTTGGGATTGGTAGAAGCGCCCACGATAGCGATGGAACGCGGTGACAGGAAAGAATCTAGGTCGGGCAAATTCATAGGCGGCCGGATGAGAGTCTGGAAAAGCCTCTGCAAACTGCAAGCGGCATCCGCACGCTGCGAATTCCCGAGGCTGGCCGCCTAAGATACGCCCCCCGTTTTTATCGGACAAGACGAGATTTCTGAGGCTTTTATCAGATTATCTTATTTATCCCAGTCTACTCCGACTACGCGCGACCACCGGATGTCCAGTCGGCACGTGCGCCGCTTCATCGACCTGAGCAGCCTCCAACGTGTAGTCGAGAAAGCTCTCCACCGCAGGAGATAACGAGGCCCGAGCGCGGGCAAATAGGGCAATGCGCCAGCTCACAGCGGGCTGACACAATGGCACGAAAACCAGACCAAAGCCCTCGACCAACGATCGCGCCATAGACGGACAGATTACGTAGCCAGGCCTCACTCGCAGCAATGACAGCGCCGTGTTGACTCTATGCACCGGCACGATCTGCTCGGGATGCCGTCGTGACGGCACATTACTCAGCACGTTCAACGCCAGGTTGGGCATGTAGTTGATCAGTGGTCGCTCACGCAGGTCTTTCCAGCTGACCGGTTTTCCCGTCGCCAACGGATCGTCGGGACGCAGTGCGGCCCACAAGGGATCGATGCGAATCAGATGCGCTTGTATCGCATCGTCCGTCAGCACGCCCGCGGGGCCGAAACCGATATCCGAGCTGCCGTTATGCAAATTGGCGAGCACCTGTTCGATCGGCACGTCATCAAACCGAATTTCCACGCCCGGATGACGCTCGCCGTAGCCAGCCACAAGCTCCGGCAGTAACGTACACGACAGCGTCTCGGGCGCTGCCACTCGTACCAGGCCACGGCGCAGCGCTTTCAGATTACTCACGTTCTCCAGAGCCTCATCCAAGTCGGCTAACACTCGACGCACCATGGGTTCGAATGCCGTGCCGACCACCGAAGCGCTGACACTGCGCGTATTGCGATCCAGCAATCGCACGCCTAGCCGGCTTTCCAGTTCCTTGACCAGACCGCTCAAGGCCGCCTGCGATAAATGCATGGTATCGGCCGCTACAGAAAAACTGCCGCATTCTAATACCGTGATAAAGGCGCGCAACTGCCGCAACGTGACTTCGAATGTCATGGGATGCCCTTTGCTGCCGTCGAAAAGTGAAATTCGATTTATAACCTAAACCTTTAAGTAATCAATAATTTGAAAATTGTCCTGATAGAAACAGCCATCTATCATCGCCTCTCAGGGTCGCGAAGGCGCCGGCTTCTTGCGGATACCTAGGCGAACTCTCCTTCCTATTCGAATATTCAGGAGACAAACATGAAGATGAGCCGAAGGACGCTATTGAGCGCAGCGGCCGCGGCCGCCTGCACCGGCGTCATGCCACGTGCATTGGCCCAACAGGCGTGGCCCGCCCGCAGCGTGAAAATCGTGGCGCCCTACGGGGCCGGCGGTCCCAATGACCTGTCCGCACGGATGATCGGCGATTACCTGGCAAAACGCCTGAACCAGGCCGTCATCGTAGAAAACAAACCCGGCGCAGGTACTCGGGTAGGCAACGAATTTGTCGCCCACGCCGCGGCCGACGGCTATACCATTCTGTATGCCGCCGCGCCCTATTCCACCCTGCAGGCCCTGTACGGGCAACTGGGCTATGATCCCAAGAAAGACTTGCAACCCGTTGCCATGTCCGCCACGGTTCCATTATTCCTGATCGTCAACGCGCAATCCCCCGCAAAGACCGCGCAGGAACTGATCGCCTACGGAAAATCTCAGACTAATGGCCTGACATTCGGCTCACCGGGCAACGGCTCGCTGCCACATCTCGCGGCCGAGCTGTTTCTGCGCGACGCCCAGGTAAAAGGTTTAACCGTGCAGTATCGTGGCGACGTCACGGCGTACACGGACCTGCTGGCTGGGCGCTTGGACGCCACACTGACAGCCATTACCGCAGCGCTGCCGCATATCCAGAGCGGCAAGCTGCGCGTGCTGGGAGTGGCATCCGCTGAACCGAGCGAAATCTATCCGCAGGCACCTACTTTGCGTAGCCAGGGACTTCCGAATGTGGTGGCGTCGGGCTGGTATGGGTTTATGGCGCCGGCCGGAGTACCGGCCGCGATCGTCAAGCGCCTGGACACGGAAATCAACGATGCACTGGCCGATGCCGAGATCAGGAAACGCCTCCTGGCACAGGGCATGGAGCCGCGCCCAGACAATGCCGCCGCATTCGGCAAGTTCATCGACGCCGAGATGGCCAAGTGGACCGATGTGATCCAAAAGGCGGGCATCCGAGGTTCGTGATTCGAAACACGATCTGGGCTTTCGAAACAGCCGCCAGGTGCGCGTGAACTTCGGAAAGATGCCGATACGCGTGCGGTGCACATCATGTTCACCGTGCCGCTGCGCGACTCCTCGATGTGGGTTTCGTCGGCCCGCTTTTTTTCGAGGCATTTTGCTCTGCAACAGAGGCGGTAACCAGAGCATCGCTTACCCACTTGGCAATAGACTGTACTTCTTCGAGCTTACAGCCCCAAATATCCATTAGAACCACCATCGTTTCCGTACCATAAATAAGCGAAAGTGCCTTTGTCAGCCGGTCAAGCCGACGCTGGCTCAATGTGTCTTTCAGCGGGGCAACGGCCCTACCCACCAGCTTCTTTCGATTACCTCGGACATATCGGGGCTCGTCATTGCGGTCTGCTCGCGCGTCGGCCCATTGCTCCAGCGTGACCCGCAAGGCGGCGCGCAATGCTCCCTCGTGCATCACCATCTGAGGATAGGAAAAGTCAATCAACTCAGACATGCGCAACGCCGCGTCGGTCGACGAAGGTTCCCAATCGAGCACCGGTCCCAGGCTAGCATCAACCAGTTCTGAAATGAGCGAGGCCTGCGTGGGGAAATATCGATAGGCCGTGGCGCGAGAGACGTTCGCCGCAACTGCAAGCTCGGTAATAGATGGGAAAACACCTTTTTCGAGCTGTACGAGTGCCGTACTGACCAGCAGATCTTTGGTACGAGCTCGCGTCCTGGACATCGAATCACTGTCTTTTGGCGACATTACCGGCATATTCTTTTGACATTAACATTTGAGACGATAGTCTCAATATTGGGTAAAATTAAATTAGACTGCTGTCTCAATAATGTATTTTATTGGGAAGCTGCTCACAGCATACGAAAACCGATTGTCTCTTGCATGAAGCGAGCAGGAGGCTCAAAGCACCATATGAGGATTGAAACCCAGGAGACGTCATGACAACTACGGAAAAACGAGTTTATCTTGCCACAACAGTAGATACGAAGGGCGCTGAAGCCGTTTTCATGGCCAAAATCATCGAGGCTGCTGGCGTACCTGTCGTGATCGTTGATTTGTCGACGACCAGCGCGACTGACCGAGGAGCCGGGGTCAAGGCCAAAGCGGTCGCGCAATATCATCCAGAAGGCAGTGCAGCGGTATTCTGCGGCGACAGGGGAAAAGCCATTGAAGCCATGGCGGTGGCGTTCCAACGATATATCGCGGCCCAGGATGATATCGCGGCGCTCCTGGGAATCGGTGGCTCTGGCGGTACTGCTCTGATCACACCCGCAATGCAAAGCCTGCCGATAGGCACGCCCAAGCTGATGATATCGACCATGGCATCGGGAGACATCGCTCCATATATAGGCGCGAGTGATATCTCGATGATGTATTCGGTAACTGATGTAGCTGGCATCAATCGTATTTCGCGAAAAGTGCTGGCAAACGGCGCAAACATGATTGCCGGCGCGGTACGCTTTCAACGTGATATGCCCGATATCCTCAAACCCGCCATCGGACTGACGATGTTTGGCGTCACCACACCATGCATCCAGGGCGTAACCTCGGCACTGGAAAACGAATTTGATTGCCTGGTCTTTCATGCCACCGGAAGCGGCGGCAAAGCCATGGAAAAACTGGTCGACAGCCAATTGCTCGACGGTGTGCTTGACCTGACAACCACCGAGGTTTGTGATCATCTCTTTGGCGGAGTACTTGCATGTGATGAAGGCCGTCTGGATGCCATCGCACGCACCCAAATTCCCTATATCGGCTCATGCGGTGCGCTGGACATGGTGAATTTCCACCGCCCCGATACTGTGCCGGCTCACTACGCGGACCGGCTCTTCTATCACCACAACCCACAGGTCACACTGATGCGCACCACCGTCGAGGAAAACGCCGAGATGGGCCGCTGGATTGGGGAAAAACTGAATGCATGTGACGGTCCGGTGCGATTTCTCATCCCAGAAGGCGGCGTTTCCGTTCTTGACTCTCCCGATATGCCGTTCTGGGCGCCGGATGCTGATCATGCACTCTTCGAGGCCATCGAGAAAACAGTCCAACAGACGGACCGACGGAAAATCGTTCGGGTGCCATACAACATCAACGACGAGCGCTTTATTGCAATCGCAGTGAGCGAGTTCCAGGCCATCTACGCTCAAAAAAAAGCAACCGCCTGAGCCTGATCAGGATCTCACTATTGATACACACATACAGGTGAAAGATGAACAGACATACACGCGAAGACATTCTTAATCAGTTCCGCGACATGATCGCTCGTGGCGAACCCATTATTGGTGGGGGCGCAGGTACAGGGCTCTCGGCCAAATGTGAAGAAAGCGGAGGGATTGACCTCATTGTTATCTATAACTCAGGCCGTTATCGGATGGCTGGACGGGGGTCGCTGGCTGGCCTGCTCGCCTATGGCAATGCTAACGAGATTGTCGTCGATATGGCCAAGGAAGTGCTACCCGTTGTGAAATCGACGCCTGTCTTAGCCGGTGTGAATGGTACCGATCCGTTCTGCAATTTTGACGTCTTTCTGGATGACCTGAAGAGAATGGGTTTCGCAGGCGTGCAGAACTTTCCGACCGTGGGCCTCATAGACGGCAACTTCCGGGCCAATCTCGAAGAAACTGGGATGGGGTATGAGCTGGAAGTTGAGATGATTCGCTTGGCCAGCGAAAAGGGAATGCTGACGACACCGTACGTTTTCAATGACGACGATGCCATAGCGATGACAAAGGCGGGCGCAGACATCATCGTTGCGCACTTGGGCTTGACGACGGGCGGCTCGATTGGTGCCGACACGGCCGTCACGCTAGAAGCGTGCGTGCCACTCATCAACAGCTGGGCGGCCGCGGCTAGAAACGTCCGCGACGACATCATCGTGTTGTGCCACGGCGGGCCGATCGCAACGCCGGAAGACGCGGCATACATCCTCGACGCTTGCCCTGGCTGCCACGGCTTCTATGGCGCCAGCTCGATGGAGCGCCTGCCCACTGAGACAGCATTGACCGAAACGACGCAACGCTTCAAACAAATCAAGAGGCGTGGCTAAGGCCGATAAGAGTCGAAGATTCTTGCATAGATCTCCCGGATTACCCCCTGCTTTCTCAGATTGTATTCTTGCACCGTCTCGGCCCCATGTGCCGCACGGACCTTTGCATCGGCGTATAAATTCCGATCCCGTGGATGAGCAGAAAGCCAATCCCGGAACAAGATATGGCGAATATGCTCTGGGCAATTCGGCCCAAACACATGCAAGTTGACGCGGGGCGACTCGTGACGGAGCATTCGATGCTGATACCAGGATCGCTCCCGGATGATTAGCGTGTATCCGAGTTCGACCAATGCGGGAACGTACGCGTCTTCGTTCGTGGGATCATCCACGATCACGTCAATATCGATCACCGGCTTGGCTGACAAGCCAGGCACCGCGGTGGAACCCACATGCTCGATCGCCCGCGCCTTTCCGGCTAGAGCAATGTCAATCCGTTTTTTCAACGTCTCATACAGCATAGGCCAGCCAGCATCGTAAGGCCCCACTTCTATGTTCTCGACCGGTGCCTGGCCCAAAACCCAAGGATCCTCATGCGGGTCGCCTTCCTCAAAAATCGTGATCTCACTGGCACTCGTCCGGAGTGGAACCGTCTTCTCTGTGTTCATGGTCGAGCTCTATCGTTCTCCATCGACGTGCGAATTGCAACATACGTTCTGCAAATCATCATTCCGTGCATGTACATGCTATATTCTTTCGCAATTATCTCTGGATATTGACTAGACACCCATGGTTTCGTCTGCACGCCCTCTCTCACTCGCCTTGACCACGAGCATCGTGGCCGGCGGCGTGCGCGCTACGAACCCGCCGCCCTCACCTGTCGCGCCTCCGGCGAACATCGCAGTGGCTCCGCCACTCGCGATGACTCTGGGCTGATCCAGCCCGCTTCGCGGCCCCTACCCTGATGCCATTAAGGCTGCCCTGACACTGTAGTGTCGGCGGATGGCTGGGGCCTGTTCGTTGTTCGACAGGTGAATAAATAATGACTTCTAAATCTTCCACATGGACGGGTTTCGCCGCCATGTCCACGTTCGTGCTGCTGTGGGGCAGCGCGGCTATCTTCATCCGCTGGGGACTGGACCACGGTTCCGTACTTGCCATGCTGATCTTGCGCTTTAGCGTGGCGCTCGGTGCTCTCTTACTGATCGGGCTGCCGAGCCGACGGTGGCTGCCTCAGCCTGGGACACGCTGGCAGATTGCAGGAACAGGATTGCTACTGATTGGCGGCTATTCGGTCTGCTATTTTCAGGCGATGGCCAATGGCATCACGCCCGGGCTATTGGCAACGCTACTCGGTATACAGCCGATCCTGACGCTGCTGATGACGGAAAGGCGTTTCTCCACCTGGCGGCTACTCGGCCTCTCGCTCTCATTGGCAGGCCTGACGCTAGTGGTATATCAAAGTCTGGCCCTGACAAAATTGTCGGGGCTCGGCATGGGTTACGCGCTGGCTGCACTGTTATGTATGACCTTCGGTGCCATGCTGCAAAAACGCATTCAGCAAGCCCCCACCGAAGTGCTACCGTTGCAGTATGCCGTAACGTTGCTGTTGTGCCTCGGCCTCACCCCATTGCAGCCAGTTCATGTAGAACTCAACCTGGGATTTTGGATTCCCCTGTTGTGGTTGGGGCTGGGCATCTCGGTGGGAGCGCAGCTACTGCTCTACCGGATGATACGCAACGGCAACTTGGTCAACGTCACTAGTTTGTTCTATCTGGTGCCAGTGATCACGGTGCTTCTTGATTATCTGATTCTGGGTAACGCGATGCCTGCGCTGGCTATGGCGGGTATGGTGGCGATCTTGGCTGGTTTGGCCCTCGTGTTCAGAGCGCCCTCGTCGGTCGATCATTGAGAACGCAAGGTCTTCGCTACCACCGAGCAATCGACCAGGCACAGTGGCCCATTGAAGAGCCGCACCTCCTGCAAAATTATTATGGCTTGAGGTGATTGCCCTGGCCGCTGGCGGCTGACCGCTGCATGGCCGCCAGCGGCTCGCGCACTTGGTAGTCCGGCACCATGCGCAGGTTCGGCTCGCCGGGCACTTGCACATAACGGCTGAAGCCATCTGGCGCCAAATCGCC
Source organism: Bordetella tumbae (assembly GCF_965139195.1). Classification (GTDB taxonomy): domain Bacteria; phylum Pseudomonadota; class Gammaproteobacteria; order Burkholderiales; family Burkholderiaceae_B; genus Bordetella_A; species Bordetella_A tumbae. The sequence goes on along the minus strand of NZ_CBCSJH010000004.1, from coordinate 71,651 downwards.
CACGTCCATCAGAGCCAGCGCATTGCCCTGCACGTCCCGCAACGCAATGCGCAGATGAGGCGGCGCCAGGCCATAGGGTTGTCCTGCAATAGGCGTCAATTGGCGTTCGCTACGCAGTTGTGAAAACAGCTTGACGAAGCCGGCCACGTCGAAATCCGTAGCCGAAGCACTGCGCCAGCCGTCTGGTTCGCGATCCATGGTGATCCGCGCTTGAGGGCTCGACAGTATTACCTGGGTTACATCGGCCACATTCCAATCGTACAGGCGCGCAGGCTTGCCGTGCTCATCATGCAGATGGGTGTGTCCGTCATGGTGCTCCGGTCCTTCGCGCAGCTCATTCCATTGCCATATCGACAGGGCCACGCCCGCCAACAGCACTGCCAGCCACGAACGCGCGGCCATCATCGGCGCCTCCACCACATCATCAAACCGATCAACAGCGCCAGCGCCGGCAAGGCCACGGTACTGGTCCAAAACACCGTTTGCATCTGGCGGTTGGTCAGTTCTACACGCCCCTGCTCATAGTGTCGAGGCCGGATATCCAGCAGTGGGTCCGCGCCGGCCAGCATCGTCACCGCATTGACGAACAGCGCTCCGTTACCCAGCGCAGCAAAGTGCTGGTTGGTGGCAAAGTCGCTGTCGCCTGCGACCAGCAGCATGGGCCGCCCGGCGCCCTCCTCTGGGCCGGCCTTGCCGGTAGCCAGGGCCATCAGCGTCAACCGTTGCGCTTCACGCCCAGGCAGCCGCGCCTCTGGCGATGTCTGCGCCAAAGGCGTAACGGCGACCCCCGGCGGCAGACTGTCTCCCGCCGGCTCGAGTGCGGCGGCACCGGGAAAAAAGCTCAAGGGCAAGCCGCGCGTCAGCTTGTGACGGGTGTAGTCGCTGACTGCGGGACTGCCTGGGTCATTGCGATAGTGACTGCCTGAATCGGTTATTCCTCCAGCGGCCTGCGCCACGCCAAAATCCGCCAGCAAATCGCCCAACCCGTGAGCGCTGTCGGGTTCCAGCAGCACCAGGCTCTTGCCGCCGCTTACGGTCCAGTCGCGCAACGCGCCCAGGTCCCCGGCGCCGAACGGTGCGCGTGGCCCTGCCACGACAACCACGGCGCAATGCGGCAGCGCTTGCGCCAAGCCGCCCGCGTTCACGCCCACGGTGGAAAAGCCCAAGGTGCGCAGGGCATTGCGCGCCAGTGCCAGACCATTGCGCTCATGCACTTCGACGCGTGCGACCAGGTTTTCGTCGTGATCGTGGTCTTCCAGGTCGTCGAGGGAACTCAAGCTGTCCAACGTGGCCTCGCCATGTCCCTGGGTAAAGCAGATCGTCTGCGACCCGCTCTGGCTGATACGGATCAAACCGTTGGTGAAGTCGGTTTCTGTTCCACCGTTTATCGTGGTGCGCCGCTCGCCGGACTCCAGCACCGCGCTGCCCGCGAACTGGATGTCGGCCGCGCGCGCTTGCGCTGGCCGCAGCGCGGGGTCCACACCAGTTACCTGGATCAATGGGTTGGCGCGCTCGTATTGGCGCAACAGATGCAGGGCATCCACCATACTCTTGTTGCGCAGATCATAGAACCACGTCACCGTTATCGGCTGACGAATGGCGCGCGCCGCCTCCAGGCTTTCCTCAGACAGGCTGTACACCCGTTGTGCGGTCAGGTCCAGCCGGCCCAGGCTGCGTGTGGCCCAGAGGTTCAGCGCCAGCAATACCGCGCCCGTCGCCATGACCGGCAGCCACAACAGCCAGCGCCGTCCAACGCGCCGCATGCCAGACGCGCTCATCGCAGCCTCCAGCGCTTCAGATTTACCGCGGCCACCATCAGGGCCAACAAGGCCAAGCTAAGCAGCATGACGGTCGCCGGTCCCGGCAATACCCCCCGGATGAAATCCACATGCTGGGCTGACAGTGACAAGGCCTGAAACAGCGGCGACAGCGCCGGCAACGCATCCAGCGCGGCGGGATAATCGATAAACCACAACAGCACCAGGATGCCCCACGTAGCGCTGGCCGCCACGATCTGGTTCGAGCAGGCGCTGGATACGGCGATGCCAATGGCCAGGAACAGCGCACCATACAGGAACACGCCGATATAGCCGCCCACGATAGGGCCATAGTCCGGTTGCCCGTACCAGGCCAGCGGCAATACGGCCACCATGGTGCCGGCCAGCATCAGCGCCAGCATCGTCAGCCCCGCTGCGAATTTGGCGGCAACCAGCGTCGCATCCGATAACGGCAAGGTCAGCAGCAATTCCAGCGTACCCTGGCGGGCTTCCTCGGCGAACGCCCGCATGCTGACCAGCGGCATGACCAGGATCAACAAGATCGTCATGTTGTGAAACGAGGTCACCATCTGACCCGTGCTCACAAAAAACAGATTGAAGCTGAACAGATAGCCCGCCAGCGCCCAGAACACCGCCACCACCGCCAGGGCAACCGGCGATCCGAAATCCGTGCGCAGTTCTTTCCAGTACAACGCGCCAAACCCGCTCATGCACGCCTCCGCATCTCGGTGTCGTTGGGCGCCAAAGCCGCCAGCAATCGCGTCTCCACCGCATCATGCGCGCCGAGCACTGCCCGCACCCGGGCCATGCCCAGCACCGTCCGCAGTACCGCGTCGCAGGCTCGCTCCCCGTCGGTTTCGTCCCAGGCGATCTGCCAATCGCTCAGCCCTTCGGCAAGCATGGTGACTTGCGCCCGCGGCGATCCGGGGCAGGCGGCCAAGGCCTGATGCAGCTCGGCGTGCCGGGCCTGCGGCAGATCCAGTCTCAGTTTGAGCAGCGGCTGCGTGCCGCCCAGCGGCGCATCCTCTACCAAGTGGCCATTGCGCAGAATCACCATGCGAGTGCACAGCGCCTCGACTTCCTGCATCAAGTGACTGCTGAACACCACTGCCCGCCCCTCGGCACAACGCCGGATCATGGCGCGCGCCTCGACGATCTGCAGCGGATCCAGGCCATTGGTGGCCTCGTCCAGCAACAGCACCGGCGGATCGTTCAACACAGCCTGCGCCAGGCCTACCCGCTGGCGCTGGCCCTTGGACAGGCGACCGATGGGCGTGCCCGCCAATCCCTGCAAATCGAAACCGTCAAGCGATCGTTCGATTGCCTGGCGGCGCCCGGTGCGGTCGCGAGGCATCTTTACGCCCGCCACGAACGACAGGTACTGGTTCACCGTCAGCGTGTCGTACAGCGGGACACGCTCAGGCAGATAGCCGATATCGGCATTGCCTCGCCCCGCAGCCGGCGTGCGGCCACAGACCGTCACGCGGCCGTTGTCGGGCGCATAATAGCCCGCCATCAGCCGCAATGTCGTGGTCTTGCCGCTGCCGTTCGGTCCCAGCAACCCGACGATCTCGCCCTTGCCTACGGCAAGCGAAATACCGTGCAGGACCTGCCGGGAGCCGAACGACTTGGTAACGCCCTCCAGCGCAACCGCCGCTGACATGCGCGCCTCAGTCAAAGACTTTGGTCTTGGCGTTCTGCGCATGCTGCTGCGCGTCGTGGCTATACCAAAGCTGGCCCTGATTGGCGTCGCGTATCTGTTTGAGCCGGTCGATGGCCCGCATCGAGTCGTTGGTATTCCAGGTAATTCCCGGAATCACACCCGCCTCGTTTTCACCGGTGTAGATGGCATCGGCAGCCAGCAGAACCATGCCGGTGTTCTTCAGTTTGACCTGCAGCGACTGGTGTCCCTGCGTATGCCCCTTGGTATCCAGCAACACGATGGAACCATCGCCAAACAAATCGAAATCGCCTTCAACCTGGATGAAGTCGTAGTCGCGCGTGGTGTCGAAGTCTTTCATGACATAGGCGGCGCGCTGGAATTTTTCGGGCCACCAGGCCGCTCGCAGCTCGGCCTTTTGAACCACGTGTTTGGCGTTGGGGAACATTTTGATATTGCCGGCGTGGTCCAGGTGGAAGTGTGAATACACCACGTATTTCACATCGCCCACATCAAAACCGGCAGCCTTGAGCTGGCGGTCGACGACTTCGTCGCGCCCCTGGATCGAATTGAACGCGCCGCACAGCCCCTGGCCCCAGTAATTGGCGCAATTGCCATCGGCGGTCGCCTGGTTCATGCCGGTATCGAACAACACCAAGCCGCGGGGATGCTGAATCACGTATGCCGGCACGGGAATCTTGATCTTGGTGCCGACATCGACCATGGCGGTCATGAAACCCTTGTCCAACTCGATCTTGCCGACGGACAACTGCATCAGCTTGATATCCGGAGCCTCTGCTGCATGCACAGCAGCGCCTGCCGAGATGGCCATCGCAGCCATCAGCTCTTTCCAACCCTTCCTCATCATCGTCTCCTCGTTGGTACTGCAAGAACGTTGGTTCTACTAGAGGCCAGGGTCCGAGTTCCGCGGCCATCAAAAACACTCCCGGTGTATCCCGGGTGAATCGGTAGGAACAAGCGTCGCAGACTTGTGATGAATGCAAGGGTTTCCCCTAGCGAGCGCTGCGGACAACGAACAAGCTAAAGATGAATCGCACTCTGCCCCAGCAGCAATCGAGCTGTCAAATTATGTTTGATTAAGTGCGACTTCGGCGGCGTGAAAGACCAACGTCGGTTTGCGGATCGAACTATCACTCTATTGCTCAATCGGGTCGTAGCAGGTGACGTCGATCTGTACCGAGGGGCATCAGTTCTCATGTCGTCGATTCGGCAAAACGCAATCCGATAATCCCGATGAACGCCAATCCCAGGAAGAAAGCTCGGGGCCAGTTCATCTCGTCCTGAAATGCCAACACGCCCACAAGAACGAGTCCAATAGTTCCGATACCTGTCCAGATAGCGTAAGCCATCCCGACAGGTAACGAACGCAAGGCCAATGCCAGCAAATAGATGCTGCCCAGCCCAGCTATGACCGCGATGGCGCTCGGCCCCAGCTTGGTCCAACCTGCATTCAATTTGAGACAGAGGCCCATCACAATCTCCAACGCTGCGGCAAGAAACAAATAAGTCCACGCCATGGCGTCAGCCCCCGGTAGCACACAGCCGATCGGTGGTGACTCGGGAAACAGCGTTAGTGGCCAATAGTCCCGCCTGCACCGCGGGCCGCGCGGCAATCTTATCGAGCCACTTCCGGACATGCGGGTACGGCGTGATGTCCAGCTTCAACTCCTGCCAGGTTCTCAACCAGGAGAACGCAGCAATATCGGCAATGCTGTAGCTATTTGAAGCGATGAAGGCAGACTCACTGAGACGTGTATCCGTAACTTGGTAAAGACGAAGCGATTGCTTCTGATACCGCTGTATTGCCTCAGCGTTGCCCGTTTTTGACGCATGCAAGAACCACCACAGCTGCCCGAGCATCGGCCCGATACCGCCAACCTGGAAATGCAGCCATTGCTGCACGGCAATACTCTCTGCCTCTGTCGTGGGCAGCAAGCAACCAGTCTTCGATGAAAGATAAGAAAGTATGGCGCCTGATTCAAAAACCGACAGACCAGCCTTTCGGTCAACGATGGCCGGAATTTTGCCGTTCGGGTTGATTTTCAGAAAATCAGGTTGATGTTGATCGCCGCGCTCAAGATCCAGGTCAAATTGCTCATAAGGAAGTCCGGCTTCCTTGAGAAAGATGCTGATCTTCTGCCCATTTGGGGTGTCGGCCGTATAGAACGCCAGATCGCAGGGATATGTCATGTCTGTCCTTTTTTGCGATTGCAATTACAATAATTGTATTTGCAATCGTAAAGCACGATATCTGGCCGCGCAAGAAGTCCCTCAACAAAGGCCTGCCCTCCCCGTCACCAGATATGAACGACACATTGCCAGTGAAATCGGCGGCTTTGTCTGCGCTCGCGGCACATTGAATTACTGACCGCGGGCCATGGCGGCAGCTCGGTCCAGACCTTTGGAGAACGTCGATTGCTCATCCGCGCTGAACTGATTCAGAAAAAGCTCTGCAACGGTGCTTTCGTACACCTTCCACATTTTCTTACGCAGCGCCCGCCCTTCCTTTGTGATGCTGGCATACGCGGCTCGGCCGTCCTCTGGCGAGCGCGTACGCGTGACCAATCCCTCTTGTTCCAGGCGATCTACTAGCCGTGTCAGGTTGTAGCGCTCTATCGCCAGTGCGTCGGCCAGCTCGTGCATCCGCCTCGTTCCTTGCGGCCCGCTTTCCAATCCCCACAGCACGTCGTACCAGGCATAAGCCGGCAGCTTGGACGCCGCCAGGCGGCTCTCTACCTCGCGGATCATCAAGCGATGGGTACGCACAAACGAAAACCACAGATCCGTTCCGTCCTTCGTCATAGCAGGTTCCTTTTTTTCAGTTGCATTTGCAATTGTAGCTGACTTAGAATCTCTCAAAATACGATTGCATTTGCAACTCATAGGTCATCAATCGATGTCTGCGCCACACCAGGCTGGCCAGCGCCGGCACCGCTTTAACACGTTGTTTTTTCTGGAGCCCCAATATGAATCCCGCCCCCGCCTTGGTCGACGTCGACCCGCTGGAAACTCAAGAATGGCTGCAAGCGCTGGAGGCTGTAGAGGCAGTCGAGGGCCGCTCCCGCACCCACTATCTGATCGACCAGCTCACTGAATTCGATGCATCCAGACATGGCGACCTGCATGAGCGTGTCACCAGCGCCTACGTCAATAGCATCCCGAAAGACCGGCAACTTGCCTATCCTGGCGATCTCGACATCGAACGCCAATTGAACGCCTACATCCGCTGGAACGCAATGGTCATGGTGCTGCGCGCCGGCAAGCATTCCAATGTCGGCGGACACATCGCCACGTACCAGTCAGCCGCCGTGCTCTATGACGTAGGCTTCAATCATTTTTTCCGGGGCCGCACCGAGACTTTCGGCGGCGATATGGTTTACATACAGGGACACTCCGCACCCGGCATTTATGCACGCGCCTATCTGGAAGGACGCATCACCGAAGAGCAACTGGATAATTTCCGTCGGGAGGCCGGGCGCGACGGCCTATCCTCGTATCCCCACCCGCGCCTGATGCCAGATTTCTGGCAATTCCCCACTGTGTCGATGGGATTGGGGCCGATGACGGCTGCCTACCAGGCGCGATTCATGCGGTATCTCGAATACCGCGGGCTGCTGGAGCATCAAGGCCGCAAAGTGTGGGCCTTTCTTGGCGACGGCGAGATGGATCAGCCCGAGTCGCTGGCAGCTATCTCGGTCGCCGGACGGGAGCGACTCGACAATCTGATCTTTGTCGTCAACTGCAATCTGCAACGTTTGGACGGCCCAGTACGAGGCAACAGCAAGATCGTTCAAGAACTCGAGGGCACCTTCCGGGCAGCGGGCTGGAACATCGTCAAGGTGTTGTGGGGCAGCGGTTGGGACGATCTGCTCAAGCGCGATACCAGCGGGTTGCTGCGTCAACGCATGATGGAATGCGTCGACGGTGAGTACCAGACGTTCAAATCGCAGAACGGCGCCTATGTGCGCGAGCATTTCTTCGGCAAGTACCCGCAGCTGCTGGAGTTGGTCGCGCATCTGTCGGACGATGAAATCTGGGCGTTGACACGTGGGGGCCATGATCCGGAGAAAGTACATGCCGCCTACGCACAGGCGGTCAGCACGAAAGGCCGTCCAACGGTCGTTCTGGCCAAAACGGTCAAGGGCTTCGGCATGGGCGAGGCCGGCGAAGGCCAGAACGTCAACCATCAGCTCAAGAAGATGAGCGCTGACGCCGTGCGCGCGTTCCGTGATCGATTCTCGCTGCCGGTGCCCGACGACCGGCTCGAGGATATGCCCTATCTGAAGCCTGCGCCCGACAGCGAGGAAGCACGCTATTTCGCGCGGCGCCGAGCCGCACTCGGCGGTCATGTGCCAGCCCGTATCAGCCGGATTACCCCGCTGCAGGTTCCGCCGCTCAGCGCTTTTGCCACACAATTGAAAGATAGCGGTGAACGCGGTGTTTCGACCACCATGTCGTTCGTCCGCATCCTGACCACGCTGCTCAAAGACCCTCATCTGGGCAAGCTCGTCGTTCCCATCGTGCCCGACGAATCGCGCACTTTCGGCATGGAAGGCCTGTTTCGCCAGATCGGCATCCATTCGTACGTAGGACAACTCTATACCCCACAGGACGCCGGCCAGCTAAGCTACTACAAAGAAGCCAAAGACGGTCAAATCCTGCAAGAAGGCATTAATGAATCCGGTGCGATTGCGTCATGGATCGCTGCGGGAACGGCCTATAGCAATCATGGCTTGGCGGCCATCCCGTTTTATATCTTCTATTCCATGTTCGGCCTGCAACGCGTGGGGGATTTGGCGTGGGCGGCGGGCGACGCACGCACGCGAGGGTTCCTGCTGGGCGCCACATCGGGCCGTACTACGCTCATGGGAGAAGGCTTGCAGCACGATGATGGCCATAGCCACGTACTCTCGTCGGTGATACCGAATTGCGTTTCCTATGACCCTACCTTTGCCTACGAACTGGCAGTCATCATCCAGGACGGCTTGCGCCGCATGTATGCAGAACAGGAGGATATCTACTACTACATCACCTTGCTCAACGAGAACTATCCGAACCCCGCCCTGCCACCGGAAAGCGAGGCCGGCATTCTCAGAGGGCTTTACCTATTGCGCGACGGCAAAAAGCAGGCCCCCGCGTCAGAGCCATCTGGCAAGCCGCATGTACAACTGATAGGTAGCGGCGCGATTCTGCGCGAAGTCATTGCTGCGGGTGAACTGCTGGAACAGGACTTCGGCATTTCCAGCGATGTCTGGAGCGCGACAAGCCTGACTGAGCTGCGCCGTGATGGCATGGCCGCTGAGCGTTGGAATATGCTGCATCCGGAAGACGAGCCGCGCATTCCGTATGTTCAGCAGTGTCTGCAAGGCCGTATCGGTCCTGTCGTGGTCGCAACCGACTATATGAAGATCGTCGGCGACCAGATCCGCCCCTTCGTCAAGGATCGCGGCTTTATCAGTCTCGGCACGGACGGTTTCGGCCGCTCGGATACCCGCGAGTCACTGCGTGCTTTCTTCGAGGTGGATCGAACGTTCATCGTCCTGGCCGCGATCAAGGCGTGCGTTGACGAGGGATGGCTGCCTCGTGCAAAGATCCGTGAGGCCATGCTACGGTATGCTATTGACTCTGAGAAAATTGCCCCCGCGGCCGTCTGATACCGAACGTTGATGGCCCATCTGCTGGCAACCATAGAGCCGTCGCCTGATCTGCGACGCCTCGATTGCCAGCGGCCTGATGCTTTGCCTCTTTGCTTGTCTCATTATGCGAGGCCACTATGTCAGATAGCAGCTATCCATCGCCTTCTGCGCGGCCGGTATCCCGACCCATCGCAGCGACCATCGCGGCCGTATTCCACGATGAAAAAATCCTGCTGGTGCGCCGGGCCAATCCACCCGACGCCGGTTGCTGGGGTTTCCCCGGCGGAAAAATTAAAATCGGCGAAACCATCAAAGCCGCCGCCGTTCGCGAACTGTTGGAAGAGACCGGTGTACGCGCCGAAGCGCACCGTGTCTTTACGGCTGTCGATGTCTTCGGCCGTGACGACAAAGGCGAGCTCCATCAGCATTTCGTGCTAATTGCAGTGCTCTGCAAGTGGCAATCCGGGGTACCGGTAGGCGGCGATGACGCGCTCGAGGCAAAGTGGTTCGCCTTGGAAGAGTTGAATGAATGCAAGCTGGCGATGAGCCTGAATGTGGCAGAAGTGGCGCAACAGGCAGCCGCTGTCTTTGCTCAGGAGATCGCGCAGGGGTAATTGCCGATGTTCTCACGATCCCGCTGGGCGGATCAGAAAGCCCCGCGCCAGCGTTCGGCCAACCAAGGTACGACGATAAGCAGTCCGGCGTTTTATCACCTGGATAACAATCGCGAGCGTGGCCGTGCTTATCCAGCCGGTCATGAGCGGGACAAGCGAGCCCGCCAGGATGAGGTGTAGCGTGATCCCCCACCCTATCAGGAATACCCATGCGCGATAGTGCAAACCGCCCCGTCCGAAGAGCGCATGTACCACCCATGCCGTCAGCGGCACGAACAGCAAAATCGCCATGGTGCATGTAGCTCAATCCGCCGTGAGCTACCAGATTGCGAGGCTCGAAGAAGAAGTCGACTTCGCCATTTAATAGCGTGACGGCCCGTCTGATATTGCGTTGATGTATTGCTGAATCCGAGCCGCCAACGCATCGAAATCTGGCTCATCAGCAACGAGCGCGAGCAACTGATCGAAGTCCTTCTGCGCATCGCATCATGAGCATGACTAATACTGAAATGAAATCATTTCATTTTTATTAGCTCAATGCACAGCATAAAATACGCGCTGCTCTTGATTGCAGAAAATATACAAACTGCTGAGTGATAAAGCCAGTAAATAAAACCGAAACGGTCTGGCAAAGAAATAAAGCCGAGGTCTCACCTCAGGATTCAGGACGCCAGATTGCGATGAATAAAGATTTTAAATTTACCATTAAGAGCATTTGTTTCGACGAAGATTATCATCCAGCAGATAACACACGCATCACGACCAACTTTGCCAATCTGGCCAGAGGGGATAGTCGCCAAGAGAACCTGCGCAACACCTTGAGGATGATTGACAATCGGTTCAATGCTTTGGCGCATTGGGATAATCCAAAAGGCGATCGCTATACAGTCGAGCTTGACATCATTTCCGTTGAAATGAGCATTGATGCGGCAAGCACTGACAGCGCCCTTCCCCTGATCGAGCTATTGAAAGCAAGCGTTGTTGATCGAAAGACCAACGAACGTATCGAGGGCATGGTAGGAAATAATTTTTCCTCTTACGTGCGAGATTATGACTTTAGCGTGCTGCTCCTGCAGCACAATGAGAATCAGCCGAAATTCAGCACGCCAGATAACTTTGGCGAGCTGCATGGCAAACTGTTCAAGGCCTTTGTCAATTCGAACACTTATAAAGAGAATTTCAATAAGCCGCCTGTCATATGCCTGAGTGTTTCGAGCAGCAAGACCTATATTCGGACTGAAAACCAGCATCCTGTGCTGGGCGTTGAATATCAGCAGGATGCGTATTCCCTGACGGATGACTATTTCAACAAGATGGGGCTGAAGGTTCGCTATTTCATGCCCCCAAATAGTGCTGCGCCTTTGGCTTTTTATTTTTCAGGCGATTTACTCAGTGATTACACCAATCTTGAGCTCATCAGCACCATCAGCACGATGGACACTTTCCAAAAGATTTATCGCCCTGAAATTTACAACGCGAATTCAGCCGCAGGAAAATCCTACCAGCCAAGCTTGAAGCATCAGGATTATTCACTGACTCGCATTGTTTACGATCGAGAAGAGCGCAGCCGGCTGGCTGTTGAGCAGGGGAAATTCGTTGATGAGCATTTCATCAAACCCTACGGAACCATTCTCGAGCAATGGTCCGCGGCTAATTACGCGCTTTGATTTGCCCTAATAAAAGGCTACCTATCATGAAAAAATTGCTCCCCACCTCCACTGCTGGCAGCTTGCCCAAACCGTCCTGGCTGGCTCAACCTGAGACACTCTGGTCACCGTGGAAACTGCACGACGAAGCGTTGATTGAGGGCAAGCAAGATGCTTTGCGTTTGTCATTGCACGAGCAAGAACACGCAGGGATCGATATCGTCAGCGATGGTGAGCAATCGCGCCAGCACTTCGTCACCACATTCATTGAGCACCTGAGCGGCGTTGATTTTGAGAAACGCGAGACCGTCAGAATTCGCGATCGCTATGATGCCAGCGTACCGACTGTTGTTGGCGCGGTTTCTCGTCAAAAGCCAGTCTTTGTCGAAGACGCCAAGTTTTTACGTCAGCAGACCAAGCAACCCATCAAGTGGGCGCTGCCAGGTCCTATGACCATGATTGATACGCTCTACGATAGCCACTACAAGAGCCGCGAAAAACTAGCTTGGGAATTCGCCAAGATTCTCAATCAAGAAGCCAAAGAGCTCGAAGCAGCCGGCGTCGACATCATCCAATTCGATGAGCCCGCATTCAATGTTTTCTTTGATGAGGTGAATGATTGGGGCGTTGCCACGTTAGAAAAAGCAATTGAAGGGCTTAAATGCGAAACGGCCGTACATATCTGCTACGGTTACGGGATCAAAGCCAATACCGATTGGAAAAAGACGCTGGGGTCAGAGTGGCTGCAGTATGAAGAGTCTTTCCCCAAGCTGCAAAAATCCGGTATCGATATCGTCTCGCTGGAATGCCAGAACTCGCATGTGCCCATGGATCTGATTGAGCTCATTCGAGGTAAAAAAGTGATGGTCGGAGCGATTGACGTCGCAACCAACACCATTGAAACCCCCGAGGAAGTCGCCAACACCCTGCGCAAAGCGCTTCAGTTTGTCGATGCCGACAAACTCTATCCTTCGACCAACTGCGGCATGGCCCCCTTGCCTCGTGGCGTCGCGAGAGGCAAGCTGCAGGCGTTAAGCGCAGGCGCGGAAATCGTCCGGAAAGAACTCTCGGCCTGAAGCAGCACAGTACGATCATCGATCCTGCACCTCATTCGCAGGATCGATCAGGACGCCATCGTCGATGGCCATGCATTCAGAATCCCAATCCATATGTCATTTGCTAGTACCGCTATCGAGCCATCGCGCTTTCGCGAAGCGCTCGGGCACTACGCATCCGGTATCACGGTGATTACATCGTACGTCGATGACGAGCCGGTTGGTTTCACTTGCCAGTCGTTCCATAGCGTGTCCATGAATCCACCGCTGGTGTCATTCAACGTCATGGCGAGTTCGTACAGCTATCCCAAGATTCGCCAAGCAGGTCGTTTCGTGGTCAATATCCTGTCAAATGCGCAGGTCAGGATTTCCAATCAGTTCGCTCAACGAGGCGCGGCGAAGTGGCACGATGTCGAATGGCGCCCATCGCCACTGGGCAATCCGATCATTGCCGGCTGCCTGCACTGGCTCGACTGCGAAATTCACGCCGAACATACCGCGGGCGATCACCTGATTGTGATTGGTGAAGTGAAAGCGTTAAACAGCCAAGAAGCCGTTGCCACGCAGCCGCTGCTGTATTTCAAAGGGCAATATTGCAACCTGGGCGTATCAGCCGGGTGAACACGGCCCCCTTCAATAAAGACGCGATAAAAAAATGCCATTGACCGTGCAAAATACACGATCAATGGCATTCGCTTAGCTGAATGAAATCAATTAGCTAGAAAGTGATCTCACTCCCACTCGATCGTCGCAGGCGGCTTGCTCGACACGTCGTACACGACTCGATTCAGCCCACGGACTTCATTAATGATCCGCGAGGAGACCTTGGCCAGCAATGCATGTGGCAGCGGTGCCCAGTCGGCAGTCATGAAGTCGAAGGTCTGTACTGCGCGCAGCGCGACAACGTATTCGTACGTGCGGCCATCGCCCATCACGCCTACCGATTTCACCGGCAGGAACACTGCGAAAGCTTGCGAGGTCAGGTCGTACCAGTTCTTGCCGCTCGTCTCATCGATCGTGCTGCGCAGTTCTTCGATAAAAATCGCGTCGGCACGACGCAGCAGGTCCGCGTATTCTTGCTTGACCTCACCCAGAATACGCACGCCCAGGCCAGGGCCAGGGAACGGGTGACGATAGACCATCTGCGGGGGCAGGCCCAGGGCCACGCCGAGTTCGCGGACTTCGTCCTTGAACAGTTCACGCAAGGGTTCCAACAACTGCAAATTCAGCGTGTCGGGTAGGCCACCAACGTTGTGGTGCGATTTGATCGAAGTGGCTTTGCCGGTCTTGGCGCCAGCGGATTCGATCACGTCAGGATAGATGGTGCCTTGGGCCAGCCATTTGGCGTTCTTGAGCTTGCCCGCTTCGGTCTGGAAAACCTCGACGAACTCGCGGCCGATGATTTTGCGTTTGGCTTCGGGGTCGGCTTGGCCGGCCAGTTTGCTCATGAACTGCTCGGTCGCGTCGATATGGACGATTTTCACGCCCATGTTTTCGGCAAAGGTCTTCATGACCTGTTTGCCCTCGTCCAGACGCAACAAGCCGTGATCGACGAATACGCAGGTCAGCTGGTCGCCGATGGCTTTGTGGATCAGGGCGGCGGCCACTGAGGAATCCACGCCACCCGACAGGCCCAGGATGACTTCGTCGCTGCCGACTTGTTCGCGAATGCGCGCGACAGCCTCTGCCACGTAGTCGGGCATATTCCAGTCACCCTGGCAACCGCAGATGTCGTTCACAAAGCGGGCCAACATGGCCTTGCCCTGGACGGTATGCGTGACTTCGGGGTGGAACTGCACGGCGTAGAACTTGCGGTCTTCGTCGGCCATGCCAGCGATCGGGCAGGACGGGGTCGAGGCCATCAGTTTGAAGCCCGGGGGCAGCTCGGTGACTTTGTCACCGTGGCTCATCCAGACCTTCAGCATGCCGTGGCCTTCGGGCGTGGTGAAATCGGCCAGGCCGTTCAACAGCTGGGTATGGCCATGGGCGCGAACCTCGGCATAGCCGAATTCGCGATGGTCGGAAAAGCTGACTTTACCGCCCAGTTGCATGGCCATGGACTGCATGCCGTAGCAAATGCCCAGCACCGGCAGGCCCAATTCGAAGACGGCCGGAGGAACGGTCAACGAACCTTCGTCGTAGGCCGAAGCGTGGCTGCCCGACAGGATGATGCCTTTCAGGCCCTGTGCAGCCTGCTCACGCACAAAGGCGTCGTCGACATCGCCGGGATGGATTTCGGAATAGACACCTGCCTCGCGAACGCGGCGGGCGATCAGTTGGGTGACTTGCGAACCGTAGTCAAGAATAAGGATGCGCTGGTGCATGGAGACTCTGCCGGTTGGAAATAAAAGCGCACCGGCCAGAACCGCGGGAGTTCTGCCGGTGCGCGATGCATTGCATTGTACTGACTCGATCAGTCGGCGCGGTAGTTGGGGGCCTCTTTGGTGATCTGCACGTCGTGGACGTGGGATTCACGTACCCCTGCCGAGGTGATCTCGACGAATTGCGTTTTGGTGCGCATGTCGTCGATAGTGGCGCAGCCGCAATAGCCCATCGAGGCACGGATACCACCCACCAATTGGTAGATGATGGCCAGGACACTGCCCTTGTAGGGGACGCGGCCTTCGATGCCTTCGGGGACGAGCTTGTCGGCGTTGTTGGCCGGATCCTGGAAATAGCGGTCGGCCGAACCATCGGACATGGCGCCAAGGCTGCCCATGCCACGGTATGACTTGTACGAACGGCCCTGGAACAGGACGACTTCGCCGGGGGCTTCTTCGGTGCCGGCGAACATGCCGCCCATCATGCAGGCGAATGCACCGGCGGACAGGGCCTTGGCGATGTCGCCCGAGTAACGGATACCACCGTCGGCGATCAACGGCACGCCAGTGCCCTCGAGGGCACTGGCCACATCGGCGATGGCCGTGATTTGTGGCACACCAACACCTGCGACGATACGTGTGGTGCAGATAGAGCCCGGGCCGATACCGACCTTGACACCGTCAGCGCCATGATCAACCAACGCGCGCGCAGCCGCGGCGGTGGCGATGTTGCCGCCGATGACTTCGACCTTGGGGAAGTTTTCTTTGACCCAGCGAACACGCTCCAGCACGCCACGCGAGTGACCGTGCGCGGTATCGACGATGATGACGTCAACGCCAGCAGCAGCAAGCTTTTCCACGCGCTCTTCGGTACCATCGCCCACGCCTACGGCAGCGCCCACACGCAATTGGCCCTGGCTGTCTTTGTTGGCAACGGGGTGTTCGGTGTTTTTGACGATGTCTTTGACGGTGGCCAGGCCACGCAGCTCAAAGGCGTCGTTGACGATCAGCACGCGTTCGAGGCGGTGCTTGTGCATCAGGGCCTGAGCCTCGTCCAGCGTGGCGCCCTCTTGCATGGTAACCAGGCGTTCCTGCGGCGTCATGATGTTACGCAGCGGCTGGTCCAGGCGGTCTTCGAAACGAAGGTCACGGTTGGTGACAATGCCTACCAACTTTTTGCCCTCGACGACCGGCAGACCCGAGATGCCATGCTGACGTTGCAGACTGATGGCGTCCCGGACTTTCATGTCGGAGGTGACGGTGACGGGGTCAATGACGATGCCGAATTCGTGGCGTTTGACGCGCGCGACCTCTTTGGCTTGTTCGTCAGCAGACAGGTTTTTGTGAATGATCCCGATGCCGCCCTCTTGGGCCATGGCAATCGCCAGGCGCGACTCAGTGACGGTGTCCATGGCAGCGGACACCAGCGGGATATTCAGTTTGATTTTGCGAGTAAGGCTGGTGATCAGAGAGGTGTCGCGCGGCAACACCTCGGAATACGCAGGCACCAACAACACATCGTCGAAGGTGAGCGCTTTTTGAACGAGACGCATGGGGAACTCCGGGCGCAAAGCAAGATTATACGCGCTAGACAGTTTTTTACTAGGGGGTTTCCCTAGTCGATAGCTAAATTTCTAGTTGCAATATTTAACCCGGGTAATATTGATTATTAATTTTACCCGGCTAATAATTAAGCCACTAGACGGAAGGAGAACGTATGAATACGGTAACCAACGTTGTGGCCAATACTGTGGCAACCTGCACCGCCTTTGATGGCCATCGACGCATTGCGTCTGGCCCCCTGCCCGAGGTCGCGGTCGCCGCTCGCCGCGCTCATGACGAGCAGGCCACCGGGCCGGTACTGATCTATAACGACGCGACGGGTCAGGTCGTGGACGTGGATCTACGCGGCAGTAACGGTGAAATCATGGCGCGGCTGGCCCCGCCCTCGCCCGCCACTGAATCTCATGCGCCTTCTCCCGCTGAAGCGGCAGCGGCGCGCGGACGTGGACGCCCCAAACTCGGGGTCGTATCGAGAGAGGTCACCTTGCTGCCACGTCATTGGGAATGGCTCGCACAGCAACCGGGCGGTGCGTCGGTAGCGCTGCGCAAACTGGTCGATCAGGCCCGCCACGCTGACGGGGGTGCGACACAGCAACGCCAACAACAAGAAGCCGCCTACCGTTTCATGTCGTCCATGGCTGGCAATCTGTCTGGCTTCGAAGAAGCCACACGGGCGTTGTTCGCCCATGACCAGGCCCAATTCACGCAGCACGCCTCTGCGTGGCCGAGCGACGTGCGGCAGTACGCCATGCAAATGGCGTTCGGCGCTAAAGCAGACGCAGACTGATATACCGCTGTCCGTGCATTACGGGCGCGGATGGTCCCGTCGATATAGCTCCCATTCTTCGATCGTTTTCCCATCCGGCAGCGTGCAGATACCAACCTGTCCGCCCTGCCGGTCTTCGATCGTCAGCTTGCCGCCGAGCTCAATGCAATAAGCAGAAGCCGGGTTCGGCATGCCTACGGGCGCTGCATCACGATCAGGGCTAGAACATCCGGCCGCAACTAGTGCGGCAACGGCGATTCCGATCTTTTTCATTTGGCCTCCTGGTCTGGACAATTGAGTGTAACCATTCAGAAGAGAGACGTTATATCTAGCGTTTGCCGCCTGCGAGCCTTACCCCAAAACCCAACGGTGGACGACAGGCCACATAGAAGAAGTGGCGCAAGCCCCTAATATAACGAGAAATTATTAACAAGCAGGAGAAAACCCGCATTAGGGAATTTGCTTATGCCATTTAATTATTTGTATGTCGCATACTGATGGCTTCAAAATTCTGTTTTGGCATAAAGCAAAACGATGGAATTACGGCAACTGGAGGCCTTTGCGGCCGTCATGTCTACCGGTAGCGTGACCGCTGCCGGGCGTCTGCTCGGCCGTTCGCAGCCGGTCATCACCCGTTCGATCCAGGAGCTGGAGGCCGAAGTCGGCTATGCGCTGTTTGCCCGCAATGGCCCGCGCGTAACCCCGACTGAACAGGGGTTCCTGCTTTATGACGATGTCGAACGTGCACTGGTCGGCTTGAAACAGATCCGCCAACGTGCCGAGGAAATCGCCCGCGGCGATGATCGCCCTCTCCGGTTGGCTGCCACCTCAGCGCTGGCGACAGGCCTATTGCCTGCCGCACTGAAATCCATCGAAGGCCGCATAGCCACCGCTCGCGTTCAACTGCGCAGCATGTCGCCCGAACGCGTGCTGCACGATGTGCTGACCGGCGCAGCGCAACTCGGCGCGACCAGTTTGCCATTGGAGCACCGGGGCCTGACCGTGCATTGGATTGGCCAGGCCCCCTGTATCGTCGCCCTGCCGGCGAACGATCCGCTGGCTGCGCAACCGTCTTTATCTATCGATGACCTGATTGGCCGACGCCTGATTACCATGGCCAACCCATACCGCTTGCGCCGGCGTCTGGATCAGGCTTTGGCAAACCAAGGGCGCAGGGCACCCGGCCTGATCGAAACCAACTCGTCCGTCAACGCGCTCGCCGCCGTACGCGCCGGCCTCGGTCTGGCGGTACTGGAGCCCATCACCGTCTACGGCCTGCCCGTCGATGGCGTGGCGATCCGGACGCTGGATATCGACATCCCGTTTTTCTTCGGCGTGATCACGCCGCAATCGCAGCCCTCCCTGCCCGCAGTGCAGGCAGTTGCCGATGCCTTGGCCGAAACCGCTGCGCAGCTATTGCCCGGTTTTGTGCGTCACGAGGCGAGCGAGCATGGCGCATTGCTGCATTCGATCTACGGCGAAACCACTCCTGTTATGGATTCTTCTGCATCATGACTCTCATGACTCTCTCTGTCGACAGCCCACAACTGGGCCTCGCCGCATTGGAGGCGCGCCTGCGCCAAGACCTGGCCTGGTTAGAGCTTCCTGCCAAACGGTGGATGCCTTCGCGCACTATCGACGGCCAATCCGTCTTGGATGTGGCGATCATCGGTGGCGGAATGGCGGGTATGGCTGCATCGGCGGCGTTGAATCATGTCGGAATCGACGCACCGATTTTTGATCGCGCCCCCGAAGGATACGAAGGCCCCTGGGCCACCACGGCGCGTATGGAAACGCTGCGTTCCCCCAAGCAACTCACCGGCCCCGCGCTCGGCTTGCCTGCCCTGACGTTCCGCGCCTGGTTCGAGGCTCAGTTCGGTGCCGAGGCCTGGGAGGCCCTGGACAAGATTCCCCGTCTGCAATGGATGGATTATCTGCGTTGGTACCGTCGCGTGCTGGGACTGGATATCCGCAATCAGCATCACGTGCAGGCTGTGCGTCCCCGCGCGGATGGCGTCGTGCAATTGGACATCGCCTCGCCTGCTGGACCGCAAACAGTACTGGCACGCCGTGTCGTGCTGGCCACTGGGCGTGATGGCCTGGGCGGCGCGTATGTGCCGGCCTTTGCTCACAAACTGCCACGCGACCGTTGGGCGCATTCATCGGATACGACTGACTACACCGCTCTCGCGGGCAAGCGCGTCGGCGTGATCGGCGCGGGCGCCTCGGCCATGGATAGCGCAGCGACTGCCCTGGAGGCCGGCGCGGCCAGCGTCGATCTGTTGATTCGCCGCGATGACATTCCGCGCGTGAACAAGGGCAAAGGTTCCGGCAATGCCGGCCTGGTCCACGGACACCTGAGTTTGCCCGACGAATGGAAATGGCGTATCCGCCACTACATCAATACGCAACAAGTGCCGCCGCCTCGCGGCAGCACACTGCGTGTCTCGCGTCATCCGAATGCCCGCTTCAATCTGAGCTGTCCGATTCTGGACGTCGCGATGGTCGGCGACGAGATCCATGTCACCACGCCCAAAGGCGTGTTCGTACTGGATTTCCTCGTGTGCTCGACGGGCTTTCGTATCGACTGGACCGTGCGTCCGGAATTCGCCGCACTGGCGCCGCACGTCCGTGCCTGGGGCGATCGTTACACCCCGGCAGCGGGACAAGAAGACCAGGAACTCACCGACTCCCCCGACTTGGGTGCGGCGTTCGAGTTGCAAGAAAAAACACCCGGCGGCTGTCCCGGCCTGGACCGCGTGCATTGTTTTTCGTATCCGGCTGCATTGACCCACGGTACCGTATCGGGCGATATCCCCGCGATCAGCGACGGCGCCAAACGGCTCGCACAAGGCATGGCGGGACTGTTTTATCGCGAAGACGTCGAAACGCATTACGCCAATATCCAGGCGTACGCCGAGCCTGAAGTCTTTGGCGACGAATGGGTGCCTGCCCCAGGCGTACAGGAGCCGGTTCAATGATTGTCTGGCTTTTTCGCCGCCTGGCCCAGGCGTTGGTGGTCGTGCTGTTGATGACGTTGATCGTCTTTGTCGGCCTGCATGCCATCGGCAACCCGATCGATATCCTGATTGGCCAGGATGTCGATCAGGTCGAGCGCGCACGCATCATTGCGCAGATGGGGCTGGATCAACCTCTCTGGCGTCAGTATCTGAGCTTTTTGAGTGGCGCCCTGCACGGCAATCTGGGCAATAGCTTTGTCTATAACATCCCGGCCATTGAATTGATTCTGGACCGTATGCCGGCGACCTTGGAGCTGGCATTTGCGGCGCTTTTTCTGGCCGTCGTGATCGGCGTGCCGCTCGGTTTGTTCGCGGGCCTGTATCCCGAAAACCCGATCTCGCGTTTTCTGATGGCAGGCAGCATCGTCGGTTTTTCCTTGCCGACCTTTTGGGTCGGCCTGATGTTGATCATGGCGTTCAGCGTTTCGCTGGGCTGGCTGCCGGCGAGCGGCCGCGGCAGTACGGTGGAATTTCTGGGCGCTCAATGGTCCTGGCTCACTGCCGACGGGCTGCGCCATCTGATTCTGCCCGCGGTCAATCTGTCGCTGTTCAAAATTTCCCTCGTCATTCGCCTGACTCGTGCCGGCGTACGCGAGGTGCTGCCGCTGGACCACGTAAAATTCGCCCGCGCCAAAGGCCTGTCACCGGTGCGCGTGGTCTGTGTGCACGTGCTGCGCAATACGCTCATCCCCTTGGTCACCGTGCTGGGCCTGGAGCTAGGGTCGACCATTGCATTCGCTGTCGTGACGGAAAGTATTTTCTCGTGGCCCGGCGCTGGAAAACTGATTCTGGACAGCATCAATGCATTGGACCGTCCCGTGATCGTGTCGTATCTGGTCGTGATTGTCTGCCTGTTTGTCACCCTGAATTTAATCGTCGATATTTTGTACAAGCTGTTGGATCCTCGAGTTCGCCTCGACGCGGAGGCTGCGCAATGAGCACGGCTATCGCCCCCTTGCGTCAAGAATCGCCATGGCGCCGCAATCTGGCAGAGTTTTTCTCGTCCAAGATCGCGGTATTCGGCCTGGTCGTTGCGACCCTGCTGATCCTGGCCGCGATCCTGGCCCCGTGGATTACGCCACAAAATCCCTACGACCTCCTGCAACTCGACGTGCTGGATGCGCGCCTGCCGCCCGGTTCGGAAAACGGCATGGGCACCTTTACCTATTTGCTGGGTACGGACGGCCAAGGCCGGGATTTGTATTCCGGCATTTTGTACGGGCTGCGCATCAGTCTGATGGTGGGCATAGGCTCGGCATTGATAGCGGGCATACTCGGCACCCTGCTTGGCCTGCTGGCTGCGTACGCAGGTGGACGCGTCGATACGCTGATCATGCGCGTCGTCGACCTGTTGCTGTCATTCCCCTCGATCCTGGTGGCCATGATGATCCTGGCCTACCTGGGTAAAGGCGTCAGCAACGTGGTGTTGACCCTGGTGATCTTGGAATGGGCCTACTATGCGCGCACCGCACGCGGACAGGCGCTGGTCGAGCGTCGCCGCGAATACGTCGAGGCTGCGCGCTGCCTGGACATCCCCAGTTGGCGCATCATGATCAAGCACATCCTGCCCAACTGTCTGCCGCCGCTGATTGTGATCGGCACTTTGCAAATTGCGCGCGCCATCACGCTGGAGGCCACACTCAGCTTTCTGGGCCTGGGCGTTCCCGTCACGGAGCCCTCGCTGGGCCTGCTGATTTCGACTGGTTTCCAATACATGCTGTCTGGTGACTATTGGATTAGTTTTTATCCTGGCATTGCCTTGCTGATCACTATCGTGGCCATCAATCTGGTCGGTGACCGCCTGCGCGATGTGTTGAATCCGAGGACCCACAAATGACGGCTGCGCACCACTCTGCTGGTGGCCCGGCCACCTTGGAAGTGCGTGATCTACGCACACATTTTTTCACCCGCGCGGGTGTCTTGCCTGCTGTCGATGGCGTCTCGTTCAAATTGGAACGTGGCCGCATCCTCGGCCTGGTTGGCGAATCCGGATCAGGCAAATCCGTCACGGGTTTCTCGATCATGGGGCTCGTGGACGCCCCGGGCCGCATCGTGGGCGGCGAGATTTTGTTCCAGGGACGTGATCTGACCCAGCTGTCGCCACGCGAGTTGCGCAAGCTGCAGGGCAATCGTATCGCGATGATTTTTCAAGATCCGATGATGACGCTCAACCCGGTCCTGCGGGTCGATGCACAAATGATCGAGGCGGTACGTGCCCACAACAACATGTCCAAGGCGCAAGCGCGCGAACTGGCGCGCGACACGCTGGGCATGATGGGAATTCCCAGCCCGGAAGACCGGCTGCGGGCCTATCCGCATCAATTGTCGGGCGGCATGCGCCAACGCGTCGCCATTGCGATTGCGCTGCTGCATCGTCCTGACCTGATCATCGCGGACGAGCCCACTACCGCGCTCGACGTCACCATTCAGGCCCAGATTCTGTCAGAGGTGCAAAAGCTCGCGCGCCTGCACGGCACGAGCCTGATCTGGATCACCCATGACCTGTCGGTGGTCGCCGGCCTGGCGGATGAGGTCGCAGTCATGTATGCCGGGCGCATTGTCGAACACGGACGTGTTGACGATGTGCTCGACGCCCCGCTGCATCCCTATACCGCCGGATTGATCGGCAGTTTGCCGGGCAACAATCTGCGTGGCCAGCGGCTGCGCCAGATCCCCGGCATGACGCCGAATCTGCTGGACCTGCCCGCCGGCTGTGCATTCGCGGCCCGCTGCCCGCGTGCGGGCTCGGCCTGTAGTGAACGCCCTGAATTGACTCAACCCGTTTCGGAACGCCTGGTGCGCTGTTTTTACCCAACCCTCACCGCTGCGGAGGTCGCATGAATACGGCCTCCTCCGCACAGACGCCGATGATTGAACTGCGCCAAGTCAGCAAACGCTTTGGCGAACGCAAGATCGGGAAAACCGAACGCGTACTGCAACAACTGCGTCTATCGCGCCCGCCGTCCATCACGCATGCCGTCGATGGTGTCGATCTGATCGTGCGTCCCGGCGAAGTCGTCGGCCTGGTTGGCGAGTCCGGCTGCGGTAAATCCACGCTGGGCCGCATGGCAGCTGGGCTGATGCCGCCGTCCGCCGGCGAGGTCTGGTTTGATGGTATGCCGCGTCATCAGATGAATGCCCAACAGGCCCACCGCGCGCGCCTGAAAGCTCAGCTGATTTTTCAGGATCCATATGCCAGCCTGAACCCGCGCCTGCGCGTAGACCAGATCGTCGGCGAAGCAGCCCTGATCCACGGACTGACCAGCCGCGCAGAGATGGATGACTATGTCAGTGCGCAAATGCAGCGTGCTGGACTGGACCCCGCGTTGCGTCAACGCTATCCGCACCAATTCAGCGGCGGTCAACGCCAACGCATCGGCATCGCACGCGCCCTCGCCGTGCAGCCCTCGATGCTGATCTGCGACGAAGCCGTCGCGGCGCTGGATGTCTCGATCCAGGCACAGATCCTGAACCTGTTCATGGATCTGCGTGAAGAACTCAACCTGACCTATCTGTTCATCAGCCACGATCTGGGCGTAGTAGAACATCTGTCCGATCGTGTCGTCATCATGTACCTGGGACGCGTCGTCGAAAGCGCGCCGGCCGAAGACGTCTTTCGCCGTGCGAACCATCCCTACACCCAGGCGCTGCTGGCCGAAATCCCGCGCATGAACGCGCGCCATAAAACCTTTACCGCCATCCAGGGCGAAATTCCCAGTCCGCTGAATCCGCCCTCCGGCTGTCATTTTCATCCGCGATGTCCGCATGCGATGCCTCGCTGCAAAACCGAAGTCCCGACGCTCAAAGGCATCGCCATTAACCATATGAGCGCCTGTCACTTGAACGACGGGAAATAATCATCCCGTCAGCCGTTGGCTCAACATTAATACACGGAACTGCAACCATGAAGCGTCTGATCCTGACCACGTTAACCTCTGCTCTGATGGGCCTGTCGGCCGGCGCGATGGCCGAAGACCTGAGCATCGGCTTTGCCGACCCCCTCTCCTCGCTCGATCCCCAGCTCAACAACCATGCGGGCGACCGCTCGGTAGCACTGCATTTTTGGGACCTGCTGGTCGAAAACAAGTGGAACAAACTGCAGCCAGGCCTGGCACTGAGCTGGAAACCGCTCGATGACAAAACCTGGGAATTCAAACTGCGTCCCAACGTGAAATGGCAAGACGGCCAGCCGTTTACCGCCGACGATCTGATTTACTCGTATACCCGCGCGCGCAACGTGCCGGGCAGCGTGGCAACCTATGCCGGCTACCTGCGCACCATCGAGTCGATGGAGGCTCCTGACCCCTTGACGTTCATCGTCAAGACGAAAGCGCCGAACCCCGATCTGCCGCTGAATCTGGCATCGATCCACGTCGTCAGTAAACACGTTGGTGAAAAATCCGCGACCGAGGACTACAACTCGGGCAAGGCCATGGTCGGCACCGGCCCCTACAAGTTCGTCTCATACACGCCTGGCGACCGCGTCATCATGGAACGCAACGACGGTTACTGGGGCGAGAAACAGCTCTGGGAAAAGGTCAACTACCGCTACATCAACAACGCCGCCTCGCGTACCGCTGCCCTGTTGGCTGGCGATGTGGACGTGATCGACAAAGTCTCGGTGTCGGACCTGGCGAAGTTGAAGCAAGCCCCCAACGTCAGCGTCTATCCGTATGACGGTCTGCGTGTCATGCTGCTGCAGCCCAGTTTCAACTCGGCGGCAAACCCGTACATCACCGACAACGCCGGTAAACCACTACCGAAGAACCCGTTGCTGGACCTCAAGGTTCGCGAGGCGCTGAATCTGGCGATCAACCGCAAGGCGATCGTAGACCGCATCCTGCAAGACGCGGCGACCGAGGCCAATCAATGGATGCCGAAGGACACCTTTGGCTATAACCCCGACGTCAAGGACATTCCGTACGACGCGAAGAAAGCCAAGGAACTGCTGGCCGAGGCGGGTTATCCGGACGGCTTCAACCTGACGATGCATGTACCGAACGACCGCTACCCGCAAGGTCCCGAGACGGCCCAGGCTGTCGCGCAGTTCTGGACCCGTATCGGCGTCAAGACCAAGGTTGAAGTCATGCCGTGGGCCGTATATTCGAGCCGCGCGCGCAAAAATGAATATGCCATGACCATGCTGGCATGGGGCAACGGCACCGGCGAAGCCAGCTACGCCCTGGTCAACATCCTGGCCAGCGTATCGCCCGAGAAAGGCCTGGGTGCCTCGAACTGGGGTTACTACAGCAATCCCAAAGTCGACGCGGACCTGGTCAAGGCCACCTCGGAATTTGATGTCGCCAAACGCGAAGCCATCCTGCGCGACTCGGTCAAGATCGTGTCCGAAGACGTGGGCATCATTCCGCTGTACCACTACAAGAACATCTGGGCCACGCGTAAAGGCCTGAAAGTCACGCCCATGACCAGCGATCGCACCGCTGCGCAAATGGTCACCAAGGTCGACGCGAAATGAGCCAAGCGACGCTTAGTATCTCTCCTGTCGATGACCTGATCGATGTGCCGCGTCAGATTCGTGTGGAAAAGCTGACGCCGGGACAAGTGGTCGAGATATCGACGCGCACCGTTCGCGACGCCGTAGCCTGGACCAGCCAGGCGCAGTTTCGTGCCGACGAAAACGGCATCGTCGATCTGACGCGTGACGCACCGGTGGCGGGTTCTGGCAGCTATGACGAGGTCAGCCCGATGGGACTGATCTGGTCCCAGGCCCCGGAGAGCGCCAGCCGTAATGTGTTCAATACGCCGGTAACCGAGCCCCTGGTGACGCAAATCAGTGTGCGCGGTACGGACGTCAGCCTAGGTGGTGAATTGGTGCAACGCCTGGCCGCCGACGGCGTGACTCGCCGCGAGGTGCGCGAGGACGGGCTGGTCGGCGTGCTGTATTTGCCGCCCGGTCCCGGACCTCACCCTGCCGTCATGATTCTGAATGGCTCTGGCGGCGGCTTCAACGAGCCGCGGGCCGCGCTGTATGCGTCGCGCGGCTACGCGGCGCTGTCGTTGGCGTATTTCAAAGCGCCTGGCTTGTCGGACTATATTTCGAACACGCCGCTCGAATATTTCCAGACTGGCATGGACTGGATACGCCGTGAGCTGAAACCCGCCCATGATTTTGTCGCCATCAGTGGACAATCCCGTGGCGGCGAACTCGTGCTGCTGTTGGGCGCCGCATTCCCCGAGGCCGTCTCGGCCGTGGTGGCTTATGTGCCCGGCGCCGTGGTGCACAGCGGCCAGAATGCCTGCGACCCGAAAATCGGCCGCGAAGGCCCCACCTGGCTGCTGGGCGGCAAACCCGTACCCCATGTCTGGGAAGGCAATCGCACTGCGACCTGGGCGCCTTTTGACGAAGGCCCCGCCCCCCATCGTCATGAAAAGGCCATACTGACCGCGCTGCAAGACCCGGAGGCCGTCGCACGCGCACGCATTCCGGTCGAGCGCATCCAAGGCCCTGTCATGCTGCTGTCGGGCACTGAAGACGGCTCTTGGCCATCGACGCTTTACTCGCGCATGGTGCGCGATTCGCTACGCGAGGCCAATCATCCTTATCCCGTGCAATGGCTGGACTACGAGGGCGGCGGTCACACGATCCTGTTCCCGTATGTTCCCACGACACAGCTGGTCTATGCGCACCCCGTCTCGGGCCGCATCAGCACCAGTGGCGGCAGCCCCAGCCCGAATGCGCGCGCCGATGCCGAATCATGGCCCGGTGTGCTGGCGTTCCTGCGCGACGCAGTCGCAGCCCGCGCCAGTGGTACCGCCGGCAAGGCTAGCGCCAAAGCCGCACCAGTGATCAAGGCCGCCAACGCAGTCGCCGCCGCCATCGACGACGCTACCGTTGCCGCGAAAAAGTAATTCCAGGAGGTCGACACATGGAAACACAAGCATCGAAAACCTACGATCCCGCCAATGACTTGGTAGATCGCCTGGCTGGCCTGACCCCGGGCAGCAAAACCTACGAAACCCGTCATCAACGGGCCAAGGTCGCCGCCGCGACTCAGGGTAGCTATGACACGTTGTTCGCCCCTGAATTACCGGGCCTGTCGCTGGTCGAGCGCCTCCTGGTCGCACTGTATGCCAGCCGTCTGACGCCCTCGGCCGAGCTCGCCGCACACTACCGCGAACAACTGCAGGCTGCAGGCGCCGAGAATTCGCTGATTGAGCTGGCCGAACAAGGCGAGCCCGGCAATGCGCCCACGCCGCGCCTGGCTGCCGTATTGACCTTTACCCGCAAGCTGATCGAAAAGCCCGTCGAAGGTGACCGCGACGCCCTGCTGACGCTGCCGCAAGCTGGCCTGTCAACGCCCGAAGTCGTCACGCTGTCGCAACTGATCGCCTTTCTGTCATATCAAGTGCGCCTGGTCGCCGGTCTGAAAGCCATGAAAGCCCTGGAGGAATCCGCATGAGCCGCATCATCAAATCGCATGGTTTCACCAACGAGACCCTGGGCTGGGATGCGTGGCTGGACATCGTCGACGTCGAGACCGCGACCCCCGAGCAAATCGCCGTCCTCGAGGAAAGCCATCCCCAGGCCAAGGTCTCTGACTACTACCTGTTCTTGATCCATCAACCAGAAATCCTGCGCCAACGCTCTGCGGCGTTCAATGCCATCATGTACGCCCCCGGCGGCATGCCACGCGCGGAACGCGAGCTGGGCGCCACCGTAGTCTCGCGCATCAATGGCTGCGTGTATTGCGCCTCGGTGCACGCCCAACGCTACACGCAACTGGCCAAACAAGACGCCGTCATCGAGCAAGTTTTCGACAACCCGCATACTGCTGGCACCACGCCGCGCGAGCAGGCTATCGCGAAGTTCTCGATCGACCTCACCGAGCGGCCCGGCGAGATTTCCGCTGCTGATATCAAGGCGCTGAAAGACGCGGGGCTGAACGATGCAGACGTGCTGGATCTGCTGCATTCGGATGCGATTTTTGCCTGGGCGAATCGGTTGATGCTGAATCTGGGGGAACCCGTATTCCCGGCGCAGTGACGCAGGCATTCCTCTGGTAAAGACAGAATGCGGCACATCGCGGTGTGCCGCATTTTCATTGAGGGCAGCCCCAATACTCAAACGCCCCTGCGGGCAATGACCGATTTTCAGTAAACTGACGTATTCCACGCCCTGTCAGCACGCCTTTTCCCGATGTCCCCTGCTCCCGAAATCCGCCCCGGTCAATCCGTCGAACTGCTCAAGGAACTGCATATCCTGACGCGCGACGGCAAGATGAACCAGGACAGCCGCCGCAAGCTAAAACAGGTCTATCACCTGTTCCAGTTCATCGAGCCGCTGCTGCAAGACGTCAAGAAAGAACGCGACGCAGTCACCCTGGTCGATCATGGCGCGGGCAAGTCCTATCTGGGTTTTATCCTGTACGACCTGTTTTTCAAGACATTACACGATCAATCGCACGTCTATGGCATCGAGACACGTGCAGAGCTGGTCGAGTCGTCCAAGGCGCTGGCCCAGCGATTGGGGTTCGGCGGAATGTCATTCCTGAATCTGTCGGTCGCAGATTCCATTACCTCGGATCAATTGCCCGAGAAAATAGATATCGTCACGGCGCTGCACGCCTGTAATACCGCGACCGATGACGCTATTCATTTTGCATTGGCCAAACAAGCCAAATACATCGTGGTCGTCCCCTGCTGCCAAGCCGAAGTCGCCGCCGCCCTACGCAAGAATAAAGCCCGCGCACTAGCGGATCCGCTGGCTGAAATCTGGCGCCATCCGCTGCATACTCGGGAGTTTGGCAGTCAAGTCACCAACGTGCTGCGTTGTCTGCAACTCGAAGCCCATGGGTATCAAGTCAGCGTCACGGAGCTCGTTGGGTGGGAACACTCGATGAAAAATGAACTGATCATCGCGCAATACAAGAACCTGCCGCGGCGCAAGCCTGCGGAGAGATTGCATGAAATTCTGGATCGAATTGGGTTGCCGGAGTTGAGGGAGAGGTTTTTTACTGAGGAGTTGGTTTGAGGTCCCTCCGGCCTAAGACGGCTAGGACCGCTCTCTTCGACTGCGCACGACACCTCACCAATATCACCTTTTGACAACTAGCTACCAGCAATTCCCCAACCCATACATTACTCCCACGGCTCGCCCGCTCGAGCACGGCATGCCGGGTGTGCACGGGATATTTCGTTGTCAAGACATCGACCAATATATTCGTACTTCTTCCGCAACATGCAACGCTGAATGCTGTAAAACTCCGCTTTCGATTCAGCATTAGACTGCTCCGATGTTCGACGCCTTCCGTTCGGCAACGGGACAAGTCCATACTGCCCGCCCGACGATCCCCCACACGCCATCCAGTCCTGGAGGCGGGCCTGCTCCGTTGTACCGCTGAGGCTCCAGTCGTCAATCATTTTTCCTGGGTTCGTTAATCGGTCATACGCCTCTTTATCGCAATAAGCGGCCGGCAGAGTCAGGCTGCAGATATTCCCCTTCGAATTGATATAGCAGCCTGCCAAAAACAACACGCTCGCTATA
The DNA here is from genome assembly GCF_965139195.1 of Bordetella tumbae. GTDB lineage: Bacteria > Pseudomonadota > Gammaproteobacteria > Burkholderiales > Burkholderiaceae_B > Bordetella_A > Bordetella_A tumbae. The sequence goes on along the minus strand of NZ_CBCSJH010000004.1, from coordinate 42,066 downwards.
ACGGATAAGTATCGAACAAGTTTTTTCATTTTTTCAAATTCAACAGAGTATCTATAACGTGCCAAGCTTCTGGAGAGAGGATTTCCGACAGAGCAAAGGGCGTCGCGGGCACCAACGCCACACCACTCCATATTTCATAGAGCGTCCTTTTTGTTGGTGTCATCCCACGTTGAGCGTTTCCTTCTGCGTCGTACAGACCACTTACCGTTCCACCGATAACATCATGTGTCCCGGCATAGGCCTCGTGAAACAAATCGAGAACTCCACCCTGACGATAAGACTTACCGCCAAGCGTTCCCTCTCCGCCTTGAATACCTCCTGTAAATCCAGACATATCTGCCCCCTCCGCAGTTAGAAGAAACTTGGCCAATGACATTTGAGCCTTTTCAGGATCAAACTGGACCATTCCACTCTCATGTAAATCGAGAATGGGAACTCCTCTTTCGTCCAGAATGTCATTTCTATTGGCATCTTTCTGAACCTTACATCGCTCATTAACCCTACCGCACAGGATGTCAAGGTCTAGACGTACTCCCGCCGCTTTGACCTCATCCTGTCGAATCCCCGCGCTTTTACCACTCTTGTTATCCAGCGTAGTTACGCCATCGGTAATCCCCGCAAACTTCCTCGAATCCGCGATGGTGTATTCCCGCATTCGATCTGCCGCCTCTGACAATCCCGCTTGAAGCGCCGCTACATCGGCAGAACCGGTTAATGCGCCTACGATGACGTTCAAGATGCGTTCTTGGGTGTTCAGCTCGCTGATCTGTTGCTGTAGTGCTTGTTTCTCCTGTTCATCGGTTTTCTCACTGATCTGCTGGCGCAGCGCTGCGCGTTTTTCGTCGGTGTAGGATCGGATGGTCTGGCTGGTCTGTTGGGTGAAGGCTGCAACGATTTCGGCTTCGGCGGAGACTTTGGCTCGCAGCTTTTCGGGGTCCCAGGTTTTGCTTAAGCCTCCAGCATCGTCGCCGGTTTTAATCTCTTGGTTTAGGGTGGCCAGCAGTTGCTGGGCAGTCTTTCCGGTCAGGGCGCGCTGTTTTTCATGGTCGGTGATCGTGACCGTCGCGCCGCTGATTCCGCTCTTTGTAGTGCTGCGCTCGTTGCCGCTGGTTTTACTGAAGCCTGGGGCTAGCGCTGACGTGTCACGACCTATATTTTGGGCAGCCCATGTGTAGCCGGCGCCTGCGACGGTTGTTGCTTTGCCAGTACTGGCGGAGGCTTTGATTCCGTCCGGGTTATTGCCGGCACCGATGGCATTTGCATCAGTGGCGCCGTCTGCCTTGCCGTTCGCTTTTCCATTGCCCTTGCCGGCCGATTCTTTATCGCTACCGCTAACGCTGAATCCGCCCGCCAAGGCTACACCACTCGCCTTGTAGTCGCTGTGATTCTCGATGTCGCTCACAGTCAGCGTACCGGTGCTGATACGATTTACCCCGGCCTGTACTGCCTCCGCGGTGCTGGCAATCACCGCGCCTTTCAGATTCGTGTTGCCTTTGACGTGCACATCAAAGCCCGCATCGCCTGCCTGGATGCCGCTTTGTTCGCGCACGCTGGCAAAATCGCCTTTGACCTTGTCTTGGGCATAGCTGGCACTGCCTGCAAAACCCGCTCCGACGACGACGCTGCCACCTATGTTTCGATGTTTGCTTTCAAAGGTGCTGGTGTCCTGCAGGCTTTCAATGCTCAGATTGCCTCCGACCTCGGCCACCACCTGTTTCCCACTGGCGACCGCGCCTTGCACGTTGGTGTCAGCGCCTGACTGCAGTGTCAGTTTCTGGCCTGCCGTGACCTTGGTATTCGTCATGGTCTTGTCTCGGCTATTGGCCTTGCCTTTCGCATTGGTGGCACCCGCTACTGCTCCTATGCTGGCCCCGTTCGAACCCAACGACACAGCTACGCCAATCGATGAGCTCGATCCGCGACTCTTGTGCTTGGTGTCTACGGTGTTCTCCGCCGCTTGCAAATTGATATTGCCTTCGGCGTTCAGCTGCGTGTTGCCACCGGCAGATAATCTGGAACCTTTCACGTTGATATCTGAGACCTCGCCTGCGCCTTCGGCCAGGATGGTCAGGTCCTTGCCTGCAGCGACTGTGGATCCGGCAGCAGTCGAAGCAGCACGCTCAGTCTTGCTGGATTGCTTATTCTTACCCACGTTAATGCCAATCTGGATACCGCCCAGTTTGTCCAGGTCTTTCGCGCCTTCGGTAGCTTCCTGCTTTTGCACAGCATCCAAAGCGCTGATGGCCTCCAGTCCGGCCGCCGCCACTGCCAGGCCTTTCATCAAGGGGTTGTCTGTTTTATCTGCAGTATCAGCCGCGCGCCCAATAGCCTGCATCCCGTTTACCAAGGGATTGTTCACGGTCACGCTCACCCCGGTCTGCTTGATTTCGAATGACTCTTGCTTGTGATGGGTGTCTTGCGCGGCACCTATGGTTACTTGCTGGCCGGCCAATGTGATGTTTCCCTCGGGCGCAATGATGGTGCTGGCCGTCACGTTCACGGCTTGGCCAGTGCGTATCGTGGTGTTTCCCTTGAGGCTGCCCAGGGTACTGGGTGTATTGCTTTGCGCCGACTCCTGTATCGAATGCGTCTGCTTGCGTCTGCCGACACTCATACCGCCAGTCGCGCCTACACCTGATTTCTTGACTTTCTCAACACGACTGGAGTCGGACTGCCTACGGCCTGGATCGATATTGACGTTGCCCGCCGCGGCAATATCCAGATGCTGCTGCGCGCCCACATTCGAGCCTTGCACGGTCACATCCCGGCCAGCAGAGATCTCGACGTTCTTTCCCGTCAGGGTCGAGGCATGGGGCTGCTTCCACTGGGTGGAGACGGTCGTGTCCTCTGTCTTGGATGACAGCAGGCTTTTTTTCTTTTCGCGGTATTGATCTTTTGCTGCACCGCTGTCTACTCCCGCCTGCAATATGACATCGCGCCCGGCATTGACGATCAGTTGCCGTTGGGCGTGGATCTCCGCAGCGCGCGCGCTGACGTCTTGCCCCGCCGCGATCGCCAGGTCTCCCTTGGCGCTCGCACCTGACCCGATCACCTTGTTAGTACTCAACTCGTGACGCTGGTGTGGCCCGCTCGAGATGGTTTCCCTGTGCTGCGCAACAAGTTCATCCAGCCGAATATCGCGTCCGGCTTGCAGACGCGCATTGCGCTCGACAGACACCTGCGCAGCCAACAGGTTGATATCGTTGCCCGCCTGCATCAACAGATCATTCGCACTCACGCTGGACACACCCGATAAATGGGTGCCCCGTGTAGCGCCGAAATCGTCGGATGTCTCGGCCGAAAGCAAATTGATATTCTGCCCGGCACGCAACGCGACCGTGTCGCCCTGAATCCGTGCGGCGAGGTTGCTCAGATTCTCGCGTGCGGCCAAATCGATGCGGCGCGCCTGGATCTGGCCGCCGGAATGGTTAATGATATTCAACGCATTGACCACCGTCGCATCGCGCGCACCAATAGTGCCGCTATTGATGAGGTCCCCTTGCGCCGTCAGATGCGTGTTGCGCCCGGCTATCAATGTGCCATACGTCTGAGATGCGTCTTGCCGCGCCGGCAACTGCACCTTGGGCGCCAGGGCTGTGCGCACTGCGCCTACGGGCAGATCGAACGGATCGCTTGCCACGATGGCCTTATAAGGCGCACGATGTGCTTTGCGATCACTGCTGCGTGCCTGGGTGAATGTCGCCTGGCCCTCTCGGGTGACGGTACGCCAACCCGTGGCGCCAATGTTGTGAATAGCAGGACCATCCACGGTCAGTTTGCCGCCAGCGGCGATCTGGCTTTTGTCGTTGGTGACTACCCCTTTGAGGTTAAGCGCGCCAGCCGCAAAAATACGACCCGGGTCGCTGCGAACCGTGCGGGTCTGCGTCAGGATCTCATTGACTTCGTAGAACGTAAAGTGTTTGACCAGTCGATTGAGAAAGTCCCGGTTGAATGCTTTGATACGCGAGTCCAACGCCAGATGGCGTGCCTTGTAATCTTTGTAGGCTGGGGTGGCTTCATAGGTTTTTCGCTGCTGCTCCAGCGACTGAGACTTACGTGAATTGGATTGCGGGCTGGGTTTCCAGGCCGGCAATTCGCCAGCAGGCGGCTCGACGCCGAATACCGACCAGATCTTTGCGTCACGGGAATAACGGAACCGCTCAGGCGTCGGACGGCACTCGCGGCCTATGCATTGGCGCCCCGCAGGAGTGTGAGTCAATGCGATGGGGCTGGATATCCCTGCTCTACCCCGTTCATTAGGAGCATAGTCAAAGGGAGGCCCATAGCGCGCCGCGGGATATTTTGCGGATGGTAGCAGCAGTCTGCGTTCCGGATCATCGTTGAGCCACTCGGGGCGCCGGCTACAACCGCGCGTCACCGTATCGCATAGCCAATGGCTGGCGGCGTCGTACATAGTCGTACTGCCTTCGGGCGTGAAGTACACCTTGGGCTTCGATGAAACCTGCACGGTCTCCGAAACGAAGTTCGCGTTCTGATTGTGAATCTGGCTCGCCGCAATCGTGATGGTGCGGCCAGCCTCTATTGTGGCCGAGATGTTCTGCACTTGATCTGCCTGCCCGGCGACTCGCTTGGCGGCATCGATCGCTCCGCCGACGCGCAGATGGTCCTTGGCATAGAGGACGGAATGATGGCGATTGGTCAAGGAACCAGCGCCCACATTGAGATTGCCACGCGAAGCAATGAGGGCCGAGCCCTTCGGTCCCGCATCATTGACCAATGTGCCAGCGCTGATCGACACGCCGTCGCCGTAAATGCGGCCGCGGTTATGCAGCTGCCCGGCGCTGATGCGTGTCACATGCGCATCAATCAGGCCTGCGTTTGTCATGGTCTGTGTGACGTCTATCGTACTGTGACGGCCCGCCAGCAGCTCGCCGGTCGCCGTGTTGTTCAGCGAGTCCGCTTTGATTCGTAGATCACGGCCAGCAGTCAGGCGAGTTTTGTTGACCAGGGCGCCACCCAGATCCAGACTAAAATCCCGCCCTGCGGTGAAATTGCCTTGTGGCGTCAGAGATCCGCTATGGGTAAAAGCCAAGTCGGTGCCCGATCGCAACCATCCCAGGCCGTCCAGGCCCTTGGCGTGCACAGTCAGTTGTTGGTCTGCAGCGATCGTGCCCTGTCTATTTCGCAGATCCTGCGTGTCAATACGCGTATTACGCTGCGCGGCAATCTGGCCAGACGGATTCTTGAGGTCTTCAGAAACGAGGACCAGGTCATTGCGGGCATGAATCGCACCCTTGGCGTTATTGACTTGAGCCACGCGTATATCGACGGTTTTAGCCGTGACACCTGTGGCGAGAGGTGTAGGCCGCGCAGCTCCGGACGACGCGGAAGCAGACTCAACAGATGCAGTCGCACCAGCTGAAGCCGTCGAAACCTGCGCCAACGCGGCCGTCTGATTCACGTCCAGCGTGTCGTCATTACTCAAGCTGACTGCCGACAAACGGAGCGTGTTATCCGCCAGCATCAACCCTTTGCGATTATCGATTCTTCCTTTGACCGCCGCCGTGAGACTGCCTCCAGCCAAGGTACCGCCATGATTGTTCAACTGGCCAGCCTCAAGCCGGTGATCACCTGCAGCGGCGATTAATCCGCCCGCATTGAGCAGTTCACCTTGAACCTGCAGTGTCGCGGGGCCCGCAGCGGTAATTCTGCCCTCTTGATTGCGCAACGTCTGGGCGGATATCTTGACGCTAGAGCCGTGTAGTACCGCCTTGCGCGTATCGAGTTGACCGGATACGTTCAGTGCCAAGGTTTTCTTTGCAGACAAGGTCGCATTCGGCACGATACGGACGTCGCCCGCGGCATTCAGACTCAGATCACCGGTGAGAGCCACGAGGTTCCCTGCGATGTTCACGCCCACGCCCGCCTCAGTACCGATGAGCCGTATACTGTTTGCATACATGCCCCCCAAGGCCGCCGTGTCTAACGCGAACTTGGGCACGGGGCCTTGGCCTGCGAGCGCACTGGCTTTTCCGCTATCGGCATCCACCCGCGCAGCTCCCGCGGCCACATTCAGGTGATCTGCCCATACTCCCGCATTGATCGCCAGCGCACGAGCAAACAGATCGACCTGGCGGACCTGCGTGCCGTCCAATCCCTGGCCCTCAATCGATATTTTTCCCGCTGCCACATCCAGCGCAATATTACCTTTAGGCCCAATCGCTGGACGGCCTGTGGTCAGTGTCGCGCGAGTGGCATTCAAAAAACCACAGCCATTGCAGGTAATTCCTGCTGGGTTCGCGACTATCACGTTGGCGTGATGGCCTGCTACCTCAAGCATTCCGCGCAATTGAGACGGATTGGGCGCGGTCACCTGATTCAAGATCGTAGTCGCGCGCTGATTACCCAGCATGGGATTGCCGGCAATCTGGCCGGCAATCTGCGTCTGGCTCGCACCACCGCTGTTGTTCAGCACCGCGCCAGAGGGGCCGACATTGAAATGTGTAAATCGGTTGAGCGATACACCAGCCGCCGAGGGCGGCACGATCTGAATAACAGGCACCCCATGACTGGTGCCCACGACGGGCTGAGCCCCGCCGACACTCTTGTCTACGGTAAGCGGCAACGTCTGCGCCACGACAGCTGTCCAGCAGGGCGCAGACAATACCCCCAACAGGATCCGGCGAATCTTTCTGTTCAACATCACACGTACTCTCTAAAACTCGAACATCAACGCTGCGGCGAATACGACGTTTGATGTGGGAAAGGCATCGGGTTTCTTCAGCGGCCAGCCCAGCGATACGTCGTAACTGGTATCGATATAAGGCACAGATATGCGGCCACGTAAACCGGCGACGGCACCGACCAAAGTCCGGCCTGATAAATACTGTGCAGAGGGACCACTCACACGCCCCGCGTCGACCCCCGCATAGAGCTGTTGGCCGAGGGTGCTTAAGTTCCAGGACAAGTCATTGCGCAGACTCCAACCGTCCTCGGCCGTCAAAGTCATTTGTCCGTCAAACCCGCGTACGGTGTAGCGATCACCTATCGTGAAATAATCCGCGGGCACGATGGGCGTCTTGGCGTGCTGGAATTGCCAATTGAATTGATATGCCATCTGCTGTTGAGCAAGCGTAAAAGGCATGTAGGCGCCCGCAGTGGCTGCCAGAATCGTGGTACGCCCATCCCAGCCGGGATCTCCATAGACATACCCAGGTTGCTTCGAATACCGCGGTACGGTACCTCGCATGCCTGCGCCTGCGTCCACCACCGTGCGGCCTACATAGTGGCGATGTTGATAACCCAATTCGTAACCCATGACGTCACGGCGCTGCACCTCGATATCGATGCCATTGAGCGTCCCGCCCACACGCTTGCGCAGCACTTTTGCCACGATGGTGCCTTTATTGTGGCTGCCGCGATACGGCACTACCAACACCCCAGCATCGACTTGCTGCGTCGTACCGCCATAGACAATAGGCTCTTCGAACCCTGAAACCGTCTGCCGATAGCGCGAACGGCCCGCGCTTGCGAACATCGTCCAGTATCCAAATGGAACGCTGTAATAGACCGACGCCGCCCTCGTGTTGTTGTCGTGATTACGCAGGCCAGCGTTACTGTTCCATGAGACGGAAAGCTGGTCATACAGAAATAACGGGGAATCCACCGTCAACCCTGCATTGAGTCTTTTGTTTCCCATCGTCTTCAGCCCCGCATTGTCGCCGCCGATATAAGCATGCCAACGCTTGCCTGATCCGGGTTGCAACAGAACATCGGAGGCGCCTAGTGCCGTTCCGGGCGCTATGTCGATACGTGCATCGGATTGTCCTTTCAGACGTTGGATGTTTTCCAATGCCTGATCCAGATCGCGCTGATTCAACTCATCGCCCGGACCACTGGGCAATACGGTGCGCCACCAGCCCGGAGCGCCCTCGCTGCGCACCTCCGAAATACGGCCTGCCCCATAGCGTAACGTGAGCGAGCCCTCGGCTAATGATTGCTCGGGTACCCGAACCCATGCCGTGATTAGCCCCAAGTCGACCAAACGCATAGTCAGATGCGCTTGCAAGACGTTCAATCCCTGTAGACCGACGCATCTGCCAATGGCTGATTGAGCGGTCGCCTGGATTGTGGCTGGTGGTGAATCACCCTGCCATAAGATCGCTGCAAGGGGAAAACATGGAGTCTCGTCGGGCAACGCCCATGCGTCCATATCAATCGAAGAAGACTCCGTCTCGGACAATACGTCTGGACGCTGTTCGGCACGGGCACGTTGCTGCTCGAGCTCCTGAGCCTGGCGACGTTGGATTTCATCGGCTTGAGCGGCAGCATCGAAACTCATTGTGTATGCCGGCGCGATCACGCCCGCCAACGCACCGGCTGTACTCATGGACAGCAGCAAACAACGGAGTTTCAGCTGACGCATCTGCGTCAGGCAACGATGAACCAAGTGCATTTATTTCTACTGTTCTTGTTTTGATCAAACTATGTAACGAATATCTATGGAATGTTCCACGAGCCAAAAAATGCGAATCTGCGAAAGCATCTCGGCATGCGGCCATACGCGTGCCCAGAAACCAAGCCCTGAGGCGATGCCCACGACTTTCGGAGAACTGCAAGAAAAAATAAGACAGGCCTGACGGTCTTCTCGCTATTTCAATGACGTATGGCTATCCAGGAACATTCGTAGAGCGATATTCAATCGCCGCCGATAGCGCAATGAAGAGTCCGTGGAGTTGGCCCTGAGTTCAATGACGGACGTCGCTCTCAAATACAGAGCGACACGTCCAGGACCGAGATCGCGGACGAGACGCTGAACCTTGCCATCGCGACCAATGAACGCGACGTCGATGGGATATCGCATACCAAAGGTGTGAACGGCCCAACAAGGCGAAATCCATAATCCGGTACGCCTCCCGAGTGGCCGCTCCCGACCTAGTAGTCCTCGCAGCCGAGCCCACACGCTGCGGGCTCGCACCAACCGGATCCGGCGAAGCGCTTGGCAACGATCCGTCATGGCGCGGCCTGCCACATCTGCATCACGATCGGGAATGCCAGCACGATAAAGGTGCAGGGAAAAATACAAGCTATCAACGGCAAGAGCATTTTCACAGGCGCCTCCAGCGCCAGTTTTTCTGCACGCTGAAACCGGTCTGTTCTACATTGCGAAGCGTGCTCACGCAGCAGCATCCCGATACTCATACCCAGACCATCTGCTTGTATCAAGGCGGCAATCCAGCGGTGAACGCTGGGACAATTGCAACGATCAGCCAGCGCCCTCAGCGCCGCCACGCGAGGCATGCCCGCGCGCATATCCGACAAGGCGTGAACGAGTTCCTCACGCAAGTATCCCGGGACCCCATGCCGTTCTGCCTGCTGCAATGCGCTATGCAACCCCAATCCCGATTCCACACATAAGGTCATCATGTCCAATACAAAAGGCAAATCGCGATCAATGCTTTTTCGGCGTCGTCGAACATCTGCGCGTAACCTGACAACCGATCCTAGGATCCAAGCGAGAAGCATTGCGCCCAGCCCCGCGAAAACAACAGCAAATACGACAAACATGACGACGATCACATATCAATGTTGGCGATGCGCCGAATCAGCAACATGCCGCCGGCCTCCAAGGTACACAAGACAGCGAGCACGCCCCACCCTGCTGGAGTGCTCCATAGCATCGCAATGACGTCGGGTTCCAGGTAACTCAAAACGCAAAGCAGCAGCACCGGCAGTACGCCGACGATCCACGCCTGCAGCCGTCCCTGCGACGTCAGGGTGCGCACCTTCTCCTGCCATTTCAGGCGCTCGCGCAGCGTGCTGGCAATTCCCTCGAGAATCTCGGCCAGATTGCCTCCTGTGTGAGACGCGACACGCAATGATGCAATGAACAAGGCACTGGCCTCGGATGGCACGCGAGTACCCAGATTCCCCAATGCCGTATCGAACGAGACGCCTAGCCGCTGCTCTCGCAGCAGCAATCCGAATTCTTGGGCCAATGGCGCCGCGCTATGATCGGCAATGTGGCGCAATGCGGCCGGCACGCCCACCCCTGCTCGCAATGCGCAGGCCAATGCCGACAAGGCCGAAGGCAGCTGCCGCTCGAACCGCGCCAATCTCCGGGCACGCATACGACCCACTAGATATCGCGGCAGCCTGGTGGCGGCCACTGCAGCGATGAAGGCCATCACTGGCGCGTCAGTCAAGACAAATGCCAGTCCTCCGATCAGGAGGGCCAGCATCACGATCCATGCCCATAACCGACTGGGACTAATGAACAGAAATAGCTGGTCTAGTTTGATGCTTGTCTCTCGGGTATAGAGCGAGCGATAGCGTGCAACCGCGGGGCCCAACCATGCCTGCATCTGCCAAGTCAGCAGCACAACACAGACCGTAGACATCGCTAAGGTGATCCAAATCATTCGCATTTTTGAGCCATTGCAGAAAACAGACCGATATCAAATTCAATACCGGCGGCATGCCACTCGTCGATGAAACTCGGCAGCAATCCACAGGCTTGAAAGCCATTTTCTGCTCGATAACAAAACAGCTCTTGCAGTTGAATCCGTCCACTCTCCATGCCTGTAATCTCCACGACTGATGTGGCGACACGGCGTCCATCCGACAGGCGTGTTTGTTGCACGATAATGTCGACACTAGCGCCAATGTGTTCACGTACCACAATCAAAGGGAGGTCCATGCCTGCCATCAAGACCATGGTCTCCAATCGGCTCAAGGCATCCCGCGGCGAGTTGGCATGCAAGGTGGTCAGCGAACCCTCATGGCCCGTATTCATCGCCGTCAACATGTCGAGTGCCTCGGCACCGCGGCACTCGCCCACCACGATGCGATCAGGCCGCATACGCAACGCGTTGCGTACAAGGTCTCGGNTATCGACGCGGCCGCGATTTTCCTGATTCGGTGGACGCGCCTCCAGCACGACCAGATTATCGTGGTCGAGCCGCAGTTCTGCCGCATCCTCTATGGTGATGATCCGTTCACCCTCGGGAATAGCATTGGACAGAATATTCAATAGTGTGGTCTTGCCTGATCCTGTTCCGCCCGATACGACGATGTTCTTGCGAGTGCGGACGCACGACATCAGAAAGTGAGCTACGGCCGGATCTATAGCGCCGCTCTGCACCAAATCCAGCATTTGCGGCCGGACAATGGGGAATTTCCGTATCGTCAGGCTGGCACCTTTCAGGGCAATCGGTGGTATCACCGCGTTGACACGCGAACCATCAGGCAAACGCGCATCCACCATAGGGGCGCTTTCGTCAATACGACGGCCTATTGGCGTCACAATCCGCTCAATGATCCATCGCACGGATTGTTCGCTGTTGAATGTAGCCTGATGGCGATACAAACGCCCCTGCCGTTCCACATAGATCTCGTCATAGCGGTTAACCATGATTTCGCTGATTTCGGAGTCTGCAAGCAACGGTTCCAGCGGTCCCAATCCGACGGCCTCATCCAACACGTCACGGCACAATGCCATACGATCAATATGGTCGGGGATGCTCTCATCGTCTGCGGCGATCTGCTCCAGCAAGGGTTGCGCCTCTCTGCGCAACGACGCGTCGCTCATACCGTCCACATCTCGGCGCCGCAGGTTCAATGCTTGTAGAAGTCCGGCGTGCAATCGCCGCCGGTGGGGCAGGAGCTCGGAAATGCCGAGCGTCGGGCCGCCAGCATCCGGCTCTGCAACCGTAACACTGGAGACAGTATGGTCTGACAGCTCGTATGGGACTGCCGGTATCGTGTTCAGAAGCGGCATTGACGGCTGCGACGATATGTTTGATTCTCGCCCTTCGACAGCCTTGTACAGGGACCGTACGCGTAACCGGCACGGTCCAATCAGAATATCGTCCTCAGGGAGTACAGGCTGATGCACGACAATGCGGCGTCCATTGACCAATGTGCCCATGAACGACCCCGTATCCTCCAGCGCTAGAGACTGCGGCGATCCATGCAGATTCGCGTGATGTTTGGCTACGCGCCAGCTGGGAATACGCAGTCCGCAGTGCGCCGAGCGTCCTATTTTCAAGGGCGCCTGGAGCTGCACGGTGCGTTGTTCACCGTCTTCGAACGTCATAACAATCTCAATCATGCTTATCTCTGAGTGGGTTCGGAATGCATCGGGCTGGCCGTATGAGACGTGGGTGCCCATTGAGAACCCGGCCCGCGATAGACGCTCCAATCGGGGTCTCCCACTGCAGGTGTCGCCGTGCCCAATACCGGAGAATCCGGGAATGCCTCGGTAAGCACCCGCTGGCCACGGCGCACACGGTCGGCCAGCTCAGGATGATCTTGCGACACAATTCTCGGCGTCACGAATATCGCGAGCTCGGTCTCTTTATGCTGTTGGCGGTGCGAGGAAAACAGCGAACCCAGCACGGGAATGTCCTGCAGGACGGGCAGGCCACTATGTTCACTGGTGCGCTCGCGCGACAGGAATCCACCCAGCACCAGGGTTTGTCCCGATCTCACATTGAATTCAGTGGCCGCACGACGGGTACGCAACGCGGGGCCTCCGGAGACGCTGATAGACGTATCGACTGAGCTGGCCTCCACCTCGATACGCGACCTGATGGCTCCCGTGCGGTCAATGCGCGGCGTGATGTTCAGCGACACACCGTAGGGTTTGAATGCCGTATTGGTGTTGCCGCGCGCATCGACCGTGGTGTATGGCACCTCGCCTCCGGCCAGAAATGATGCCGTGGCGCCGCTGCGGGCCAGGAGCTGCGGTTGAGCGAGCATCACGGCCTCGCCACGCTGAGCCAGTGCTGTGATACGCGACGAAAGCAAGGCATTCAACCCGAAATACCCACCCGCACCCCTGCCCGCCATCGACAGCGGCTGTATGTCCGTCTGATCACTCGGCTGCACACTCGAACCGGGTTGCCAAACAATGCCCGCCTGTATTCCCCCTGTCGATACCGTATCCCATTGCACCCCGAATTCGCGCAAATGTGCACTGGGCAGCTCCACGACCTGAACGTCCAGCAAGACCATGCGATCCCAGCCGATTTGTCCGGTGAAATCCAGAATGCGAGGATAACGGCGCACCAAAGCCGATACACGCTCGCGATCATCGTCGGTCAGATCCTCTCCCTCAATAACGATGTTGTCGCCCACCAACGAGCTGCGTACGCTGGGGATGTGTGCGAGCAGCTTCTGCACTTCTTGTTGCATCTGCGCCCACCCTGCGGGGCGGACCTGGACCTCATAAGCGGCGCCTACGCCGTTCGGCGTCCAGACATGCACAGACGAGGCGCCCTCCTGTCGAGCAAAGAGGACCACGTCCTTGCCCTCGACAGAGACTGCGCTGATGACCTGCCCGTTTCCCACCGCGACACGTGTCACTGATTGATGATGAACGACTTTGGTCTGTCCTACCTCCAGGATTAATGCCGCGGGCTCGGTTGCCGGCCACACGGGTCTCGGCACGGCCATCATGATCGACATGGCAAGCAGAATTCTTTTCATCGTCCCTCCGAATATATGGCGAGCGATTTGGGTGGAGGTACATCTCGATCCGGTAAAGCCGGAAACGCCTGCTCGGGCGCGTTTGCATCTGATGACAGCGTCTCGGTGTCAACCCGATCACCGTATAGAACAGGAATCGGCGCTCGATCGGCCGTCGCCGGATGCGCCAGCCCCATCAAGGCAGCCAGATCCCCAGGGGCTGCGGACTCGGAGACCATCGCATCGCTGCGATGACGCAACATGGCAGTCAACGAACCCGTATGACGAGCCGCCACGAGTTTGATAGCGTCCTGTTCGGAGGCGTCGAACGTGATGGACACGGGCGAGTCGGCGCGGCCGCCGATCGCCAACACGCGTACGCCTTGTAGTAACGGCGCGGTCAGATGCTGACCCTGGTGCACGAACGACACATAAAGATCTATCAAATCATCCGGCTGCAAAAGCCCTGATACCGCATTGATCTCAGCCGCAGGCAACGTCACGGCACGCCTTCCGTGTAGTACCAAGTCTGAAAGCGATGACTCGACCTCTGCAGCGATGTGCATCGGGAGCAAAATATCGCCTTGCTTTAGATTGGTGGTGAGCACGCCGCCGAGCACTTGATCCACGGCATCTGCTTCAAACGAATGGCTCGGCACCCATGGCAACGGAATATCTCGGATTGCGAGATGATCCGTCTGCAGTCGAGTACCTGCGGCAAGGTCCGTGGCAACGACCAAGCGTGTACGAACCTCCACCGCTGCCTGACGTTCCAGTTCACGCTCGCGTGTCTGGATGTGTTCATGAGCGGCCCAAGCTGCAAGCAGGCCTGCAGCCAAAGCAAAACCACAAACTCCGATAGTGCGTATGCGTAATTGGAACGCCGTATATATAAGGCTCAAGATTCTGCTCCATCGTGTTGCAACAGGACGATTCCCGTACCGCCATCAATGGCGGTTATGGTGATCTGAAGCAGACTCCGCGCTCGCCGCCATCGGCTTGTCGTTGGCGTATCCGTCTCCGCTAGCCAGCGTTCATTCCGCAGACCTTGACGAATGACCGCCGAGACCGACTCCATAGACGAAGTAGACGTCCATACTTGAGTGCGGTTACGGCCGTCTGGCTCTTCTTGTTCGAGCTGCAATCGCAATCGCGCCCCCGTCAGCCGCCACGGGAGTGAACTCATCGTGTCGCCCTGGCGGACCGCCGCATGCTGTCGTGCGGTCAATTCACTGGAGAAATCCGTTTCGGTCAGTACTGAGAGGCTGCCACGCGTGGAACGAGGACCTTCAGATTCAAGGTTCATCACCCAGAACTGATTGACAACGTGCCCTGACAGCACCACGCGCCGGGGATAGAGTCCCATATCCGACAGCATGGGATAACGCTCGCCCAACGTGCGAGCGGCTTGTGCAATGGGCAAAGGAATACCAAAAACACGAATATCGATTGGCATCCCGAACAAATGCATCCGCCCACCAAATGAGGTTTGCGTGCTGCCCGGTGGCAGTGACAAATCCTCAAGCGCAGAGGCCTCCCCTGCCTGGACTGCGATGGCCATGATCATCGTCACGACGAACGCGGCTGACGATCGGCGCAACATGCAGAGCATTTTCCAACAGGCGTTCAATCCATACATCGTGTCAATGCTCCGTCAAACTGCTGCGTCCAGCGATGATGGCTCGTGTCGGCGCCAAGTCCTCCCATGCATTCAGCCAATCGGTCGACCACTCGTCCCGTCCCCACGGCGCGTCTACATGCCGCATACGACGCCGCAACGTGTCAGCAATACGGACTGAGCCTCGTGCCGCCTCCGCCCACCCTATTGAAGAACGTTGAATACGTTCGGACACTGCGGCATCATCGACACCATGCCCGGTGTCCGCCGCAACGACTGTATGTCGATGCACGGGCATCGAACCTGTATCACCGGCAATAAATGCCGGCGGCGTCACGGAATGATCAGTAGCATGTGCGCTACGCAACCCAGAATCGACATGAAGCCAATCGCGAGCCAGGATCTCGACCTGAGCATTTCCGATATCGCTTTTGCTCGGAACGAACCCATGATTTTCAGCATCGATGAACGCGGCAAGACGGCTAGACTGTGCCGCCTGCTGCCCACGCAGCAATACTGTCCCGACAGCAGCGACGCCGTGCATGAGTCCGCCTAGCAACACCAGAGCAAGCATCGCCTCGACCGCGGCTTGCCCCTGAGCAATGGAACGGTGCGACCGCCATTTCATGGCCGGCCCCTCGACACATCGTCAGGCAGCATGGGGCTCAATCGAGCTTGCCAATAGGGGCGAAATAAACTCGCGAGTTCGTTGTTGTCGTTACCGTGGGACGGTGGCTCGAAATAGGCCTGCGCTGCACTGTTGACCGTCACGAACTCGTCGGCGGCCAAGCCGTGATAGGCATACCGTGCAATCGGAGCCACTCGCGCATTCGCTGCCTGGGCCGTGATCAACGACGCGGCAGACTGACGCAACTGGACGGCAAACCGCAAGGGACGATACGCGATATCGTCATTCAGATCGTAATAGTCAGGGAGCCCACGACTGGCCCAATGCAATCCGCTGAACGAGGCGTAAGCCTTCGCCATAGGATTACTGCGGCCCGACAACAAGTCCCATGTTGTGTGCTCGTGTACCCAGCGCCAGAAATCCTGCTGAGCGAACCCATGCGGCGGCTGATCACTGATGTGTGGGTTCTTTTTCGATTGAGGACTATTGTCGCCCCACCCCATTGCGTATTCGCGGTAGTAGCAGCCTATCCAACGATTGGAACGCAAGGCATGAAACGACACGGTATCCCGTGCAGACCAACGTCCGTCTGCCTCTAGCCGGGTATTTCCCCGGCGCCGCAGTTCATGACGCTTGGCAGGACATTGGTCTTTCACGATCCAGTCATTACGACGAGTTTGATTGCGGCGCTGTAGAAAATCGTACCGTTGCGCCGCATGCTCGACCATGTTCCGCAGCGGGCCCTCTTGGCGCCCCGGATAGGATTGAACGTATCCCGGCAGGCCATCCGACAATAAAGCAAACTGCAACGGTCCATTCTCAAGCTCCCCTGCTCCGCTGCCATACTCTGGATAGTTCGCATGCAGAACGCGCCACATCGTCTGTTGGCGAGAATCCTTCATACTTTCCACGACGGAGACGGAGGCCTGCTGCAATATCTGATGCACCACGTCATCGTGCTGCTGAAATGCATGCGCTAATGCGGGCGCGATATCATCGGTCGCACGTGCCCGTGCGTACGCTTTCCCTACCGAGGCCCCAAAGAGCCTCGAGATCAACGTGGACGGAGGATTTCGCGAGGCTCGTTGTTGCGATTGTGTCTGCCCGTACTGAGCCCAGGAGGACAGGGTCACCAGGTGCGCCATCGCAACCTGATGCGCCACGTGAGCACGATTGATGTAGGCCAACATATTCAGGCTGCGCGCCTGCGCCACGGCGCCGCTATATGCCACGGCGTCTGCGGTATGCGTCAGACGTACGCGGGCACTCGCGGTCTGTCCTACGTTGTACAAGGCGATCCAGGCAATACTGCCCACGGAGACGAGCGCCAGGACCAGTGGCAATGCCTGGCCGCGTGCGCCCTTCATTTGGCGTGCCCCGTGAACGATTTCAACGTGCGCGTCTTGGTCTGTGTCGTGGACTTGTCCGCCGCCGACTGGGCTGTGCGCGACTCGGCAGTGCCGTCTTCGCCCGCGATTTCACGCACCATGGCTGCGGTTTGCGAGCGCACCACTTGACCAAATAACTGATAGACCGCAATGGCTGCCACCGCAACCAGCGCCACCACGATGATGTACTCAGTCATCCCCTGACCGCGCTGGCGGGAAATACGCTGGATCATGCCCGACCTCTCTTCAATCAACAGAGGCTGTAGTGTGAAACCTCGCAGAGATCCCGGCTATTCGTAGATGCCGAGGTGGGCAAAATCCTCACATCGCGTGGCACGCGCGATAAAACGAGCTGCTTGTTTTCGCTGCAACAACGACAACGGCCCCGGAGGGGCCGTTGTCGCAACAAGCATGAAGCTTTATTTTTCTGCAGCCGTGCTAATGGCTTGCCCGGCATCGGACATATCCTTGCCCATGCCTGCCATGGTGTTGCAGCCTTGCAGTACGACGCCAAATACGATCAGCGCCGTCAGCATGACTCGTCCGCGCATGATGAAACTCCGGAGAAAATACAGTCAGCACAAAGCCTCGAGCCAAGTCGTCCCGGCTTGGAGAGAATCAGCCCTAGGCGCCTGGCCGTGAAAGAGACTGACGATCAAGCAATACGCACGCGCAATTCGCCCAGACCCTCGACACCGCCCACGAGCTCATCGCCCTGAACGACAGCACCCACGCCCTCGGGGGTGCCGGTGAAGATCAGATCGCCGGCTTTCAACTCGAACAGGCTCGACAGATAAGCGATGCTCTCGGGAATGTTCCAGATCATCTGTGAAATGTCGCTGGACTGTTTGCGCTGGCCGTTGACGTCGAGCCAGATGGCGCCCTTTTCAAGGGTACCGACGACGCTGCGCGGATGGACGGGACCGATCGGCGCGGACAGGTCGTAGGCTTTGCCGACCTCCCAGGGGCGTCCTTGTTTTTTGGCTTCGCCCTGCAGATCGCGGCGGGTCATGTCCAGCCCTAAGGCGTAGCCCCACACGCATTCACCAGCCTGCTCGACGGAAATGTCTTTGCCGCCTTTGCCCAGCACGACGACCAGCTCCATTTCATAATGCAGGTTGCTGGTCTTGGGCGGATAAGGCGTGGCGCCGGTTTCACCGTCGGCGATCGACAGGATGGCGTCGTTGGGCTTGCTGAAGAAGAACGGGTCTTCGCGACCGGTGAAGCCCATTTCCTTGGCGTGCTCGGCGTAGTTACGGCCCACACAATAGATGCGGCGCACCGGAACCAACGCGCCGCTGCCGGCTACGGGCACGGCAACGGGCGGCGACGGAGGGAATACGTAGTCCATGTTCTCTTGACCTTCTTGAATGCGTGCCGGCATCGCCATCAGCCCTTGTTGTAGCGTTCGGCGCTGCGCACGATTTCTTCGCGAGCGGCGTCCACGCCTTTCCAGCCCTTGACTTTGACCCACTTGCCTTTTTCCAGGTCTTTGTAGTGTTCAAAGAAATGCTGGATACGGCTGATGTCCTCAGCCGGCAGGTCTTCGTATGACTTGATGTTGCGGTAAGGAGGATAGAGCTTGTCGACCGGCACGGCCAACAGTTTGGCGTCACCACCGCTCTCATCGTCCATTTCCAACACGCCCAACGCGCGGCAACGCACGACGGCGCCGACCTGAATCGGGAACGGGGTCAACACCAACACGTCGGCTGGGTCGCCATCCTCAGACAGGGTCTGAGGGATATAACCGTAGTTGCACGGATAGTGCATGGCGGTCAGCATGAAGCGATCCACGAATACGGCGCCGCTGTCTTTGTCGACCTCGTATTTGACCGGGTCGGCATTCATGGGGATTTCGATGATGACGTTAAAGTCTTCCGGCAGATTTTTGCCGGGAGAGACGCGATCGAGACTCATGGTTCAACCTTGTTTATCTGAAAGTGGAAGAGATTTTCCGTCATCCCGCTTATCCGATTTGCCTTGATCAGGCGAGGTGGATGGCGGGGTGTCGTAAGTAGGCTCCGGGGCATCGTACTCAGGCACGGGGATGGGTGCGCTGTCGAAGTAGTCTTCGATATCGATGTTGGACCGGGCAGGCGCGACAGCCGGAGGATCCGGCTCCAACGCGTTTGACGCCTCGCGCTCCAGGACGCGAGCATCAGGATCCAGCACATAGTCGGCCGGGACCGACAAGGGTGCGTCTTCGAGCTGAGACACAACTGGCACTGCGGCAACAGTTGCCTCCGGCGGATAGGTCGAGTATTCCCCCTCTGCATCCAGATGCAGAGGGTCGGCATCCGTATCGGCTGCAGGCAAGGCCGGATCGCCGGCCAGTACAGGCAATGCCATGGTCGCAACCGTCGCCAAGCGCCAATGGCGCACAGCGTCCGAGGGACGATCCAAACGGTCGTACAGGCTGCCGAGCAAGGCATGCGTGCGCGCATCGTTACGCAGCGCCAGGCTGCGCTGCAAATAGCGCTCGGCCTGCCCCCACAACTGGCCATTCAGGCACAACATTCCCAAGGCGCTCAACAGATCCGCATTGGTGGGACGCTTTTGCAGCCAACCCTCGGCTTTGGCAAGACGGCGAGGCACCTGGTCGGGCTCGCAACGCGCATAGGCATCCACCAAGGACGAGGTGAAGTGGACCGGGACGGCTGCCTCCAGGATGCGAGCAGCCTCGGCGGGCTCGCCCGCGGCCTCGAATGCCGTGGCGCCTGCCAGGGCAATTTCCGGCAAGACGCGCTCTTCGTTTTTGAGGTCTTTCCAGACGCTGCGCCAGGCTTCCGTACCGGAGGCCGCAGCAGCACGCAGTCGCGCTGCGCCCGATCGATCGATCAGGCCTTCGGCCTCGGTCTTGGACAGTGCATTGCGGCGCACCAGCCCACGTGCCAGCGTAAAGACACGGTCGTGATGATTCAGGGCCGCCTCGGCACGCAACAGCAGGCGCATCGTATGCAGATGACGGGCTCCGCCGTCCTGCAACGGCGTCAACACTGCCAAGGCGTCTTGCGCACGGCCTTGATCCAGCAGTTGATCTGCCGCAACGGTGGCGATAGCTTCTTGCAGGCCGGTATTGCCAGAGGCGTGCTCACGTGCGGAGTCCAGCAACTGGTCCCGGCGAGCAAACTCGCCCAGTCCATGTGCGNCGCTGACAGCGCCGCCAACACTCGCCGGCTCTCGACACGAGTCTGCCCCAACAGCTTGGTCAGATTCTTCTCGGCATGAGAAAAGCGCCCTTCCAGGAGCTCTGTCCAGCCGCGTTCG
Organism: Bordetella tumbae; assembly: GCF_965139195.1. GTDB lineage: Bacteria > Pseudomonadota > Gammaproteobacteria > Burkholderiales > Burkholderiaceae_B > Bordetella_A > Bordetella_A tumbae. The sequence goes on along the minus strand of NZ_CBCSJH010000004.1, from coordinate 21,731 downwards.
AGCAGTACGTGATCACGAGCCTGGGCACGTTGACCGCGCCAGACACGCATACGATCCGGAATGGCCAACAACCAGGCCAGCAGGCGCAAGCCCACGTACAGCGCGACGAAAATACCCACCACCAGCAGCACGAACAGCGTCAACGACAGTTCAATGCGCCACGGCGACACCAGGAAAATAACGTTGCCGGTATGAGAGCGCAGCACCACCGCCAAAGCGACGGCGACGATAAGAAGCAGCAAAGTCCAGAACCAAGTACGCATGCGTTAGTCCTGTTTGGCTGGCGAATCAAACCCAGCGGCGCGCAAGGCGGCTACGCTGGCCAGACTGTCACCGACATCTGGCAAACGCACTGCGATATCGATGTTCTGCAGTTCATGCGTCAAACGCAACGCCGACTGAGTATCCACGGCACGGCCGTCGTAGTAAATGCTGAGCACGTTCTCGACGTTGGCGAGTTCGTTTTTCCAGACCTCGGGTTGACGCATCAGCATGGCCAATTGCGCCGTCATCAGGCGTTGACGCAAGGCGCCACGTACCTGTTCGGCTTGCTCGGAGGACAGCAACAATGCAGCCGGCTGATCGACGCGCTGCACGCTGATCAGGTCACCGAGCTCATGCGTCAAGGTGCTGCCGGCCCGGCCTGGCCAGGATGCGATCTCGGCACGCCAACGCTCCCACCACGCGGCATCTGCGGGCAATTGATGGCGAGGATCATCGGCCTGAGACTGGATCGGCGCGGTCGCCGGTTTGGGTTGCGTATCACTCGAGGCACCAGGGGCTGCGGCATCGGGGACTAGCAAAGGCGCCTTGGAAATCAGGCCCGCCAAACGATCGATGCGCGCGGTTTGCGCTGGAATATCGACGGTCGCAACGGCCCTGAGGCGATCGATATCGCCGTTGATGCTTTGTTGCAGACCGGCGAAAAGCGGACGAGCCGCCTGTGCCAGGCGTGTCTGCGCTGTTTCCAGCGCGACGATGGCGTTGTTGACATTGCCTGCCAAGCGCAATTGCTGATTCGCCAGCACCAAGAGGCGCTCGACGTCGTTGGCGAGGATCTCGTCTGTCGCACCGCCGCTGAAGGTTTCCCAGGCTTGCTGCAAATCGTTGTAGCGGGTCTTGGCTTCTTGGGCTTGTGCTTCCAGGCTGCGTACCTGGCCACTTTGCCCTTGAATGAGGGTCAAGGCTTCGCGCGCGTCTTTGCGGCCTTGCGCGACGGCGTCTTCCAATGTGGCCAAACGAGTCGCTATTTCACGGCCGGCCGCGTCGGCTTGCTTGCGCTGCAGCCATAGCGCCCACCCCAGGCCGACGGCCACTAGGAGCACGATAATCAGCGCCGCGCCCAATAAGCCTGCCCCACGGGACGACTTTTTAACCGGGGCGGATGCCGGTTTGGTGGGCGAAGCTGCGCCCGGAACTGCCGAATTGACGGCAGGTGCAGTGTCAGGTGTCTGGTCTGTCATGACGCGATTGTATTCGGTGAAATGCCAAAACTTCGATTCAAGCCGCAACAAAGGCCGCGAGGATCGCATCATCGGCCGGCAAGCAGATTTTTACCATTGCGTCCGTGACCTTGCCAGCGAGGCCTTGCTGCAGCCGCCGCGCCAGTGTGGGATGGGTCACGATAAAGTCGCAGGCGTACCACCAATCGGCGAGACCAGTCTCATCGATATGGGATTGGACGGCGGTCAGTCCTTCGCCGCTCGTCAGCAGCCACGTCGCTTTTTCCCTCTTTTGCGCCCATTTTCGCAGTTGCTCGACCGCAGACGACGGCCAGTTGGCCGGCTGGCGTTCATAAGCGGCATGCCGCCGTACCCGCGTCCCCATGGCCTCCAGTTGATCGGCCAGCCAATCCCGGCCCTGGGTGCCGCGTACCAATAACACCCTGTTGGGCAGGCGGTCTTGCGCACGCAAGACCTGCCACAGGGCTTCAGAATCATGGGTAGACGCATCGGGCGGCGGACAGAATACTGTTGTATTGGCGCAAAAACCTGGCGTTTCGCGCAACGCACGCGCGCTCGCCGGTCCCACCGTTGCGGCTGCGACGGCAGCGGGCCAGTCGGTCTGCCCCGCCAAGTCCCGCAGTTGCTTCAAATACGTCCGCGCCGCATGGCCGCTGACAAAGATGACTAGATCGAAGTCTTGCGGCAAAGGCAGATCTGTCGCGGTAACCGGCAAGGAGCGCAGTTCCAGGGCAGGCAGGTCCAGCGCCTGCCAACCGGCAGCGCCGAGCGCCTGCGCCAACGCGTCGTTACGGCCGGCAGGGCGAGTCAGAATGGCGATACGCGACATAGACACCCCTGTATGTATCCCGGAAGCTGGCTCCAGCAGCTATACGCTGCTGCCAAGCTCAGCCTTGAATCCGGACGTACCTCACAACAAACTGGCATGAGCCAGCCTCAGACGGCAGACGTGTCTTGCAAGGCAGCCAGAATGGCGGCCGCGCCCTTGGAGAGCAAGGCCTGAGCGACGGCTTCGCCGATCTGCTCGGCCTGCGCCACTGGCCCGGTCTGTTGGAAATGAATCACTTGTTTGCCATCGGGAGAGGCCACCAATGCTCGAAGCTCGACGTTATCGCCGTCGAGTACGGCATACGCCGCCAGAGGGACTTGGCATGAACCGCCCAGCGTCCGTGAGACAGCACGCTCGGCCAACACGCAAGCCGTGGTGCGCGCGCACACGAGAGGAGCCAGCCAGGCACGCAGATCATCACGATCGTCGCGGATTTCAATGCCTAGCGCGCCCTGCCCGGCTGCCGGCAGGCTGTCGACAGGATCCAGCAGGCTGCGGATGCGGTGACCCAGATCCAGGCGTTGCAGACCGGCCGCAGCCAGCACGATCGCGGCGTAATCGCCCTGATCGAGTTTGCCCAGGCGGGTATCCAGATTGCCACGCAACGGCTTGATCTGCAGATGAGGATAGCGTTGCCGGATCTGCGACTCCCGCCGCAGGCTGGAGGTGCCAACGACGGCCCCAGCCGGCAGGTCGGCCAAGGTCGCATAGTCATTGGAAACAAAAGCGTCGCGAGGGTCGGCTCGCTCGAGCACAGCGCACAATTCGAATGGCGCCTGCAAGTCGACCGGGACGTCTTTGAGTGAATGAACCGCCAAATCGGCCCGCCCATCGAGCAAGGCCGTTTCGAGCTCTTTGACAAAGAGCCCTTTGCCGCCGACTTTGGACAAGGTGCGATCCAGTATCTGGTCGCCCCGTGTGGTCAGCGTCAGCAATTCGACGGAACAATTGGGGTAGACAGCGCGCAACCGATCGCGCACATGCTCGGCTTGCCACAGGGCAAGCCGGCTGGCGCGGGTCGCGATAACGAGGCGTTGCGGTGCAGACACGGGCAGGTTAATTGCCCAGGCTGGAAAAGATCACCGTGGCGATCACCCCGATGATGGCCAGTATTGCCAGGCCTTGCAGCAGGCTCAGGCCGGATTCGGGGTTGTCGCTTTTACGCAGACTCATGAGTAGATTCCTTGGAGGCAGTTTTACGGCTAGCAAGCCACCGCCCAAGACCCACAACAATCAATGCGCCGATGACTTCTGCAGCGATTTTAACCGCAGTAGGCTGAGGGCCGAATTGATTTTCGACAACAACGTCGGTAACTACCATGCCGCCAGCGATCCAGCCCAGCAATGCGGCGCCCAATGTAATGACCAAAGGATAGCGGTCAATCAGCTTGAGCACGAGGGTGCTGCCCCAGATGATGATAGGCACACTGACGACCAGGCCAAATACCACCAGACCAATTTGGTGGCCTTCGTGCGCGTTCTGCGCGGCGCCGGCAATGGCGATGACGTTATCGAGGCTCATGACAAAGTCGGCCACGATGATGGTTTTCACGGCAGCGGCAATAGAGGTGCTGCCCTTGATGTTGTCGTGTCCGTCGTCCTCGGGAATGAGGAGTTTGACGCCGATCCAGACCAGAAGCAGACCGCCCACGACCTTGAGGAAGGGGATGGCCAGAAGCGTCAGGGCGAATGCGATGAGCACGACGCGCAGGATGATTGCACCGGCCGTACCCCACAAAATCCCCTGCATGCGTTGTTTGGGCGCCAGATTGCGGCAAGCCAGCGCAATCACGACGGCATTATCGCCACCCAACAGGATGTCGATAAGAATGATTTGGAATACTGCAGCCCAGCTTATTGTTTGTAGAAACTCTAACACTTGCGATCCCCCTCGGAATGACAATTTGGATGGCAACGGCTGATCATGAATCGGACGTTACCAGCCCCACGTCGACACCTTCCCCGATGCGCCTGCGGCTTGGTCCCTGTGCTTGGGACTCGTTGCCTGTGATGACTTGGCGGGAAAAAAGCCCCCACGCCGCACCTTCGGCTTGCTACCCCCCACGGGAGCATTTGCCTTGAAGCGGCCCGGCGGCAAAAAACTGCCGCGTCAAAACGCGGCAGTCGTCGTGCCAAAACGCGTATTGTAGTTCAGCTTTGTGTCAGTACCTGGCGTCGAGAAAGTAAAATTTTCCCAATCAGCAAAACCAGGGCTGCACCCACGACACCGGAGATCAATGCCAACTGATGCTCAGTCAGGCCCAAGGCGCTGTCAATACGGATCACGGAATCGTGCAAGGCAGGGTCGCCTACCAACAGCTCGCCAGCAATGAAGCCGAGCAGTGCCGCTCCGACCCAGACGATCAACGGGAAACGCTCAATCACCTTCAATAACAAGGTGCTACCAAAGATAACCAACGGGATGCTGATGGCCAACCCTACGACCAGCAGGGTGGTATCGCCCATTGCAGCGGCGGCAACCGCCACGACGTTGTCCAGGCTCATCACCAAGTCGGCAATCATGATGGTGCGAATCGCCGACAGCAAGGTGCCATGCTGCTTGCCATCACCGTCCTCGTCGCCCTCGGGCAACAGGAGTGTCACACCGATATAGACCAACAACAGTGCGCCGATGAGCTTGAGCCACGGCAGCAACAGGAGCTTGGCGGCAACCAGCGTCAACACGATACGCATGATGATCGCGGCCGCTGAACCGATCGTGATCGCCTTTTTTTGCTGCTCTGCGGGCAGTGAGCGCGCGGCGAGTGCAATCACTACGGCGTTATCGCCGGATAACAGGATGTTGACCCAAATAATCTGTAGTAGGGCAATCCAAAATGCTGCTGATGTAAGTTCCATTCCTCTCTTTCCTAGCGATCCCCTAGGTGTGAGTTGATGCTTTTGTTTGTTGCGTACGGGTCGCGGCCATCTTGGTAGTTGCGAGCTGGGGAGTGGCCGTTGCCGGATGCCGAGCGCTCTTGGCGCCTGACGATTTTTATAGGGGTGTACGCGTAATACCGGCTCGTTATTATATTTTGCAAAACGGGTGCGACAACACCATCGACGCCCCGACGGTAAAAAGCCCGCCAAACCAGGCGGGCTTTTTACACTGCGAAACGTCAGGCTGTTACAGCACGGACTTCAGCAGTTTGCCCATCTCGGAGGGGTTGCGCGTGGTACGGATACCGCATGCTTCCATGACTTCGAGTTTGGCATCCGCCGTGTCGGCACCGCCCGAGATCAACGCACCGGCGTGGCCCATGCGTTTTCCCGGAGGCGCCGTGACGCCGGCGATGAAGCCGACCACGGGTTTCTTCATGTTGTCTTTCGCCCATTGTGCGGCGTTGACTTCGTCCGGACCACCGATTTCACCGATCATGATGACGGCGTCGGTATCGGGATCGTCGTTGAACAGCTTGAGCACATCGACGTGCTTCAGGCCGTTGATGGGGTCGCCACCGATACCGACGGCGCTGGATTGGCCCAAGCCCAGTTCGGTGACTTGACCGACAGCTTCGTACGTCAGCGTGCCGGAGCGGCTGACGATACCGATGCGGCCCTTGCGGTGAATGTGACCGGGCATGATGCCGATCTTGATTTCATCGGGGGTGATCAGGCCGGGGCAGTTCGGGCCCAACAGCAGGGTCTTGCTGTTCATGGCCTTCATGCGGTTTTTGACTTCCAGCATGTCACGGACCGGGATGCCTTCGGTGATGCAGATGACCAGATCCAGTTCGGCCTCGACGGCTTCCCAGATGGCGGCGGCAGCGCCGGCGGGCGGCACGTAGATGACCGAAACGGTGGCGCCGGTTTCGCTCTTGGCGTCTTTCACGCTACCGAAAATGGGCACGCCTTCGAAGTCCTCGCCGGCACGCTTGGGGTTGACGCCGGCCACGAAGGCGGCTTTGCCATTGGCGTATTCACGGCACATACGGGTGTGGAACTGGCCCGTCTTGCCCGTGATGCCCTGGGTGATGACTTTGGTGTCCTTGTTGATCAGAATCGACATTTGTGAATCCTTGGCAATTTATTTAACGGCGGCTACGACGCGGGTGGCCGCTTCGGCCATGGTGTCGGCGCTGATGATGGGCAGCCCCGAGTCGGCCAGCATTTTCTTGCCCAGTTCTTCGTTGGTGCCCTTCATGCGGACGACCAGCGGTACGTTGAGGTTGACGGCCTTGCAAGCAGCGATCACGCCTTCGGCGATGACGTCGCAGCGCATGATACCGCCGAAGATGTTGACCAGAATGGCCTGCACGCCCTTGTTCTTGAGCATGATCTTGAAGGCTTCGGTGACCTTTTCAGCGGTCGCGCCGCCGCCAACGTCCAGGAAGTTGGCCGGCTCACCGCCAAACAGCTTGATGGTGTCCATGGTCGCCATGGCCAGGCCAGCACCATTGACCAGGCAGCCGATGTTGCCGTCGAGCTGGATGTAGGCCAGGTCGAACTTGCTGGCTTCGACTTCTGCGGGATCTTCTTCGTCCAGGTCGCGGTAGGCGACGATTTCCGGGTGACGGAACAAGGCGTTCGGGTCGAAGTTGAACTTGGCGTCCAGGGCGATGATGTTGCCCTTGCTGTCACGGTTCAACGGGTTGATTTCGACCAGCGACGCGTCGGTGTCCATGTAGCACTTGTAGAGCTTCTGGAACACGTCGGCGGCTTGGTCGGCCGAGCCGTCGGTCAAGCCGATGGCCTGGGCGACCTGCTTGGCTTGCTCGAGCGACAGACCGGTTTGCGGGTCGATGTATTCAGTAATGATTTTTTCGGGCGTCGAGTGAGCGACTTCCTCGATGTCCATGCCGCCTTCGCTGGAAGCGATGATGGCGACTTTCTGCGTGGCACGGTCAGTGACCAGCGACACGTAGTATTCCTTTTGAATGTCGGCGCCGTCTTCGATGTACAGGCGATTGACCTTTTGGCCTTCCGGACCGGTCTGGTGCGTGACCAATTGCATGCCCAGGATCTCGCCGGCCAGCTTGCGCACGTCGTCAATCGAACGGGCGAGCTTCACGCCGCCGCCCTTGCCACGGCCACCAGCATGGATCTGTGCCTTGACGACCCATACCGGTCCGCCCAGCTTTTCAGCGGCAGCCACAGCCTCGTCGACGGAAAATGCGGGGATCCCGCGCGGCACAGGCACGCCAAATTGCTTTAGCAGTTCCTTGCCTTGATACTCGTGGATTTTCATGTGTTACCTGTCAGGACGAATGAGAAAAAGAGGGAGAATCGGAATTTGCGCCCGCTGACGCCTCAGCGCTATCCCCGGTGTACCACTTGGGATAATGCTCAAGCACCACCGGGCCGTCAGTGCGCAAGGCATGACAGCCATCCAGCTGAAATGGGCGGATATCCGGATTGCTGTTCTGGCGCCGCCGGTTGGCCATGGATTGGACTGCCGCGGTGGGCAGCACCTGCGAAAGCTCGGTCATGTGCGTACAGCCTGCCGTACGACCAAAGCGCTCCTTGACCTGGCGCCGAAACCCTTTGAGCAGGTTCATGCCCACCAAGCCCGCATAGGCGGCGTCGATGTCCATGCAGTGCTGTTCGTAGGGTGCCGCGTCATAAGCCGCCTGGGCTGCCACTATGGTAAACGCGTCATCGATGGTGATGCGCAGATGCATGTGGTGAATATGGCGGCCTGCTTTGAAAAATTCCCCGTTGCTCTTGGGGAAATCATAGGACTTGAAGTCAATGAGCTCAGCTTCGATATCCCACAAACCATCCTCGCGCCCGTAGGACTGCACGCGTATGGAACGCGTGTGCAAAGGATGGCGAGGAACTGTCGACGGTGGCAAGGGCATTAAGGGGCCTGCACTTCAAAGTCTTTGACGCAAAGCAGCAAATCCAGGGAAGTATAACGCAGGGCTCGAGGAAACGCCGCTTCCCCTCTCCCCCGCCCACCACGCTCCCAGGGGCGGCCGGGCTACCGGCCTCCTGGGTGTAAAGCGGGACGGATCAGGCCGCACGCAGCGCGCGGGCCGCCTCAACCATTCCCACCAGCGCGGCCTCGGTTTCCGGCCATGCGCGGGTCTTCAGGCCGCAATCGGGATTGACCCAAAGGCGCTCGCTCGGCAGGCGCGACGCCGCCTTGCGCATCAGGCCGACCATCCAGTCCACGTCCGGCACGTTGGGCGAGTGAATGTCGTACACACCCGGGCCGATATCGTTCGGATAACGGAAATCCTCGAAGGCTTTCAGCAGCTCCATATTCGACCGCGAGGTCTCAATGGTGATGACGTCGGCATCCATCGCGGCGATGGATTCGATGATGTCATTGAACTCGGCATAGCACATGTGAGTGTGAATCTGCGTGTCCGCTGCCACGCCGGCAGTCGACAGGCGGAAGCAATCCACCGCCCAATCCAGATAGGCCTGCCAGTCGCCGCGACGCAGCGGTAGCCCCTCGCGGATGGCGGGTTCGTCGATCTGGATGACTCGCACGCCGGCCGCCTCGAGATCAACGACCTCGTCGCGCAGCGCCAGCGCCAACTGGCGGCAGGTCTGCTCACGAGGTTGGTCATCGCGCACAAACGACCATTGCAGAATCGTCACCGGGCCGGTCAGCATGCCCTTGACGGGTTTGTCGGTCAGCGACTGCGCGTACGAGGACCAGCCGACGGTCATCGGCGCAGGACGAGCGACGTCACCGAAAATGATCGGCGGCTTGACGCAACGCGAGCCATAGCTCTGCACCCAACCGTTGCGGGTAAAGGCAAACCCGGCCAGCAGCTCGCCAAAATATTCGACCATGTCGTTACGCTCAGGCTCGCCGTGCACCAGCACGTCCAGGCCGATTTTTTCCTGAAAGCGGATGACGGCCTCGATTTCCTTGCGGATCGCTGCCTCGTAGGCGGCATCGCTCAGCACGCCGGACTTCCAGTCACGACGCAAGGCGCGGATTTCGGCCGTCTGCGGGAACGAACCAATAGTGGTCGTCGGAAATGCGGGCAGTTTCAGCAACTGCTGTTGCTGTGCAATACGGTCTGCAAACGGCGCACGGTCACGGGTGACTTTGGTGGCGTCAGTCATGCGGCGAATGACAGCGGGATTGTGAATGCGGGGCGATTCACTGCGTGCCTTGAGCGCGGCGCGCTGGGTTGCCAAGGCCGAGCTGACTTCAGCCGTCTCGGCATGATCCAATGCCCGGCCGAGCAGACTCAGCTCGTCGAGCTTTTGCGCGGCAAAGGATAGCCAGCTTTTTAGTTCGGCATCCAGATCTGTTTCATTTGCCAAGTCCACCGGTACGTGCAGCAAAGAACACGACGGCGCCAGCCACAGGCGATCCCCCAATTGTTGGCGAACCGGCGCCAACGCGGCCAGCGCGGCATCCAAATCGGTGCGCCAGATGTTGCGGCCGTCGATCACGCCGGCAGACAGCACCTGGTCTGGACGCAGCGCGGCAGCGATGGACTGCAACTGATCAGGCGCGCGCACCAGATCGATATGCAAGCCGGCAACGGGCAACGCCAAAGCAGTTTCCTGATTGTCCTGCAGACCGCCAAAATAGGTCGCCAGCAACAGTTGGACAGGCGCCTGCGCCAGACGCGCATACACCGTGCGATAGGCGTCACGCCAGGCTTGCGGCAGATCCAGCACAAGAATCGGCTCGTCGATTTGCACCCATTGCACGCCCTGCTGTGCCAGGCGCGCCAATACCTCGGCATAGACCGGCAGCAGCGCGTCCAGCAATTGCAGTTTGGCAGCGTCTCCGGTCCCATCGGTAAACGCATCGCCCTTGCCCAGCCACAGCCAGGTCAATGGGCCCGGAATGACGGGCTTGACTTGATGGCCGAGGGCTTGAGCTTCCTTGACCTGATCGAATAGATACTCACGCGCGATGCGGAATGTCTGGCCGGGAACCAGTTCCGGCACGATGTAGTGATAGTTGGTATCGAACCATTTGGTCATTTCGCAGGCCGCGGTAGGCGTGCCCGATGGCGCGCGCCCGCGCCCCATGCGAAACAGCGTATCCAGCGTCACAGGCTGATCATCGGCCTGGCCAAAACGCGCCGGCACCGCGCCCAGCAGCGTGGTCCATTCCAGGACATGGTCATACCACGCGAAATCGCCTACCGGCACGAATTGAACGCCCGTCGACGCCTGGCGCTGCCAATGCGCGGCACGCAGCTCGCGGCCTGTTTGCGCTAGATCCCCTGCGGCCTGCTTGCCTGCCCAATAGGCCTCGACCGCGCGCTTGAGCTCACGCTGCGCGCCAATACGGGGAAAGCCCAAATTATGAATTATGGTCATATAAATATCCGATTCAACAAATTTCATTCAACTCTGATGCTATTCTGCCTTTAACTTAATTTGCGTCAAAATCAATCTCAACATACATTTATTGAAAATTTCTCATATAAATAAATTGAGTGTGATTCATGTTGGTCCATCCGCAACCTCGCTACGCTCATATTTTTTATCCACCCTCCCCTGATACGCCTGATCCATGCTCGAAATCCGTCATCTAGAAACCCTCTCGGCGATCCGCGACGGAGGCAGTCTGCAAGAAGCCGCCGATCGACTGCACCTGACGCAGTCGGCGCTATCTCATCAACTGCGGGATCTGGAAACCCGTCTGGGTACCCCTTTGCTCAATCGCCGTACCCGCCCGGCTCGCCTGACAACAGCGGGGCTGCGGGTGCTGGCGCTGGCCGATGAAGTCTTGCCGCAAATCCGAGCCACCGAACGGGAGTTGCAGCGGCTGGCGGCGGGCCGCACGGGGCGGCTGCATCTGGCGATCGATTGCCATTCATGTTTTCAATGGCTCATGCCGAGCATGGACGCATTTCGAGGCCAATGGCCGGATGTCGCGCTGGATCTGTCGGCCGCGTTTTCGTTTGCCCCCCTGCCCGCGCTGGTACGGGGGGATCTGGATCTGGTGATTACCTCGGATCCACAGCAACTCGAAGCGGTGGAATACCTGCCCTTATTCAAATACGAGCTGGTATTGGCTGTATCCGAGTCGCATCCTTTGGCTGCCAGCAAACATATCGCGCCCGAACAATTGGCTGATCAGATCCTCATCACTTATCCTGTGGATCGGCAACGGCTGGATGTCTTTACGACATTTCTGGATCCCGCCGACGTGGAGCCGGCCGCGGTACGCAAGGCAGAACTGACCCCCATCATTGTGCAACTCGTCGCCAGCAACCGCGGAGTGACTGCACTGCCTAATTGGGCACTGACAGAATATTTGCATCAAGGCTGGCTGCGGTTGTGCCACCTGGGTCCGCAAGGAGTATGGCGTACGTTGTACGCAGCCGTACGCACCGAGGACATCGACGCGCCTTACATTAATGATTTCCTGGCAATCGCACGAGAGACGTGCTTTAAAACCCTGGATGGGATACGGTCAGTGAAAGTCTGAATGGATCAAAAAATAATACCCCCACGCTGCGCCTTCGGCTTGCTGCCCCAAGGATTGGGGCGCGGTTGTCAACCAAACTGCACCAGTTCTAGCGAGGGCAGCGGCCCACCTGGGAACTGCGTCATGCGTCCACCCACGGCCAGCGTGCCAAGATCGATACCCGCGAAGCCCAACTGATCGATCAACGCACTGACCTGCGCCTTGGCATGGGCATCGTCGCCAGCAAAGAACAGAACGCGTCGCCCTCCGCGCTCCGCTGGATCGGCGAAGAGCAGTTGGGGACGTAGATGATTGAACGCCTTCACAACGCGCGCGCCCGGTACCAGATCGGCGAATGACTGGCTCGATGTGCGGCCATGAAGGTCGATGGGCTTGAACAGCGGTGCCTCGATCGGATTATTAGCATCGATAACAATGCGCCCCTCGAAATCCGGCAGCCCGGCCAGGGCACCTGGCAACTTCGACCAGTTCACCGCGACCAACACGATGGCCTGCGCGGCCGCTTCCTCTCGTGTGCCGGCGCGTATGCTGAGACCAATGCTCTGTACCAGCGCTTGCAGACTCTCCGGCCCGCGGCTGTTCGACAGGACGGCCGGGATACTGCAGCGTGCCAGCGCGCGCGCGAATGCCGCGCCGATATGACCCGCACCGATGATGCCGATGGAAGGAAGCGGCGTGTTCATGATGAATGTCCTCGACCGAAGATGAAGTTATGTCTGATGACGAAGATCGGCTTTGCAGTCGTGTGGAGCGGGCCAACGAGCCCACTCCAGAGACGCTCAAGACGTGAAACCGCCGTCGACCAGGATGTCGGCGCCCGTGACATAGGAGGCCTGTGGACTGGCGAGAAACGCCACGACGCTGGCGATTTCATTCGGCTTGCCGTAACGGCCCACCGCGATACCGGGGATGAGCAACTTGGCCCACTCGCTATCGACCGGATTCATGTCCGTGTCTACGGGCCCGGGGTGCACGGTGTTGACGGTGATGCCACGCGAACCCAGGTCGTATGCCAAGCTGCGGTTGAAGCCAGTGATGGCTCCCTTTGTCAGTCCATACACCGAGAGACCGGGCACGCCGGCATACTTCGTCGCCGAACTTCCGATGTGCACGATTCGGCCACCTTCCTTCATGTGGCGTATGGCTTCCTGCGTGGCAACGAAAACGCCCGTGACGTTGACCGCGAGCATCGACTGATAGTCCTCGAATGTAATCTGGTCGATCGGGCTCGCCGACGCGATTCCGGCGTTGTTCACCAGAATGTCCAGGCCACCAAATGTCTCGACCGTCTTGGTGATAGCCGCGCGCACGGCGTCCGGATCCGCAGCATCGGCTACGATGGCCAGCGCGCGGCCGCCGGCCGACTCGATGTCCGCGATTGTTTGCTTGGCCGCGTCAGGCGAGCCGCGGTAGGTGAAGGCGACTTGGGCGCCGTCGGCAGCGAGTTGCTTAGCGATGGCCGCTCCGATTGAGCGAGAACCACCGGTGACGAAGGCCGTCTTGCCGACCAGCGGAAGCGATTGGGTAGAAGTTATGTCGTTCATGGGTCACTCCGTTTAAATGCCGAGGATTCGGTGGAGTGACTTTCGCGCTTTTATTGCTTGTTGATTAGTATCAAATGACTTGGATCATCTTCAAGCAATGATTTAATGCCTGGCCTACGTGATCAGAACCGGCAGCCCGGTCAAGCGTCGACTGTCCATGTCGTCGTGTGCACGCGTAATCTCATCGAACCGATAGCGAGCGGTTTTGAGGTCGTCGAAAATGCCGGAACGCACTGCGGCCCATAGCTCGTTGGTCGCAATGCCGACCGCCTGGCCACGCACATATTGAGGGGAACCGCCACTTCGAACTGCGATGGCTCGTCGAGCGAAATCTGGTCGGTTTGTCGATGCTTGGCCCGACGCATAGCCGATAGCTGCTATGACACCGCCATCGCGGACGCTTGCAGCGCCCAAATCAAACATCGCCTGCCCTACGAAATCGTAAACCACATCCACCCCATCCGGCGCGATCGCGCGGATATTCGCCGCGATGTCGGGATCTTGCGAGTGGAACGCGTAGGTGCTGCCAGCGGTTACCTTGGAGAGCTTGTTCGGAGACCCAGCTATACCAATGACCGTCGCGCCGAGCGATTTTGCCCAACGGGAAAGAATTGAGCCCACGCTTCCTGATGCGCCGAGCACCAGCGCCACATCAGTCGATTTGAGATCATAGAGGCCACGAAGCCCCATCCAGGCCGTTCCGCCCTTGGCCAAAAAAGTCGCTGCGACCTCATTGGTGATGTCGCTAGGCAGGTGGACCAACGGTGCCGTTGAAATCACCCTCTCGGTAGCGTATGCCCCCTCGGCGAAGAAGTAGGCGACACGGTCGCCGACCGACATCCCACTCACGTCGGGTCCTATCGCGGTGACTGTCCCCGCTGCTTCGAAACCAGGGACCGCCGGCATCGTCATTGGATACTGCCCCCTCCGTATCATGGTATCGACAAAATTGAGACCAATCGCGTCTTGGGTGATCTGAACCTCCCCAGCACGTAGCGCCCGCAGATCACTGGGGATGATCTGCAGGACGGCCGGACCGCCGGGGGACTGCATCTGAATAATTTTCGGCACGGCATCTTCTCCTGTTCCAAGAGCGGCGCAGAACGCTCTTTACCCTAGACCCTACAAGTAGGGCCACTTTCGCCCACTTATTTCCTCTTGATTAGTGCTATATAGCTTGAATCATCTTCAAGCATTAGTTTAATATCCACGAATGGAAACCTTGGCCAACTTGGAGTCATTCGTGCGCAGTGCCGAGAGCGGTAGCTTTTCGGCTGCGGCGCGGCGGTTGGCGCTAACTCCGGCAGCAGTAAGCCGGAACGTGGCCATGCTGGAGCGCAACCTAAAAGTACGGCTATTCCATCGTTCAACCCGCAAACTGACGCTGACCGAGGCGGGTGAGGCGTTCCTGAGCGCGATCGGCGGCAATCTGGAGTCTTTGCAAAACGCCATTGCCTCAGTATCGGCAGACGACGGACAGCCTGCGGGTGTGCTCAAGATCAGCCTGCCGCCAACCATCGGGATGAGCCACATTTTGCCGCTACTGCCGGACTTCTTGCAGCGCTACCCTCGTATCAAGCCCGAGTGGCATTTCGAGAACCGCGCGGTGGACCTGATCGCCGAAGGCTACGACGCCGCTATTGGTGGTGGCTTCGAGCTCGCGCCCGGCATGGTCGCCCGGACATTGGCACCAGCGCATATCATCGCCGTCGCATCTCCTGCCTATCTGGCCCGGCGCACAGCACCGGTTGACCCATCCGGGCTGATTGAGCTGGATGGAATCGTCATGCGTTCACTTAAGTCGGGCCGCATCCGTACCTGGAACATGCGCGACGCGCAAGGTGATCAGGTTGCCGCATTGATGCGCGAAACTTTAGTGGTCAACGACCCTGCCGCGCTGAGGGAGTCGGTGCAGCTAGGCTTGGGGGTCGCCATGCTGGCCGTCCCTGATGTTCTAGCAGGATTGGAGTCGGGGGAGCTTGTGCGAGTTTTGCCGCGCTGGTGGGCCGATGCGGGCGCAATCTCGCTCTACTATGCGAGTCGCGACCTGCTCCCGAGCAAGACGCGAGTCTTCATCGACTTCGTGATCGAGGCATTCAAACGTGAAGACTACGCACGGCGTTTTGCCGGTAGCTTGGGATAAGAACGTATGAATGCCTCACCGATTTTTGGGGCCTTAGGTCAAGAAAAACTGAGCCGCTCTTGATCAATCATCGTCACGCTCGTCGCCCAATAGACGCCGAATCACATCATGAGCGAACCCTCGGCCAGCCAGAAAGCGGGCCTGTTTGGCGTACTCGTTACGATCGACGGGTTTGGCGGAAAAACGCTTGCGCCAAACCTCGAGCGCACGCTGATATTCGGTGGCGCGCAGGTCATCGCGCAGTTGCGCGACCTGATCCTCGGCTACGCCGTGCTGACGCAATTCCTGCACAATGCGTGCCGTGCCCTGCCGCCCGGCACGACGATGCACCAGGCTCTGCGCAAATCGCTCGGTAGATAACCAGCCCTCTTTTTCCAGTGCATCGAGCACCGGCTCGATGTCGGAAGCGTCTTCGGCATAAGGCTGGAGCTTGCGCGCCAACTCATTGCGCGCGTATTCGCGACGCGACAGATAACCCACCGCGCGGGCCTTTAGGCTAGGTCCACGCGGTTTGGGCTTGCTCAATGTCTCGAAATCATTATCCCGAGCCGGGAGTTTGCCTTGGGTTTCGAAATCGTCTTCTTGTGCAGACAGCACTCGGCGATTTTCGCCACCGCTGTCCGCACGAGAGCGGTTCATCGTCTCAAATCCTCCGTCGTCAGGCTCGCGTGAAGACGAGCCGCGACGTGGCCACGAAGAACCCCGCTGACGAATCATTCTGCGTCGGTAGTCTCGGCCTCACTAGCCGGGAATGTCGCAGCACGGCTGACGATGCCTTGGTTTTCACGCACCTTGTTCTCGATCTCGATGGCGAGTTGGGGACGCTCTTTCAGGTATTCACGGACATTGTCCTTGCCCTGACCAATGCGGGTGCCGTTGTAGCTGTACCAGGCGCCGGATTTGTCGACCACGCCCGCTTGCACGCCCAGGTCGATGATTTCGCCCTCGCGCGAGATGCCGGCGCCATACATGATGTCGAACTCGGCCTGCTTGAATGGAGGCGAGACCTTGTTTTTAACGACTTTGACGCGCGTTTCGTTACCGACGACTTCTTCGGCTTTTTTGATGGAGCCGATGCGGCGGATGTCCAGGCGCACAGAGGAATAGAACTTGAGGGCGTTACCGCCGGTAGTCGTTTCCGGGTTGCCGAACATGACGCCGATCTTCATCCGGATCTGGTTGATGAAGATGACCATGCAGTTGGTGCGCTTGATGGTAGCGGTCAGCTTGCGCAGCGCCTGGCTCATCAGGCGAGCCTGCAGACCGGGCAGCGAATCGCCCATTTCACCTTCGATTTCGGCCTTGGGCACCAACGCGGCGACCGAGTCGATCACGATCAGATCCACCGAACCCGAACGCACCAGCGCGTCTGTGATTTCCAGGGCCTGCTCGCCGGTATCGGGCTGCGAAATCAGCAGATCGGTGAGGTTGACGCCCAGTTTCGAGGCGTACTGCACGTCGAGTGCGTGTTCTGCGTCGACGAATGCGCAGGTGCCGCCGATTTTTTGCATTTCTGCGATGACCTGCAGCGTGAGCGTGGTCTTGCCCGACGATTCAGGGCCGTAGATCTCGATCACGCGCCCACGCGGCAAGCCACCCACGCCCAACGCGATATCAAGCCCCAGCGAGCCCGTCGACACGACCTGGATGTCGTGTTCGACTTCGTTATCGCCGTAACGCATGATCGAGCCCTTGCCAAACTGCTTTTCGATTTGCGAAAGCGCGGCGGCCAGCGCCTTGGCCTTTTCCGAGGCGGCTGCTTTGCTGGTTTTGTCGTCCATGTGGTTTCCCGTGGCTAAATGATGTTGACGCTGTGAGGTTTAACGTGCGGCAAAGCGCTGCACGTCGAAGCGGCGATTATTGCATTCGATTGTACTGTATATAAATCCAGTGTGCCATATTTTTCCAGGGATTCCCAGGATGGGCAATCAGCCGATGCTGTGCCAGAATGCCTGCGCACGAACACCACCCGGTGTCGCGCGCCCTTAACGGCTTTTGCCCCGCTTTCACTGCATGCGCATCCTTATCGCCGAAGACGACAGCATCCTGGCCGATGGCCTGTCCCGCTCATTGCGCCACAATGGTTACGCCGTTGACGCCGTCAGTGACGGCGCCGCCGCCGACTCCGCCCTCGCCGCCCAGCCTTTTGACCTGCTCATTTTAGACCTGGGACTCCCTCAACTCACCGGACTCGAGGTCCTGCGCAGGTTGCGTGCGCGCAACTCGGCGATGCCGGTCCTGATCCTGACAGCGGCCGATAGTGTCGAGCAACGCGTCAAAGGGCTGGATCTGGGCGCTGACGATTACATGGCCAAACCGTTCGCCCTATCCGAGCTGGAGGCCCGTGTGCGCGCCCTGACACGGCGCGGTGCTGGCGGCGGAGCCACATTATTGCGCCATGGCCGCCTGGTGTTTGACCAGACGGGGCGTGTCGCACTGGTCGATGAGCAGACATTGGATTTATCCGCACGCGAAGTCAGCCTGCTGGAGATCTTGCTGACCCGCAGTGGCCGCATGGTCAGCAAAACCCAGCTCGTCGACCACCTGTGCGAATGGGGCGAAGAGGTCAGCACCAACGCCATCGAGGTCTATGTGCATCGGCTGCGTAAAAAACTCGAGCCTAGCGGAGTCAAAATCATCACGGTACGCGGCCTGGGTTATTGCCTTGAACGGGACCAAGGTGCCGCCAGCCACCTCACCCACTGAGCCAGCTGCGCACGAGTCGCTGAACCAAGAAGCCCTGGACGCCATGCGCGGCGGGGCGAAAGGCCCCAGCTTTGCGCCCCCCCAGCGATCGTTGCTGGGAGAAATCCTCGACTGGATGCTGGCTCCCCTGTTCCTGCTGTGGCCAATGAGCGTGGCCATCACCTACGTGGTGGCGCAGAACATCGCCAACGTCCCTTACGATCGAGCGCTGGCGCAGAACCTGCATATTCTGTCGCGCCATGTACATGCGCAGGGCGGACGCGCCGTCCTGCAAATCAATGATTCTGTGCGCGACGTGCTGCATCCCGGTGAGACCGACAGCGTATTCTGGCTGGCCCAGGGCAGTCACGGCGAGGTGCTGGGCGGGGATAAAGGCCTGCCGTTGCCCCCCGATCTCGGACCGCCACAGCCCGGCACTGTCCTATATGCCGAAGACACGTTGCGCGGGTTCGGCGTACGGCTGGCCTACACCTGGGTCGACCTGCACATCCCGCAAACTCAGCCCGTGCTGCTCGTGGTCGCCGAAACCATGGAAAAGCGGACCGAATTAACCAATGACATCATCAAAGGCGTCATCATTCCGCAATTCATCGTGCTGCCCGTCGCGGTGCTGCTGGTGTGGTTCGGCCTGTCACGAGGCGTCGCTCCTCTCAACGCCCTGCAACAGCGCCTGAGAGCTCGCCGCCCCGACGATCTGTCGCCCATCGACGAGGGCGCTGCCCCGTCGGAAATCGCACCTCTGGTCGGCGCCATGAATGAATTGCTGGATCGTCTGTCCTCGAACGTACAGGCGCAACGACGTTTTGTCGCTGACGCCGCGCATCAGTTAAAGACGCCCTTGGCGGGCCTGCGTACTCAGGCCGAGTTAGCCCTGCGAGACGCCAGCCCCGACGAAATGCAGGCGAGTCTGCGTCAACTGATCATGGGCTCGGAACGCGCCACTCGCCTCGTGAATCAGCTGCTATTACTGGCGCGCGCCGAAAACCCCCATTCAGTCGAATTGGTACCCGCCGACCTGAATGCCATCGCGCATGAGCAGACCTTGCAATGGGTGCACCAAGCGCTCTCGCTCAATACCGATTTAGGATTTGAAGGCACAGACACGCCAGTCATGATCGACGGCAACGATATCTTGCTCGCCGAGCTGCTCAATAATCTGGTGGACAACGCGCTGCGCTATACCCCATCGGGCGGGCATATCACCGTCCGTGTCAGCAGCAGCACCACACATGCCATCCTGGAAGTCGAGGACTCCGGTCCAGGCATCCCCCCCGAAGAACGCGAACGCGTCTTTGACCGTTTTTATCGCGTGCTGGGGACCCAAGCTGAAGGCAGCGGCCTCGGGCTGGCCATTGTGCGTGAGATTTCTCAAAAACATCACGCACAAGTGCAAATCCTTGAGGGCACCGCTCACTCGGATCTGCCCGGCGCATGCATCCGTGTGTTGTTTCCCTTACACGGTAGGCAGGAAAACGCTGATTTTCCGGTCTAGGGATATCCCTGATGAACAGACCCGGATCGGGTAAAAACGCTGGGAAAAACACCAAAAAAACACGTTTTGTTTCAAAATTAAGATTCAAGTAAGTATCCCGTCAGAACCCCGTCAGCCTCGTTTTCTACCTTCTTACTAGCCCGAATACCGGAACATACCGGACACGAGCCGGCACGGTGGATCACCACCGATCCAAAACGAGGAGACATCATGAGCACAGCATCGATGGCCAGCCCAGGCCCATCCACGGGCCCGCGCCCGATGACCAAAGACGAACGGCGCGTGATCTTCGCGTCGTCGCTAGGCACGGTATTCGAGTGGTACGACTTTTATCTGTATGGGTCGCTTGCGGCCATCATTGCGGGCCACTTCTTCTCAGGGGTAAATCCCACAGCGGCGTTCATCTTCGCCTTGCTGGCTTTTGCGGCAGGCTTTGCGGTACGGCCCTTTGGCGCCCTGGTCTTTGGCCGTCTGGGCGACCTGGTCGGCCGTAAGTACACCTTTCTAGTCACCATCGTCATCATGGGCCTGTCCACGTTCCTCGTGGGTGTGCTCCCCAGCTATGCCAGCATCGGCATCACCGCCCCCGCAATTCTGATCGTGCTGCGGCTGCTGCAAGGCTTGGCGTTGGGCGGCGAATACGGCGGCGCAGCTACCTACGTGGCCGAACACGCCCCCCAAGGCCGTCGCGGCGCCTACACCGCCTGGATCCAGACGACGGCCACGCTGGGCTTGTTCCTGTCCCTGCTGGTCATCATGGGCGTGCGCGGCATCATGGACGAAGAGTCCTTCAAAGCCTGGGGCTGGCGCATTCCGTTCCTGATCTCTGTGGTGCTGCTGGGCATATCGGTGTGGATCCGGATGCAGCTCAATGAGTCACCGACCTTCAAACGCATGAAAGAAGAAGGCCGCGGCTCCAAAGCGCCTCTGACCGAGTCTTTCGGCCAATGGAAAAACCTGAAAGTCGTGATCATCGCACTGCTGGGCCTGACTGCCGGTCAAGCCGTGGTGTGGTACACCGGCCAGTTCTATGCCTTGTTCTTCTTGACCAAGACGCTGCAGGTCGACGCCAACACCGCCAACATCCTGATCGCCCTGGCCCTGTTGATCGGCACGCCGTTCTTCCTGATCTTCGGCTCGCTGTCTGACCGCATCGGCCGCAAGCCCATCATCATGGCGGGCTGCTTGATCGCTGCCGTGACCTATTTCCCGATCTTTCAGGGCCTGACGCACTTTGCCAACCCAGCGCTCGAAAAAGCTCAGGCATCGGCACCGGTCACCGTGATTGCAGACCCGGCCACTTGCTCATTCCAGTTCAATCCGGTGGGCACCTCGTCATTCACGAGTTCATGCGACGTGGTCAAGTCGTTCCTGGCGGGCAACTCAGTGAACTACGCTAACCAGGCAGCCCCTGCCGGCACCGTAGCCAAGGTCAAAATCGGCAATGACGAGTTTCCTTCCTTCGAAGGCAAGAACATGTCTGCGGATGAGTTCAAGGCCAAGTCTGCCGAGCTGAAAACCGCCCTGACCAACGCGATCCGCAGCCACGGCTACCCAGCCAAGGCGGACCCGGCACAAATCAACAAGGTCATGGTGGTAGTCCTGCTGACCATTCTGGTGATCTTCGTGACCATGGTGTACGGGCCGATTGCCGCCATGCTGGTCGAAATGTTCCCCACCCGCATCCGCTACACCTCGATGAGCTTGCCGTATCACATCGGTAATGGCTGGTTCGGCGGCTTCTTGCCCCCGGTTGCTTTTGCGATCGTGGCTGCGACAGGCAACATCTACGACGGCTTGTGGTATCCGATCATCATCGCCGTCATGACGCTGGTCATCGGCACCTTGTTTGTTCGCGAAACCAAAGACGTGGACATCAACGACTAAGACTCCCTTTTCCCCCGCCAGGCAGGACTGCTGCGCCTGTCTGGCTCTTCCAAGCTCCTTCGGGAGCTTTTTTTTGTCTCGCCGGGCCGTCCCAAGATAAAAACGCCCCCTTGGGGGGCAGCAAGCCAAAGGGGCAGCGTGGGGGCATTTTTTATCGCTGTTGGTGTTGTGGGCGTTTGCTGTTCGTGATTGTCTCTATGGAGGCGTCCCTGTCGCGTGCCTGGGCGTGGTGCCGGGCCTATCGCACGGACTCGGCCCATGACCAGGGGCCTCGGTCCGCTGCGCGGACTAAATCCGTGC